>JAWKTT010000028.1:0-63883 GCA_041398965.1 Planctomycetaceae bacterium | reverse complement strand
CGGAGTGTCGCGATGATCCAGATGCAGTTTCCTGAATTCCTACTGCTGATCGTTCCGTTGACGTTTCTCTGTTGGCGATGGGGGACGTTTGCTCCCGATTGGAAGTGGCTCGTTCCGGCTCTTGCCTGGGGGGCATCCCATTGGTGGTGGATGCCCCCGTTCTGGTCTCACCTCTGGCTGATCTTTCCCCTCGCGATGTTTCTAAAACCTTGGCTCGCTGAAGCGGGAATGACTGGTGCCCTCCGGATGGCGGTCGCGCTGTTGTTGCTCTTCGCGCTGACTGGTCCAGAGTGGAACCTTGGCGGCACAGGGATCGACGTCGTCATCGTGGTCGACCGCTCCCGATCAATGCCCGCCGAGGCCAACCTCAAGGAACTGATTGCCAACATCGGAACCAATCGGAAGTCAGGTGATCGCGTTTCGGTCGTCACCTTCGGCACAGAGTCCCGAGTCGAGCACGAGCTTTCCGATAAGGTCAGCTTAGGAGAGTTCGGACAGGTCATCGCCCCCGATGGCAGTGATTTGAACGATGCACTGTTAACGGCCCTTGATCGAGTCGACCGAAATCGACCGGCCCGTATCCTGGTCCTTTCAGATGGTGAGTCGAATGGTGCTCCTCCGACATTTGCGGCCCGTCGTGCGCGGGAGATGGGGGTCCCGATCGACTACCGATTGTTTGAACGTCCTCGCGTGGGAGATGTCGCCGTTCGTGATCTCATCTTGCCCGAAGAGGTCGAGCCACGGGAACCGTTACAGTTAAGTGTCGAAGTCTATTCAAACAAGCAGACGACAGGGACACTGACGCTACTTCGGGATGGGCAACAGGTGGCCAGCCGCGAGGTCGATTTACTCCCGGGAACGGCAACCTTCCCTTTTCGAGACATCATTGATCGCGTCGGTCTCGCCGAGTATCGGGCCGAACTCACGGTCGAAGAGGATCCGTTGCCCGAGAACAACTCCAGTGCCGGAGTCGTCCGCGTGAGTGGTGAGAGCCGTCTGTTGGTCTTGAATTCCGATGGTCAGAGTGGCAATCTCGTCAGGGAACTGCTGGCAGCGAAGCTTCCGGTCGATGTGGTGCGGGCGAGTGAACATCCTCTGACGCGGGAGTCTCTTGACAGTTATGCGGCTGTCATCGTCGAGAACGTTCCCGCTCAGGAACTCGGGCTCACCAAGATGGAGGTTCTGGCCCAGTTTGTCGAAGACATGGGGGGGGGCTTTCTGTTGACCGGTGGCAAACGAAGTTTCGGAGTCGGAGGGTACTTCAGAAGTCCGCTTGATGAGGTGTTGCCTGTTTCGATGGAGATGCGGGAAGAACATCGCAAGACCAACATCGCCATTGCCGTCGCCCTCGATCGCTCCGGTTCGATGTCGATGACTGTCCCCGGCGGGATGCAAAAGATGGACCTCGCCAATCTCGGCACGGCAGAAGTTGTCAAGATGTTGACCCCCGGCGACAGCATCGCCGTCATCGCGGTCGACAGTGACGCCCACATCATTCAGCCACTCACCGACGTGACGAACCCCGAGGCGATCGCCAAGAAGATCAGAGGAATCCGGAGCGAGGGTGGGGGCATCTACGTCTACAACGCTCTCGTCGCTGCAGGAACAGAACTCGCTAAGGCAGTCCAGGCAACCAAGCACATCATTCTGTTCTCAGACGCCCAAGACAGCGAAGAGCCGGGGGCTTACGCAACATTGATTGCGAAATATCGTAAGGCCGGGATCACGGTCAGTGTGATTGGCCTCGGGACACTGCACGACCCAGACGCAAAGCTGCTGCAAGACATCGCCAAACTCGGCGATGGAAATTGCATGTTCACCGAAGATGCCAAGAGCCTCCCCAAGCTCTTCAGTGCCGATACGATGAGCGTCGTTCGTAGTAACTTCGTCGAAAAGGACGAGAAGACACAACCTGATGGCATCGGAGGAGCAATGCTCCTCAACGCGAGGTTGATGGGGAATCTCCTGAGTTAGCCGTCGACGGTTTCCAACGTCGATGGTTTTAACCTGAGCTACCTCAAGCTTCTCGGCGGACGGGTGCAGCCGTCAAGACGACGGATGAGTTCGATGCTCCGCTGTCGGCGTTCTGGTATCGCGGCCTAGGCCGGGTGGCAGCTCTTTCTGGTTGAGGTCGATGGGCAATTCTCCGGAGCCTTCGGGCGCTGGGACAACTACGACGACTTCTCGCAACGCACGCCTGCTGGTTAATGGGGACTCAACAGGCCCCTGAAGGTCTTCCTGACCTCCAACGTGTCGGCAAGGATGCCTTGTTGACCGTCGAACTTGACCCACAGCGGGCCGATCGAGGCTTCGGACTGGCACCCGACGTCTTCGTTATCCCTCCCGGTGCAGGCAAGGGGGAAAGATTTGTTCCAGAACTGACCTGGACCAGCCCCGACACACTCGAAGCCCGCTTCACCCTTGACCAGACCGGCACCTACCTCACGATGCTCTCTGGCCCGGAGAAATCGGACGATGGTCGCCTGTTGATGACACGAGGCCCCGCGGTCACGCTCCCTTACTCCCCCGAATTCGCCCCGAGAGAAGGCCAACCCCTCGGTGGAGAGGTCTTGATGGAACTCGCCGAGATGAGCGGTGGCGTCAGTCGACTTGATGTTGTCGACATCTTGGGCGATCCCCCCACATCCGCCCGCACGACCTCCATGCTTCCTTGGCTCTGTGGCGCTGTCATCGGCATCCTGCTGTTGGAGATTGCCGGCCGACGCCTCTCGTTATGGAGTCAACTGGCCGACGTCACAGACACCATGATCCCTCAACAAGTCCGCCCCTCCCATTGGGCGAAGCGTCTCTCGACCCGCAACTCGCGAAAATCGCAAAAACAGTCGTCCGGAAAGACTCCGGTCGGAACCACAGCTCCCGCCGCCGAGCCGTCCACCAGCAACTCACCCTGGATCGAAATTGTGGACACCCCTCCCAAGGGAAGCGATTCCGCAAATCAACCTCCGTCACCTCCGATCCCTCCCGACGCCCCGGCAGCCACCGACATCTTCTCCGCCGCCAAAAACCGCGCCCGCCGCCGGATGAAGTAACCCGATGTCAATCACTTCCGCACCTGTTAATTCACTGGCACGACTTGAACTGCGTCGGCGTGAGCGTTGCCGCCGCAATCTTTGGCGTGGATCGTTACTTCGATGATGTCACCTTTGCCAACACGAACCTTGCCGACAGAGGCGAAGTCGTTCGGTAGAGTGGCCTGTTTTCGCATGTCGAGGAATGTTTCCTGCTCCTTTCCGCCAGTCTTCACCGTAACGCGAACCTTCGAACCACGGTTCTCGTGAGGAAGATATGCGACGCGAACGTCAAACTCACCGGCTGCGGGGGCTTCGACTTTCCATGTGCATGTCGCGTTAGAACCTTGAGTCGCATACAGATAGCTGTGGCCAACGTACCCTTTGAGCCCCGTTCCGGAAGTCCAACCGGCGGAGGTCTTGGCAGCGGTGTCATCAAGGACCAATCCTTCCAGCTTCTTTGGGTCTAATCCGGTCGGTGCTCCCTGTGGCCCTGCTTCCGGCAGGGCATCGGCCGGGATGGTAAAGCTATCGCTAACACTCGCACGATAAGCCTTGCCAGGAAGCTTCAGGAGTTCGTCCAGTTCGCTCCAATAGCGATCGTAGACATCGCGTGGCAAACAGTCGTGCGAAACGCAGACGCTTGCCGCCTTGCCAACCACTTCCCCCATCATGCCGCAAGTTTTCATCACACGCGTCGTCCCGAGAGCCTCGTGCGTCACACTGATGCAACGGCCCGCCATGAACAGGTTCTCGATGTTCCGGCTATAGAAGCAGCGGTAGGGGACAGGATAGCCATAGTTTCGATCGACGCCGGCCCCGTGCTCGGCAATCGAGATGAACGGATTGTCGGGAAATTTTTCGGCATACTGTTTCTTCGGATAGTGCAGATCGATCGACCAAGTGCTCGGCACGCAGCCATCGGGAAAGTCCTTTTTCGAGACGATATCTTCCTGAGTCAGCAAGACGTCGCCGAGGAGACGACGACTCTCGCGCGGACCGCCGATGTACGCGACCCATGTAAGAAATGCCGTCTTGTGCTTGTCTGCCCCATCGCGATTCTTCATCGCATTGAAGGCCCCATACACCGCGCGAAAGTTCCAGTCTCGGACCCCTTCCGCATCTCCCAGCGGGTCTTTGTCGTAACCGCTTTCCCAGAACCACTGTCCATGATGATCGCGAGGATAGGGGAAGTCTTGCATCGTCAAATCGAGAGCCCACGGAGTTGGCGGAAAGGTCACGGGTTGCTCCCCTTCGTCCCACGCCCACATGTTGCTCATCCCCATTCGGCCCTTGGGAGTCATATCCCATTCGGCGACAGCGAGGGCACCAATCGTCCCATGGCCGGTCGCATCGCAGAAGAGTTTGCCGACAAACTTCTTAGTTTCACTGGTTCGGGTATCGAAGGCGTAAACCGCAGTCACCCGACGCACGCCATTGTTTTTCGGAGATGTTGTCTCAGCTTCCTTCACCAACTCCGGCGTCAACGGCGGATCGACGTCGACTTGATATGCGTGATGATGAAGAAACAGGTCGATATTCTTTTCGGCCCGCACGATCGCTTCTTTCTTCGCATCCTCGAACTCTTCATAGGTCCCGGGCGACTTCTTCGCGTGATCTGAGATTTCTTCGATGATCTCGCCGATTCGCGGGTACTTGCCGCGACGAATGTTCCCCATGGCCCAAACGCGGACTTCGCTGGAACCGTTCCCCCCGAGTACTCCGCGATCCTGAATCAACGCGACTTTGCACCCCGCGCGAGCCGCCGAAATCGCAGCCCCCAAACCAGAATAGCCTCCACCAATCACCACGAGATCGTAACCCTCTTTGACGGTCGGTTCATCGCCCAAGCCCAAGAGTTGTCGACGCCATTGCGGGAGAATCGCCCCAGCGTTTGGTGGCGGAGTGACCTTCTGTCCCTCCATTCGTTTGACGAAGTAGACCGCATCGACCCGACCATCGAAACCGGTGAGATCGTGCAGGGACAACTTCACCGACACTCCTGCGCCGTCCCCATTCGGAACGGCATTGGCCGAAGTTGCAGCTGCTGCTTCGGTAATCTCGACGGTCCCTCCTTCCTGCCAGTGCCATTCGGCTCCGGTCGTCCCGAAGGTGGTTGCGAGCGGCTTGCCGTTGACGCTGAGTTGAAACCGTCCCGGCTGTCCCTCTGCTTTCCAACGAGCCACCCAGTCCTTCGTCCGAACAAAGACCTGATAAGTCCCTGTCGACGGGAAATTGACTGTCGTCTCAGCATCGGCCACAGGCTTGCCGAGACCGTGAGCCAGCAGATAGGGAGACCCCATCTCCCGGATGAACTGAGTATCAAGTTGCCAGCCGCCGTGACTGTCGAACGACTCCGCCTCGACGAGCAACGCCTCCTCGCCGAAAGTGGGAGCGACAAACAATAATCCAGCAACCAGGCAGGTTAAGCGTATCATTTCACGGAACAGCACGATGGAGTCCTCGAAAACGAGTCAACAGGGGTGAGCCTGAAGTTTGGTATAGAAACGAACTTCTCTCGCCAAGATACGACCAAAGATTCGGCGTGTAAACTCCCGACAGTGCATGCCGGGAGTGGTTGCCTCCCGAACTAGCCGGGAAAACCTTTCAGGTCGGCGGGGATGCCGGGGACATCTTTGGCATGTTCGGCTTCGAGGAGTTTCAGAAGCTCGGCCAATTTATCCGGCTCGCTGTCGGCAAGGTCTCTCTTCTCGTACGGATCATCAGCAATGTGAAACAGTTCTTGCTTCCCCTTATTGTTGACGATCAGTTTCCATCCCCCGCGACGCACACTCCGTTCTCCCGACTTGGCGATGTAAATCGTGCGTGGCGTCTCGTTGACGGTTCCGGTCGACAACGCTTTCCATTGGCTGATGCCATCCCAGTTGAGATCGGTGGTCGCAGCGTAACCGGTCAGTTCGGCAATCGTCGGGAACCAGTCGACGCAGTGCATCGGCGTGGCGTTCTTGTGAGGTTTCAATGTGCCGGGCCAGTTGGCAAACGCACAGACCCGCGTTCCCCCTTCGTAGAGCGTGTTCTTCTGGCCTCGCAGCGGATCGTTCTCGCTGTTGAGAGGCGAGTCTGGGACTGTCCCGACGTAAGCATTCTTCAGCGACTCGATGCCACCATTGTCGCTGCTGAAAATGATCAGCGTGTTCTCCCGTTGGCCGGTCTCTTCGAGAGCTGCGACAAACTGGCCGATCTTCGCATCAATCTGCGAGACCATCGCCGCCATTCGGAGTCGCGAGTCCTGTTTCGCCGGGTCATCATGAAACTTCACGCCATCGTACAGCTTCTTGAATTCTTCGGGAGCGTCGACCGGAGTATGCACCGCATGAAACGGGACGTACACGAACCACGGACCCTGTTTTTTCTTGATCTGTTTGAGGGCCTCTGCGGCAATCAACTCGGTCGCGTTTCCTTCTTCATTGAACAGTTTTCCATCACGATGCCACGTGTCTTCGTAGGGGTTTCCAGCACGATACTTATGTGTCCAAGGGTCCGCCGCTCCGGTCAGCGTGCCGTAGCTGCTGTCGAACCCATACGCATTCGGAATCCATTCGGGTCTCGCCCCAAGGTGCCACTTGCCGGAGAGGTGTGTTCGATATCCCATCGATTTCAGAGCCGATGCGAGCGTCACCGTCCCCAAGGGCATCGCCCGAAGATTACTGGGACTCAAAGCCTGCGAACCAAATCGCCCCGGATACCGACCACTCATCAGAGCTGCCCGTGTTGGCGTACAAACCGGCTGCACATAATGCTGATCAAGTTCGACCCCCTCTTTGACCAGCCGATCCATCACTGGGGTCTTCCCGAACCCTCCATGCCACCCGACATCACTCCACCCCAAATCATCCGCAACAATCAACAACACATTCGGCCGCGACGCCGCGCCCTCGGCAGCATCAACGCGGGACACTCCCGCACCAACGATCAACATCGCAAACAGGAAAAGATTCCACAGGCAACAAAAACGATTCATCAGGTCACTTCCTGAAATGGATGAGAGGGATATCGCGTGACGTCAACACACTCCCATCGTAAAGCCCTCTTCCCGAAAAACAAACCGGACCGAACTGACCCAGAGATTGTTTCATCGGCACAATAGTGGCAAGCCGCACATTGCCGGGCATGTCGATCGTTGCGAAACCGCTACTTTGTGAGAAGCGACTTTCTTTCGGCAATCTCTAGATCGTCGGAGGTAACAGCGACTTCGATGAGAGTGGCCGGGATCTCGCGGCCGTTCCAGACGAAGGCGATCCCTTTGTCGTCGTTGTGGTTATGCCCGAGGCCCCAACCGGTGTAGCCGGTGAAACCATCGCGGCCTATGATGACGTAGCCACGCTCGTTGGGACGTACGTCTTTGCGAAAGATTCCGAGGTGATGCACGTCAGCCGACTTGGGAGCATCACCACCCCAACCGATGACCCCTTGATCGAATCGCTTCCCGATCTCTGCTGCGGTGATCGGTATGATAACTGAGTCATTGGTGTCGACACGGCGAAGACGGAGGTATTTCACTGTCTGTGGCAGGTCTTCCAGGGGGCGGGCAAAGTTGTTCCAGAGCGACGACGTCGATTTCCAAGTGGCTGCGTCATTGCCTCGAAAGACGACCCGCCAACGGGAGTGAGCCGCCAAGTCGGCGGTCAGCGCCTCGACGGTCAATTCACTCGCTTCGTCAAACCGCTCCTCCTTGACGAGGCGCGCAATTGCGGCATCATACTCGCGTGATCGTTTCGTCGATTCCTTTTCGATCAACTTCTGATGCTTGTCGATGATCCGCTTCAGAGCAGCGTCGGGTGATTGGGGAAAGTTGTTCTGTTCAAGTTGAGACAAGGCATTTTGGGCCGACTTCACCCCGTCCAGATCGCCACGACTGATCGCCGACTCCTCCGTTCGTTTTACGGCTTCACGAACTTCAGCCATGGCTTCTGCGACACGTTGGGCCAATGCGGCATTCTGCTCAACCAATTCTTTTGGTCGATCGAATGTCGTATCGCTGGGAACTATCGGTGTTGTTGCATCAGGCAGACTGCCAGTCTTTTGAATCAACTGTTTGCGGTTCTGCAAAGTGGTCGCTTCGGTGAACTTCCGCATCATGGTGAGTGTGCGAATCTCCGCATCGTACACTTCAATCAATGCTGCGATGGCCTTGTCCCGACTCGCGAGCCAGGCGTCGACAGCGGGCTTGAGGGCAGGGGCGGTCGGAATCTCTCGCTTCTCGGTGAAGCCCTTCCCCTGCTTGGCGAGAGCGGCCAAGGCATCGAAGTCACCCGAATCAGTTGCCTCGCGAATTGCCTTCTCGACACTCTTCTTCAAGAGGTCGTCAGCCGCCGCCATCGCCTCTTGGAACTGTTTATCCGCGAGGGAGGCAGGTTCACTCGTCGCAGTCGAGTCTTCAGCGAAAACAAAAGCTGGGCTTGCCGTCAAAATGAACGCCATGCCGATAGCAAAACGTCCTCGAAAAAGTCCGAACATCGTTGACCTCCAACAAAAAAAGCCTGGCGTCTGCGTTGTCCGGACGATCGTAGATTCTTCCCCAGGGGACTGCAACCCGCCTTGCGGGAACACTCGGGCTGTGAAACTTGGCAAGCTGATCAGCCAGCAAGGCCGGGCGAAGAGGAGAATCAAGCTCATCAACGATTCATTCCGCTGACATCGTCGGATGCTCGACCTTTGCAGAGATCGAGGGCGGAGCCTTCATTCAGTTCAGCGATGCATCAACAGACCGATCCGATCCACAGATGCCCTCGCTGTCCCGGTTGATGCGAATCAACGAAGGGAGGCGTCGTCAGGGGGCGAGACGGTAGCGACGGGGTGGCGAAGCCTCGGAATCGTTCGTGGTTGGCGGGACCGAAGAAAGGGGTTCATTCAGCGAGATTGGCGTTAACTGAGAATAAGCTTCGAGGCTGTTGGCGACGGGCGAATCAATCGGCGAGAAGCGCGAATCACTGTTGCTCGGTTCGTTGGCCCGTCGGCGACGCATCGCTTCATTCATGAGGCGGTCGAGATCAATGTTGCTGAGTTCGAGGTTGTTGAGAGGACGGGGGAGCGGTTCATTTGAAAATTGTTTGGAATCAACGTTTACAGGGGACGTCGATTTCGGCGCGAGCGATGCGGCGAGGTCCTTTGCAGCGAGCGACATTCGGTCGACCCGCAAATCGGGACGCCCCCCGAGGCCGTCGAGCGTCAGCGCACCATGGTCAGCAGCATTTGGTATCGCCCCCGGAAATTGCTGCGACGCTGTGGTGGCTTGACGCTCGTCCGGCCCCTCGTGTTCGTTGTTGGTCTTTCGTCCCGGCAACACCACCGAGACCATGCGTGAGTAAACTGGTGCCCCTCCATCGACCGGGGTGTAGCGAATCCGAAGCGAGCACTCGGCCTGATGTCCCCCTTTGCGGGTGTACGGAATGAAAATCTGATACCCCGGGCCGATGTTCGCTTCTCGAAGAAAGGCGTTGAAGGCGACCGCAGGAAAGTCGAATTGATGCAAGGGGCGAGTCTGCTCGTCTTCGGTTCCCTGATCGTCGAAGACATAGATGCGGATGTCTCCATTTCCGACGATCGGCTCGTCGATTCCATTCGTGAAAAAGAGTAACTGCCCCGCGAATCCACGGGTTGGCAACCCGTCCAGACCGCGACCTTCCCCCACTTCCCAGATGCTGATGATCTCGTCGACCGGATGCTTCGTGTCGGCTATGGTCATCCGATTCTTCTTCAGCAACGCCGTCAGCCCCAACTGCGTACATCCGGTCCCGCTCACCAAGAGCATTACCATAGCCAGAACGGACAGCATTCGCCGCTGAGTCGACTGTGCAGTGCTCATTGCTTGGGTTCCGGTCAGGTGGGGAGAAGAAGGAGGGGGTGTCAGAAAAGAGTCAGGTTGTCCAGAGAAATAAAGAGAGGATTCGATCGCTAGCGTGCGTTAGGGCCGACTCTTTGCAGGCCAGGGGCCGTAGGTGGGGGAGGGGGTGATCCAGGTCCGAATTGATAGTTTGGCGTGTCGTAGAACGGGTCGTTCTGCATCATCGTGGGGCCATTGGCTCCGGGTGTGAAGGTGTCGTCGTAACCTTGTGGACGTCGGACGGAGAAGAGGGGACCATGAATCTCTTCCGCTTCCTGTTCGAAGAAGTGCATCCGTTCGGCTTCGACCTGTTTGACCAATTCAATGTCGCCATCGTGTCGGATGATTCGTGGGGTCAGAAAGATGAGCAGTTCGGTACGACGCTCGGTGTGAGAGTCAAACCGGAACAGGTTCTTGAGGATTGGGATGTCGCCCAGGTAGGGGACTTTGCGTTCGGTCGTTTCATCAGACTTCGTGATCATTCCCCCGACGACGATGGTCTGCTGATCGGGCACCTTGACAGTGGTCGTTGCGATCGTGAGGTCGATGATTGGCGAGTTGAAGACGTTGCCGGCGGTGTCGGTGAAGATCGGAATCCCAGCAGCACTGACGCCGCTCTTCTGGGCATCGACGACCATCACCACTTGTCCTTCCGGACTAATACGCGGTGTTACCGTCAGGATGATCCCGGTGTCTTGCTGAATAACGTTGGGATTGGCGATCCCTGTTGCAGTTGTGTTCACCCCGTTGACGATGGGGACCTTTTGGCCAACTTGGATCCTCGCTTCCTGGTTGTCGAGAGCCAGAATCTGTGGACGAGACAACACGCGCACATTGCGGCGAGACGACAAGGCTCGAATCAGCATGCTGACGGAGTCGCTGCTTGCCGACAAAACGAGGCCGCCAAAGCCAAGGTCGCCGTTGACCCGACCGACGCCGAAGTTTGCAAGTCCTTGCGTGCCAACGGCTGAGGGGTTGATCGCGGTGTTGTTACCAAGCAAAGACCCATTGAAGGCAAAGCCGGGTTGAGATGACTGCGAAATGACTTGCTGAGACGTCGTTTGCACTCCGTTGGGAGCGGTGGTCGTTTGCGACAGTGTCTGAATGGCATCAATCACACTGCGGTCGAAGAGAACGGAGTCCTGAAACCCAAGTTCGACCCCGAACTCGTCGGTGTCGTTGAGTTCCACTTCCACCAGCATCGCCTGAATGATCACCTGTTCCGGCTCACGATCGAGTTGCTCGGCCAGTTCGCGAATCTTGGTTTCGTACTTCGGTGTCGCACTAATCATCAGGCTGTTCGTGATCGGCTCGGCGGTGACGATGATCTCTTGTTCGAGTTGCTCGAACGTGCTCACACGATCGGGGTCTAACTGGGCGAGGTCACGCTGCGACTGAAGGAACTGATTGATCGCATTGGCGACATCGGCTGCGGGACTGTTCCGTAGCTTCATCACAATCGAACTGCGATTGCGAACGTTGGACGCATCGAGCTTCAACAGGATCGCCTCGACCACTCGCAGGGCATCCGGACCACCAATAGCAATGACCGTGTTCGTCCGACCATCCGATTGAAACTTCAAAGGGACCAGACTGCTCGAGTCTTCCGCACCCACAAGTTGAATGCCGAGCCGCTGTTGCTGATCTTGATCGGCGAACAAGGTCTCCAACATGGTAACGGCGGCACCGGCGTCGGCGTTCTTCAACTGAAACATCTTGATGTCGGCGACAGCCGCACTCGGTTGATCGAGGACACGGATTAACTCGCCAAGCAGCGTCAGACTCCCGGCTGGAGCCGTCACGAGCAGCGCGTTAGTTCGGGGGTCGGCTGTAATCCGAATGTCGGTCAACAACCCCGAACGAACGAGTTTCTGTACGTCTCCACTAGTCGACAAGAACTCTAAGACCACCGACTTCGAGTCTCGTAGTTGTTGTGTCGATGTTCCGCCCCCTCCGCCACCCGTTCCGCCCAGTCCCGTGGTTGATGCAGGGTTGACGACGCTTTGGATGGCAGTGTTCAGGAATGTGGCCAACTCGTCGGCGGCAGCATGAGTCAGGGGAAAAACTCGCGCCTGATGTGTCGCACCGGCTGTGTCACGGTCGACGCGTTTGACCAAAAGTTCAATTTCCGAAAGTTCGCGGGGCCGCGCCTGGACGATGACCGAGTTTGTGCGAGCGTCAGCAATCGCACGGACACGGGTCCCGAGTCCGGGGCGGTCTTGGTAGAACTGATCCAGCAACTGCACAACCTGTGCCGCGATCGCATGCTTCAATCGCAGAACCTGGACTTCCGCCGCCGGATCAGAAGGCTGATCGAGTGCTTCGGCAAGTGACAGGATGCTTTCGATCGCTGTTGCCGGGGCCAGGATCAAGACAGCGTTTGGCTGCACGACCGGCACAACGTTAATGGTCGGCGGGGTCCGTCCGCGATCTTCCTGCTGTGTATTCAGTCGTTGATAAACATCGCTCAACAACACCGCCAGCGCTTCACTGCTGACGTGCCTCAGGTTGAGCAGATGAACCTCAGGGAGCGACCCCTGGGCAACGTTTTCGATCGCCTGAATGACCTGCATCACCTGCTCGACGTCTCGCTCGTTTCCACGCAGAATGAGCATGTTGAGGTCATCGATCGATTCGATCGTCACGTCCCCTTTCAACCCACCAACGAGTGCCGGTGTGATGGTTGGAGGAAGCCCTTGCATAGGAAGTTCATTCCGTCCGCGAGGCTCTGTTCCGTCGCCGACGTTGCCGATCTGTGGAGCACTTTCAACTCCGTCACCTTGCAACGCCAATCGCGGGTCGCGGAATTGGTCTCCGTGTCCTGAACCTTCAAGAAACTGGCTTCGCGCATCGGGGGAGGATGTCTTGAGTCGTCCCAGTTGCGGGGAGAGTTGGCGACCGATTGGAGGAAGTGCCGAGGTCCCGGAGACCAGCTTCATCTTCTGTCCGTTCGGGCTGATCGAATCCAATCGGCGAACGAGTGCTGCCAGGCTGTTGACAGTCTGTTCTCCCCCAGTGAGATAGACAGTGTTTTGCTCAGTGTCGAGTTCCAGTGTGAACCAGACCTCTCCAACAGCAGCAGCGGGCCCCTGTGCCACTTCGGCGAGAATTTCCTCGACAGGTCGCCGGGTCTCAAACGCTGGCAGCCCATTCGGGCCTCGATCGATAAGTTGACTCCGACTCTTGAAGGCATTGAAAATATCTCGACCAATTTCGGTTGCCGTACGAGTCCTGACAGCGATCGACTCGGAAACCTTGCGCTCGACTCGCCGATTTTCTGCGGACGGTGTAAAGAGTGGCGTCGCCCCAGTGGTCTCGCCAACGGAACCACTCATCGGTCCACCCACGGGACGTCCCACGGGGCTTCCTTGTGAACCGTTGGAGTAGTCATCTTCCGTCGTGCCAGATGTCTGCAAGACCCGGCCGATCGATGTGCTTTCAAATTGAATCTCTGGCGATGTGTGCGAGCCGGCGCGCCGTTGACCGGGAGCCAATTGATACTCGTCGAGTTCATAGCCAGCCGTACGAACGCCGCTTCCCACTGAGTCGCCGATCGGTCGACCAACCCGGACTGTCGCTTCGCCTGAAAGTCTGTTTGTCGGGTTGGAGCGGTCGTCAGTCGGTCCCTCGGTCAACCGAGAGTCAGACCCGGTCGTTCGACGAGCGTACTCGGTCCGCGCATGTTCCAACGGGATGATCGTGAGAAACTTTCCCTTAGCCATCAGGCGATAGCCGAGCGGTTCCAGTTCTTGATTGAGAATCTGAACCGCTTCATCCCTTGTGTGCTGTCGGTAGTCGCTTCGGGTGAATCGCCCTTTGGGAACTTCGTAGGACACCAACGTCGAACCGGTATCGGTCGCGAGGTTTTGCAACACGCTTTCCCAACTCGAAGAGAGATAGTTCAGTCGCGCACGGGGTTGTGCGGCCTCTCTTGGCTCGGCATCAGCCGCTGTTCCGGCGCCGAGTGTTCGTCGGGCCGGTGGCTCGATGGCATGGATCGGGCTGACAAGAGTCAGTCCGGCCCAACCAGCAAGAACCGCCGACCAAACGCCACGGCGCGGTCGTTGAAAATGATTGAACAACATGACGCCTAGTTTCGTTGGGGGGGCAACAAACCAGCGGAACCCCGCATCGGGGTGAACGCACTGTCCCAGCTTCCAGGTAGGACAACCGTTACTATCGGAATAGTTTGCCCAGCTTATTGAGACGATTTGTTAAGAAACTTTCGCCTCAATCCCCTCTGCCAACATCAGAGTCGCGATTCGTCGGGGGGATGCCACGTTGAATTGCGCCGAAACCCTTACGACGCATCTCCTTCGACGTCGAATCCGCCAACTTGCGATCGACATGGATGTTCGTTGCAAGTGCCGTTCCGATTCCCTCTTGGCGGTGCCCCGACAACGTGGTCGACGCGCTACCCGGGGGGACACAGAGAAGCAGCGTTACGTATAGCGGACCTGGCGGTGCTGTTCTTCAAAGTACTCGGTCAACAGACTGTCGACCTGCAGAAGTCCCTTGCGGGTCAGCTTCACTCCCTCCTCGTCGACCACGAGGTAGCCTGCGGCGTCCTGATTCGCTATCGCTGTGGCAAATTCTGCCGCCGGATCGACGCCAAACTTTTGACGGAATGGCTCGAAACGAACTTCCCCTTCCTTCATCTGCAAAATCCACTCGCGAATCAAGGTTTGGTGGGGGGATGGTCGTAAGGCACGAGTCATCGGAAGTTCACCCGCACGGACCTTTGTGAGGTACGACTCGATTTCAGCATCGTTTTGGTAATGGACACCCTGAAAGTGCCCGAACGAAGAGACCCCCACGCCGATCAGATCGCTCCCTCGGAAGAGGTTGTCACGATAGACAAACTGGTCCGTCTGGGGGTTGCGCACGAGTTCGTTTCCGCTCGATAGGTGATACCCAGCCGCGAGGAATGCGTCCATCGCTTCGCTCGCCCATCGCCTCTTTGTGGGCCAGTCCGCCACTGGAGACGCCACTCCTTGTTCCAACATTTCTTTGGAATAGACCGTGTTCCAAGGGAGTTCCATCTGGTAAATGGTGACGTTGTCGGGCTCCATTTGAATCGCCCGTTCGACGCATGCGGTCCAGTTTTCGTCCGTTTCCCCCACCATTCCGGCGATGAGGTCGATGTTAATCTGCGGGAATCCGGTCGCTTTCAGCCAGTCGTAGGCTCGAAAGATTTCTTCCGACAAATGTGCTCGGCCGTTCTCTTCGAGCACAGAATCCTTGAAGTTCTCGACACCGAGCGAAACCCGCGTGATGCCGATCTCCTTCAAAGTTTGTACTTTTTCGAGGCTGAGCGTCCCCGGCTCGCACTCGAAGGTCACTTCACGAGCATTTTCCCAAGAGACCGACTCGCTCAACTTGTTGCGGAGATCGTGCAGTTGCCTCGCACTCAAATAGGAAGGTGTTCCCCCACCAAAGTAGACGAAATCGAGCCGTCGACCCGCGATGCCAGGTCGATCCTTCAGCAGTTGAACTTCGCGATCCAAGGCGTCGACATAATTCTTGATGGTCTCCGCATTCTGCTGCGTGTAGACACGGAAGTAGCAGAATTTGCAGCGTTTACGGCAGAAAGGGATGTGCAGATACATCCCCATGGGCACTTCTCGATTCGGCATGGAATCGAGCGCCTCAAATATCTCGGGCACCTCCTCCTTTCGCCATTGCGAGAAGGGTGGGTAGTTCGAGACAAAGTAGCTGCCGATTTCGGTCGTCGCTTCAGTGGCCATGACACTCGACTTTTGCGATAAGGAAGAGGGAGTCTTCACAGTATCGCGAATTGACCGCTGTTGACAAGGTGTGCGATTGATCCGAATGTCATTCCACCCGATTAGCGGTCCGCAGATCAAGGAACCGCTACGGACTGACCTGTCCAAACGACGAGCCGGGTCACTGGCTTGCCATCGACAACGCGGCGAACCTTGAGCAGCAATGGAGACTGGTTGTCGTGTTGCGAAAGCACTTGATCGAAATCGGCTGTCGAGACAATCGGAGTGCGGGCCGCTTCCTGGATGACGTCGTAAAGTTGTAGGCCGTCAATCGACTCGCTGCCGTCGGGGAGTGACATCACCATCACCCCTTGTGTCCCGGCGACATGTCCGGTTTGTATTGCGAGTCCCGACTCCATTCGATGCACGGTGAGTCCCGTTCGTTGATGGAACAACGAGTTTGGCAGAATACGAGAGGCCGGACCCCGAGTTGGTTCGGGGGGCGACGTACGGGAATCGACTCGTTCGCTCAGGGTCACTTGTAACGCCATCTCACGTCCGCCACGTAGCACGATCACCCGGACCGTCTTGTTCACCGGAGTCAGGCTCACGCGGTGAATCAGATGGCTCTCGTCTTCGATGTCGATGCCGTCAAAGTTCAGCACAACGTCATCGATTCTCAGCCCGGCTGAGCCGGCAGGGGTGTCCTGATAAACATGGACGACTCGCGCCCCCCGCAATCGGTCGAGCGAAAGTTGATGAGCCGCTTCGTCGTTGAAGTTGCTGTCTAACTTCACCCCGAGGTAACCCCGCTGTACCCGTCCATGCTCGAGCAACTCCTCGACAACGTACCGCACGAGATTAATGGGGATGCTGAATCCAATCCCTTCATTTCCCCCCCCTTGCGAGGCGATGGCCGTGTTGATCCCGATAATGCGTCCTTGCAGGTCCACCAGAGGCCCGCCGCTGTTGCCCGGGTTGATCGCCGCATCAGTTTGCAGGAAGTCCTGATTGATGACTTCTCGAGGTCCCCCCAGACTCAAAGATCGTCGACCTTTGGCTGAAACAATCCCCATCGTGACCGACTGGCTCAGTCCGAACGGACTCCCCATCGCGAGCACCATATGTCCAATGTCGAGGTTGTCACTATCACCCCAACTGGCGGGGAAAATGTCGGTCTCTTGAACAGTCAGGACAGCCAGGTCAGTTGCTGAGTCGTCGAGAATCGAAGTCGGGTGAATGATCCGACCATCAGCCAGGTGAATGTCGATCTTCGCTTTACTTGCTCCAACAATCACGTGCCGATTCGTGACGATGAAGTTCGCCCGCGACTTCGATGAACGCAAGATAATCCCCGACCCAGTCTCCTCAATCGTTCCGCCACTGGCAGCATCATGTTCGCTCTCGATATGCACAACGGACGGAGTCACCAGTCCCGCAATCTTCGCGATGTGTCGCCCCACTTCGGTCAGATGTGTCAGCCCCTGAGATGTGTCGACCTCTGCGGCAACTCGTTCGACCCGAAAAGAGCGGGGCTGTGCCGACAGGGGGCTGGCAATGGTCAAGGCGGCAATCATCGCGGCAGGCAGTAGCAATGTGCCGACCTTACGACGGAATGCTTTGGAATGAAAGGTTCGGCAACAGAGTGTTCGGCAAACGGAATGCACTCGCGTCTCCTGCGTGAATATCGTTTAGTAGGACAGACATTCCTGTCGACCCGAATTTTGGCGACGATGCTGAGTCAACAGAACACCATCTCTGTCAGCCGAATGGTCGGGCGGCTGTCGGACGTTGTGTGGTTCGTGTCGCCGGGTTACTCATCGATCTTGATGTCGGCCAGCGTCAACTCTGAGTCGACCAAACGGACCTGGAAGTCATAGGCGGCTTCCCAGTTGGGTTGCCCGCTCGCCCGCCTGTGGTGCCCTTCTTCGAGCTTTCGCTGGCAATCGATGCAGAGCGTAGTATATGGCAGAACATTGAGCCGGGCGACAGGAATCTTCTTCTCGCACCCCTCGCACTGGCCATAGCGACCTTCCTTGAGGGCTTGGATCGCCCGCTCAACCTTGGCCAATTCGCGGCTTTCGAGCACTGCCAGCTGAGTGGTAACTTCGCGGTCGGCATCTCCCGACGCCGAGTCGTAGGAATCTTCGCCGCTCAGTTCGGGGGCCGCAGCCGAACCCAATTCCACGCCGAGCAGCTTTCGCAACTCGTCTCTCTGGGCGATTAACTGACTGTGCAACTTAAGTAGTGCATCTTGGCGAGCCATGACAAACTCTCCTGATTCAGGACTTCACCCCTTGCCATCGTTAAGGATCCCCGAAGAGAGCCTCTGTCGACAGGTCGAGGTGAAATGGATTGCTGGACGTTGCCCGAGACTTCCCTGAATCGTGGCGATTCTGCCAAGTGACCCAATCGGCCTCCCGGCATTCCCCCGCCGAGTTGAAGTTTCCCCCTGATGGGAGGACTTCCGCGAGGCTTCCGTTCGCTCGTCCCCAGCCGGATCATCAGTCGAATTCTATGCCTTAGCGGCATTCAACCAAGAGGGACTGGCGCGAGTTCGTTGTATCTCACTGATATCACGTCGCTTACGTGTGTTGTCATCTTTGGACATTGGTAGGACATTCGCAGTATCGGCAGAAATTGCTGCTGCCTGTCTCATTGTTCGGCTGGTCCCCCGACGGTTGTCCAGCAAAATCTGCCGGTTGCGTTTCGGTATTGCAAACTCCCTATTTGAAATTCCGCAAAGTCCGTCCCGCAACTATTCATTCCTTCAAGTTGGAGAAATCTTCAAAATCTCTCTAATGCATCCGTTCCCCGTCCGTCTCAAAGAGGTTCAGACACTTCACGAAGGTACTTGATGTCACTGAACGGACATGTCCCGCAGGATTGGGTGTCGGAGGCGCATCGTGACTACGGTGCCCGGCTGATGCTGTACGCCCTGCGCATTGTTCGGGACGAGGGTCGAGCATCGGAGGTCGTGCAAGAGACATTTCTTAAGCTGTGCCGCGAACAGGAACAGCACGTAGCAGGTCACATGGCACAGTGGTTGTACACTGTCTGCCGAAATGTGGCTTTGGATGTTCGACGCAAGGAGTCGCGGATGTCTGCCGTCGCCGAACCCCCTATGACTCAAGTCGATGTCACACAGCCTTCCCCTTTGCAGTCGACCGAGAATCGGGAGGATGTCGCCCGCGTCCTCGCGGCTCTTGATCGACTCCCAGAGAATCAGCAGGAGTGCATCCGACTGAAGTTTCAGCACGGATTGAGTTATCAAGAGATCAGCAACGTCACCGGCCTCAGTACATCGAACATCGGGTTTCTGATTCATACCGGATTGAAACAAATCCGATCCCGCGTGACCTGAGAGACCCGCTGGCCACCGTCTACCGCAACGTCGTTCCCCGCCGAATTGGGAGAGGTCGATGCAAACGCTCATCACCAATATCTGACGCACCAAACATCTGACGCAACAGTCACCTGACGCACTGGAGACCCACATGTTCACCCATTCCTATTCCCCAGACGATCCCCGACTGACGGCCTATGTTGTCGGTGAACTCGACGCGGCGGAACGAGCCGAGGTCGAACAGCTTCTCGCCAGTTCTCCCGAAGCACGGGCCGCTGTCGCGGAGATCGAAACGATTGCAACGCAACTCTTCGCCGCTTTGCAAACCGAGACGCAACCCAAGTCACCCCTTTTACTCACGACGAAATCGGATAACCGTCGGACGGTTGCGGGAGCGTCGTCGGTCGTCGTAAAGCCCGTTGCTTCACCACACACGGCGAAGAGTCAGACGCTGGGTGTGGCTTCGGTGGTCGGGGTGGTCTTGGTGCTCATCTCGCTAAGTTTTCTCAACGCTCCATCGGTCACCCCGACACCTGTGACGGGCGTCGGACGGCTGGCCGACGATGGGAGCTACCGGCTCGCCCTCTCCGACTACGCCAACGCCTGGCATCAAGAACAACAACGCGAGTGGCTCCTATTTCTGGAGACACTCTCGCCGGAAGAACAACAGCTCCTCCTGGATGAGGTTTCTCAAGACGGGCGAGAACTCGCCGAGCTGATGACGACGGACGTCCCCCGCCCGGACGATGGTGTGATCGTCGATGGGGAGTCGCAGTCTCTCGCTAAGCAGAGGTCGACCTTGGCATCGGGGCCAACGCAGAGATTTGACCTCCCGAGTTACGCCTGGCCCGCGAATGCCCCCAGCAATAATTCTGCTCAGATTACGTACCCCACGCAATACAGTGCATCGGCTAATCCGTACATCGGCCCGTTCTTTCCCTATGCTGGCGTCCCTCATGACTGGCGGCCCGCGCAGCGCATTTGGGTCAACGAAGCTCCTGCGGTTACCGCAGTTCCAACACTCAACCTTGTTGGCCGTGATGTTTGGCCAACAAGTACTATTGTCGGATTAGTGTCACCGCCAGACAACTTGAGTCTAGATGTGTCGTTGGGTGGGAACAGAAACTCCATTCAGCCGGTTGATGACTACTCGAACATAGTGACGCACAGCTTCGAAGGGCCAGTCTTTTTTGAACGCAGACGAGAACTGATGAATGGTGCCTATCCGCGATTCGGCGAGAAGCATCTGAGTCGCGAACAGTCTGCAGCGGACCAGGCACAGAATGTCGCCCGCCTGTACTACTACCGCAATGCCCAGCGTGTCCAAGAGATTCGCAATCAGAAGGCCACCTCGACTGGGAAACCACTGAGCGGTCAAGAGGGGAGTGGTCAACATTGGACGTTTCGCCATCAGGTCCTATCCGCTGATTTTGAAAGGAACGAACAGCTGGCGAGAAACCCTACCGATAAGGAAGTAGCCCTCCTTAGGATGGCGAAGACGCCCCTCACCTGGCAGGATGGAAGTTGGGAACTGCGGTTCGACCCGAATGGTGACGGCGGTCTCACCATTCCGACAGGGGATGCACAGGGGAGCGAATCATATCGGCCCATCACCGAGAATGATTTCATCGTCCCGACTGGCGAGGCGGCTCTTTCTACGTTTGGACTCGATGTTGACACCGCCTCCTATTCCAACACGCGGCGGTTCCTCAATGAAGGCTCGCTCCCTCCAGTGGATGCCGTGCGGTTGGAAGAGTTAGTTAATTACTTCTCCTACGACAATGCGCTCCCAGAGGCGGGTGAGCCCTTTGCGGTGACGCGGGAGGTCGCCCAGTGTCCGTGGAACCCTAAGCACAAACTTGTTCGCATCGGCCTCAAGGGAAGAGAAATTCCTCTCGAACAACGGCCACTCACTCGGCTTGTCTTCCTCCTGGACACTTCAGGTTCCATGCAGTCGGCAAATAAATTACCGCTCGTGCAGGAATCGATGCGGCTTCTCACAAAGCAACTTGGCAAGAACGACCGCATTGCCATCGTCACCTACGCTGGGCATGCCGCCCTCAAACTCGACAGCACCGCCGGCGACGATCACGAAACCATTCTAGCGGCCATCAACACGCTAACCGCTGGAGGATCAACGAACGGAGAAGGAGGAATCAAGCTCGCCTATGAGATTGCCAAACAACACTTCATCGACAACGGAACCAACCGCGTCATCCTCTGCACCGACGGCGACTTTAACGTGGGAGTCTCGGATGACGGCGAACTCGTGAAGCTCATCGAAGAGAAACGGGAGACTGGCGTCTTCCTCTCCATCCTCGGCTTCGGCATGGGGAACATCAAGGATGCGAAATTAGAAGGACTCGCAGACAAGGGGAACGGCAGCTATGGCTACATCGACAATATCGATGAAGCGAAGAAAATCTTCGTCGAAGAGTTAATGGGAACACTCTACACCATCGCCAAAGATGTGAAGTTACAAGTCGAATTCAACCCGCAGCACGTGGGTGCCTATCGACTTTTAGGTTATGAAAACCGACTTCTTGCAGCCGAGGACTTTAACAATGATAAGATCGACGCCGGAGAACTCGGAGCGGGGCATAGCGTGACGGCTCTCTATGAGATTATTCCACCGGAAGAATGGCACCATCGACCGTTTATTGATCCGCTTCGATATCAGGAGTTAAAGGTTCCAGACATTGAAGTTGGGGAGAAGCCGACGAATCAGTGTCTGGCGGAACGAGTCGCGTCGACGCTGACCGCAAAGAAGTTTCAGGGTTACGATATCGAGATCAAGGTGAAGGACGGAAACGTCGAACTTCGGGTGGGAGAGGCAGTTGAGGGCGAGGCCATTCGGCAGGCAGCGGAGGAGGCGATTCGCTCGGTGCCGGGTGTGCGTAGCGTCAAATCAACTCTTCGCGTCGACGGTGCTCAAGGAAGCCCGGTCGGGTTGGTCGAGGAGATGCCCAGGGCCGACAAGGACGAGTTGCTGCTCGTCAAGGTGCGGTACAAACAGCCTGACGGGACAGAGAGCGTGAAACGGGAATATCCGTTGAAGAACGTCGTCGGTCCGCCGTCGAAAAGTATGCAGTGGGCGACAGCCGTGCTGGGGTATGGACTCCTTCTACGCAACTCGGCTCACAAAGAACAGACGAACTGGGACCTGGTTTTGGAACTGGCGAATGCGTCGAAAGAAGATGATCGTCTGAGCGAGAAGGAGATCGCTCGCCGCGAGGAGTTTATCTCCCTCTGCAATATGGCAAAGGTACTGTGGGAAAAGGCTCACACGCCGCCGCGGCTGCCAAAGTTGGTGCAAGGGGTCGTGACGAATGTCATCAGCAAGGAACTCGTGGAGATCAATCTCGGTTCGAAAGATGGGATTGCTGTGGGAGATTCACTCACTCTCGCGCTGAGAGACAAAGAGGACAAGCCTCTGTATGTGGGTGTCATTTCGATCGTCAGCGTGGAAGAGGGGAAATCATTCGGCAAGGCCCTCATCACTCAGAATTCCCCCAAGGTGGAAGTCGAACAACTGAAAGGTGCGAGCGTCCTCAAGGTCACAGCCCCTCCCAATGTCCACTTCTGGTAACAAATCCCGATTGGGGCCATTCATTGCGTGACGGGCCTGTACAGCATGGTGTCGTCATCGGTCCCTGACGAATTTCTTGCAAGTCGTTTGCTCATGGTCGAGTCGGTTGCGTACCATGTGACTCGTCCCCGCGCGAGGGTGGGGTCGACTCAGTGACGTATCATTAATCGCCGTGGGAGCTTTTCATGTCGGACGCAGTGACGGAACAGACACAAGACTCGATCAACAAGCTCGCGAAGGCGTATCATCAGATTCGGGAACAGATGGGGCGAGTCATCGTCGGCCAGTCGGCCGTCATTGATGAGTTGCTCATCTCGTTGTTCAGTCGGGGGCACTGTTTGCTGGAAGGGGTCCCCGGTTTGGCGAAGACGTTGATG
The DNA here is from genome assembly GCA_041398965.1 of Planctomycetaceae bacterium. Lineage (GTDB taxonomy): Bacteria > Planctomycetota > Planctomycetia > Planctomycetales > Planctomycetaceae > JAWKTT01. Next base: position 40,972 of record JAWKTT010000028.1, on the reverse strand, counting down.
ATCTCGACGCTCGCCCGCAGCTTGTCGATGAGCTTCAGCCGAATTCAGTTTACTCCCGACCTCATGCCGGCCGACATTACCGGGACAGAAGTGTTGCAGCAGAACCGCGACACCGGCGACCGCGAGTTCCGGTTTGTCTCGGGCCCGTTGTTCTACAACGTCATTCTGGCAGACGAGATCAACCGTACCCCACCCAAGACGCAAGCCGCCTTGCTGGAAGCAATGCAGGAGCGACAGGTCACAGTGGGAAAAACTCGACACGTGCTGCCGAACCCGTTCTTTGTGCTCGCCACACAAAACCCCATCGAGCAGGAAGGGACGTACCAACTTCCAGAAGCTCAGCAAGACCGGTTCATGTTTAAGGTGAAGGTCGGATATCCGTCTGCTGTCGAAGAACGACAGATCGCCCTGCAGACAACTGGCGTCGATGAAGCGAGTGTCGAAGCAGTTCTGAACGACGCAGACATTCTGGAAATCCAGAAGCTCGTCCGTGCGGTCCCGGTCAGTGATCATATCGCCGATTACGCCCTCGCTTTGGTCCGTCAGACGCGAGTTGGCCAGGAGGGTGTTCCGGACTTCATCAACGACTGGCTCAGTTGGGGAGCAGGTCCGCGAGCCGTTCAGTTTCTTCTGCTCGGTGGAAAGACCCGGGCACTCATTCACGGGCGCACGCATGTCTCGACGGAAGACATCCAAGCCCTTGCCGCCCCTGTCCTGCGGCACCGCATCGTGACAAACTTCTCTGCCGAGAGCGATGGAATCACCACCGATGACGTCATCGCCAAGCTGATCGAATCGACTCCGTCGAAAGAGGGGGAGCTGACGAGCGATCCCCGGCTGAAGAAGATCTTCGCAGCGTAATTCGATTTCAAATCGCTGTGCGTGATTGGCAGTGGCGCATCCGAATCCAACCAGGTCGCTCGACTTGTTGGCTGTTGCGGATAGACTCGTGTTGCCCAACGTGAGAGGATGTCTCTCCCCTTGGGCAACTCCCTGACCCCTCACTTGTGGAGCATCAGCGATGCCGAAAATGCAATTTAATCGTTTTGTCCCCGTGCTTGTTGCAGTACTTGTTCTTGGGGGCATCGGCGCAACGGCTTGGGCACACTGCCAGGTCCCCTGCGGAATCTATGCCGATCAACATCGCTTCGAGCAGATGCTGGAGGATCACGATACCATTGCCAAGGCTCAGGCAAGCCTTGCTGAATTAGCAGGCAAGGCCGATGCCCAGTCGCTCAATCAGGCCGTACGTTGGGTGACGACAAAGGAAGATCACGCAACAAGCATTCAGCGGACGATTGCCGACTACTTCATGACGCAGCGGATCAAGCCAGATGCTGATAAGTACGTCGAAAAGCTGACCGCCGCACATGCCGTTCTGGTCGCGTCGATGAAGGCGAAGCAAAGTGCAGACCCAGCAACCGCTGCGGCTCTGAAGAAGTCGATTCTCGATTTCTATCGGGCATCGGAAGGGAAAGAGCCAGCGTTTCTACACGATCACACTCACTAATCATTGCGTGAGACATTTGCGTTATCACCGTTTAACCCGGCGTACATCAACGTGGGGTTAAACGGTGTGTTGTTTCTGATGACATCGAATTTGGACTCTGGATCATGGGGAAGTCTCTCACTCGGGTGAAGGCACGATCGACGACCATTCTGGCTGTGCGTCACAATGGTCAGGTTGCCATTGGTGGAGATGGTCAGGTGACATACGGCTCCGACATCCTTAAGGGGGATACTCGGAAGATTCGCAAGCTCTTGGATGGAAAGGTGATCGTCGGTTTCGCCGGTTCAACGGCCGACGCATTTGCGTTACTCGAACGGTTCGAAGCGAAGCTGAAGGACTTTCCCGGAAATATCCCGCGAGCCGCCACCGAGTTGGCCCGCGACTGGCGAACCGATCGCGTACTCCGTCGGCTGGAAGCAATGATGCTCGTCGTCTCTGCCGAGCACTCGCTCCTTGTCACTGGCCAGGGAGATGTGGTGCAGCCGACCGATGGGGTCATCGGGATCGGCTCGGGTGGTCAATACGCCATTGCCGCAGCCCGAGCCCTCGTGAGACACTCGACGTTATCGGCCGCCGACATCATTCGACAGTCCTTGTTGATTGCCTCGGAGATTGACGTTTACACGAACGACAATATCGTGGTCGAAGAAGTCCCGTCCTAAAAGGTGGTTTGTTCCACAGTCACTCAACGTCGCCCGAGCACGACCGCATCGAGAGGTATGCAACACAACTCGTCGTTGCTCCCGTTGTTTGGCTGCACCTGAGGGTTACGCTTCTCTGGCACTGACGACGATCCGAGACCCGACGACTTCGGTGATCTCGATGGGGGTCCCTTCGTCGATGTACCCCCCGCGGCTCACGACGTCGACCAGTTTGCTGCCGATCATCGCCTTACCTGCGGGGCGTAATGTGGTGACGGCAACCCCCGATTGGCCAAGCAGCGCTTGTTCGCTGTCGGTCAGTTCTCGTCGTAGTCGGGGGGTGTTGTCGCCATCACCGGGAGTGCTGGGGGGAGCGAGGATGATGCTGTTGAGGAGGGGGATGCTGGGCAAGAAACGGCTCATCAGCAGTGACATGACGATCACTGCTCCAAACGCACCGAGGAGTGTGAAGCCGGTCTCCAATGCACGTGACAGATCGCGTCCCGGCTCCATGTTGCCAAAGGTTTGACCCGCCATAAATAGCGAAGCCAGAATCAGCAATAACCCTGACACTCCAAGGACGCCAAACCCAGGAGTAACGAACAACTCGAGTAGCAGACAGACCAAGCCGATTAGAAAGAGAACGATTTCCAGTGTCCCAGCAGTTCCCCCGAGCACTTTCGTCCAAAAGAACAGTCCGAAGAAGACGGCGGAGCCCGCCCCGAAGAAGCCGCTGGTAATGTGCAATTCGATGAATAGGCAGATCAATGCCAGCACGATCAGCAGACCCGAGAAGAACCAATGGTTGAGGATCAGGGCCATGTTGTCGACCCAGGTGTGTTGCAGTGTGCGGACATCGACATCTTCGGAAAGGTTGAGTAACGACTTCAACTCGGTCAGACTGCTGACGTTGGGGCCTGACAGCAATAACTCGTGAGCCCGGACGCCATTGACGGTCAGGAAGCGTTCGTCCTTTGTTTCGGGGACGACTCCCCCCTTGATCCACTGACCATTCGCCGCGAGGATTTCATCCTCGTCCATGTACCAGAGCGAGCCGCTTTCAGCGTGCCGGACTTCGTAGACTGGAAGGTTCTTGTCGGCCATCGACATTGCGAGAGCTGCTGGGCGATGCTTCTGATCGGCCAGGTCTTTGAGGGTCACCAGCAACGGGCTGAGGAATTTCGCTGGAGCAAAGTTGATGATCCCCTCGGCTGGGTTCATGACGATTTGCCCGATGTCTCCCAGGTGAGCCGTCGGATGGAGATAGATTTCATCACATCCCATCGCAATGAGAGCCGCTCCGCTGTAAGCCATTTTGGGAATGTAGGCGACGGTTCGCACTCCATAGTTTTCGAGGTTGGCAATTTCTTTGGCCAGTTCTTCGCTGTCGTATTGATAACCACCGCCAGAGTCGATCTCAAAGATGATGATGTCGGCTTCGTCATTCAGAGCGGTTTGAATGTGTCGCGACCACATTGCCCGCTTGGATTCGTCGATCATCCCTTCAATCGGAATGATTCTCACGACCGATGCCCCCTTAGTACCGCTCTTCTCCCGCAGTGTTTCGATCGGTAAATCAAGAAGTTCAACCACGCTGCGTCGGCTGTCGGCCAACCGGGTGGACAACACTTCGAGTTGAGTTGCCTGAACTCCTGAGAATGAAGCGATGGCCCCTTTCTCCTTAACGGCCAGTTCGCTTGCCAGGGACAGACCCGAAGTTTTGAGCTGATCCCGTTCGGCAGCGGAAACCATGCGACTTTGCTTGACTCCGTCGGCCATCCATTCGACCTTCAGCAGGACAGCGTTCACGTCCGAAATTGCCCGGGCGATGGCCTCGTTAGCGTGTGGATTGCCGCTGCGTCGCGTGAGCTGTAACGCAATTTCGAGACGTTCGGGCGACAATGTTTCTCCCTTTCCGATGTCCCCCAGGCGAGAGTTCGGATGCAGGATGACCTCACGACAGGCGATTGCAATGAGCGATGCCGGCCCCGTTGAGTCTCCTTCGACCCATGCCACAGTCCGAAGTCCCGCGATCGATTCCGAAACAAGAAAGTCTCCAATCGCATAAGCGTGTGTAAAGTCGCACGTCCCCGAAGGGAGTCCAATAATGAGTGTCCCCTCCGCTCCTTGTCGTCGAGCTTCATCCGCAAGTTCGATGGCTGTGCGGCGAACCGATTGCAACGATGACTCGCCGAGTGGCTGAGTGAGCGTGAGGAAGCGGCCGACTTTCGCCGGCCCCTTCATCGCAGACACCACTGCGGGGGACTCGGCTCCGACAGAATCTGCTGGTTGATTGGCTGCATCATCGGCAAAAGTGGTTGTGGCCCCGATCATGTAAAGAACGGCCCATTTTGCTAAGCGACCGATGACTTGAACGAGACTCATTCTTCCGTGCTCCAGAGGGGAACTTCAGGCACATCTTGTCGACCACAGAAAGTAGACCGCAGTGTCAGAGATGCGCCACCTTATTGTATGGGCAATCGTGAGGGGAGGTAAGTTTCCCCTCTTTGAAGGAGCATGAAAACTGCCAGAAATCTGGCGCGTGCGACAGTGGCCCGGAATAGACAAAGACCGGGGGAAGTGGCGATCCAGTTGGAAAACGACCCGTGTTTGTCAGGAGTTGTTCGCGGATGCAGGGAAAATCTTGGCGAGCCGCCCGGTCGATTCGTGATGGTCATCCTCGCGTCGACTGATCCCTCCGCCATCCTTGCGGCGATCTGTATTGGGGCCTGCATCTATCCGCAAGGATTTGTGTCGCCAACGTTCCCCTGCTTTCAAACCGGCAACTTGCACGGCTTGCGGCTTTGCAGGGTTGGCCGTTTCGGCTAAGTTTACGTGCATGTGATCGATGATGATGGGGAGAGTCTTTGGGGAGCGGATGTTCAGACAGGGAACGGATCGATGAACTTCACAATGCAGACAACCGACAAAGCTCCGCGTTGCGACTCATCAGTGGGGCGGCTTCGTCGACTGCTACGGTCACTGGTGATGTTGGCATCGTTGGGCTGTGGCCTTTTGATGATGGGGACCGACGCCGACGCGAAAGCTCCCGCTCCACCAACATCACTTGTCGCCGCGGACAATTCCTGGGACGCCGGCGAGTTGTTGCAAGTCTCCTTCAAATTGTCGCCCGACGACCGGCTCGACAAGTCTGGTCGATCTGAGGTCGCGTATTATCTGCTGACGCGATCTGGAGAATTCGGCGGTATCTATCAAGAAGTAGGACGACTCATCCCGACGGCTGCCGATCATCGTCATGGCACAATGACGGGACTGGTTCAACAGTGTGTCGATGGCGAGCCTTACTGGTTTCGATTGCAGGCAGTTAATCAGGATGGAGAGAAGTCGCCCATAGTCGAAACGCCGCTCGATCGGCCCGCAGTCGCGAGCGTGCAAATGCTCAACAAGTCGCGAGGTTGGCTGGCGCTCATCACGGCGATCGTTTGCGGCTCGGTGGTAATTTTCATCCTGATGGCTCGCAGTGGGCGAACGTTGTACATCCGCAAGATCGCAGGTCTGGAGGCGGTCGAGGAAGCAGTCGGGCGGGCAACCGAAATGGGAAAATCGGTCCTGTTCGTGCCGGGGATTCTCGACATGAACGACATTCAGACCATTGCCGGGCTAACTGTACTTTCTCACGTCGCCCGACAGGCAGCCGAGTACGAGGCCCGTGTCGAGGTCCCCACGAGCAAGTCGCTCGTGATGACAGCCGCCCGAGAGACCGTCGAAGCGGCTTTCCTTTCGGCGGGTCGTCCCGATGCTTACAACGAGGACGACATCTCGTATGTCACCGACGAGCAGTTTGGATATGTGGCTTACCTCACAGGCGAAATGGTCCGCGAGAAGCCAGCGGCCTGCTTTTACATGGGGGCCTTCTTTGCCGAGTCTCTCATTCTCGCGGAGACTGGAAATGCGATTGGTGCCATTCAGGTGGCCGGAACTGCACAACCTTCTCAACTTCCGTTCTTCGTGGCAGCTTGCGACTTCACTCTGATTGGCGAGGAGTTCTTTGCCGCATCGGCTTATCTTTCGCACGATCCCGATCAATTGGGAAGCTTGAAGGGCCAAGACGTCGGCAAGTTAATTGTTGGCTCGTTGATGATCCTCGGTGTCACGCTTGTCACACTTGCCGGGCTGACAGGAAACGTCGCAATTCAAGATGCCGCGACCTATCTCGTCGACACCGTCCTCTTCACCGGTTGACCCGCGATCGCCACAAGGCTTCTCTCGCGATGGGGTGCAGCCCCCGGATTGTGATCCTCGCCAACTGGTGATCTTTGTTGTCAGCCTCTCCCTCTCCCCCGCTATAGACGTTCCTATTTCAAAGGAATTTCCAGCGGGGGAGAAGGAGTTTCGCGTCGGCTGATGCCCCCGGTTCGGGGAGTTGCCATGTGGGGAATGCATGCCTCTCTCGATGAGGTGAAAAATTGGTCTTCACTCGTTCGGCGGGTTTCTGCTATCACCCCACTCCCTTCCGACTTCGCACGGTGTCAGAACAACAGGCTCAGGCCTTGCGCCGCTGTTTTTTCCTAATTTTCACCTACTCCAATCCAATTTCGTCCCGTTGACACAATGGGGCTGCCTCTTCCATCTGGGAGCATGAAATGCGTATTTTCCCTGATCGATGCCGGTGGACCAGTGTCGCTCTGTGTCTGACGTTGTTGTGCCTGATCGCAGGATGCAAAGGGGGACTCTTCGGCGGCAAGAACAGCAATGGAATTCCCACGCAATACGAACCGACGATTCCGTAACTCAACGCCCCAGAACCTTGACCTGCAGAAACGGTTTGTATCCGACACACTCCTTAGACGAATCTCGACGACATGACCCGTGTTCTTCCACTTTTCGCCCTCCTCTGTTCTGGCGCAATCGGCCTCTCTTGCAGTGGTTGTCGAAATTCCGGTGGGGCATTCGCGATGGACAGCGACTCGGGGTCACCCTTTCTGGGCCTTAATTTCGCGTTGCCACAACGTCTGAGTCGACGGTCCATTTCCGACGAATCGCCAACCACTGAAGGGCGATTTCAAACCGCCGAGCTAACCGCAGCATCGTCAAAGAAGACCCGTCTTCCCCGGTGGCTGGGCGGCGGAGTAGAAGACGACAAACCTGTCGCGATCCCGCTCCCTCAAGACGCCCCAATCCCACTGCGAGGAGACGAGATCGAACTCTCCACCCCGCAGCAAGAGTTCCCCTGACCTCGTAAAAACCGTTGGAATCGATCCCGCTCTGCATCCCGACATCGACTTCCAACAGGAATCCGTCCCATTCGTAATGTCAGCGGCGGCAGTTTCCCAATGACAGAGTCGCTCGGTCGCGCACCGCGAACGTCCACGCTCATACCCGGAGGGCGGGGCGAACGACGATCGACTTCGGTGTCTGACAAGAGGTAATCATTTGGCACGAATTCTGGCCGAGCGCTCACAAGCATGTCGATTCCGACCGATTGAGCGCTCGCAACACCGTATAACCCAGACAAGGCGAGAGTCAGAGACGACCGAGAGTTTTGGGCGAGATCGGCGTCGGAACCCGGGGCGGACGGGGGAGAAGAATGTCGCGTGGCGAGACGGAGACTTCGAGACGCAACGTGATGCTCGAAGTCGTTGCGAGAACTGGCGATAGAACGCGAAAAGGCCGTCACCCGAAGATGACGACCTTTCGTGTAACCCGACGGTCAGCGAGTTTCGCTACCGTCAAAACAAGTGGCGGGGGCAGGATTCGAACCTGCGACCTCGAGGTTATGAGCCTCGCGAGCTACCGGGCTGCTCCACCCCGCGCTATGTTGAGGCGATGGTACTTCGCTGTTTGCCTCACAGATTTGGATTGTAGACAGTCCTATCGGGAAAGTGAAGTCGCTGCATGAGGAATTCTGAAAGTCTGTTCGATTGAGTTGGCAAGTTCCCCTTTGCTTGACTGAGATGACTACGCGAACGTGGTCGGAGTGGACGTTTTGGGGGCGGCCAACTGGCTGAAATGTGGCGATTTCTTGCAGCCGGTTCGGTTGACGAACGGGTGACTTCCGCGATTTGCTTTGTGGAAAACCACGAACTGAGAGTCTTCCCAAATGATGTATTCGACTGAGTCGAAACAGGATTTACGCAAGAGGATGCTTGCAAATTTCGTCGATTCTGGCGATTGTAAGGGTAATGAGAGAGGTAGACCGAGTCGGTTTACGTTTGATCAAGTCATTCGCTCGCTGGTCGAAACGCCTGTCGAGAATGAAGTTTTCCACAAGTCATAGCCGAGTCTGGAGTTCTCATGGATGTTCGTTTGATGACACGTCAACAGGTTGTCGCTGCCCTTCCTGCTTTGGCCTTGTGGATCGGCGCTGGTGTTGTCTGGGGGCAGCCGACGACAGAGGCCCCGGCCGTAACAACTCCGGCGGGTACTGCATCGACTGATGCTCCCGTTGACAAGTACGAAGCTCAACGGATCGCTGGCGATGACGCGTATCGCGACGGCGACTACGACAAAGCGATTACAACACTTTCGCTGTTGCTGGCAGAGTTGCCGAACGACCATGTCGCCCTGTATCTGCGGGGGAGTGCCCGGGTTGAGTTGGGGACCAATAAGCAGGATGCGGCGATGATTCGCGAGGGGATCGCCGATGCCAGAGCCGCAATCACCGAACTCAGCAAGACGGATGAAGGACTCAATGCTGACTACTACCTACCGTACCTGTACGGGATGTCCCAGTTGGCTGCGGTCGAGAATCGGAAAGAACATGCCGAGCAGGCAATCAAGATCGCTCAGCAAGTTCTAGGACGTACTGGGATCGAAGACTTCCAGAAAGCCAACCTGTACTACCAGAAGGCACTTCTGCATACGCAACTCAATCAGATCAATGAGGCCGGGTTCGCACTGCAGAGTGCGATCGACAAAGACCCTGAACATCTGGCAGCTCACGTTGCACTGTGCGATATGTTTGCCCGAAACAACTCCCCGGAAGATGCAAAAGCTCAATTCGACCGATCAATCGCTTTGTTGCCGGAAGAGCCCCTGTTGTATAACAATCGTGGGATGTTTTTGCAGAGTGTGGGGCGAAAGAGCGAAGCAGTGGCCGATTTCGACAAGGCGCTGCAACTGAATCCCGAACTCGTGGCTGCCTGGACAAATCGAGGTTTCACCCGACTCCAAGCTGCCGAAGCTGTCGCAGCGGAGGCGGACTTGAACAAGTCGATCGAACTCGACGCCACGCAACACGTCCCCTGGTCGCTCAGAGCGAGTGCCCGTTTGCAACAGGGAAAGATGGATGCCGCCTTGGCCGATTTCCGCAAGGTGATCGAGATGCAGCCGAACATGCCTTCGGCTCACTACGATCTCGGATTCGCGTTGTTCTTCAACAAAGACTACGCTAAAGCGAGCGAGTCGTTCAACGAGGCGGTTCGTCTGAATCCTTCGATGTTGTTTCTCGAACCGTGGCGTTACACCTCGATGGTATTCGCTGGACAACAGGAAGAAGCCGCCAAAGTTTTTGCCCCGATTGCCGAGAAAAAGGTTGAAGATCGAGTCTGGTTTGACATCTTGACGCTGTACGTCATGGGGAAGCTAGAAGACAGCGAGGTGCTGATGGCCGTCAAGAATACCGATCCGGCAGGACGTAACGCACAAATGTGCGAGGCGTACTACTTCATCGGCTTGCGAACCGCATCTCGAAAAGATGCTGAAGGAGCGAAAGCGTTCTTCGAACAAGCCCTCGCCACGAATGCCATCCCCCTCTCCGCCTACCGCGGCGCCCAGTACGCGCTGCAGAAGTTCAGCAAAGGCGAATAATCGCCAATACTAACTAATCCCCCGCTTAGCCCCGCATGTTAGCATGTGGGGCTAAGCATTTAGGGAGAGATCCGTGGCACTTGAGGCAGTGTAGACATTTGTAGCAGTCGTCAGAGACTCAATCCATCAGGCCAGAGAAAATAGGGGCCGAATTTCGAGCTACGAAATTCGCCTCCAATGTCCCTCCCTTTTGCCGTGAGATAGGGTTTACCTTCTCTTAACTCGAGGAATCCCTGCAAAACGAGTTTGTCCGTCAATTCGTTCGTCTTGATACCGAGTTTCGTGGCGAGCTTCGATGTCGAGAGCTTTGAGGTTTTCTCGTCTCCATCTTCGGTCTTCGCATCTGCTTCATCGGACAACGGGACTTGCTGTAGTGAGACGCGAACCTCCTCACTCACGCGAATCAGTCGATTCGCTTCCTCAAGGGCGTCGCGATAAAGTTCGGGGTCTTCGGTACGAGAGATGAGCACGCCCATCTCATTATTGTTGATCTGACTGAATTCGTACAGATTCAGGCTCGTAATGATGCAGAGGTCTTCACTGAGATAGCACTTGGCGTGGAGATTCTTGCAAAAGCTCGTTCGAATGTAGGATCGTTGCTGTAGCCAAGCGAGTTCCGCTGGTTGAAGTTCGCTCTTACCGTAAACAACCCGCATGTCGACCTTCAGCAGATTCAAGTCTTCAAGCAACTCTCGAACGCGATCGCTGAGTTGAAGATAGGGGCTAATCAGAATTAGCTTCTGCCTAGTCCCCTTGATGAGTTCTTCAAGAAAGTAGGTTGTCCCGCTGGTGTTTAAGAACTTGGCCATTCTACCGCCGTAATGATTAAGAGGATTCGAGTCAAAGTGTTCGACAGCGAATCAATTTATCAAACGAATTCAGATGTCGCCACTTCGGCGACAGGCGTCCACCCATGGTAGACCTAATTTTGTACCTAACATCACGCAAGTATCTGCGACGTGATTGTGCGGTCCGTGATTTTGATGTCTTCTGACAGCAGCAAAGCTTTGCTGATGATGATCGATAGCAGGCTGTCCCCCTCGAAGGGAAGGAACAGTTTCTCCTTGGTCGTCACTGATTGGCCGGGGACGATGCAGAGGTATTGATCATTCGGTTCCATCAGGATGTTGCCGCTGCCAAGGTGGATTTTGTATGTCCGAATGTCTCCCCGGACGACGAGGAAGCGGTCACTGAAGGAACACCGCGAAGCGATCTTGAGGCGGGGGATGAGTTTCTCCAAGACCTCTTTTCGTGTGACTGCGGAGGTGCCGAGATCGCCGAAGGAATAATTTCGCCAGTAGTCGAGATAAATTCCTTCGGGCCCTCCATCGTGCCAGGTGGGGTCGTTGCCGACGCTGGCAACGCCGACAAACAGGTCGACATCTCGCATGATTTCGGAGAACAAAATCGGCGGGATATGGTCGAGCGAGAGTGGGTGATTCTCGGGATGATCGGGGGCATACATGAGATATTGTCCCCCCATCGCATGTGCCCGGTTTTCCGCTGCCTCCAACGGGTAAAAACGGACTTGATCGGTCGAGATGTGCAGATAGGTTCCCGACTCGGTCGTGTCGACGCCGTAGTTGTCGCCGATCGATTCGATCCAAAACTCGGCCCTGACGCCCCATTGAGGGAGTTCGATATGAGGGGGTGGATAATCGTCATCGACCATGAGCCTTAACTTGCCCGACCATCCCCGTGCTTCACACAAAGCATGAAACTGATGCTGTCGAAGGATGTGGGCGGCGAAGCGATTAGAATAGGTCTCGGTCCGCCGTTCTGCCTCGGTCAGCGGGTACAACTCGCGGTGAGCCTGTTTGAACGGCTGCTGGATCTGCTCGCGATCCAAGAAATCCCGCCACTCGCCAATGTCTGCCGATGACGCCTCCAGCGGATGCCAAAGCTGAACGGTGACACTTCCTCCCCGCTCGATCTCGGCTCGCAAAGCCCGATCGACACGTGTGCCATCCTTGTCGACCAAGGGGACTTGAGTATCCGACGGAGTCAAATCGTCGAGTCCCCCCGCAACGACATCAACGCTTCCTCGCGACGTCGTCACCCGCCAGATGAGACGTCGGGCAACCGTCCCGACCAACGGATGATCGAGATACCGCTTTCGCCAGACCGCGTACGGCCACACACGTCGCAACAGATACGACTGCTCGACGCGAGCCGCCTGCGTCGAGAGCATTTGGTCGATCTCTTTGATCTCCCCCTTGAGATCTTTCCACTCGTCGGCAAAGTCCTGCTTGACACTTGCCGGGACCGACTTCTGCGGCTTGCCATCGGGGCGAAACCACTGCAACTCCGCCCGCTTTCCGCTGACGCAAATTTCCGCCACATAGCCATCAAACTCGTCGCGGCGTCTCCCCGCGATCGAGAGTCCATAGTCGGGAATCGAGAGTTCTTCGAGTTCATCACGAGTGACATCGAGTCGTCGAGCGGTCGATGTCAGAGCCTTGTCGACAGCGTTTCGAGCGCTCGCCGTCTTCAGTCGACCTTTCAAGATTGCCAACTGCGCGAGACTGTCGAGCGACCCGATTTCCCCAAGTGCATAGACCGCCCCGTTCCCCAGCTTCAGGCATCGCGGCCCAATCGCCCGGAGCTTGCGAAACCCGGAAATGGCAGCCTGCCGAATGACGCGACACATCTCCGCCGCATCGACCTGTTGACTGGCCGAGGCGTCGTCCCCCAAGTGACGCTTTGCATCGCGGACGAGTTCGACGCTACACCAGAGCAGCCCTCGCAACAGATTCGCCTGAGCATCGGGGATACGGAGCGCGTCATCAGGATTCTGTGACGAGAAAAACGTCGTCGGATTCGTCGGGCGGATGTCCAAGGCGGGCATCCATTCGCAGAACCGTTGTTCAAACTCGACCGGCCCGATCTCGGCAATCAACTGATGAGCCGTCTTGAGGTACTTCTGCGAAGGCTTCGCCCCTGTCGCCGTCAAACAGAGCCGCAACAACTCGGCCCATCTTTCTCGTTGTTCGGGCGTCTCTTCGCTTAACGCGAGTAAGACCGTGCTGCCCCAGTCTCTGGGGGGCCTCTCGACCGTTTGAAGCAGGGAGTCCTCTCCGACTCCCCGCTTCGTCGACCGGGCAAACAGCCAAGTGAGAAGTTGTTCCAGTCCCATGACCATCGGTCCTTGTGACACAAAGAATCGACTGGGGCTCCACGTTGCAAACGTGAGGCTTTAATCCTTATCTCGACGAGCGGCTATCCCCGGAGACGTCTTGTCAGTTCGTCGACCACTTCGTTGATCGGGAGACGGATTTGCTCCAGGGTATCACGGTCGCGAATCGTGACGGTGTTGTCGGTTAACGAATCGCCATCAATCGTGATACACCAAGGGGTGCCGATCTCGTCCTGCCGACGGTATCGCTTTCCGATGGCCGCTTGTTCGTCATACGTGGTCGCGATCCCGGCACTGCGGAGGTCGCGGTACAGTTCCTTCGCCTTTTCGGGTTGACCGTCCTTCTTCACCAGCGGGAAGACAGCCGCCTTGATGGGGGCGAGTCGTGGATGCAGTTTGAGAAGCGTTCGCGTCTGCATGACCCCCTTGTCATCTGGGGCTTCGTCTTCGCAGAACGCCTCACACAGAAACGCCAACGTCCCCCGATCTGCCCCCGCTGAAGGCTCGATAACATGTGGGATGAACCGCTCGCGAGTCTGGTCGTCGAAGTAGGTGAGGTCCTTCCCACTCCCGCGATACTTGGGTTGCCCCTTGTCGTCGAGTTCGAGGCTCAACTCACCGTTTTCGTTCTTGAGCTTCCCTTCCATGTGAGACCGAAGGTCAAAGTCGCCGCGATGGGCGACCCCTTCCAACTCACCGAATTCTCCCGGTTCGAGGAACGGGAAGGCATACTCGATGTCGGCTGTGCCACACGAATAGTGAGCGAGTTCGTCCGGAGCATGTTCCCGCAATTGGAGGTTGCTGCTGGCGATGCCGAGGTCGGTATACCACTGAAAGCGACGGTCTCGCCAGTAGGTGTACCACTGAGCCGACTGCTCGGGGTGACAGAAAAACTCGATCTCCATCTGCTCGAATTCCCGCGATCGAAACGTGAAGTTTCGGGGCGTGATCTCGTTGCGGAAGCTCTTGCCGACCTGACAAATTCCGAGCGGCAACTTCACCCGCGACGAATCGACGACGTTCTTAAAATTCGCGAAGATTCCCTGTGCCGTCTCCGGTCGAAGATAGGCGGCATCGGCTTCCGTCCCCAGCGCCCCGAGAATGGTTTTCATCATCAGATTAAAATCGCGAGGCTCGGTCAGCGAGCACTTGTCATGCTGGCCAACCGTCTTGCTCGGCTTGATCGGACATTCAATGTGAGGAATGTGATCGGCCCGGAAGCGACCTTTGCATTCGCGACAGTCGACCATCTTGTCGACGAAGAGGTCATAGTGGCCACTGCACTTCCATACCTGCGGGTGCATGATGATTGTCGTCTCGATGCCGACCATCTGATAAGAGGCCGGGGCGGACGGAGGGGCGTCTAGTGGATCGTGACGGGAAATCATGTCTTCCCACCAGACGTTTCGGACGTTTCGCTTGAGATCGGTCCCGAGTGGTCCGTAGTCCCAGAAGCCTTGGAGCCCCCCGTAGATGTCGGAGTCTTGAAAGATAAACCCGCGTCGCTTGCAGAGAGCGACGATTTTGTCCATGTCCTTCTTCACGATGCAATCCTGTCTTCTAGTCTGTCTTTGTGGAACCGGTATCAAGGGGGTCGCAGAGACGAGTTGGGATAAGTCACTTCATTGCGAGTAGGGGGAGTGTATACGATGTCTGCTCCAGACGACTACCTGTTGAGGGGAGGGTTTTTGACATGAAGCAGTTGTGGCTGATGCGACACGCGAAATCATCATGGGAGCACGCGGAACTTGATGACTTTTCTCGCCCCTTGAATCGCCGGGGGAACCGTGTCGCCCCGCTGATGGGACGCTGGCTGTCGATGCAGGAATCGGGTATCGACACCGTTGTTTCCTCGACAGCCGTCCGGGCCCAACAAACTGCTTCGCATGTCTTGGCCCACTTGCCCAGCGGAACGACCTTGGAGTCGACCGGGGCGCTCTACCTGGCGACAGTCTCTCAGTGGGTCGACGAAGTCCGCAGATTCGACAATTGCCGAAATGTTGTGCTGGCGATCGGCCACAACCCCGGCATGGAAGATCTGCTTGCCGAGGTCGCCGATGCAGGGATTCCATTCCCGACCGCGGCAATCACCTTGTTGACCCTGAAGATCGAGCACTGGAGCCAGTTTTCTCTCTCCACTGAGACGGTAAAGATGCAAGGAATCTGGCGTCCGAAGGAACTGTTCCGCGACTGCGGCGAAGAGTGAACCTGAAGTCTCGGCGTCTTCACGAAATCTTAACATTTGTCTGACATGCTCTACGCGAACAGTTTATAGCCTTGGGGTCCCGGTCATTTTATTGACTGTGCTGGGAGACGCCTCATGGGGCTGTTCCCCTTGTGTTCAATTCCATTCTGGAGACATGACGAGATGAAAAAGTTCGCGTGCTGGAGTCTGCTGGTCGGGGTCTCTGCCCTGTTCTTTGCAGCAGGTTGTACTGTGGAGACGAGTGCACCGGAAACTTCCGGGTCCGGCACTGGAGTCACACAATCGGGCGACACCGCAACTGAAGTGACGATCCGCATTGATGGTTCGAGCACAGTCGCACCGATTTCGACTGCGATTGCCGAAGTCTTCGACGACGCCCATCCAAACGTCACCCCCAAGGTCAACGTCTCGGGAACCGGTGGGGGCTTTGAGAAGTTCGGGAAGGGCGAGACTGACATCAGCAATGCCTCTCGCCCGATCAAGGACAAGGAAAAGGCAGTCTGTGAAGCAAACGGCATCACCTTTACCGAAGTTCTCGTCGCGACAGATGGCCTTTCGGTCGTCGTCAACAAGGAGAACACCTGGTGCAAGTCGCTGACCGTCGCACAATTGAAGGAGATCTGGAAGAAGGATAGCCCAGTCCATAAGTGGAGCGACATTGACGCAAGCTGGCCCGATGAACCGATCAGCCTGTTCGCCCCAGATACGAAGTCGGGAACCTACGACTACTTCAAGGAAGAGACTGTTGGCAAGGATAATCCTATGCGTTCCGACTATCAGCCGAACACCGATGACAACGTGCTTGTCACGGGAATTATCGGTGATAAGAACTCGATGGGTTTCTTCGGCTTCGCTTACTATGTCGAAAGCAAGGATAAGATGAATGCCGTTGCGATTTCTCCGACCGACGATGTCGCAGACGCCGTGTTGCCGACGCAGCAATCCATCGAGAGCGGAGCCTACAAGCCCCTTTCTCGCCCACTGTTTATCTATGTCAATAATGCCGCACTCAAGACGCCCGAGATCGCCGAGTTTGCGAAATTCCATATTTCTGATGAAGGTCAGAAACTGGTTGAACTCAAGGACTACATTAAGTTGAATCCCGAGCAGTTGGCCGGTAGTCGCAAGTCGTTGGATGACGCGATTTCCGCATTGGCAAAGCCTGCTGAGTAACACGTCCGACGGACATTCCTGTTCGTCAATCATGTCCCACGCGAGGAGTGTTGTCACCAACATTCCTCGCGAAGAGAGGTTGTGAAAGTCTGATGTCAGCCCCTGATGGTCCCAACTCGCAGCCGGAAGCGGCGCCCCGAACTCAACGGGGCGTTCAAGATTGGCGCGTAGCCGGGCGTCCGGCGCTATGGGTCAGGCTACAAGAACGACTCGTCGTCCTTGGGATGTTTCTGTGTGCCTCACTCTCGGTTGTCACAACGATCGGGATTCTTTTCGTTCTGTTTGACAACACGATCTACTCCTTCACCGGTGGATCAGCTTTCTTTCAGCGTGAAGAAGTCTCGGTTGTTGAGTTTCTGACCGGGACAGTCTGGCATTACGAGGATAGCAAGTACGGCGTATCGGCACTGATTTGCGGGACGATGCTCGTGGCTGGAATCGCAGCGCTCGTCGGCCTGCCGACAGGACTGGCAAGTGCAGTCTATCTCAGCGAATATGCGTCACCTAAGCTAAGGCGAATCCTTAAGCCAATCCTGGAAATCCTTGCTGGGGTTCCGACGGTTGTCTATGGCTACTTTGCCCTTTTATTTGTGACTCCCTATTTCGTGAAGCCAGTCTTTGAATCGCTCGGTTTTCGCGTCGAGGTCTTTAATGCCCTGAGCGCTGGAATTATGGTCGGCGTGATGATCGTTCCGATGGTCTGCTCGTTGAGCGAGGACGCACTCAGAGCCGTTCCTCGCAGTTTGCGAGAGGCGGGGTACGCATTAGGAGCGACAAAATTCGATGTCAGTGTGCGGGTCGTTGTACCGGCGGCACTGTCGGGGATTATTGCATCGTTCTTGCTTGCAATTTCGCGAGCCGTGGGTGAGACAATGATCGTCGCGCTCGCGGCGGGGAACATGCCCCAAGTCACAGGCAATGCGCTAGGGCCGGTGCAGACAATGACCGCGTACATCGTCAACGTGACCGAGAGTGAAGTGGCTGTCGGGACGGCTGAGTACGAAAGCCTGTATGCCGTCGCATTGATGTTATTCCTGTTGACACTTGTGATGAATATTATTTCGCAGGCGGTGATGAGACGGTACCGTGAGGTGTACCAATGAGTGGTCCACAACAATCATCGCCAATATTCCCCCCCAACAGCTCGCAGTCTGACGCTTCGACAACTGGTCGCGGCAGCAGCCTCATCGGGAACGACGTCGGAAATCGGCGGCGGCGTCTTGGTTGGATGTTCGAAGCAGTCTGCGGCGGAGCGGCATGGTCCAGTTTGGC
The DNA here is from genome assembly GCA_041398965.1 of Planctomycetaceae bacterium. GTDB lineage: Bacteria > Planctomycetota > Planctomycetia > Planctomycetales > Planctomycetaceae > JAWKTT01. Next base: position 23,264 of record JAWKTT010000028.1, on the reverse strand, counting down.
GATGCTCGCCCTGTTGTTGGTCTCGATTGTCTTTCTCTCGTGGGGGAGAGTGAACTGGGAGTTTCTCACGAGTTACGACTCATCGGTCAACCCCGCGAAAGCCGGGGTGCTCGCTGGGCTGTGGGGGAGCTTCTGGCTCATGCTGCTGATCGTCGGCATCTCGGTGCCGGTCGGCGTCGGAGCAGCGGTCTACCTGGAAGAGTATGCGAGCAACACGTGGTACACCCGATTAATTCGAATTAACTTGGCAAATCTCGCCGGCGTTCCTTCGATTGTCTATGGCATTCTAGGACTGACCGCCTTTGTGCGGATGTTTGGACTGTTTGATCCGAATGGATTTGTTTCGAGGATGGTTGGTGGAAACGTCGACGCAATTCGCCTGGCGGGAGTTAAAATTCCTCTGCCGTTTGGTCCCGCAGTGCTTTCCGGAGCCCTAACGCTGAGCCTGTTGGTGTTACCAGTCGTCATCGTTGCAAGTCAGGAGGCGCTGCGAGCGGTTCCGGGCTCGATTCGACATGCGTCATTAGCATTAGGTGCCACTCGTTGGCAGACGATTCGCCACCAGGTTCTACCAGCATCAATTTCAGGAATATTGACGGGGGTCATTCTGGCGGTCTCAAGGGCGGTGGGGGAAACCGCGCCGCTTGTGATGGTTGGGGCGGCAGTCTTTTATCGGCGGACTCCTGGGCGAATCGAAAGTCCAATGGACGTTTTGCAGAATCCTGGCGGACTGGTTCATGCCCCGTTTGACGACTACACGGCCCTCCCGATGACGATTTACAGTTGGGCCAAGGAGCCAGGAGCCGACTATCAACAGGCAGCGGCAGCAGGAATTGTGGTGTTATTAGCAGGTCTCCTGTTGATGAATGGACTCGCGATCACCATTCGTAACCGGCACGAATCCAAGGGGGGGCACTGATGGCAGTTGTCAATTGGTCTCCTGCTGCTGGTCAAGCTGGAACTGAGACGTTCACTTCGCAGAGAAATCAAACTATGGCTGTTCCTCTCTCGCTATCCGGAGCTGCCCAACGGGCTGCGACTGGAGATGCTCAGCAACATCCGACCATCATTTCGGTGAGCCACCTGAACTTCTTCTACGGACAGTCTCAGGCGTTGCATGATATTAGTATCGACATTCCCGAGCGTGCCGTCACGGCATTAATTGGACCCTCGGGTTGTGGGAAGAGTACCTTCCTTAGGTGCCTGAATCGGATGAACGACATCATCGAAGGAACAAATCACACCGGGTCAATTCAGATGGAAGGAATTGACATCTTTGATTCCAGCGTCGACCCAGTCGCCTTACGTAAGCGGGTGGGGATGGTGTTTCAGAAGTCGACACCGTTTCCAAAGTCAATTTTCGAAAACATCGCCTATGGACCGCGTATTGCAGGCATCAAGGATCGAGCCCAGTTAGGTCATCTGGTGGAAGACTGCCTGCAACGGGCCGCTCTGTGGAGTGAAGTGAAGGATCGGCTTAAAGAATCGGCGATGGCCCTTTCGGGGGGACAGCAGCAGCGACTTTGCATCGCCCGCGCCTTGGCCACGCAGCCAGAAGTCTTGCTGATGGACGAGCCCGCTTCCGCACTCGATCCCGCATCGACGTCGCGAGTCGAAGACCTCATCTTTGAATTGAAGAAGCAATACACGATTGTCATCGTCACCCACAATATGCAGCAAGCCGCCCGGGTAAGCGATCTCACCGCGTTTTTCTATCAGGGTCACCTGGTCGAGATGGGAGACACACAATCCATCTTTACGGCGCCGAAAGAGAAGCAGACGGAAGACTACATCACCGGCCGCTTTGGTTGACAGCGTGGGCACCTCGGGTGGCAAAGGCGAGGATTACCCGCTTCTGCTCAGGCAGAAAATACTAAGTTACGGAATGTCGGGACCATGTAGCGGTCGAGATGTCGTCGAACTGGAACATTACTTTTAAGGACGTCTGAAATGTCCATTCACTTACGAAACGACTTAGCCGACCTGCATCGAGACTTGCTCTCGGTCTGCGCTATTGTCGAGGACATGATTCACCGGGCTGTCGAGCAGTTATCGAACCCTGATTCGGAGCAGTCTCGCCAACTGATCGATCAGGATACGGAGATTGATCGTTGGGATGTCCGGATCGAAGACAATTGTTTGAAGTTGTTGGCATTACATCAGCCGGTCGCCATTGATTTGCGGCGAATCACCACGGTGCTGAAGATTTCGGGAGAACTCGAACGTGTGGCCGACCTTGCGGTCAACATAGCCGAACGTGCCAGCGGACTGGCTGCTGCTGCTGCGGTCATCGTTCCTGATCGTCTGAAATCGATGGCTCGACAGGCGGTTGAGATGTTGCATCGTAGCATTGATGCCTACGTCGAACTGGATAGTGCTGCGGCTCGAAAGGTCATCGTTGAAGACGATCTCGTCGACGCAGCAAACCGGGCCATTATTGTCGAGCTGATCGAACAGATGCACCGTCAGCCGAGCCAGTTGGATTCGCTGCTGCATCTGTTTTCCGCAGTCCGGCAGGTCGAGCGCGTGGCCGACCATGCGACAAATATTGCCGAGGACGTTGTGTACCTCGTCGAAGGAAAGATTATCCGTCATGCTCGCAAATTCGAGCAGGAGCAGTCGAAGCAATCGTCATGAGCAGACAACGCATTCTTCTGGTAGACGATGAATATAAGATCATCGAACCTCTGAAGTATTCCCTCGAAAAAGAGGGATACGAAGTTTCGACGGCGCTTGATGGACGGGAGGCTGTTCAGAAATGCCAGACCGAACCGCCAGACCTTGTGATCCTTGATTTAATGCTTCCCGTAATGGATGGTTTGCAAGTTTGTCGGCAACTTCGCGGCAATCCGCACACGCGCGAAATTCGTATCCTCATGTTGACAGCCAAGGGAGACGAAACGGACGAAGTCGTCGGATTTAACATGGGGGCAGACGACTATGTGGCGAAGCCGTTTCGGATGCGGCCGCTGTTAGAACGAGTGAAGGCACTACTACGTCGCAGTGAAGCGAACGAAGACAGCGACGAGATTCTCGACCTCGATGGGATTCGGATCGATCGGGTCCGACACGAGGTCAGTCTCGATGGAAAGCTTGTGCAGTTGACTCAGACAGAATTCAAGCTGTTGTGGACACTGTTGCGTCAACCCGGACGAGCTTTCAGTCGGCACGAACTCCTCGATCGCTCGCGCGGAGAAGACGCGAACTCAATGGAGCGGACCATCGACGTGCATGTTCGATCTCTCCGAGAGAAACTCGGATCACGAGCCGATTGCATCGAAACGGTCCGCGGCGTTGGCTACCGCTTCCGAGAAAAGGGAAGCCGTTAAGCCGGTGGATCATCGGCAGGTGACGGGATGATGAAGTGCGTCAGGGTGGAGTGACGCGAGACTGGGCGTCGAGGGCACTTCGGACACCGGGAATGATGCGGGCGGCATTCTCGTAGTAGACCTTGCGGAGGACATCATCCGGCAGACCGATGCCGTGGATGTTCCAAAGCCCTTGAGGTGGGAAGGGGTTGTCTTCGTAAGGGAAGTCCTCGTCAAAGGTTTCGAGGAATCGCCAATGTGGGATGAGTTCGCTGACAGGGGGGACGCCATCGGTTCCGAAGAGGATTCGGTTGCTGTACTTCAGAAAAAACCGACGGGCCGTGTAAGGTTGACGCCCTAACTCAGCGACCCGGGCCGCGATCTCGACGTTCATATTAGGGTACTTCTCCAGATAGCCACCGAGCTTGTGGAGGTCTTCGGGGATGTCGGCCATGTGGGCACAAATGAAGGTGGTTTCGGGATGCTTCGCGATCACACGGTTGCGGGCGTCGATGAGGCTTTGGTGACTGGGGAAGTCTCCGCCGAAAAAACTCCACTCGGGGTGACGATGCAGTTCTTCCCAGCGTTCGTTCTTTTCGTCGGTCGGACGAAAAAACGCAATCGGGTCGGCACAGTGCCAGAGGACGGGGACCTTCAATTCGGCGGCCCGTTGCCACACTGGATCAAACCGAGGGTCGTCGGGAGTGATAAGCTTGCCGTTGAGATCACGGTGCTTGAGGCCGAGGTCTTTGAGTAGTTTGAGGCCACTGGCTCCCTGGCGGACGGCGGCGGTCAGTCGGTCGGCCATGCGACTCCCGAAATCGGGGCGATGCAAGTCCCATGTCGTGGGGTCGTCCGCCTGTCCATCGCCTACGTAGTCCATTCGCACAAAGACAACAAAGCGATTGGGGTAACCTTGCGTCAGTCGGGCATAGTGAGTTGCGAACGTCGGCCCTGCGACACCATCTAAGCTGACACTCACCGCGATCTTGGAGTGATCCATGGCGTTCACCATCTCGGCGAGTTCTTCGTCGGTCAGCTTGAATGGGTGTGTATGCACGTTGACGCAGGGGAATTTCGCCTGTTCCAACAGATGACGCGGAGTCTTCAGTTCGGATGTTGGACGAAACTCATCGAGATAGATGCGACGATTCGCCCCGTCCGGCGCAACAACCGCGGGGGGCTCTTTTGACTGATCGCCCTTGGGGGGGGCGTTGTCTGCTCCCCACAATTGGGTCGTCCCCCCCAACATCGCTCCCACTGTCAGGAATATTGAGAGTGCCCTCGTCCATGAGTTCGACGAACAGTTCCGTCGTCGCGGTGGAAGAGCATTGAGGCGTTCTTGTTCGACAGGTTGGTTGCCGTCCATCGGGAGTGATCCAGAAGGTGCCGTTGTGGTCGTACATAGGGACAAGGTCAGCAGACCGCGTGAGGCCGAACCAATCACCCGGTTGACTGCTTTAGTTGGCCAATTCGCCTAATTCATCGAGTCGCTTTTTGGCCTCGGTTGCGGCTTCGGTGCCGGCAAACGACTTAACAATTCGCTTCAGTCTTCCGATTTCGACACTTGGTTTTGTCGACTTCAGGGCTTCGTCGAGTGCCGATTTGGCAAAACGTTCGCGGGCTTCGGCATTCTTTGGAGCAAGGTCCGCAACGCTGGTCTCTTCGCCCATATCGGACTCTTTCAAGATGCTTTGCAGTTTAGCGAGCGATCCGTCTTTGATGTCGAAGCGGGCGACAGTCAGCAAGCGTCCGGGCGTTGCGACACCTTTAAGGACACGGGTCTCGCTTCCGATTTCGATCAACACGCTGAAAGGGGTCTTCTGAGGGCCGCCGGGGTTTTGTCCATAGTAGTGTACCTGTACCAAATAGTTCCCGGAACGGGGGACATCCTCCAGCCAGCGAATGTTTTCGACCGCTTCTGACGTGAATGGGGCACCAGCATTTTTGTCGACGTCGAGGACTCCGCCGCAACTGGCAGTCATTTTGCCAAAGAAGATACGTTCATCGCGCGGCGTAACGATGTGCAGATCGAGATCGTTGACGTTATCCCAGGAGATGGCGATCCGCATTTTGCCACCCATTCCACCTGCTGCCTCGACCCGTTTCGCAATAGCCGCTCCGACTCCCGCTGCGTCGCCGGTACCGGTCCCCTGTCCCGACCCTTCGTTGCCGCCGCGTCCCAACAGCGATGCCAGGTCAGGTCGAGTGAGCGGGGAGGCCCCCCCGGATGCCAGCGGTGCCGTAGGAAGCTGCTCGATAGGTTGTTCCTCGGTGTTGATATCTTCAGAAATATTGCCACTGACATTCTGTTCGCCATCGACTTCTATTCCGGCAATGACACTCAAGGGGGGCCGTTTGTTTTCAGGTCGGGTGAACAACATCGCGAACAACACGATGACTCCAATCACCAAAGCATTGATGACGAGGCTGCTAACCCAACTGCTGAGGGCATACTCTCCTCGAAAAAGGTCGAGGAATTCGTTGTGACGTCGGGCCATTTCGTGGGCCAAATCGAGCATTCGTCGTCGGGGAATCTTCGCCCGCTGAGGCCGCGTGGGAGCGGCAACAACACTCGCTGAAGATTCCGCAGCACTGACCTGCTCGACGGTTGTACCTGTTCCTGACAATGTCGCATTACGGTCGAGAGTCTCGCCGACTGGAGCAACTTCGAGAGACATGTCGTCCGGCACGCCTTGTTCAAGCGAAGTCTCCTGGAGGGGCGTCTCTTCGAGGGGGACATCTTCGAGATCGGCCACATCGACGGTGTCGCCGCCGATCGCCGAGTCTGCACTGACGTTCGTTTCGTCCGGGAGGGTCCCATGCAAAGCGGTCCCCTCGGCAGCCGTCACCGTGAAGGATTCCAAATTAATCTTGGGAAACTTCATCCGTTGCTCCCGGGCCTCTGGTCCAATAGGACATTAACTAATTGCACTCGGCCACCAATGGCCCGGCCAGTTCTTGCATGAAGAAGAGCTTGCCAGGCTGAGTTGGCATGAAGGTGGAAGGAATCCAAGGACTCGGCTCGTGTCGGAGCGTCATCCAGAGACTCATTCCCTGCCACATCATTCCACGACCGAGTGTTCCATCTGCTCCGCCGATGATCCAGTCGGCCTGCGAGAACAAAGCGGGGCCGATGGTGTTGGCATATGCCGGGACCAACGTGGTTCGACTCTTAAAACTTGTGATCGCGTTCTGTTCGATCGTCAGCGGATGCAGCCTCGCCCCGATTCGGTGGGTTTGCTGCTTCCACTCGTCCGTCGACGGGAACTCTGCCGCAAAATGTGGTTCCCAAAAAGCGATGTGGCAGACTCGTCCGATGCCAAAGATCACCGTCAGTTTTGCGCCTTGAGAACGCAGTTCGCCGATTCGTTCCGCATAGGAAGGGAGCACGCTCTTCAACGCGAAGTGTCTTTGGGAGACCGGGACCGTCAGCTTGCCGAGCGGACCATAGAACGCCTGTTCCATCGCATATTGAAACGCCCCTGGATTGCTGGAGGGGAGTGTGTTCCCCTCGGCATCGCTCCACTCATCCATGTTGAATCCATGCAGATGATCGCATGGGACGTTCCATTCCTTGAGGAAGAAGACTGCCCAGCGATACATCCCCATCGGACCGACGGGGAGAATCATGGCGAGTTGTTCCCCCGCCTCACGCGCACGCCGAATCGTCAGGGCAATCTCGTGCCCCATGTAAGTGTCGAAGTCGGCGACGGTCTGACAGGGAAGCGGGATGAATTGTTCGTGCCACCACGGCTGGCAGTCGGTGATGGTCGCGGGGTCTTCCGCAATACAAGCGTCGATTCGGGCCAAATCCCAACCTGCGGGAAAGAACCCTTCGACCATCGAACCAGAGATTGTCGACAGCAAGTCCATACACACCTCAAGAGTCTCTCTATCGCGAACTCTGTGCCCCATCCACAGGAAATCGCTGTCATTGGCCCAGATTGTCCTGCAGATCGGAATAGAAGAATCCCTGAAAGAGTGTACCCCAAATCGAAGAGATCGCCTACATCTGACGAAAAAAAACGGGATCAATGTGTACAAGCGACTCTCCCCGCGAAACAAGTACGAGTGGCCGGTGGCCAGCCCTCCCGTGGCTTAGGCCCGATGCCCGTTGTTTTGTCGGTGGGAGGATCATCCCTGCTCGTCGATGGTGACACGAAGCGAAGACTTTGAAGTGTCCGTCCTGCAACAGACATCAATGTCCGAGGCACAGATATTCACAGCACTGGGTCGTCCGAGTGCCGACTTTCTCTACCTCACGTCATGGTCTGCCCGTGCGAAAGTGAGGCCGAGTTGTGGATCAACGCGGGTACTGCGCGCGGGGGCTGAGACGTCGAGGAGCGTACCGATGGCGCGGGTTGTCTGGTGGTTCGAGGGTGATCGGATCTCGGCATCGGCAGAATTTGCCGGTTGAGTTGAAGTCGTGCTGGGGTGACGGTCGATGGAACTCGAAGGCCCGACTGTGCGTCTCCGTCCATGGGGTGGATGTTCCCTGTCGGCTGCGAATCAAGACTATTTGTCACGTTCCTACTATTCTTGTCTCCTTCGTTTTGTCTCACAGGGCCGCACGGTCCAGAGGGGTGCCTTCGATGACTCAAACCAACCAGACAGTCGACTTTATCGATGAACTCCGCTTGCGTCGCTGGGCACGGGAGAACTACGTCGCCTCACAGGCTCGCTCGGTCGAATGGCATGATGTGGTTCACTCGGAGATGAACCGTCGCTATGCGGAGTTAGCCGAGCAAGAAGAACAGCGCCTCGCACCGACGATTGTCCCCCTTGCCCCGTACCGCTTCGACAGTCCTCATCCCTATTCCACCTTCTGATGCCTCTGAGGGCATGACACACTCGACGTGATTCGGGAGAAGACATCCAGAGGCGACAGCCGACGCGACTTCTCCCCCATGAAAAAAAGCCTTGTCATATTGAGCAGTCGACAGTGGCGGAGAGGGAGAGGCGTGATTCACCCCTCAGCAACGAGTCGTGCCGAACAGAGTCGTGCTTTCCGGCCTGACCTGGAACTCTTGTCGCCTTTCGCTCCGCGAAAAGTCCCGGCGATTACGTCGTTCGCAGAGCGCATGGCGACTCTCATTCACCGATTAGTCCTTAATGCCCAGACAATGACGCGATTGTCTGACCCTTGTCAGCTTGGAAGTGCTGACCCACGGTCGCTTTCAACGGGCCGTTAACTGAGGCCGTTGTGTCGGAGCAGGGCTTCCGTCGAGGGGCCACGGCCGCGGAAGGCTTCGTAGACTTCCATCGGGTGCCGACTCCCCCCCAAGGCGAGCACGGTATCGCGGAACCGGCGACCCGTCGCCTGCACTGCGGTTTCGTTCTCCAGGCCGATTTCCTCGAACGCGCTGAACGCATCGGCCGAGAGCACTTCAGCCCATTTGTAGCTGTAGTAGCCTGCGCTGTAGCCCCCGGAAAAGATGTGCTGGAACGAACAGAGGAAGCGATCTGCTTCGAACATGGGGAGCACGCTGGTTTGCTCCATGACTCGCCGCTGCACGTCAAAGATGCTTTCATCCCCATTGGGGTCATAGCTCGAATGGAGTGTCATGTCGGTGATGCCGAACGTCAGCTGTCGCAGCATGTTCGACCCAGCCCGGAAGGTCCGGGCAGCACAGAGCTTCTCGAACAATTCCTCTGGCAGCGGGGCACCGGTTTGGTAGTGGGAGGTCATCCCCATCAGGACTGGACGATGGTAGCACCAGTTCTCCATGAACTGGCTGGGGAGTTCGACCGCATCCCACTCGACGCCACTGATTCCGGCCACTTCGGGGTAATCGACCGTGGTTAGCATATGTTGCAAGCCGTGACCGAACTCGTGAAACAGCGTTTCCACCTCGCGAAATGTCATCAACGACGGAGTCTCTCCGACGGGTGGAGTGCAGTTGCAGACGAGATAGGCGACCGGCACTTGCAGCGTGTCGCCAAGTTGTCGTCGGGCCAGACAGTCTCCCATCCAGGCCCCGCCCCGTTTGTTCTCTGGACGAGAGTAGGGGTCGTAGAAAAAGGAGGCGATATGCGTCTGTTGCTCGTCCAAAACCTTGAAGAATCGGACCGACTCGTCCCAACGGGTCGCCTCGTCGTCAGCGGCAACGATAGTGATGCCGAACAGTCGTTGCAGGAGCCCGAACAACCCATCCAGCACCCGTTCGTGAGGGAAGTAGGGACGGAGGTCTTCGTCCGTGAAGTTGAACTTCCGTTCGCGAAGTCGCTCGGCCCAAAAACCGACGTCCCAGTGAGCCAGTGGCTCTGTCTGGCCACTGGCGATCGCCAACTCATGAATCTCCTGCATGTCGGCATTGGCGGCATCCCAAGAGGCAACCCGTAATTGTTCGAGCATCTCCAGCACAGCGTCCGCATCGGGAGCCATCTTCTCGGCCAGGCTGATCTGCGAATAGTTGTCGTACCCCAACAGTCGGGCCTCTTCCTGACGCAGCTTCAAGAACTTTTGACACAGTTCCGTGTTATCGTACTCGCCAGATGATGCCCGGGTGACGAAGGCCCGATAGACATGTTCCCGCAGTTCACGATTGCGACAATGTTGCAAGAACGGCCCCATGCTCGGATTGTCGAGTGTGATTCGCCACGGACCTGCATCGGGAGTCGCGGTTGGATCGGTCGGCTGCTTCTTCTTGTTGTAAGACTGAGCCGCCAGTCCTCGCAAACTTTGTGGCAACCCCTCGGCATCCGCCGGATCGGTGATGATCAACGAAAAGGCCTTCGTAGCATCTAACACGTTATTCGAGAAGGTTGTCGCGCACTGCGAAAGTTCCTGGGCGATCTCGTTGAAACGTCGTCGATCGTCCCCAGTCAACGCGATCCCCGCCAACTCAGCACTCAGCAGTTTCTGCTCGATGATTCGCCGTTGGGCCGGGTCGAGAGTGGACCAGTCGGCACTCTCCTGGATCGCCTTGAGTCCCCGATAGATCGGCTCGCTTTGCTTGACGCGGAGACTGAACTCGACCACATCGGGCTGAGCCGCCTCGAATGCTTCACGCAACTCGGGTGAGTTCGCAACCCCGAACAGATGCGTCACCGGGCTCCATGCCTGTTCAAATCGTCGTCCCATTTCGTCGAGCGGTTCCAGTAGACTCGACCATGACGGCTGTTCGATCGCTTCCACTTGCTTCAGCAACTCGGAACACTCGGCCAGCACCTGCTTCACCGCCAGGGTGACATGCTCGGCACGAATCTTGTCAAACTGAGGAAGTCCACGATCTTGAACAAGCGGATTGGCAGACACAACAGATTCCTTGTCGAGAGAGATGACGTCACTCCGCGTCCGGTGCGAAGTGTCTGGGCCAACATCGGAATGGGCCGTAAGATGTGACGAGAGTAACGTATCTCTCCCGTATCTCAATCGAACGGGACTCGACAGACCATCGAACCGTCAAGATTCCCGGCCTCGTCGTCAGAATGCAGCAGGCCACATTCCAGTTCGCCGATTCCGCAGAAGGTGACGCTTCCGCCCGGCTGTGATATTACCCCTTCAGGTAGATCATCAAAATGGCCAGATCGGCGGGGGTGATGCCGCTAACGCGACCCGCTTGACCGAGGTTGTCGGGGCGGACTTGCGAGAGGCGTTCCTGAGCTTCCTTTCGCAACTGAGGCACGGCGAGATAGTTGAACGACTCTGGAATTCGCAACGACTGCAACCGCGACAGACGCGAGATTTCTAACTCTTGTCGTTTGAGGTAGCCGGCGTACTTCGTCTCGATCTCCAGTTGTTCAGCAGCGCGGGGGGAGAGGTTGAGAGCCGTCAATTCGGGGGATCGGGCACAGACATCCGCCCAGCCAATCTCCGGTCGACGCAACCACTCCGCCAGCGTCGCCCCTTCAACGCGTTGCCGCTCAATCAGCGCAGAACCCTGCGACAATTCGGCCTCGTGGCGTTCGATCTGCTCGCGACGTTCGGTCGAAGCCAAGCCGATCGTCACGGCCAGTGGGGTGAGTCGACGGTCGGCATTGTCTTGCCGTAACAACATGCGGTACTCGGCTCGTGATGTGAACATGCGATACGGTTCGTTCACCCCACGCGTCACCAGATCATCGATCAGTACACCGATGTAAGCTTGCGAACGATCCAGCACAAGCGGAGCATCACCCCGGCCCTTTAAGGCGGCATTGATCCCTGCCATCAGCCCTTGCGCTCCCGCCTCTTCATAGCCTGTTGTGCCGTTGATCTGACCGGCAAAGTACAGACCCGATACCCGTTTGGTTTCGAGGGTACTCTTGAGTTGCGTAGGAGGTGCAAAGTCGTACTCGACGGCATACCCGTAACGCATGATCTCCGCTCGTTCGAGACCCCGAATCGAGTGAATCATTTCATCCTGCACATCTCGCGGCAAACTGGTCGAGATGCCGTTGCAATAGAATTCAAGTGTCTGTCGCCCTTCCGGTTCTAAGAATATCTGATGTGATGACCGCTCGGAAAATCGGACCACTTTGTCTTCAATCGACGGGCAGTATCGGGGCCCGGTCGACTCGATCTGCCCGCTGTACATCGGAGCCCGATGCAGATTGTTGCGGATCAGTCCATGCACATGTTCGTTGGTTTCGGTGATCCAACAGGGGAGCTGCGATTGCGTCAGACTTTCGGTGAGATAGGAGAATGGCGTCGGATTCTCATCCCCCGGCTGTTCGTTCAGACAGGAGAAATCGATGGTCCGCCCATTGAGTCGGCAAGGGGTGCCCGTCTTGAATCGTTGCAGTTCAAACCCCAAGAGACGCAAGCTGTCGGAGAGTGTTCCTGTGGTCCCCTCCCCGGCTCGTCCTCCTGATGTCTTCGCTTCGCCCGTGTGCATGATCGCTTGCAGAAACGTCCCGGTCGTGACGATGACAGCCCGCGTTCGATAGACCGCCCCCCCTCGAACACGCACCCCCGTCATTCGGCAACCGGCCGCCTCCGGCGACTCGTCGCTGTTTTCAATGGGCTCCGTTTCGAGACCTTCGACAAGTTCCTGCCGCAGCATGAGGTTTGGCTGTGCTTCGACCACGTGCTTCAGAAAGAACTGATATGCCTTCTTGTCGGCCTGTGCTCGGGGGGAGTGCATGGCCGGGCCTTTGCTGCGATTGAGCATCCGAAACTGGATGCCGGTCGCATCAATTGCCCGCCCCATTTCGCCCCCGAGAGCGTCGATCTCTCGAACGATCTGACCCTTGGCGACTCCCCCGATGGCGGGGTTACAACTCATCGCCCCGACGGTGTCGCAGTTCATCGTGAGGAGTGCGGTCCGTGCTCCGAGCCGTGCCGATGCCAACGCCGCCTCGACACCCGCATGCCCGGCCCCGATCACCACGACGTCGAAGTCATAAGTCGACACAGCTCTCCTCACTCCCCTGAAATTCACCCGCTAGGCATCTGTCGAGAAACGACTGTCTGAGTGTCGTCTTTCGCTACGCGAAAGAAACGAGGCTTTCGCGGAGCGAATGACGACACTCATTTCCCGATCGATCTTAGGTTTCGCCCCACACATGCCGTCTGGGGCGAAACGAGCACTCAACTTTCGTCTCTTGCCGACAGCTAAATCGCCGACAGTAACTGGAACGGGTCCGACAACATGCCACACAACGTGGCGACAAACTTCGCGGCGTCTGCACCGTTAATCACCCGGTGATCGTAAGACAATGCCAACGGCAGCAGCATCCTTTCGACGATCTTCCCATCGACCATCTGCAACTCCATCTGCGACCGGGACATCCCCAGAATGCAGACTTCCGGGTAGTTGACGATCGGCGTAAAGGCGACGCCGCCGATCCCCCCGAGGTTCGTCACCGTACAGGTTGCTCCAACCATCGAGTCCATCGACAGCTTCCGGTCCCGAGCCTTGGTTGCCAACTCGGTGATGTCAGCCGCGATCTCCAGAATGCTCTTCTTGTCACACCCCTTCACCACAGGAACGAGCAACCCATTCGGCGTATCCACGGCACAAGCGATGTTGTAGTACTGCTTGTACACAATCTCGTTCGTTTCCGGATCAAGGCTACTGTTAAACTTCGGAAACGCTTGAAGACAAGTGGCCAACGCCTTGATGGCTATGGCGGTCATCGTCACCTTGGGGCCGTTCTTCCCCACTCCGACGCCAAATCGCTTCCTGGCCGCTTCCAACTCGGTGATGTCCGCTCGGTCATGATGGGTGACGTGCGGGATGACGTTCCATGAAACCGTCAGATTCTCGGCTGCGGTGCGGGCGATCTTGTTCATCGCCTCACGTTCGACCGGACCATGTTTCGTGAAGTCCGGCAACGGCGGCGGAGCGATCGATCCTCCCATGATTGATGTCCGATTCCCGGACGACACGGCTGGCACCGACTTCCGTTCGAGCTGAACCCGTACGAAATCTTCCACATCTTCCTGCGTGACCCGTCCACCCGGTCCCCGCCCGGAGACCTTCGCGAGATCGACGCCGAGTTTTCGTGCGAGACGCCGGGTCGATGGAGCCGCTGGGACTGGCGGACCACTGCTCCCCTTCGAGCCATTCGCTCCTGTCGACGAACCGTTGGCATCGACCAGAATCGGTGTCCCCCCTACCGGCTGACGACCAGTTCTCGCCGTTGTTGCTACCGCACTTTGTGATGTCGTTGCCGGTGCAACCGATTCGGTCTTCGTGGCGGCAGCGGATGTCGCTGCGGGATTCGTCGATCCTCCCGCAGCGGCTGCGGCACCGGAGGTTGTCCGAATCCGCAACAGCGTGTCCCCCACGCGAATTGAGTCGCCGGGGCTAACCTGCACCGCCTCAATGACTCCTGCCAACGGACAGGGGACTTCCATCACGGCTTTCTCTGTCTCAAGTTCCATCACCGGTTGATTGGCGGCAATGACATCTCCCACCTTAACCAACACCTCGGCCACATCCGCCTTGTCGACCCCTTCACCCAGATTCGGGAGTGCGAAATCGACGACCTTCGATTCTCCGGCTGATGCACTGGTCGCAGCTGTACTGCTGGCCGAACCACTGGCCCCACTGGCGACAGGTGCCGCCGCAGAAGCATTTGCCGACGCTGCAGAGTTTGCGGCACTCGTAGCCGGCGGGGCAGGGGGTGACGTCTCGCTCGTCGACGCCGCAGCACCGACTGGTTCGATCGTCAGGAGCACTTGTCCGACGGCGATCGAGTCTCCTTCCGTAACATGCACCCGAGCGATGCGTCCTGCTTGTGGACACGGAACCTCCATCACCGCCTTCTCGGTCTCGAGTTCGAGCACCGCCTGATTGGCTTGGATGACATCTCCTACGGCAACCAGAATCTCGGCGACATCCGCCTTGTCGACCCCTTCACCCAGATTTGGCAACTTGAATTCAATGCTCATCGGATTTCTATCCTTAGGAACCACGCTCGATACGACGTCCCAGTCCTGAGACGTCTCGTCGCATGATACTCGAAAAACTAACTGAAGTTCGTAGCGAATCGTCGCGACCACTTGCACTTCCGTCAATCGCAGAGCCCCTTCACAAACACGATTCGCGAGAATCGGGAGACGCTCCCCCCTGCGGTAACTGATCCACGACTTTCGTATTCTGACATCGTGGAGTCGTTGTCGACACCGCTCGATCCGCCTAAGATCGTCTCTTCTAGCCAATCTTGACTGATTTCGCGTGAATCTCGACCCCTGTTTTCGGTCGATTGACCTGCCCTACTCAACTCCCCTTGCAATTACTCCGGTAGACACGAACGGAACGACTGACATGATTACCACTTCTCCCTCCGCGATCACCCCCATCCTCGAACGGGCTATTGATGGACAGCGGCTGACACCCGCCGAAGGGCTGCAACTCCTGCAATCACACGATCTGACCGCACTCGGCCAAGCAGCCGACGCCGTCACCCGACGCCTCCACCCGGAACCGTATCGCACCTACAACATCGACCGAAACATCAATTACTCCAACGTTTGTGCCGCCGTCTGCGATTTCTGTGCGTTCTATCGCCCCGTCGGCCACGAAGAAGCCTATGTGCTCACCGATGAAGTCCTCGACCAGAAAATCCAAGAGACCCTCGACCTCGGGGGTGACCAGATTCTCCTGCAAGGGGGGCTCCATCCAAAACTTCCCCTTGAGTGGTACGAAGACCTCCTGCGGGGGATGAAGTCCCGCTTCCCTACGCTCAACATTCATGGCTTCAGCCCGCCGGAACTTTGGCACTTCCACAAAATCTCCGGTCTGCCGCTCAAGGAAACTCTGCAACGTCTCAAGGACGCCGGACTTGGAAGCCTCCCCGGTGGCGGAGGTGAAATCCTCGTTGACCGAGTTCGCAAACAGATTACCCGTGGTAAGGTCCTCACAGACGGCTGGCTCGAAGTCAACCGCGTCTGGCACGAACTCGGCGGCAAGAGCACTTGCACCATGATGTTTGGGCATGTCGAGACTCTCGAAGAGCGGATCGAACATCTCGACCGACTCCGGCAACTTCAAGACGAAACGAACGGCTTCACCGCGTTCATCTGCTGGACCCATCAACCCCCCGAAACCGCCCCCTGGTTCGGACGTGATGCCGAGGAGGGTCGCAAAGGTGGCGTCGACATGTCGACACTCGCTCCGGCTGGGGCCTTCGAGTACCTCAAGACTCAGGCCGTTGCTCGCCTATACCTCGACAACATTCCCAACATCCAGTCGTCATGGGTGACGCAGGGGGAAAAGGTCGGGCAGATGGCGCTCCGTTTCGGGGCGAACGACATGGGAAGCCTGATGATCGAAGAAAACGTCGTCGCCCAGGCGGGCACCGTCTTCCATCTCACCCTCGATGCCATCCGAAGCTGCATTCAGGAGACCGGCTATACCCCTCGTCAGCGGAACGTCTTCTACAATCTCATCGACACACCAAAGTGAAACGAGTTTTTCCAAAGGGACTTATTCACGATTGCGAACTCCTCAGAGTTGAGGCCTGTCAACGAAGTCAGGAACGCAACGCCGATCGACTGAGAGACCTGTTTAGAAAGCTGCCGACGGATTGGAGTACGGGAGTGGCATGATCGAAAACGTTGAGGCGCCGGAGGAAGCCGTGGATCATGCCAGGGCAGTAAAGGCGTTCGACGGGGACACCGAATTCCTCGAGCCGATTCGCGTAATGCAGTCCATCGTCTCGCAGGACATCATGTTCCGCAATGACGATCTGTGCCGGGGGAAGTCCGGCAAGCGAAGGAGCAAGCAATGGTGACGCGAGAGGGTTCTTTCCGTCCTCGGGAGTGGCGAGATACTGCCCCCAAAACCATTGCATCGATTCGCGACTGAGCATCGCGGCTCCGAGGTTTTGTCGATAGGAGTCGGTCTCGAACGCATACTCAGTCGCCGGATAGAGCAGAGCCTGAGCGGCGACGTCCGGGCCATCGGTGTCTCGCAGCAGCAGACAAAGGGCAGCCGCGATGTTCGCACCTGCACTGTCACCCGTCACCGCAATCGGGAGATGGTATTCGTCGACGGCCCACCGTGCGACGACAGCCGCTTCCTCGACAGGGACCGGAAACTTCCGCTCGGGGGCGAGCCCATAGTCAACCGCCACCAGGAGGGAACGGCTTTCGACACAAAGTCGCCGGGCGAGTGCATCGTGAGTATCGAGGTTTCCGGTCACCCAGCCCCCGCCATGAAAGAACAGCGTCACCCCAACAGGGGAGGGGGAGTTGCCTGCGTCCGCAGGAGGAGTGTAAATCCTGACAGGGATATCACCCTGAGGACCAGAGACGATTCGGGACTCGACGTTTTCCACTGGCTGAGGAGGTCCCGGGACCGGGATGACATTGGCCCGAGCGACATCGAGAGGAATTTCCCAAATGGCGGGGGGAGGATTCTGTTCGAGCATCAGCAAGAGGGCGGCTGCTTGTGGGTCGAGCGTCATGAGTCAATCGGCAAATTCAGGAGGAAACGCGGTTCAACCAGATTCGTCCGGCATGTCCGCCCGCAGAACATACCACGCAATCGTAGAATTGTCGTTACTTCAACGTCATCGCCAAATCAATTCTTCAATGGCAAATGGCAGGCGTTATTGTTTTACAGCGTTGAACTCACTCACAAAAGCCCGCCAATGCCGCTTGCTGTTAAACCGTGACATTAACAGCCTGTTGAAAAACGACCCTGGGGCAGCTTTTCCAAGCTGACACGAACAACTCGAACGCCTTCTGCGTAGGCCTCAAATGGAAACAGGGCAGGCTGGAAAGCCTGCCCCACGTTCTTCAACAGGCTGTGAACCGCTTACTGAAAGGCATCTCGAAGACCCGTCGAGTAATCGCTGCGATCCACACAACTGGTCAAACTGCCAGAATCGTTACAGCTTGACCACTTCCCCAAAGTACGACGTTTCCGAACGATTTAGTCGGCGCAATCGGACTTCAGGGGGTGGAGATGAAGCGGCAGTAAGGAATTGGACGAAGAAACAGGTACCAGTTCAGGAGGAAGTGATCCCCTGCTGTCCAAGACTCACCGCCGGACCTTGCGGTGATCTCTGGGTGACTCGTCGAGGAATGGAGAACACGATGGCTCTACTGCAAAACATGTCGGATGACCAGATCGCTCTGATGGGCTGCTTTCTGGCGATAATCGTCTCGTTCGGGATCATGTCGTTCACGTTGACGATCCGTCAGGCGGTTGGGGGAAGTCAGTCAATCGAAAAAACAAACCGCTCGACAATCGAAGTCAAAGGCCCTCAGTCGATCCCCGAGCGACGACGAACTGCGGCGTAGTCAAACGGAACAACATCGTTCGAAATGTGCTACAATCACACGTCAAATAGAGCGATTGCCAAAGTCGCCCGAACCGATCGCCACAGCTTTTACGGAATCAAGGCTGGACTTCCCTCGGAAGAGGAGTCATCTTGGGAGGGAAACGGCCGGTCAACTACGACTGGCTCGATGTGATGGTTCCCGCACTGAGTTTGACTGATGAGTTTCCTGAACGAGTCCTATACCTTTCACACCATCACAACGATGCATGTCGCCCCAACATCGAGGTTGATGGTTGCGACTTGCATGTTGACATTGGCCGGACTGTTCGGAGGAATCTCCGGGTGTTCTGGCGACGCAGTCAAAGGGGCGGGGCCATCAGGTGGTGGGCGTCCTCCGGCTGCGGTCCGTGTTTCGCCGGTCATTCGCAAAGCCGTTCGCCCCGAGACTTCCGCCGTCGGGACCATCATCGCCAAGCGAACGAGTATCGTCGCTTCGGGAGCCGATGGGAAGGTGAATCAGTTTCTGGTTCGCGAAGGAGACATCGTTGAAGAGGGTCAGGAACTCTCCATCCTGAATATGGTCGCGACCAACCTTGGCATCGACGAAGCGGAGTCGGTGCTTCAAGAACGTGAGCAGGAATTAGCCGCCAGCCTGACCTCTCGCCCCGAGGAAATTGCGGAGGCGAAGTCTCGCATGGAAGCCGCCGACGTTACGCGACGCGTCGCAGCTCAGCGACTTGCTCGGTTCGAGCAACTGGTGAAACAGGGCGCGACGAATGCCGACTCGCTGGACGAGGCGCAAGAACGTTCTGAGGCAGCGGAAAAATTGTTTGCCGCAGTCAAGTCGCAGTACGAGTTGATCTTGGCTGGCCCTCGCAAGGAAGTTCAGGAACAAGTCCGTGCCCGACGTGACGCCCAACAACATCAAGTCGATTTCTTGAAAGCAGAGCGAGACAAACGAACCGCGAAGGCCCCGTTTCGAGGCGTCATCGTCAAAGAGCATACCGAATCGGGTCAATGGCTTTCCAAAGGTGACGCCGTCGTGACCGTCGCCGATCTGCTGGATGAGGTTCAAGTCATCGCCCTCGTCAATCAGAGTGATCTTGCAAATGTTCAGATTGGTAGCGAAGTGACCATCCGGGTTGAAGGGATCGCTAATCCAAATTGTCAGGGAATCGTCGAAGCGATCATCCCCCGCAGCGAATGGTTACAGGGTTCACGCAGTTTCCCTGTCAAGATTCAGGTGAAGAACAGCCTCCTCAACATCGGCGGGCGTTTGACCCCCATGCTCAATGAGGGAATGTTGGCCCAAGTGACCTTCTTCGGGCCTGAGCGAGAGGCAACACTTGTCCCCAAAGATGCCCTGATCCGCACCGAGAACGGTGCGAGATTGTATGTGATGCTCCCCGGCGAGAAACCAGGCAGCGGAAAAGCAAAACCGATCCGCCTGCAAGAAGGGGGCAGCTTCGGCGAATTTGTCGAACTGCTCGGCGAAGAGGTTCAACCCGGAATGAACGTCATCGTCGAAGGGGGCGAACGCCTCACCCCATTTGCCGACGTCATGCTCCAGGCCCCAGATGCCGGTCCCCCCGGCTCTACAAAACCCACAACCCCCAAGAAACCCGACGCTGAGAAACCCGGTACCGAACAGCCTGAAAAGGATCAGCCTGAGAAGGAGTAGTCCATAACCCGTCGCTGGAATCTGGACACTCTCGATCCCTCGACATCGCTCCCTCATCACAGTTCCAACGTTCTCAATGCGACGCTTTTCCGCCGAACACATTTTCCAGCATCTTGCCGACATCGGGAGGTTGCAACTTGCCAAACAAAGAATAGAATGCAACTTCACGCCCCTGTAGCTCAGCCGGTAGAGCAACTGACTCTTAATCAGTAGGTCCAAGGTTCGATCCCTTGCGGGGGCATTTTCTTAGCCACAAGCCGACAGGTTTGTGGCTTTTTTTATGGTATTGCTCGACACTGGAGTAGTTCCGCGAATCGGGGGGTGACAATTGTCGTAAATCCGGTTGCGGTGAAATACTTTGATCCGGGAGGAGTGTCATGGCTGATGACGTGGTGTTGACGAAGGGTGAGTTGGAGGCGGAATTGTTGGGGTTGGAGGGGTGGGAGGTCCGGGAGGGGTGGTTGAGGAGGAAATTTGTGACCCCCGGATGGCCGCATACTTTGATGCTCGTGAATGCCATCGGTTTGGTGGCTGAGGCGGCCTGGCATCATCCGGATTTGGAGGTTGGATACGCGCAAGTTGTGGTCAAGATTCAGACGCATCGAGTCCGGGCAATTACATGGAGCGATGTCGAACTGGCCCGCCGCATTGAAGAGGTTGCGATCTGGCAACCTAACGAGGATGCCGCCCTCTCTGGATATCCAAAGCAGTGGATTCGCTAACCAGCTGCTTTGCAGCTTCTGTTTTCACGGATTCGACCGGTCTGCTCGCTCCCGATTCGCTTTGACGGGCAGAAGTCGTATAATCGCCGGGACTTGCCTCCCAAGGTCGAGTCCTCGTTTGCGGTGATTGATCGTTCGGTGGACGATGTTGTGGATGCTGCAAGTGCGGTACAGGAAGTGCGGGGGTCTTTTTTGAGATTACGTGAGGTCGCTTCATGTTGAGTCACGACACTTGGTTTACTCGCGGCGCGACGTCGCGACAGTTGGCCGGACTCTGTTCGAGCGTGGTCACTTTGTCTGGAAAACTTTGTCAGACGTTACTGCTGTGGGGGGCAGTTGTCCTCTGTGCGGGAACGGTCTCGACACCGGTCTGGGCGGATGCGGTTGACGACTACAACGTGGCGCTCACCTTCTACAAACAACAGCGATGGGAACAGGCGGCGAAGGAGTTCCAGACGTTTCTGAAGAACTTTCCGACTCACGAAAGAGCGGCGGCAGCGAGACTCTATGAGGGGGATGCCTTTGTCCGTCTGAAGAAGTTTGACGCGGCACGCGAGGTCTTTCGGGACTTCGCCAAAGTCCATCCCGAACATCCAGACTTGTACATCTCGATGTATCGAGCAGGAGAGTGCAGCTACTTCCTGACCGAGTATGAATCGGCACGGACTGAACTAACGGCTTTTCTGACCAAGTTCCCGCAGCACGAACTCGCAGAATGGGGACTTCAGTATCTGGGTGAAACTGAGTTGCAACTCAAGCAACCGGCTCGGGCGATTGATGCCTTCAATCGACTCATCTCGCAATACCCCGAGGGGCGTCTGGTGGACGAGGCCCGCTATCTGTCGGCTCGGGCGTATCTGCAACTCGGGAGAGAGGCCGAGGGAGTTGCGCTCTATCGACAACTCGCTGCGGGAGAGAGTCCCCGGGCGGCGGATGCACAACTCGACTACGCGATGCTGTTATTCGACAAGAAAGAGTTTGACCTCGCGATTCCCGAATTTGATGTCGTTGTCAAGAAGTTTCCCAAGACGAAGGCGGCCACACTGGCTTCTTTGAACGGGGGGTATGCTTGTTATCAGATTCAGAAGTTCCCGGAGGCGGCCGCTCGGTTCAGTTCCATTCTCAACGACCCCTCTCGTGGCGATGAGGCGAAGTTCTGGCTCGGGATGAGTCATAAGTCGATGGGAAAGTATGACCTGGCGATTGAGTCGCACAAACAGTTGGCGTCTCAAAGCACGTCGCCGGAGTTGGCGACGAAGGCTCGGTTTTACTGGGCACATAGTGAACTGTTGCAGCAACATTTCCCCGAGGCCCTTGCGTTGTTTCGTGAGGTGGCCGAGCAGAAGCCACCGGGTCCGCTCGCGGCTGATGCCCTGCATCTGGCGACAGAGGCAGCTCTCTTAGCGGGAGAACTAGACGAAGCGAACCGTCTACACGACCTGTTCCGTCGCGACTTCCCGCAACATGCCTTGCTGCAGCGACAACGGCTACTGCATGGACGCACCTTGCTGGCTCAGGGTGATGCACTGCTCGCAAAGGGGGACAAGGTCGAGGGGCAGCGGAATGTTCAGGCCGATGCGGAGTTCGCTGCGGCAGAGCAGGAGTTTGCAGCTGTCGTGACCGATTCCATGATCGAGACGACCACTCGCGAAGCTCGGCTTTATCTGGCCCGCGCGTTGATGCGACGACAGGCTGATGCTCAAGTCGTCGAAGCGTTAACTCCGATCGTCACCGCATTTTCCGGAGACACCGTCGAGGGGCTCGTTCCCTATGGCGATGCTCTTGTTGTTCAGGCAGAGGCGTTACTCAGGCTCAATCGCCCTAAGGATGCGACCACCGTGGCGAGCTTGTATCTGGAAAAACTTCCCACTGGCCCAAGCGTTCCTTCCGCCTTGGGAACTTTGGTGCTCGCATCGACTCGACTCGACCTGCCAGAGCAGACGACGCAATGGCTAGACCGGTTGTGGAAGATTGAACCGGCTCGCGACATCGCCCTCACTGTCACCTATCAAGCCGCAGAAGCCTGTTACGCCCGGAAGCAATGGGATCAGGCAGAACAACATTTTCAACGACTGGTCGACAATGGGCCCTCGAAGTTACACGCACCCGCTCTCTCGGGATTGGCGTACGCACAGTATGAAGCGGGGAAATACCCGGCAGCAGCAGTCACTTTTGCGACCTTTGTGAACGGGTATCCAACCGACGTTGCCGTTGCATCATCGGCTGCCCGAATGAAAGGTTTGGCACTGCGTCAAGCAGGGGACGATGCGGGCGCCGATGCTGCGTATCATCTTGCATGGAAAGACTTCAGCCTCAAAGCGGACGTCAAGAACCCCACGCCCGCACAGTTTGAAGCGGGCTGGAACGCATACCAATCGGCTAAGGGCTGGGCGTTAGGAAAGAGGAAGCAAAAAGACCTTGCTGCCGCCGAGGAGGCATATCAGGCAGCCTATGGTCAACTTGTATTACAGCCGGAGGACAAGCAAGAGCCCGAACTCGATCGACTGCTTCTGGAATGGGCCCTATTGCATTATGAGGCGGAGAAGTTCGAGCGGTCGGATGAACTGTTTCGTCAGCTTGTCAAAGAGTGTCCGAAGAGTGAGTATGCCGACGATGCGAAGTTGTATGTTGCCGAAAGTGACTATTTCGCGAATCGTCTGGAACCTGCCAAGATGGCGTTTGAAGAGTTGTCGAAACTCCCGGAGGCGGATGACTTTGTCCGACATCGCTCGCTGGTGTTGCTGCTCGACATCGCCGAACGGGGGGGAGACACGGACACCGTCATCGCAATCTCAAAACAAATGGCTGAGCAGTTTCCAAAGAGCGATCAAGTGGCATACTCGCAGTATCGTCGTGGGGAAGCTTTGCTGAAGAAAGACGATGCCG
>JAWKTT010000027.1:0-64829 GCA_041398965.1 Planctomycetaceae bacterium | reverse complement strand
CGGAACGGGTCCATCGGAACAGTCGTTGCCCCAACGGTTGCGCCATCAAACTTTGGAGGGAAATGAGCCGTAACCGTATGTCCCCCAACGGTCACGCTCCAGGGTGAACCGCTCGCCTCAAATTCCCACGGACGATTACTGTCTTGACGCATGGAAAACTCCAGGCGGTCCCAGCTATCAGTGGTCAACTTCTTTCGGCTACGCGATGCCAGCAAGCTGTCGCGCAAGTTAAACGGTGCCAAACTTAACAGCCGTGAAGAGGCACTGGTCGACGTGCTTAACAATGCATCTGAAGCATACAGCGAAAATAACTCCGCTGGCTGATAGATCTCATCATCCCCGTTGACATAAGCCGGTTCCAGAATCGTTTCATCCCCTTCGTCGGCATTGTAGTTTCCAGGATTCGTTTGATAGCTTGCCGAATAGGCACTGTTCTGCATCAAGTCATAACTTGGTGTCGGTGATGTACTACCTCCACCAGACGTGTTGATCAGCAATCGTCGCAACCCTCGATCGGCTCCACCCTGATAACTCGCAGGCAACGCCGAGTCGCGTCCGACCCAATTGCCCACTCCGACATAATCAACCGGCTGCCCAAAGGTTGCTCCTGCTGTCTGGTCGTTCGGGAAATCGTCACCCGAAAGTCCCGGTGCCCCATCAGCCCCATAACGCCCCTCGATAACCTGTCGCATCTCATGTTCAGAAACCTCAGCAGCCGTGGCTGTCGAGGGTAATCCATACTGCCCTAGCAACACGGTCTTCGCCCCACCACTAATATGAGCCGTGCTCTGAGGGTCCGCCGCCAGCGCATAGGCCAAATTGATTTCATCTCGGCTAATGCCATCATTAGAGCGGCTAATTGTCCCGTTCGGCTCCACTCCATAGGTCGCGTTATCCCCTCGAATGTTTCCGTGAGCATTCACATTTAGTTTTCCATCCAACGGCAGAATCTTCACGCTGAAGATCGGGACCGCCTGGCGATTGCCCGGAAGATTTACGATCGGATGGTCCAGGTCCAGGTAGACTGAGTCGGTCTGCCCATCGCCATCGATATCAACATCGAACTGATATGGGGCCGTGGTGTCCCCGGGATTGTTATACAGTCCTGTTTCAGGGCCAGCCATTGGAAATGGTCCCAGTTGCCGCGTTGTGTCGCCGCTCTGGGCATTGGTTGATGTTGCCGTCAGATAGCGAGGTAGCGTCACTGGTGTGTGAGCTGAGTGTGGGCGAAATACCTGTGGTGCGTAGGTGGAATTCGTATAGAGGTCGGACACATTGGCTTTGTTGGCAAACAGACCCGCGACAAAAAACGACGGCATCACCACCCGCTGGACATTACGATTGACATCGACGACATAGCCATCATAAGCGAGAAACGGCGAGTTAATATCCCAGTAGCTAGTTCCATCGTCCGGACTGAAAGAGTCCGTCGGCGAGGCGCCGCCGTTACGTCCCGGAGAGAAGTTCAACACAAAGCCTGTCGAGGTCTTCGTCGTCGAATCATAGTCGACTTCGAAATCAGGCAGCGTCCCTGCCCCTCCCGGGATTCCATTGACACGCAACCCGTTCCCTGAGAACGGCTGGACGTCTGTTGGCTTCTGATTGTGGTCAATTGTTCCCAGGATGTCCGCCAGCAAACTATGATAGCTTCCATTCGATGAATAGAGCGCACTGTTGGGATATTCGTCTGTGGTTCCGACAACCACCTGCTCGATCCCGAAGTTGAGGATGTCGCCATAGTCCACATGCACATCCTCCTGTGCAGCAAAGGCGGAGGCGGACTCGACTTCGTCCTGGGTGAAGCCGAAGAAGAACAGTCCGAGAAACATCAGCGATAGCAACATGGCTAAGGCGAGGATAATAACTGCTCCCCCCTTGCGGTGGAGCGACCGTGTTGATGGCGTGATGAAAGGTTGCATCGCTTGATACCTCGTCTGCCCGGAATTCGGGACAAGCCAGCACCTCGTTAAAGACGATCGTCTTGCGGAAAGGAACTGGCGGAATGTGTCTATAATCTCGGACGGATCGTGTGGACGGTTCGACCACCACCCCGTCAGCCCGACGAATGGATTCCTGGAGAAACACCCAGTCAGTTCGGGCGGTCGTCTATTCCAGGAAGGAGTGAACGATCGTCACTTGACGTGGCTGATCGGTCGCGAGATCGCGGTAGCGAATGGTCACCTGAATCATCTTGATTCCCACCCGATTATCAATCGCTAACCATTTCGCGCCCCCATCCGCGACGAAGGCCCCGACAACCCCGGGCCACGACGGCGGATCCGTTCCACTTGTGCCAGCTTGAATACAGAGATAAACCACCGGATCGTTGGCACTCCCGGTAAAAACAACATCATCAACATTATAGGCTGTGCCGGTCGCGAACATTGCCACAGTTGTCGTTGACGAATTCTGCAAGAGCGGACGGGTCGGTGCTCCCACAGCCAAAGGATGCCACGTATCGAAAGTGTTTGATCCTGAATAAATCGTCCCCGATGCCCCGAGGTCCACAAAAGCACCCCCAGCAGGGTTACCGACTGGATCAGTTGTCGGCTTCCAAACCTTAACATCAAATGCATCGACGTTTGTTAACAGAATGTCCTCTCCCTGGCGTGTCCCTACAGACCCCACCTTGGTCGTGCCAGTGCCGGGATAAGTAAACGCCGGATCGGACGTCTCTTGCATCGTAAATGGCTGTCCGGTTGCTCCGTCCCGAGGAAAACGATGGGCGCGAATTGCAATCGGACGGTTGCTCGCCCCGCGTGAATTGTCGAGCGAACTGATCCCGTTGAACCGAATCTCGTCCCCCGGAGTCATCGAGTCCCCATCAATATCTTCGCGGTAAGCCGAGTAGTCGAAATCATTCCAGAAAGAATTCCCCGCCGTGTAATTAAAGTCGTTGCCGACTGTTTGGAAGGTTGCGAAGTTCGTCCCTACGCCGTAGGCTCCCGCCTTTGGTTGTTCATCGAAACGAGGGGCCAATTGATATTGCGGGTCGCGAAGCAACAACTGCCGACGATACAGCACTCCATCTCTCAAGAAGATTACGATCTCCGCCGCCCGAGAGCTGCCTGCTTCGTTCCCTGACACGCCGTCGTCCATATCCGGTTGATTCAAGTCCGTCGCTGCCCCCAGCGACGTCGCTTTGCCGATATACGGGAGTTCGCCATTCTGGGCATCAATCATCACCGTGAAATGCAGGATATCTTCCGACCCCCGCTCATCAATTCGAACGAAGCCACGCTGATCGGCATAGACGGGATCACCATTCTGAATCGGAACGATCCCTCGCGATAGCTCGATTAGATTCTCGGCAGTCGAAGACAATCCTAGGTCTTCAGCATGTAGGATGGCCCCCTCACCATAAGTCATGTTTGCGAGGTCATTACGAATCACCGTCGAGACGAGTCTCGCCCGTTGGTCGTTAAGAGCCAAGGCACGCTGTTGACCCATTGTCCCGGTTGCGGACTGAAACATCTGGGCGAACATCAGCAGGATAATGACGACCAGCAATGTCGACACCAACATCTCGACCAGTGTGAAGCCCCCCCGTTGGACGGGAGAAGTCACACTCGTTTGGCGCGGCCCCTGAGAGCCGAGAGCATTCAGACGTCGCTCGGTTGCTGGTCTCACAGGTGTAGGTCTCCAAAATCAAACACGTCGACGATCCCACGCGGGAACATCGCTCGATTGTCACTGCTCCCGCTGACCCCATCAAATCCCTTGTCGAGGTAGAGCTCGTAACTCGTTCCGCCACCAAGGTCATTCACCCCGACGATGCGGTACCAAGTCCCGCGATACTTCCCCCCAGCCAACGGACGCATCCCAAAGAACCGATCTCCACGACCGGGGGCCGGAGCACCGGTCGGCCAATCGACCATCACTGTGCGAGCTTTACTCGGGTCGTCCATCGTCGGGTCGTAATTAAATGTTGTTTCATAGGTATACTCATCATCCGGCAGAAACGTCCGTCGGAAGAAGACCACACACTGCCCCTGATAGCGTCCATTTCCATCGGACGTAATACTCAGCAGCCAAGTGTAACGACGCTCAAAATTCTCGATCCGAGCACGCAGCGTGCCGGTCTGACTAAAGTCGGGAACCGTTGGCGCAGTCCCTTTGATCGTCACGTTGGCACCCGAAACAGTCGTTGCATCGAGCTCTCGCGTCTCAGTCGCCAAGGTGGCGTCCGAGTACACAATCACCCGGGAGTTCTGCCCCACAGCACTCAAATCGTGCGAAGTATCAAGATACGTCACATCCCGAACTCCGACCGTTGCCAGCCCGTCCACCAGCGTCACCCAGCTATCGGGACTGGCGATCTTTCTGTCCCTCAAGGTTGGCGATGACGTGGCCGGGGAAGAGACACGGTTGATCGAATCCGGATTTCCGACGGTAGTCCCATTCTCGGCCACCCCATAAGGGTCGAACCAGAATGTCCCTTCCGCTGTGAACGGTACCGACATCGGCAACGCCCCACCGTTAATTAACTCCCGCGCGTTCTGTGCTAACATGGCCGCGTTCGTCTGCTGACTCGCCCGGATCGATCGCACCACCGACAGTGGGAACAGCGTAAACACCGATGTCACCCCCAGCCCCATAATGAGCAGGGTCATCAACACTTCCACCAGCGTCGCACCAGGACGTCCCGCAGCGGTCGTCATCGTTACGGCCCTTGCCGTGTGGCAACTCTTCGGTTTTCTCATGAAGGACTTCATTACTTGGTCCCCTTCCCGGTCTTAGCAAAGAAGAAGGGATCATCGGCCCAGCCGTCGGTATCTAAGTCGACGTGATTCACGGCACTCGAGGTAATCAGCCCGGTGCGGGTGAACAACGTAATAATACGATCCGTCGAACGTATCCCTTTGGTTCCCCCGGTTTCGACATCACCAAGGATGCCAGTTGCGACTCCACCCGCCAATTGATCGGCTTCTGCTAAGTCGTCATAGGCCGCAAGATAGAAGTGCATCAGACCCTGCGACGCATTCCCTCCGACCACTTGCCCACGCGGAGAAAACAGGATGACATCATTTGTCAGAGGTGGATTCGAGGCACTGGCTGAAATCGCGATCTTATCAGCCAACGGCTGCGGAGAACTCCCGGGTAGTGGAGGGGGAATAAGCTCTAATCGATAAGGAACATTCGTGGCCGGCGTTGCCAGATATGTCGTCCCATTCCAAGTGCTACTGAGATAATGTCCTTGAATCTTGGCCATCATCAATGTGGATGTCTGTAGGTCGGCCTCCGCCGGAACCACCAAGGTATACCAGTGACCACTGAAGGCTGGAATCTCAATCCGCAGCCCCGTTGCTCCAGTCTTTGTCGCCATTAGCCCCCGACGAACCAGGTTAATCCATTGATTTCCCGCGACAGACACTTGCCAGTCACCGCCGGTCAGTTGGATATTACTCAGTGTCCCTTCATAGATTCTCGGTGCCCCGACGTACTGAGCCGCGACGTAATAGTTAGGGCTATTCTGATCGGGAATCAGTTGGATTCCCCGAATTTGCTGACTATGAATCGCTCGTGAACGTGAACCTTCGAGCATGCTATGCAGTTGTTGAGCCGCAGCCGAGGCCCGGTCGTACTCCGATTCGGAGAACGCTCCAATGGCAATGGTCACGAGGATCGAAAAGATGACAATCGCCACCAGCAGTTCCACCAGCGTGAACGCCCGACGAGCCGGGGACAATTCGTTGTGTCGAGCTACTCGCATCACAACCCTCCCCGTTGACGGTTCGTCAAATTGTCGTAAATCGCATCCGGCGGCGACTCCACGACCCCAAGCCGCTCTGCTCCTGTTCCCGATGGCTCTTTTAAGCCAAGCTGCTCATCGCTCCCAGCAGAAACGACTAGCGGCGTGTAGTACGTGTTCGGCGCGGAATAATCCCAAACACCCATATCGTCAACGCGAAACCGGGCAGTCACCCAAGCCGCGATCGCTCCCCCGCCGCTCATCATTGACTGCAAGTCCCCTAAGGGGTCCAGAGGATCGCGGTTTAACTGAGAAGCATAGTCGTCAGCCGACACGTCGGACGGCATGCTTGGGTCAAGTAGGACATCTGGCAAACCGGGAACGAACACCCGGGCGTTCTGCTGGTTGAGTATAGAGATATCAGCGGTCGCATAACCAGACGGGCGTAGCAGGCCAGTCGGGGCATTGTAGAACCGCAAGGGCTGACCCCAGCCATCCACAAACTCCAGCAGACCATCCCCATCCGAGTCGACAATGTATTGCGATGGGATGTCATCCAACTGAAGAGGGGCCCCGCCGTAACTTGGACCTCGGGTTAATGCGGCATAAAGCAATTCCGTGCTGGACGGATTGGAATCCTTAGTTCTAACCCACTTCCAGTACTGCGCGTCGTCGTCAGTTCCGGAATTGTCGGTGTTGTCCAACCCAAACAAGTCTTCCTTTCGCTGCGGCAACATCTCACGATAACGAACCTTACGGACCAGTGTTTCCAACTGAGTCAAGTCCGCACCGTCCAGATTCGACGTAGGACTCACGATGGAATTATACTTAGCACGAATTGCCGAGGCTTCGCTCCGAAAACTATGCCGTTGAAACGCCTCCAGGCGATCCTGAATGGCGGCATCGATCTGCTTGAGAAGCGTCCTGGTCCCTGCTACCCGAGCATTCTCGGTCGATCGACCCATGGCGAACAGGACTGCCCCAAAGAGTAGCGCGATAATGGTCATCACCACCAGAAGTTCAATCATCGTGAACCCCTCGCGCGAACGGCTATCGGTGGTGTTGATTGATCGTTGCATAGCCAACACTCCCTTTCCTATCCCGTTGAGACCAAAAATATCCTCGGCTGCGTCAACCGAACGCGGCATCATCCTGTTGTGTGACCATCAGAAACAGTTAGTTCAACTCGCCGCCACTGAAGTTGGTGATATTATCCCGCTCAACCGCGCGAGTGGCGTCAGTCACACTGTTTCCGTCGTACGGTCCACCCGTCCCATACTGACCATCAAAGCCCGGCGAAATCAACTGATAGCCATTGGGCTTATGAGCCTCACCAGAGGCTCCTAAGGTGTAGATCGCAGATAACTGATTCCCACTCACGACCTCAAAGTCTGTTGGATCGTACTTGTTCTCGGACGACGCATAGGTGTAAGGCATCGACTGGCTCGGGATCGGGTCCAGATATTCCGGCATCGACTGACCGGCATTGTGAACGTTGGAAAAGCGTGTCCCATCGAACTCATAGAACGGCAACACCCGACTTGTCCCAGCCCGACTAAAGGGGTCTGCGGGATTAACTGAAAACCCGATCGGCACCCAAGAGGCTGGAGTCCCGACAGACGACGCTGTGCGAGTCACCAAGGCTGCGCCGCTGGCATCACTTGTGATTGTCATCCCACCCAAAAAGAAAACCAAACATTCGGACCCCTTCAACACAAGTATGTCCGACGTGTCACCATCTCCGTTAATGTCCCGATCTGCACTAAAGTCAAACGATGGCCAGATTCGTGTGATTTTGGCCCGGTTCAACTTCTGCGTCGTACTTCCGCCAGCCCAATCAGTCCCGGTTTCGTACAGCGTAATCGAACTCGGCACCCGGGCATTGTAACGTAGTTCGAAATCTTTGAGGGCCTTGTCGAGATTGCTGATCTCCGCGACAACAGCAGCACGCTGCCCGCCTCGGCGAACGGCGGCCAATGCTGGCAGCAACAGACCCGCTAGGACGGCGACAATCGCGATTGCGACCAGCAGTTCCACTAGTGTGAAACCGCCGCGCTGACGCCGTCGATGTTTCTTGCTGGCACCCATCATTTGACTCACTCCTGTTCCCAAGGATCGCCGCGTCATGTCTCGCCTCAATTCCCTGCCACCACCCACTTCGCCACCAGCAATGGCCACCCTTCGCTTTGAGGTGCTGCAAAAGTGTATCGTTTCGACGCACCCCTGCTGTGAGGTGGTTCAGGATTTCTGCTTGTAAGTGGTGATCTAAGTGTACTTTGCATTCTCTGTGCCATGCCGGGCAATTCGCAGGAAAGACCTGGAAACCTTCTCGTTCGAGGCTGTGGCCTCTCAGTCAGGTCGACGGTCCTGGGGAGCCACTCCCCGGACCTTCGACCGACACAAGCGAGGCATTACCCCGAGAGTTCGTTCAACAATTTGACCAGCGGCAGGAACAGGGCGATCACGATAAAACCGACGATCAAACCGAGCACCACCACCATGATTGGCTCCAACATGCTGATGAGGCCGTCCACGAGGACCGCGACCTCTTCATCATACACGTCGGCCACTTTGTACAGCATGTTGTCCAAGGCCCCGGTCTCTTCTCCAACGTCGACCATATTGACCACCATGTCGTCCACGATGCGGGTCTCCTTCAGCGGGACCGCCATCGATTCCCCTTCCCGAATCGACGCATGGATATGGTCGAATGCTCGTTTGAAGACTTCGTTCCCGGCTGTGTCGCGGGCAATCGAGAGGGCCTCCAAGATCGGCACCCCCGACGAAATTAACGTCCCCAACGTTCGAGCCGTGCGGGCCACGGTCGACTTGTTAATAATCTGACCTAATAACGGGATCTTTAAAAATACTCTGTCGAGAATGTACGATCCCGTTTTATTCTTCTTAATGATCTTATACATCAAGAAAGCGGCGATGGGGATGATCGGGATCAGGTAGAAGTAATTCACCACCAAGTCGCTGAAACCAATCAGCAATGTCGTGACTTCAGGGAGTTCCACACCAAAGTCTAAGAAGATTGCCTTAAACTTTGGAATGATCGCATACATAATGAAGCCGACGATCCCGACCGCCACAAAGATCACCGCACAAGGGTAAATCATCGCCCCTTGCACTTTGCGTTTCAGCGACTGCGACTTTTCCTTAAACTCGGCGAGTCGTTGAAGAATGACTTCCAACGCCCCCCCCGCTTCCCCCGCCTTGACCATGTTGACGTAGAGGTTGTCGAACGCCTTGGGTTGTTTCGCCATCGCTTCCGACAGCGTATTCCCCGACTCGACATCTTCAATGACGCCGATCAGCGAGTTCTTCAGCGGACCAGGCTTGGCCTGACCCTCCAGAATTCTCAGAGACCGCAAAATCGGCAGACCGGCATCTTGCAACGTCGAGAGCTGCCGGGTGAAGGTACAAAGCTGTTTCGCCTTGACCTTTCCGATCGCAAACGTCGTTTTCTGGCGAGGGCCGCTGCGCCCCTGCTGCTTTGTCTCTTTGGTCTTCTTCGCTTTGGCTTTCTTCTCTGTGATCTTCGTCACATAGAAACCCTTTTCGCGAATCATTGTCTGGGCGGCATCTTCGTCCTCGGCATCGATCGAGTCCTTGACTTCGAGGCCCGTATTGTCCATCGCTTCATACTGAAATGTCGGCATGATTCCGCTCCATTAAATCGACCATCTGTCTCATGTCGTCTTATCTCGTCCAACCTGACACATAAAATGTGTGGGTTAAGTCTCTTCGTGATGTCTCAATCGCCATCTTCCATGACGGTCTCGCGGACGACTTCATCGATCGTTGTGAGTCCATCAAAGATGAGTCTCAGACCCGCCTCTCGCAAAGTCGTCATCCCCTGACTACGGGCCAGAGATCGCATGTCGTCTACGGACGCATCGGATGACACCATGTCCCGGATGTCATCGTTCACTTCCATCATTTCATACATCCCGGTTCGACCCTTGTATCCGGAATTGTTACAGCGCTGACATCCCTTGCCGTAATAAAACTTGTATTGACGGGCGACGTCGACCGGGAGTTGCAGCTCCATCAACAGTTCATCACTCGGCTCGAACTCCGTCCGACATTCGACACAGATTTTCCGGACCAATCGCTGAGCCAGAATCCCTTCGACAGTCGCCGTAATCAAGAAGGGGGCGATCCCCATGTCTCGCAGTCGTGTAATTGCGGACGGGGCGTCGTTCGTGTGTAGCGTGCTGAACACTAAGTGGCCGGTCAACGCACTCTGCACCGCGATCTCGGCTGTTTCATAGTCGCGAATTTCTCCGACGAGAATCTTGTCGGGGTCGTGTCGCAAGATGGCTCGCAGCACGTTGGCAAAGGTGACTTCAATATCCGGATTCACCGGGACCTGAATCAGTCCATCAATGTCGTACTCGATCGGGTCTTCGGTGGTAATGATTTTTGTTTCGATATCGTTCAACTCGTTAAGAGCCGAGTAGAGCGTCGTCGTCTTGCCGCTCCCGGTGGGCCCCGTCACGAGGGCGATACCGTTCGGACGGTTAATGAGAGACCGAAACTTCCCTAATGTCTGGGGGTCCATCCCGATCTTATTCAGGTCGAGCTGCACGACCGTTCTGTCGAGCACACGCATGACGACCGCTTCGCCGAACATTGTCGGGAGAATGCTCACCCGCAAGTCGACCGGGTTGCCACCGACGTTTAATTCAATACGACCATCCTGCGGCATGCGGCGTTCGGCAATATCCAGGTTGGCCATCACCTTCACGCGGCTGACCACGGCGTTTGCCAAGTGACGCGGCGGCGGAACCATCTCGTACAACACGCCGTCGGCCCGGACGCGAATCTTAAATTCGTCTTCAAATGGCTCGAAGTGAATATCGCTCGCCTGATCCTTAATCGCCAACAGAAGAACCATGTTCAGCAGCTTACGAATTGGTTGCGACTCCATCGCTTCGTCGCCACCCAGTTCCGTGGGGCCTTCACCCACGCGGCCGAAGTTAACGTTTGCGGCTCGGTCTGCGGAAGAGGTCATCGATTCGAGTTCGTCGATGATCCCTTCCATACTATCTTGCTGGGTCGCGTAGTGTCGGGCGATGGCAGCTTCCACAGCCGCCAATGAGGAAACCGCCCCACGAACATCGTAACCCAGGAAGTTCCGCAAATCGTCAAGTGCCGCCATGTTCTGCGGGTCCGACATGGCGACAGTTAAGACGTCATCCTTGAGCGAGATCGGCATGATTTTGTAGATGCTCGCCATCGTTTCTGGGACGAGTTCGAGCACCTTCGGAGGGATGTTGGTCTCTTCGAGATTTACAACCGGCATCCCCCACTGTTCGGCAAGAGCTTCGGTGACTTGGGCTTCGGTAACGAGCCCCATTCGTATCGCCACCTGGCCGATGATCTCGCCCGGCGACTGCTTCTGTTCCTCGAGAATGTCCCAAAGCTGATCCTCATTGAGGTAGCCGAGATCGACGAGGATTTGTCCGAGCCTGCGTTGGGCCATAACTAAACATTAAGGTTAAAGGTGATTTGGCGACTTCCAATTGACACTGCAAACTTTTTCGCCCTGACTCGCTTCAACTTCCCACGTCACACCCCACACTGAGAGTGTGGGGCGAAATGGGATCAATCTTCATCATCCATGTCTTCGTCTTCTTCTTCATCGAACTGACCCCGTTTCGCATTGGCGATTCGGGCCTTGAGTTCGCCGGGATTATTGGACTTCATGACGACATCCTTTTCGTCGCAAAGCTCCTTTCGCCAGAGGTCGAACAGGGCGTCGTCCAAGAGTTGCATTCCGAACTTACGGCCAGTCTGAATGGATGAGTTAATTCGGAACGTCTTTGCTTCACGAATAAGGTTGGCGATGGCCGGGGTCACCACGAGCATCTCGTAGGCGGCCACAAGCCCTTTCGGCTTCCTGGGCAGAAGCGCCTGGCTGAGAATCCCAATAATGGCCGCTGCCAACTGAGTGCGGATCTGTTCCTGTTGACTGGTTGGGAAGACGTCGATGATCCGGTCGACGGTTCCCTGAGCACCGGTGGTGTGCAAGGTTCCGAAGACGACGTGCCCCGTTTCTGCGGCGGTGATCGCGGACGAAATCGTTTCAAGGTCTCGCATTTCCCCCACGAGAATGACGTCTGGGTCCATACGGAGGGCACGTCGCAGCGCTTCGGGGAAGGAAGGGACATCGACGCCAATTTCACGTTGGCAGATCGTCGACATTTTGTGGTTGTGGTAATACTCGATCGGGTCTTCGAGCGTAATGATATGGTGGTCGTGATGCTGATTCAGATAGTTGATCATACTCGCCAGCGAGGTTGTTTTTCCCGAACCGGTCGGACCGGTGACGAGAAACAGACCGCGAGGACGAAGAATCAGGTCGGCACAGACTGGGGGAAGCCCCAACTGCTCGAACGTGAGGAACTCGTTCGGAATTCGCCGGAGCACCATCCCTACATGACCGCGCTGCTTAAACACAGCCACCCGAAAGCGGGCTTTGTCGCCAAACGCGAACCCAAAGTCGGTCCCGCCGGTCTCCTGGAGTTCCTGTTGATTTCGTTCGGGAGTAATACTCTTCATCAGCGCAACAGTATCATCCTGCATCAGCGACTTGGTCTCGAGTTTGACCATCCGGCCGCCGACTCGCACCACGGGAGGCTGACCAGTCGTGATGTGCAAGTCGCTCACGCGCTCTCGTACCACGGTCTCCAGCAGTTTGTCGATCTGAACTGTTGCCATTCAGGATGCTCTTCCTACCCGCCAGCATTCACAGAGTCATGGTTCCATCGATAAAGATCATGAAAGAATGAACTCGGCGAATCAGACTTGCGGTACGCAAATGATAAAAATTTCAGGAACTCCCCACCTGCACCACGACGCAAACCCCAAGACCAGCCGGACCTTCCAGCTGAGAGATTGCGACGAAATTTTCAGTTGATGAGTCTCTTAGATTGAGTCCCATGGGCATCTCGCAACCGGCTTATGGGCCGGAATGACGAGAATGCACACGAGTAGAACGAGATAGGGTTGAATTCTGCACAGATTTGCAGACAGAAGATCTGCTCTGAGCAATTATCCGGTAACGTCTGGGAAACAATCAACTTTCTGGTTGAATCTCCCCTTCACTTCCTCCTTTTCGCACCCGACTCTCTCTCGCAAGGATGAGTTGAAGTGCCATTGTGAATCTTTCCAGCATCCCCCGCATTTCCCTGTCAATGTTTCGTCGTGGCCCTGCAACTTCCCCCGCAAGTGTGGCGAATTTGTCAATGGTCTTTGTTGCCTGTCGTCGAAAGGAAACAATGAAAACCCGTGTGGGTGTCAATTCGAGTAAACGCGCGGCGGCGCAAATCTGTTTCACAGTGCTATACTTGTGTCCTGTTGATGCCACATTGAGGATGTTTTACATTCACACGATTGACGTCAGGCTAGTGGCCTCCGGAACTGAGTTTGTAGGCTTCGGTGAGTGTTGTGAGCCCTTCAAATGCTTTGTCCACCGCATCTTCCACCAATGTTCGCATCCCGAAGAGTCGGGCTTGCCGACGGATGTTCTGTGTGGGTTCACTTCGGAACGTCATTTCTCGGAGGGTTGAGTTCATCATCATCAACTCGAATACAGCCTTCCGTCCCCGGAAGCCGGTATGCTGACAGTTCTTGCACCCTTTCCCTCGCCGGAACGTCCCATCTGCAGCATGTTCCGGGAGGAGATCGAAGAGAGCCAGTTCGGAAACATCGGGGTCGTACTGAGTCCCGCACTTGGTGCAGACGAGTCGTACCAACCGCTGGGCCATGACCGCCATCAGGCTCGATGCGACCAGAAAAGGTTGCACACCCATGTCAATCAGACGTGTAATAGAACCGGGCGCATCGTTCGTGTGTAGGGTACTGAAAACCAAGTGTCCAGTCAAAGATGCCTGAATAGCCATCTCACCGGTCTCATTGTCCCGGATTTCACCGACCAGAATCACGTTCGGGGCTTGTCGCAACATCGACCGGATGATTCGTGAGAAATCGAGGCCGATCGAGTGCTTCACCTCCACCTGATTGATCCCTGGCAGATAGTATTCGACCGGGTCTTCGGCGGTGATGATCTTTCGATCGGGCCGGTTGAGTTCGCCCAGAGCCGAGTAGAGTGTCGTCGTCTTGCCACTCCCCGTCGGCCCCGTCACCAGAAAGATGCCGTTTGGTCGCCGAATGATCTGCTGGAACCGACGGTAGTTCTCCTCACTGAACCCCAAGTTCCGAATCCCGACCTTGATGTTGTTTCGGTCC
This sequence comes from Planctomycetaceae bacterium, assembly GCA_041398965.1. Taxonomy (GTDB): domain Bacteria; phylum Planctomycetota; class Planctomycetia; order Planctomycetales; family Planctomycetaceae; genus JAWKTT01. The sequence continues at coordinate 50,875 of JAWKTT010000027.1, read as the reverse complement.
AAAATACGGAGAACGACCGCCTGACCATGATTCGTTGGGAGAATACTGACACGGAGGTCGAAGTCCCGACCACCGACGGTTGCTTTGATTCGACCGTCCTGGGGACGACGTTTTTCGGATATGTCCATGCGCCCCATGATCTTCAGGCGAGACGTCATGGCGGCGAGCAGTCGTCGTGGCGGGCTGTCACGTTCGATCAGCACCCCGTCGATCCGGTACCGAATTCGAACACGGTCCTCGAATGGCTCGACGTGAATATCGCTCGCCCGCATGTTGACTGCTTCGGTGATGATGAGGTTCACCAGCTTCACAATCGGGGATTTCTCATCATCCTGTTGCTGTGTAAGTGCTTCGCTGAGCTCGGTTTCCGTAAAGTCGATGGCGGTTTCGGTAAACTCCATCAGCATGGAATCGACCGACTCTGTCTGACTTTGGCCGTAGAAGCGGTTGATGGCCCCGAGGATTGCCTCCTTGGGGGCCATCAGCATTTCAATGTCCCGGTTGAGGAGGAAGCGGAGTTTGTCCAGGACTTCCAAGTTCATCGGGTCGCTGGAGGCGATCTCGAGTCGATCACCTTCCATCGAGATCGGAATAATGACGTTCTCTCTCGCGGTCGATTCCGGGACAAGTTGGATAACTGAGACGGGTATTTCGAGGTTTTCGAGGTCGGCGAACCGAAAGCCGAACGCTTTGGCCTTCGCCTGACTCAGTCGCATTTCGTCGACATACTCGAGTCGGACGAGTGCCTGCTCGACCGTCAAGCCCATCCCCTTCCCCATCCCTTCGGCTTCTCGAAGTTGGTCGGCGCTAATGGTGCCATCATCAACGAATTGTTGCAGCCAGTCTCTTGCCATGATGTTGTTCCCAAAAGCTCAAACGTTGTTGCTGCGAAGCAGGCATCCGTGACAGAGATGCCTGAACACTCGCCGCTTTGCTCCACTCGCACCGCGCAGACTGATCTCCTGCGGGATTCTGGCGAAACAGATCGATCCCGTAAACTGTAGAAGGTCGGAGATTGTGGTCTTAAGAATGACCGTCTCATCGACCCGCTGCAATCGTGGCATGGGCATGAAGGATGTCGAATGGATGAAATCGTGTCCCGAAACCCTGAAGAAGTTGGGTTCGAAAGAAGGGATTGAAAGCCGAGAAGGCTCGACTGTCGCTGCAATTATGTACCACGGCAACAGAGAATACCAGTGGGAACCCCCGTTCTGGGCACGTTTTCCGTCGACTCGTTATCATCACGACGCCGGACTTTACCGGAGAGGTCGAGGCTGAGTGACCGGCAAACTGTCATCAAGAACTGTGGGAAGTGTCATGAGTGTCGATCGCTATCGGAAGCAGACTCTCTTTTCGGAACTCGGCGAGGCGGGGCAGGCAAAGCTTGCGGCTGCTCGGGTGCTCATTGTGGGGTGTGGAGCGCTGGGATCGGTGTTGGCCGAGACCGTCGTGCGAGCTGGCTTCGGATTTGTCCGGCTCGTCGATCGGGACTTCGTCGAGTTGTCGAACCTCCAGCGACAGGTTTTGTTTGACGAGCAGGATATCGCCGATCAACTTCCGAAAGCGATAGCCGCAGCCCGAAAGCTCGCAAAGATCAACAGCGAAGTGACGATCGAGCCGCACGTTGTCGACGTCGATCACACCAACATTCGATCGCTGTCCGACGGGGTCGATTTGATCCTCGATGGGACCGACAACTTCGAGGTGCGGTTCCTCATCAATGATGTCGCGTTAGAAACTGGCACTCCGTGGGTCAACGGCGGGGTTGTCGGGGCGAACGGTCAAGTGCTGCTCATCGTCCCTGGATCGACCCCTTGTCTACGCTGCCTGATTCAGGATGTCCCGGAGCCAGGAACGAGCGAAACGTGTGACACAGCCGGGGTCATTGGGCCGGCGGTCAATGTGGTTGCATCACTGCAAGTGGTCGAAGCGATGAAGTGGCTCGCCCGGAGTCGGACGACAAATGCCACCGCTTCGGAAGGGGACTCATCTGAAAGAATCGAGTCGGTGTTGACGGTGATCGATGTGTGGGAAGGGACGTTTCGACGTCTCAAACTGGGGTCTGACTTGCCCGAGCGGACGAATTGCCCTGCTTGCCGTGGGGGTGAACGACTCTGGCTCTCGGGGGAGCGGAGTTCCCAGTCGACGGTCCTCTGTGGTCGGAACGCGGTGCAGATTTCCCCCTCTCAGCGGGGCACACTCGACCTCGCTCAACTGGCAAAGAAACTTGGTGCCAGTGGTCGGGTGACCGTCAATCCGTTCCTCCTGCGACTCATCGTTCCCGCCTCGACCCCTGGCAACGTCACGACGGGCACCGTCGATTCGGGCAACGGCGTCTCGGTAGAGGAAGTCGCCAACTCTTTGGGGAAGCATAGTCCAGAGGCGGATCGCACGCCGGCCGAGTACGAGATCACCTTGTTTCGAGATGGCCGCACGATCATCAAAGGCACCGAAGACCTCACCACCGCCCGCACCCTCCACGCCCGCTATATTGGCCACTGATCACCTCCTGCTTCCTGTTGACTGTCACCGCAAGAAGCTCGGTCGGTTGTCGGGTTGTCATCGCTGTGTCTATCGCGGATGGCCCTGGCAGGGGAATCGTGATCCGGGGGGGAGAGGCGATGCAGGCTTCAGCTTCTTTCCATTCGTTGGGGCGGTCAGTGGGTCATGGCATGGGAGCGCCAGTTTTGGTCGTCGGCGATGACGATACGGAGATATCCTTGGTAGCGGGTCGGCGAAATGAGGCGGGACGCAACAGCGGACTTGACGCCGCATTGGTCTTCGTGAGTGTGCGTACAGTCGGGGAATCGGCAGTTGGCGACGAACGGGACGAAGTCGCGGAAGTAGCCTTCCACCTCTTCCGGAAGAACGTCCCAAATCTCCAGTTGTCGAATGCCGGGGGTGTCGACGATCCAACCTCCACCTGCCAGCGGGAGCAGTTCAGCGACGCGGGTGGTGTGTCGTCCTTTTCCCGAGTCATCGCTCACTTCGGCTGTCTTCAGGTTGAGGCGGCTATCAATCGCGTTGATCAATGTCGACTTCCCGACGCCGCTCTGACCCGTTAACACCGACTCCCGCCCACGAAGAAGATCTCGCAACTGTTCGATCCCCTGGCCGGTCTTCGTGCTGGTGACGACGACGGCGTATCCCATGCGGGCGTACACGCCGAGCAGTGGTTGCAGAGAGGCAGTGTCGATCAAGTCTGCTTTATTGACGCACAGAATCGGCTCGACTCCACCCTTCGCGGCACTTACGAGGAACCGGTCGACGAGACCCGGCTTGAAGTCCGGGTCTGCGGCAGAGGCCACGATGACCGCCTGATCGACGTTCGCCACAATGATATGCTCGAACCGACCACTCCCCCGCGACACCGTCCCAGAACGGGGTTCGACACGTTCAATCACCCCTTCGGAAGGGGAAGTCGGACGGACGAAAACACGGTCGCCGGCAACGGTCGCATTCCGACCGTCTCGTGCCATAGTGCGGATGAGCCTTCGGACAGAACAGGTCAGCACCCTCCCGACCGAGACTTCCACCTGACACTGATTCGCCCCGATCGACCGCAACACTCGTCCGGCGGACAGGCCATTCAGTTCGGCTGCCTGTACTTCGTTGGTGGAAGACTCGTCTGCGGAGACGATTGTGCGGTGCCGAGAAATCTCCCCTTTTCCAGAGAGTCGTTCGTCGTTCTTCAGGTCGGCTGCAAGGTCCTGATTGTCGAGGACGTGGTGCGTCAGGTTTTGTTGTCGCGCACGACTTCCTCGGTTCTTCCGGAAAGCGACTCGTGTTTTCTTTGGTTTCTTTGCCACGTTATTCGGGATCATCCAGGAAGCCGAACGCGGCTTCTTCATTGACATCGAACCGCGACGGATTGCTCACACGACGCACACCATCGACACGTGGAGCCTGTGAGTTTGACGGAGGCTTTCTCGCAGCCGAACCGTTCGAGCCGTTCCCCTCAGCACTTTCCGTCGACCCTTTCGGTTTCCGGCGAGAGAGGCCCGCTTTCTCCATCAAGCTCATCCCGAATGGGTCAGATTCTTCGATCGGCGGGGCATCTCCCGAGGGGACGTAATGAATGGTGAATTGATGCTTAGCAACGGACAGATTGTCACCCGGCTGCAACCATTGACTGTCACAACGCTCGCCGTTGACTTTGATGCCATTGCTGCTGCCAAGGTCTTGGATGTGCCAGAAGCCGTTCTTTAGTTCGAGTTCGCAGTGTTGCGACGAGACGTTGGGGAACTCCAGGACGATGTCACAGCGATTCCGCCGACCGATCACAAGGCGGGGCTTCAACAACGGGACGGGGTCTCCTCCTCCACAGGGGAGTAGCTCTCCAAGAGATGAATGAGACATCGACATCAGACGATTAAGGTCCTGACCAAGCCCACGCGGAGGGAAAGGAGTTGCAAACAAGAAGTCTCGTGTGTGTTGCCGAACTGTCGAATCGTACCGACCGCAGACGTGAACGGGGGGCGACACGTCTTAAGCAGTTCTGAGAGTCACTCTACACGCAGAAATTGCAGAAGTCAAATTCTTGTGAACAGAGGTAGTTTGCGAGGAGTTTTCTTGATGTCCCTGTTTCATCAACCCTGTGGGAACTGACTGCCGATGAGGAAAGGTTTGCGACGCCACTTAGAACAAGCCGATGTTACTTCTGTGGGAAATGGATGGCCCGGATCGGACACGATCACTCCAGCGGCAAGGTTTGCCGAACCTGGCGATTTCTGGGCCACGTCACCGGATTCCCCCTCACCCGGACTCCCGAAACAGGACGTGAACAGATGGTTTCCAAAAAAATCGCCGCTAAGAAATCGCGGACGAGAGTCTCGAATCTCCTCGCCTCGCTAGTGCTCGTCAGTGCAGCGGGGACGGCGTATCTCGGCCTCGACTCTGTCTTTGCTGGCAGCGCGTCCCCCGAAGAGGTTGCTGCACTGAGTGCCAGCAACGCCCTGACCATGCCAAATGTTCCGGTCTCACTGCCAATGCAGGGGACCGTGGAACCGAAAGACAACACCGAGACCTCGACCGAAGCGGGCGACGTTGCGGAAGCCAAGCCAGCTGAGGCACAGGCTCTGACGGACAAGTGGGCTCTCCAGTTCAGCATTGACTTGCTCGACAAGGGGATTGCTACTCTCAAGGAAGTAGACGCCTACACCTGCACTTTCCAACGACAGGAACGAGTCGATGGCGACTTACTCGACCGACAGACCATCGCCATCAAGCTGAAGCACGACCCGATGAGCGTCTACATGAAATGGACGGAAGGGGATCGAGGACGACAGGCGATCTACGTTGCCGGACAGCACGACAACAAACTGCTGGTGCAACTCGGAGGCATCAAGGGCCGTCTCCTGGGGACGCTGGCTCTCGAACCAACAGATTCGATGGTGATGGCCGAGTCTCGTTATCCCGTCACCGAGATCGGACTGTTGAAGCTGGCCGAAAAAGTCGTCGCCAGTCAGCGGACCGACTTAGAACGAGGCACCGGATTCACCTGCCAAGTGCATGACAATCAAACCTTTGCCGAACGCCCCTGTTACATGCTCGTTATTGAATATGCTTCCAGCGACATCAACGCAGACTATCGTAAGTCGGTCGTTCTGATCGACAAGGGGCTACAGGTTCCCGTCGGCATTCGGAACTACACCTGGGTGAAGGATGCGACACCCGAAAACATTGACGAGATTTCGCTCGTCGAATCTTACGCTTACAGCGAAATCGACATCGAAACCGACCTGATCGCCGCTGACTTCGAGAAGGCCACCTACCGCATTCGGTAGACCCTTGACCGGAAACGATCCGAAATCCTATTCGACCTGAACAGGGTCCCCACTTCTGCCGAGTGGGGACCCTGTTGTTTTGGAAGAACTGCTTCTCAGGGACCAAAGAGGAGTTCATCCGTCAAACGTTGAACCTCTCCCTGGCGGTCGACACAGGCCAATGTCGAGTGGCCCGTCGTCAGCAACGTCTCGTCGCGCCAGACTTCGTACTCGTGTTCGAGCTTGGCAGCACTTTGACGAGTCAGTCTGCATCGCACCATCAGTACGTCGTCGTAACGAGCCGGTTGCTTGTAATGACATTCGACCTTTACCACCACGAGAAAGAAACCCCGCTCTTCCATCTGGCGATAGTTCCCCCCAGCCTCCCGAAAGACCTCAGTCCGGGCCATCTCGAAGTAATTGATGTAGTGCCCGTGATGCAGGTAGCCCATGGCATCGGTCTCGCAATAACGGACCCGCACCTTCACTTCCGTCCATCTCTGTGAGGACTGTGGCTCGCCTTGCTGTGACTCATTTCGCTGTTCCCGACTCACAGGTCACTTCTCCCTCTGATGGCCGACAGCAGCTCCGGAGCTTGTCGACAGGCTTCCACCACGAGTTGTCCCATCTTCGCATGGGACGGCTCCATGCTCACGGTTAATCCATGTTCCTGAATCGCAATTGACGTCGTCGGCCCGATGCTCGCGATCACACAACGACCAGCCGCCGCCAACCACTTTTCACGACACTCCATCTCTGCCGAAACGACCAAGATGTGTTCCAACTGTTGAGCCGTGGTGAACAACAGCATGTCGAAGTCACCGGCAATCGTCCGTTGTATTGCTGCCCGCAGAGGAGCAAGATCGTCCGGGAGTTTCCAACGATAGACCGGGACCGACAGCACCTCAGCCCCCCGCTCCCGCAGTCCGTCCGCCAGTTCCTGCGAGGGCTTTCCATACTCCTGAATCGCCCACAGTTTCCCGGCACACGAAGACTCAGCAGCATCGAGAGTGCTCAACACTTCTCGCCAGGTGTTCGGCTCGGGAGCACGCAGGTCGATGCGAACGCCCCACTCCTTCAACACCGGGATCGGTTTGGGGCCTCGAACGACGATCAGACACTCATTGAGTGCGGCCACGAATTCTTCTTTGGGATGCAGGCTCGCCATCACCTCGAACAGAGCCGTCGCTCCGACACCCGTCAAGAAGATCATCCCATCGATCTTTGGATTCCGGGCGATGAGGCAGCGGTGAAAGTCTCTCAGTACCTGTTGGTCATCAAGGGGAACTTCCTGCATCGAGGGAGCACTGAAGCAGTCTGCCCCCTGACGGCGGAGCAACGACTCCATCTCGTCGCGGCGACGACTCTCAAAACTGCAGACACGAAGCGGTGGCATGGTGTTCATGCTCAGAGTATCGCAACCAAGCGAGGTTACGGAAAGCGATCTCGTGGTGAAAAATGACCGGGGGCGTGGGCGCTCGCCCGGGTGTACTCCAACACGAAGCCACCCGGCCACACCCCCGGCCATAATCCACTGTTCTCAATGAGAGGCAGGTCTCGAAAGAAGTACAAAGCAGTTGTCGTGCCAAATACTGTTGATTCGCAAGCATCCCCCACAAACCGCCAGTTTTCTGCGGAAAAGCGAGGGAAAGTCCTTCTCCATTTGCCGGTGACACCCCTCTTGGCAGGCTTCGATGCCAGTTTCATAAGCACCCCCCGCCCATCAAATCCGCAGGGCCGAACTGTGTGAGCCGATTGAGGTGTCTGCCAACTCCAAGGAGCAAAAAAAAGAAAGGCCCCGGGTTCCGTGGAACTCGAGGCCTTTCGGGTTAGCGATTGTTCAACGGTCGAACGACTTAGTAGAGATCGTTGTCGTGGTCGCCGTGACCCTTCTTGGGGTCGTCCTTGGGCTTCTCAGCAATGAGGGCATCGCTGGTCAGAAGCAAGGTGGCGACCGAAGCGGCGTTTTGCAGAGCGTTCCGGGTTACCTTGACCGGATCGATCACACCCGCCTTGACTAGGTCTTCGAAGACGTCGGTCGCGGCGTTGTATCCGTTGTTCCCCTTCTGCTCCGAGACCTTTTCACAGATCACCGAGCCATCGACACCGGCGTTGTTGGCGATCTGAGTCAGTGGAGCACGGCAGGCACGGCGGATGATGTTGTAGCCGACTTCTTCATCATGAGTCAGCTTCCCACCATCAGCAGCACCCGAGGCCCGCAACAGGGCGACACCACCACCAGGGAGAATCCCCTCTTCGACGGCAGCACGCGTGGCGTGCAGGGCGTCTTCGACACGGGCTTTCTTCTCTTTCATTTCTGACTCGGTCGCTGCTCCGACGTTCACCTGAGCAACGCCCCCCGACAACTTGGCGACACGTTCTTCAAGCTTTTCACGATCATAGTCGCTCGTCGAAGCTTCCAGTTCGCGGCGAATCTGATCGATTCGAGCCTTGATGTCGGCAGTCTTGCCAGCCCCTTCGATCAGGGTCGTGTTGTCCTTATCGATGACGACCTTCTTCACTCGTCCGAGATCGGTCAGTTGGATGTTTTCCAGCTTGATCCCGAGGTCTTCAAAGATCGCCTGTCCACCGCACATGATGGCAACGTCTTGCAGCATCGCCTTGCGACGATCGCCGTAGCCGGGGGCCTTAACGGCAGCAATCTTGAAGGTGCCACGCAGTTTGTTAATGACGAGCGTTGCCAGGGCTTCCCCTTCGACGTCTTCGGCGATAATCAACAGCGGCTTGCCAGACTGGACGACCTTTTCGAGGACGGGAACCAAGTCCTTAATGCTGCTGATCTTCTTCTCGTGAACCAGAACGTATGCGTCTTCGAGGACGCATTCCATGGTCTGAGGATCGGTAACGAAGTAAGGCGAGAGGTAGCCGCGATCGAACTGCATCCCTTCGACAACGTCGAAGTTGGTTTCGAGCGACTTTCCTTCTTCGACAGTGATGACGCCGTCTTTGCCGACAGCTTCCATTGCGTCGGCAAGGATGCCACCGATGGTGTCATCGCCGTTTGAAGCGATGGTGCCAACCTGTGCGATTGACTTCTTATCCTTGCAAGGGATCGCCATCGCCTTAAGTTTGGTGACGATATCGGCAACCGCCTTGTCCATACCGCGCTTCATGTCGAGTGGGCTGACACCGGCAACAACAGCCTTAAGACCTTCGTTGAAGATCGCTTCGGCCATGATGGTTGCGGTGGTGGTGCCGTCACCAGCGTTGTCGGACGTCTTGCTGGCGACTTCCTTCACCATGCGGGCTCCCATGTCCTCGAACTTGTCTGGCAGTTCGATTTCGCGGGCTACGGTGACGCCGTCCTTGGTGACGGTCGGCGAGCCGAACGATTTTTCAAGGATGACGTTACGACCCTTGGGGCCGAGGGTGACGCGGACGGCACGAGCCAACTTGCTCACGCCGCGTCGCATTGCTTCTTGAGCTTCCTGGTCGAAAGCGATCATTTTTGCCATGACTATAACTCCAGTCTAATGGAAGGTGTTCTATGAATCCGAGAGTGTGAAAGTCGCCTGCTGGGGCGCTCAATCGCGACACGTTCACAACAACCGATATGGTCAGAGAACCGCACCGCGACAGCCCATTCGAGCAGACGATTTAGAGCAACTAGAAGGTCGCGAGGATGTCCCCTTCGCGAAGCAGGACCAATTCCTGATCGCCGATCTTGATTTCGTCGCCGGCGTAAGAGCTGAAGATCACACGGTCTCCCTCTTTAACGGTCAACGGAATCTTGCTGCCGTCGTCTTTGGTGTGACCATCGCCAATGGCGACCACTTCGCCACGAGCCTGCTTATTTTGAGCCGAGTCGGGAAGCACGATCCCCCCGGCTGTCTGAGCCTCGGATTCTTGACGACGAATCACAACCTTGTCGCCCAAGGGGACGATCCGAACACCTGTAGACGTAGCTTTCTTCGCCATGAATGGCTCCTGCGAACGACACACGAATAACTGAGCCGGCTTCTCGCCCGACACTCGATCGACAATGCACCTGTCCTGCGTTCCGACACCTAAATACGTCGCGTTGACGGAGGTGGACCAAGGGGGACACCGCTAGGAGCCACACCTTCGTCCCAGAAACAAGACCACACCCTAGAGAGCGAACCGCGTGCCAAACTCGCGACAGTGTGTAAGATTCTGTCATGAAACGGGTTGCGGAGAATCAAAGTCCGTTGACTTTGCCGCAATGGCGGTTGCTCTTGGCCATCACTGTCGAGCGACGTGCCACTTTGGCAGTCGGGCAAGTGGTGATTTAGTCCGCTGAGATCAGCTCCAGCAGTCCATCGGCGATCGCCTCGACACTCCCCCGTGGCCAGACTGGACAGGTCATTTCTGACGCAATTTCGTCCGGCAGGTGATCGTCAGTAATGAGTGCGCACACCCCCGAGAGGTTGTTTACAAGTGGGGGTTGATCGGTGACTGCCCGCCAAACCTCGACTTTAGTCCCCAGAGACTGCTGGTTTCCTTCGACGAGAACCAAGTCACAGTCGGCAAAGAGTGGCTCTAGTTGCGGGATGCCTCGCAGCCGCTGTTCATCGGTGTACTCGCAGAATGCTGCGGCCATCTTCGGACCGACCAATCCCACAACCGCTGCCCCCGCCTGTCGATGCAGGAAGGAGTCTTTCCCAGGGGCATCGAATTCGTGATGATGATGAGTGTGCTTGATCGTCCCGACCCGCAGCCCTCGCCCAGACAACTCCTGAATCAACGCCACAATCAGTGTCGTCTTCCCCGAGTTCTTCCGCCCGACGATATGAATTCTGGGAACCATCACCGTGTCTCCTCCACCGGATCGTCACTCATTGAGTCTATCGTCACCTGAGCACCTCGCCTCAATGCGCGTCGAGCAGGTTCACATTGGCAGCTTAGATCGTGGTGAAGCAACGTGCCACTATCGAGACAAAGTTTACTGCCTCGCACACGTCCCAACTCGTCGCAACTGCCGCGTCGACTGGAATTGGGATGACCGGAAATCTGAAAACATGCGAGCGTGACGATCGCGGGGAGTGTGGTCGTCCTTCCGAGCGATTGCCTCGATACTGTTTAAGAGATTCTCCTCTTGGACCTCATCTGATACCATGACTTGCGGAGGTCTCCATACGCTCGCAGGGGTGAAGAATCATGATGGAAGGGCATCGTTTCCAACATCAGAGTTATCCAACACAGCCTCTGATCTTGCCGCAGTATCATCTGTTGAAAACGACAGATGCGGTTGGAGTGGACTTCTCAACTCTTCATGCCGAACTGGGGGTGCGTGATGTGTTCCTCGTTCATGGAACCTTCATGGGAGACGACCCGTTTGCCATAACGGAGACGTTGCGCAGTCTCGCGGGGGGATCGGCACTGCTCGAACGACCGCTCTTGTCGCTCGCTGCCAAACTGCAAGAACAGATGAAGCCGACAGCCGAACAGTTCACGTCAGACGTCGGCAATTACACACCCGAGTATCGCGAAGAATTCGAGCGGCTGGTCGGTGGAGACCCTTTGGTCCGACTGCTTGAACCGACATGGTCTGGACAGAATCATCATTTCGCTCGAGCCGACCTTGCCGTTCGGCTGCTCTGCGCACTGGATGGCGCCCGGCCAGCGGCCGACGAACGGGTCTTGCTCTGGGGGCACTCGCATGCGGGCAATGGCTTTGCGATTTTGAGTCACCTGTTGGCGAACGACCCTCCCTCGATGCGGGCCTTCTTCGACGCCGTCGGTCCGCAGGAAGGGGCACACTGGCAGCGAGCGAAAGAGATTCTCGCCAACGCCCTATCGCCCCATCCGTGGGCTCGATCGGTTCTCATCGCCGCATTTGGTACGCCGGTTCGTTACGGATGGAATCGGCAAGGGTATCGACACCTCGTGCATGTTCTGAATCATGTTCCCGTCGATCCGAATCAGCCGTCGCTGGCACGTCCGATGTTCCCGCCCCATTCGTTAGGGGATATGGTCAACGCCAAATATGGTGATTGGGTTCAAGCCTTCGGGATCGCAGGGACCGATGTCGTCCCGCCGACGTCTAAGCGAGTCAATCAGCAACTCGCCCCCATCCTTGAAGCCGGCTTGGCAGACCCCGTCTTCGGCAATGACACCCGATTCATTCGACCCGAGCGAGTGAAGACCGCCTGTGCCCGTTGGAAGACCGGCACACGGTGTCATGCTGATGGGACGAATCTGCTCGTCACCTACGAGCCGAGCGGTCGGACAACGTCGCTCGGACGTCCAATTGAATCGGCCCTGTTTGGCCACGGTGTCGCGACGACCACCACCTGGCTCCCCAGCCACCTCGCCCTCATCTTAAAGACCCTGCAACAAGCCGAACGCCCGAATCCGTAACGGCAAGGTCGACCTCATTTTCCCCATACGACGAACGTGGACGTCTGTCGTATGGAGGGGCCACTACTTTTTCGCGGTGAGGCTGGGGGGACGGAGTTCTTTCGCTTCGGCGAGAAACGTAATGAGAGAGTGGGCGACCTCTTGTTTCGTGCCGCTCCAGATGGCGGAAACTTCCCCCATCCGGTCGATCAATTCGACGCTGTTCGTCATCGAGCCGATGGCTGAAGGAGCGTTGAGGACGATCCAATCGCAGTTCTTGCGACGAAGTTTCTGCAGGGCGTTTTCGCGAGGGTTCTGTGCTTCCAGGGCGAAGCCGACGACCCAACGTGTCCCTTTCGTCTCTCCCAGTTCCTTCAAGACGTCGTCGGTCTCAATCATCTCGATCGTCACGGGACCACCTGTTTTCGAGATTTTCCCGGAGACACGACGTGTCGGACGGTAATCGCAGACCGCAGCGGCGGCGATCACCCCATCGCACTCGGGGTACAATCTCAAACAGGCATCGCGCATCTCAGCCGTGGTTTCGACTTGATAGACCTCGCAGCCAGACGGGACCGAAATCTCGACGGGACCGGTCACCAATGTGACGCGCCATCCCTGAGCGACAGCCGCTTCGGCGATGGCATAACCCATCCGTCCGCTGCTGGCGTTCGAGAGATAGCGAACGTCATCCAGATACTCCCGCGTCGGCCCGGCTGTGATGAGAACGTGCATCGGTTTCTCGCGAAACGAGATCAAAACGGAACCCCTTTACCCGGCGACTATTCGAGAGTGTACTCGGTCTCTTTCGAGGCATCTCCCCCGAACGAACGGCGAAAGTCCTGAGCAGCCGCGGTGGCGGTCTTTGTCGGTCCGGTCAGCTTGAAGAAGTAGTTCCCGCCCGCTTTCGACGCAAACACAACCCCCAACATCGAGTATCCCTCGACCAGATCGGTCTTCATCAGGAAGGGGGGGCCGACGGGCTTCTTGTAGCTGCCGGTCAGCTCGACGAAAATGTAGTCCCCAGCTTCCGCCGAACCCTTGGTCATCTTTGTGCTGAGACCTTCGGGACTGAACTGTCCGATCCAGCGTTCGATGTTTGCTTTGTCTGACCCGGCAATCCGGTCGAAGATCGCGAGTTCTGCTGGTTCTTTGTCCCCTTCCACGGCGGGGATGGAAAATTGCCCGAGACGCAAATTCGATTTCGGCTTTTCGTTGACCCAGCTCTTGGGAGCCTGAAAAGTCAGCGTGTCAAACTTGACCGTTACCGTCTCGGTCGCCGGCGCGGCGGCAGCAGGCTTCTCAGCATTTGCCGTCGGCTCTGCTCCAAACAGTACGGTTGGTGAAACTGCAAGCAGCAAAGCGTATGTTGTGAATCGCATGGTCATTCCTGTGATGTTTGAAAGAGAGAGTGGAAGGTTGTGAGCGGGTTCCGTGATCTGTACGACGGACGTCCACATCCGCCGCGCGATTATTGAAACCGCATCTCTCGTGATTCTCCAGAAAGTCCCGCCGACTTGCAAACGGGACGGGAGTCTTCGTCCTGTCGCAGACTTGCAGAAGGAGAGGTCATGCGGTCCACTGATTGGATTCCCCTGTCGAGGGGGCGAACTCTTTCCGGGAGCAAGAGATGTCTGATCCGTGCCGATTCAATGCTTCGTGTCGACTGATATGGATTGCCGGTCTGCTGCTGGTTGTCGTACTGTGCGGAAAGCGGTCCGGCGTGGCTGAGGACGCCCCGCAGAAGTCGGCTTTGCCAGCGGAAAAAGAGACGCCGAAGCTGGTCCCGGCCGCACCGAGTCCGTTCGACCTTCCACAGATTTTTGCCCTGCAGAAACTGCGACATCAACAGACGGCCCTCCTCATCTCGCAGAAGAAGTACGACGTAGCAGAAACAATTCTCGTCGCGGCTGTGCAGCAGATTCCACACGATGCCATCGCTCACTACAACCTTGCATGTGTGCAGGCCAGGTTAGGCAAAATCCCCGAATCGCTTGCTTCTCTCGAATCGGCTGTGACCTGCGGTTTTCGCGATCAGAAGCAGATCAAAGAGGATGACGACCTGGAGGCCATTCGCTCGGACCCGAAGTTTGCCACGATCCTCGAACTCGCCGGGACGCCATTGACGACGCCCCCCACAGGCTGGTCGTTCACCCTGACTCCGGCTCGTCAGGTCGGGAATGTGTTGACAGTGGACGAGTCTTGCACGACGTTCGATAAAAAAACCGGCCTGTTGTTGGTGGTTACCGACCTCTCACAGAAGCAGAAAGACCGAATGATCGTCAGGGACTATGGCGACGCCGGGAAACTTCTGGAGACTTGGTTTCAGGAAGGGACCGCAGCGGGGAACTATGGAGACCTGTACGACAATCATGACAGCGATCACTCGAACATGAGTTATGATAAGTTCCCGCAACTTACCCGGATCGAATATAGTCCCGAGGCTAAGAAACGCCAACTGCATCACGGATTACAAAATCGTTTGCAGTTTAATTCCACTACCCTGGGAAATTCGTCGACGGCGTTAGTCAACGGACCATTTTGGAGGTCCCAAGGACGGATTGCGTTGACTCAACCACCCGCCATTCAAGTCTTGGCCCATCAGTATTACTCGAATCATCTCTACTTTTACCCGGAACATAAAGATCACGATCCGGGGCATGACGGCGAGGGTGGGGGCTATGGAGACCTCTTTCCGGCAAATACTCCTTATGTGATACTCTCGCAAGGGTCATCTTATACCGACAAGGTTTTCATGGATGCCGTCTGTGCGACACTGGCGGCTTTTCGACCGGAGGTGAAGCATGAGTTGGCCCGACAGGGATTGTTGATGCCGACAGTGCAGATGATCTTTCGCCGTTGTAATAAGGGGATCGAGACCGAGGCGGATTACCTGAGCGGCAAAGCGCATCCGACGGTGTTTGAAGGAAAAAATCTCGATCCCGTGCGCATGGTCACGATGGCCCATGAGATCACATTGGAAACGCTACCTCCTGTTGTACGAATCGCGGTCGTCGAGGAGAATCTTGGCGTGCTGGGGCGAGATTACTTTGACGTGGCCCCTCGGGAGCGTCTGTTCGATACCCCCGCTGCGGTGGCCCGAGTGGTTAAGTCCTCCGCTCGCGATCGACGGATTGTTCTCTCAGCCGAGACGAGCAGCGATCCGACGGGGAAGAAGCTTAGTTATCACTTCGTGGTTCTGCGGGGTGATGCAGAGAAGATTTCGATTCGACCGCTGAATGATACCGGTTCGGTGGCTGAGATTGTCGTCCCCTGGCATTCGCGCCGCCCGATCAGTCCGGGGGACTCGATGGAATCAAATCGCGTCGACATCGGAGTTTTTGTCAAAAATAAGTCCTATTACTCCGCACCGGCTTTTCTTAGCCTTACCACTTTAGACAATGAGGTGCGTAAGTATGACGAAAATGGGAGGATTCTAAGTGTCGACTATACGGACAAGATCGCGGCCAAACATTATGTTGATCCAGCCATTGATTTTCCGAAGGATTGGGGTGACGAATACCATTATGGTGACGATGGGTCACTCGTCGGTTGGACACGGATGCGAGGGGAGTCACGAGAAGAGTTTCATCATGATGGGCGGCTCATCACGAGGCGTGATGCAGAGGGGCGGCCCGTTGAGCTTCGTGAGGTGAAGTACATCGTGGGCCAGTCCGCAGACAATCGCCCGCGTCTTCAGCAAGTGCTTGTCGAAGCAGCCGCAACAGAGGCCCCGGATGCTGACGCAGACAAGTGAATGGGGAGGTTGGCAGCCTGTTGACAAACGTGGTTCAGGCATTTTCATCTGATCGAGTGCCGCTTATTGTCTCGGCAAAGAAACGTACGAATTGCTCGTGTCCAATAAGGGAATCTGACCCGCGGTCGTTTCTCAATGGGCTGTTAGTTCGAACCGAACGGGGGGGGGAAGGTGTGAGGGGTGTCTCTGCGGAGGCGGATCAGGTGACGCAGCGACGCTAAGAGAATGTCGCTGCGCTGATCGGTGTCGATCTCATCGAGCAGTTGTTTGCGTGAGTCGACGGAAAGGGGGAGCGATTGACTCAAGAGATCGCACAACAACCCGAGATCGGCCGTGCGAATGGAGACTTGCTCTAACAGTCGCTGCTGCCATGGGGCGGGGAGGAGTCGACTCGCGGCGGCGAGCAGTTCCTGACTGCGATGATGTCGATCAATTTGGGGAAGTTTGGGGGAGAAGTCGTTAAGTGTTTCAACCTTCACGAGTTGCCAGCCGGAGGAGGATGCGTCGTCTTGCAAGACGCGAACTCGCTGTTCTCCCTGGACGATCAGCATGTGACGTCCGGTGGCGAGAGACTCGTGGTGGACAATGCGGGTCAAGGTGGCGGTCGAGTGCCAAGGGGACCCGTAATTGTGTGTCGCAGAGAATCCGGGGTGCACATTGCCGGAGTCGGCGAGTCCCATCGCGAACATCTGAGACGATTGAGCACACTGATGAAGGAAGTCGCGATGCGCCTGCTCGCGAAGGTGGATGACCTGCAAGCATTGCGGGAAAACGACAAGATGCGGTGTCAGAAAGAGGGGACAGATCGTCGCGGCGGACGACCGCTGTTGCCCCGTGGGAAACTCACGACTCACAATGACTCCCCCAGCAGCGGCGCAAGGCGGGGAAGTTTTTCTACTTGGAGTTCAATCTCTGACGGGTAGGGCCCGGATGCAGCCATCAGCTCGTGAAAGCAGTGTTTCAGGTCTTTCAAGAACAGATCGACACGCAATCCCCGACAGGTCGGTGCGTAAGGTGACAGGTACTTGACAGCAGAGAGGTACATCTTCCTCGCCCCCTGAAGATTGCTTTCACGAAAATGATGGAGACAGACAGCTGCATGAATCAAGCCCTGATAGAACTCCCGTTCTGGCCCGAGACTCTCGGACCAGATCTCTTCTAACAAGTCGTGACATTCGAAAAACTCACCCTGATCGAACGCCTCGACGGCCGCGATCCATTGGGAACGAAACTCCCCGGCATCCTGCGATTGGTGGTCCGTCACACGGTCCTCTCGGGCAACACGGTCGTAGATGAGTCTTGAAATGGGCCGAATTCTCGCCCAGAAGAGCGATCCGATTGGCTCAGCGATTCAGTCTAGAAGGGACCTGAGACCAATGTCCAACGCCGTTTGGGAAGTTTTGCATCATGGAATAGCACCCCTCTTGCGGGAGACGAAAGTCACTGGGGTCGACAATTGATGGGGGTGCTGGTGATAATGGTGTCGACGTTTTCGGCACCTTCTGGGTGTTGAAGGGGGAGTTGTCTTCAGAATTGCGAGAGACCGATGCTCAAAGACTTTGCTGCGTTCCGAAACCGGCCACTCAGTCGACGTCAGCTTTTGATGCAGTCGGCGGGGGGATTCGGGGGGCTGGCTTTGGCAGGGTTGCTGGGGGAGCAGGCTCTCGCAGAATCTGGGGTGCCGGGAGGGGCGCATCACACACCACATGCTCGGCGGGTCATCTTTCTGTTTATGCATGGTGGGCCTTCACAGGTTGATACGTTCGATTACAAGCCGGAGTTGCAAAAGCGGAGTGGCGAAGACTTGCCTTTTGCTCCTGGTCCGCACATCGACGCCAAGACCATCAAACTGCTGGGGTCTCCGTGGAAGTTCAGTCAGTATGGTGAGTGTGGACTGGCGGTGAGTGAACTGTTTCCTCACGTTGCCCAACATGCCGACAAGTTGTGCGTTATCAACTCGATGCATACGAAAGGGGTCTCGCACGGCCAGGCGGTGTCGATGATGCATACGGGGACCGACAATCTTGTCCGTCCGTCGATGGGGGCTTGGGTCTCCTATGGTCTGGGGACCGAGAACCGGGACTTGCCATCTTTCGTGTCAATCACTCCGCCGCAAGGGCATGGGGGGCCACGAAACTATGGAGCCGGTTTCCTCCCAGCGATTCATCAGGCGACAACGATTGGGCACTCGCAAATGCCGGTTGCCAAGGCAGGGATTGCCCATCTCAACTCGCCACTCTCGCGAGAGCAACAACGTCGCGAGCTTGATCTGATGCAGGCGATGAATCGCGACCAATTGCAACGGGCTTCGGTCGATGATCAGATTGAAGGGGTCATTGAATCTTACGAGTTAGCCTTCCGGATGCAGTCGGCTGCACCTCAGGTGATGGACCTCTCGGGCGAAACCCCAGCAACGCTGTCGCTCTATGGACTCGACGATCCGAAAACCGAGAACTTTGGTCGAGAGTGTTTAATGGCTCGTCGCTTTGCCGAAGCGGGGGTGCGTTACATTCAGGTCTCCTTCAAGCAAAATGGTTGGGACCAGCATGGAAATTTGCGAGAGGGGCATGCGGCCAATTCCTTGGCAGTGGACCGTCCCATCGCGGCTCTGCTGACCGATCTGGAGCAACGTGGTCTGCTGGATGACACGCTCGTGCTGTGGGGTGGAGAGTTCGGGCGGACGCCGATTGTGCAGGGGGCGAATGGTCGCGACCATAATCCGCAAGGCTTTAGCATGTGGATGGCGGGCGGTGGAGTTCGCGGCGGGTTGAGGCACGGGGCGACCGACGAATTCGGCTATTTCGCGGTGCAGGACAAAGTCCATACGCACGACCTTCATGCCACGATCCTGCATCTGCTGGGGCTTGATCACGAACGACTCACTTTCCGTCATGCAGGCCGCGACTTCCGACCAACCGATGTCTACGGTGAGGTCGTACACGAGCTGATCGCTTGAGGGCCGCACCTCTCTCGCATAAAAAGCCCCCGAGCGACGGGCATCTCTGTTCGCCAATCACCAGATCACTTGATGGACAATGTCGACCGTCATCTCCGTGACCATTTCCAATATTCATCAATTCCCCAAAGGCTGACTCACTGTGCCGACAGACAGGGATGCTGCAGAACAGAGTCACCCTTCAACCGGGGACGCCGGATGTGACGGATTGGAAATGACGTTGCACGAACGGGGCGCCCGAGTGCTGGTTCGCTTTCGGCACTGGCTTCTCCTTGGCTCTCTAATACTGATCGCCATTGCGATTCCGTTGGCCGAGCGACTGGAACTCGAACAGTCGATCGAGTCTTTCTTTGCTCCCGATGACCCGCTGATCGTCGCCTATCGAACCAGTCGGTCGACCTTCGGGGCCGACGAGTATCTGCTCGTCGCCTATGACGAACCGGCATTTCGCGACTACAACACCGACGACGAAGCGAAGGGTGAGAACTTCGACAAGGAACTCGGTCGGCTACGCGACTTCACGCAACAACTCTCCGAGGTTCCGGGGATCGAACCGGGATCGTCGCAGTCATTGGCGACACTCCTGCGACCACCAGCGACTTCACCGCTGCAAGCTCGGCTGTTTCAGGTCATCATCAGCAAGAACATCGAAGAGTTGATCGCGTTCGGCGAGTCGATCGTCATCAGTCCGGACCATCAGACCGTTGGCATCGTTCTCAAGGTGTTGCCGGAATCGAAGTCGACGGTTCCGAGAGCCGAGACGTTCCGCAGGATTCGCCAACTCGCCCAAGAGCATGCGCCGAAGGCGTTTGTCGCCGGCGAACCGTTACAAGTCAACGACATCTACCTGGCGATTCAGGAGGACAGCACAACTCTGGGGTGGGCTTCTTCCGTCCTGCTGATCCTCGTGATTCTGCTGCTGTTTCGTAGCGTTCGCTGGGTGGCGATTCCACTTCTGGTGGTGCATGCGGCGTTAGTCTGGACCAAGGCGATTCTGTTTCTCAGCGGGATGCGACTCAGCATGGTGAGTTCGGTGGTGACGTCACTGGTCACCATCATCGGCATCGCGACGGTCACGCACATCACTGTCACCTATCGCGAATGGCGAAAGGTGCGTGATCGCGAGACCGCCCTGCGAGGGACCTTTTGCGCACTCGCCTCTCCGATCTTCTGGACCATCATGACGACCTCCATCGGGTTTGCCTCGTTGATGACCAGCAGCATCAATCCGATTCAAAGCTTCGGGGTCATGATGTCGGTTGGGACCGTCATGGTCCTGATGGCGGTCCTGGGGATCGTCCCTGGAGCGGCCTTAATCGGAAGCCTCGATACCGACCCTCGCAGTTCAATCGGCGAAATCAAACTCGTCCGGGTGCTTCATCGGCTTAGTACGTCCATCGACCACTCGCCGAACCTGTTGCTTGTGGCTGTCTTCCTGTTGATGATCGGGGCTGGAGTCGGGTTGAAATTCCTCACGGTGGAGACCGACTTCAGCAAAAACTTCCGCGAAGAGAGCCAGATCGTCGAGGCACTGACATTCTTCGAAGACCGTCTGGGGGGGGCGGGAACGTGGGAAGTCGCCTTTACGGGACCGTCAAAACTAACCAGTGAAGCCGTGACGCCGATCCGTGAACTGGCCGAGTCACTGAGGACTCTCACTCCTGACCATGGGGGCCGATTGACGAAAGTGACATCGCTTCCCGATGGGATCGACCTTGTCCCCGGCTTGGGGTTCGATTCGAGAGTGAAGAAGCTGGAGGAGTTTCAGCCCGATTTCATTCGCAGCCTGTATCATCAAGAGACCCGCAGGACACGACTGGTCCTCCGTTCCCTTGAACGTCAGCCAGCCGAGGTGAAACTCTCCCTGATTGACGACACATTGAAAGAAGTCCGCAAGACCTACCCCGACGCTCAGGCGACCGGCCTGTATGTCTTGTTGGCGAATCTCATCATCAGCCTGTTGATGGATCAGGCCATTAGCTTTCTGGTGGCAGGGACGGGCATCCTCGCGTGTATGACAGTCGCCTTCCGCAACTTCTGGGTCGGCATTGTGTCGATCATTCCGAACCTGTTTCCACTCTTGCTTGTGATGGGGGGGATGGGCTGGTGCGGCGTCCCGATCAACATCGGCACGGCGATGATCGCCTGCGTCTCGCTCGGACTATCGGTCGACTCCAGCATCCACTATCTCAATGGCTACATTGCCGTGCGACGTGCCGGGGGAGATCACTGTGCCGCAACCTTGAAAACGCATGGTCACGTCGGGGTCGCGCTGGTGTTCGCCAACTTTGCTCTCGTTTTCGGTTTTCTCGTGCTGATGTTGTCGAATTTCGTCCCGCTGATCTACTTCGGCTTGCTCGTCAGTCTCTCGATGTTCGGAGGCCTCGTCGGCAATCTCGTCCTGCTCCCCCTCCTGCTCCGCTGGATTCCCATCTCGATGCCGCAAACACCGTCCCCCAATTAGCGGAAGAGCGCAAGCCCTCCGGTGAGCGAGCGTCTGACTTTGGCGGGTGTGGTCGCCAATTGGGGGTGGTCCATTTGTAGAGTGGGACATCGCAGTCGGGCCAAAGGCCCAGCCGGTTGTCTAGCCCAGGCCATCGGCCTGGGTAACGCGATGGGAGATGACGCTCAGGGCCAACGGCCCGGCCCGTTGACGTTTTCCAACGGTAAACGGTTCGGGCCTTCAGCCCTTGAAACCGAACCTCGGGGCTACTTCCCAGTCCTGCGGACTGGGCTAGACAACGTTCCGGGGCCTTGCCCCTGCCGTCTCGCGAACCTTGCCGCGCCCTCCGGCAAGGCTGATTGCCTTGAATAGCTATCCAACCCCCATTCAGCAACTGCA
The DNA here is from genome assembly GCA_041398965.1 of Planctomycetaceae bacterium. GTDB lineage: Bacteria > Planctomycetota > Planctomycetia > Planctomycetales > Planctomycetaceae > JAWKTT01. The sequence goes on along the minus strand of JAWKTT010000027.1, from coordinate 29,234 downwards.
CCCGGCTTGGCCCCACCTCAATCCGGCCACATCTTACGACGCCCCCCATGTCACCAGACTGCTTGCGCCGTACCGCTCAATTGTTCAAGGACAGCTTGTCTCTGCGAACAAGCCGAACCACTCGCCTGAAGCACAAGTCGACCGGTTTTCATGAATCTTGAAAAAACGATGATTTCTTTTCATCGGGTCGACAATATTCTGCGTATCCCCTGCCAGAGGTTTCCCTTGGGGAGTTTGCGGGGGCGAATGGCGTCCTCTTTTTGCAGCTATCGGGAGCGGTTTTGATGTGGGACAAGCTGGGTGCAGATCGGCAAAAGACGTTGATCGGCGGACTGGTGCTGCTGGTGGCCGGGAGTGGAGTTTGCTGGGGTCTGTTCGGCTCAACACGTGGCCCCTCGGCTGAGGTGATTGCTCAGGGGAAGCTTCTGTTTGAACATCAATGGACCGTCAACGACGGACTCGCCCGGGGGGGAGACGGTTTAGGTCCGGTCTTCAACGCCAACTCCTGCGTCGCCTGTCACTCACAAGGGGGAGTCGGCGGCGGCGGCGGGAACGAGCGAAACGTCACCGCGTTTGAGATTCTTCCGAGTCGCCTCGACCCGAACGTTCAATCCGGTGTGATCCACTCCGCCTCAACATCTCCCGAATTCAAAGAGACATTCGAGCAAGTTCGTCTCGACCACCCCATCGTCCCGGCTGGGGTGACGGTCATCGGCAATTGCACAGTGCGAGTGGATGACTTCGATCCCTTGCTCGTCACGCGCATCAACACGCCGACCCTTTTCGGTGCGGGGGCCCTTGATCAGATTTCCGGCTCCTCAATCCGACACAGTCACACCTCTCGCAGACTCAAACGTCGGTCGCGAACTGTCTGAGGACTTTCGAAGGTCTCGACCGGGCGAGTTCGCATTCTGCCGGATGGCCGGGTCGGTAAGTTCGGCTGGAAGGCGCCTGGTTGCGACACTCGATGAGTTTGTTGCGACCGCCTGTGCCGTCGAACTGAGTTGTCGAACCCGTCCGTCGACAGGACGTTCCGGGGAAGCATGTCGCCGACAGCAATGCGGCCCTGGATATGACTCGTGCTGATCTGGCGTGCCTCTCTGCGTTCTGCTCTTCGCTCAAAAACCCCACCGATCGATCCTTCCGAAGACCCCGACCGAGCGTCAATTGGCGGCACGAGGTGAAGAAGTGTTTACAAACATCGGCTGTACCGATGCCATCTCCCGACGCTCGGGGGAGTCGAAGGAATCTACAGCGATCTTTGTCTGCACGTGGTAGTGGATGACGACGATCCAATCTACGAACGGATTCCGGAGATTCCGTTTCCCGATGATTTCCCCCGTCCCGAAGAGTGGAAGACGCCGCCACTGTGGGGAGTTGCTGACACCGCCCCCTACATGCACGATGGGAGTGCCTCAACCTTGGAGCAAGCGATCCTTGCCCACAAAGGAGAGGCTCGTAAGGTGACAAAGAACTACCAGGAAGAGATTCCACAAGCAGACCGCGACGCACTCCTCACCTTTCTCCGGACCCTTCGCACCCCTGGCAGCCAGGTTGCGGCAAGGTGAGCTGCCGCCAACGTGTTTGAGCATTCAGTTCCAGGAATCGGTCCTGGGGTAGGTTGCCGACAGCAGTTGAAATACGTCGGTCTCTGTAAGGAATCGCGGGTTGCCGGAGAGGCTGTTGCCGGGCGAACTGTGGGCGATGGCAGGGAGTTGCTCGCGCGGGATGCCGAGTTCGTGGAGCGATGACGGGATGCCGATTGTCTGGCAGAGCGACTCGATTGCCTCGATGCCGGCGAGGGCGTCGTCTCGATCCGAGCCGGTCGAATGACCGACGAACAGCAGCCCCAGTTCGGCCAACTCCGACGTTCGACAGTCGAGATTGCTCCGCATGGCCAGCGGGAGTAGGCAGGCACAGGCCAACCCGTGCGGGATGTTCGCATGCACCCCCAGTGCCGCTGCGATGCCGTGTGCCATCCCGAGCCCCGAATTCGCCAACGCCATCCCGGACAAGAACGCGGCATACATCATCGCGGTCCGGGCCACTCGATCGGAGCCATCTCGGACGACCATCGGCAACGCCTGGAATGCCCGACTCAACCCCTCGCGACATAAGGCCGCCGTGAATGGGTTGGTACGGTTCGAGAGAAAGCTTTCAATCAACTGCGTCAGGGCATCCAACCCAGTCTGTGCGGTAATGTCAGAGGGGAGTGACAGCGTCAGTTCGGGGTCGAGAATAACCGCTTCCGGAAGGAGTCGGTGATCGCGAAGAGACTTCTTGAAGAGTGGGTCGCGTGAAGTGATGACGCCGTTGCGAGTCGCCTCGGTCCCGGTGCCCGATGTTGTGGGGACGGCGATGATCGGCAACGGCGGAACCTCAATCTTGAGTCCGCGTCCCACCCCTTCGAGGAAATCGGACACGCTCTCGCCATGCCGATTCGTCGCCATTGCAGCACACCCTTTGGCAAGGTCGATTGCCGAACCACCACCGATCGCGAGCAGTAAATCTCCCGCCCCAATCGTCTGCTCCCGCAGCATCTGAGAGACATGGTCGACATCTTCGACCAAAGGTTCGCGAGAGATCGTCGTCAACAGTTCGCAACAGAGGCCCCGTTGGCGAAGCTGTTGCATCACTTCTTCGATCACTCCGCGACTGTTGAGGTGCCGCGATCCACTGATGACCCACACCCGCTTTGCCAGCGTGGCGGCGACATCGGGCAAGCGGTTCAGCTCGCCCCAGCCAAACCGCACTTGCCGAGGGAGTGCCAGCTGGAAGTCGGCCAGCGGCGGGAAGAGTGATGTCGTCATGATTCTGGCAATCGTTGGCTTTCATGTTTGGCGACGGACTGACGATTGGCGACGGAGGTGAATGCCCATCATGCAGAGAAGGGGACCGTCAAAGGGGAATGGGGTCAGCCTTCGTTGTACGACAACAGGCTGTGAACTGGGATCGGTTCGAGTTTTTCACGCCCCCCCAGGCCGAGGAGTTCGATGACGAAGGCACAACCGACAACTTCGGCTTCGCACGACTTCGCCAGTTCGACACAGGCTTGCATCGTCCCGCCGGTTGCCAGCAAGTCGTCGACGAGCAGCACCTTGGAACCTGCGGGAAAGGCATCGACATGAACTTCTAAAGTGTCGGTCCCGTATTCAAGTTCGTAGTGAAAAGACCGCTTCTCAAAGGGAAGTTTGCCGGGCTTGCGAATCGGAACAAAGGAGGCATTCAGCGCGAGGGCGAGCGGAGCAGCAAAGATGAAGCCGCGGGCCTCGGCGGCGGCGATGACCGTCACCCCGGAGTCCCGAAAGCGGTCGGTCAGTAGTCGGATCGACTCACCAAAGGCGGGAGCTGACATCAATAGCGGCGTGATATCGCGATACAAGATTCCCGGCTTGGGGAAGTCGGGAATGGATCGAATGAACGTGCTCAAGGCGATGGGAGAAGTCATGATCGGTCTCGATTTTGAGTCAGAATGATGTGTGACGAGGAGCGGGGGAAAACGTGCGTTATCGAAGGTGTGGTATGGTCAGGGCTTGTTTGTTGATGCCGATCCGTTTTGACGAACAGGGGGGCCGTCGTACGGGAACGAGAGGCACGGTGTGTCGTCAAGGTGAGCCTTGAGTTGGCGGTACAGTGTCAGTAACGGGCGACTTTGTCGGCAAATCGTCGAGGGCAGATTCCACTGACTGCGGTCCGTATAAGGTGATGATGTGTTCTCGAAGAGCACGGGACTCGGTCGTTGGACCGTTGGCTTCAAGTTGCTTCAGCTTCTCGAGCGACCCTTTTAATAACGGACGCTCCATCGAAGGGAAACTGACTTCGAGTTCTTGTAACACCTTGCGAATCTGAGTCAGTTCCTCGGCAAACTCGGGCTGTTCACCCAGTAGGGCTTCCAGGGCTTGCAACTTCCGTTGCCCTTGCGGAATTCGTTGCTCACGGATATCGCGGAGTGCCGACTCGAGAATATCGGCGAGTTCGCTTTGGCGCGTGGGGGTTCCCTGCGAGGACTTCGCCGCCCGCTCGAGGTTGGCCATCATGTCGAGAACCGCAATCCGATTGAGATACGGCTGCACCTGTTCCGACCAGGTGGAGGGATCAAGCTCTAAGAGTGGCTCGAAGCATTCCCGCTTTGCCCGTCGCCATCCCCCCTCTTGCGACATTAAGGCCACACCATCATCGAACAAGGCTTGAGGGTCGGGGCGGGTGTTGAGGAATGCCCAGACTCCCCCCCAGATGACCAAGGCAAGCAGGAATAGTAGAACCCACAGGTTGTCGAGCAACCGCCCGACTCCCGAGGGCCGCATCGAGTTGTCGACTTCAGCTCGCACCAGATCGCGAATGAAGGTTCCCCCGATGTCGGCCATTCGCGACGCTTCTTCTTCGTGGGCCTGTCTTACCCCGGCAGCTAATGTCTCGGCGGTGGGGCCGGCTCCGTCGACATCGATCGTCCGTTCGTCGTTGGCAGCCAAGTCAACCTTGCGGGGAATCTCTTCGAGCCTCAACTGCAAGACATAGGCATCGGGGTAGCGATCTTCCGGCTTCTTTTCCAAGCATCGGCAGACCACTTCATCGAGCCAGCGGGGAATCTCGGGGACAATCCGACGCGGGCTGTCGAACTGTCCATAGCGATGCTTCTGTGCCACCTCGACAGCTGTGCGTCCGATGAAAGGTGGGCGACCGGTGAGCATGACATACATCACCACGCCGAGGGCATAGATATCGCTGTGCTTGGTGACTCGCTGCCCCTGGGCTTGCTCAGGGGACATGTATTCTGCCGTCCCAATGACCCCGCCGGTCACGGTCAGTTTCCCCCCTGCAAAGACCTGCGCAACGCCGAAGTCCGTCAGTTTGACGAAGTCTTTCGGCGTGAGCATCAGGTTCGAGGGCTTCAAGTCTCGGTGAATAACTCCCGAGTTGTGAGCCGCCTTCAAGGCGCGGCAAATCTGTACACCGACATCAATGACATCTCGCCAGGGAATTCGTTTTTCGCGAGCAAGACGATCGGTCAGGGTCTCTCCCTGAACAAACTCCATCGCATAGAAATAGGTCTCGTGTTCGTCGACTCCACTTTCGTAGAGCTCGACAATGTGGGGGCTTTGCACCTTGCGAAGGGCTTCGATTTCGCGATTAAACCTCGCCACAAATCCCGGCTCGCGGGCGAGAGACGCGGGCAGCACTTTGATGGCAGCAGGCTTCCCGGTCTCAACATGGACGCCGTAATAGACAGTCCCCATCCCCCCGGCTCCAACTTGCCGCTCGATACGATACGGGCCAACTTGGGCCGGTTGCGGTCGCGACGCCGGCGAGGAGTCGAGTGGTGAGTCGGTCGACACAGTTCATCCGGGTTGAAGGAGGGTCACAACTGATCTGGCCGCGTTCTTGGGTTCAAGACTCCACCAAGAGTTGCTCCCGGAGGTCTTGAGATCACCACGATCATTCGCGGGCATCGCACAGAATAGCCAGTTTCGCTCGTTCTCGACAATTCGAGAACGAAATTCCGTTGCCGTCGTTCGACAGGCCAAAGCGGCAGACTCGCTGTTTTTCCACAACGACGACGATCTTTCAGGACGGAGAAGACCTCTTTTCAAAGAGCAAAACGGAATGTCTCCCCCTGATTTGTCCCCGATTCGATCCCCCTTGTGGGCCTTTCTTCTCCGTTCGATTCGTGGCTCATTTTCAAAATGGAGGTCAACTTGCCAACACTTTGCCAGAATTCCGGCTTGCCCGGTTTGGAAGAATAGCTAGACTTCGCTCAATCAGGTGGCCAGTCAACAAGACATGCCCCCTCTCTACCCGGTAGTGTAATGGTAGCACAACAGATTTTGGTTCTGTTCGTCAAGGTTCGAATCCTTGCCGGGTAATTGCTGAGTCGCACACGCTCTCCCTGTCACGACAGATGGGCGAAGTGGAATACCCCCCCCGGCATCGGCCGCACCCGCGGCAATGTCCACCCTCTCACGAAGTCGGCACTCCCACGCGAGTGCCTTGACGCCCGGCATGACTCCCGTGAGTGAAAGCCATGTGGACTCGTCGGATTCTCCTCCCGACTGACTTTCTCTTTTGCTCTCGATGCTTCATCCTGCGTCAGCGATACCGGTAGGTTTGAGGATGCGGTTGTTCGGGAGAATGGTGCGATATGTGTGGAATTGCTGGTGCTGTCTGGACTACGCCGGGGGAACCTCTCACCCAAAAGGTGCTCCAGGCGATGACCGACGCCATTCGACATCGAGGACCAGACGATGCCGGGTATTACTTTTCCGATTCCGCCTCAGAGGCCACGGCCACGAACGTCGCGCTCGGGCACCGTCGACTCTCCATCATTGATGTCGCCGGGGGACATCAACCGCTTTCGAACGAAGATGGGACCATCTGGATCATTTTCAACGGCGAAGTCTACAACTACCGCGAGTTGCGACCCGACCTCGAAGCCCGGGGGCACACGTTTCGCACCTCCAGCGACACCGAAGTCCTGATTCATGCGTATGAAGAGTACGGCATCGAAGCCCTTCAAAAGTTTCGCGGGATGTTCGCCTTTGCCATCTGGGACGGTCCACGCGAACGTCTCATCGTGGCCCGCGACCGCATCGGACAGAAACCCGTCTTCTATCGGCACGATACGAATCGCCTCCTCTTCGCGAGTGAACTGAAGTCTCTACTTCAAGTCCCCGGAGCACCCCGCGAACTTAATCCCGAAGCGGTCGATCTCTTCCTGACGTATCAGTATGTCCCCCATCCCCACTGCATCCTCAAAGGTTATCACAAGCTCCCACCCGCCCACTACATGGTCTATGAACGCGGGGAACTTCATGTCGAACGTTACTGGCAGGCCCCTTACGCCACCTCGGCCGATCTCAGCCACCTCGGCAACCCCGACCTCGCCCGCTCCGACAAATGGACCGACGACGAGTGGAGAAATCAGCTTCGCAGCACCCTCACCGAAGCGGTCCGCCTCCGCATGAGGTCTGACGTTCCGGTCGGGGCATTTCTTTCGGGCGGGATTGATTCGACCATTATTTCCGGTCTTATGCAGAGCCTCTCAGAACGACCGATTCATACCTTCTCGATCGGATTTCCGATCGCCCAGTTCGATGAGACGGCATACGCGAGAGAGGCCGCTCAATTATTAAAGACAGATCATCACGAATTCCGGGTCGAACCCTCCGCACTCGAGACCTTGCCCCAACTCATCTGGCACTACGACGAGCCATTCGGCGACAGTTCAGCAATTCCAACAATGTACCTCTCGAAGGTCACACGCGATGTCGTCACTGTCTCGCTGTCAGGCGACGGTGGGGATGAACTGTTTTGCGGATACAACCGCTATCAAGCGGTTCGACTGGCCCAGAAGATGGACTACCTCCCACGTTTCGTTCGTTCGATGTTTGGCTGGAAACTCTGGCAAAGCATCCCTACCTCGACGGCACAGCGTTCTTTCGGTCGAAGGCTCAAGCGATTCCTCGCAAACCTCTCCCAGCAACCGGAGTCCCGCTACCTCAACTGGATCGGCATCTTCGACAAGACTCTCCGCCGAGAACTGTATCACGACGACTTCTTCGTTCAGGTCGAGCCCTATGACTCAGCCACCTTTATTGAGTCATGCTATGCGTCCGCCGAAGGGAGAGACTTCGTAACTCAGACCACGTGCGCTGACGTGAATAGCTATCTTCCCTGTGACATATTAACTAAGGTCGACATCGCCAGTATGGCTTATAGCCTCGAGTGCCGCAGCCCGTTCTTAGATCACCACGTTGCGGAGTTAGCCGCACGGATGCCCCTGCGATTGAAGCAAAGCGATCAACGGGGAAAACTCATACTCACTGAGACCTTTCGCGACCTTCTCCCACCATCAATCCAGACCCGCAGTAAGATGGGGTTCGGCGTTCCAATCGATCATTGGTTCCGCAAAGAACTTAAGGACTTACTCCGCGACACACTCCTCTCGTCGACCGCCCGAAACCGGGGAATTCTCAACCCGGCCACGGTCGAACGCCTCATCGACGAACATCAGTCCGGTCGTTGGGATCACTCCTACCGCCTCTGGAATCTGGTCTGCCTGGAACAGTGGTGCCTCACGTTTCTCGACCCCATCGACACCCCCCAACCTCCACCCCGGCGAAGTGGGAACAACTAACCATCCTAATTCAACAGCAAACGGATCCGTTCAGCGAAGATGAGGATGCAGGCAGTGGTCGATCCGATCAGGGTCAGGAAGACGGCGGCGGTGGCGACGCGGGGAGTCTGACGCGACTCAGGAGTCAACGGGGAGTCGGGATTCGATGCGAGGGAACTGACGAGAGTCGTAATGATCGACCGGAACATCTCGGCGGCTAGCGTGCTACAAATCGACACGACGATCACTCCCCACTGCAATGGCGACAGTCCGATTAAGAAGCCTCCTAACATCACGACACAGATTAAAAAGAGATGCACAACTAAGGTGCTGTTCGACCGGAACCCCCACTTCAAACCATACTCGACGTCGATCAGCCGTTGTTGCCAATCTCCGCGTCGTCGGGACGCATGAGACCGACCATCTCGCTGGTGTGAACAAACCGGGTCGGTGGCAGGACAAGTCTCATGCAAGGCAAAGGTGGTGGCAGCTAACTTTTCGGCAGCCACGGGCGCTGTGGTGCTGTGGGTCATCGCTGAAATCCTGGCAAGGAGCTAAGTTGAGTGGAGGAGTTCTGAGGGTTGCCAAACTTCGGCTCGAAGGAGAATCCGACTCCAAAATTGTTTCGACTCCGATCGTAGCCAACTCCCACATGGAACAAGGCGTACTCCCCAACTCGGGTCACCGTCAGGCTCTGTCCTCGGTCGATTCCTTCGGCAATGTCGAACGATGTGCCGACGGTCCCCACCCACTTCTCGCTCGGATGGTAGGTAAAGCTGGCGACTAGTAACTGGCTGTCGATCGGTTCGGCCTTGACTTGTCGATAGCCGAGGTACAGGCTCCCTCGAGTTCCACGTTGTGTCAGAACACCGGCGTTCCAGACCCTTTGTCCTGATCCGAAAATGTCGAAGACTCCATTGGCCAGGAACTTCGTTCGGGGACTGAGATTCCAGGCATAGCGACCCGACAGTAACCCAAAGGTTTCGCCGAAGTTGTCACGGTTTGCGTCTGGGAACAGACTCGCCTCGAGGTCGAGTGTCATCCAGTCTTGGATGCGGTATGAGTCGGCGGGGCCAACCCGCGTCTGCCAGCGATTCCGCCAGCCCAGACGCAACACCTGTTGGTCGTCGACCAGTTCGTGCCAGGGGGACGTCACCGATCGACCGGCCCCACTTCGCACAGCATAGTTACGGGGGTCAAACTTCGCGGGAATCAGTCCGCCGAACTCTAAAGGGAGAAAGCGATGTCGGAAGCGTTCCTGCGAGTCTTCATCGAATTCGTTGTACTGTGCAATCGCATTGAGTGGCTGCGACGAATCGGAGAACGAATAGTCGAAGTCAAACACCATTTTGTGTGCCAGCCCGTTGAGGCCGAGAATCGGGTCGTACACATCGGGCATGATCTTGGTGAACATCACGCTCCCGCGCACCCCGGCACTCCCCCAGAGTCGTGTCAAATCGCTGCCATTGATCGCCTGCTGCCAATACGCCACTTCGCCAATACCGTACGGGACGATCTTGAACGGCCCCGCGTTCAGCGGCATGGCAATCTCGTGCCGAGTCATCGCCACAATCCCTTCGCGCTCGGGGATGTAGTCGAAAGGGGCGAACGATTGAAAAGGGTCCTGAGCCGGATTAAACGGGGCATCTCCCGGACGGATGTGCCCGTACCCGAGCATGGAATGCGTGCTCCACAACAAGTTCGTCCCAGGGATCGGTTCCGACAGGACGGTCAGGTCTGCCCGTGGATACCACGATGTCTGATCGTTGAAGCTGTTGACCGAATCCTTAAACAGGATCGAGCCGGTCCAGTTGCCGACTTGTTGATTCAACGAGAAGAGATTCTCGAAGTCCTTGCCCGTGTCGAACTCGGTCTCCCAATACTGTTCCAGCAGGTTGCGATCGCCGAGATAGCCCCATTCACTGTCCATCCAGATGTTGTATGGCAGCTCGGTTCGATTGCGGTACAAGAGTCGTAAACGATCATCGTCGGGAACTGGCAAACTTTTGCGCCCGAGTCCCAGCCGGTCGGTTCCACTGTCGTTGATGTAGTAGGCATCGGCAAATCCATGTGTACGGGCGGGGATACCGAACAATGTGTAGCCGGTGTCGTACTTCACCGCGGTCCCCACCGCTGGTCCTCGCTGAGAGTAGTAGTCTCCATTGATCTCCCAGTCGAACCCTTCCGGCAAGTCGAGGCCGAAGAGTGCCTGGGCATCCCAGGCCGATTTGACATTGAAGCCAAACGTGTTGTCATAGCCAGCCGTCAATCTCCGCAACGGAATCTCCGGGTCCTCGACAGGACTCGATAGATAAGGTAGCCCCCCGACTGGAAGCTCATTGATGAGGAACCGATTGTTCAAACTGGTGATCCATGTCCGGCTCGCTTCTGGCAATCCGGTGTTGGGGTTGATCCGCGACTTCCCCGGCGTCGCTCGCTGGCCGACAAAGATGTCACTCGCTTCAATCCGGTACCCCGGCAGTCCCATCTGACTCGTCGTGACCCAGGCATTTTTCGCATGAAAGTTGTTCTGCGAGAGTTGACGCACCTGCTCGGCCCGCAGGCGAACAGTGGTCTCTGCTTCTGGAATCTGTGATCGCAGTTCCGCGTTCCATAACAGTCCGCGTTGCTCGTTGAGATCGTAAAACGCATTCGACGCCCGAACGACATTCAACCCCTGTCTCACAACAATGTCCCCTTCGAGGTAGACCTCAAACGGCGTGTCCCCCGAAAGCTCGAAGTCGTTGCTGAACTCCCCAAAGCGGGCAGCATCGGTCCAGATCACCGCGCGGTCCGCGGAGAGATCGATCGTCGTCAGGGCGATTTGTCCCCCCACATCGACCGGGACACCATCAACAACGATGCGGACTCCACCCGTCACCGTCGCCACAAATTGCTGAGGCACCGTGTTCGTGTTGATCCGAGTTTGTGTCGAATAACCGACCCCAGCATAGCGAGGATAAATCGTCAGATGTCGCTGCGGCTGGACAACGGCAGGGGAAGGGGGAACGTAACCTGCAGGAGGAAGCGTGCTGCCAGGAAGCACCGGCCCAGAACGTGGCACCACGAGTTGAGTCTGCACAAGTTCTCCCCGGTGCAGAGTTCGACGTTTCCGGGCACGTTCCAGGACCGGATCTTCGATGTCAGCCGTCACCTCGCTCGTTTGTGTCCCCTGTAAGTCCAGTCCGGCGGTCGGCAACTCGACAAAGGCGGCTGGCAAAGACTCGCGGCGATCTGGACGGAGCACCTCGACGTCCCCTTCCAGGTATGCCGTCACCGTGCCAGGAGTTTGTGGAGAACCCGGCGTGTACCAAACCACCATCTGACGGGCAGTGACCGCCCCATTCTCTTGTTGCATTCGGCAGTCACCTCGCACGAGATGCACGATCGTGTCCCCTTCTTTCCAACGTTTGACGAACTGTCCGCTGGCTTGAATGCCGGGGGGCAACGTGGTTGGAATCGGTGAAACGGTATCCGGTGTTGATGTCTCGCGAGGAGGTTCGGAGGGCGGGGTGTCCTGTCGCCAGCGGATCGTCGGGATTCGTTCCTTAAAGTCTTGCCACTTCCGAGGAAGAAACCGTCCATTTCCGTCACTCGATGTCGTTTCCGCTGGGCTAGCCACTTCCGTCTGAGTGTTCGACGGGCGCGCAAACTGACCTAGGACCGCAGCCGGGCAACACAAAGTCACCATGGCCACCAGTCCCAGCAGAATCCGACGCGCATGGGCGAGCGGATAGCGCAAGGTGGAGGTTTCCGTAGGAGGGAGATTAGGAGGGATTGTGCTGAGGCCCGATCATGTCGACAGGAACCAACAGCCCAGGAAGTGAAAGACCGTCTCGACCGACCGGCCAGACAGGGGCGGGAGTATACGGAAACTTGAGAAAAAGTGTCAATAAGTTTTAGAACGCCCGCAGGCTGCGCAATCTGGGTTGTTGCAGCAGAGCTTCTGTCCCTCAATGACTCACTCTATTTTCCGTATCACTCTCAAACTAACATCTTCTGACCACAGCCGAATTGCTTCACGATTCGGATGTGAACGGCCCCTGTCACTTCCCGATGATCCCAATCTCCGCAGCAGAGGCCCATGGGCCGTCGTTGACCTCGGAGAGGGCACGTATTCGAACGTATCGGCCCTTGGTCTTTTCACAGGTCAGTTCTTGTGACGTTCGAACCTTCTTGAAGGTCCCCTTGGTGACTGGCTCGGGGAAAGTGGTCGGGTCGTTGCTGATCGAAAGGTCGCAGTCTTTAAAGCTGCCGTTCCAGCCGCCATCCTGTCGAGCGAGGTAACGGAGGCCCGACACTTCATACTCCTGACCGAGATCGATCACCATTGTGTGGGGATGCTTGTCGAGCGTCGGGCTGAATTTCGTATGCCAGACCGTGTTCGGGTTGCCATCGATGGCATTCTTGGCTTCTCTCTTGTTGGACGTCGACTCGCTGCTGACCGAGTGCAACTTCAGATTCTTCGTCGGCACCAATCCCTCTTGGGGAAGCGTGTTTGAGACGGCATTCTCCCCAGTGACATCTCCCTCTTTGCCTTTCGGTGCCTTGTCGAACCCGAATTTGGCTTGCCGGTCTCGCTGGTGCATTTCCGTGCTGTGGAAGGTGCCTTCCTGTACCGGTGTATGAGCTTCGGTGGCCCACGCGATCATTCGAGCGAGCACCTCGGGATGCTCGGCGGAGACATCTTGAGTTTCCGAAACGTCTTTCGCGAGATCGTACAGTTCCCACTCCGACTTCCCTTTTCCCTTCTTCCCTTCCTGCTTGAAGAGTTTCCATGTCCCCTGCTTCACCGCAACCTGATTGCCGATCTCCCAATACAGATACTCGTGCTCCTTCTGCTTGGCCCCCTGTTTGTCCACTCCGGCAAACAGTGTCGGGATGATCGACAGCCCGTCGACGTCGGCTGGTACGTTGGCCCCTGCCAGCTCGCAGAAGGTGGGCAGCAGGTCGGGGAAGTAGCACTGATGGGTGGTGACGGTTCCAGGGGCGATGCGACCGGGCCAACGAGCGATCGCCGGGATTCGCAAACCTCCCTCATATAGCGACCCCTTTGCTCCACGGTACTCCGCCTTCGTTTGCGGGTTGACGTTTGCCCCGAAGAAGCCACGGGGATGCTCTTTGTCACGGAAGTAGTCCGCTCCGCCGTTGTCACCTGTAAATAAGACGAGGGTGTTCTCTTCAAGGCCGAGTTCTTTTAATAGCTTAAGTATCTCGCCGACATTGCGGTCGACCATATGCACCATGGCCGCATAACGTTTCGCCTGTTCGGGCCAGTCGCGATCCTTAAACTCCTGCCATGAGGGGTCGTCATCGGGAATATCGAAGATTCCGTGCGGCGGCGTGATGGGCATGTAACAAAAGAATGGTTCATCCTGATGGTCCCGAATAAATTTCATCGCTCCATCGACGATCACATAATGTGAATAGGTTTCGCCGTTTGATCCCCCGTGATTATTGGCGAGCGGAACCTCCTGACTGTTCTGGACAATATAGGGGGGATAATAGCTATGGGCGTGAACTTGGTCGTAGTAGCCCAGAAAGGTGTCGAACCCATGATCTTCGGGAACCCCAGTCGATCCCCGACCTCCACAGCCCCACTTGCCGAACCCGCCAGTGGCATAACCTTGTTTCTTGAGGAGAGAAGCAATCGTCTCTTCGTCGGCCCGCAGCGGAGTTCCGCCGCCATTGGATCGGACGGAAGTATGCCCGCTGTGCTTCCCCGTCAGCAGGCAACACCGCGTTGGGGCACAGACAGAAGACCCTGCGAGCATCTCTGTAAAACGAAGACCTTCCGTCGCCATCTTGTCGATGTTCGGCGTCTTGATTCGTTCGTTTCCTAAGCACGATAACTCATAGTAGCCAATCTCGTCTGCGATGATATAAACGATATTCGGCTTCCGCTCCGCACCTTCCGCCGACGAAATGCCCGAGAGCCCGAAGAGACTGACCACTTCCATACAGAGCACGAAGAGGGCCATGTTCTTCCAGGAAGGATTCACGATCGCGAGCATAAGACGTTATCTCCAAAGATTGGCGACAGGGTGAGTCGATGATAAGTAAAAGGAAGTGCTATTCGGTATGATTTGTTTCGTGCAAGGTAGAGAACACCGTTCGTTCTCTCACTGATTGAAGCGTTTGTTGAATTCGGATCGTCAACTGCGGAGGAGAAAGAGTTCTCTGTCGGCAGATGTCCCCGTATTTCACTTACCGCTCCGCTTCGCTGTTGAGTTCAGGATTTCGGCTTTTTGTCAAAACGAGCAACGGGGACCTTGATTGGTTCGAGCGTTGTCGTGGTGTCGTTTTGAATCTTTACGGTGAGACTCTTGATGATGTAGCCCGTTCGGCTGTGCCAGATGGTGAGCGTGTGCTCGCCGACCGGGAGATTGTCGATGCGGAAGCCCCCTTGGGCGTCGGTGATGGCATGATAGGGATGATCGCTGACGTACCACCAAGACTCCATGTGGGAGTAGACGTCGCACGTCACTAGCGTTGGTAACGGTTCGGGCTTCTTAAGACTAGATTGGGGGACATCTGAGTAGTCTTCCGGGCCAGCGAGCATTGCTCCCCACCCATAGTTCAAGATGTAGAAGGGGCGAATGTGATGAAGGACTACATCGGATGATGTGATTCTCACAGGTTGACCGATCCGAACGATCATGGTGTAAGGGAAGAACTGACACCCTTTGACGTTGACAACCAACCCCTGCGGTTCGTCCGATTTTTCAGTCTCTGCCAGTGTTCTCTCTGCCAGTGCTGCTTGTGTCGGCTCTTTCTCGGTCGGCTTGGGGGGTGACTTCTGGGGCCGACGAGGGATCGGTTCGAGATCAGGATGAATCTTCGCGGGGCGTTGACGGATCAAGATGAAGACGTCGGAGATTCCGTGCGTCTTGGGGTCGACTTTGAAGGTGTAGTCGGGAATCTCGTTTTGGCCACACAACTTGGCGCTTGAAGACCCCGGCTCCACTTTCGGGGGGAGGACGGGAATCTCCCCATCCAGTAAAACCTTCCCCGCAACGTGCCCCCATTGTCCCCATCCGTTCTGCCCCATCCCCAAGAGGGCGACGGCCATCAACAGCAGCGAGCGGGAGAATCGTCCGTATGGCAACAGGTGTGGCATGGCTCCCTCGTGCGATGAAGGTCAATCGGTGAAACAAGACCGGGACGAATGGTTGGTGATAGCTGACAGTCGCCTTTCGCTCCGCGAAAGAAACGTTCCTTTCGCGGAGCGAAAGGGGACGATCACCACGACTCGTGACGGCACCAAGGTCGGTGTCCCATCATTCCGCCTGCTGCGTTGAATTGCAAGCGTGACTCTCCCCGCAGATTGCCTATGTGGTACGACCGGTCTGAGTTGCCGGACCGGTCCAATCCAATCTCTCTGGTCGGATGATGTAGTCGGCGGAACCGGTTCAGCCCGATCCCTGTCCATTGGGGTCAAGCGAAGTCTGCCGGTTCGTCGATGAAAGAGAAGACGGTTCACGGACGGGATGAACGAGACGGGAGCGGAACGAATCCGCAAACTCCCGGCTCTCCACTGCAACTAAGTTCGAAACCCGCAGGTCGAATCAGGCGAACGACACGTATCGGACAGATTGACGTTATCTCCCGACCGTCGTTTCCTTCCGGAAACCTCCGAGTTTTGCCCGCCAGGCACCGATGACTCTCATGAATCATACCAGCAACGCCAACACTCGCCGTCGTCCGTCCCGGGGTGTCCAGAGCCCCTTCGAGACGTATCTCCGCGAGATCAACGAGACCGCACTCCTCACCGCTGAAGAGGAGAAGGAACTCGCCTATCGAATTGCTGACGGCGATGCCTCCGCTCGGGATCGGATGGTTCGCGCCAACTTACGGCTCGTCGTCAACATTGCCCGTGGCTACAACAGCCGTGGGATGGCCCTGCAAGACCTCATTGAAGAGGGAAACCTCGGTCTGTTGCGAGCGGTCGAGGGTTTTGACCCAGAGATGAATACCCGTTTCAGCACTTATGCCAGCTATTGGATTAAGCAGTCCATCAAGCGCGCACTGGTGAATTCCGGGAAGACGATCCGTATTCCGGCCTACATGGTCGAACTGCTCTCGAAGTGGCGGAAGGCGAATGCGAAGTTGAATGATGAACTGGGCCGGACACCGACGGCAGAGGAGATTGCCCGCGAACTGGAGATTCCCCCCAAGAAACTCCGCATCGTGAAGAAGGCGATTCAGTTGTATAACGCGACGCCACAATCGGACGATGCGGAAGGATTCTCGTTAGGGGACGTCATTCCCGACGATCGGTCACCCGGCCCCGAAGTGGAACTGACAGACCAGGATAGCCTGAAGCATGTCCATAAAATGCTGGAAAACATGGACCCGCGAGAAGCGAGCATTCTGCGACTTCGCTTCGGCTTGGACGATGGTGAGCCGAAGACTTTGAAGGAAATCGGAGAAGCACTCGGTCTGACTCGGGAACGTGTTCGACAGATCGAACAAGAAGCACTGACACGTCTGAATCGTGGACTGTTAGGAGAGTAAGGGGCCGCCGTCCGATTCCGGCTGCTGTCTTTCAAGGGGCGCTTGCGTGGGCGAGGCCTCCTGGTTGGTGTCGGCGACGAGATCGGATGTCGTGGTCGGCAACCCCTTCTTGGAGTGTGGCTTCGTCACGTCTGGCCCTTTGGCCCTGGGTTGTGGCACGTCAGCATTGGTCACGTCCAACAGGACCTCATCAAGCATTGACTCGTCGGAGTCCTCGGTCATCCCGATGCCAGCGAGATTGGCCCGGATCGTTTCACAAACCCGTTTGAGTGCGGTCAACTCGGCGGGCGAAATCCCGGCAACGGCCTGTTGACGAACTTGTCGACAAATCTCGATCGACTCTTCCCAGGCCGCTTCTGCCTTGGGGGTTGCCGTCAATCGTTTACGACGACGGTCCTCTTCGTGCGGCGAACGTTCAATCCATCCATCACGCACCATACGGTCGATGACACCCCCGAGCGTGTTCGCCTCGATTCCCAGACAATCTGCCAACTGAGCCTGTGATGCATTCCCATCACAAGAAAGCCAGGCGAGCACCTCCCACTGACGCAAGGTCATTCCCGTTTCGGCAAGTCGGCACTCAAACGCCCGACGGACTGCGTGAGAACTCACACAGAGCCAGTATCCAACGCTCGCCTCGAAGTCATATTGCCGCACGTGAATCACTCTTTCAAAGTCGAGACCTCAATCCATCGCCTGCACCTTTGGACCGCCTGTCCAGGCCCCCGCTCGATTCGTGTTAACGCCAGTGAGTGCCATCGCGTCAGCCCAGAACGCATATCGGCTGATTGATGGCTGCTTGACATGTCGCTTCATTCTATGTCCGTTGCCTCAGGTTCAACAAGGTGTGAGGAGCCACTTTTTCACGGGTTCGTTGTCTGTGTCGAAGTGACGTTTCATCGTGGATTTTTCTGCCAACTCATTCTTCGACTGGCGGGATGATGTCGGTCGAGGTGGGACGAGGTGGGCGAGGGCCGGGGTATTGGTAGTACGTACATTCAATTCGCCCGTTGAACAACTTGCGTCGTCGTTCGCTCTTTCGGCCATACAACGCTTCAAATCGTGGATGCGACGTGATGACATAGATGGACCAAGTGTCGAGTTCTCGCCACAACTTCCCCATCGTGCGATAAAGTTCTTCGACCTCGGCCAACTCGCCGAGCCGTTCTCCGTAAGGAGGATTCGTAATCAGACATCCATATTTTTGTGATGTCTTAAACTCAGACAGTGGACGTTGTTGCAGATGTAGGTCGTCGAAGACACCGGCATCACGGGCTGCTTCGCGTGCCAGTTTCAGTGGGCGCCAGTCGTTGTCATAGCCAGCCAGTTTCTCTGGAAGAGGGGGCAGAATGGCCGCCCTCGCCTCCTCGCGAACATCGTGCCAGAGTTCCTCCGAGAAAACGGGCCAGGACTCTGCGGCAAAAGTTCGATTGAGGCCGGGGGCCATGTTGCGACCGATAAGGGCCGCCTCGATAAGGATCGTTCCGGTGCCACAGCAGGGATCGACGAGAAGTCGTTCGCGGTTCCAGTAACTTAGTTGAATCATCGCGGCTGCTAAGGTCTCGCGGATGGGGGCCTCGCCAGTGAGCGCGCGGTATCCTCGACGATGCAGACCGGGGCCCGAGGTGTCGAGACAGATCGTGCATTGGTCTTTGAGCAAGGTCATGTCGATGCCGACCTTGGGGCCGGTCTCCTCGAACCAGTCAACCGCATACTTCGACTTCAAACGTTCGACGACCCCCTTCTTAATGATGCGCTGGCAGTCGGGAACGCTGTGCAGTTGAGAGCGAACGCTCCGACCATTGACGGGAAACTCCGCATCGACCGGGAGCCACTCTTCCCACGGGAGAGCATACGTCTGATCGAAGAGTTCGCCGAAATCATGGGCTTCAAAACTGCCCACTTCGATGAGCACTCGTTCAGCTGATCGGAGCCAAAGGTTCGCTCGGCAGACATCTCGCAGTTCACCCAGGAACCGGACACGTCCATCTTGCACGACAACATCGGCATACCCGAGAGCCTTCAGCTCGCGGGCAACGATGGCTTCGAGTCCAAAGGCAGTGGTCGCAATAATCGGAAACATGCGGAGTCGATACGGAGTAATAGGTCGGAACAGAAGTCATACAAAACAGAAGTCATACCAACGACGTCGTGAGATATTTGCGGCTCAACTTGCGGCGTCGTCGCGCTTGCGGCGGAATGGATAGAACCAGACACCATAGGGAAGAAACCGAGGGCGGACCGGCACCTCCAGTCGTTGCGGACTGGAAACGACCCATGCTTTCTTGTCGTCCAACATCGTTGCGGGGAGACACGCGGCCGAGGCGTCGGTTCGTTCTGCGATGCGGCAATCGACGATCTCGACGGTCCCTAACAACAATCCGCGAGGCAGTGTATCGACATCGAGACCATGCTGGGCGATGGCAGCCCGTGCCGCCGGAGTGTCCGCCAATTCCTTCGAAGCATAGAGGTAGATGGGCCCCCGATGATTCGTCTCCAGCGTGCGGACTTCGATCGTCTTGATTCCACGCAAAATCAACTCGGCCCAAGGTTGGCGGATGCCGAGCGCGACCAGTTCGCGGTCCATCTCGGAAGTCCCGTAAGTCTCCTGTTGACGCGACCGTTTGACTTGCGGTGTCACTGTTGTCGCAGTGACACGTCGTTCGCTCACGGGTGACGCCTGTTGTTCCGAGAGCAATTGAGAGTCTTCGTCGAGAACCACAGCCGGGGGGCGAGAGAGGGCTTGCCCTAAACCATCGAGTCGGACTGGATCGAGACGGCGGGGGCCTTGAAGAAATTTGCCGATCGGGAGATGCGCAGGCTGTGAGTCACTCCGGAGGATGTCGTCAACGTCAATCGGACTGCGCGGGGCCTCTGGAGCACGGGTGCATTCGACCCGGTAGCGATACCGATCGCTCGGATAGTCAGAGTCATCACCTGGGTTCGGAATGACCTGAGCGACATCCCAGAGGTCGACGAGGAACCCGGCTGTCGGGGGATTGCAACGAGCCGCACTGCCGGAAGTGACCAACCATAGCCGATCCCCGGCGATCAGCTCCGAGAGCACCCCGGCATTCGAGTGCCAGCGATGCGTCGTCCGTGTCGCCGTGTCAGGGCTGCGGTTGCGTTGAAAATCGCGCCAATAGATCAGCACGTCGGCCATCGATGTCCAACCTTCGCGTGTGGCTTGAATGCGAGTGATGACCACGAGTCGTTCGGCTGTGTTGCAGGCTCCCGAGCGACGATCGTGGATGTCCGTCGCTTGAAGGGGATGAGGTGGAGTCTTACGGTTTTCGACAGGCGACCATCATGGAGTTGGCAAATTGACCGATCGATTCCAACGTTCGTTGACGGTCGGCTCCCGAGGTCGAGAGAGCTTCGATCTGTCGGACAATTGCGGAGCCGACGATGACTCCGTCGGCCAAGCCTCGCAGTGGTTCGACATGCTCGGGTTTGCTGATTCCGAAACCGACGGCGAGAGGGAGAACGGTCTCTTCCTTCAGCCATTTCAGCTGATCGAGCAGAGCATCGGCGACCTTTTCCCGTTCGCCGGTAATGCCAGCGACAGCGATACAGTAGACGAAGCCGCTGCACGACTTGAGGATTTCCCGAACTCGTTCGCGGGGGGTCGTGGGGGCGACCAGTTGAATGAGATCGAGACCGCGTGCCTGGACGAGTTGAAAGAGTTCGCCCGCTTCATCTCCCGGAAGATCGGGGACAATCAAGCCTGAGAAGCCGGCATCCTTGGCCGCATCGAGAAAGGAAGCGACCCCTTTCCGAAAGAGAAGGGCATACGAGACCATCGCCACAAGTGGAGGTCCGGACGAACTCACGTCGCGGACAGATCGAAACCCGGCGAAGATTTGCGAGACCGTCAACTTATGAGCGAGCGAACGGGTGTAGGAGGCTTGAATTACCGGCCCGTCGGCGATGGGGTCGCTGTACGGGAATCCGACTTCGATCAGGTCGACCCCTTGCTGTTCGAGCGTGGCCGTCAGCTCGGCTGTCCCCTGCATGTCGGGGTCGCCCGCAGTAATAAAAGGCATAAAGGCCATCCGCCCCTCTTGGCGAACAGCTGCAAAGCGTTCCGAGATCGTCATGGTTCCGTCAATTAACTGCGGGAAGAGACTGTCAGGCGCTGCCAGTTTGGAGAAAGTCCCGTTTGACTCTCCTCGCTATGCAACTCAGCCGACAGTCTACTCTCCTCCGCCCCCCACTGTCATTCCCGCACGAGAAGAATCGGGCAAGAGGGGAATGCATTACGACGTTGGGGAAAACCTTGAGCCATTCCGTATGGAACGCGGATGACGCGATCGTGTCGGGCTGTGCCGGACTTGTGTCAAACTAAAGCCGTGTCGACGACCATCACAGGATGGCTTGCACCGTACCGTTCATCAGGAATTCCCAACCGTTCAACGCTATCGGCCCAGGGTTTGGGTTGCGGCGTTGGCACCTTCGCGGATGACGTCGGTCGCTCCGTTGGTGAAGAAGTCGTGCAACTGAACGATGGCTGGTCCCAACAGGAATAGGAACACGGCGGGCATCAGGCAGAGAACCGTCGGAAACAGCAGTTTGAAGCTGGCAGAGTTCGCCTTTTGATCGGCCCGTTGACGCAAGTTCTCTCGCATGTTGTCCGAGTAGTCCGACAAAGCGTCCGAGATGCTCGTTCCCATGCGATCGGTTTGCACCATCAATGAGGTGAACGAGTGAACGTCCGGAAGGTCGACACGGTTGCTGAAGTTCGTCAACGACTGTTGCAAGCCACCGATTCGCGATTGTTCGCTGACGATCATCAGTTCCTGGGCAAGAGCCGGGTAAACTCCCTGAATTTCGCGGCTCACTCGAGTGAGGCCGTTCGGGAGTGTCATCCCCTGGCTGACGCACATGTTCAACATATCGAGCATGTCGGGCATCCCTTGCTCAATCTGACGCAACCGGTTTGCTGCTTGACTCTTCACCAACAGGCTTGGCAGGGCATAGCCCAGCAGTGGGACAGTCACCAGACATCCGATGATGGGCCACTCAAACTGTTTCGGAGCGAGTACGAGCAGCACTCCAAACAGCACGATCGGCAACATGATCCCGAGGTATCGTGTGGCGGCGAGGTTCTGCCAGGCGTGCGGGGTGAAGTACCCGGCGTTCTTCAAGGCACGTTTCAACTCCAGTTTCTTCTCTGGTGACTCTGGCAACATCGCTGCCAGAACGGGGGTGAGTTTTCCGAAGGAATAGTCACTCGTGTCCGAGAAGGGGAGTTCTTCGGGATCCATCTGGCGGAGTTCGTCAGCAGTCGCATGCATCGCCAGCGGGGAGGTTCCCGTCTGCGGATACAAGCCTGAACCGTCGAGCGATTTTGTCGCAGAGGGAACGTAGTCGATTTGTGATGGGACTGGCTTCAAGACTTCTGAGGCGGCGTCCTCGACTTTGTCGACACCACTTTTCAGAATGCTACCCGCTGCTCCCACAACACCTGCTGCTGCTCCTAGAGCGGCACCGGTGGTGGATTTCGCCGCTTCTGCGACGTCGCCCGCTGTTTCCTTGGCCGACTTCAAGATGGACGGGGCTTCGACAACAGGTTTTGCGAGTTCCTGAGCCGCCTGTTGTGTGGCGTCGTCGAGACTCGATGCGGCAGTGCGAGATCGAAGTGATGATCGCTCGGCTGCCTTGAGCGCTTGCCGGTCTCGCCACCATCGCATCACAATTCGTGCCAACAGAATGACGACGAGGATCGCGATGATTGCGAGCAAAACTTGTTTGGCGAAAGGTGTCATCTTTAGTACCCCAAGGGTAACGGGGAGTCAGTGAGTGCGGGACAAACGACGGTGTGTTTGAGGTGGTCGGTTTCTGCGAAGGACTTCAACGCCCTTGGAAGTCGGGCGTGCTTATGCCTTACGGCTGCTGGCGAGGACGTTCCAAACCCAGATCGAGCCGATGATCTGAAGCAGCACGGCTGTTACCGTTGCCATGCGTCCCCAGGAGGAATCCATCAGGTTTTTGAAGTAGTCGGGATCGCGAAACAGGAAGAAGGCAAGAATGATGGGGGGTAGGCCGATCATCAGGAACGCTGTTAATTGACTCGCCCGGGTGGCGGCTTGCAGGCGACCTTGAAACTGTTCGCGGTCTCGAATGGTGTGCGAGAGTCGATCGAGCACCTTCACGATGTCCCCCCCCGATTGCCGGTGGACCGAGATTGCTGTCGTCAACACACTTGCTGCGACAAGTCCCGTGCGGTCCGGGAGTTCACGTAGGGCTTCATCCACAGGAATCCCCAGTGCCATCTTGCTGGTACACAAACGCAGTTCGTCTCCCAGTGGTGACGGGGTGTCGTTTCCGACCATGTTCATGCAGCTTTCGAGACTCCGTCCGGTTCGAGCGGCTCGTGAGAGCTCGTCGATCATGCCGGGGAGTTGTTGGTTCATCTGTCGTTGACGGTTTGCCCGAGCCGCCATCGCAGCGATGAACGGGAGCGTGAACCCGATCATCCCAACGACTGCCGCCAGCAACAGGTTCTCTTTCCAAACAAACATCGCCCCGCCGAGTGCAATGGCACACAGGACCGCCAGCATCAGAACGGCAGCCGGCGCGAGGCCCCAGTTGCATTGCAACATCAGGCGATCGAACCATCCATCAATCCGGCCACTCATCGAGTTCGGATCGCCCGAGGCGTACGTCTCGCGTTCCCGCAAAATCCCGGAGAAGCCGGACTGCGGAGCAATTTTCGGAGGTGTGAGTGTGTTTGATGACATCAGTCTGCTCGTCAGTGCGAGTGAATTTCGTAAGTCACAACGTTGGTCGACGGAACGAATCCGTCAGCCGGGGGCATTCGGTACTCGGTAAGGACTAAGTGCGAGGCAAGTAGTTGACGCCGGTCTTCAATTCGCGGGCCGAGAAGATACGCGGGTTGAGGTCGATCCCCTTCGCCGCCATCCGCCGCAGGCACTGAGGTTCGTAACCGGTCGAGTAGAACGAGCCGAGCGTTTTGCCGGACTTGTCAACCCCTGCCATGCGAAACACGAAGATGTCCTCAAGGTCGAACTCCCCGTCGGTCACCCCGACAAGTTCGGAGATTCGCATCACTTTACGTTCCCCGTTGCTGAGGCGGGCGATATGGACAAACAGCTGAATGGCCGAGGCGACGTACTGTCGAGCAACACGAGTCGGCAATTCTGCCCCCGAAAGGGCGATCATCAACTCGAGTCGGTGCAAGGCATCGCGAGTATCGTTGGCGTGGACGGTGCTCATCGAACCATCGTGACCGGTATTCATGGCTTGGAGCATGTCCATAACTTCTTCACCACGAGCTTCCCCGACGATGATGCGGTCGGGCCGCATACGCAGGGCGTTCTTCAGGAGGTCACGCGGGGTGACGGCCCCCTTCCCTTCGACGTTGGGAACTCGTGTCTCCAGGCCGACGACGTCTGCCTGCTGAAGTTGCAGTTCCGCCGTTTCCTCGATGGTGACGACTCGTTCGGTGTTCGGAATGAAGCGGCTCAGGTTGTTGAGCATGGTCGTCTTCCCCGCACCGGTACCTCCCGAGAGCAGGACGTTGAGTCGGGCTTTGACCGCAGCGATCAGGAAGTCGGCCATTTCCGGGGCCAGAGTGTCGGTCCGGACCATGTCTTCGAACTGCAAGACGCGAGTTCGGAAACGACGAATCGACAACGTTGGTCCTCGCAAGGCCAACGGGGGAATCACCGCATGGAGACGCGAACCATCTGCCAGCTTCGCGTCGACCATCGGCGACACTTCGTCAATTCGGCGACCGGCCTGTCCTACCAATCGTTGAATGAACTGCAACAGGTGAGCATCGTCGGCAAATCGAATACCGGTCCGTTGCAGCATCCCGTTCTTTTCGACGAAGACCGCGTCGGCCCCGTTGACGAGCACGTCGCTCACCTCTGGGTCGTTCATCAGCGATTGCAGCGGACCAAATCCGTAGATTTCGTCCATTAACTCCGCGACCATCGCGTCTCGGTCGGCCCCTTGCAGGTTCGCTTCCCGCTGAGAGCAAAGATGAACGGCTAAGGAGTGCAGCTGACGACGAAACTCCTCTTCGCCCAAAACCCCCGCTTTCGACATGTCGATGGCGTCGACCATCTGACGATGCAAACGGTTCTTGAGCTGTTGGAATCCGCGGCGTGCTTCAAAGTCGCTGTTTGTGACGGCCACCATGGCTTAGGTCCTCAAAAGTCTTTCTGGATCAGAGAGTTTGTCTCGTCTCGAAGTTGTGGGCTGAATGAGTTTCTTGGAAGTGTGTATTGTGTCTCAGTCTTGTCGTGTGTGAATCACCGTTTGATTCACCTGAAGGCTAAACAGTTTCCTTAGGTAGTGAACCAGCAGAATTCTAAGTCAGTGAGTGATTAAGGGATTTAGTTAGTTAGTTAGTTAGTTGGTTAGGGAAATCTTGTAGACGTACGGACTGGCGATCTGAGAGAGGTGCGAGGCCGTGCCATCGGGGTCAGCGACGACAGCCGACCGGGTCGCGACCACCGCGGGCTGCACAATGACGATCGGTCCTTCATCAGTGAAATCGACCCGCATGACCCGCACGGCGACAAAGCCGCGAATCGTCAGCGTCGCCGCATCCGGTTCGCCATGAGACGATAGTTCGGTCGTCTCGTTGTACAGCAGACAAATCCGCGTCTGCCCCACGATCTCTGCGAGAGCATCGATCGAATCATCTCTAAGGTGAGGTGTTGCTGTCAGTGATAGCGGTCCAAGGAAATCAAGCGTCCCATCGAACGACATCAGATCGGCGACAGACCATCCCGAACGCACCTGCCGGGAGATTTCAGAAGGGTCAAGCTCCGTTCCGATGTCGATGATGTGCATATTGATTTCGTCTTTGTCGCGACTCTTTGGCATCGGCTTCAGGGTGAATTCGGACAGGCCATCTTCCCCTTCCACAATCGTCCCGGTGACGGCATCGAATCGCAGTTGATCCGGTCCGTGACCTTGCTCGACCTGATACGTCCAGGTGTCGCGACGGTCAGACAGCGGATGCACATCGAGGATCGCCATCGGCAAGGCCGGAACCGTTCCACCAACTGGTGCTCGGAATCCGGTGACACGATTGTTAATTGTCGCCTCGACGATCACTTCGACATCGGCCCCTGGTCCCGCCGCACTGCTTTGAAACAGTCGAGCGACCGGGTTGCCTACGGCACGAGTCCGACTCGCCCGCACAGCGACGCTTGTCGGAAAGTGATTCGTCTCCAGAAACTGAGCCTCGCCGGTGTCTTCATTGATCACAAGACGTCCGAAGCGAATGTCTCCATCACCACTGGCATCGAGATTGATCGGCGTCCCTGCGACTCGGTTCGTCGCCGCGATATCGATCCCGGCTGCACGAGCTGCATCGACAATTGTTGCCGACTCGACGTCGGGTCGCAGGAGATCATCTGTCGCCAGTTGACCTGCCGCAGCAAGTGCGGCGGCCTCTGCTGCCGTTGTCAGCTCTCCCTTGGCGGCGTCGATCCAGAGTCGATCAAACACCAACGCCATCGCCGTCCCGATGACCAGGATCGCTAAGGCGACCGCTGGCACAAGACTTCCCCGACGAACAGGGCGAACGAGTTGTCGTCGCAATTGTTTCATTGGAGTGGCTAGGTTAGGAGAAGGGACAAGATAGAGACACAAACTCGACAGACTAGATACCGCGATTCGCTTCAGGAATCTCACCGCGACCAGGGCCATTTCCCTGTGCCCCTTGAGGGCTTGGGATCAGACGGAGTGCATTGCTGGAGTTTCCAGCGGCGCCCGATTGTGGCGACGACATGTCAATGCCGCGGTAGTAACCGCCATAGCCACCACCAACACCGTAGTTGCCAGTCGGCTCGCGATTACCATTCGTTGCTGGTGCTGGGCGGCTGCCGGTTCCGTAACCGTTCAGGTTCGCGTTGTAATCGTTGCCGTAGCCGTCCCATCGTGAACCGTCTTCATTGAAAGCCGCAACGCTCCGGCCCCCACGATAATAGAGTTCGGTCAGGACAGGCTTCTTAGGGTCTTCAGGACGCTTCAGTCCAAGGATTTCCTCAAAGTAAACCCGATCTTCTTCGGCAACAGCGATTCCGCCATGTCCCTTACCATCGGGAGTGTAGATCAGATTGATCGACCCCTTCTGTTCAGCGAGCAACATAATGTTCGCCTGTTCGGGAGAAAGTTCGAGAGTCACGGTGTTCCCATTGCGGACGGCCCGTCCGGTCGAGACCGAGCGATTCACGGCGAGAACCTTAACCCCTTTGAACATCGTCATGATGACGCCGCCACGGAAGCGAGCATCTTCATAAGCGGTCGGGGTGAAGTGAACGTCGACATATTCGCCTGGTTTCACGAGACCATCGACAATGGCGGCGCCAGTGCCCACTTCGATCGAAACGGCTCTCATCCCCATCGTGACTGCCACGGGGGGAAACTCGCCGTACGCATAGAGCTTCAGCGTGTCGATCGGTTGACCGGCAGCGAGTGGCTCTTTAACGATGCGACCCACCAACACGCTGTTGCTGCGTGCCCAGGTCCGGACCGGAGGATTGTCTGGATCGTCCATGCGTTTTGGTCCCTGAGCTAGGTGAGCCTCAGAGATAACCGCACCGGGTTCCAGGTTCGTCACCAACATCGGGTAGTTCCGCATCTCCGAGACTTTCGCCTCGTCCGCAGCGAAGAGGAAACTCTTCGCAACATAGGCAATGACCAGGGCGGCCACCACCATCAGCATTAAAATAGTCAGTCTGGCAGGTGTCACAGTAGTACTCCACGGTTTCGAGGACGAATCTCGGCAGAGTGGGGGGGTTATTCCTTCACCATCCGCGTTTCACAGGTTAGGTCATTGTTCTGAAGGCTGAATCCTACAGGCCACAGAAGGTCGGGTGCCGCCGCACTCATCGGGACACGTACCGCCACAATTACAGGGTCGCCCGAATGGACGCCCATTTCGACAGCTACCTCGGCACCGCGTCGCAGTTTCGAGGGAAGGCTGGTGAGTGCTGCATCTTCAATTTCTTCCGGAGTTGCCCCAGGAAGCGTCGCTTGACGGGCCGCCACGCGACACGCTTCGACGACATCACCGCGGGCAAAAAATAACAGCGAGAACTCCAACAGACCGACGAGAAGCATGAGCAGAATCGGAAGCACGAACACAAGTTCCATGCTCAGCATTCCACGTCGCTGACCTGCTCGGTGTGTCGTTGGGGTGAGTCTCATTGTGTCGCCTGATTACTTAATAAGGAACGAGTCCCGGACTGAGTGATGACGGAGTGACTTAAAGTGACATGCCTGTCGTACGATTTCGTAACGCCCTTTAAGAATCTGCTATCTTCTCAACAGTCAATTGTCTGAAGGTGTCGTGTTGGCACCGGTGTCGGTGCTGGTTGCTGTCGTTTTCGCGACGACCCCTCGCACTGGGTTGTCTAATGTCGGCATCTTCCATGCTAGAATCATCCAAGTCGCCAATGCGACTGGGACCGCGAATGGCAGGACGCGACGCTCTTTGCGTTGAGCCAATGTCTCGGCCTTAGGTTTCGCTTGCCCTTTCTTTGTGTCATCGTCTTTCCCTGTTGCCAGGTATTTCTTCTGAGACGCACGAACTCCGCGAGTCAGAATGCTCCACAAGGCAACTCCCATCGTCAGGATGATGACTGTCCCGGTGCTGGCGATCATCACCAGCAGAGTGAGTCGAAAACCTAACCAGACGCTGAGAGCCCCCATTAATTTCACGTCGCCACCACCTCCTCCGCCAACCATCCAGAGGACGAACAAAATGCCGAAGCCGAGCAGAAACCCGAGTGCAGCATCGCCCAGACCGGCCAGTCCGCGATCCGCAAACTGAAACACCCATCCCGCTGCGAACATCGGGAGCGTCAGTTTGTTGGGGATTTTACGTGATCGCAGGTCCCAGCCCGCTGCAACGGCCGTAAACAATGCCACTGCAATCACAAGACAGGTTGATCCGATGGAAAGGCCAAACATAAGGCAGTCGCCATAGCTGAACACGGAGTGTGGGGAATCTTGCTGCAACACTACCACACGTTTACGGAAAGCGCCGTAGACGTTGCCGAATCGTTACAGTTTCCGTGATTCTATTTTCACTCGTAACAGTTAAACCTAAAGTCGTTTCTGTTGCATTCCTGCAACACCCCATCGACGACGATGGCATAACCCCTACAACCAGAAGAACCATCACGCGAAGAACACCGCGGATCATCTCCCCACTTTCCGTGCGAGACAAAACATGCGTCTTGCCGTTACTCGGACACTGGCAAGGGAGACTCGGCCATTAAGCGGGCGAGTGGAATCAGTAGCATTTCTAACTCACGATAGTATTGGTCTTCCGTCAGTTCACGCTTGCGATGTCGCAACGCATCAATCGCCAGTTCGAGGGCATCGCGAGAGGTTCGCTCTTGAGGGGTGAGACTTCTCTCGGCCAGATTCGGGACGAGATGCCATGTACGGGCAAGCAACCCATCTGATGCGGGGGCCAGTCGATCATCTCCCATCGCCTCACGACGGGTTCCTCGATTGTCGCCGTTGTCATCTAGAATCGCGTGCTCCGTCGAAATCTGACCTCGGGTGGTGTAATGCTCTTCTATTTCGCGAGAGGCGAGTCGAAACGCCT
>JAWKTT010000026.1:0-67249 GCA_041398965.1 Planctomycetaceae bacterium | reverse complement strand
CTAACCCACGCACCCAGTGATCGCCGGTCCTTCCATTCTGTCTCCCCCGCTGCAGAGTCCTTTGAAATAGGGACGTCGATAGCGGGGGAGAGGGAGAGGCTGACAGCAAAGATCACCAGACGGCGAGGATCACAATCCGGGGAATGCACGCCGACAAGGCGGAGTTGTCGCTCGAACGGTTCGATGGGGACGAAAAGTGGGCAAAGTTGAATCGCGATGACTTGAAACAATCCTGAGACCCCCATTGCCAAAGGAATCCCCCTCACCATGGCGGCATTCTCTCGGGTTTTCTCTCAACGGTTCTGTTTCCGTTACAAGAGTTGCCGTTCAGTTCCATCAATTTGGGGTCGCGGATTGTCTGTGGGAGATCATCGCGAGCTGCGAACTGTTCCAACTGTTTGAGGGTAGCTCGGATCTGACGGTGAACGGCTTGTGTTTGTCGGACGACGACTCCTCCGGGAATCAGTCTGACGGTTCCACTGCAACCTTCATTCTCTTATCCCCCGCTTGCCGGGCAGGGGCATTCTTCATGGGGAATAGGGGAAGTGCCATTGCCGAATTGGAAGAGTCGCCTGTTGAGTTCCAGTCGGAACTGCGGTTTGATTACTGGCTGGGTCGGATTGCGAAAGATCAGTGAAAACGTGTAGACTCGGCAGACTCGCGGGCTCGTGAGACGATCATGATTCAGGCACAGAACTATTTTGACGACATGGACGGGGACGAAGCGTTGCAGATCGGCGCGGTCAGTTATCTGAACTCGAAGCCGCTGATTGAGGGTCTCGGCGACTTTCTGCCGCAAGCGACGATTCGACTCGATTACCCGAGCCGCCTGGCCGATGCCCTCGCGTCGGGACAGCTGGATGTGGCGTTGATTCCGTCGGTTGAATCGTTTGCCGATCCCCAATACGAGATCCTCTCAGATGCCTGTGTGGCAACTCGGGGGCCGGTCTTCAGCGTCAAACTGTACTGTCGAGTCCATCCGGGTGAGATTCAGACGCTCGCCTTGGATGAAGGGTCTCGAACGAGTGCGGCCCTAGTCCGGGTGATGCTCGAAGAACGATACGGCGTCTCTCCGCAGATCACTCGACTTCCTATGCAGAGTGGTCTGGGCGATTGTCAAGCCGATGCCGTGTTGTTGATTGGCGACCGGGCAATGCAGCCTCCGGTCGAGCAGTTTCATACGGTCTGGGACCTTGGGACCGAGTGGACAGAGTGGACGGGATTGCCCTTCGTCTTTGCCATGTGGGTCACCCGGGATGCAGTGGGGTTGGAAGTGGTCGGGGAAGCTCTTTCTGCCGCGAGGGATCGTGGTGTGGAACGGGCCGCAGAAATTGCGAGTCGGGAGGCACCTCATCTCCATTTGTCGACCGAGGAAGCGCACAACTACCTGACGAAAAACCTGCATTTTCAACTCGGTCCAGCGGAACGACAAGGGCTTGCCTTGTTTAGATCGCTCGTCGCAAAACATCAGTTGATTCCCGAATTGCAGCTTTCTCCCAAGGCACCCCGTCTCCCCGTGGGCGGCAACGTTGTCCAGGTTCACGTCTAATTTCGAGCATTCGTTCACCAAGGTCTTGCGGACGCATGTTCTCCCCCCTCTTCGAGCATGGCTGGCTGCTACCAGTGGCGATCGGTGCAACACTGATGTTCGCCTCGTTCGTGCAACGACTCTTGGGCTTCGGATTCGCGCTCTCAACACTAAGCCTGTTGACGTTCCTCTTCACCACCTTGCGCGAAGGATCGGAATCGATTCACCTTGCGATCCTGGTGATGTCGGTCGCTTCGTTGCTCCCTTCGTCGCTCGTGGTGACGCAATTCTATCGACAGATCGACCGCCGACGCATGTTGGCCACGTTGTCGGGGGCGATGATCGGGTTGCCAATGGGAATGATCATCTTTGAAGAGTTCTCAGCCGTCGGCCTCGCTCGGATGAGCGGGGTGCTACTCCTGATTCTCGTGGTTGACACCCTCCGGAGAGGCACCCAACCGCTCGACCCACCCGAAAGAAACCTGACTGCCATTGAGACTTCCCCGACTCCGGAAATCGCCCCAAAGGAAACGAGGAACAACGTCGACGACTCGCCCCCCTCAAGCGGGACCGGACCGGGGATCGGTTGGGGACTGGTCGCCGGGGGCTGTGCCGGGGTTTTGCATGGGGCGATTGGGATTCCCGGGCCTCCGATCGTCCTCTATGGCACGCGGCAAAGCTGGACGCCAAACCAGTTTCGGGCGTTCGCCTCGGGCGCGTTGATTCTGGTCTCCTACTTCAAATTTGGCCTGTTCGCCCTCCGAGGACACATCACCACAGAGGTGCTAGCCTGGGCAATGTGGGGCATCCCCTGTATGCTCTTGGGGTACTGGATGGCTGCGAGATTGGCCGATCGTGTCTCGGAAAAGTTGTTCCGCCTCGCGGTGCTGCTGCTGGTGGGGGTGAGCGGCGTCGGCCTCTTGCGATATTCCCCCGACGAGTTGCCCGAAGAGACAACAAAAGTGCCATCTGTGGCTGTCGGCAGTGAGTGATGGGGTGTCGAGGGAAAAATCCATCAGAACACTGGCGTTCTCTGGTGAGAATCGTTACGCTTCTCCGTTCCGAAGTCCTTCTGCGGCGAATCTCCGTAACGTGGTGAGTATAAGATGTTTGCGATTATCGAAGAAAGTGGCCATCAAATCCGTGTCAGCGAAGGTGATGTCGTCACCCTCGACCTGAAGGCTGGTGTGGAAGTCGGACAGACATTGACTTTGGATCGCGTGCTGCTGGCAAACGCCGGTGGGGCCAGCATTCTGGGTGCTCCGGTCATCGAGTCGGCCACCGTCGAAGCAACCGTGATCGAACCGATTAAGAAGGGTGTCAAGCTGGAAATCGGCAAACTCCGTCGCCGTAAGAACTCCCGCCGTCACACCGGTCACCGCCAGAAATACACCACCGTCAAGATCGGCAGCATCTCGGTTCCCGGTTTGGAAGTCGTCACTGCACCTGCCGCCGAGTAACGCAATCGCCCGTTTCGCCCCACGCTTTTTAGGATGTGTGGGGCGAAAAGCTGGGTGCGACAAGTCCCCGTCGACGCTCGACGTTGATTCTGGATTGCGAACCGTTGTCGAATGGCCATCGAGAGAAGGTCTCTGTGATGTTTTGCTTGAACGTCGTCTTGACTGTGCAGGACCCTGACAACATTGCCAAGGTCGCCTCACTGTTGACTGAGTGTGGTCGACGTTCGCGAGAAGAGCCGGGTTGTATCAGCTACGAAGCGTGCCATTCCCGGACCGAGCCAACGCTGTTCATCCTCTGCGAACGCTGGGAGTCGGAAGCCGCTTGGATGCTGCACAAGGAGGGACGAGTCGTGCAGGAAATCTACCTGCCACAGGTCATCCCCCTCGTCTCTCGCACCGCTCACCCTTCCGATCTGCTCGTCTGAAGTCCCCCGGGCCAGCCAACATGGCAGAATCCTGCCGAGACAACTGGCTTCTTCAGGAGTGTTTCCCCCCTTGGCATAGGCTTGTGCCCGACCCCCTCATTGTCTGTGCAGGACATACAGCCCGGTGCGACGCAGAGGATTCACGACAGCAAACACCATAAACGTCCGCCCGCTTCAAGGAGCGGTTTACTACGGGAACTGAAGAGCGGTCGCGAAATTACGCTGCTATGCGCTAACAACCAACGCTGTTCCAGTTGTTCCAGTAGCAGGACAGGCTCCCGCCCAGTACCGTCCGGCACGATTACAGTCCGGCACGATTCTTCACTGAGGATTAATCCACACCTCTCCCTCTCCCCCACTGTCGACGCTCCTACACTCTACGGCCTTCCAGTGAGGGAAAAGGTGCCTCACGTCGGCTGACGCCTCCGCAGTCATTGTGCCGAACAATCTCGGGCTCCGGCCCTTGAAGTTTCGCTATCGCGTCAGTCGTAGCCCGACGTGACAACACAGCCAGCACAGGCTCCTGTCTGACTTCCTGTGTCTGGGCGTTTCGTCGCCCTATTGTTGCGAAGACAGAGGAACGACCGGCCGTTCCACTTATCGCTTTCGACACTTTGTGTTCAACAAACAATCGGGCCCCTTGAAGCGAAGTAAGGCCATTCCCCTTGCATAAAAGCCCGATTCCCATCAACAATCCCCAAAGGAAGTCTGAGGTGCTTCAGGTTGCGTGAACTAGCGAGGTCGACGAGGCGTAGTGATGAGATCGATACGAGTCCGGTTGACGGCGGACCTGACAAGGTATCACCCTTCCCTCGTCATCGGCGCGGAGGGTCATACGACGCAAAGTGCCGGATTGTGGAGCAGGACAAGCGACCGCTTTGTCCCGGTGCTTTTTCCAGCCAGCGGCCAGTTCGATATTCTCTGGGATTCGCTAGAGATCATCGATGCGGAGTACATTGCAGAAGTGGAAGCACGGAAAGTCGAACACCACGAAGCACTCCGGTCGGCGACGAACGTCGTCTGTGCAGTTGGCCCGCGGGGCGGTTTCAGGTATGTTTCGTATGAATTCAGGGGGAAGGACGGGATACGCCACAGCGGTTCCACCTCCTTCAAGAGTGAAGCTGAAGAACTTATGGAACTCTTCGAGAGTTACGGGATTACTATTGAGGAGCGGAAGGTCGGACGGCGCATGCGGTAGCATGGGAGTGGCCGCTCGTGGTAGAGCGGCGTGACGTTAGGCGGCGGATGAACTCACCCGGAGTGCTTTTCATGGACCAACAACCCGCGTTTCCACATAAACTTCTCGAGGAACGTTTTCCTGGTGGCTTCACCATTCGAGACGAAGCAAATGCCATTGTAGCATGGGCGTTCCGAAACGGGCCGCTAGAGAACCTACACGCTGGAGTACACTCTAATCTTCTCGAAGACGATTCGTTGAGCCGAATATCGGATGAAGAGATGAGAGAGTTAATGATTAATGCATGCGAGCGAGTTGAGTCGCTGCTGAACCTGAAGGAGACCGACCCTGAAAGATACGACACCGTAGTGAAGGGTTATAACCTATTCGCCTGTTCGTCGTGGGAGCGTTGAGTGACGGGATGACCGGGTTTAGGTTAATTGATTTGGGTGCCACGGGCCTGTGAGACGTGCAAATCGTGGAAGAGGAGACTGAGTAAAGGGGTGTTCAAATAAAAGCAGACGAACTCGAACATCTAACGAAAAGCCGAGCAATCAACGAACCGGGACATGCTCAGCGGTTGATTCAGTGGCATTGAAATGAATCTACGAGAGCGTCCACAACACCTACACGGCTCACAGAGCAGTGGCATCCCCCACCCAGCCCACCTCAAGAAGTAAACGATCACCACTAGAAATCCACGTCACCCAACAACAGCATAGCTTCGTCAAGCTGGCTAATCACCATTGTTAGCTGCACAACAACATCCTCCAACACCGCGATTGCATTCCGTTTAGCACGATTAAACTTCGTAGTAATGGACGGAAAATCAATGAATGACGCTTGAAACGCCTTGGCACTATCCAGAGCGCCTGAAATCGAATCCCTATAGGAAGTTAAAACTCTAGACATATCAGAAGCGGCTTTCGGATTAGCGTGATAGACTGTGCTGGCAAGCATCAACATCCGCGACGTGCCGTCAATTGCACTATTGTGACACCTGTAAAATTCAGGAATGTCCACCCTCATGTGACGAATAAAGATATCAATATCATCGGCAGATTGATTAATGATACGCCTAAACCCTCTCGTCCTCGAAGCGCCTGACTCATGGAGCTTTGTTACCTCGAACGCTCGCTTATTGAAATTATTTCCCAATACCCCAGTTGATTCTGTCATGCGATTCATGATAACTCCTGCTTCATGAAGCGACGTTGTAATATCATCCACCAGGTCGACAATACCAGCTTCATCATCCTCGGTCTCCACAGCCTCAAGATTTGCAAGCGGATTGTACGGTAGGTCCTCAATAAGGATCGTAGACTGCGGAGTCACTCTAAGTTCGTTGGCTGGTTGATTGCACGCGTTCTTCTTCCTCCATTCGCCAACAGCACTAGATATGTGCAGCTTCACCTTTCTGACGAAGTCGTCGGTGGTCGTGAATGCGCTATACGCACCGCCAGAGTCAGAAATATGCTTCCGGAAAGCTCCGACAATCGCTAGTTGATCTGGGTCGACTTGTTCGAATGGAGGCAGTTCACTCTTGAAGTAGAACATTATCTCTAAGTCTTTGTTCGCCTCCCACCGGCTATAAGCCCTCTGGAATTCCTCTTCAGTTCCCGATCCAGCACGTTTGGTCGGTGTTCCGAACTTACTACACATAATTCCGATGAATATATCGTAGTCGTCGCCGATTTGATTATTGATTACGTCTTGAGCGTCTTCGCCAAATCCGGGACGTACGTCATTTTCCCATTTCAACAACCTTAGCTGGAGGTCAAAGTGATCTCCCAAAGTAGCATTCAACTCCGTAACAACTTCGTCAAGGACAGTCCTTTCAGCGGCAACATCGCTTGGGGATGCTACAAAAATTGTAATCTGTGTGATTTGTTTCGCCATCACCGCCGTCCTTGCTGGGGTAGGGGACAAACGTCAACCTTCATTAGACAAGGGTATCTCTAGAAAACCCGCTGGTCAATCAACCAGCAGCGGGGAGACATTGTCGGCCGTTCCGCAGGGTAGGTGCTCCCGTCTAATTGGATTGGTGGTGGGTCAGGGGTGTTTGGCAGTGGTTTCTGGTCGAGCTTTTCGGACTGTTGATATGATCGTGGGGATGTGAACATTGTTCCCAACATGGAGTCTTTTGGTGCGGATGACACGATTTTTCAAATCTTGTCGGACGGCAGGCGAATCTGTTGGTAGTGGTGAGGCGGATTTCGTAGGATAAGCTGCCTGTGTCTCGATCGGACTGTTCCGGCGAGGCTCACGGCGACTTGATCGACCACATCATCTACCATTCGGGTCGATGTTCTGCCGTTTCTGATGTTCGTCGCAACGCCCATTCGCAATCTTCTGGAGTACGCAAGATGGTTCGTCAATCCGCAGCCGCCTGTTGGCGGGGGACCGCAGTGTTGATGGTGTCAGGACTGGTCGCTTCGGGGATGTTCTCCCGTGAACTTTTCGCGGCTGATGCTGATGAAGCGGTTCCGGCTGTGAGACTCGTCGAGGCCAAGGTGGTCGAAGAGACGAAAGAGGTCGAGGCGACAGAGGCTGCGGATGAGGCGGATGGGGATGAGTTGGGACAACTCGCCGATCCGACGCACAAACAAGTTCGTAAAATCGTCGTCAAACAGGATGGTCACCCGGCATCGTTGACAACGTTCTGTCTGGATGCGGATGGGAATATTCTCGCTTGCATTTCGTCGCGTGGGGGGGCCTATGGTGTTCCACCGGCAAAGGCCGCAGAGAAGCCAATGGAGGGGGCTGCTCCGGTGTTGTCTTATGTCCAGAAGTACTCGCCCGAAGGTGATCTGCTGGCCGCCTGGCCGTTGGAGTTCAATGCGACTGCGATCAATGTTGCAGCAGACCGGACGATCTTTGTTGCCGGGATGGGGCGCATCGCTCGCCTCTCCGACAAGGGAGAACTGCTCACCGTAGCCGACACGCCAAATCAGTCTCGATCAGAAGAAGATGCAGCCGCAGAACTGGCACAGGCGAAAGAGGCGAATGCGAAACGGATCGAGTTGTTTGAGCGTCAGCTTGAGATCATCGGAAGTTCGGTCGCCAAGATTGAGGAGATTCCTGCCGACGAACGGACCGCACGTGACACAGCCAAACTCGAGTTGTATGAACGACAACAGACGATTTACAAGCAACAGATTGAACTGCTTCGCGATCCGAAGAACGTCACACGAACGGTCAGTTCACGAAGCAAGACGGTCACCGCACTGGCTTTGTCTGAGAAGCATCTGTTCGTCTGTTGTGGCAGTTCGAAGGGGAGCGGTTACGACGTCTGGCGTTGCGACTTCGACTTCCAGAATGCCAAGTCGGTGATGTCGGGACTGGGGGGCTGCTGTGGTCAGTGTGACATTCAGGCCCTCGCCGACGGTCTGGTCGTCGCCGAGAACACTCGCTTCCGTGTTGGTGTGTATGACGTCGATGGGAAGAGCGTCACCTCTTTCGGCGACCGCGACCGGACGAGCAAAGCAGGCTTCGGCAGCTGCTGCAATCCGATGAACGTCCGCTGTGCTTCGAACGGAGATATCATCACAGCCGAGTCGAGCATCGGAAACATCAAACGTTTTGGAGCCGACGGGAAGTTCAAAACCTTTATTGGAAAAGCGAAGGTCTCCGGTGGCTGTAAGCACGTCGCCGTCAGTTGGGATGAAAAGCGAGATCGCTACTATCTCATGAACATCACCGATCAGAGCATCTGTGTGATGGTCCCGAAGGCCGAAGCTCCCGAGTTTACGGAAGATGAACTGGCCGCGAAAGAGGCTCGGGAAGGACTCGGGAAGAAGCTCGTCGGGAAATGGAGCATCATTACAGCCGCAGACCGGGCCGAGGCAAAGGCTGCTGCCGAGGCTGGAGCCGCAAAGGATGGTGAAGATTCTGCGACCGGGACCGTCGTGGCTGAAGGTCAGTCCAGGTTCGTGGTTACGGTGGTTGAAGTGAATGGCCAACGTATCATCACCAGGACGACCGAAAGCACTCAAGACGTCCCAGACTCCACAGAGGGGTCGACGGAAGCAACCTCTGCTCCTCGTGCCGAAGTCACTGAGGCGGCTCCGAAGAAGTCGACCGCTCTCGGTCGCGTGATTGGCTCGCTCTTGGGGGCGGACACCGAGGCACCGGCTGTCCGTGAAGTCAACGTTCCGAACGCTCTGTTCCATGAGATCGAACTCTTTGCCGATGGTCGAGTCGTCTTGTCGGGTGGAACATACGGTCGGTACGGACTGTCCGGCACGACATGGGAGCCGATTCAACAAGGTCCACAGGGGATCGAGATCGATGTGCTCTCAGATGGGGTGCAGTTCTTCCGTCTGAATGGCAAGTTCGAGAACGACAATGAGGTGACGCTCGGTCTGTCCTCTGGCGGCAGCGTGCAGATGGCGCACAGCTATCGCCGCGAACAGACGAAACCCGCCGCCACGAAAGCAGCGACTGCGAACATCGAGGTAAGAATCGACGCTGAAGTTAAGTAACTTTCCGAAGAGTAGCCCCACATTGTCGAGGTGGGGCCTCAAGCGGTAACCGTTTGTTCTGTGAATTTGATCTCGTCTTTCGACATCACAACTATCTCTGAGTGACTTGGCCATGATTCGACGACTTGCGCTCCTGTTGGTACTCGCTTCTCTGGTCTTCGTCTCTGCTCCGAAGATGTCAGCCACGGCGGCAGAACCACCGGTCGCTCAACCTGTGGCGGCGGGGCGACCTCTCGTGCTGGTCTGCATGGACCCCCTCTCGGCTCCGCTCGCCTGTGACTGTGTTCAAGGTTACGCTCAACGAAAGTACGAGAAGCTCGGCGAATATCTGTCGAAATCTCTGCACAGGCCGGTGCGGATTAAGTGGTCGGAATCGCTTGTCACTGCCATCGAAGACGTCGAGACGACGCAGGGGCGAGCAGACCTCGTCATCGGCAAGCACTCGGTCGTCATGGCTGATGCTGCTGAAGTGAAGCGAACCTTCAAGCCGATTGCCTCACTGACCGGGACCGATGGGAAGACGCATCAGACCGGTCTCATCGTCGTCCGTCAGCACGATTCCGCCCAGAAGCTCGACGACCTTCAAGGGTATCGCGTTTTCTTTGGACCAAGCGATTGCGACGAAAAGTCTCTCGCTCCGATGACGCTGTTGAAGCAGAGCGGAGTCAGTCTGCCCGCCAAGCCGGAAACGTATCCCGCCTGTAGCACCGCAGCCGCCGCACTGGTCGAACTTGACAAGAACGTCAAAGCGGCTGCCATCATTTCGAGCTATGCTGGTCCACTCCTCGAAGGATGCGGGACGGTGAAGAAAGGTGACCTGCGGGTCATTGGCGAGTCGGACCCAGTCCCCTTTGTGACCGCCTTCGTCAGCGATCAGCTCTCAACCGATGAACAAGCTGCCATCAAGAAAGCCCTGCTCGATGTTGGCATCCATGTCGACCTGTTGGAAGCTCTCGAAACACTGGATGGCTTCGTCGAGTTCAAGGAACTGCCGCCTCCCGGATCCGAGGCCGCGAAGAAACTTCGGGCGACCACAGCGACCGCAAAAAAAAAGTAGTCGACTCGACGACTGATCTCATGGCCGATGCGAAATCGGACGAACGTTCAACGCCATCAGCCGAAGTGCCTCAACCTCAAGTCGAGGCTCCGGGAAATCGCTGGCCACAGTGGCGCGGCCCCCATCGAGATGGACGGGTCGAATGGCTCCCCAAGTCCCTCCCGGACATCCCACTACTGCAATGGATTTCGCCTCTGCCAAGCGCAGGGATCGGTGGACTTGCAGCCGACACTGGAATCGTCGTGGTTGGAGGACGAGACAAAGAAGAGACATCCGACCTCTTCCTCGCGATTGATCCAACCACCGGCGAGACGCTTTGGCAGGTGCAGTATCCCGCTGCGGGGGAGTTAGACTACGGCAACTCCCCCCGGGCGACACCACTGATCCACGGAGACCGCGTCTACACCCTCGGGGCGATGGGGCACCTCTCGGCGATCGACCGCAAGAACGGGACGCTCGAATGGCAACATGATCTGGCGAAAACCTATGGCACTCCCGAACTTGACTGGGGCATCGCTGGGTCGCCAATCATCGTGGGGAACCTGCTCATCGTGCAGCCTGGAGGTGTTCGCGGTTCGATCGTCGCGTTTGACACCATGACTGGGAAGGAGGTTTGGAAGTCCGGCAACGCTCCTCCCGGCCACTCGTCGATGATCGCCGCCCCCTTCGGTAAAGAAACTCAGGTGATCGGTTACGACAAAACCTCGCTTGGCGGCTGGAATGCGAAGACGGGCGAACGCCTCTGGACGATGACCCCTCGCGTCAAAGGGGACTTTAATGTCCCAACTCCGATCCTCTATCAAGGGGAGCTCATCCTCTCGACCGAGAACAACGGGACACGCCTCTATGCGTTCGACAAAGCGGGGCTTCTCGATCCGCAACCTCAGGCCGAATTTGAAGACCTTTCCCCCGACACACACACGCCGGTCGTGCAGGGGAAGGCCCTGTATGGCGTTTGCAATGGTCTGCATGGGCTGGAGATCGAGAAGACCGAATCCGGGAAGAAGTTTCAGTCGACCTGGATAGAAGAGCTTCCCGAGTTTTACAAATACGCGAGCCTGGTTGCTTCCAAAGATCGGCTTCTTTGCCTGACGCTTGACTGTCAATTACTGCTCATCGATCCTGCGGCGAACGAGCGGATTGTCGATCGCTGGCAGCTCGTCTCCGATCGGACGGAGACACTGTCTCACCCGGCGTTTCTCGGTCGACACATCTTCGTTCGACTCGGCCAAGAGTTACACTGCTATAGCCTCGAGGAGTTACCATGACGACGAAGCCCGCCGCCGATTCTGTCGAGCCATGGCCCCGTCAACAAGCTCATGAAGCCGCGATGATCGAGGCCGCTGGACAAATTTGGCGACGGATCGACCGTGAGTTGTGGGTCGTCACCGCTCGACACGATGGCGTTTCTGGGGGGCTCCTTGCGACGACGGTCGGCTCGGTATCCATCATCCCGACGGAGCCACGCCTCGTGGTGACGTTGGCGAAAACGCATCACACAACCGGCCTGGCGATCGAGTCGGGAGCCTTTGCAGTCCATCTGCTCCGGGCGGATCAAGGTGCGCTGGCTGAATGGTTCGGACTCTCGTCGGGCCGTGATGGAAACAAGTTCACCGGCCTCAAGTCCCAGCCGGGAATCACCGGCAGTCCCATTCTCCTCGACGCACCGGCTGCGATGGAGTGTCGCATCGAGTCCCGCACCGACATCGGCGACCGCTGGCTCCTCGTGGGACGTGTGCTCGAAGCCAGAAACTCTGGCGAGTCATTCCCCCCCCTCACTCTGCACCAATGGCTCCCTCAACTCTCCGAAGAAACCCGCAACGCCCTCAAAGCCCAACTCATCACCGACGCCAAGAGCGATGCCGCCGCCCTCACCCAATGGCGAGCCGAACAGTAAAGTAGCCTGGGTTAGCGCCTATGTTGCTGTTGAAATACGCGGGACAGTCTTTCCAGCGTGACATCGTGCCATTTGATGTCTCGGAAAAATGTATTCGAGATGCTCTTGTCAGATTAGAAATCTGACCCACGGTCGTTATTCGACGGGCCCAAAACCACTGAACCGAAATCCTTCTTCCTATCCCACTGCTCAAAGGTCGTTGACGCGAGGAACTGGTTTGCCGTTGTTATTGGGGTTTGGGCGGCCGGTCGAGGGGTTTGGGGCTGTGGGGGGAGCGACGCCGATGGTGTTGAGGTTGGCACCGAGGCTACTGCCACCGAGGCCCCAAGACATCGCCGACGAACCGGTCACCAGCGAGAACTGTCGCGAGTGCAGGTTGTCCATCGAGGTCAACAGGTTGGAATACATGATGGCCGAGGTTCCCAGCAGGGGGGACTCGAACTGCTCCTTTCCCCAGTAGTCTTGCCAGTCTTTGACGAACTGCTGCTTCGACTTGGGGGGCTGATTGCTGGGCGGACCATGAAACTCTTGAATCCCCTGACTATAGCCGCAACGTGTCTCCCACCAACTGATGTGCTTGTTTGGGGTGGCATTGGGGGGATGTGTTAACAGTCGAGTTGGCTGAGGAGTTGCGAGCGGAAGTGGCGAGTAAATGCAGTCGACACTGCTGACATGCATCGTCTGTCGCACGATCGGACTGGGCGAACTCCCTTCAATCTGAAACAGCGAAGTGCTGGCGGCGATGGTGCAGTGATTCAGCTGCAACCAGCCGTCGGTTTCGGGGTTATCCACTCCATCGACTGCCGCGGTCTTGAGGAGGATAGCTTCTCCCCGGGCAGCGAGGAGCGAGTTATTTACCGAAAGGAGTCGGTTGTGCATTGGTCCGCCAACAAGCAGGTCTCCGGTGATCATCGTCGAGGTGATGCCGATAAAACGCCGTGGCCCCTTGGGGGTGCTTGCACTCCATTCAATCAATGGGGGTCGACCTTTTTTGAGTTGAGGGGGACCTTGAATACTCGATTGACTGAGAGCCAGGTCGGCATCTTTGAGGAGGATGAAGCGTTGCGGGATGCCAGGAGCGTCGACGGCCCAGCGGTAGTTCAGTCCAATGAGATCAACTCGTCCGTTCTCGACGGTGAGGAACGCTTCTGGAGTGGGACTGCCGGTGACCGGTTCTGCCTGAACGATCATGGCGACAGCACTGGCATCATCGACGAACTGCAAGCGTAGTTTCTTGTTGCGAACAACAAAGGGAGCAACCTTCTTCAGGCCACTGCCGACGAGTTGCACATGTGTCCCATCGGGAACGTTTGGCCCGTTGAGTATTTCGGTGAGTTTACCGCCATCCTTGCGGAGGTCGACAACAAAGGGGGTCGTCGAGACAGCAAACGGGAAGAAGTCGGGTGGCAACTGCGGACGATTGGCGAGTGTTTGTTGCCTGTCGATCGATTGATCGGGCGGAAGTGGGAGGAATGCAAGGTCTGCTCCGGGGATGCGACCACGATAGGGGAGAGCCGACGTGATCGTGTCGAAATGTCCGGCGATGACTGCGGGTTTCGTGCGATCGATCGGGGCCGGAAGGAGACCGGGAATCTGAGGATATTGAGCGTCTGTCGACAAGGATTGCCCCCAGAAGCTCTCCCAACCGGGGGCATCGGCAACGTTGATGTTTCCGACCGCTCGCTCCCAGCGGACAAGTGACTCCCAGCCGACGAGGGGGGTGATATCGCAGGAGCAGTCAAGCCCTTGCACTCGTGACTTGGATTCGGTGGCTGCTTTATTGGGCCATTCGACGATGCGAACACAGACGTTTCCGGTTGACTGACTCGACGACTGGACAGAGCGTCGCATTTGTAGATGGCACGTTGCAGGGGCCGTGTCGCCGCTTTGTCGTAACCGCAAGACCGAGTCTGCCGAGACAATGGTCGATCCTAACAGTCGGATGAACGAGTCTCGGGGCGCGACAATGGGTGCATGAGAAACGGTTGGCGGTTCTGCGGTCGATGTTCCATTTGTGGTCGGGGTGGTCGATGCGTTGGCGGTCCCGTTGACGATAGGAGATGTCGAGCCAGTGTTGGCAGCGGTCGATGAGTTGGACGAACTCGCCGAAGGGGTAAGCGAAACCTCCAGCGGAGCCTCTCCACTGGTGAGCAGCATCGAACCGGCGACGACAAGGTCAACGGCATCGCTCTGAGCCGAAAGGGCGGTCACATTCGCACCTCGGATAACCGACCGATACAACAGAACCCGCGCTGGTCGTTGCGGGCTAATCCCCTGAGCACGGCAGGCTGTCGTCGGAGCCGTTGTATCCCCCGAAACTGTGATTGTGCAGTGCTTGATCGCCAGGGTGCCGGAGTCGACCCCGACCGCCACACGACGGACGTTCTCCTCGGTCGTTCGCGAAAAGAGGAGATGCAAGCCTTCGAGTTCTAGCAAGCCACCACGGAGTTCCAAGTGAGGGTTCTCCGGTCCGGCGAGAGGAGTTCCGCGACAGATGATGATCGGGTTCGCCCCTGGGGCAGCAGCGATCCGGACATGTCGACGTCGCACGAAGATTGCCGGCTGCATTTCAAAGGGACCATCCCCATTGAGTAAGATTTGCAGCGACTCTCCATCGCCCGAACTTCGCAACGCTTCCTGCAAAGTTGTCACGCTTCCCGAAC
This sequence comes from Planctomycetaceae bacterium, assembly GCA_041398965.1. Classification (GTDB taxonomy): domain Bacteria; phylum Planctomycetota; class Planctomycetia; order Planctomycetales; family Planctomycetaceae; genus JAWKTT01. The sequence goes on along the minus strand of JAWKTT010000026.1, from coordinate 52,558 downwards.
TTGCCTGCGGGTCGACAGTGATGGTCTTCCCATTGAACTTCACACCGTTTCGCACGGCATAGACCCAGTCGGGAACGAAACTTCGCGACTCGGGACCATCAGGACTTGGAAGATCGCTCGTCCCCGGGAAAGGCTCCCCCTTTCGATCGACAGGGATATCTTCCACCGGAACGAGCAAATAGGCGGGATCGTTCGTCGTGGCGTCCACTGCAGGAACATTTTCCTGAACGGTGTTGTTCCCATCGACCACTCCATCTTCGCGCGGCTGAACCGCTGCGGTAATGTCCCCTCCTCCCTTTCCTAAGTCCGCACGACTCGCAGTAAAAGCCCAGTAACCGAGACCAAACAGACCGGCGACCGCCACTGCAATCAGCCCAAACTTGACGTAATCAATGTCGACCTGAAAGGCAGGCTGAGCCGCGTTCCCCAACCGGGGAGGTGGGGTCCGCTTCTTGGATGTCGACCCTGAACTCTCGTCATCACTTGCATTTGCGGACGAACTCGATGCGGCTCGTTTTCCTTTTCGCGTGGTCGGTGGAAGTTTCTGTTCTTCCTTGGCTGTTCGTTTGAGTTTCCCCTTCAGAGGAGACTCAGGGGCCGCTTCGATATCGTCGGGATCGACTTCGGTCGTGCGACTTCGTTGCGAGCGACTCGACGGGGCCGGGGTCTGGACCGGCTTCACTTTCATCTTCTGGGAGATATGTTCTTCTTCGTCGACTGGGGGAGAGGCGGAGTCTCTGGCGGAACTTCTCCGTGAACCTTTCGTCCCGATTTCGTTTTCCTCATCGACATCGAGCTTCGAGGAAACGGGGGCCTCTTCTTGGAGTGCCTGCAAGAGGGCGGTGTTGACTCCAGCCACAGTGTTTCCCACTTTGTCGATGTCTGCCAGAAGCTCGGCTGGTGTTTGATACCGGTCTTCAGGCCGCTTCGCCATCATGCGATGCATCACCGCGACATAACCATCGGGGACGTTGTCGTTCAACTGTCGCGGGTCGGGACGGTCTGCCGAAGCGTGGGCATGCAGTTTGTTCGTCAAGCCCCCTTCTGCAAACGGGGGCACCCCTGCGAGCATGTGATACCAACTGCATCCCAGCGAATAGATGTCGCTCCGAATGTCAGCCGCTTTGCTGTCGCGTGCCTGTTCGGGAGACATGTAGTCGACCGTTCCCACCGTCGTTCCGGCTCGGGTGATATCGGTCTCCAAGGTGTCGTCGATCGAACGGGCCAATCCGAGGTCGGCGAGCTTCACCGTTCCATCCTGCTGAACCATGATGTTCGATGGCTTGATGTCTCGGTGAACGATGTTCTTCTCGGCTGCATGATTCAGCGCGTCGGCAATCTGACGAATCATGTGCAGCGACCGCTTGGGAGGGAGGATGCCCCGCTTGCGGATTTGCGTCAACACGTCGTGCCCTTCGATGTACTCGAGCGCGATGAACAGATAGCCGTCAGCTTCGCCTGCTTCGTAGATGGCGACGATATTCGGATGCCTCAACTGGGCCGCTGCCTGGGCTTCCGACTTGAACCGCCGCACGAGTTGTGGATTCTCCGCCCGTTCCTTTGCCAAAACCTTGAGGGCGACCGGACGTTTGAGTTCGGTGTCGAAGGCGAGAAAGACGATCCCCATTCCGCCCGCCCCGAGCTTCTTCCGAATCTCGTATTTTCCGAGCTTCTGGAGCGATTCGAGAGAGTCGCTGCCGGAAGCCGAGGTTGCACCGGAAGCCTCTGCATCGGACGGGTGTGCGCTCGACATCACGACTCCTGAAACGACTTGACACCGGAACGACGCCACCCCCAGCACTCAGAAAGAGGCTGCACAGCGAATGGGCGATCAGAAAGGGGACTCACTCTTCGCTCAGTATAACCGCGTCCATTGGTTCCAGTCAAAGAGCCCAATGCGTTACTCTGTCACCTCGGACGTCTCTGAAACGTATCGCAGACGTCTTAACAGATTTCACGCCGACGATACGTTCGTTCGATCTCTTTCCCCACAACTTTCGCGAAAACCAGACCTGGGAGTTGCAGCCGATGATGTACCGACTCGTATTTGTCTGTGGTTTGATCCTGTTTCACCTCAACTTTCGGGCAGAGGCTGCGGACGATTCGCAGCGCCCCAATGTGCTGTTCATCGCCGTCGACGACCTCAGGCCAGAACTGAAGTGTTATGGGTCGCAACAGATGTTGACTCCCAACCTCGACCGTCTGGCCGCTCGGGGAGTGCTGTTTCAACGAGCCTACTGTCAGGTCGCGGTTTGCGGGGCATCGCGGGCCAGTCTGATGAGCGGTTGTCGCCCCGAGACCACACAGTGCTGGGACTACAAGACACCTCTTCGCAGCAAGATGCCCAACGTTGTAACGCTCCCCCAGACGTTCAAACAGTCTGGCTATCAGACAAGTTTCCTCGGGAAGGTCTATCACTCCCCCACCGACGATGCCTCCAGTTGGACCCTCTCGGCCGACCGCATCGCCCCGTCCCAACCGGGCAAGGGAGCCGCCTATGTCCTGCCAGCAAATCGAGTCGGCGACAGCAAACGGGCAGAAGACGGAACCCGCTTCGCCCCTTCTGTCGAAAATGGCGGAGACGTCCCCGACGACGCCTATAAAGACGGAGAGACTGCCTCGCGAGCCTGTCAGATGCTGAGCCACTTTAAGGAGTCCAATAAGCCCTTCTTCTTTGCCGTTGGTTTCGCCAGACCACATCTCCCCTTCACTGCACCCGGCAAGTATTGGGACCTCTACGATCGCGATTCGATTCGTGTCCCCAGTCGGCAGGATGTCATCAACGGCGTCCCTTATGCCGGCTCATCCTGGGGAGAACTCAAAAACTACTCCGACATTCCTAATAACGTCGACCCCCTTGATGACGCAAAGACCAAAGAACTCATTCATGGATACTATGCCTCGACAAGCTATGTTGATGCGCAAATCGGCAAGGTACTCGACAAACTGGACGAACTTAAACTCGCAGAGAATACCATCGTTATCCTCTGGGGGGATCATGGCTGGTATCTCGGTGACTTCGGCGACTGGTGCAAACATACGAACTATGAAGTGGCCACGCGCGTCCCGTTGCTGATTGCTGTCCCCACCTCTCTGGGAGACTATCGCGGACAACGTGCCGCAATGGTCGAGTTGGTCGACATGTACCCCACCCTCTGTGAATTAGCGGGAATCGACGTCCCAAAACATTGTCATGGCGACAGCTTCAAACCGCTGCTGGAAAACCCTGACCGTCCGTGGAAAGAGGCCGCATTTAGTCAGTACATCAAAGGGAAACCGGGTGCTGGCCCAATGCTCGGCACCAGCATCCGCACTGAACGCTTTCGCTATACCGAATGGCGAAGCCGACGCAATGGCTCCCTCGATGCAATCGAACTGATCGACTTCGAGAAAGATCCTGAAGCCACCAAGAACGTTGCAGCCGAAGCAGCCTACCAAGAGTACCTCCCCCACCTCGCCAAACTGGCCCAACAATCATCGACCGGAACTCGCCCGCCGAAAAACTAATCACAAATCCAATGTCAACATGTGCCGTTCTTCGAGCCCAACAATCCTCCCGACGGACATTAACATCGATCGTTAGTTGACAGCACTCACGTTGCCGCGTAGCTTCTTATGTTCCAAGACGCGCTGGCGTCTTCTCAACAATTCCTTGTCCACTTTGGCGGACGTCTTTCGGCGTTGCACCAATCGAACAGGGACTTCACTTCTTGCTCCTGGGGTGCGTAATGAGTGATGACGACGAAGGTGGTGGTGGCGGCGGGATTCTGGTGACGATCGGGATTCTGGTCCTGTTGAACGGCCTGAGTTATGCCTTTGACTGGGGCTGGTATTTCTATTGAATCTCAATCTGCCGAAAGGCAATGGAGTCGACGAAGACTTCGGATTTCGCACTGAGAAGTCTGTTCTGTGGGAACGTCTTCAGAACTTGCTTCTCGGATGCTCCATTCTGTTTTGGCCACTCGCATCGTGGTTTCGACGTGACCGTTCCTTCGACTCGTCGACCACTTTCCTGTTCATACTCAATCTAATTGTCGGGCTGCTGCTGGTCGTGCGTCAGCCGGTGCGACGACGTGGCTCGCCCCGCGCGATTCTGCTCTCTCTCCCGTCGGTTGGTGTTGGCGTGTTGACGTTTCAACTGGCCCCCTCGTTAAGCGACTGGCCAACGCTCGCAAGGGGAATTCTCGCCGTTGGCGTCTTGCTCGCGATCTGGGCGTTTCTCACGCTGGGCCGCAACTTTGCTGTCCTCCCCGCTCTGCGTGACGTGGTGACCTCTGGCCCCTATCGGTTCATTCGTCACCCCGCATATGCCGGTCAACTTCTCATCGCCGCCGCCTGCTTCGCCGCCCAACCGTCACTCCTGACCATGACCCCCTTCGCCCTCTCGCTCCCCTTCGCCCTGATCCGCATCCACGTCGAAGAACCCCTGCTCCTCACCTCCCCCACCTACATCGAGTACACCAAAACGGTCCCCTGGCGCCTCCTCCCCAGAGTTTGGTGAAGTCTGGGGAATTGCTCGAAGGTTTGTTAAGTCGCGTATTCCGCTTGTCACACCATTTGATATCCTACTTCTCTAATACAACGGTCGTGGCTTAGTAAGTCGATTCGTCTTGGGGTGGCCTGTTGAATCTTGTGAGGGAGGCGGGGATGAGAAGTTTGATAGGGGTTTGTCTGGTGGTCGTGGGGATACTGTCGGCGGCTCAAGGGTTGTGGGGGGAGGAGTCGGCGGCGGCAACGGACGGGGAGCGGGGGTTAAAGGGGCAGATCGCTTTGTTGCAGTTTGAGTTAGGACTGCATGAGCGGGATGTGTCGCGGGATGATGTCCGGGCGGCTCATTTGCTGTTGCATGCCGGGTTGAATGCCTACGCAGCTGGAGACGAACAACTGGCGATCGATGCCGGTCACGCGGCCCAGGAAGCACTTGGAGCTATCGACTTCACGCTCCAGCACTCGGGTGAAGTGACCGGAGTCTCCCTTTCCCCCAACGAGGAACTGCTCTGCTCGTGGAGCAGAAAGGAAAAGACCATCCACATCTGGTCCCTCGTAACAACCGAACTGGTCGCCTCCCTCAAGGTCGATCGCCCCATCGGTTCCGTCGAGTTCCATCCGACCGAACGCCTCGTGCTGATTAAGGCCTTTGACAAAGCGATGTTCTGGTGGATCGACAAACCAGAGGCGTATGACGAGTTCAGTGTCAAACGGGACCCGAAGATGAGTAGCGTCGCGGGAGGCTTTTTCACCGGGAAAGGAACGGAGGCGATCATCTCGGGAGCGAGATCGGGACCGTGGACCTGGAAGCCCGGCAGTCAGCCGATTCTGGTCGCGGAAGACGACTTGGAAGCGATGTACTTTCCGTACCGAATTGAGCATCAGAGAGTCGTCCGACCCACGGCGCCATTCGTGCGGGTGACAAAGGAATCTGCAACAATCTGGGACACTGAAAAGCGTCAGCTAATACAAGAATTCTTGTTCACTGAGCCACTCCTGCAAGCAATCTACTCACACGATCGGCAGGAGCTAATCACATGGAGCCGCAAGGGAGAGCACTTTGCGCTAATGCAGAGTTGGACTGTCGGCAGACGAGAACCCCAGCACGATTTCCAGGTTTCATCGGAACCTCGGGGTGTTGAATCAGACAATCAGGGTCGATACTTCGTCACATGGCATCAGAACGGTCGTCCGAGTGAGGCGCTCGAGCGGCAACTCGACATTTGGTCATGGTCTGAGCGAAAGGTCGTGGCGACGTTGGAGCACGAAAACGCAGTCGTTGGGGCCATGTTCGATCCGTCAGGACAGTACTTGGCGAGTTGGGGCGATTCCGGTGAATTCAAAGTGTGGTCGATTGGTAATCCACAAGAGATTGCCCGTGACGGGCAAGGTCGCATCGCCGAGTTACGAGTGCGAGCGACCGTGCGGGGTAATGTCGAGAGGGCCTTTTTTCATCCAAACAACGACATCGTGTCTGCCGACTGTGGCAGCAAAGGGATCGAGACGTTTCAGATCGGAACTCGTCGAATCTATGGTCCACCGTATTCGAAAGAGTTGAGTGACAGCAGTCGACCAGTCCGAACACTGCACGGTCCGATGTTGGCGGCACTCTTCACTGCGGACGGCAAGCGAATTGTGACGTACGGAGACGGTCGGCTCATTCGTGTCTGGAATGCCAGCCTTCGGGCCCCGAACGTGGTGATGCCACTCAAAAATAGCCAGCAGACACCTGCTCGTTTCCACTCCTTTCTTGCAGGAAATCGTCTGTTGACCGCGGGCGATTCTAATTTCACGTCGTTGGCCCTTTGGTCGATGGACGAGAAAAAGAAGCTCTGGGAAATTACTGGTAGCGATCGGCTCAGTGTGGTCGCTCACAGCCCTCGCGGGAGCCAACTCATTATTCGCCGCTCGAAGGTGAATAGGATCAATGAACCGGCTGCGAATCCTAAGGACTCGCAGGTTCGGATCGAACTCCACTCGACCGACCGGGCTGATTCACTGGTCAAACAGGACCACTGGGAAGATGTCTCAGGCCACTGGTTGTTCATTGACGAGCAGCGATTTCTTTCTTGGCATGGAACTGAAGTGGGACTCTTTCAGGTGGGGACAGAAGAGCCGATTCGTATTTGGAAGACTACGGAGAAATTTGGTCAGGTCGCAGTTTCTGGCGATCTCCAATCGATTGTGGTAACGACCAGAGGTAAGTTTGACTATGAAGGGTCAGTTCTGATTTATCGTCTGGATGCCCCAGACCCGATCTTTGAACTCAAGAGCGAAGGCCGATTTCAAGGAGTGACACTTCTGCCGTCAAAGGATGGCTTTCTGATCACATACGGTGCCGACAAAGACACCCCAGTTCCTGCACATCTGATCCACTTCGACAGAAGTCGCCCGCAGGTCACGTTCCACGACATGACGAAAATCGGACACAATGGTCTTCACTTCGACGATCAGTTGAATTTGATGCTGACGGCACATTCCGACTCCAGAAGGGCGTGGCTGTGGTCAGCCAAGACGGGGAAACAGTTATACCAGTTTCACCGTCGAGACCCTAAGACCTCAGGATTCGAAGAGAATGACATTATGCATTTCATCGTCGATCCCCAAGGAAGATTCCTCATTTCGTCTGGAGGAGCCCCCATATCGGGATCTGGGGATCTCGAGAAGATTTGGATATTGAGTGACCTCCCCTCGGAAGGTGAATGGTTCCCGAGATTTCAGAAACACGGCCAGACGAGCGAAATTGGCACCCCGAGTCTCTTTCGTTTTGAAATGCGCAAGGATGGCACATTCTTTGGCCTAGTTAACGATAGCTATGTCCTGCGATCCTATCTGCGGCCCGACAGAATACTGCGTCGAGTTGAATCGATATACGATTTCGCTTCAAACACACATAAGGCACACATCCACCCCGAGACCGGTTACATCTATGGCATCACTTCGACGAGTGATCTTGTGGAGTGGCCGGTGCAGACTTGGATGACCGCGGACTTTCAGCGGGAACTAGCCGACCTCGAACGCCGCAGCCAACAACGGCTCGATCCGGGGACGATGGAGTTGAAGGTGATTCCGATATCTCCCCTTGCTCAGTAATCGCACCCACTGAGGGGGCGTTTCGAAACGTCGAGAAGCCCTGCGTTGAGAACGGCAACGGTATTGTGCCGGGGGAGATTATGTGGGGGGCGGGGCGGTGATGTCGGCGTAGGCTTCGAGGGCGGTGGCGGCTTGGTCGAGTTGGGCGAGGAGTTCGGGGAGATCGTTCTCCAGAAGTCGACGCAGGCCAGAGAGGCGACCTCGGAACTCGTCCGCCTCGTGCCGAATCTTCACGGCCCACTTCTGTACGCGTTTCATCTGCTCCTGACAATGCTCGAGTCGTCGCTTGGCAGCGGCCAAGGCTTGTTTCTCTTCGATGCAACTGGGGCGATGATCGGCGACCGTTCTCATCGTGCAGGTGTGCAACGCGCTGCGGGCCTGGGCCACCTGATCGAAGGCCCGTCGGGACTGTCTCTCCCAGTAATGCGGACGCTCCTCCTCAACCCAGGCAAAGGCTCGTTGCATCTCCATGGCAATCGCATCCAACGAGCCTTGAGCCTCTTCGAGAAACAACTGCACCGCCCCCCGAAACTCCCGAATCACCGGGATCGAACGGACATTTGCATTGCCAGTCATCACACACCTTCCTGCAAACAGACTCTGCGTTCCTCCGCCTCCTCGGCGGCGACCTTTCGCCTGTGCCGCACGGTTATCGTTGTTGCAAGTATTCGTCGAGGCGATCCGCCTTGCGGAGCAGGTAGGGGATGTGGCCGTTGTTGGCTTCGACGAAATGGCCGAGAAGGCGGAGATGTTCCTGAAACTGCTCGGTGAACTTGGCGTTCTCCTGGTCTCGCCAAGAGCCGCTCAGTGTTTCGAGTTGATTGGCCAACATCGCCGCCTGATCGGTGATGGTCGTGTTGAACTGCTTCAACTTCAGGGCGAACGCTCGAAGTTCGTCCGGATTGGCAATCGCTTGAGTCATGGTGTTCCCTACTCTTTTCTGGTTTCCGTCGAGGGCCTCCCCCAGATTCCGAAGCGACTGGGTCGCCGAGTTCGCCCCCTCATCATGATACTGTCACACAGACCCATGGGGACAGAGTCCGGGTTGGAAGAATGAAGAGAGAGGATTTCTTGATGTCGAACTGACTGGACGGCGAGACTGCTGATGGTGTAAACGGTGGCCTGGTTCTGCTGTCAACATGTTATGGAAGAAATCGATGTCCTCAATCATTGGCATCATCCCCGCTCGGCTCGCATCCTCTCGACTTCCGGGCAAGATGCTGCTTGCCGACACGGGCAAGCCGTTACTTCAATACGCCTGGGAAGCGGCCAGTCGGGCCGAGTTACTTGATGAAGTCATCATCGCGACCGACAGTGAAGAGATTCAAAAGGTCGCCGAGAGTTTTGGGGCTCGGGTCGAACGAACTCAGTCTCATCCGACCGGCGGAGACCGGGTCGCGGAAGTGGTGCGACGTTGTGGTCGTGACGCCGAGTTGATCGTCAACCTGCAAGGAGATGAACCGGAACTCCCACCAGCGACGATCGATCGACTGATTTCCGCGTTACGAAGTCGTCCCGAGATTCCCATGGCGACCTTGGCGACTCCAATACTCGACAATGCGACGCTGTTGGACCGGTCGTGTGTGAAAGTGGTGCGGGCGTCGGACGGACGGGCACTCTACTTCAGCCGACTGCCAGTCCCAAGCTACCGCGATGGCGAGCCGCAGGAGTTCTTCCCCGACCCAATGGCCGACCCGGCTGCGTCGACATCTGACGAATCTCCTGACACGCTCGATGGAAGCGAGGGGTCTTCGCGTCTCCTGTCGGCCGCTCAGGGGGTCGAGTCTCCTTGGTTATTGCATCTGGGAATCTACGCCTACCGTCCCGAGTTCCTGTTGGCGATCACGCAAATGCCCCAATCTCGGCTGGAAAAGCTCGAAAGTCTTGAACAGTTGCGGGTCTTGGAGGCGGGGGCGTCAATCTTGGTCGAGATCGTCAAGCATCGGTCGGTTGGAATCGACACGTCGGAAGATTATGCTCGGTTCGTGGAACGTCAGCGGAAGTTGACGGGCCGGGTCGGTTGAGCGATTGTCGCGTTGCTGGCGTTTCAAATGCAACGGCAGCGAAGCATCTGAGGCAGCGGGCTTCTGTTCAATCGCGTTCAGCAGGTTTTGAGCCGTGTCCTTCGGGTGTCGGCAGACGAGTGTCTGTCTGGGAGTCATCCCCTCGACCCGATGGCTGCGGCTTTTCTTTATGTCGATTTAGTTGACACGGATTTCAAGGAATGACCAAACATATCTTCGTGACGGGGGGAGTCGTCAGCTCGCTCGGCAAAGGACTCACCTCAGCCGCCATCGGCCTGCTGCTTGAACGTCGCGGCCTCAGGGTTCGGATGCAGAAGCTCGACCCCTATATTAATGTCGACCCCGGCACGATGAGCCCTTATCAGCACGGTGAAGTTTACGTCCTCGACGACGGGTCCGAAACCGACCTTGATCTCGGGCACTACGAACGCTTCACGAATTCTCCACTCTCTCGTAAATCCAACTACACGACCGGTCAGATCTATCAGTCGGTCATTAACAAGGAACGAAGAGGGGACTATGACGGCGCCACTGTGCAAGTGGTGCCGCATATCACGAATGAAATCAAGGCCATGATTCTCGGACTCGATGGTGATGACGTTGATGTCGTAATCACCGAACTGGGTGGCACAGTTGGCGACATTGAAGGGCTCCCTTTCCTAGAATCGATTCGCCAGATTCCACTCGATATTGGGAAAGAGAATTGCTTGTTTATACACCTGACACTGGTCCCCTACCTGAAGGCGGCCAAGGAGATTAAGACGAAGCCGACTCAATTCTCCGTCGGTCAACTCCGCCAGATCGGGATTCAACCAGACATCTTAGTCGTGCGAACCGAGGTTGAACTCGGGGAGGAGAACATCGACAAGATCGCCCTCTTCTGTAACATCGAAAAGAGGGCAGTTATCGAGGAAAAGGACAAGGAACTGTCGATTTACGAAGTACCGCTCGGCCTCGCGGAGCACCGTCTCGACGAACTTATCACGACGAAACTGGGCCTAACTGCTGGCGAACTACAGATCGACGACTGGCGAGACCTGTTACAGCGAATTCGGGAGTCTCAGGAGGAAGTTCGTATTGCTGTCGTCGGGAAGTATATTGAGCATCATGATGCTTATAAGTCGATCTACGAATCGCTCACTCATGCGGGATTTTCTCATCGCAGAAAAATCGAGTTCGTCAAGATCGAAGCGGAAGACTTAACAGACGACAACGTCGGTCACCTCTTATCGAATGTCGATGGGCTATTAATCCCCGGAGGTTTTGGTTATCGGGGTATTGAAGGAAAAATTAAGGCAATTCGATACGCCCGAGAGCAGTCGATTCCGTTCTTTGGAATTTGCTTAGGTATGCAGTGTGCTGTCATCGAGTATGGTCGCAATGTACTGGGACTGAATGATGCAAACAGTACCGAATTTCATGCCGAAACACCTCATCCGGTTATTAGTCTGTTGCCGGATCAAATTGGCGTGACCGATCGCGGGGCCACGATGCGTCTCGGGACACAGCCCTGTTCGCTGAAAGAGGAGTCTTTAGCACAGCGGTGTTATGAGGCGACAGAAGTGAGTGAGCGTCACCGGCATCGATACGAATTTAATGAAGAGTATCGATCCCGATATGAGGCAGCTGGCCTCGTCATTTCGGGGACGAGTTTTTCTGAGAAGAGTCCGACCGGATCACTCGTCGAGATCGTGGAACTTCCCGAGCATCCTTGGTATCTCGCGGTACAGTTTCATCCGGAGTTCCGGTCGAAACCACTCAAGGGGCACCCGCTGTTCCGCGGCTTCGTCGGTGCGGCCCTTGCCCATTCCGAGCAACGACATGAGGTCGCTGGAACTCCCGCCTGAAACGACCCATTGCAGAAAGTACTCTGAACGCGAGGCAAAGGGAGAATCTACCGTCCCACGTTTGCAACAGCGGGCCCACGATCGCCGAGGCATGATCGCTGCTCGACATGCCGCAAGTGACGCTATAGACACATGTTACACCAACAACGCCGAGCCGATTGAAATCATCCGTCCCGTCGGATAGTTTAGTCGGCCTATGGGGAGCCCTGTGACATCGCGGAGACTTCGGCTCGCCGTGTTTGTCGAGCCTAACACACAAGTATTGATTCCCCTTGAAATCGTTTTTCACCCAGTTCAACCATCCACATTCAGAGGACCGCAGCCATGGGACGTCCAGTGACCCTTTTCACCGGCCAATGGGCAGACCTTCCGCTGGACGAGCTTTGCAAGAAAGCATCCGGTTTTGGCTATGACGGGCTCGAACTGGCGTGCTGGGGCGATCACTTTGAAGTCGACAAGGCCCTTTCCGACGATACCTACTGTGCCCGGAAGCGAGACCTTCTCGACAAGTATGACCTGAAGCTGTTCGCGATCTCGAATCACCTCGTCGGACAGGCAGTGCTGGACAATATCGATGCTCGTCACAAAGCGATCGTCCCCGAGTATGTCTGGGGTGATGGTGACCCGGCAGGGGTCAACGAACGTGCCGCGGAGGAGATGAAGAACACGGCCCGAGCCGCTCAGAAACTCGGCGTCAGCGTGGTGAATGGCTTCACGGGCAGCAGCATTTGGCACTTGATCTACGACTTCCCGCCGACTCCAAAGTCGATGTACGATGCCGGTTTTGACCTGTTGGCCGAACGCTGGAATCCGATTCTGGACGTCTTCGGCGATTGCGGGGTTCGGTTCGCGTTGGAAGTCCACCCGACGGAAATCGCCTTCGACTGCTACACCGCTGAGCGGGCACTGAAGGCACTCGATCACCGTGAAGAGTTCGGGTTCAACTTTGATCCATCGCACCTGATCTGGCAAGGTGTCGATCCGGTCGAGTTCATCCGGATGTTCCCGAACCGCATCTACCACGTCCACATGAAGGACGGTTCGGTGACGCTCAACGGACGGACGGGGATCTTGGCGAGCCATCTGAGCTTTGGCGATGCCCGCCGTGGCTGGGACTTCCGCAGCGTCGGTCGCGGCGGGGTCCGATTCGAGGAGATCATCCGCGCGTTGAACGCAGCAGGCTATCCTCAGGATGCTCCGCTGTCGGTCGAGTGGGAAGATTCTGGCATGGACCGGGAAGCGGGAGCGGCGGAAGCGGCCCAATTCTGCAAGAACGTCGACTTCGCGCCGTCAGGCCGAGCCTTCGACGCCGCCTTCGGCGACTAATCGCTCGACTGTCCTCAAAGCCCCACCTTTGCAAGATGGGGACTTTTCGCGGCTCGTACTCAAACGGGGTCGACCTCAGGCGCCCGGTTTGAGGGACCAGTACGCCGAGATGATCTCGCGCAGGTCTTCCGGAACTTCGATCTCATCGTCTTCAAAGTCGTTCAGCCAGGTACGGCGAAAACGGCAGGCGTCGGTGACGACTTGAAGCAGTTCGCCAAATCTGATTGGCACCGTATTCGGTGAAGTGGCGGAAGAATAACCTTCGTCTTCACCGGTAAACAGTCGAAGTCTGGGACGCATCGCAAGCCCTCCTTGGCCAATCGATCGTGCAATGGGGTCTAGCCCTGTTGGCAACTCGAAGGGGAGTGGCCGACCAGTCGTTCATGCTGGAATTATCGGCACTCGTCACGACTGCACTTCATCTCCTTTTCCATACAACCGGACCTACCGGCACGGTCGACACAGGAAGTCATTGATGTGACGCAACTTACGCCGCTTGCAATACAGACAAGTCCGGCAGGAGTTGCGACCTGACCGACTGCACCCGCAGCCCCTGCTGATTGCGTGCAGTCGTCAGTTGGAGGTGGTGCATTTGAGTCGCGTCTGAGTGATACGGGCCAAAGGCACATTAGTTTGTCTAGCCCAGGCCACTCGGCCTGGGTGATGGGAAACGAGATGACGCTGAGGGCCAAAGGCCCGGTCAGTTGACGTTTTCAAACAACCAACGGGTCGGGCCTTCAGCCCTTGAGACCGTCACTCGGGCCGATTTCCCAGTCCTGCGGACTGGGCTAGACAATGTTCCGGGGCCTTGCCCCTGCCGATTCGCGAACACCGCATCGTCCCCTGCTAAACTCATTCGCCGTGAACAGGTGAACGCTCCCCAATTGGCACCCGCAGCCCCTGCTGATTGCGGCACCCTGAGTGGCAACGGGGACTTTCGAATCACTCAGCATCTGGGAGTTTGTCGAGGAGGGTTTGGGCTTCTTTGTGATCGGGGTGGTCGGCGAGGATTTGTTTGAGATGGGGGCGGGCGGTTTCGGGGTGATTGGAACTTATCGCCGAGCGGGCGAGGCCGAGTCGGGCGGGGAGTGAGTCCGGGGCGAGTTCGAGGGCGGCCGCGTACTCTTTGTCGGCCGTTGACCAGTCCTGCATCCCCATTGCGGCATCCCCCAGCACGACATGTCCCCGCGGGTCGTCGACATCCACATACATCATCTCGCGTCCCCACGCTTTGGCTTGGGCGAAGTCATGGCGCTCCAAGGCGAGTTCGGCAAGCTTCAGCCGTGCTCCGAGATCGGTTGTGTCTCGATCGGCCAGTTGCGTCAATGTCGCTCTGAGTCGATCCTTATCTCCCACTTCCAACAGGGCAATGGACAGGCCAGTGAGGAACTCGTCCTCTTCGGGAAAAGTCTTGACGCCGAGTTCATACAGACGAGCCGCCTCGACAAACTCCTTTGCGTCGAGGGTGACTTCCGCAAGCAGGGCAAGGATGACCGGATGCAGTTGCTCTTCCTTGTGAGCGGCGAGGAGCAGCTTGCGGGCGGTCGCGGTTTCTCCTTCGGACATGGCGAGCCGTGCCATCGTTGCGGCAGCGAACGGTTCGGATGGGTCTTTCTGCTGTACCCCTTCGGCCACTTTGCGGGCTTCATTTGTTGTCCCTTCATCGAACAGGGCATAGGCATATCGACCGGCCAGTGCGAGGTTTTCCGGTTGTTCCTGATGACTCTTTCGGGCGGCGACGACATCGAGAGTTGGCTGAGCTTGTGACTGTTCAATCCGAGCGACGAGCTGCTTCAAGAACGCCAAGTAACCCGCCTCGAACTCGACGACAGAGACTCCCGTCACCTCTTGAATGGCCGCTGGGGTCGCGAGATTCCGCTTGTAACAGTCGATCAACTTGGGAAGCGAATCCGAGCCGTAGGTCTCTTCGAGATATCGGGCGTAAAGGCGACTTTGACAATAGGCCATGCTCCAGTCGTCGGGCCCCTTGGGACGACGGAAGCCATTGTTGACGTTGTCGAGCGTGAAGGCGGTTCCAGCGGGGACACGTTCCAAGAGCAAGCGATTCCACTCTGCGGGCATCGCCATCCCTTCACTGCGAACAGCGAGGGCCTCGGTGTACCAATGGGGAATGTTGAACTCGGTCTGTTGCAGGGTCAGGATGTGAACGTATTCATGCTTGAGGACCCGTGCCCAGTGAAACTTTCCCGGAACATCACGAGGAGACGCGAGGGCGACGATCATGCCTGTCGAGGCTCCAATTGTCTGAATCCAGGGGAGCCCGACCATTCGAGCACTAAACCAGGCGTGAGCCGTCTGACCTTTTGCGTCGGCATAGATTTCAAACCGAGTGCGATCATCGGGAGAGAAACCATATTCGGCTGTCAGTTCGGCATGAACCTCTTCGAGATAATCCGCCATGTACTCACCGAGCATCCGGTCTGAGGCATCGACCGAGATCAGAAAGTGATCGGTCCGAATCGTCTCGTAGGAATTGAGTACCTTGATGACTTTGCGCATGTTGCTGACACGCACATGAAAAGGATCTTTCTGGAAGGCTTCATCCAGCATCCGCTCGGCATCGGCGACACGACCGGTCGCCATGTAGAGCATGCCGAGATTGTTCTTGGGGGTCGAAAACGATGGCATCACCGCGACGGCCGTTTCGTACACGAGTTCGGCTTCGCGATGCTTGCGTCGCGATTCGAGAAACTCGCCGAGGTCGTTCAGAAAGAGGCCGGGAGCGGGGTTACGTTCGGCAAGTTCGAGGATGAGTTTCGCGAGAGCCGACTGCGGAGCGGTGTTGTCGATGGGGTGTTCGGCAGGAGCACGGATGTGATCGAACAGCAGTTCAAGTTCGGGCAAAGAAGGGAGTGTGTCTGTCAGAATGTGCAACGCCGCTTGCCGAGCAAGCACGCGCTGATCGAGCCTGTTGACTTCGACCGCCTGCTTGAGCCGTGTCTGGGCATTGACGATGTCGTCCTGTTCGAGTTCGAGGTCGACAAGCACAAGCAGAGCTTCCAGTTGCACGGGGTTATGTTTCAGCGCCTCTTCGGCTTGTTGGCGAGCCTCCTCGAATTCATGGTCTTGCAAGCTCGATTGAGCCAGTGCGGCATAGGCTTGGGCTGAGTTGGGATTCGTCTTGAGAACCGACTTGAACTCGGCGTTGCACTCACTCCGATTGTACTTCTCCAGCAGCAGATTTCCTGACAGGAGGGATGCCTGCCACCATTGAGGGTTGTCTTTGAGGGCATCGGGACAAAGGTCGTTCAGGACGGTGTCGAAGGTGGAGGAGGACCGCTTCGCCCGGGCGTACTCTAAAGCCCCTTCTGCCACAAAGACCAGACTCTCCGCATCGGTGACATCGTGGCGATTGTAGTAGCGAATAAACCAGACGAAGCCTTGCACCGCATCATTCACCTGCCCTGACTCTCGCAGCAACCGGGCGAGAATAAGCCGACTTCGCAGTTCGTTCTCGTCAAGCGCGATCGCTCGTTCAGCACTCGCACGAGCCGACTTGTGATCCCCCGTCAGAAACTGGACTTCAGCCAGTCGCCCCCAAAGTTCGGGTCGATCGGCATCACGCTTGGTTGCATCATCCAGCAGTAAGCGAGCCATCTTCCAGTCACCGGTCTCTTCGGCGACCCGACTCAAACCAATCGCCGACGCGGCCCGAGTCTCGACATCCTCGGATGCCAAGAGGCGTTCATAGCTTCCCTTCGCTTCCGCATACTGACCCGTTTGCAACTGCCCGAGAGCCGTGGCCCATGCGGGGGCTTTTCCATCGTCGTCACAGGTTATGGCGTCGACAGCAGAAGACGCTTCGACAGATGATGCCGCATCGGGAACATAGATTGTGTTGGGAGAGGAAATGTCTTCGGCAAAGAGCACCCCCGTACCAACGAGTGGCGACGTCGCCGCAACGGACACGAACCAGCAGAGAAAAACACGAACAGGTTGCGACAACATGGCAACACCGGATCAGGAGTGTGAGGGAAGAGCTGAATCCGCACCGATTCAACCACTCCCCCATCGTACCCACCCGCCCCCAAGATTTCAGCCGACTTCCCCATCTGGGATGTGCGTCTCGACTGTTGATCGAACTCTGCCCATTCAGGATGAACCGCGGACAACACCGACAGAACGGATACTCGGGGTTGTTCCCCGAGAACGTGAACCTTGCCTCTGCTTCGTTTCCTTCGCTCACTTCTGTTCAAAGCCAATGGAATCGACCCCGAGATATCAGCACGTCGTTCCGACTGCAACCAAAGCGAAGAAGAGAGCGTCTCGCGTCAGAAAGTGGAATCAACTTAAGCCGCCATTCTGTCTTTGCTGCTTAGTTTACAACTTTCAAACCCTCCACCTGTCTCCCCTTGCCGTTGAACATGCTGAAGAATAAAATCGCCCCCGTCGCCGGTTCTCATTGGTCGATAAGGACTTCCCCCATATCACAACCCACGGCCCCGCCAACAACAAGTTCCATTAGACAGAATCGACGCCAAATCGAACGGCAGATGACTTCTATATAAAAACAAGTACTGTCGCAAAGCCAATTGAGCAACTATGGCACTCTTCGTTCACCTCGCAGTTGAGAAGGAAACCGACTCAATACGTCGATCCGGTATCAAGCCACGTCGTCTGAAACAGCCGCTTGCTGAGGCCTACGACCGGATTGTGTTCGCGATGCCGGTTACTGACAATTTCTACGTGTCGCATCAGTGGCTGCGTGAACTTAAACGAAGTGGACAGCGGACTATTGTCGGTGTTTACTTTCGCATTCCCGACGACCAAGTCGTCATGATTGGGCATTACAATCGAAACCATCAAGTGCTCACTGCTGTTGAAGCCGTTGGAGTTGTCTTCAACGCTGAACAACCAGAGGGCTTTGAGGTAATCATTCCGCGCAAAATTGAGGCAGCCGAGATACAAAAGATCAAATCGCTGCCGCAGGTCATGGGGTGGCGGTATTACCCTGATGCCAAAGGCAAGAAGCCTTGTGGCTGCCCTTACTGCACAAAGGGCGACATCAACTCAAAGCGTATTCGCGACGCTTATGAAAAATCGTTAGGTGACTGAGAATCGCTCGCCCATGGCGGATGCGACAGAACAAAGCTTGGACACGGAGCCGCGGCCCGGTAAACGCGGTCGTTATGCCATGAGACAATTCACTAAATGACCGCAATTGAACCAACAGCAGAGATGGTCGCCTTCTACGAGCGACGAACCGAGGAGCACATCGAACGGGTCCGTCGATGCTTGACTGTGATGGCATCAGTAACTGAATACGCGGACGAACTAAATCAGCGTGCAGTGGTTCATGATGCGTCTAAATACGGACCCGAAGAACGGATACCGTATATTTGGCTCACTGAGTTTCATCGGTGCCGCCGCTCTGGCGAACCGTTTTCTTATCCTGAGGGAATGGAAGAACGTGTCCGATCGGCAATCGATCACCACGTGACGACGAACCGCCACCACCCTGATTTCCACGCCGACCCAAACGACATGACGGATGTCGACCTGATTGAAATGGTCTGCGATTGGACGGCTATGGCGCAGGAGTTCGGGCAAGACGGAGGCAGTGCCCGCGGATGGGCGGACAAGACAATCGGTAGTCGTTTACGCTTAAATGAGTCTAGACGCCGGTTCGTCTACGCGATAATCGATATGCTTGACTCAAAGCTCGACTCTAAATGGCGGTGAAGGCAGAACAATCGGATGCACCAAAGTCGCCGATCGGTGCGTTTTGACAATCGAAAGATCACTCCGGCGACTTGGTGATCCGTCACGTTCGCCAGCAGGACGTTTGGCACGCGACTTGCAAAGCTCTGCTGCTGTCCATGCATCAACCATCCTCAAGAAAGGAATCTACCGATGTTCGCAGGCATATTGATGTTCGCCTTGCTGGTGGCGCCAGCCGATGGCCCTGCCCAGGTTGAAGAAACTACAGCTGAATCGGAAATACTTACAACACTCACCGTCGACGATATGGACTTCACAGCGCGGACCGTGAAGTTTCATTCAGCAGGCGGATCGCAGACATGTACGCTTAAAGGTGCCGCCAAGCTTCGGTTCGGCGATATTACGATCGAGGCTGATTCGATTCAGTGCAGTGGAAAGCCGGAGTTTAATTCGTTCATCTGCATTGGAAATTGCAAATGGCAGCAAGTCGATGGCAGCGGTGAAACTTTCCGGGCTGACAAGTTGGAATTCCAAGGCGACGATTTACGACTGAGTGGCAACGCTTCGCTTCAATAGGGTTCTGGTCAGCACTCGACTGTGATGACATCCGACTCAATCATCATCAAGCATGGCAACAATGGTTATGAATTTGGCGGGAACGTTCGACTCCGACGCCAGAGCAGCCCCTGACGCCGGCTAATCGGGGGAGGGTCATCCTTGCGGATGACCCTCCCCACAGCACCCGAAATGCCGGGCCGTCTGTGTTCTCTTTCGTGGGGCGGTCCGAATTCCGGGGTCCACTTCAGACATCGAGTGCGGCGGTCGCTTCCAGTGAGTAGCGGATCAAGAACGAGTGTCGCCTTTCGCTCCGCGAAAGGCTTGGAAACACCGAACAAACGCTACTTTCGCGGAGCGAAAGGCGACAATCTAAGATCGTTCGACGCTTAGCAGGCTCGGTGTGGGACTCCTTAGGGCTGCTTCCGTTAGAAACTGATCGCGTCGACTCAAGGCTGGCTGCTCGGCCCGCGACGCTGCGGTTGATCCCGGTCGGTGCCCGTCTTCGTCTTGTACTTCCCTTTTGATGCAAAACTTCAGATACTCATCTCCAGAAGTGACCAGCCTCGTACAGAGGACTCCCACCCCACAAGTTCACGCCCATGTTGGGCATATCGGTGGACGCGAGCCGGCGATCACGCCGATCTTGAAATCACAGTCCAACGCGCCCGCCGCGTTAACGCAGTCGTTATTTGCCTCACGGACTCATGGACGCCAACGATTTCGCATTCATTGAAGACCGGCTTAGTGTCGTCCTGCCGACGGCCTTTAAGCAGTTCATGGTATCGTTTCCCAATGACTCATCGCACCAATTGCAGAACGATTGCAACGTACTTGAGTGCAATGGCGAGCTGTTCGCTATCGGACAGTTGCAGCGTTTCTTCAATCCTAATGGTTTGGACTACTACGAACTCCAACCGGAACTGAGATCACGCCGTTTCATTGAAATCGGTGGTGACGGATGCGGCAACTACTTCTGCATGGTCGGCGACGATGCAGACTCAAACGAAGTATGGATGTGGGAACACGACCCCTACAACGGGCTCGGAAGATGCGAGGACTTCTCGCTCACTGGATACTTCACAAACGGAAACTGGGAACTGGCAACATGCCCTGATCCGTTTGTGACAACTTCGGGTATATTTATCATTCGTTCAGATCATCCGGTTCGGGCCATTTTCAAGCCGATACGGATGGATGAGTGGCTCCGATACGTGGATCAATCCGAAACACTCCAACTTGACGAAAACCACGTCGGCAAAAACCCATTCACGAAAGAAGAGATTACCTTTCGACGATGGCCGGGTCGCGCAAAACTGCTGATGGAAGGCCATGCCGATCACATCTCATACTTCCACGGATCACTGTCACTGGGCGTCAACGTCACGTCTATTGTACAATCACACGTGGAACGAATCGCCGACGATCTGAACGCGCAAGTTTGGACCAGCAAATAATCGGGTAAGGGCCATCCTTGCGGATGACCCTCCCCACATCGCCGGACGTGCGGGTTCGTCGGTGTGCTTTCTTTGGGGGCGGTTCGGCGAAGGTGAGCTAGCTGGGGCCACAAGGTCTTCATGCTGAGCGGTCCTTGTTCGGCAAACTACGCCTTGGTTCGCAGCCAGTTGAAAAGTGTTAGGCAGTCTTTCCGGCCTGACATGGTGCCGTTTGATGTCTTGGCACGAACGCGTAGGTGTTGCTTTTGTCAGATTGGAAAATCTGACCCACGGTCGTTTTTCGACGGTCTGTTAGCGGGCGAAGGCTTCATCTTCGGAAGTTCGCTGGCTCTCTTCTTCGCCAATTGGGTTACTGGGGAGATGGGGAGCGAGTTGGAGCAGGGATGAGGCGGCATCGCTGCGACAGGTTCGGCCCGAGTCGCCGCAGTTGGGAGTCGCTAATGTGATGTCGCCAGAGCCTTGGCCCTGTGACTGTTCGGTCGTCTCCAGTGCGGGGAGTTCGGGTGCGGGACGGGGGCCTCCGAGCATGACACGGGCAGCGGTCCACATCCCTTTGAAGGTGCGGAACGTCTGATCGACGGCGGTCGGTTCGTATCCGCAATGGACCATGCAGTCCTGACAGTTCGAGTTTCCACTCTGTCGACCGTATGCATCCCAGTCGGTCGTCTCCATCAGTTCCTGGAACGTTGCTGCGTACCCCTCTTGCAAGAGGTAGCAGGGCTTCTGCCAGCCGAAGAGGTTGTAGGTCGGATTCCCCCAAGGGGTGCATTCGAGTTCGTAGTTGCCTCTCAGAAACTCCATGAATAACGGCGACTGATTAAACACCCACGACTTCTTCGGCTTATCGAAAACTTGCCGCATGAGGCGGACGGTTTCCTGGCGATGCAGGAAGTGATCTTGATCGGGGGCCTTTTCATATTGATAGCCAGGCGAGACCATCATCCCTTCGACACCGATCGCCATGAGTTCGTCGAACAAGCCACGGAGTCTTTCGGCATGGGCATTGCTGTAGAGCGTCGTGTTGGTGGTCACTCGGAATCCCGCCTCGACCGCCTTACGAATCGCCCGCATGGCGACCTCATAGACCCCGTCACGACAGACAGCGGCATCATGCTCCTCTTGCGGTCCGTCAAGATGCACCGAAAACGAGAGGTATTTCGATGGTCGAAACCGATCGAGGTGCTTTTCGAGGAGCAACGCATTTGTGCAAAGGTAGATGTATTTTTTCCGTTCGATCAGCCCCTCGACGATTTCGTGAATCTGCGGATGCAACAGCGGTTCACCACCGGGAATCGAAACAATTGGAGCACCGCATTCATCAACCGCCTGAAAGCACTGCTCCGGGGTGAGATGTTGTCGAAGAATGTCGGCCGGGTATTGAATCTTTCCACAACCTGCACAGGCAAGATTGCAACGAAAGAGTGGCTCGAGCATGAGGACGAGCGGATAACGACGAACGCCCCGCAGCCTTTGGCCCAGCACATAGCGGGTGACAGTCCACATCTGCGACAGCGGGACACCCATCAGGATTCCTTCCGTGAATCAAAGTTTGTACGTCGTGCGACACGAGAGTTTCCAAGCATCCCTCGCCCCGCGAAGTGATAACAGTTTCCTCCGCCCCTGTCAGCAGCAGATCACCAAATGCCCCCGGACTTTCAGTCGCATTGTGGGAGACTCGGTTCACCAAGGTAGACTTTCGACGACTCAGGTCTACAGTCCTCGCTGATGTGCTCCTGAAGCAGCGCAATGGTCACTGGGTCGAATCTGTCGGGAGTCTGGTTTGATGTTGTCCCCCACAATTGTCTGGCTCCGCCATGATCTCCGACTGGCCGATCATCCCACTTTGCTGGCTGCGGTCGAACGGGGGACAGGGGTGTTGCCCGTCTACATCTGGTCTCCCGAGGATGCGGGCCGATGGGCCATGGGGGGAGCCTCGAAATGGTGGTTGCATCACTCGTTAACACAACTCGATGCCTCGTTGCGAAAAGTCGGAAGTCGACTCATCATTCGTGTTGGCAACGCGAGTGACGCACTCGGGCAGCTCATCGAAGAGACCGGAGCCGATGCAGTCTACTGGACGCGCCGCTACGAACCGGCTCACCGCGAGATCGACACGAAGATCAAAGAGGATTTGCGTCAACAAGGGATCGAGGTCGAGAGTTTTCCCGGTTCGCTCCTCTTTGAACCGTGGGAGGTTCAAACACAAACTGGGGGCCCCTATCAAGTCTTCACCCCATTCTGGCGACGCTGTCGAAGCCTGTCGATCGCCGCTCCACTCGACGCCCCGGCGGAGTTGCCCGCCGTCGCACGTTGGCCGAAGAGCGTCTCACTGGCATCACTGAATCTTTTGCCGACAATCCCCTGGGACAGTTCGTTCGCTCAATTCTGGAGTCCGGGCGAAGCGGGGGCAACGGACAGCCTTGATCGGTTTCTGCAAGGTGCGATCGGCGCCTATCGCGAACTGCGAGACTGGCCCGAACAATCGGGGACATCGCGGTTATCTCCCCATCTGCGGTTTGGCGAGATCAGCCCGCGACAAATCTGGGGCCGTGTCGTCGAACGTTTCGGGACACCTCCCGTCGACGGCACGGGAAAGGATGACGGCCCATGGACGTTCCTCAGCGAAATCGGCTGGCGAGACTTTGGATATCACATTCTCTATCACTTTCCGCACACTCCACTCGCCCCCCTGCGTGAGAACTTTTCCAACTTCCCCTGGGAAACCTCTCCCGACTTGCTGAAACGCTGGCAGCAAGGGACGACCGGATATCCGATTGTCGATGCCGGAATGCGAGAACTCTGGACGACCGGTTGGATGCACAACCGGGTTCGAATGATCGTCGCGTCCTTCTTGACCAAGCATCTCCGACAATCGTGGCAGCGAGGAGCCGATTGGTTTTGGGACACACTTGTCGACGCCGATCTCGCGTCAAACACACTCGGCTGGCAGTGGGCCGCAGGCTGTGGAGCCGACGCCGCGCCGTACTTCCGCATTTTCAACCCGATGCTGCAAGGTGCTAAGTTTGACCCTGACGGAACATACGTCAAACGCTGGGTTCCGGAACTTGCGAGGCTGAACACCCGTTGGATTCACGCCCCCTGGACCGCCCCTCAATCCGCATTACAGGCAGCAGGAATCCGTCTGGGAACGACGTACCCCGAACCGATTGTCGACCATCCCACCGCCCGAGCCGCCGCGCTGGAAGCCTTCGCGACCCTTCGGCAGTGACCGCTCATCGCCTTGTCCCCTGCCTTTGCCTCGTATCAAGACCTGTCGCGACCAGTCCCCAGAGGTCAGAAGCGATCTCTGCAAAGGAATTCTGTCCGAATTCTCGCCGATCACTTCGCGATTCTCATCGAACCGGCTACACTCTCCCAGTGGACGCCCGACAGAGCGTCCACCAGCAACAGGCCCGTCAGGCCGCGTAGCTCAATTGGTTAGAGCACTTGCTTTACACGCAAGGGGTTCCCCGTTCGAGTCGGGGCGTGGCTACTTCTCAACACGTTACTGAGACACAACTTGTGTCTACCTGCTTTCGGCAGTGCAGTGCGTCGACGACCACCTTTCTACCACGAAGGTTGGAGTCGGCTGGGGAGACGGACCCGGGGGAAGGAATTTCCAAGTTCCTTGATTGTCTGGTTGACAGAATGGCCCGGTTTGGACAGAGTCTCCCATTCGCGACTTGACGGATGGTGGTGACATTGGGTTGATCGCCGAGTTTCGGCAGGTTCGATCGGTCGCCGCGGGTCGGGTTGCGGAGTCACACAGGGACAGCTGAGTGCTGTTTTCCCGCACAAATCGTACATATTGATACAGGGTTGGATTGACGATGAGTCTTGCAGGACGAATTGCACTGGTTACGGGTGGTAGTCGCGGGATTGGTCGAGGAGTGGTCGAGCGACTGGCAGCGGAGGGGGCAAAGGTTGCCTTCATCTATCGGTCGAACGCAGATGCGGCCAACGAAACTGTCGCCGCCCTGACAGCCACGGGTGCCGAAGTGGTTGCCTATCAGGGTGACGTCTGTGACAAAGCTCGGGCCGAAGAGATTGTCAACGAGATTGTCGAGAAGTGGGGTCGGATAGACATTCTGGTGAACAATGCTGGTATCACCAAGGATGGGCTATTGGCGACGATGGAGGAATCTGCGTGGGATGCGGTCATCAAGACGAACCTCGGCAGTGTCTTCAACTTCTGCAATGCTGTGATGCGTCCGATGATGTCGCAGCGGTACGGTCGAATCATCAATATGTCGAGCGTTGCGGCAGAATATGGGAATCAAGGTCAGGTCAACTATGCCGCCAGTAAGGGGGGGATTCAAGGATTGACTCGCTGCCTCGCGGTGGAAGTTGGACGACGCGGAATTACGGTGAATGCGGTCGCTCCGGGCTTTATTGAGACCGAAATGACAGATGCTGTCCGAAAGATTGCCGGTTCTAAGTTCGACGAGATCAAGAATCGAATCTCATTACGCCGATTAGGCAAACCAGAAGACATTGCCGCCGCAGTGGCCTTCCTCGCAAGTGACAATGCCGGGTATATTACCGGGCACGTGCTGACGGTGGATGGCGGGTTGACTCTCGGCGGATTTTAGGGTGTTTCGACAATTCGAGTTTCAGAGGCATGAGAAGTCAGCCGTTCGTGAATTCCGATTCACTGGCTGGAAAACAGGAGTTTGAGAGGCGTTGATGGGCTGATGGGTTGATGAGGTCAGTCGTCGATCTGTTAGCAACGTGTTTTCTTGGGAATGGTCGCGGCCCTTGTCTCACCGGGGGCGTGATGGATTCAGGTTGGGAATTGGTGAGGAACCCCGCAGCCAGATCGGCTGTTTGTATGGAGATTCAGGAATGTCTGCGTCGGAAGAAGTTTTTGAGAAGGTTCGGGAAACCCTCATCGATGCCTTGGGGGTCGATGATGATGAAGTCAATGCAGAGGCGACCCTCATCGGCGACCTCGGTGCGGAATCGATCGATTTCCTGGACATCGTCTTTCGCCTCGAAAAGGCGTTCGACATCAAGATTCCTCGTGGCGAACTCTTCCCCGAGAATCTCACCTCAGCCGAGTCAGGCTTCGTGCAAGATGGGGTCATTACGCCAACCGGACTGCAAGAACTCCGGGTCCGCATGCCCCATGCCGACATCGACAAACTCGGCGATAGCCCGAAACTTGAATCGGTCTCCGACCTCTTTACGGTCGGAATGATCTGCAAGTTCCTGGAAGCCAAACTGGCGAGCTAGTTACGACCAACCGTCGTTTAGCCCCACAGGGTTGATGTGGGGTTAAACGGTGCGGTCTTCATCGAAACATACTTGCAAGGGAACCGCCAGATGCGATGGTTCTGGATTGATCGCTTTATCAAGTTTGAAAGTGGCAAGACAGCAACGGCCGTTAAGAACGTGTCGTTAGCGGAAGAGCATCTGCACGATCACTTCCCTGGCTTTCCGATCATGCCCGCCTCGTTAATGATCGAAGGGATGGCCCAAACCGGCGGCATCCTGTTGGGGGAAACGCACAGTTTCAAACATATCGTCATCCTGGCGAAGGTCCCCAAAGCCACATTCCATAGTTGGGCCTGCCCTGGCGATACGCTGCACTACAAGGCCGATCTCCTCGACGTGAAAGAAGAAGGGGGCATCGTCAACGTGACCGCCACTTGCGGGGATCGACTCGTTGCCGAAGCAGAAATCGTCTTCGCCCACGTCGATCAAATGGACGCCGACGTCCCCGCCTCCGCCGATCAGAAGAACTTCGTGTTCGAGGTCGGCCTCATGGGAATTCTCGACGTCGGCCAGTCCGGCACCGGCAACTAACGATGATGCCTCAACTCAGACTGAGTCGCCTGGTCCCTGATTGCTACGGATCAGGACAGATGCGCGAGGAAATCAAGAGGGGATATTCGACGGTCGCACACTGAAGTCGCCATCGTTCCCCCTTCCTCCCACGCATCCGAGGTCAACCCGAAACGATCCCGGCGTCGATCAGGGTCCCCGGCTATTCTAAAGCACACTATCGCCCATCGGTTTTCTGAACACGAAGGCTTTGTATTGCGTCAGGTCGTGGATGAAGCGGTGGGCTTCCGAGGCAATGCGGAGTTGGTTCCAGTCTTCGTCGTTCATGCTGGCGAAGAGGGGCTTGAACCGGCTCATCAGCCGTCGTCCCCAAGCTCGATGTGACAGCCAGACAAGGACTTCCATACGTCGTTGCAACGGCAGCGTGACTCGTCGAGTCCAATCTTCGGACTTAGCGAACTCGAGTCCCGCACTCTGGGAGTTCACATGATACTCTTCTTCGGTCGCCAGATCGTCCCACTCCCAGATGTCGCGAACAATCCGGGTCTGCGGATGATCGAGGTGCTGTCGATGCGACTTCGAATTCCAAACAAAGTCGACGACGACCAACTGTCCCCCCGGAGCGAGAACGCGGGCGGCTTCTCTCAGAAACTGCGCCCGGTCGGGAAAGTGAAACGCCGCTTCGCAACAGAGAACTCGCTGAAACGTCCCATCTGGGAATTGCAGTGCTTGTGCGTTCCCTTGAGTGAAGGTCAGCGCCTGATCGTTCGGGAAGATGCGATGGGCAATATGGATGTTCTCGTCCAACAGATCGATCGCATGCACCATGGCTGCGGGGGTCGAGTGCCGAATCATGAACGAACTTCCGCCCCGTCCGCAGGCGATGTCGAGGACGGCATCTCCTGCTGCGACTTCCATTAACCCGATCGCTCGAAATGCGAGCGTGCGCTGCGACGAAGAGAGGGTCCGAAACGCGTTAATAAGACGGCCGAATCCAAAGTAGCCGTGGCTGTACCCCAGATTCATCAACTCCGGCCCCCAGTGAGCGGAGCGAAGCATCCGAATCACCACAGTCGAACCATCGTAGGCCCGTAAGACTTCCGAAGCTTGACGAGGCTCCTTCGTTGTACGATCCAAATACCCAGCCTCGGCTGATTGAACAGGTGCCGAGTTTTTTGTGAATGACATACAATTCCAATTTGGTGAGACGCGACCTCAGCACGCACCATGAGTGTGATCCAATTCACAGAAACTCACAAGCTCGACCGAAACTCGTCACCCCAGATCGCCACATTGGCAAGATAGGGGGGAGATAGCACCACTCTGAAACGCCCATTACTTCGGTCTCTTATCCGCTGCGAATTCCTTCAACAGCTGACCGATCACCTCGTCGCAGCCTGGAAACGCTTGTTTCTGACCAGAGTTCGTGCAGACGATGACTGCGAAGTCGGACTTCGGAAAAACCCAGATCAAGGCAAACGACTTCGTATTCGACCCACCATGATGCAGCGCGGGTCCGAGTCCTGAGTTCAGGCAAATCCAACCGCAAGCATACTTGGTACCCGGTAACGAATAATCGACTTGAGGCTCGTGCAGGTGATCGAAGGCCGCTTGCGATTTCAACACAGGACCGGACTTCCCCGCCAACTGCCAACGGGCGTACTTTGCATAATCCTCGATTGACAAATGCACCGTTCCTGCCGCGGCATATACCGTCGGGTTCTCCGCACCGACAGACTTAGGATCGACCGGGTCACCATTGGCCGAATGCCCCCAGAGCAAAGGAGGACGCTGCAACTTCGCCGATTTCATCGATCGAAAGTCAGCCGACTTCATTTCGAGCGGCTCGAACAAATGTTCCTTCATGAGTAACTCGAACGGCTTTTCTGCTCGGGTCTCTAACATAGCGGACACAATCGCATAGCCTAAATTAGAATAGGCAAAATTCCCCCGCATCCCCGTTGGCTCCGAAGCAAGGACAACGCGAATCATTCGTTGACGTTCGAGCAGTGGCGATTGTTTCTCCTGAAAGAAAGTCCCCCACAATTCATTCGAGATGTCCGCGACATTCGGCGGCAGTCCACTTTGGTGAGACAGTAAGTCGTCGAGCGTCACGGTGCGAAGTTCAGGATGCAGTTCCATGTCGGTCGCCTTGGGCCAAACATCGCCGAGGGTCGTGTTCCACTCAATCTTTCCCGACTCGACGAGGACAGCCGCCAAGGTCGCCGTCATCGACTTCGTGCAGGACCCAATTGCGAATCGGTCCGTCAATTCGACCTGATCCTTCGTCCCCCGTTTACGGACCCCAAAGCACTTCGCTTCGAGGATTCCCTGAGAATTTAACGTCACGGCGGTCATCGCCGGCAAATCGTGCTTTCGACAAACCTCCTCCAGCTTGGCCGACATCCCCTCTGCTATCGCCACCGACCCCATCACGACCAGCAGCGCCAGGCCCAGACCGATTCGAACCATTGCCAAGACACACCTCATCGGATTGCCTCCCCCTGATGAAACACGACACAGACCATCCCAAATAGTGTCGTGATGTTGAGGGGAGAGTCAAGTTGCTGTCCCGTGCTGACACCGGTAATCGGTTCGCGGACTTTATCCTGTTTCGACTGACAGCGTTGCGCAACCCGAAAGGGATGACGGCCCACAAATGAGTTCCGTGCCGTGATCAATCCCCGGACTTCCCGAGCAGTCGCGAAAGGCGGGGATCGTTCGCAGTTGTAGCCCGACGGTCAGGCTTTCCGGCCTGACTTGACGCCGTTTGATGTCTCAGCAAGACAGCGTTCGAGGGACTCGTGTCAGCTTGGAAAAGCTGACCTACGGTCATTCTTTAACAGGCTGTCAGGGGGCATCGACAGGCTGCATCGACAGGGCCAGACGTCGACGAGGAAGGTCGACTTGCTCCACCCATACTGTCACCCGATCACCAACAGCCAGCACCTGATGCGGGTCCCGAACATGTCGCGACCCCATCCGGCTGACATGGATTAACCCGCTCTCCTTCAACCCCACATCGACGAACGCCCCAAAGTCGACAACATTGAGCACGCTGCCGGTCAACGTCATCCCGACACATACCTCTTCCAGCTTCAGGATCTGTCGTCGAAACACAGGCCCCTCCGCCTCCGTTCGCGGATCGTGTCCGGGGCGTCCCAACTCGCGAACGATCTCGTCGACAACTTCCACCGACACTTGCAATCTCGTCGCCAACTCCTCCGGCTGCACTCCGTCGGGCAGCAACGACTTCCCCTCCGATCGCGAATCCTTTTCCACGGATGACTTTCCACACAAGCTCAGAAGTCGCCGGGCGATGTCGTAACTCTCGGGATGAATCCACGTCTCATCTAACGGCTCATCACCCCCTCGCACTCGCAGAAAACCAGCTGACTGCTGAAACGTTGCCGGTCCAATCCCGGCAACATCCAACAATTGACGACGACTCTCGAATGGACCGTGCTGATCCCGATAGGCGACCACCTTCCTGGCGATCGACTCATTGAGCCCGGCCACATGCCGCAGTAATGATGCACTCGCCGAGTTGAGGTCGACGCCCACTCTGTTGACGCATGATTCCACCACCTGATCGGCTGCGGCATCGAGGAGTTTCGGATCGAGGTCGTGCTGATACAAGCCGACTCCGACATGACGCGATTCGACCTTGACCAACTCGCTGAGCGGGTCGAGCA
This sequence comes from Planctomycetaceae bacterium, assembly GCA_041398965.1. Classification (GTDB taxonomy): domain Bacteria; phylum Planctomycetota; class Planctomycetia; order Planctomycetales; family Planctomycetaceae; genus JAWKTT01. The sequence goes on along the minus strand of JAWKTT010000026.1, from coordinate 22,604 downwards.
GCCGCCGTCCGATCGAGACTGTCCCTCTCACTGTCGGGTCGAGTTCGGGGAACTCTTCCCTCGCGAGGTCGCTGGTCGAATAGACGCTTGCTCCCGCTTCATTCACGATGACATAGTGCGCTGTGGGGAGTGAGTCTGCGATCGCCTCGGCGACCAACTGCTCGGTCTCCCGGCAGGCGGTCCCATTCCCAATGACGAATAGCTCGCAACGATGCTGTTTGGCAAAGCTGACAAGTTGCGTTCGTGCTTGATCGATGCGGTCGGAACTTCCCGTCAGATAGATCACATCGTGAGCCAGGAGATTGCCGTACTCGTCGAGGGCGGCCAACTTGCAACCGGTCCGAAATCCGGGGTCAATCGCCAGGACACGAGACCCACGAGTCGGAGGTTGCAGCAACAACGATCGCAGGTTCCTGGCGAAGACCTGCACTGCATGTTGATGAGCATCATCAAGCAGTTTGCGTCGCACTTCCCGCTCGGCAGAGGGCTTCAACAGACGCTTCATTGCATCTTCGAGACAGGTGGGAAGAAGCTTGAGAAACGGTCGCGGTCGACGCTGCAACACCCGTTCGAGCGACTGCAACACCTGCGGTTCGTTCCAGTCGAAACGGACCTTGAGTGCCCCTGTCGATTCGCCCCGATGAATCGCCAGCACTCGATGCGGAACAGCCCGACGGACCGACTCCGTCGCCTCATGATACGCCCCAAAGAGCGCCTCGTTCGGAGTCTTCCCCGGACGGACAACCAACTCTCCACTAATCGACGCCATCTGACGAGCCGATTTGCGAACCTCCGGCTCCATGGAAATCTGTTCGGCCAGAATGTCCGAGACCCCGGCCAGCACGGCGTCACCATCGGGCAAGTCGGCATGACTCTTGATGAACGGAGCAATGAGCGATGTGAGCGGCTGCGAGACGGTTCCCTCCCAGAGCTTATCCGCAAGTGGCTGCAACCCCCGTTCGCGGGCAATCTCCGCTCGAGTGCGACGCTGTTGCTTAAATGGGGCGTACAGGTCTTCTAACTCGGTCAGGGTCTCCGCCTGTTGAATCGCAGCAATCAGTTGTGGATTGTCGACGTTTTGAGTTTGCAAGCGCTTCAGAATTGCCGTCGCTCGCAGCTTGAGCGCTCGCAGATCCTCCAACTGTTGTTGAATCGTCCGAATCTGAGTTTCGTCGAGTCCTCCCGTTTGCTCACGACGATACCGGGTAAGGAATGGGACCGTGTTCCCTTCATCAAGCAAAGCCATCGTGGCGGTCACACTTCGCACAGGCAACCCCGTCCGACGTGCTAGGATCTCCGCTTCCGACGGTTGTGCAATGCCAGTCGTCATACCTGATAAATCCCTCAGTCATAAAGCAGACTCTGTGACATCAAACCATTGTCTCCTTTCGCTCCGCGAAAGAAACGCTCCTTTCGCGAAACAAAAGGCGACTCTCAACAAATCTCAGCGATGTCCGAAATACGGAGAGAAGAACAAGAGCCGTAACGCCCCATTCAACTCGGCTGACGGACGCCGATGGTCAGCAGGAGATTTGCCCAGAGTGCTTGATCCCCCGTCTGAATTGTCAGCACATGATCCCGACTGGCGACAGCATCGTAGAAGTCCCATTTCTGAATCGGCTGCAACTCGACGTCGAGTTCTGCTTCTTTCAGCAGACGACGATAATCGTCCCACACCGGCGGGTCTCCCTGCAAAGCATACGGATCGTCGGCTGGAATCCCCATCGTGTTCGCGGCTTCAATGGGAATCGCCGTCAACAGAGCAGCCAGGACTTGCGAACAGGTGACCAACCCCGGCGACAGATTCAGGCTGACCAACTCGGCGTTCGGCCCCAACGTGTTGTAGGCCGGGTAGTTTCCATCAGCGATCAACACCTTCGAATGATGCCCCGCCCGCGCGAGCACTTGATTGATCGTCGGATGAATCAGCGTCTGCTTCAGCATGAAAGTCTCCAAAAGGGGAATGAGTCGGTTGCGGCAAAGTATCTCGGATCAAACCGATCCTGCAATCGACCCGCCGACTTTCCCGCAAGTTGCGAGTGCATCTCGAGTGTCCTCGCAAAGATCGCCCCTCTCCAGATGTCCGAGGCATGGTGCAAGAAGTCTCATGCAACCTGCCAGGTCTCTACCGAACGAGTGAGCGGCAACGAAAAATCTGGCGGGAATCGCCGTCTCGCCGCAGGAGCCAATCGCAAACCTCGAAACGGGGTTGACTCGAATCTCTCCGCTGATGTAGCGTCCGATTCTTCCCCGCACCCACATCAGAACGAGTCGCCTGAAGTCGTCGTCAGTCCTCAATTTTCCGGGCCCGTCCATGCTGCGGATGCTTGTCATTGTCGGCACACTGATGGTCATCGCTGCAGCCCCGACGCGGGGGGAGGGAATCCTCGAACAGCTCCGTTCCAACGTTCGCGAAGCGGATGAATCTGATGACGACGACGATCGCCACCACAAAAAGCATCGCCGTTCCTCATATTCTCACCACGACTGCGATGATGATGATGACGGCGATGGCTTCTTTGGAACGATGTTTCTCGGAGTGGTGACATCCCCCTGGACACTCCCGAACGCTGTCATCGAGGACGACAACGATCCCCCCATCGACTTCGCCGCATTCCCCTATGCCGAGGGTCACGATGGATATCTGTTCGTCACCTCGCCCCATCCAGACAATGTCTACGGCTTCGGCACACGATATTCTCAAGAAGTGGGGAGCAACCTTGACGGCCTAACGCGGGTCGGCGGACAACTCCTCTTCGAATCCGACACCCGACTCGGACTCGACACGCAGTGGAACCGGTTCACCGAAGAACGACCGGGCGGCGGGCATGACGAACTCTGGACCGGCGACGTCAACGCCATCATCCGCTTTGCTCAGGGAGAGAAGGTCCAGTTCCAAACAGGTCTTGGCTTTAACTATCTTGCCGACAGCATCGGCTCGGACTTCGGCATCAACTTCACGTATGGAGCCGACTTCTTCCCCGTGCATCCCTGGGTCATCTCTGCCCACACCGACCTCGGGACCCTCGGCAACACCTCACGAGTCCACCTCCGGACCACTGTCGGCATCATGATGAACCGCTTCGAACTCTTCACCGGCTACGACTTCGAACGCTTCGGCCAAACCAACCTCCAAGGCCCCCTCCTCGGCCTCCGCCTCTGGTGGTGACTCTTCTGGATTTATTAGTTAGCAGCCTGTTAAAGAACTCGTAGGACAACTTTCCCTTCCGTCCAGAAACAGTTGACCCCACACGTTTGTCGGCCCGAAAGTCATCAGCAAGACCCCCATGACACATTCTTCAACGAGTTGTCAGGCCTGCCCAGTCCAATAAAACTAATCCCCCGCCCGGAGCCTTAACCACAACTGATCGAGCACCTTAAGAGAATTCACTGACATCCGTTTCACCCAACACCCCCTCACCCACGCCCCATAAAGAACACCCCTCCATAATTGACAGCGACCGTCCATCAACCTACCATAATTCAACCCATGATGCAGAAAGTCAACTCCTGTTACACAGAATCTGACTTCTGTCTATCGATTAGTTAGGCATACAAATCCGAGCCTACTCCAATGACCGCTTCATCTACTCCGACAACTTTGCCTGAAGTTGCATTCTATTACCCGAATCCGTATTGGCGTAACCCTGATTGGGCGAAGAACCTTATCCTGTTCTTTGACGGCATCGGGATGCTGATTCCAAATTACATGGAACATCATTCCGATCTCGACGACATGGCCGTCATCGCCGGCCTAAAAGAGCACGCGCTCTTTCATGTCATCGAGCCGGAAACTGCGGTCGACAAAGGTGCCACTAAGACACTCGCCAACTCCCTTGTGGACATTATTGTATCAGACAGGCTTGACCATCTTCGTAAAGACGAAGGCACTCACTTTCACACCTTGTCACGGTCACGTCTTGGATATTCTGGTGACCCCGAACTTGCGGAATTCGTGTTTCAGGAGCTGAAGGAACGCGGCCTTGCCAAAGATAGCGAGGACGGCTTGTCGATTCCGATGCATCCGACCGTTCGCTCGCTGATTCTCGTTCTCCTTGCACAGATACTCAGGCCACAAGGAAGGGAACGCGGATTGGATTTGTCGCCTGCGACCGACCGTTCGGAATTAGTCGGTGCCCTCACTGAGATGCTATCAGCACCTTCCGGTCCAACCGCCAGCGATGTTGTTTCATTCGATATGGCTACCGTTGGCGTTGATCTCGGCTCCGTCGACATCGCAGAGATTCTTGCGTTTCGCAGAGAACACTATTCGGACCATCGCAACTATAGCCTGTCGGTCAGGCAATTCGCTCGCGACTTGAGCCTCATGCCCAAGGACGAGCGCAAAAAGGCATTTGAAGCTAGGCAAGAAGAATTGGATGATCTTGCCAGCAAGCTTCGCAAACTGGCTCGCGGCGCGTGGAACAAACCTGCCTCCTTTGCAATCAGCCTCTCCGGTGCCGCGTGGACTTACGCCACTGGTGATCCAATTGGTGCGGCGATTGCTGCGGGTGGTTCAATGCTTGGGCTCGGCGGCGGCGAGTCGATTGAGGTTGGCGCGTATTCGTACCTATTCAATGCACATACCAAATATGCATAACAAGAGCGTTGCACGCGACCGGGCGGGAGCGCGGGCCCAGAAGTCAACGTCAAACGCGGCTGCCGCGTGAACGCCGTCGTTGTCTCCCTGAAACGTTGGACATGTCGTGATTACGGATATCCCAACCGCCGATGACTTCGCACAAATCGGGGTGGACTATTTAAACCTTGCGTGGGATGCGGTTGCAGATTTGGCATTCCATTTCGAGGATGCCAAGGAAGCGTTCTGGGACGACGCCGACGATATAGATGTCGGCGAAATGACCAGCGTGTATTGGACCGCCGCGCAACGCCCGATTTCCACTGCCGTATCCCTTGCGCACCAAGGCGGCGAGTTCCTCCTTAAATCCATCATCTCGCGCACGTCTCCGTTCCTTTTGATATCCGGTCACCCGTCATCTTGGCCGGCAAACGTGATGAGTACTGATACACCCTACTCGGCGTTTCGGACGATAGACGCACAGGATCTTGTGCGCGTCCACGATAGTGTTGCATCTTCACGCCTACCTTCAGATTTCGCTAGACGCTTTGATGAACTACGGCAAAAACGCAACTCGATTATGCACACGGTCGACCGTCATCTTCGCGTTGAGGTTCTAGATGTATTCCGAGATGTCCTAGAGATTTCGCACCATCTGATTCGTCCGCGTGCGTGGGTTGAAAAACGACGGAAGTTCCTCGAATCATGTACGATGTCCGTCGCCTACTCGACAGAACTTTTGGGCGTACGAATGTCGCGAGACTTCCTTCGCTTGGCAAACCTACTTAATCCGGCTGAGGTCGCTAAGTATTTCGACATCGACAAGAAACAACGGAAGTACTACTGCTGGAACTGTCAACTCGAATGCCGTCGCCACTATTTCGACGCGAAATCTGCGGTCTTGCGACCGAATACACCAAGCTCAACTACCGTACATTGCTTTATATGCGGTAACTCGCGAACGATTCGACGACTTGATTGCCCCCAGCCAGACTGCAAGGGAAACGTTATCGAAACAGAAGAGGACACGTGCCTAACCTGCTTCGAGGCACCTGACATAATCGGGTAAGGGTCATCCTTGCGGCTGACCTTCCCCGCACTGCCGGGCGTGGGGGGCTGTCGGTGTTCTCACTTGGGGGGCGGTGCAGCGAAGGTGGGGCGTCGAGTGTGGCGGGTCGCTTCCAGTGAGTAGCGGACTGAAAGCGATTGTCGCCTTTCGCTCCGCGAAAGGTGTGGAAACACCAACCAAACGCTACTTTCGCGGAGCGAAAGGCGACAATCTAGGGTCGTTCAACGCTTAGATTCTGCGGAAGTTGGGTTAGCCGGCTCAGTGTTGGACTCCTTAAGGGCTACTCCCGTCAGAAACTGTTCGCGTCGACTCAAGGCTGGCTGCTCGGCCCGCGATGCTGGGTGGCCCAGATGTTTTATTGGTCGGGTTGCGAAGCGACAAGAAGTTGTACCGTCAGCTTTCGCTTTCTCGTTGACGATGAACTCGTCGCCCAACACGCAGGAAAGACCACCTGTCTATAACTAACAACCTGTTGAACAACGTGGGTCGGGTTTTCCAGCGTGACATGGGGCCGTTTGATGTGTCGGACAAAAGCGTGCGAGATGCTCTTGTCAGATTAGAAATCTGACCCACGGTCGATTGTTCGACGGGCCGCTAAGCGATCGTTCAGAATGCTAGTTTATTCTTCGGGATATTTGTGGGTGTAGGTGGTGTAGCCGCCGCTGAGGTTTTTGGTGGGGTAGCCGTGTTGGAGGAGGATGCGTGTGGCGATGTAGCCACGTTGGCCGACTTTACAGTAGGCGGCGATCTCGCGGTTTTTGGGGAGTTCTTCTAAGCGGTTGCGAAGGTCGTCGACGGGAATGTTGATGGAGTTTGGGATATGGCCAGCTGCGAACTCGGCAGGGGTTCGGACATCAAGCAGGAAGGGGCGATCGGCTTCGGGGAGCGTGAGGATGTCGTCGATGTCGATTTGCGGGTGCGTTCCCTGGAGCATTCCGGCGGCGACGAAGCCGACCATGTTGACGGGGTCTTTGGCGGAGCCGTACTGGGGGGCGTAACAAAGTTCTAACTGTTCGAGATCGTAGACCGTGAGTTTGGCTTGAATGGCGACGGCGAGCACATCGATTCGTTTGTCGACTCCGTCTCCTCCGACCCCTTGGGCTCCGAGGATGCGACCCGTTTCGGGATCGAACATGACCTTCAGGGTCATCGGCGTGGCACCGGGATAGTAGCCTGCGTGATGACTTGGGTGGACGTAGACCTTTTTGTAGGGGAGTCCGATGCGACGGAGCGACTTCTCGGATTGGCCGGTCATGGCGGCGGTCTTGTTGAAGACTCCGACAATAGCGGTCCCCTGCACTCCACGAAACTGGGACGCTCGCCCCATGATGTTGTCGGCTGCGATGCGTCCCTGTCGATTGGCTGGCCCCGCCAACGGCATCTGTGTCGATTCGCCGGTAACATCGCAGCGAGTCTCAATGACGTCCCCGGCTGCAAAGATGTCGGGATCGCTGGTTCGCATGGTCGCATCGACCCGGATTCCGCCGCGTGGTCCGACATCAAGACCGGCGTCGACGGCAAGTTTGTTCTCCGGTCGAACCCCGATCCCGAGGACGACCAACTGGGCTGACAGTTGTTCCCCATCGGGAAGTTGTACGGCGAGTCCCTTCGCGGTCGCTTGGAAGGACTGAGCCGAACGTCCCAGAATGACCCGAACTCCGTGTGCCTTCAGTTCCTGAAGAATCGGCGTTGTGAGTTCCTTGTCGAGTGGTGGGAGCACTTGATCCAGCAGTTCGACGAGTGTCGTTCGAATCCCTCGTTTGACGAAGTTCTCGACCAGTTCCAGTCCGATGAATCCCGCACCGACCACGACCGCCTCTTGAACGTCCCGTTCACTCGCGGCCCGGATGGCGTCCATGTCTTGCAGGTTACGAAGGGTGAAAATCCCCGGTAGATCGAGTCCCGGAATCGGCGGCCTCAAGGGGGATGCTCCCGGGGTCAACAGGAGTTTGTCGTATGTCTCTTCCGTTTCGGTGCCGGTTGCGAGGTCGCGAAGTCGAAGAGTCTTTGACTGGGGATCGATTGTGAGAACTTCGGTGCCGGTGCGGACATCGAGTCGAAACCGGGTGCGTAAGAGTTCCGGGGTGACGACTTTGAGCTTTTGACGGTCCTGGATTTCGCCTCCGATGTAGTACGGCATCCCGCAATTGGCGAACGAGACATCGGGGCCCCGTTCGATGAGGATGATCTGCGCCTGCTCCGACAACCTCCGCGCCCGTGCCGCAGCCGACGCTCCGGCAGCAACGCCCCCAACGATCAACAGTTTCATGTCATCCTCCGGTGATTTCTCATATCCCAGTTCGTCGCCCAGTGGACTTTGGGAGCCCACTGCAAACGGCAGGAAAGAACTCTACCAAGCGCCCGACATTGGCGGGAGACCCCTCCGCCCGATTCCCAAGGCTCGTATTCGTCTTCCTGATGGGAGGGAATTCAGGAGGGTCAGTGAAGGGGCATCTTGCTGATGCGAGCCGGGAGATTCTCACTTTCAACGCATCGACAGACGCCGCTCGACCCGCGTTCCGCAATTGCTCTATACTCCTGTGCATTCAACAGACGGGGACGTGCTCTCCCTCAGGCAGGTGACACTTCACCCTTGGAGAACGATAGCGATGGCAATTCAGAAAACGATATTCGAGAAGCTGAGCGAACTGGCAAACAATCTGTGGTGGAGTTGGCAGCCCGAAGTGGCTTCGATCTTCCGCACCATCGATCCAGTTCGTTGGTCGGAGTTGTCGCACAACCCGATCCTGTTGCTGCGAGAGTATCCGGCCGACCGCCTCGAACTGCGGGCTCGCGAAGAGGTGATGCACTCGAAGATTCACGGGGCCTACCGGCGCTGGAAACAGTATATGACGTCGACGGACACCTGGGGCGACACTCATGCTGCCGTTCTGGGGCATCGACCGGCAGCCTACTTTTCAGCAGAATTTGGATTGCACGAATCGCTCCGAATCTACTCGGGGGGTCTCGGTGTCCTTTCGGGCGATCACCTGAAGAGTGCCTCCGACCTGGGGATTCCTCTCGTTGGGGTGGGACTGTTTTATCGTGAGGGGTACTTCAGCCAGACCATCGATCCGACCGGCTGGCAGGAAGAAGGCTACACCCTCGCCGATCCCCAGGACCTCCCGTTTCAACCTGCTCTCGGAGCCGACGGGAAGCAAGTGGTCATTTCGGTCGAAACACGTTCAACGACGATACACGCCCGAGTTTGGCGAGTGGATGTCGGGCGAATCCCGCTCTACTTGCTCGATGCCGATATTCCAGAAAACTCGGAAGAGGATCGCAAGCTGACCGCCCGCCTCTATGGGGGGGACCAGAAGACCCGAATTCGCCAAGAGATGATGCTCGGCATCGGTGGCGTCCGGGCACTGTCGGCTCTCGGCATTCTCCCGCGCGTCGTTCACATGAACGAAGGTCACTCGGCTTTTGCTCCGCTCGAAGTCATTCGCCAACGGATGCACGATGATGGCTATTCGTTTGTCGAAGCCCTGCGTGAAACCCGTTCGCAGTGTGTGTTCACCACTCACACCCCGGTCCCAGCCGGTCACGACCGTTTCGACTCGGGGTTGATGTATGAACACCTTGGCGCACTGGGAGACCAGATCGGCCTCGATCACGAAGGGCTGATGGGTCTGGGCCGCGTCGATCCGCATAACCAGGGAGAGACCTTCTGTATGACGGTCCTCGCCTTTAAGACGTGTCGTCGAGCTAATGCGGTATCGAACCTGCACGGTGTCGTCAGTCGTCGCATGTGGCGCAACCTCTGGCCGTGGCGTAGCGATGAAGAAGTGCCGATCGGGCACATTACCAACGGGGTGCATGTCAACTCGTGGCTGGCTCCGCAGATGCGGTTCCTGTACGACAAACTGCTTGCCGAAAAGTGGTATCTTCGGAGTGGTGAACCGGAAGTCTGGGCTGGTTTTGAGAACGTCAACCCCGCGGAACTCTGGGAGACTCATCAGTCGTTGAAAAACCGCCTGATTGTGTTCGCTCGGCATCGCATCGTCCGACAGGCCCAGCGTCACAAGTTGAAGGACTCCGATATCTCGATGCTGAATCAGGCCCTCGATCCCGAGGCTCTGCTCATCGGTTTCGCTCGCCGATTCGCACCGTACAAACGGGCTGACCTCGTGATGAGCGATATTGACCGGCTGGCGAAAATCGTTTCGGACTCGAAGCGACCTGTGCAGTTCATCTTCTCGGGCAAGTCGCATCCAGCCGACGAATATGGCAAGAAGATTCTCAAGAAGATCGTTGAACTCGCGAACGATGAACGCTTCCGCGGTCGTATTGTCTTCATCGAAGATTACGATATCAACGTCGGGCGTCACCTTGTGCAGGGGGTCGACGTTTGGCTCAACAATCCGCGACGTCCGCTGGAAGCTTCCGGGACCAGTGGGCAGAAGGTCGTCTTGAACGGTGGCTTGAACCTGTCGATTCTCGACGGCTGGTGGGCCGAGGGGTTCGATGGCAAGAACGGCTTCGCGATTGGAAGTGGTCTGATTCACACCGACCAGGCCGTGCAGGACAAGCGAGACGGCGAGCAACTGATGAAGACGCTCACCGAAGAGGTGATTCCGTTATACTATCAGCGTGATGCCGACGACCTTCCACGCGAGTGGATTCGCCGGATGACACGGGGTGTCCGCACACTCGGCTGGCGTTTCAACGCCGACCGCATGGTGATGGACTATGTCACCGACTCCTACATCCCCGCTGCCGGTGGCCCCTCGTGTGAAATGGAAGACATGCCCTAATCCCTGGCAATAGTTACGTGTTTAGCCCCACGCAGAAAGTGTGGGGCTAAACCTTAACCGCAGGGGACCAAGGAATGGACTCGAGCAGAGAGAGTGACGGCGAATGGAATCATCTGGCTATCGCGTACGGCTCGACATGTTTTCAGGTCCACTCGACCTGTTGCTGTACCTTGTACGTCGCAACGAAGTGGTCATAGTCGATCTCCCCATCGCCCGGATCACTCAGCAGTTTCAAGAGTTCCTCGAAGTCATTGAACTGATCGACATTGATCTCGCTGGGGATTTTGTGTTGATGGCGAGCACGCTGGCGGAGATTAAAAGTCGCCTCGTGCTTCCTCGCCCCGAAGAGATTGCTGATGACGCGGAGGTTCTCGTCAACGACGACCCTCGCGGCGAGTTGATCGAAAGGCTCCTGGAATACAAGCGGTTTAAGGATGCCGCCAACGCGCTGGATGATCGGGCCGCGGAGTGGCAGGAACGTTACCCTCGTCTTGCCGATGATCGTCCTCGTGTCGGTAAAGACCCCGCAGCCGACCTCATTAAGGAGGTTGAACTGTGGGACCTCGTGAGTGCGCTGGGACGTGTGATTCGGCACAAAGTCGTCGAAGAAGAGACCAGCATTCGCTACGACGAAACTCCGATTCATGTCTACGTCGAGAACATCGGAGCATTGGTTCGCGAAAAGCAGGAGGTCAGTTTCTCATCATTGTTTGAAGGGGAGAAACTGCGCAGCAAGATCATCGGCTTGTTCTTGGCAATCTTGGAACTGTTGAGGCATCATCACTTCCGAGCCGAGCAAGTCGAAGAGTACGGCGACATTCTCATCCGCCCCCCCTTGGAAGCGGTCGAAGAATCCCCCACCGAGGAAGAAGCCCCCGCCCCTTCAACACCCCCCGAAGAGCCTGCTCCGCAGTAGCTCTGGGAGTGTCTCAAGCGTCGATCGACCTCTTCGCTCCCCACGAGATGTCCGCAGGTCATTCTGTTCCCGCACGAAGAGAGTTGCCCTCCGTTCGTCGGTGATCGATAATCCATCGCCCCCCGGTGGTTCGAGGGTGATGGGAATTCGATCAACTTTTGCGGTGCCAAGATGTCTACGCCGACTGTTTTCCTCAGTGCTGCGACGGTTGATTTGTCGACTTGGCGAGACGTACTGCATGGGGCCTTCTCGCGTGCGGGGTTTCATGTCTTGACGCAGAAGCACAGTTTCGGTGCCGCAACGCGGGACGTGAAGCAGTTACTCTGTCGGCACATCGATGAGAGTCACTGCGTGATCCATCTTGCGGGACTCGGTTATGGCTCCCATGCCGATGAACCGTTCCCGTCGCATCCCGGCTTCCAGTGTTCGTGGACGCAGTTCGAGTACTACTATGCCCACTCGAAGAAGAAAGAGGTTATCGCCTTTGTCTGTGCCCCAAACCTCTCGGCAGCAGGCTTTGTCGAAACGGGGGACGATGCAGAACGGGCACTCAAGGAGAAATTGCAGCAGGCGCATCGTAAACGCGTCGCATCTGGCAAGTTCGAGGAGACCCCTCTGGCCGCCTTACCACAGACCAGCAACGAACCGGTCGACACAGTCGAGATGCTGCTGCAAGCGGTCGCTGGGGCGATCGGCACGCTGATGCGTCCAGCACAGCAAAGGCTGCAAGTGGAACTCGACCGCGCACTGTCGCTGCATCAGCTTCCGCCGCTCCCGGTCAACTTTGTCGGTCGTGATGACGAGTTGGAAAAGTTGCGAGTTCTCAATCCGGGGGCTGGGGCGATCATCTCGGGGTTGCGGGGGATGGGGGGGATTGGAAAATCGGCCTTGGGGGTCGTGCTCGCACATGAGTGGAAGGAACGGTTTCCAGATGCTCAGTTCTTCCTTGATGCTCGGGGGACGCAGGCCAGTCCCCCCTCGGCAGGGGACTTGCTGGCACAGGTAATTCAAACCTATCATCCGCTGGCGAAGTTGCCGGAGGATGAGGCAGCCTTGCAGGGACTCTATCACCAGTTGCTCGCCGACAAGCGGGTGCTCGTGCTGGTCGATAATGCGAAGGATGCCGCACAGGTTGCTCCGCTCGTGCCGCCGGAGGGGTGTGGGTTGATCGTCACCTCGCGGCAGAACTTCCTGATCGGCGGGGTCGCCCCCCTCTTCGTCGGCAAACTCCCCAATGATCAAGCGATCACGTTGCTGCGGAAGTATTACCCTGCGCTTAGCGATGCCGATGCGGCAGCGCTGGCCGCGTTGTGTGCGGGGTTGCCGTTGGCGTTGAAGCTGGCGGGTTCGCAACTCTCGCTCGATGCGAGTGAACGTGACGGCCTCGCGAATGTGACTGGTTATATTCACAAGCTCCGCAGCGGACGGCTCGCCACCCTCGACGCCAACGCCCCCGATGCTGCCGAGGTGACGATCTCCGAAACCCTCCGCCTCAGCGAAGAGATGCTGTCGGTCGAGGACCGCATCGCCTGGCGAAAGCTCGGCATCTTCACCACCAGTTTCGACGCCGCTGCTGCCGAAGCTGTGGCCGGGGCGACAGACGAGATGCTCAACCGCTGGGTCCGCCGTTCGCTGTTAGAGCGCGACTCCCAATCCGCCGGCCCCGACCGCTACCAACTCCACGACCTCGCCACCGACTACGCCCGCCAGCACCTCACCACGACCGGTCAACTGGACGCGGCATACCTCGCCCACGCGGAGCACTATGCTGCTGTTGCCAATGAGACAAGCGACCTTTACAAGCAGAAGGGTTCGACACTTGCCGGTCTGGATCTGTTCGATCGGGAGCGTCTCCAACTCGAAGCCGCGTTCACTTGGCTCGCCTCACGCACCGAGGCACCAAGCCAACGCACACTCCTCAATCTCATCAATGGCGTTGCCTACACCGGGAACCTCCTTTTCCACCCCCACCAGCGGATCACCTGGCTCGAAGCCCAACTCACCACCGCCCGCCACCTCAATGACCAGCAGGAGGAAGGAATCGCTCTGGGGAACCTCGGCCTCGCGTATTACGCTCTGGGGGAACCCCGCCGGGCGATCGAGTATCACGAACAGGCACTCGTCGTCTTACGTAAGATTGGGGACCGACGGGGCGAAGGGGCCACGCTGGGGAGCCTCGGCCTCGCGTATGCCGCTCTGGGGGAACCCCGCCGGGCGATCGAGTTTCACGAACAGGCACTCATCATCTCCCGCGAGATTGGGGATCGACGCGGAGAAGGAAGCGATCTGGGGAACCTCGGCAACGCGTATGCCGCTCTGGGGGAACCCCGCCGGGCGATCAAGTTTCACAAACAGTATCTCGACATCTCCCGCGAGATTGGAGACCGACAGGGCGAAGGGAACGCTCTGGGGAACCTCGGCAACGCGTATGCCGATCTGGGGGAACCCCGCCGGGCGATCGAGTATTATGAGCAGCAACTCATCATCTCCCGGGAGATTGGGGGCCGACGGGGCGAAGGGAACTCACTGGGGAACCTCGGCAACGCGTATGCCGCTCTGGGGGAACCCCGACGGGCGATCGAGTATTACGAACAGGCACTCATCATCTCCCGTGAGATTGGCGACCGACGGGGCGAAGGGAACTCTCTATTCAATTGGGCGGACGAGTTATGGAAACTGGGTGACCATGCCGCCGCCATCACGAACGCTGAGGCCGCGTTGGAGATACTCATCGCCATCGAAAGCCCCCACGCCGACGCAGTGCGGGAACAACTTGCGGAGTGGAAGAAGTAACCGACAGGCCATCCCAGCAACGGCGACGAGGGGCCGGAGGCTCCACACCGGCTCAGCCACCCGCCAAGTAACTCCCCTCTTGAGGGGGTGCATTCCCCACATGGCAACTCCCCGAACCGGAGGCGTCAGCCGACGCGAAACTCCTTCTCCCCCGGAGACGACGTGCCGACTTCAATCAGCGTTCCCACGGGGGGGGAAGGGGAATGAACTAGCTAACGATGATTGACCAACTCATCGATCAAAAGAAAACGCCGTTTCGCGGCACTTGGAGACTGTGCGGCGAAACGGCGTCGGGTTGAGATGTTGCGGGGGACTTGGGGCCGACGGCTCAGGTCGGGGGTCTCTCGCAACGGGTACTGCTTCAACAGGGGGGATGGGGGTGACTCTGCGGATGTCTCGATGGATCGAGCATCAATCGAATTCGGGGCGTCGTCGGTTTAACTGGTCTTTCAGTCGGGCGACGATGCTGCTGTGCATCTGGCTGACTCGCGACTCGGAAAGGCCGAGGGTCTGCCCGATTTCTTTCATCGTCAATTCTTCGTAGTAGTAAAGAATGATGATGAGTCGTTCGTTACGGTTCAGTCCCTTGGTGACGAGTTTCATCACGTCGAGTTTCTGAATACCGTTCGTGGGGTCTTCCCCCTTGCTGTCTTCGACAATGTCGACTTCGCGAACGTCTTTGTAGCTGTCGGTCTCGTACCATTTCTTGTTAAGACTGACGAGGCCGACCGCACTTGCTTCGGCTCGCATCTTCTCGAACTCGTCGAGACTGAGTTCGAGTTTCGCAGCCATTTCGGCGCTTGTGGGGGGGCGACCCGTTTCGGCCTGAACCTGTTTGCGGGCTGCTTCGACCTTGCTCGCTTTGCTGCGAACCAGTCGCGGGACCCAGTCCATGGTACGAAGTTCGTCGAGCATGGCCCCACGAATTCGCGGGACACAATAGGTCTCGAACTTCACGCCCCGATCCATGTCGAAGGCGTCAATGGCATCCATTAAGCCAAAGACCCCGGCAGAGATCAGGTCGTTAATGTCGACGCCGTCGGGCAGCTTTTGCCAGACACGGTCGGCGTTGTAACGCACGAGTTGGAAATAGGTTTCAATCAGCGTATTGCGCAGGTCCTGGTTCGACTGGTCTTGTTTGTAGTCCAACCAAATCTGCTGAATATCGGTAACGACCTTCGTGGTCATACTTTCCTCCGTGAAATGGCAGCCGGTGCCTTGGGGTCGAGGCCCCGGTGACTGTCTGATCCTTTCAGTTTCATCATCATGATGAGGCCCGAAAGGTAAGAGCAGAGAAAGGGGTATCAACGTTATCGGTCAGCCAGCGGTTAACTCTTAAGGGGAATATTCGCGTTGTACGGAACGTAGCGATTTTAGAAGCTAGGTAATCTTGATGGAGGAGTTGGCATCGTGTGGTTTCTCAGTTGGGGAGAGGTGACATGGTGTTCATCACGAGAGCAGTGTGTTCTGGGGGTGGATGACTCTGAAAAGGGTTGCGAGTGGTTCGAGGGGGAGACGAGTGAGGCGACAGCCATTGAACGATGCGTGAAGTCTCTGCCACTTCAATGTCATCCGGGACTTCTTGCCCGTTGGTGAGGTAGCTGATCGGAAGTTGAATTTGTCGGGCGACCGAAAGGACCGAGCCGGGGCCCGAGACTTCGTCGAACTTGGTCAGCAACAGGGCTGTGGTTCCCAACAGGCGATAACGTTCTGCGGCGATCGCGGCGGTTCGCGGGCTGACGGTCAGGCTCATCACGAGATGCACTTCATCGACGTGTGCGGCATCGAGCAATGCACGTGTTTCTTGAATCTTCAATTCATCGCTCGGGCTGCGACCGGTGGTGTCAATCAGGATCAGGTCGAGACCGGCGAAGTTGCCGATCGCCTGTTGCATCTCCTCAGGGGATGACACAACCTGCATCGGGAGTTCGATGAGGTTGGCGTACGTCTGTAACTGTTCGACGGCGCCGATGCGGAACGTGTCGATCGTAATCAGGCCGACCTTGATGCCGTCACGGAGATGAAAGTTTGCTGCGAGCTTGGCCAGCGTCGTTGTCTTGCCAACCCCCGTCGGTCCGACGAGTGCGACGATTCGCTGTGTCCCAGCGGCGACAAGAATCGGACCGGCACACTGCACCTGTTGGGCAATCCGCGACTGCAACTCCGCCAGGTGACTGCACTGATGATGAGCCGCGTCGAAGGTGAGTTCGTGGAGGAGTTCCCGTGCATCCTCTTCCTCGACGTCAACGTCAATGAGTGCGGTATACAGGGAAAAGATGTCGTAGTCTTTGGTCGCGGTGTGTTGCGTCACTGCCGTCGTTGGCGAAGCGGATTCGAGTGAAGCAACCAGAGTTGTCCGTGGGTCGCTGAGTGCTACTGGCTGATCGAGTGAAGCCATGTCACCGAAAGGATCGGCCTCGTGCCGTTGGGCTGTCAATTCGCAGAACGTGGCTGGAAGGAATGAACGACGTTGATCGCCCGCCATACGACGGACAGGGACTTCGCGGTTGCTGAGGATCAACGCGTCCGGACCAAGTGCATCCCGCACCAACGCGAGTGCTTCGCGTACGGTCGGTGCTCGGAATGTACGGATGGTGGACATAGGGCGTTGGTCGAAAGGTTCTTGAGGAGTGATTCAGACGGAGTGGCAACAAGTGAGTCGAGAAACAATCGGTTATGTCGATGCGGCTTCGTAGGAGGGGCTTTCGAGTCGGTCGAATTCGTGTGCTGACGGACCCGGAAGTCCATCATGCAATTGTTGAGGCACCGGATTGACCGACTCATAAACTCGCAGTTTTGTCCGCCGTGGGATTTCGCGATGACTGAGGACGGTGACATCGTTGCGATGCAGGGAGAGTTGATGCTGCACGTCGGGACGAACCGAAGCATCACACAGGACGACTGCGGGATGTCCCGCCTTGCGAAGATCGTCGAGTCCAGACAGCAACGTGTTGACCCAGTCAGTTGTTGTGGCCTCTTCTTCGAGTTGATCTTGGAATTGGCTTTGAATTCGGTCAGACCAGCGAGACTCCTGCTTCTCTTCGATTTGGGACCGATCAAGGTTCATTTCGAGCACATGCAGTTCCCCTTCATCATCGCACAGTGGGGCGATGATCGTTCGTCCAAGTCGAATCCGCACGACTTCCGTGAGTGTCCGCAGGTCCCGCTGCTCCCACAAGACCGCGTCACTGAGGGCTTCGATGATGGTCTCAAGGTCGCGAATCGAAACCTGCTCGGCGAGGAGTGATGCAAGAACGCGGTGCAGTTCGGTCGCCGTCAAACGGGACGGAATCAATTCCTCAACCAACAGTGGAGCTTGTGATCGAAGATGGTTCAGCAACTCATGGACTTGCGTCCGCGTCAGGAGCGAACAACCATGCGCACGCACGACGATATCGAGTGATTGCATCAGGACGTTGACAGCGGAAACGTTACGATATCCCGCAAGTTGAGCCTGTGCCGCCTGACCCGGTTCGATCCAGTAAGCAGGTTTCCCGGTCTTTGGTTCGATAGTTTCGATTCCCGAGAGAGTCTCCGTTGCCCGGCCGTCGTTGACCGCCAGGAGAGCATCGGCATACAGCGTTCCCGTCGCGACCGAGACCCCGCGTAGAAGGACGCGAAACTGTCGTGGGTCGAGCCTGAGGTTATCCCGAACCAACAACTTCGGCACAATGAATCCGAGGTCACCGGCAATTCTATCTCGCATCTCAGCAACCCGGTCGAGCAAATCGCCGCCGGACTGACGGTCGGCCAGACGTACTAAACTCACCCCCAGTTCCAAGGCCAATGGCTCGATCGACAGGGCCTGTTCCATGCGGGGCGAAGCGGCTGCTGTTGGGCGCGATGGTGATGTCTCCTGCGACGGTTGCTGGCTGTGTGAGTGGGCTGATGTCGCGTTGTTGCTGTGCGATGTCGTGCCGTGAGATGTTGAGGCGGTTCGATGTGTCGTCCGCTCGGTTGGCGTCATGTTTGTGTTCGTCGAGCCAGCGTTTCTCGCCTGGCTTTCCTGCGTCGGGGTCGATCCCGACACCATCATTCCGAGGGCTCCGCAAACTCCCGCCAGCGACAGTAGCGGAATCATCGGCAGACCAGTCAAGGCGAGCCCCGCCAGGAGCAGCGACGCGACGAGCAGAGGGGTCGACTGACCAGTCATCTGCGTCACGACGTCGCGGGAGAGAGTGCTGTTGCTGGAAGACTGCGTTACCAGAAAACCGGCTGCCAGCGAAATCAGAATGGCCGGAAGCTGTGAGACCAGTCCGTCGCCAATCGTCAGTGTCGAGAAGACGCTGATCGCTTCGTCAACCGGCATCCCTTGACCGAAGACACCAATCGCCAAGCCGCCGATCAGGTTGATCGCCGTTATCAGAAGTCCGGCGATGGCATCTCCCCGAACGAACTTCCCGGCACCATCCATCGCTCCATAAAAGTCGGCCTGTTGACTGACTTCCTCGCGGCGACGCTGAGCCTCTTGGCCTTCAATCCGCCCTGATTGCAGGTCGGCATCGATGGCGGAGAGACGACCGGTCATCCCTTCCAGAGCGAAACGGGCAGCCACTTCGCTGATGCGGGTTGCTCCCTTGGTAATCACGAGAAATTGAATCGCAACCAATACCACAAACATGACGAGTCCGACAGCGGGCGATCCACCAGCGACGAAGTTTCCGAAGGTACCGATCACCCCCCCAGCCGCCTCGGCACCTTTCGTCCCGGCTTCGGAAAGAATGAGCCGAGTCGAGGCAACATTCAGTACGAGTCGAGTGAGCGTGGTTGCCAACAGGAGCGAGGGGAAGACATGAAAGTCAGTCGGTCGACGAACCTGAATGGTCGTCAACAGCATTACCACTGCGACAGCGATATTCGCCGAGATCAACAGATCGAGAACGAACGGCGAGAGTGGTGCGATTAACACCACGACCGCCCCCACGATCACTGCTGGAAGCAGTAACCCGAGGTTCTGTGTCACCAATCGGCGCACATCGATCCCGGACGAAGACATCCTGTTCTCCGCTCGACTTGTTGAGAGTGATTAAGGAAGAAACAACGGCATTTGACGCAACGGGTTGAGACGTCCCGTCTGTCAGACACCTGAGAGGGGGGATTGTTAACGAAATCCGAATCGTGGTGTCCAGCCGAGCGAACAGGCATCCTCGGCGAACCGGCAGTTCCGGCAGGGGACCCCCACAATCCGGCGAGAACATCCGCGAAACCGCCTCGGGACAACATCAACAGAAATGGCCAGTCAGAACGAAAAGAGACGGCACCGAAAGAGTCGACACAGACTCCAACAGGCGGAACTTCGATTCCTTTTGCAAATCAAAGCCCCACGTTTGCAGCGTGGGGACTGCCGTGTTGTCGTCGTGCAACTCTCTCGGTTCGCCGTCTCACTCGTTTCGCTGCCCCACAAATTCGACCGGGCAACTTCTTGCGCCGATTGCTCGGTTACTTGCTGGCTTCTTCTGCTGGAGCAGCCTGGGCTCCCTTCTTAAAGTCTCCGCCGACAACGACGTTGACGCGGTCAAAGCTGAAGTGTTGTTTGAGAGCTTTCGCGACATCTTCGGTTTGCAACTTCGAGAGCTTCTCTTCCAGATCGGCGTAGTAGGCCATACTGCGGCCCGTCTCTAAGGTCGAGGTGAGCAACGAAGCCAACTCCGAGTCTTCCGAACGTTCGACGATGAGGTTTTGCAGATATCCGTCCCGAGCACGGTCAAGCTCTTCGGTTGTCACTCCGTCCGCAACCAGCTTTTCGAACTCTTCGCGGATCGCCACTTCCACCTTGGGCATGTTTGTCGGATTGGTAATGGCATACAGCAACAGAGTCGATCGTTCATCGATCGAAGAGGCCCGCAAGAACGAGCCGACGCCGTACGAGAGACCTTCCTTCTGACGCACTCGATCCCCGAGCCGGGACGACAGGCCGCTGCTCCCCAAAACGTAGTTCCCCATCAGCAAAGCCGGGTAATCAGCCGAGGCATCGTTGAGCGGGAGCACCATCCCGGCGAGATAGGTGGCATTTTCCTTGTCAGGAGTTTCAATGACGATGTGCTCGCCCTGTTGATCAACTTTGCCTGTCCGTTCGACGCGGGCGTAGTTGGTGGCAGTCGTCCAATCGGCGACCAGAGCCGCCATTAACGGTTGAACCGCTGTCACATCGAAGTCTCCGACGATGGCAACTTCGCCATGTTGACCGCTGAGAAACTCGGCATACAACCGGGCGACAACAGGATGCTCGATCGCTTTCCAGCGTTCGATTGACTCTTCGACAGACGGAACGTACCGCACATCACCCTGTGGATACGGGCTGAGGGTGCGGGAGACCGCGACACGGGCCAACTCGGTCGGGTCGGTCCGCTTCTGCTCCAAAGCGGTGATGTTGGCATTCTTCAGCACTCCAAGCTGTTCTTCAGTCAGCGACGGTTCCCGCAAGACTTGACGCAAGAGATCAAGCACTGCCGGGAGATTCTGGCTGCGTGTCTCGATGACAAACGTCGCTTCGCCAAGTCCACCACTGGCCGACATCCGAGCATTGTTGGCATCAAGAGTGTCCTGAATCTGCTCCCGAGTCAACGTCTTCGTCCCCCGCACCATCAGAGACGGCAGCAGGTCACATGCTGTTTCCAGACCTTTCAGGCTTTCGGCATCTCCGTAGCGCAACGTCAGTTTCAGATGGACCGTTCTTCCTCGGGTTTTCTTCGGCAACAGCGCGAACTTCACACCGCCTGGTAACTCTCCTCGGGTTGTTCGGCTCTCGATGTTCTCAGGAGTGACGACGAACGCTTCCCCCGCAGCAACCCCTTCGCGACCAGTGTAACCTTCAAACATCTTTGCGAGGTTTGGGGTCTCGGGAATCTGCACACGTTCGGCTGTCTCAGCAGGGATGAACAGTCCGGCGGTCCGGTTGTTTCGCTGGAGGTACTTCTTGGCGACATCGTTGACCGAATCGACCGTGACTTGTTCCAGCCGATCGCGGTAGAGGAACATCAATCGCCAGTCCCCCTGAGCCGCCCATTCCGAGAGCTGAACCGCCAGCTTTGCGGTGTCGGAAAGGGAAATCTCCCAGTTCTTCAGCCAGTAGCGTTTCGCCCGTTCGACCTCGGTCTCTGTCACTCCATCTTCGCCCAGGTTTTCCAGCGTCTCCAGCATCGAAGACAACACATCTTTCGGATCGTTTCCGGGCGAAACCTCGGCCATGACGCGGAACATACCCGGATCGTGAACCGAATAGGCCGCCCCCGAGACACTGGCCGCACGCTTCGTTTCGACCAGTGACTTGTACAATCGCCCCGAGGGAGTTGCGGTGAGGATATGTTCGAGAACATCCAGCGACACGTAATCGGGATGAGCCCCAGCTGGGATGTGATAGAGTGCTCCACACTGGGCGACATCTCCGACGCGACGCAACGTCACGAGCCGTTCGCCATCTTGTGCGGGTTCTTCGGTGTAGGTCTGCGGAAGGACTCGCTCGGGACGAGGAATCGCCCCGAAGGTCTCCTGGATGACGTTCAGCACCTGTTCCGGATCAAAGTCCCCCGCGACAATCACCATCGCGTTGTCTGGTTGATAATACTTTCGATAGAACTCCCGCAGACTGTCGATGGAAACTCGTTCGATGTCGGCTCGGTTGCCGATGGTCGACTTCCCGTAGTTGTGCCAGTCGAAAGCGGCTGACGTCATGCGTTGCGACAAAACCCGCGATGGGGAGTTTTCACCCCGTTCAAATTCGTTGCGAACGACCGTCATTTCCGAATCGAGGTCTTCACGACGAACGAAACTGTTGATCATGCGGTCTGCTTCGAGACGCAGAGCGAACTCGACGTTCTCGGCACTGGCGGGAAGAGTCTCGAAGTAGTTCGTTCGATCAAGCCAAGTCGTTCCATTGAAGTCTGCACCGTGCGCTTTGAGCACCTTGGGGACATCCGGATGGTCGGGAGTTCCCTTGAACAACATGTGTTCGAGGAGGTGAGCCATCCCGGCTTCGCCATAACCCTCGTGTCGCGACCCGACAAAAACCGTCAGGTTGACGGTAACCAAAGGCTTCGAAGCATCGGGGAAGAGCAGGACTCGACAGCCGTTATCGAGTTGATACTCATGAATCCCTTCGACTGTTGTGACGAGCTTCGGGGGGCCTGCGACGACGGACGTAACCATTGCGATCCCTGCGGTCATGGTGAAAAGTAACTGGCGAACTCCCGCAGGAGTGCAAATGAGCTGTGACATCGAATTCCTCGCTCCATCCAAGATGTCGGGTCCCGAACAACACGAAACCCATCCCGGGATTCTAGTCGCTGAACACTCAGTGGTCGATCCTCCCCCTGGATTCCCCGGGTGCAGTCGCTGTTTGGGGGTGGTTCATTTGTGCAGTCAGGGTCACGGTCGGGCCAACGGCCCAGCAGGTTGTCTAGCCTAGGCCATCGGCCTAGGACTGAAGGGATGAGTTCATGCGAGAGGGCTGAAGGCCCGGCCAGTTGCCCAGGAACTTGCCAACGGGCCGGG
>JAWKTT010000025.1:0-74723 GCA_041398965.1 Planctomycetaceae bacterium | reverse complement strand
GGGGACGATGGTCTGTGCTTTTCTGTTCCTTGGAATCAAGGCATACGAGTACAAAGGGAAGTTCGATCACGGCATTCTCCCCGGACGCATCGCCGAGACTGAGACACAAGCGGTCAACAAGTTCATGAAGGATGTCGAAGCCCCGCTCTTTGCCTGGGCGAACGAACTTGTCCCCGGTCCGGGGAAGCCAGCGAAGAAGGCAGAGGAACTCTCTGGGCATGTGGAACTCCACAAGATACTGATCGCAACCAAGAGTGCCGAAGAGGCGAAGGCCGACGTCGACAACTCGATCGACGAATTGCTGAAGGAGCCTGTCGCGAAGAACAATCCGTCGGCTCTCAACGCCCGGACGAATGCACTGAATACGCTGTATGTTCAGCAGACCGTCTTAGACCTTTCCCTCCAAGGTCGGACGCAAGAGCTGAACGACTTTCTCGACCTCTACGCAGCGATTCGAGGGGCAGTCATTGACGAGAAACCAGTGGGATCGCAGGCGGACCTGCTTCCTAAGACCGCGACAGAAGAGAATCCGGAACTGCTGACCGACTTGCGAAATCTACAAAGCCGTAAAGATTTGCAAGCCATCACGCATGAATCGGCCACGGTCTGGTTGCGGAATCATCAGCAGGTGGCCTCTTATGGTCCACGACTGGCAGGGGTTCACGAACCACACATTATCCCCAAAGGGAACATCTTTGCGTCGACCTACTTCCTGATGACCG
Organism: Planctomycetaceae bacterium; assembly: GCA_041398965.1. Lineage (GTDB taxonomy): Bacteria > Planctomycetota > Planctomycetia > Planctomycetales > Planctomycetaceae > JAWKTT01. The sequence goes on along the minus strand of JAWKTT010000025.1, from coordinate 74,001 downwards.
GCTTCCACGCCATCCACGTGATCGTCGGCATGATCCTGTTCGGCATGGCCCTGTTACAGGGGTCCAAATTGGATAGCAAGTGGACCGACTGGGTCGAAAACAGCGGCCTGTATTGGCACTTTGTCGACTTGGTTTGGATTTTCCTGTTCCCTCTGTTGTACATTATCCCTGGCATCTAAGTGGTGCGTTCGAGGTCTGAAGACTTTCGGAATGTACAGCCCGGCATGTCAGTTCTTGCGTCAGCTGATTGAATTTCGTCAACCTGTTGCCCGACAGTCCAGTTACGGGACGCGGACATCCTGAAGAGCGATAGAAGATTGAATATGTCACACGACACCGCACATCCTGCCAATGACCATGCTCACGCTGGCGGCCATCCGCACATCAACTATCTGGCGATCTTCATCGCCCTGTGCGTCTGCACCGCAATCTCGGTCGCCTTCGACTTTGTCCCGAGTAAGAAGGTGGCAGCGGTCCTCGTCCTGGCGATTGCTGTCGCGAAGGCTCAGTTCGTCATGCGGTACTTCATGCACCTGAAATTCGAAGGTCTATGGAAGTACGTGATCCTGCTCCCGACCACCATCCTCTCGATCGGCCTCCCCCTCGCACTGGCTCCAGATATCGCCATGCATTATTACCGCCCCGAGACCGTGTCCGGCTTTAAGGCTCCCGTCGGCACTGCGATCGAAGCGGCTCCAGCCGAGCATGGGAGCACAGAGCACGCACACTAAGCGGCGGCGCGGTAGAGAGTTCTGCACGAGTGAAAGGGATTGAACTGATGTCCGACACGCCCGCTCTGGATGTTGCTGGCGTCTCGCATCGGTATGGAGAGCGGCTCGCGCTCGACCAAGTGACGTTTCAGGTGGGGAGCGGAGAAGTCTTTGGACTCCTCGGACCGAATGGCGGGGGCAAGACAACGCTCTTCAAACTCCTCGGCACGCTGATGCCCTTACAGCAAGGGACCGTCCGGGTTTTTGGAGCCGACCTGGTCGCCCAACAGGATGCTGTTCGGTCTGCCATTGGAGTGACGTTCCAGTCCCCCAGTCTTGATGCGAAGCTGACGGTCGGCGAGAACCTGAAATTTCAGGGGTATCTGTACGGTCTCTCCGGACGAACGTTGCAGGAACGAATTGATCAGCTGACCGAAGCGCTCGGCATACGGGACCGATTGAAGGAGATTGCCGAGAAGCTTTCCGGAGGTCTCAAGCGACGGGTCGAGATCGCCAAGAGCCTGTTGCATCACCCACGGCTGCTACTGTTGGACGAGCCCTCGACCGGTCTTGATCCGGGGGCTCGGCACGACTTGTGGAAGTATCTTCGATCGTTGCGAGACACGCTCGGGGTGACGGTGCTGGTGACGACGCATCTCATGGACGAAGCCGACCGCTGTCATCGCCTGGGGATTCTGAATCACGGTCGATTGATCGCGCTCGGAACACCTGCAGAGCTACGGGCCGAGGTCGGGGGAGACTGCATCACGATTGAATCCGATTCCCCGGAAGCCCTGTCAGCCGGTCTCAAAGAGACGTTTGGCCTCGACCCGCAATTCGTCGGCGGAGTGTTGCGGATAGAACAGGCCGAGGGGCATCATCTGGTTCGGGACATCGTCGCGAAATTTCCGGATGCCGTGCAGACCATCTCGCTTGGCCGTCCGACGTTGGAAGATGTCTTCATCCGTCAGACAGGCCATCGCTTCTGGGACGAAGCCCCGAAATAGCGGAGGCGATCGTCTGATCGTCCTTGATTCGAGTTCCGGACGACGGATAAGGGTCTCGGTCGTACGGGATGCCGTCTCTCTGGCCGAAACCACTCTCCGGCGGAATTACTCGGTTGGGACAGGAGTCAGGTGTCGGCTCGTGAGCCAGTCGGTTGCTCGATCGGGCCAGGTGTGGATATTCGAACCGGAAACAGGACGCATGCCGTAGCCGTGTCCTCCGTTCTCGTAGAGATGCAACTCGGCAGCGACCTTGTGCGTCTTGAGGGCTGCATAAAAGGCGATGCTGCTGAACGAAGTTGAGGAGTCGTCATGAGCATGGACGAGGAACGTGGGGGGCGTCTTGGGTGTGACGGTGACGATGTCACGCAGCGTCAGTGAGTTTCCCTCGACGAGTTGCCAAGGGTAAATGAGCATCGCGAAGTCTGGACGGCAGGAGGTCTCGTCGATAGTGTCGATCGGATCGTAACTGCGAGCATCGAACCGAGTCGCCGACAGGGCGGCCAGTTGTCCCCCCGCCGAGAATCCGATCACCCCGATCTGAGTTGGATCGATGCCGAGGGACTCGGCTTGAGTGCGAATCAGGCTGAGTGAGCGCTGGGCATCTTGCAGTGGACGCACCCAGTTGTCGTCCTTCGACCCCGGCACCAGCGAGCGATAACGGAGCACGATGGCGGTGATCCCGAGTCGATTCAACCAGGCAGCGATCTCGGAACCTTCCTTGTCTTGCACGACGTAACGATAGGCTCCCCCCGGAAAGATGAGCAGGGCCGGTGTCTTCTTTTGAGCCATTCCATCGGCAACCGGCTGGGGGAGATAGATCTCTAACAGCGGTTGCGTAACGTCGGTAATTCGCGTGGCTGGAGGGCGCTCGGATGCTCGTTGCGGGAGGGTGGTGCCGGGATGCTTCGTGGACTCCCCTGGGGCGAGGTCGGGCCAAACAGGGATCAGTTGCGACGGTTCGAGCTTTGGGAGAGTGGTCTGTGCTGCGGGTGCCGCATCGTCCCCCAGCAACGATGTGGGACCACAGATGACGAACAGTAGCATCACTCCGCAGACTCCCCACAGAGTAAAGCCATTCCGTGTGTGCGAGGCGAGTGTATTACGGGAACGTAACATGGTGGGTTCTCGGCGAGAGTTGCGAAGGGTTCGGTCATGCGGACCTCTCTGTCGGCAATGGCATGCAAGTTTGAACAGACAAGGAGGTCCATCATCGAGGGGGCGAGACCTCCGCGATTTGAGGTCTCTCGATTGAAGGTTCGCCTTACAGTTGCTCGAGATAGGCCGACAACAGCGCGGGGTAGCTTTCGAGGTCGTCCTTATGGGCCATCTCGGTGATGGTGTGGATGTACTTGATTGGGCAGGCGAAGACGGCGGTCCGGACACCGCTGCGGGTCTTCTGAATCATCGCCCCATCTTGCCCTCCGCGAGCCAGCACCCCGCGTTGACACTTGATTCCCCTCTTTTCGGCGACTGCTTCGATCTCTTCCAGGAGCCGAATGTCTGCGATCGTGGATGAGTCCATGACCTTCAAGCAGACGCCCGCTCCGGGAACGGTCACCCGTTGTTCCTCGGGGATGCCGGGGGTCTTACAGCAAAGTGTGGTGTCGCAGGAGATGCCCAGATCGGGGTTGATGCCATAGGCTGCGGGCATTGCTCCTCGGAGGCCGACCTCTTCCTGAACCGTCCATGCAGCATGAATTTCGCAGTTGTGATGTTTGAGCATTTCGATCGCACGAATCTGAGCCCAGCAGCCAACGCGGTTGTCGAGACACTGCGACACAATACTACTTCCCACTTCGCCGAACACAGCATCGAGGACCACCATGTCGCCAATCTTGACCTTTTGGCGCACTTCATCGCCGGAGAGGCCAAGGTCGATGAAGAAGTCTGTGATTTCGGGAACCTTAGTTTTTTCTTCCGGAGAAGCGATGTGAATCGGTCGACCGGCTGGGTTCATCACGCCGGGGAGATCACCCGTCTTCGTGCAGACTTTGACTCGTCGGGCAAAGAGGTTGCGGGTGTCGAAGCCACCAACCGGGTTGACTCGCAGGAAGCCATCATCGCTAATGAAGTTGACGAGAAATCCGATCTGATCCATGTGAGCGGCGAGCATTACCTTGAGTGGTTTGTCGGCCCCTTCCCCTTTCTTCGGGCGGGGATGCCGCACGCCGATGAGCGAGCCCATGGCATCGGTGCGGAGTTCGTCGAACAGCTTGGCCTTGGTGACATAGGCTTCGATGACTGCTCGGACACGGTCTTCGCGACCGGGGACAGAAGGGGTCTGGGCAAGTTGACTCAGCAATTCCATGACAATGTTCCGCATCAAGAGGTTGTAGGTTCAGAAGTCTCCGACTGGCATCGAGTTTTACCCGTTATTGGGCTCTGACAAAAGGAAGAACGCCCATCGCCGTGAATCCACGGGCTTGATGGATTTCCGCTTGATGGCCTTTGCCTCGACGGCTCGGGAGAGTCATCACGCTTTGAGGATGTTCCAATTCCGCTTACCATGTCAGGTGTACGCTTCATCGAGACGCCGTCTTGATGGGGTTGGCTTCTTTTTGTCTAACACAACACATGGTTGCTGCAATGCCTGTTTCTCGTCCCCTCATCGGTTTCACTCTGTTTCTTTGTCTGACAGTCGTCGGCTGTGGCGATGCGAAGCCGGTGGCTCCGACGGTGGAAGGGACAACCAGCACGAAGACCGAGACCGCTGGGAACCAGGGCGAAGCGACACCCACGGAAGGGGCCCCGAAAACAGAACCAATGGTCGGAAACGGCCCCGAGGCTCCGCCGAAACCGGAAGTGGCTCCGATGCCGGAGGCTCCCCCTGCCGAAGAGTTCAAGCCGGACGACCCCGCTGCGGTTGCGGCTCTGGAAAAGTTGGGAGTCAAGATGAAAGGGCGCGATGGAGTGATCCTGCTGGCGGACTTCTCGGAGTTGCCAATTGGTGACGAGGAGATCGCCCATCTCAGAGGGTTGCCAAATCTCAAGGTCCTGAATCTCTTCAGCACACAGGTGACCAACGACGGCTTCGCGGTTGTGGCCGAACTGCCGAACTTGATTTCCATCAACATTCGTCGTTGTACCCAGATTACCGATGAAGGGCTCGTGCATCTCAAAGGTCTGAAGAATCTGAAGGAGCTTTTACTGCTCTACACCACAACCACCGATGCTGGTCTCGAACATGTGGGCCATTTGACCGGCCTGAAGTCGCTCGACATTCGAGGCTGTATGGTTGTGGGCGATGGGGGGTTGGAGGCGATTCAAGGTCTCACCGAGTTGGAGTCGCTGATGATTCGGACCCCCAACGTCACGGCTGACGGTGTCGCCCATCTGGCGAACATGAAAGAGTTGAAGTACCTCAGCCTCCAGGACACCGGAGCAGATGACGAAGCGATGACACATCTCGCCGGGTTGACCAAGCTGCAACGGATCATCCTGATGGGGACCTATGTCGGCGACAAGGGACTGGCAGTTTTTGACAACATGCCGGACTTGCGGATCGTCGAGTTGCGGGGGGCATCAGTCAAAGGACCTGGCTTGGTGCATCTCGCTGCGTCGAAAGACTCGCTCATCGAATTGGACCTGTCGGAACTTCGTATCTCCGACGAGGGGATTGCTCCGATCGGCGTGTTGACGAGTTTGAAGAAACTCGACCTGTGGAATTCGACCGTGAGTGATGCGGGTGTCGCCGAGACCATTTCGAAACTCTCGCAGTTGACCCATCTGACGCTCCGTGCTTCTCGAGTGACAGACGCAGGGATTCCGGCACTACTGAAACTGACGGAACTCAAAGACCTCAACCTGGCTGAGACCGAAATTACCGATGCGGCTCTTGAGCAACTGGCCGGGCTGAAGTCTCTGCAAATGCTCAACATCGCCCAGACCAGCGTGACCGATGCCGGAATCGAAGCTTTTAAGAAGGCTCATCCCGAGTGTCAGGTCGCAATCAACGTGCAGTAGTCGAACGGGTGCAGACTCCCGGACCATGGCTTGCGATCCTGCCTGCCACGATGCTGGCGATGAGTGTTGAACCACATCTCTCCCTCTCCTTCTCCCCCACTGTCGACGTCCCGATTTTATGGGGCGTTCCAGTGGGGGAGAGGGCCGGGGTCAAGAGGATTCCTGTCACGTGCCGTGTGCGCAGGTTTGTCGCCTTTCGCTCCGCGAAAGGTGCGCCACTTTCGCGGAGCGAAAGGCGACTTTGGTTTCGGCCACAAGCCGCGTGAGAACCCCGTCTGAAGTCGCACGTCGATCACGGGGGAGCAGGAGCCCCGCGACGGTTACGCCTCCGTAGTCTCTGTGCCGAACCGGAATTCTCAACAGGCCGTTAGCTCTTGAGGCAGTCGATGCCCCAGCGGAAGATGGGGGTGCGGCCCGCTTTCACTTCGTCAGGGCGACTGACGGGGGTCGTGTGGGGAGCGTTGTGCAGGTACTCGGCATCTTCGGTCAGAATCTGGCGGATGGCATCGGCGAAAAGGTCGAGTGTCGCTTTGGCTTCGGTTTCCGTCGGCTCCATCATCATCGCTTCGGGGACATCCAGCGGGAAATAGACCGTCGGAGCATGGAATCCGTAGTCTAAGAGACGCTTGGCGATGTCCATGGCACGGACTCCTTCCTGAATCCCCTTCGCCGACGCGACAAACTCGTGCATGCAACGACCTTCGGTCATAATGAGCACATCGCGCAGCTTCTCTTTCAGGTAGTTCGCGTTCAGGACAGCGTGCTCGGACATCGCTTTCAAACCTTCCGGGCCGAGCGTCTGCCCAAGGTAGAGTAACCACGCAACAAGATGCCGGTGGTTTCCGAAGAAACTCCGCATCCGCCCGATCGATTTGGGTGGAGTCTTCAGTGAGTAAACGTCTCCATCAGGGCCGGTCGTTTTGGTGATGACCGGACCCGGAAGATAGTCGGCAAAAGGAGATAGTCCCGAACGGCAATCGGCCCGGCCCCGGGACCACCCGCTCCGTGAGGGCCAGTGAAGGTCTTGTGGTTGGCGGTGCATCATCTGTCATACCGAAGTCGCCGGGCGGAGTCTTCCGCACAAATGGCGTTCGCTCCATCGAATATGATCAATCCACTGCGTCGTGTACTTCGCGATCTTCGCAGGCTCAATTCGCTGATGTTGTAAGGATTCGTGAGTCATGAGATAACGGTGTTCTGGTCGAGATGTTTCGCCAGTTCCGCAAGGTCGACAAGACCATTTTCGGTGCAGGAGTTACGCAGTTGATCAGCCGGCAGCATTTCAGGTTGGTGCCGCAGGCGCTGCTGGGGAAGATCGCAATTTCGTGGTCTTCCCCTTTGTCGCAGAAGTAACCGGCTGCAGCCAAGAAGGCAGCCAATTCTCCTTGAGCACCCGCGGCCGGGTTTTGACGAAACTCCCGGGAGACCGGCAGATCTCTCGACCGAGCATCTCCCACCATGTCGTACAGCATCGCCAGCATCCCCTGCGAGTCAACTTCTTCGCGGGCATGAGGATCACAAATTGCCGTCACCGTTGATGCGAGCCAATCTTTCGTGACGCTTGGGATTGTACTTCATGGTACAACTCCTGGCAGCGGATAAGTGCCGTATCGTTGACAAGACGTATTTCGACGTCCGATAGGTTGACGAAGTGTCCAGATGACATCCGGCTCGGCGAGCGCGAGAGATGGCGGCGGGGAAGTCGCTCGGTGACGGAGGCGGAATCGGACAGCAAGGGGACGTTCGGACCGTGTTGTCCGGAAATGTTGCGGCGATCGCCTGCTGAAAGTTCAAGTGACCGCGTGGCGCGTTGGATTCCGTGATGTTATGCGTCGATGAATAGTGCGTGAGATCGATCGGTGATGCGGGCGGAGACAGTCGAGCAGTTGACCCGGCGATTCTAGGCCCCTCCCCAGGGTGAAGCTGCAACGATCAGTTCTCATCTCTGGTGGATGCCAGCTCGTTGATGGAGCGGCAAGTCAGGGCTGTGCGTGACCTGAGCACCGTGGCGGTAGCACAGACGCTGATCTTGTGGGGGTGACGGGGACAGTGTCGACCGTACCGGATCGAAGGCCGGGAGTCGAGTTCGTCTGATGATCGTTCGCCGTTCGTCGAGGGTAGTGTTCTGCGATAGGCCGGAATGGCGGTGGTCGATAACTCGAAGTGCTGATCAGGATAGCTCTCCCATGAACCCGGTGTGCTGAGATTTTCCGCCTCCTCAGCGCCCCGAATCGGTCAGTGTAGATGCCGTCGGATGCTCCGGCAGGAGTCAGCTCCCCTGTTCGACCCCGCGGAAATCGCGGATAAACCGCGTGGACCGTGCCACAGTGCCAAGCGGAGACGACAGACTGGCCGTCGGGCAGCTAAGCGATGCCGTGGAGGCTGCTCGGGCGCCAGAGAGATGTCCCCCTGAAGTTCCGCCCCGCCAGCACTCACCGCCCCACAGTTCTCTTGGCTGCAATCAGTCGACCTTCGCGACGACAGTTCTTCCGACGGTAGAGCACGCCCGACAGGTCTTCGGCGGCAATCCGAAATTCGCAGCGACGCACGTCCAGTCATCCCGACAAGGTCCTTGCTGGGCGAGACAATCAAGCGAAGGAACGAACGGATAGCCGCAACATGATCATTCCCGAGACGCTCGCTTGTCTGGAAGCTCCGGATGTGTGGTATCGAAGGCAACACAGGCTGGAGTCACCGTGCAATCAGTTCTGGATGCTTCGTTGTCAACAACTGCGATGAGCAGTGAGTAAACGAAAACCCGTTTTAATCTGACGGTCAACAATGTGGCAGCGGCCGCTGGGATGACGATCAACCCAATGACCAGCACACTTCCGACAGTTTCAAAGCCGCAACGACGGTCGCCGCAGTGGCGGCCATCTGAGCATAGTGCATCGCTCGCGGGGATCCTGGATTCTTTGCTTCGATCCTGGGATCGAAAGCGGAAAGGGTGAGTTCCATACGCAACAACAAGATCAGTCACCATTGATGATCAGCATCGTACCGTTCACCAACACCGCCCTGCCAGGACCTCGACTCCGTGTTGACGGTGTCGAGCACGGCATGCACCAGTTGGCCGAACAGGACACAGTTGGCGTCGAGATGCGCACCCCATCGACACAGCGAACCGAGAAACAGGCCGAGGGCGAACAGACCGTGAAGACCGCTCCCAAGGCGGCACTGCTTTCGACATTCGCCATGTTCTGCAACGTCTCGGTAAACCAATGCCGTTCGGAATTCATCGAGATCGCTCCCGGCAAGAACGGGGTAACTGCAGGAGTGCAGCGATTCCACCAGAGATTCCATCCCGACCGCGAGGCGGCGGCGGATGCGAAGCATGATCACCAATTTAAAGACGACACCGTATGACTTAACGCATCCCCGTCGCAGTAACTCTGTCTGACGCAACACCAGCCAGACACCGGAAGCACACGACATCGCCGCAACTGTCGCCGTTATAGCAACCCAGGCATTCGGCGAAGGTCAAAACTCAGTGCATCATGGTGATTCGGGGACTCCGTTAAGTTGACTCTGTTCTTGTGGTCGAAGCCTCACTTCCCACTGTTCATGCCCGGTTTAGCCCGTGGCCCGTTGGGGCCGCTGTGCCGGACCGTGTTCAGGTGGATGCCCTATTATCGGTTCGCACAGCAGACCCTGCGGAGGTATGGGTGCTACTTTGTCGTCACCTCGCCTGGACTGTCCGGCTAGTCTCGATGGCGACCGAGCTTGAAGGCGGTCTTCGAGAGGAGATCGACGAGATGTAACACGTTGGACTCGGGGATAATACATCGCCGCGTTGCCGGCTCGGGTCATCAGACCTCGAGCGGATATACCGCATCTCTCCGGCAACCTTTTGATACGGACTCGTTGCTCTGGTTGCAGCCCGAGCCGGGTGATGTCTGCGGAATTCATGAGGATGACATCACGACGCTCAATGTACAGTACAGGTCTTTATTCATCGTAGACGACGCTGTTGGACCTGACCCTCCGAACGGAGCGTCATCAACGTGATGCTGCCGCTGTCACTCTGCTCCCGCTGAGAGGAACGGGATCATGGACCGTTGAACCCGTGCCTTCCTGAAGGTCGAGAGGTGTAGTCCCAGAATCGGCTCGGTTCGGAGACATGGAATTCCTTGGCCGAACGTCGAGTTCACTTTGAGTCCGACATAACCGGGGACGATGTCCGCCGTGGATTTATGTAATTTCTGGTAGTCTCCAGTTCCCGACCAGACCAGACGGTTGTTATCGGCGATCGCCCAGCCGATGTCTGCTAAAGAACAGGGCAACTACGTGGATACGGACAGTTCGGGTCCGCCGTCACTCAGTCTCACGAAACTGAACATCGATTCTTGAAGGTCTTCTGAGACTCTTCATCACGAAAATAGCCAGCACTGGCAGGATAGAGGTCTGGCCAGTTCCAGGCATGGCCGGTGTTCAGTCGTGGACGCAGATAGACGATGGCGTTTTGATCTATCATCGCCTCGCAGGCGGACATACTCTGCCGCGGGATTGCTGCCATACAGAGTTGCCTCCCGATTGAACGAAAGTCCATTTCTCCTCGATGAGCCGCCACCGCGACCATCGTGTCGTACCCGGCGACTTCGGCACTTCGATCCCGAGTCAGGCTGGATCTGCATCAGCATCGCCCTTAAGAGCCGGGGTCACGCCGACAGTTCCCAACCCTTGCACGTTGCCCATGCCCACGAATCGGCATCAGTCCGGCATGCTCGCGACCAACCATCACCGCAACAACGCGGGGTTGCACAATCGCCTGCACGTTGTTGGTGCCATGCAGATGGGTGATCCCCATGCACCATCCGATGACGACATTCTTCGCTTTCAGGTGCTGGTCGGCGATTTGCGTGATCGTCTCGCGATCAGCTCCGCTGTCCGCCACAATCGCGTCCCACGAAGTCCTGCACTGTTCGTTCAAAGTCAACCAGAACCGCTTCGTGTGTCGGGAGATGAAGTCAGTCGACTGGCCGTTGCCTTCGAGCACTTCCTTCGCGATACCGGTGAGGAGCCGAGGTCACCCCTGTGGGGTTGCACATACGAAAGCGGCAATCTCGGTCCCGAAGAGCAGACTCCGCACATCACTCAGGACGAAAGTTGGGTGAGGCCGAGTTCCTTGAGCGGGTTAGCGGAGGCGAATAAATCTTCCCGCCGCGTCGACGGAGGTTATCAGCGCTCAGCATCAGTCGCGGATGGTTCGATGACGGATTCGCCTGACCAGATGGCAGAGGTCTCTTGTCCCTGAGGTCTTCGAGTTTGACGGTCCCGCTCCGGTCCCAGAGCGTCATCCCCAGTCCTCCACTCGCCTGATGGCAGTAATGAACAGTTATTGACGTAGTTTGTCCCGAAGACTCGCGAGAGCAGTTGCAAGAGGAACCCCGCCTCATTCGAGGGCCCGACCACTCGCATGAAGAAGCTTCGCTCTGGGCAATACAACCCTGCGCGCCAGGCGGCACGCACGACGATGATCCGCCTCGTCCCACGAAATCGGCTGATAGTGGGTTGCTCCCTGCTTCAGCAACATCGGCTGCGTCAGTCGACCGGAGTGTTCCAACTGACGCCGCGGCGACATCGCACGAAGTTGCTGGATCGAAGTCTTCGCGAAAAATTCGGGGTGCATTCCCCCTGCATGTCGGACGCCATCGCCTGGAAACTTCTTGCAGACTTCGGGGAGGATGACCCCCTTCATTCACCATCCCGCCAAGTTGACCACCCATGCCGACCGCCTGGTCTTGCAGGTGTTCTTCCCTCGCATCGCCTTCCGCATCTTCCACCAGCCGACTCGCCGGGCCAGACGCAGGCTGTACCAGATCGCCTTCCATCCCCCACTTTTTGGTCGCTTCAACATACCTCGCCCCATTCGATGTTTGATCGTCGAGTCATACCAACACTTCTGCAGTGCTGATCGTTCTGTGTTCAGTTGTCAGAGAAGAATTTCGTTCGCAGCCCGTTGAAAAACGACCGTGGGTCAGATTTTTAATCTGGGCAAAGAGGAGCATCTCGTAGGCTTTTTTGCCGAGACATCAAACGGCACCATGTCTGGCTGGAAAGCCTGCCCCGCAACAGGCTGTTATCCCAATAGTTTAACAGAAGCCCCCCGGCATTAGGAACAGCCCGACGGTGATCGACGCAGGGACATCCCCTGCAATTGAAGACGACACACAGCGCTATTGCTCAAGTTGCGTACTCTCGACTTATCGTCACGAGCACCGTCAACTTCCATCTTCATCGTAACCCGAAGCGTCAGCGAGATCGAACTCGCGATCAACGCCCACCGTTTCCTCGCTGACTTCTTTTGCCCCTTACTTCGCTCCGAAGCAGAGGATGCGGCCATCCGGTTGGGCAGTGCTGATGATGAGGGAGTTGTCGCCGATGACGGGGCTGCTTTCATTGAAGGACTGGCCGGCGTTGAATTTCCAACGCTCCTTGCCGGTCTTCAGGTCGACGGCATACACGAATTTATCCCCAGAGCCGAAGAAGACACGGTCGCCGACGATGGCGGGGGAGTTGTCGTTGCCGGCCCTCGTCGAGAAGAGCCAGCGTTCTTTGCCGGTCTGTCGATCGAGACAGTAGAGCAACTTATCACGACCTCCAATGATGACGGAGTCTTCGGTGACGGCAGGGGCGGAGTGGATTTCTCGACCCTGTTTTGTCTCGTACTTCCAAATCTGTTTGCCGGTCTTGCCGTTCATGGCGATCACGAGTCCTTCGGATGTGCCGAAGTAGAGGATGTCGTCGTACAGAGCGGGAGTGGCGATTAACAGGTCTTCAATGGGAATCCCCTGTTCACTGGTCCCCTTTTCGGCATCGACAACATACAGGACCGGTTCGCTGCAACCCGAGACGTAAGTCTTTCGATCGAGGATGGCTTGAGTGCCGTTAATGGGGCCTTTGGCGTCGAACTCCCAGCGTTTTTCTCCCGTCTGGAGGTCGAGTCCGTAGAGATGTTGATTGTGAGAGCCGAAGATGACCACTGAACCTCGGACAGTTGCGGCCCCGACGATGAGGGCGTCGGTGGCGAAGGTCCACTGTTTTTTCCCGGTGGACCGGTTGACAGCATGGAGTGTCCCCGCGTCATCGCCGACGATCACCATCGACTTCGTCAAGGTGACGGGGCTGGAGAAGCCCGGGTGAAAGACTTTGGGGTTGTCCGTCTCGATCGAAACGTACTTCCAGAGGGTCGATCCGTCTTTCAGGTCAACGCACAGCAGATCGCCGCTGAGAGTGCCGATGTAGCCACGCCCGTCGGCAATCGCGGGGGTCGACATGCAGCCATCGGGGGTTCGCAGTTCCCAACGGAGGGCAATATCTTCCGGCAGAGTTGTGGTCGCGATGCCGCGAAGTTGGGGGCCGTTCCGAAAGTTCGGCCAACTCCCTTTCGGAGCGAACGAGTCGTCCGCAGCAGGCGCTGTCGTTGATGGAGTGGTGGCCTCATCGGCAGCGTACAATTGTCCGTTGCCATGAGCCCCATCGACACCACCTAAGAGGGATGCGACGATCCACGATCCCCCTGCACAGGCGAGCGGTGTCTGGAGAAACCGCGCGAGGAGAACGCGACGGGAGAGTGACGAATTCAGGTGAGTGCGCATCGATACAGTTCCTCGAGAGACTGAGCGTCGACCGGACGAGGATTGAAGTTCCCCGTCCATTGAACAGCAGCTTCCTGAGCCAGGTTCGGCAACATTTCCTCGCTATCGATGATCGTCGACAACGAGGTGGGGAGCCCTGCCAGTTGAGTCAGTTGGTCAAGGTAGTCCGCCAGTCGCCGAGGAGCCTCGGGGTCAGTGCGATGAGTGCAAAGCTCGGCATCAATCGCAAGGTCGGTATACAACTGCGGGACGGCTGACGCATTGAAGCGGACCACATGCGACAACATCATCCCAATCGCAATGCCGTGCGTCGTCCCGTAGTGGGCCGACAGAGGATTGGCGAGGGCATGGGTCGCCCCAAGCATCGAGTTCTCGATGGCGGACCCTGCGAGGTGTGCCCCCAGCAACATGGCTCCTCGTGCTTCCAAACTTTCGGGATGCTTGATGACCGCTGGAAAAGCTCGACTTAACAGCCTCCAGGCCTGTCTGCTGAACAACTGCGAAACAGGATTACGCTTTGTCGAAACATAGGATTCAATCGCATGGCTGATGGCATCGATACCGGTTGTCGCCGTGACGCTGCTCGGCATGGTCATGGTCAGTTCGGGATCAAGAATTGCCACACGAGCCGCCGCCTTGCGGTCGCCGCATGCCATCTTCATATGTGTCTCGGCATCACTGATCACCGCAAACGACTGTGCTTCGCTCCCTGTCCCGGCTGTGGTCGGAATGGCAATGAGTGGCAACATTGGGCGGGTCGCTTTGCCGATGCCGCGATAGTCCTGCATTCGCCCCCCGTTGGTCAGCAGGAAGTTGATCCCCTTCGCACAGTCCATGCTGCTGCCACCACCCAGCCCGATGATGAGTTCAATCTTGAGTGGTGCCGCGAACTCAGCCCCCTGTTCGACATCGATGGTCGTTGGGTTCGGACGGACATCGTCAAAGACATGCACTTCGTACCCGGCTTCTCGCAGGATCGTCAAGGCCCGTGCCTCGTGACCGGCATCTCGCAGTCCGCCATCGGTCACGAGCAGCACTCGTCCACCGCCACACTGCCGGGCGATTCCGCCAAGTTGAGACATCGACCCCGCCCCGAACACCACACGCGTACGGGGATCGAAGTCGAACGGAGAAAGCAAAGGAAACAAAGGTGAGTCTGTCATCAGGCGGGACACATCTGGAGGGTGCGCGGGAGGGCCACTCATTCGACCGACCCACAAAGATTCTACGTTCCCAACCCCCCGAGTCCAAGCCGCCACGAAATCCAGGGCACCCCGATGAGCCCCCCTCGACAAATCGCCGACTCCTCCACGTCACCCAGAGTGGGCCACGATGCCGCAAATGCAGTATCGTCGTTGCATCACCTCTCTCTCGCACGGAGGGTATCTTTCGTGCGACGAACAGCCCGTTGAAAACGACCAATGGCCGAATGCCCTTTGTCGAATGACGTGAGCCCAGAATCCAACGGCAACAACACTGGTGAAGCCAATCGGAAGTGTCGAATTGGGCGACATCTTGGAATATCGCTCTTCACATGCAGTGCATTGGTAATCGGTAAGACCGGGGCTGAAGAGCATTCTGGGCCGACATCGGGTAACGGCGGCTGAAACCGGTCGGCCGCCACAGCAAACTATGGTTCAAAAACCGGCCCCATCGGCGGTTCCCGATCACCGCTGTGTTCGGCGGACGTCCACTGGAAACAGATGCCGTATCCGTCGGGATCATTCAAGTAGAGCTGTTTCATGCCGTACGGTTGCACGACGGGTGGCCCCAACGCAAACCCGCAGTCATTCAGGTATTCGTACATCGCATCAACGTCAGGGGTTCCAATGAATAACCCCGTGTCGCCATGACTTTTTCTCCGCGTCTCATCGAGTTCCGCCGGTCGTGAATCAGACTCGAAGATCGTATTGAGCATCAGCTCCGCGCTGTCACGCTTCAACCACACCCAATCACAATTGTCTCCGGGAGACGATTGCTGGACGATTTCGAATCCCAGGATGTCCCGATAGAACGCCAGCGAAGTCGGCATGTCGAACACCTGGATCAGCGGGCACAAACCACGAATTTCTGGAGGCGTCATGAGGATGATCTTTAAGTGCTGCCGAACGACGGCGTTCACCGGGTTATTATGCGGTTCGATATGGTGCGAAGCCGTAATACTTGGGGCGAGAATCTAGACGCACATGAAGCCATGCGACACCTCCGCCAGCGGTGCTGAGCCAAACGGGAGTCTGGCCGAGATTGGACTTCACCCTATTACTGAGGACCCGCCAGAATGCTTCTATTTGTTCTTTGGGAGCGTTCCGAATGAAGGCGGCAAGATGACCGTATGCCGAGATGTCAGCTCGCGGAGATGGGACAACAAGTGTTGCATCGCCACTGAGATTGGCGAATGAAACGACACCGTGGTCGGTGTCATCGGTGGTGAAATAGCTGCCGTATGTGTGGCGATCCGTTTTTCGCGAGCAGAAGCCGGGAGAATTCAGCAATACGAACTCGAACGGCTGATTTACAGTCGCTGCTGTCAAGGGAGGAGTCTCCCAGCGATATGCGTCAAACGGCGATTCAGCTAGTAGTGCGGTGTAGTAGTTGCAAAAAGTCGAATCCGAGTGCCATAAGGTAAGTACGTCAGCAAAGCGAAGTGCCACAGAATCGCACAGCAAGCGATACCGCGTTACTCTGCCCGCCTCAATGTGGTCGATCGTCGCATCAAACATGATTTACCGCATAAAGACCAAGCCCACGCTGCGGGCGCGAGTGAAGTTGACTTCATAACCGACGTCGCCGCCCGCTCGCGTGCAACGGTACGCCCGGCAGGGGCGTGTTGCTGTGGGGTGGGAGTCCCCTGTACGAGACAGGTAACTTTCGGAGGTCATTATCTGTTGATCGTTCTGAAAAAGGAAGCACAAGACGAAGACGGGCATCGACCGGGAGGTTGTTGCCGTAAGGGTGTTCGAAGTCCCATCGAGTGGGGATTGGCTGAACGATGAAGAACAAGAAGGAGTCATCGGCTAACTCGCAGCGAGGGAACCCCTCCGGTTATGTCTACCAGTCTCGTTCAGGCGGCGTCGGCTCGGAGACCACAGGTTCATTGTCCCGACCGGGATCAACCGCTGCGGCGCGGGCCGAGCAGCCAGCCTTGAGTCGACGCGATCCATTTCAAACAGGAGCAGCCCTCCATGAGTCCAACACCGAGCCGGCTAACCCAACTTCCCCAGAAGCTAAGCGACGAACAACCTTAGTTTGTCGCCTTTCGCTCCGCGAAAGTCGCGTCTGGTTGGTGTTTCCACACCTTTCGCGGAGCGAAAGGCGACAATCGCTTTCAGTCCGCTACTCACTGGAAGCGACCGCCGCAGTTGATGTCTGAATTGGCCCCCCGTATTCGGACCGCCCCCCCCCAAAGATAGCACACCGACAGCCCCGCACGTCCGGCGGTGTGGGGAGGGTCATTCGCAAGGATGCCCCTTACCCGATTCGCTGGTTTCTTTGGCATTGGAACGAGGTTCCGAAGTTGGGCCAATAAGAATATCAACAGGCGACGAACCGTTGGTTGATCGTTCAGTGTTTTGCACTGTGGCTTGCGTTTTTTTGCAGCCAGTTTGCCGTTTGGATCACGCTGTCTACAGCACGTTCTTTGCGATCAGAATTGAAGCAATTCCGATCAGCACCGACAGAACCGCCGCAATCGCAGCAACCACAGTCCAACAATAATGTTTGGCATTTTGACGGGCATCCAGTTCGCGACGGTATTCGGTCACGATCTGGTTCGCCTGATTTATTTGACCTGGGTTTGATCCTCCGATTTGCGAAAGGTCTTGAATGCGTTTCCGCAGATCATCATCGGACAGCGACTTGTGGCGGTCTGATGCGATGTCGTTTTGATGATCTTCATATTTCATCATGAGTCAGCCCGAACCAGCGAACGTTCGCGTTGACCGGGCCGCGGCAAGTTAAGTTTCCATTCCAAAGCCGCCCGATCCGCGGCTCCGTGTCGAACGCTTTGTTATGCAGTCATTATGTCCAGAACGGTATGTATTTGGCAGAGGTCTTTGAATTGGAGCCAGCCTTTGACAGATTGCACGACTGGCAGAGCAACTGTAGGTTGCATGGATCATTGAATCCCCATGACGCCAACGGGACCATATGATCGAAGTGAACCTTCGTGTCCGCATGAAACAACGATGTCAGGTCCGATTGGCACAACACGCAGAGCCCTTGGTCGCGGTGGAATATTGCACGTTTCAGCCACGCGGGGAAGAAGCCATCTCGTTTTAAGAATCCATTGTGAGCAATGAAGTTATCGGGAATCGATACAGCCCCCGATCGCAAGTGGTCCGCAACCTGGCAGTTGAATTTCAAAAGGAATGATCGATCCCGAAAGAGAAGTTGAAAAACCTCGTCGGTCAGCATCTCCCAAAACGTCTCGAAGTTTTCTTCATTTTGCTGAAACCACGAAAAATATTGATCGTCCTTGCATTTGTTCGTGTTGGCAAATGGAGTGAAAGAAAGATCGTATGCGCGAAACACATCACACGCCTGTTTAATTTGCTCGTCGTCGTCGACGCATTTCCGAAAATATCGACGCTCATAAACAGCGATCGTCGCATAGATATAGTAGTGTAGAAGCGTGTCTTTCGAGTATTTGACGAGTGCCCCCAGTACGGTGTCGTTTGTCCAGTCTATTTCGTCCAGGCCGCAATCCGCTTCGACCGCGCTGCGTATCAGCGATGCTGCCTTGTAAGCTCGGTGAAGTCGGAGTTCTACAACTGGCATTGTGTCGCTCTTTCTGCATAACGACCAAGGTAACCGGGCGGCGGCCAGAAGCCTTGGAATACGGATAACGCGCCAATCGCCGCTCCGGTTGACCGCCTGGTTATGCCCCGATCGACTTCTTCGGGTCCGGGACAATTCTGAACTTCTGCCAATCACGGATGTTGAGTTGATATGACGGCCGCTGATCGGTTGCGTCTTTGAGGGCGGGAAAGACGGTGATCTTGCCGGTGGCTTGAATGACTACGCCCTTGGCTCGATTGACATCAGCCCCCAGTCCAAAGCGATACATGAGATCTGCAAGGTCTCCACTGACGAGGACGCTGAAGCGATTCTCATCATCGTCGAGTTTGGGGCGAATACCAAACGAAGGAACCTGACCGACTGGGACACTGCCCGAAATCATGTATTCGTCTGCAATGGTGAATGCCATCGTGACCTCTTGACCGTCGAGGCGTGGATCAAGGTCAGCTATCACGATGTGTGGTGGGTTGGTCATGACACCGTCTTTCTCGGGTTCCGCAGCGGCGGCGAAAACAGCGAGAACGAATAGGCCACCCGCCAATGGCAAGACGTGGTTCATATGAGTTATCCTTTGGTGTGGGACATAACGCCTGAAATCACGCGGTTCCGGCCGAGTAACTTGCCATCAGGAAACGCGCGACCCGCAACTCGCGTGCATTACATTGTTCGTCCGTTTTTCGCGTGATATAGATTCGACTAACGAGCTCGGAGAAGTTTTTCATCATACCACACATCCTCGTAGCCATCGCCATCGATCTGAAACCTCCAGCCTGACGGGAGGCAAAGATACGGCAGTGCTATTTCGCAATATTTTTGAAGATGCGTGATGCATAACGGCATATAGAAGTCTGATTCCGCCGATTGTTCGATACCACCGTACATATACCAGCCTGTCGATCCGCTCAACGCAGGGATTCGCATGCCGTTGATCGGCATTGAGCTCATAGTCGCGAGTGCAATCCCCATCTTCTCATTTCGCATGAACGTCTGTGGCGTAACGCGAAATCTTGAGCACATGGCAATCTGACTCTGCAGCGGCTCAAGTGTTTGCATTGAAATTCACTCTGAGGACGAACTTGGTTATCTCTTAACAATGTGTCTTGAGAATACTCCGGGCAGTGATGGCAGTCAATCTCCAGCCTGGAACGGAGATGGATCAAATCCGTTGCGCGAATTGACCGAGCAATTCTTGCGCGGCAAACTGTGGAGACGAAACTCCTCGCACAATACAGGGCAGCCTGTGAAGTCCGTCGCCTAGCCAAGCGAACCATTCAGACCTACTGCCGTTGGGTCGAGGAGTTTGTGCGGTTCCATAACAATCGCACCGGCCATTGGATTCATCATCGAATTCGTGGGACAGGCTTTCTAGCCTGCCATGGTGCCGTTTGATGTCTCGGAAAAAGCCGTACGAGATGCTCTTGTCAGATTAGAAATCTGACCCACGGCGATTTTCAAGCGGCTGTTCGACGCCCCCCTTGTCCTGCGCTTAAGGAGCGTCCTTTGGGGCAGCGGAGTTTATTCGGTAGGGAGGACTAACTTGTATCTCGGTCAGTCGCAAATTCCGCGTTTCAAAAAGTCGTTGTACCAGAGGTCGTCTATTTCGGGTGTCGCGCTATGAGTTTGGACTTCAATTTTAACGAGACTGGTTGTTGTTGGAAGCGGTTCGTCCAGGTCGAAGAATAGATCCTTGCCTCCGTCTCCAGACACGACCGAACCCTCCGCAACGTCGTTGAAGAGCAGAAGGGCGTGGTCGTTACCTCCCCCGAACTTCATCGTCAATTTCCCGACGGAATCCGTATTGTAATAATCGACTCCGTCCAAACCTCCGCCCATATTAATTGACGCAGTCCCTGCAATGAGATTGTTCGCGGTCGTTAAGAAGTCGCTTCCTCCCCCCATCTTTGCGGAGAAGGAGCCTCCGATTGATGACTCGAAGAATCCAAGATAATCATTGCCACCACCGGTGTTTACGGTCACGCTCCCGGATATGTCGAGAGATGCAATGTGGACAAAATCTGCACCACCTTTGGTGTTTATCACGATATTGTTGACGTTTTCGTAGAACTCGATCGTTTGCTCCGAACCGCAAGGGCCGTGATAAGCAACTCTCACGAGTCCGGGTTCTCCCCAGCCGTCGATTGAAACATGATCCACACCGCCGTCACCGGTAAAGGAGAGTGTCCCAGATTGAAAGGAGACTGACGCCGCGAGCAGGATTCGGTCCTCCAATCGCTCAACCATTAAGCCGTTCATGATGCACCTGAAAATTCGCCAAGAGAAGTGAGACGTTAGAACGTAGAATGACTTTATCTGGCTCATGTGAGCAACGTCAAGCACTTCGTGATTTTGGTTTATTCAGCTAGATGACTTCCGAAATCACGTCTCCTGCGTCGAGCAGATACTGTGGGCGGCCTTGGGGGTCAATGAGGGTGAGTTGACGGGCGTCGAGTCCGAGACGTTCATACAGGGTTGCGAAGACATCCTTGTAATGGACGGGGCGACTGACCGCTGCGGCTGCGGTGCGGTCGGTTTCGCCAATCACCTGACCGGTCTTCAAGCCCCCGCCAGCCAGCAAACAAGGTCCGACGGCAGGCCAGTGATCTCGTCCGCCATTGGCGTTGACGCGAGGGGATCGGCCAAATTCCCCCCAAACGACGATGACCACGTCGTTGAGCATTCCCTGTTGTTCCAAATCGGTGACGAGTGCATGCAGTCCGTGATCGACCATTGGCATCAGGTGTCGCATTCTGGAGAAGTTATCACTATGGGTGTCGAAGTCGCTCACGGACACGCTCACCATGCGGACCCCCGCTTGAATCAGACGACGGGCAAGGAGGAACTTCAGCGGGAAGTTGGGCCCCTCGGAGGTTGTTGACTGTGTTCCGCCTGACGGAGTCGGAGCCATGTAATGGGCTTGAATGCTGGGGTCTTCCTGCGAGAGATCGAGGGCAGCGGCCAATCGACCGGAAGTGAGAATTCCGGTCGCCTGTTCCTGAAACTGGTCCATCGCCTGCATCATCCCTGAGTGATCGACCCCGCGACGAATGCGGTCTAAACCGGCGAGCAAGTTGCGTCGATCATCCAGCCGCGTCAAGGTGAGTCGCTCATCCAATTCGAGACTGAGTTGATGATCGCTCCCGAGTCGGGCGAGTTCTCCTTTCATGCCCGCTTCGAGTTCGCGTTCAAACATCGACGAGAGGTCGGGGCGAAAAGGTTGGTGAGAGGGGCCGAGAAAACCGGGACGAGCACTGTTTCTGACGAGTGGTCGCCCCTGCATGAGGTCGACAAATGTGGGGGCTGCGTCGGAGGGAGACCCGAGCAGCGAACTCAGCACCGATCCGATTGCTGGTCGTCCGCCGAACGATTGCAAGTCCTTCGCCGAGTACCCCGACTGACATTGAAACGCATCGTGCTGACCGACAGACCCGACCAACGTGCGGATGAACGCAAAGGCGTCGGCTCGTCGGGCAATGAGAGGCATCAACTCGGAGATTTTCACGCCGGAGAGCGCGGTATCGATGGGGGAGAATTCGCCCCGAAGCTCGGCCGGCGCGAATGGCTTGGGGTCGATGGTATCCAGCTGCGGAGGCCCGCCGTCGAGATGAATGTTGATGATGCTCCGCCCGGTCCCCCCGTGCTCTCCCTCCGCCCGCAGAAGTCCCGACAGAGTCAATCCGGCAAACCCCAAGCCTCCGACACGCAGCAGCGTCCGCCGCGAAACCGATTTTCGATGAGAGTGAGTCATTCGTCATCCCCAAGTGTTAGTCACTCGATCATTTGTCAACGCAGCGTGAGTCCAGGAGGTGCCCGGCCGACTCACCAGACAAAGGCCTCCTCGTTGTGGTCATGAGGTGACGTTTCGGCCGACCCCCGAACTGTGTTCGTCCTCAATTAACGCATCAGAACAGAAGCATGGGATTCATTGTGACCGATACGAACGGGATGAGCAACAAGAAAGCGTCCGGTTGAAGGATTGAGAGGCACAAATCGCATGGGGGAGTCGGAGCACTTGTCGAGAGGACTGCACGTCGGTCAACAGGCGATTTTCGTGGGCGTCGACTAGGAATTTTGTCGCTCCCCGGTATCATCCGCAGGTCGGCCAACTCGACCGGGTGGGGTGATCGACTGTACGCAAACTCCCGGATTCTTCGCAGACTTCGACCTCGGAAGCTCATCCATGCCTAAAAACATGATCGTCGCCCAGTCGGGTGGACCCTCGGCTGTCATCAACAACACTGTGCGCGGAATCGTCGAAACGGCGAAGCGAATGGACGAAATCGGCACGGTATATGCCGGTTGGCACGGGATTGAAGGTGTGCTCAAGGAGGAACTGCTCGACCTCACGAAGCAATCTGCCGAAGAGATCGCACTTCTCCGAACAACCCCCGCAGCCGGGTCGTTTGGGACCTGTCGCTACAAACTCAAAGAGAAGCAAACCGAAGACTTCGATCGGTTGATGGAGGTCTTCAAGGCTCATGACATCGGGTACTTCTGCTATGTCGGCGGGAATGACTCGATGCACACTGCGTTCACGGTCGCTAACATCGCTCGGGAACGGGGCCTCGATGTCTGCGGACTCGGCGGACCCAAGACGATCGACAACGACGTCGGGGACAGCGAATTCAAACTGGTCGACCATACCCCCGGGTACGGGTCGACGGCCCGATACTGGGCTCACTACATCCAACAGGCAAACGAGGAAAACCGGGGTTCATCCCCTGCCGACCCTGTGCTTGTGATGCAGGCAATGGGCCGGAAAATTGGGTACATCCCTGCGGCGGCCCGTCTCGCCGACCCGTACCGCGAGATGCCTCTGCTGATCTATCTCGCCGAACGGGAAGTCACCATCGACAAGATCTTCGATGACATCGTAACACCATTGCTCAAAGATGGGTCGCCGCTGGTCGTCGTCAGTGAAGGTTCGACGATTACGGACTGGAGACTTTGAAGAGTTTCCTCGTCCGCGATTCGTTCGGGCATCCGACCTCGGGTCGAGCAAGATCACCGTCGCCCAGATGTTGACGAACGCACCTTCAACGACAAGAAGCTGGCAGTCAAAGGCCGCCCGATGCAACGTGCCGGGAACTCATCAGCGGGAACGACATGGTGTACGCGTCGACCAGTGACTTGAAGAGTCGTACTGGGCTACGCTGTCGGTCAGAAAGCGGCTCTGCTCGCCGCTGCGGGCGAACATGGTTACATGTCGACTATTCTCCGGACCGACTGGGACAACTACACCGTCAAGTACGACAGCGCTCTCTGAGAAGTGGCTGCATAGCGACCGCAAGTTCCCCGACGTTGATCACTCGCGGGACTGACGTGACATGTTCGTGAAGTACGCCCGTCCCTTGATTGGCGACAACTGGGTCTCCGTCCTGATGATCGACGGCCGTCTCCGCCTCGCTCAACTCGACACCCGAAGATGTTCGCCAGCCAAAACTCAGTTCTACATCCCTCAGGCCGACCGCAAGTAAGCAGCCGTCCCCACGAACACAACCCGCATGCAATCCCTCCGAACTCCCACACACAATTCGACCGAATAGTGTGCCGGTTCGCGAGGGTCATGCATGAGTGTATCGAGCGATTAGCGAAGCCGAGTATCAAGAATACTCTCAAGCATTCGTCGTCGGCTGGGTCGAAACTTGCTGGAAGGGAAGCGGTGTGTCGATTCGCCGTCCGCGATGTCCGTCCGCATTCCGTCCGGATACAGTCCCTTGCGTTCACTGGGCAAATGCTTGCATTTGCCAGCGGTCCGGGATACGTTGAAGCGGGGCCGCTTTCCGGCGGTCTTCGCATGTCGTCTCAGGTCGCCAGTCCGCGCGGCCGTTTGGAATCACTCCTAATTTGTAGCCCGGTCTCCCGATAGAGTCTCTTTTGTCATGCCAAGGGGCATCCACCCTGACCTGGGGGCTGCTCCGTGGAGCACGGACTCGTGACGGGTGGCGTGACTGGTGATTGCTTCAACCGTCATCTTTTGCCGAAGGACAGAGAGTCATGGCATCTCCAGGTCGCCGCCAGAATCGGCCCCAGCCAGCCCGTCGTGGCAGTCAGAAATCGGGAGATGACGGCGGGAACAAGCTTCTGTGGATCATTCTGGGCTCGGCGGCTGGTGCTGCGTTTCTGGGAGTGATTGTGGCCATTGGGGCGGTGTTGTGGTTGCGTCCTTCCTCCAAACCCGCAGAAGGTAGCAGTGTTACGACAACAACGCCCAATGCGAGCGAAGCAAGTGGGCGACCTGCAGCAGTCGAGACACCGGGGGCTGGGGCAACAGCGGGTCAACCGGCAGCCAATAACCAGGCGGCGAATAAGACGGCTGTGCGTGAAGATGGAAGGAACCTGTATGCCGGGAAGGGGATGCCCAGTTCGACCGTGAAGGTCAGTTTCACCCAGCCCGACGACGTGAAGTCGGAGGAACTTCGCGCGATGCTGCTGCAAACGGAATGGGAGGTGTTCTCTCGGCCGGCCGTCGACCGGGCGCCGAGGGATTGGTCAGTCGTAGCTGATCCACCCGAATCGCCGGCCGCCTCGGCTCCGGAAAAGACATCGGCGAAATTCCGAATTACGCGGGGGGCGACTCCGGTGAGCAGCCGTTCGGTTTGTACGCCCGTTAGTTTCAGCCCCATGGTGGCTCTGGGGGAAATCACGTCGCAGGGTGGAAATATCCGAATCTGGGATGTCGTCAAGGGGGACGACGTCTTCAATATTAAGTCGTTGAAGGCGGATATGGGTCTGGTGGCGTTAAGCCCGGACGGCCGGTATTTCGCCGGGTCGGTTGATCAGGGTGTCTTTGCGAGAGGGATCGGTGTCTGGGACGCGAAGACCGACAAGTTTGCCGTTGACCTCGCGATTCGCAAGTCTGGCAGTCCGGGTGACAAAGGAGCGATCGAAGGATTGGCGATTCCAAGGAACGACAGGCTCATTGGGATGTTCAAAGAAGTTTCGGGATTCAGCAGCAGTCCGCGCAAGGTCTTTCTCTGGTCCATTCCAGACGGAAAGGAAATGGGCGGATTCGATCTGCGGGATCAGGAAGCGATTGCATTCTCTCCCGGCGGACGATACCTCGCTGTCGTGCGGACCAAGGTGGCCCCGCTCAGCGACTTTGATCAACGTTCTCGCAACCGTGCCGAGACACGGGAACTGACCGCATCCAGCAGTCCGGCAATCTATTTTCTCGACCTCGTTGAGGGTTCCGAGGCCGATCATATTGTCTTGCCAACCTGGAGGCCGGAGACCCCGCTGTCCGTGCAGGCAATGGCGTTTTCCCGCGACGGGAAGCAACTGGCCGTGCTTGGCCGCGGCCTGAAGGTGGGCAAGTACCTGCTTTATGATCTGACGACCGGGGCGCTGGTTAAGGAGGAGACCTGGCCGGATCACTGGTTGGCAGGCGCGGGAGCACCCCCGGAGGGAATCCCCTTGCAGTGGTTTGCCGATGGTCAGCATCTGCTGGCATTTGAGCGATACCTGCTCGATTCCACGAATGGCCGCGTTCTCAAGGACATTTCGGCCCCGGGATCGGTTCTCGGTGGCTCCCGCATTACGGTCGGGAACAGTCATTATCTGACGTCCGACGGAATGAGCGAAGGGGTATTCGAACTGGCAGAAATTCCCTTGGCCGAGCTGGCCCAACGTAAGGCCGATCCAATTGTCAGACCGGACGTACCGAAGTCGGTTGATGAGCGACCAGAATTAACGCCGCTGGTGGTGCCGCCAAGGCAACTCATCACGTCGAAGGCGACACATGACGACTCGACCCCTGCCGTAGCTTGGGGAGTGAAAACAGGGGGCATGTCGCAGGCACCTCCCATCACGATGAAAACGGTGACTCTGCACGATCGCGTTGACTGGCAGCAGGCCACTCTTATGGGCCGCGAGACGCCGCAGTTGCTCCTTCTGGGGGGGACAGAAGGAAATCAGATTCTGGAACTTGTGAACCTTTCCAGCGGGATGTCACGATTGATTCAGCCGTCCGCTGCCGTCGCTGCGGTACTCGGGAGTCCGGAAGGATCGACGTTTGCCGTGCGTGGAGGGGCCGGAAAGGAGAGCTATGTCTACGTTTACGAGACGGAGACGCTCGCCCCGGTCAGCAGTCTAAAAGGAGTCGTGGCTGACGACGCGAAATGGAGCCTGGTGCAAGATGACCGGGCTGTCGCGCTCGATCCGGATGGGCGATTTCGCTTGTACAACGTTCGGCAGCGCCAACTGCTCTTTGAGGGGAGCCGGGCCTCGGGGGTTGCCTGGTCATCGGACGGCCAGTATGTCGGGTATGGAAATGGCGACCAGTACCACATCGTTCAGGTTTCGGACGGACAACTGAGCGGGACGATTCCTCGCGTGGGAGATGTCATCGCGTCGGCCTTCTCACCTGATACGACGCAACTCCTCCTGGTGCGAAGCGTCATCGGGGGCAGAGTGTTTTCGGTCGTCAACCTGCAGAAAGGGGAAATTGCTTCCGAGTTTGCGCTCCCCTTCTCGACCGATGTCCAGTCTCTGGTGTGGGATGGAACAGATTACGTCACGTTGCTGCAGCGAGGGACGTATTACGTCATTGATCTTGCTCAGCAGGCGGTGGCATGGCGATACACATCGAGCCGTGGCCGACCATGGTTGCCCCGAACTCATTCCCATGAAGGGGCTCTGCTCGCCCTCAGCGGAGAACAGCTCTCCATGACCCCGTACGCCATTCCAGGTCAGCAGGTCCGAACGCAGTTGGCCAGCCAGAAGTTGACGTCACCATTGGCGCTGACCTCGGGCATGTCCGGAACAGTCCACGTTTCCGGTCCTCACCAGGAATCAATCACGAGCAACGTGACAGCCCTGTTGCGCAAACGCGGTTTCGAGGTCGGTGGAAACGACTTCAAACTGACATTGACCGGCACTTCCAAAGAGGGACTCGGTACCGAAACGCTTGACCGCATCGGTTCGTTCGAAACCTTGTCGTATGAGAAGAAGTCCCTTGAGTTCAAGTCGGTCCTCGAAGTGGGGGGGGAAACGGTTTGGGAAACTTCTCGGACCAATACCAACGCCGTGTTCGGATTTGTCGAGATCGATCCAAACAAAGGGGCGCAGCAGCAATTCGACGAACAGATGGTTCGGCGGACGCTCTCTTGGGCGAGCGAGGAAGCAATCCCCACTTGGGTCTTCCGGAAGGACGCCCTGAATGGCATCGGATCGACGGCCATCGGCGAGTAAACGGGCCGCCGGAGTGGCACTGTCAATCGATTTCGATTCAAGTGCCACTGACTCCCCCAGTCCCGTGGCACAATCAAGTGAACCTCTGACCAAAACCTCCCCAACTCGCCCCGATCATCCCCACTCAACACCGCTCTAGCCAGCGGCCCCCCCAAAAAAGTGACCGCTTCGCCAGTGCCACCCGAGCCGCGGATTCGCGATCATTAAGAAAGGAGTATTGTCCTTCGCTTGACACGTCCTAAGATACTAGGACGACTCACTTGGCTGCTCCCTTAGACCTCCCTGAACAGTAATTGTCTCTGTAACTGTGATATCGTCGACATCGAGTCCCGGACCAGTCTTTCGGTTGGGGCCACTGCTAGTCGCGATAATGCAGGCACTGTCTCCATCGGACGTTATGCTCACGATGATCGGCTCTCCCCAGAAATCGACCGGAGTACACGAGTGCGGAGTGCTCAGGGACGTGCTGCGCTCACAGAGTGTCAAATACCAAATGCCAGTGCTCTCATATGGAGACAGGCGTCGCCCACTCTTTTCAATCTCACTCGCATACCAGCCGACCATACGTACCATCATCGATTGAGTCTCAATCCGACGAGTCGTCTCCAAATGCCTGAACCCATACATCGAGACGATTTCCTCCTCCGGGCTACGTCGGCTCTGGGTCTCCTTGTGATACTCTGTGAGCAACAGAACGTTAGCGCACAGCGAGAGACATGCCACAACGCCCCAGATTTTAGCAAGAGGATTCTTATCAGTCATCACAGATCACCCCACGACGAACTTTGTTGCACGGGAAATATCCATCTGGACAAATCGCCTTCAAACACTGCGCAATCGCATCACAGTTCATGTAGATCAGTTTCCCTATGTCACGCCCCTGCAATCGATCACGACCACAAGCAACGCCATTTGGAAACCTGACCCGGCTAGACTGTAAGTCACTTCCTGAAAACTAAAAGGGGACCGAAGCCAGTCAGTCGATATCCGCCGTCAAATCGTGGAAGCCAGGCAGGTGCCCGACCTTCGATTACCTATTTCATTGAAGGGATCGTTCCTCTCATGAAAGTGGCGGGAAGTCGACAAATGTCTCGGGGTGGTACCCATCCTGAAATGCAAACTGGTCGTTCGACACCCAACGTCCATTTTTAACGTTAAAGTATGAGGGACTATTAATCGGATGCAACAATCGTAAAGGAATTCGCTTGATGATGCTCTCGGTACGTGGCTGATACACGTT
The DNA here is from genome assembly GCA_041398965.1 of Planctomycetaceae bacterium. GTDB lineage: Bacteria > Planctomycetota > Planctomycetia > Planctomycetales > Planctomycetaceae > JAWKTT01. The sequence goes on along the minus strand of JAWKTT010000025.1, from coordinate 45,497 downwards.
CAGCATGAGATGGTGCATCGGAATGTCTAAGTCAACCGCCACGCGAACCTTAAGTGTTCGATCTGGAGAGAGCCATTGTTTCTTAGAAACATATGACCACTCGCAATCTGCTTTGAGGAGAGTCTCGTAAGCAGCCTGCAGCGGTGCTGTGTTCCAGCACATTTGCTCAGCCACCCAAAGTGAAGCGGCATGGAGCCCTTCCAACATCATCCGCTTCTTCTCCAGGTTCGTGGCACTTACGTATCGAGAAAAGTCGAATGGCCATCGCGTACGAATTGGCAAACACCGCGACATGGGTGGTTCATCGACCACTGTGTCATAAAAGGTGATGGAAATTTTCCAGTCGTCCACTGTCGGAATCTTCAATCTGATCAGGCTAGAGTATGGTAGGCAGATGCAATAGGAATCGAAAAAGAACTGTTGTGCAAAGCCGCCTTTGTGACGATTTACGATTTCATCATCCGCCGAAAAATCAACCTCTCTTAGGTACAAGTCATCACCTATCGTATCGGGTGCTATTTGAATGGATTAACGCCGATGGGGCGAACGTTTTCAGTGAGCTTGTGTTTTAAAGCTCTCCAAATTCCGACGGTTTCCTTTTCCCACTGAAACAACGCTTTTGCGTTCTTGAAGTTATCATGGAGGATCACCGAACTCAAATCGCTTCGTGGAATTCCCAGCTTACTGGCGAGCGCGGTGAGTTGATTCTGCGCCCGGACGGACAGCCCAGTCTTCGTCAGTAAGTTCTTAGCGCGGCTGATCCCGAACTTCAAAACTTCACCGGTCTTGTTGTTGAAAATCCCATAGCCATGGCCGATACAGCTATTATGCACCAACACCCCACGGACCCCGACATGGTAGACGTGTTCGGTGTCGATTTCTAGGTTGAAGACTTCGACCGGAGGGCCGCGGTGGGGGGTGAGGCGGGTGATTTGCGTGAGGGTGCCGTCAGCCCGTTGAAAATGTTCGCCCACTCGCAACTCCCCCGCCGCCACAAACGCCTGCCGGTCGGCACTCCAGAATGGGTGGTTGGCCGTCACTCCCATCGGCTCCGATTCCCCCTCGATCGTCACCTTCAGCACGTTCCCAGCCGAGTGTCGGAACGTCCCGGTGATGACCCGCCGTCCAGGTCCATCCGCTGCTTCCAGCTCCGGACAAGGAGCGATCCCCACCACCTGAGCCTCTCCCTGCGCCCCAAGCTCCGGCAGGTCCAACTCAATCCCCCGCCCCAACAACAGATCCGCCAGTGGGGCGTCGTTTATGGCGACGGTGAGCGGACGGGGACGCAGGAGGTTAAGGTCGTCGGTCTGTTCCACAAGCAGCAGGGCTTGCTCCAGCAGCCAGTCAACAGGCCGTAGAAGTTGAATGCGGAGCAGTCCCCCGTCCGGCTTGAGCATCTCCAGCGAGACGAGTCGCCAGTCCTCCGGGGTGATCTCCGCATCGGGGAGCGACGGCCCCTGCAACTCCGGGTTGTCTGCCAGCACTCGCTGGGTGGCCCGACCATGCCACCACCCCTCGACAATCGCACCCCGCCGTAACTAATCGCAAACACACGACTTTGACCGAAATCGGTTTAATGTCGAAGTGAGTTCCGCGGACTCTTCGCGACGTGTATCGCAAAAGCCTATCCAGCGCGGCCATCGTGCTATGGCTTTATCCCAAGCGAGCCGAATTCGCTCTTCTGAACTCCCCTCGATCAAGGAACTTCGGAAACGACAGAGGTATCGATACCAACCAATCTTGTTCACTTCAGGCAACTCATCGCCCCAAATCAGCGCATCGGAAAGTAGGCAATATCCGGGTGGAGACAGAACCTCAGGCATTCCCGGTTCAAACATGGGAAGCAAGTCTTCGATCTCGCTCATCTCAAGCAAGACGAGCTTGGCAATGTATTCAGGTTCGTTCATCTGAAAAAATGGTATAAGAGTTCAAATTCATCGAACGACAGCTGTCTCACGGAGGCACCTCCAAGTTCATGTAGGTCAGGCTCCTGCCTGACTTCCTTGTGGCTGTTGCTTAGACATGCCGATTCTGGCCAGTAGATTGTCAAGCGCGCCCCTGCAATCGATCACCACCACAAGTGACGCCATGTGAAAAGCTGATCGGCATGACTGTAAGTCATTTCCTGAAAAACTGAAAGGCGCCCGAATCCGGTCAGTCGATATCCGCCGTCAAAGAGTGGAAGTCACGCAAGTGCCTGGCATACGGTTACTGATTAACGAAAACTCTGGGTTGGTCGAGTGGGATGGCATCGTGGGTCCCGCACTTTGCAGAGGTGGGACTTGTTGATCGTTTTTCTGGGGGGGGGCGGAACTCGTATCTTGTGGGGGGATTCGGTATTGTCTTTGACTTGCCGACTTGTCTGTTTGTGATCTTGTCGGTCTGTCGACTGTTTCCGTGCCGTTTTGAGAGGATTCATCATGAGTCAGAAGTTTAATGTTGCGATGGTGGGGTTGGGGTTTGGGGCGGAGTTTATTCCGATCTATCAGGCCCATCCCAACGGCAACGTGGCGGCGGTTTGTCGGCGGAACGAAACCGAGTTGAACAAGGTGGCCGACGAATTCGGCATCGCCAAGCGATACACGAGTTACGACGACGTGCTCGCTGACCCGGAGATCGATTACGTCCATATCAACAGCCCGATTCCCGATCATGCCCCGATGACGTTGCGGGCTTTGGATGCGGGGAAGCATGTGATGTGTACCGTCCCGATGGCGACCACCATCGCCGAGTGCGATGCGATTTGCCAGAAGGTGGCTGACACCGGACTCAAGTACATGATGGCCGAAACTGTCGTTTACAGCCGGGAGTTTTTGTTCATCAAAGAGATGTACCAGCGAGGGGACCTCGGCAAACTGCAATACCTTGCAGCGTCACATCCACAAGACATGGATGGTTGGCCAAGCTATTGGGAAGCGATGATCCCAATGCACTACGCCACGCACGTCGTCAGCCCTTGTCTCGGGTTGGTCGATGGGTTGGCCGAGTATGTGAGTTGCTTTGGTTCGGGAACGGTTCGGGAAGACATCGCGAAGAAGTCGGGGAACCGGTTTGCGGTCGAGTCGTGCCATATCAAGATCAAAGACTCGGACGTTGCATGTCACATTTGGCGATTCCTGTACGACGTCGCCCGGCAGTATCGTGAGAGTTTCGATGTCTATGGGACGAAAAAGTCGTTCGAGTGGACTCTTGTCGAGCACGAGCCGCACATTATTCATACCGCAAAGAAGCCGGAACCGGAGATTCCCGAAAAGGTCACTGTTCCAGACTACGCCCACCTGCTTCCCGAGCCGATCCGCCGCTTCACTTTGCCGCAAGAGATTCACGATGCGGAGCATCTGTCGTTCCTGCAAGGGGGGGGCCACGGCGGCTCGCACCCACACATGGTCCACGAATTCCTGAGTGCCTTGGTTGAAGACCGCGATCCCTGGCCGAATGCGAAGCAGTCTGCCAACTGGACTTGCGTCGGAATCTGCGCTCATCAAAGCGCCGAGCAAGGGGGGCAAGTGGTGCAACTGCCATCGTTCACGCTGGAGTAGTTGACTTGTGATTCTGTGGTCTTCCCCTAGCGTTGGGCGGGGGTTGTTGTACAATGATTCGCGTTGGTTGATCTGTCCCCGCTGATGGTGCGGGGTGGATCTCCATTTGGTTTCGTACACGCAGGAGCGTTGGCGATGACTCTCGATCAATTACAGGCACTTCCCGAAGAAATCGCCCGTCCCCTGATGCAGTTGGATCGCAAGGTCCGGACACTTGCGGTCATTCGGGGATTGGCCCTCATGCTGTTGATCCTCGTGGCTGCCATCGGGGTCGGCGTGCTGGTCGACCTGCTCTTTGATGTCAGTCCGTCACTGCGGGCAGTCTTCCTCGGAGGAACGCTTCTGTTCACTGCGGGGGCCTTCATCTGGGGAGTCTTGCGACCTCTACTTCGCAAGTCGTCACCCGATGAAATGGCCGCGTTGGTCGAAGCGGCTCACCCGGAATTGCACGAGCGACTTTCGTCGACGGTGGAACTTCTCGACCCCAACATTCCGGAAGAGCACAAAGGCTCGCCGCACATGCGTCGGGCACTGGTGGCTCAGACGATTGCGTCCGCTCGCAAGGCCGATTTGACCGATGCCGCCAGTGGTTCGCGGGCGATGAAGACCAGTTGGATCGCTGCGACAGCGCTGGCAGTGTTGATGGCTCCTTTCTTGTATTCTGTCGATGGTTACACGCTCCTGTTGACTCGGTTCTTTGCACCATTCGAGAATGTCGATCGAGTCTCGAACTTGTACTTCGTCATCGAAGGGGGAGACCGAACTGTCGCTCGGGGGAGCGATGTTGTCATCCATGCCGAGCCTCGATGGCGCTCCGGCCAAGATCACGAGATTCCATCTGAGGTCTGGTTGAGCACCTTCTCCGAAGGGTCTGAACCAGATCAGCGACGGATGTTATGGGACGCCGAATCGAAGCTGTTTGTCGGGACGTTGCCGCATGTCTTTCATCCGTTCGAGTTCGAGATTTCGTCAGGGAATGCCCGCACGAAACGCTATTCGGTGAACGTGGTCGAGTCGCCAACGACAACCTCGTTTGTGCTGGATGTCGCTCCGCCCGACTACACGGGGCGGGCTGCTGAGGTGTTCGATGGAGCGGTCGGCGAGGTCAGCGTCTTCGAGCAAAGCAAAGTGACGATGCGGTTGAAGTTCAATAAGCCTGTCCAGTCTGCGGAGCTTATCTGGTACGCGAGCAGCATGGACACTCCTGTTGCCGATATCGCAAACGATACTCCGGTCGGCAACAATCCTGCTGCCGGTCTCGTCCAAGCCGATGCTCAGCCGACAAGCGAGGAGCTGGTCCGCGAAAGTCTGATGTTGCCGCTGTCGGAAGACCGGATGTCGTCGAATTACAGTTTCGTCGCGGCTTTGGACCTTGGAGGGCGTTACGAAGTTCGGCTGACTGACGAGCATCGGCTCAGCAACGTCGCCGATCCCCATCGTGCCTTACGGGTCTTAGCCGACCAGGCACCGACGGTGGCATTCGTCAATCAAAAGGAAACCGGAGCTGCGCGCCCCAAGGATGTCCTGACCCTTCCCGTCATCGCACTGGACGACGTCGCGGTGGACCGCCTTGAACTGCATTATCATCTGCTTCCGTCAGGAGTCAGAGGTCACGTCGAAACTCCGCGAGAACTTTTGGGAGTCCAACAGATCGACTACGCCTACCGGCTCGATCTTTCCGAATTGACTGGTCCAAACGGCATTGCTTTGACATTACATGATGGTGACCGCGTACAGTTGCGGGTCCGGGCGCTCGATGAACGGCCCGTTCCTCAACCGAACGAAGCTTGGAGCGAAGAACTAGAAATCACGATCCGCCCCGATGCAGCACCATTCGGTTTCGAGGCGGTTGCTGACAGTCGAGAGCAGTGGCGGGAGTTGTTGAAGTCCATCAAGGAAGAACTGAAGCTCAACCGCAAACTCGTCGATCAACTGCGACAGGAAGCTGATGTCGACCTGAAGCAGCAACTGGCATTCGACCGCGACGATGCCATTCCGCCACTGGCCGAGATGGAACGGCAGCAGGCGACTCGCCTCGAACAGCTCGCAGCCCTCTTTGGACAAAGCCCGCTCTATGCCAATTTGGTCCCGAAGACACAGGCCATCGCCCGGGAAGAACTCGTCGCTGCTCCTGCCGCTCTTGATGCCAGCGTTGTGGCCCCGCTAGCCGAAAAGAAGGCCGGATTTGAGACTGCTATCGCTAAAGTTGATGACGCACTCAGGAAGCTTGATCAACTGGAAGAAAAGTTCCAGGAAGTCGCTCAGCTCGAGCAGGATCTTGCTGACGTCCAACGACTCGCCGAACAAGCCCAGAAGCTGGCCGAAGAGGCTGCTGCACTGGAAAAGCAGCGAAATGAAGTTCCTCAAGCGGAGTCTGCGGAACAAAAAGAGATTCGCGAAGCACAACAGGAACAAGCCCGTGAAGACCTTGTCGCCGATCAGCAACAACTCATGGAAGACTTCAACAATCTGCTCGAGCAGCGTCCGGAAATTCTCGATGCCGCCCGAGAGGCACAGTTTGACCGTCTCCGTGAGTTGGCCGAACGTGCCTTGGAACTGGCCGAACCACAAGATCAACTCGCCGACGCTCTCAAGCAAGAGGCCGATGCAATCGCGAAGGCACTCGAACCCTTCGCCGAACGTCAGGAAGAGTTGATCAAACAAGCTGAGAAGCTCGCTGCCAAAGCTGAGCAGAATCAGAATCACCAACTGGTTCAACCACTCGATCTCGACGAGTTGCGGAAAGCTCTGGAAGAACTGAAAGCCGGTAATGCCGACGCCGCAGCGGCACAGCAAGAAGAGGCCGCTGGAGAACTCGACCGTCTGAACGAAGAACTCAAAAAGAACGAACAGTTGCCGACCGATCCGCAAAAGGCGGTTGAGAAATTGGCTGAACGAGAAGGAGAGCTGCGGGAAGAGATTCAAGAACTCGCCCAGCGAGCCGCCGCGACAGAAGAGGCGTTGAAGCAGGATCCCGCGAATCCACAGGCAAAGGCCGAAGCAGCCGAACAGAAGCAAGAGGCTCGCGACCTCGCTGCCGCACAGGCGGCAATTCAAGCGGCTGCGGCTCAACTTGATCTGCATCGGGACGATGCTGGTAAGCAGAAGCAAGCTGTCGAGCAAGCGTTTGAAACAGTTGAGAAGCTGTTAGACGCGAAGCCCGAAGAAGCTGTCGCCGAAGCAGAACAGACCAAGCGAGTTCTGGAGGAACTGGCTCGCGACATCGGCAGCGAAGAAGCCCGCGCTCAACAAGCTGCCCGCGAGGTGGAAGGGATCAAGAACGAACAGAAAGCAATTGCCCGAGAGGCCGAAGCGATCGAGAAACGGGCCGAAGAAGGGCAGGAAGCTGACCAGACGGCTCAACAATTAGAACAACTCGAAGAGCGGCAACAAAAGGTTGCCCAGCGTGCTGCTGACTTGGACATTCCGCAGGCCCAGAAGGGGGAACAGATGGAAGCAGTCCGTCGGGCTGCTCGGGCATTAACTGATCTCGACCAGAAGAATGTGGAGGACGCCCCCGCCTCTCAAAAAGAGGCAGCTCAGGCATTGGCAAATCTGGAGGATGCCCTGAAAGGGAAGCCGAACGCCACAGAAAAGCTGGCAGAAATCGCACAGAAACAAGAACAGATCGCTCAAAACGCCGAGCAGAAGGTGGCGGATGGCAAAGCGAGCGAACTTCGCGAACAGGCACACGAACAACGCAAGCTCGAACAGCAACTGAACGAGTCCAACACCCCGGCTCAGGACGACCTGCGTGAGGCCGCGAAAGCACAGGTGCGTGAAGCAGCCGACGCATTGGATCGAGCCGCACAGGGGGACCCGCAGCAAGCGGCTGAAGCGAAACAACAAGTCGCCGAGGCTCAGGAAGCGATCGAGCGTCTGGCTGAAGCAGTTCAACCGAATGACACCCCGGCTGCAGAACAGTTGGAACAGCTTGCTGATGCTCAGGCAAAGGCCGCTGAGCAGGCGAAACAGCAGGCCGATGGACAGCAAACTCCGGCCGCGGAGCAAGCGGCTCAACAGGCGGCCGATCAACAGAAACGGGCCGATGCACTCGATCAACTCCGAGCTGGTGCCCACGCACAAGCCGAGAAGCAGCAAGCAGCTCAGGCTCTCGAAAAGGCTGCCGAAGCTCAGCGTCAGGTAGAAGAAGTCGCGAAGCAAGAGGCGGCACAGTCTGCTGCCAACGGTGAGCCGATGCCCACCGACGCCCCCGCCTCCGAGCAACTGGCTCAGGCGATGCAAAAGAACGCCGAAGCACAACAACAAGCTGCAGACGCTGTCGAAGCATTGAAGAAAAAGGTTCAAGGGAATCAAGAACAGCAAGCAGCAGCCGATCAGGAGACTCGCGAGAACATCGCCGATGCTCTGAATCCGGAAGCCGTACGTCTCCAGCAACTGGCCAAAAAGGCGCAGGAATTGGCAGACCGTCAGGAAGCTGTGCGAGAGAAGACTGAAAGACTCGCCGACGCTCAACAGGCCGCTGCGGACAATTCCCTCGGAAACCCGATGGCCGAAGGGGGCGAACCGATGGCAGAGGCGATGACGCCTCAAGAGCAACAAGAGGCGGCTGGCGAATTGCGTCGGGAACAAGAGCAGATCGCGAATGAAGTCCGTCAACTCTCAAAGGAGGTCGCTCCGGTCGCCCGGGCCGAAGCAGAACGGAATAGTGAAGCTGCAAAGAAGTCCCTCGAAAAGCAACAGGCCATCCCGGCCGCAGAGGCTCAGCAGCAAGCCGAAGAGGCATTGCAAGAGTTGGCAAATGTCGCCCAAGCCCAAGCCGACGCAGCACAAGAGCGTGCCCTCGCCGCTGCCGAAGCAGCCGAGACCCCGATGAACGATCAACCGATGGCTGGCGAAGCCCAGGCAAATGCTGATCAGCCGATGGGTGGCGAGCCAATGGCAAACGCGGGGCAGCCGATGGGTGGTGAACCGATGGCAAACGCGGGGCAACCGATGGGTGGCGAGCCGATGGCGAACGCGGGGCAACCGATGGGTGGCGAGCCGATGGCGAACGCGGGGCAGCCGATGGGTGGCGAGCCGATGGCGAACGCGGGGCAGCCGATGGGTGGCGAACCGATGGCAAACGCGGGGCAGCCGATGGGTGGCGAACCGATGGGTGGTGAACCGATGGCGAACGCGGGGCAACCGATGGGTGGCGAGCCGATGACGGGAGCTTCCGAAGAACTGGCTCGAGAGGCAGCGGCATTGGCTCAGGCACAGCGGGAGTTAGCCGAGGAGGTTCGTGCAGCTCAGGAACAACGTCTCGCCCAACAGGGAACCGGAGCACAACCTATGGGCGAAGCCCCGATGGCAAACGCAGGGTCTCCAATGGGGAACCAACCCATGGGAGGCGAACCGATGGCTGGAGAGGCTCCAATGGGGGCCGCTCAGGCTGACGCGGCTCAACAGGCAGCGGAAGCGGTCGCTCAACAGCAACAGATCGCTCAGGAAGCGGCCCGCAACGCCGTCAAGACAGCTCAACAAACGGGACGAGACTCAAACGAGACGAAGCAGGCAGTCGACTTCGCTCAGCAGGCGATGGCTGCCGCCCAACAGGCCGCTTCTGGTCAACTGGAACAAGCGGCTCAAACGGCAGGTCAGGCCGCCGAGACTGGCGAACAAGTCGCCGAGCAGTTCGCGAATGCTGGTGAAAATAGTCCCGAAGCACAAATTGGAGATCGTGCGGCGGAACTGGCGGAACAACAGCAACAGGTGGCCCAGCAACTTCAGCAGTTGGCGGAATCTCCTGCCGGACGGGCAGCGGCTCAGCAACAGGCTCAGCAACAGATGGCCCAGCAGTCACAGCAACTCGCCCAACAGTTAGGGGAAGTCGCAGAACAACTCCAGTCTCAACCACTTGATCGTGGCCAACAAGGTCAACAGGCGGGAGAGGCCGGACAGACTGCCGAACAAGCGGCTCAGGAGATCGGTCAGTCGGCTGGAGAACTGGCTGCGGGCAATCCAGAGCAAGCGGCACAACAGGCCCAGCAGGGGGCTCGAGACTTAAGAGAGGCTGCTCAGCAGGCAATGCAGGCGGCGGGTGCCACACCGGCCCAACCGAGTGCTGTGCCGGGCGAAGTCGGTCAGCAACTGGCTCAGGCGATGCAACAACTTTCTCAAGCGGGCGAGCAACTCGCTCAGATGCCTGCGAATCCGTCGGGGCAACCCCCACAACAAGGGGCACCGGGTCAGCCGGAGCAGGGGCAACCACAACAGGGTCAGCCTCAGGCTGGTCAGCCTCAACAGGGTGAGCCACAGCAGGGACAACCTCAGCCGGGTCAGCCGATGGCGGGACAGGGGGAACCGATGTCAGGACAAGGAGAGCCAATGGCAGGGGGAGAGCCGGGCGAACCGATGAACGGTCAACCACAACCGGGCCAAGGTGAACCGTCAGCCGCTCAGTCGCTGCAACAGGTGGCTCAGTCCTTGCAAGAGGCCGCTCAACAGTTGGGACTTTCTCAACAACAGATGCAGAATCAACCGCCATCTCAGGAATCGACTCCTTCTCAGGCCAACAGTCAGCCTTCGCCAAACAGCAATCCAGAGGACTTCGGAGCGACGGCGACTGCCGAATTGAGCGACCTGGAAGTTCAATTGCAGAAATTGTCGGACCGTCAATGGGGACAGTTGCCTGGGAAGTTGAAAACAGAGGTCTCGCAGTCTGCACAGCAACGTTCCGGCGGTGACTACGGTCGCGTCATCAAGCGGTACTTTGAAGAGATTTCGCGAAATCGTCGCCCCGATGACGCTGCAACCAACAAACCTTGATCGACGATCACATCCCGATGGCATCGACGGTCGCGTTCGTCGCTGAGGATGGTTTCAGGAGAGCATATCATGCGCATGACCTTCGTTTTGCTGGCTCTTTCGGTCTTATTCGGGGGGGGCCTTGGCGACCTTGCTGGAGCGGACGAACGGACTCCGCAAGAGCGTCAGGTGGATGATGCCCTTGCGAGGTCCTTGCGGTTCTTGGCCGAGCAACAGAAGCAGAGCGGAGCCTGGGCGTTGGATGACAACGGCGAGTCGACGGCTGGCACGTCGCTGGCAGTGATGTCATTTATGGCTTGCGGTCATGTCCCGGGCGAAGGTCCCTATGGTCAGGCAATTGAACGGGGGATTCGCTGGGTCATCGAGAATCAACAGGACAACGGAATGCTTGTCACCCGGCATGGCACCGGTCCGATGTACAGTCACGGCATTTCGACGCTCATGCTCGCGGAGGCGGCGGGGATGGTGAGCGACGCGGATGCTCCGGCTGTTCGTCGAGCACTGGAACGGGCCATTAAGTTGATTCTGACCTCTCAAGCGGTCAAGAAAGATAGCCGCCAACGGGGAGGATGGCGGTATCAGACGAACAGCACCGACAGCGACCTCTCCGTGACCGGTTGGCAAGTGATGTCCCTACGGGCCGCGAAGGATATCGGTTGCGATATCCCCAAAGAGGCAATCGATGATGCGGTCGACTACGTCAAGAAATGTTCGACGAATGACAATCGTGGGTTTGGATATCAACCCGGCAGCCATCAGTCCGAAACGATGACTGGCACCGGTATCGTTTGCCTGGAAGTCTGCGGAGAAAACGAGACGCGCGAGGCAATCGGAGGAGCAGATTATCTACTCGATCGTCCGATCCGCGCAAACAGTAACTTTTTTTATTACGGCGTTTACTACACCAGCGTAGGGATGTTCAAGATTGGCGGAGATTACTCCGAACGCTATCGCACTCACATGATCGATCTACTCCTGCCGCTGCAAAACCAAGATGGCAGTTGGAAGCCAGAGCATGGTTCGGAGCGGGGTGCGGGAAAAATCTATGCCACTTCCATGTCGGTACTCGCACTTGCGATCGAATATCGATACCTGCCGATCTACCAGCGCTGATCCGCGGAGCCTGCGGGGACTGTCGTTAGACCTCAAACGAATTGCGGGGCAACACGTGCCGTGACCGGCCCTTCGCTGCTGACAATTCGGACGCTCGTTCCGGGCTCAAGGTAGTCTCGTTTTAGAATCCCCAGACCAACGCCTCGTGCTTCGCCCGGAATGGCGGCGGCCGACGTCATCGTGCCGACGACGCCGTCACCGTTCGATTCGAGAATCTCTGCTCCAGCGAATGGTGCAACGGAGACATCCCAAGAGAGGCCGCGCAGTTCCTTGTTCGTATGCCCGAGGGCATCGAGTCGGGCAATCGGTTCCTGCCCGAGATAGCAACCCTTTGTAAAGCTGATCGCCTGTTTCGTACGTCCCGCTTCTTGAGCGATGAGGGCGTCCGAGAGGTCGACTCCGTATCGCGGATACTGCGACTCGATTCTCAAGGCGTCCCAGGCATGAGAGCCACAAAAGACTGCGCCCGCTGCGAAAAGATTCGTCCAAATGTCACCTAGCGCATCTTTTCTGGCAACCAGTGTGTAGCAGTCAGGGCGAGTCATCGGCACGCGGCGCACGGCAGCCGCAGACAACAGCCCCTCTCCCCGGAGGGCAAGATGGGTCCAGGGATCGACCGGGAGAACAATCCCCAGCAGCCGAGTCAATGTCTTTGCCGCTTTCGGTCCGATCATCGCCAACGTTCCCCAATCGCTCGCGTCCCGTAAGGTGACATCTTCGGTGATGATGTAGCGATCAAGATGTGCCAGCAGCGCGTTCGCCGTGTCGGGAGAGCTATCGATCCAATGGGCCGTCTCCCCCGCAAAGATCGCGACATGCCCCAGAATTCGCCCCTTAATGTTCGTGACAAAGGCTTCGCACCCCTCACCCGGTTGCAGACGGCGGATGTCGTTCGTGCAGAAGTTATGCAAAAACGTGACGCGGTCGGCACCGGTCACTTCTAATTGAGTACGCCCCGAGAGATCGCAGACCGCAACACCGGTGTACGCAGCACGATACTCGTCAACCGCCGTACTCGTGTTGTCGTTCCCGTACACCACTGATGCATCGTCAGAGGTCGGGGTGCTGGAAGGGGGTGTTTCTTGATCGTTCACAGAATTGCCTATGGGCCGGAAGGGGAGTTGCCGATCAGTTCTCGCAAGGCGATCACCAGTCGTTCGATGTCTCTGGGTGTATTGTAGAGATGACACGAAACGCGAACATGGACTGCGTCTCGCCATTGGACAATTGGGACTTCAATCTGGTACTGCTCCCAGAGTTGCAGCGAGAGTGGATGCGGCACACCGGGGGGAAGCGATGCCGTCGCCACTTGCGGGAGACGCAGCGTCACCATCGATCCATACCACTGCAAATCGTCGGCGGTTAGAGGGACAGCCCCCACCTCGTCAACCAGTTTCTGGCGAGCAAACCGAACAAGGGCATGTGTCTGCGACCGAAAGCGTTCGATGCCGACCGACTTCAAGAAATCGATCGCGGTGGGCAACGTCAGATAGGGTGCCGGGTCATAGGTGCCGAACCAATGGTGTTCGTCCTGCCATCGATTCGGCCGTCCCGAGAGGCTTTTCCCCCAACTGAGAACTGCCGGCTCCAGTCCCTTCTTGGCGTTTGAGGCGACATAAAGGAACCCACTGCCGAAGGGACCGGAAAGCCACTTATGCCCGCTTGCGCAGTAGTAGTCGCAAGGGATGTCGCGGAGTTTGAGGTCAATCATGGCGAGGGCATGTGGCCCGTCAACACAGACCCGCACGCCCCGTGCATGAGCGGCCCGACAGACCTCGGCCACCGGAAAAATCGTCGCGGTGACCGACGTGATGTGACTGATAACAATCAGACGAGTCTGCGGAGAAATCGCTTCGACGAGTGCATCGACGATTTCGGCTGGAGACGAAGGAGGGGACGGGAGTCGCACGAGCCGAGTCTGTGCACCGACGCGACTGCACTTGCGTCCCCATCCGCGAATCACCGAACCGTACTCCTGATCGGTAAACAACACTTCGTCGCCCGCTGTCAGTGGGAAACTCTCGATGACAACATTCACGGCGACGGTCGCATTCGGGACGAATGCCAGGTTCCCCGGCTTGCATCCGACGAATTCGCCAAGGGATTCGAGTGCTGTATCGAGCGCGGTGTCGAGCTTGCGGACAAAGAACTGCATTGGCTCCCGTTCGAGTTGCTCGCTCCATTGCTCCCGCATTCGCCGGACGACATCGGGAGAGGGACCGAACGAGCCATGATTGAGATAAGCCACCCCCGGCTCAATCGTGAACGCGCCACAGAGTTCATCAAAGTCAAAGTTCGATAGGTCGGCAATTGGAGTCTTTTCAGACATTTTCTTCCTGTAAGACGGTGTTGGTTCGTCCTGCGATTTTGCGAACCTCATTCGACCGGTCTGCGACTTCCGGCAACCTCGTCGAAGGTCCAGCATGATCACCGGTTGTCTTGAAACCTTCCGCAAATGGAGGGGTCGACATCCTGGAGTCGACATCTCACAGGCTAACACCTATTGGTCCGCCCATAAACATCGTTGCCATGGAGTCCACGAACTTTCGTTGATTGAACCCCAATTCTCAGTACAACGGTCTCCCTGTCCGACCTACGGGGAAACACACGCCACTGGGTTAACACCCGAGACGACCCGCTCACAAGGAACTTCACGTCGATTCTTTCTCTGTCCTGCCAGAAATCAATGAAAATCTTTGACATCTGCGGACTCATTGACGTAGCAGGGGGGGCGGGAGATAATTCTGTTCCTGTCTGCTGACGTTCCTTGACCATTTCACGACTTCTTTTCGCGGGGATCTGATGGCTGGCTGGCTCTCACGCCTGGCCCTTCCCGGTGGCGGCGCGTCCGACGCACCGCAACCGTTTCAGATTACCTGTGAATGCGGCTTGGATCACTCTGGACTGCGGCGGAAGACGTCGCAACAACTTGTCTGCCGAAACTGTGGGGCCGCTCTGTTTGTGCTCCCAAAGAACGTCTACCCTGCTCCCGGTGAACCGAAGTACAAGAAACCGAAGCCGATCGAACGGGACGAGTACGTCCCCGGCTCTCTGGATGATCTGGAGGACGACACGACGAACTTCGACGATCCATCCAACACGGAACCAAAGTCGAAGTCCTCCTCTCGACAACAGGATGACTCGTCACCTCGACCTGATGCGGATTCTTCCGACGACGAATCGTCGACACAGCCCTCGGGACGTCGGATGAGTCGACATCAGCGACGGCGACAGAAAGAACAGCGGGGAGAGAAGTCATCGGTCAAAGGGGCCGGTTTGTCGAAGAAGGTGGGGGGCAAAGTGGCCTCTGTCGCGACCGCTGGAGGAGCCGCCGCAAAAGGGTTGCTCGACCGTATCGGTGACATCGCACTGATGCTGGGCCGAATGCTGACACAGGGGGCCCTGGCGATCATACACTGGTGGACTCCTCTGCGACTTGTCGCTTTGGCACTGGTGGTGACTATCGTGTCTTTAGTGGCGTGGATGGTCCACAGGAACCATGTCGAACATGCGCTCAGCGTCTTGAGGCCGAGTGCCGAAGCCGGCTTGGTGGCGTTTGAAAAAGGAGACCTCAAAGAGGCCGAGGAAAAGTTACTAGTGGCCGTCAAGGCGTTGGACTTGCTCGAACAGGATGATCTTTTCGCACGTCAAACACGACAGGCATACCGTGAAGCGACCGCGAGTCATGGGCTGTTGTGGGGAGATGTCTTGAGCATTCTGGACGATGCCGAGGCCGCGACCGAGGTGGCCGCCAAAGAGCGGAAGATTGCCGCACAACAACCGCGAGAGCCAGGAGAAGAATTCAATCCCCCGCCGCTTGACGAGAAGTGGCGGTCTCGCTTCTCGGGATTGCATCAGGGTCGTTGGGTCTTGTTCGAATCTCCGATTGTCGAGCAACAGGTGACCGACCGTCAGGAGTCTACGGGGACATTGATGACAGACAGGGGAGGGCGTTTTCGAGTCGAGGTTGGCTTCGCCGTCGGGAAGAAGCCGCGACGTGTCGAAGTCTGGGCAGACCTTCCGGACTTCAATCGTCTCACTCCCGAACAGAGATCACAGTCGGTCATCTTCGCTGGACAGCTTTCGCGATGTGAGTTGTCGTTCGACGAATCGACCTGGATCATCGAACTCGATCCCCAGTCATCGTTCCTTTGGGCCGGGACAGACACCTATCGCCGACTGGTCCCTGGGTTCGACGAATGGCATCCTGCCGAACCGGTTGAAGCAACTCTCAAACAACAGGCAGCCTTGTTGCAAGTCGACTCGCGAACCTTACCAGCCTCACCCGGAAACGAAGTGGGAGCGACCAAATGAGAGGACAGCACACAGAGTTCCTTCGACTCAACCACGGTATCGGCCTGTTGCGGCAGACGTTCGCCGGGCTGTGTGCCTTACTGTTCTTGACACTCGGCACGACAATGGTCTCTGCCGAACCACAGTCGATTATGGACTTCATGGCACGCAAAGAGGGATGGGACGGGCTAACGGATCGGTTGCTCGACCTGGAAGGGCGCGGCGGGTCGCAGATCGGGAACTCGCTCAAGATGAAGGAGTGTGATCTGAAGTTCGTCCTTCCGGAAGGAGCGATGAAACCGGACTCGTTCCCTTCGATTCGGCTGACAGGTAAGCTCGTCAAAATTGGACGCAACTACGAGTTTCAGGTTCAACAACTCCTCTCCTGGAAGGACGACCTTGCGATTGTTGACGAGAAACTCCGGCTCGGCGACACCACCAAGGCCGAAACGTTTGACACCGTGGCCGACTGGGCGGAGAAACGGGGCGAATTCTATAAGGACGATCTGCTGCTCGATCGGTCCCGTCGCGTTCGCGAAGATGGTATTCGGCGTGCTCTTCAAGACACTCCCATCGAACAGGTCGACGAATTCTTGAGGCTGAGCAAAAAGGGGACGACCTATCATCTCGCTCCGGCTATTCAAGAGGAGTGCCTGTTCTCAGCCACGTGGGGGGAACGAACACTCCGACTGCGCGAAGAGAAGCCGCAGTTCTCGACACTATTGGCAAACATCAGTTCTCGTTTTCCGTCTGCGAAGACTCCGCTCGATGAGTTCAGCGAAGATGGGCAGAAAAAATTCGCAACGCTGACACCGCAAAGTTACCGCTCCGCCACTCCACTCGAACGACAAATGATCCATCGCCAGTTCTATGTTGACACCGCCCGACGTCTCGTGGAACAGGAAGCTGCGGCAGATGGAAGCGACGGATTCAAGATGGCCGCCCGCCTCGAAGCACTCGCCCCAGAACTTGCCCCGCTGGCGGAGAACTATCGCCAGAAGGAACTCGACTTCCTTCTCGGGCGAGTCGACAAAATGTCACGCGATGAACTCATGCAATTCTCTCGGCGACTGCTCGATCTCCAAGACCTCGAACGAGATGCGACGGCCCGCAGTCGATGGATGGCCCACCGAAAGAAATTGCTCGAAACAGGTCGCATCGATCAGATCGATCTCGCGGACGACACGCACGTCGTGTTGAACGACACGAAACAAACAATCGCATTGCTGGGGGAGGTCTTGTTGCAGGAACCGACGAATGCCGCGGCACTTGAACGGATCGACAAACTGGGCTTCACGCTCAATCAAGGTCGTGTCATGGCCAAGTCGGACACCCCCAAACCGATGGAAGACCCCTTCCGTGCCGATATTGAAGCGGGGCGTGTCGCCATCGGAATGTCAGCCTCCCAAGTGCGTCAATCGTTCGGCGGTGCCCCGGATCGTGTCGCTCGGATGATCACTCGGGACGCGAACGGCGTCCTGTGGGAGTATGTCGAAATCGGCACGACAGTGTTTCTCGAAGTCCGGAGTTCCGACCGTCAACTGGTTGTCTCCCGCGTGATGCACACCCCCCGCATCGAGGAGATCCCAATCCCGGTCCCAGTTCCAATCCCGGAGAAAAAAACGAACGCCCCATGACAGCCCGTTGAAGTACGACCGTGGGTCAGCTTGTCCAAGCATACACGAGCAACTCGTCCACTGTTTTGCCTACATATCAAACGACACCAAGTCAGGCTGGGAAACCTGACCTGCGTTTTTCAACAGGCTGATAACTTTCCCCACGTCACGTCGTCGAGCTGCCGGTCTCATCGGAGGGGAGACTGGGTGATGTCCGTGTTATTCGGGGGTGCGGAAGGCCTCGTCCGTCGGGATGACGTAGTCGTGATCGAGGGCTTGTTCGAAATCATAGACTCCAAAGAAGTCTTCCAGTTCGTCGCTATCGGTCTTCCGCATCTGACCTTGCTCGATGAGTTCGAACACGATCCGTCCGAAATCGTCTGTCGATGTGACCCCCCAAAAGGCGAACAGGCTACGCGACATCAGGCCGAAACGCTTGAGGGCATACTCACGGACGCCGTCCAACAGTTCGGGACCGGAGACATGCGATGATTCGTCGTCGACATCGCGCGCCGCCGGACGCGACATGCGGTCCTGAACGAACTGAAGTGCATCAAACACGAAGCGATAGGCATCGACGTGATAATGCAATTTGGGGGATGTCTGACTGCTGAGTCTCATGGAAACTGCCCCGAACATCGCTGCTGCCGACTGGATCGGCTGACACAGGCGATGACGTGTTGATTGGACGAAGTCGATTCAACGACACAACTCACCTTGATAAACCATACTCATCTGCTCTGGCGTTGAAAAGGTCGAATCGCTCGATTTCCCTCCCCCCCACTTCCGACACGATTTTCTTGCGGGTCCGAACAGAGCGCCGCCACAACAAACCACCCCCAGCAATCATCACCAACAACGTAGGATGGTCCAAGGAGGAACGCCGCAGACCCACCAAAACGTGCCACCCCTGATGGGACGGCATCGCGATCGCGACTTGTCACATCTTACGTTACTCACCGAAAGACAAAGTAAATTAGTACCACGTCTGCAACGAACAGAATCGGCGGCCAGCGAGTGTTCAGAATGCATGGCCAACTGCGAAGCAGGCCCCAACAACCGACGATTGCGACTCCCCACACAAGCAACACCTGAATCAGGAAGGACTGCTGAACAGGTACCTCGGAATTGTCGACGAGCAAGAACCCGATCAAGGTCATTATTGGAAATGTCACCGGAGCAATCACGAGTGACCAATGTGCCGCACCTCCAAACAATGCAGAGAAAAACGCGACAAAATACGTCCCGAGCACGTAGGATCCGGCAATCGTTCCACAGCTCATGTCGTCGCTGTCGTCGCTCAAACCCATACGTCACCTTCGACCAACAGCCTGTTTTACGATAATCCTAGGTTTTAACTCGCCAAAACACCATCAGCAAGGCAGCCCCACCACAGCGTCTCCCCCGTCGCGCCGATGGGACGGCATCTCGATCGCGATTTGTCCCATTCTTCGTCACTGTACTCTAATCGACGCCGCGAACATTGTGAGGCTTGCGTGTGTCGTTGCCGGTGAGGACGATGTCATGAGGAACGGAGCGAGTAATGAATAAGCGGCAATTGGAGAAGTTGGGAATTCCCGAAGCGGCGGTGAAGTTGGCGGTGATGTGCATTCAGGCTGCGGCGGCGGACGGGGTGCGAGGCGGGGTGATGAAGGAACGTCTGCGAGAGGTTTGCGAATCGCCGATCGAACATCTCGACGACGGACACTTCGGACCGCTGGCACAACAACTCATCACCCTGACGAACGAACCGGTGTTCGCGGCGAAGGAGCCGATCGATTACCGCACTTGGGGAACCGACATTGACCATGCGGCCCACCATCAGATGCGAGACGCCTGCGCCCTCCCCAACGCCATCGCTGCGGCGCTCATGCCCGATGCTCACGTGGGGTACGGTCTGCCGATTGGTGGCGTGTTGGCGTTGGAAAACGCAGTTTGCCCGTATGCCGTGGGAGTCGACATCGCCTGCCGTATGAAGCTCTCGATTCTTGATTTGCCCCCATCCACCCTCGACGACAAGCGACTCGAACCGATGTTCGACAAGGCACTGGAAGAAGGGACTGTCTTCGGCACGGGGAAAACGTGGGACCGCAAGCAGCAACATGACGTGATGGATCAGGACTGGTCCATCACGCGTGTCACCCGACAGTTCAAAGACAAAGCCTGGGCACAATTAGGGACGTCGGGTTCGGGGAATCACTTCGTCGAGTTTGGAATGGTGACGCTGTCGGCCCCCGACCTTGGACTGCCCGCAGGTGAGTACGTCGCCCTGCTGAGTCATAGCGGGAGTCGTGGCGTAGGACATCAGGTCTGTTCGGTGTACAGCAATATTGCTCGAAACCTGTTGCCGAAACAGTACGCCCGGTTCGGCACACTTGCCTGGCTCGATCTCAATCAGGAGATGGGACAGGAATACTGGGGGGCAATGAACCTCATGGGAGACTACGCCGCGGCGAATCATGCGGTGATCCATCGCAACGTTACCCGACTTTGTGGCGCGAACGTACTGGCCGGCGTCGAGAACCATCACAACTTTGCGTGGAAGGAAACCCACGGCGGACGAGAATTGATCGTCCATCGTAAAGGGGCCACACCGGCTGGGGCAGGCGTGCTAGGAATCATCCCTGGTTCGATGGGGGCGCCCGGTTTCGTCGTGCGTGGCAAGGGGGTTGCCGAGTCGCTCGACTCGGCGTCTCATGGGGCCGGTCGGCAGATGTCACGGACAAAAGCCAAGGAGCAATACCGTTTCAACGCCGTCAAACGCGACCTCGCCAAGAAAGGGATCCGAGTCCTCTCCGCTGGCTCAGATGAAGTCCCCATGGCCTACAAAAACATCCATGCCGTCCTGAACGAACAACAAGACCTTGTCGACATCGTCGCCCGGTTCGATCCCAAAGTTGTCAAAATGTGCGGCGATGGCAGTCAGCCCGAAGACTGACACTCCCAACCACCACACGGTCACGTCAGGAGTGTCGAAGTAACACCGCCGCCGTCCCAATCTCGTGGGCGATGCACCCGCGTAAGGTTCTTGGTGCGGACTTGATCAACGTAGCGACCGCCGTATCGGTCCGTACCGCGAACCTTACTTCACACTCGATCCTTCGGGAGTTTCAAGCCGATTAGTATCGGTAGTACTCGGGCTTGTAGGGGCCTTCGACGGGGATGCCCAGGTAGTCGGCTTGCTTCTGGGTCAGCTTGCTGAGCTTAACGCCGAGTTTGTCGAGGTGCAGGCGGGCAACTTCTTCATCCAAGTGCTTGGGCAGCACGTGGACGCCGACTTCGTACTGGTCGGCCCGTTCCCAAAGTTCGAGTTGCCCAATCACCTGATTCGTGAAACTGCTCGACATCACGAACGATGGGTGTCCTGTCGCACAGCCGAGGTTGACCAGTCGACCTTCGGCCAACACCAACAGCGACTTGCCGTCCGGGTAAACGTACTTATGGACGGGACCACCGACGTCGGAGTCTTTCTTAATTGTAATTTTCTCGATGTCTTTGCGCCCGTTGAGATAGGCGATATCGATTTCGAGGTCGAAGTGGCCGATGTTGCAGACAATGGCGTTGTGCTTCATCGCGTCGAGATGCGGGCCGGTGATGATGTCGCAGCAGCCAGTCGTGGTGACGAAGATGTCCCCAAGCGGAGCAGCCTCTTCCATCGTCAACACTTGGTAACCTTCCATCGCTGCTTGCAGCGCACAGATTGGATCGATCTCGGTGACGATCACCCGCGAGCCGAAGCTGTCCATGGCATCCGCACAGCCCTTTCCGACGTCACCATACCCGGCAACAACGACGACCTTCCCGGCACACATGATGTCGGTTGCCCGCTTGATGCCGTCGGCCAGCGACTCGCGGCAACCGTAAAGGTTGTCGAACTTGCTCTTGGTGACGGAGTCGTTGACGTTGATCGCCGGGACGCCGAGCGTTCCCTTCTGGTGCATCTGATACAGGCGATGCACGCCGGTCGTGGTTTCTTCGGTAAGCCCCTTGATGTCCTTGAGCAGCTCGGGGAACTTGTCGTGAACCATGACGGTGAGATCCCCCCCATCGTCAAGAATCATGTTGAGGCCAGAACCATCGGGCCAGAACAACGTCTGTTCGATGCACCAATCAAACTCTTCATTGGTCATTCCCTTCCAGGCGAAGACCGGGACCCCAGCCGCAGCGACGGCGGCAGCGGCCTGATCCTGAGTCGAGAAGATGTTGCAGCTCGACCACCGCACCTCGGCTCCGAGGGCAGTCAGCGTCTCGATGAGAACTGCGGTTTGAATCGTCATGTGCAGGCAACCGGCGATGCGTGCCCCCTTCAGAGGCTGCGACTTGCCGTACTTTTCGCGAAGCGCCATCAGACCCGGCATCTCGACTTCAGCCAGTTCGATCTCCTTGCGACCAAGCTCGGCCAATTCGATGTTCTTCACCTTGTATGGGAGTGCTGTAACGGCTGTCGACATGGTTTCGTAATCCTTAAGTAAGAATCGACTCGATACGAGAAACAGGGCCAGAGGCTGTCGTGTGATAGTGCAATTGTGAGATTTGGTTGGAGCGCTGCGACAGTCTGCGAAGTGGCGAGGATCCATTCCTTCGCGAAACGCCGCAGTCATGCCGTCATCAAGTTGAATCGTCCGCCCCTACGACCGCGAGGCGGTTAGCAACGATCCTGAAGCGACGTCGAGGGCCGCAGAATCCGTTCATCCGCCACGGCGAAAAGCAAGAGACTTCCGCACCTTAGACGATGGTCCGCCGACCGACAAGTGCCGTTCCGACTGAGAGGCCCCAAGTTTCTCTGAATCAGGACGTTCCCGGCGAGACTCGGGCTCGGACGTCGGGACAGGAGGCAGGGAAGGGTGCGTGAGTGCAACAGGTAAGATTGTTCGTCCTTTTTCAACCGCATGGCACACTGTTTGCTTTATGATTCCACCACACGACTTCATCCTGCTTCCTGAACTCTCACCCCCGAGGTCCCCACGATGGAGGCGAGCCAACTCAAAGCGATCCTCGAAGACCATTCCTTTACGGCTCATTTTCCCCAGTCGGTCCTCGAGGCTCTCGCCGAGGTCGCGTCGGTGCAGGAAGTGACGGCAGGCGAAATCGTCTTCCGAGATGGTGGCCCGAATGATCAACTCTATCTCGTCCAACAGGGGCGATTGGCCCTCGAAATCAACATCCCTGGACAACGACCCGTGCGAATCCTCACACTCGCTCCCGGCGAGATGGCGGGATGGTCGGCTCTACTCGGCGAGGGGAAGATGACGGCAGGAGCCACCGCGATCGTCGACTCGGTGCTGATCGTCGCCCCGGCAGCCGCGTTGCGTGACCTCTGCGAAGTCAATCACGACTTCGGTTACCATCTCATGCGTCAGATGGCGGTCGCCCTTTCCCAACGGCTCGTTGTCACCCGCCTGCAACTTCTCGATCTCTTTGGCAACTCCCCTGCGCCGCTCTCAATAGAGGAGAAACCATGAGCAACACTCCCGAGGTCATCCGAACCGAACGATTTTTGTCGAGAAGCACGTTCTCGCGGCTCTTCGAGCTGTTGCGAGACGAAGGCTACACCGTGATTGGTCCGAAGATCGATCAAGAGGCGATCGTCTATGGTCAGATCCACTCGATCGACGACTTGCCGATGGGCTGGACCGACGAACAGGGGCCGGGAACGTATCGACTCCAACCACGCGACGACGACGCGCTCTTCGGATACGTCGTCGGGCCTCATTCGTGGAAGTCGTATCTGTTCCCACCAAAGGCCACTCTCTCCGAAGCGAATCAAGTTAATGGAAGCTGGGTGTTCTCTGTCTCTGAAGAGGTTCCTCCCAAGTATGCGTTCCTCGGCGTCAGAGGCTGCGAACTGGCAGCGATGCGAGTCCAAGATCGGGTGTTTCTGTCGGGGGCTTATGTCGACCCGATCTATCAAGGTCGCCGTGCAGCAGCGTTCATCATTGCAGTCAACTGCACACAAGCGGCCCCCACTTGCTTCTGCACGTCAATGGAGACGGGCCCCCGATGCCATAGCGGATTCGACTGGGGACTCACCGAACTTCCTGACGGTTTCGTCGTCGAGATCGGCTCCGAACGAGGCGAACAGATGTTGACTGCGCTCGAAACGACTGAGGTCTCGGCACAGCAACAACAAGCGGCCGAATCGGCTCGACAACAAGCGGTTAATCAAATTCAACGGACGCTCGACACCAACAACATTCGCGAACTGCTGCATGCGAACCTCGATCATCCACAATGGGACGACGTCGCCACGCGCTGCCTCTCTTGCACCAACTGTACGATGGTTTGTCCCACCTGCTTTTGTAGTTCGGTCGAAGAAGTGAGCGACCTCTCGGGAGACCATGTCGAACGGGAAAGGCACTGGGACTCTTGCTTCAACGTCACCTTCAGTTACATGAACGGCGGCAACGTTCGTGACAACACCCGTGCCCGGTACCGTCAGTGGTTGACGCACAAACTCGCTTCATGGATCGATCAGTTCGGCTCTTCAGGGTGCGTTGGCTGCGGACGTTGCATCACCTGGTGCCCCGTCGGCATCGACCTTACTGCCGAAGTCCGCGCTCTCCGGGGAGAAACACCGTGACCGACCGAACCTGCCACAACAAGCAGGCCGACGCGGACATCGTGGCACAAGAGACGCCATGCGACGTGTCATTACCACCGTATTTCCGAGCCGCCGCGCCGATGCCAGACGCCGCGGCCAATCCTTGGACGACGCGGACAGTACGAATCGCTAGAATTGTCCCAGAGGTGGAAGGGGTCGCAACCTACGATCTCGTCTTTGACGACGACGCCATCCGTAAGGCGTACCGCTTCGCGCCGGGCCAGTTCAACATGCTGTATCTCCCCGGAGCAGGCGAAAGTGCCATCTCCATCAGCGAAGACCCGGCAAATCGCGAATGCATCGCCCATACGATTCGGGTGGCTGGGAATGTCACCCGCACACTGGCAGGGCTCAAGGTCGGCTCGACACTGGGTCTCCGGGGGCCATTCGGAAGTTGCTGGCCGCTCGACGAGTGCGTTGGTCGCGATGTCGTGCTCGTCTGTGGCGGCATCGGACTCGCCCCTTTACGACCGGTCATCTATTCGCTGCTGCATCATCGCGAGAAATTCCAACGACTGACACTCTGCTACGGGGCCCGCTCGGCTGACACGCTGCTCTATGTTCGAGAGTTTGAAGAGTGGAGCAGTAAGGGACTGACCATTCACACCACGGTCGACCGTGCGACTCCCGAATGGAACGGTCACGTCGGTGTCGTCACGCAACTGTTGGAGCGATCAGACCGTTTCGATCCGGCGAATACGGTCCTCTTCTGCTGCGGACCAGAGGTGATGATGCGATTCACGTTAATGGCCGGACGACGACGCGGTTTAACTCCCGAGCAGATGTGGGTCTCGACCGAACGGAACATGCAGTGTGCCGTCGGCTTGTGTGGCCACTGCCAATTGGGCCCAGACTTCCTGTGTAAAGATGGTCCGGTGTTCAGGTACGATCGCATCGCTCCGTTTCTTGATGTCGAGGGACTGTGATGTCAGTGAAACCCAAACTGGCCGTGTTCAAGTTCGCTTCCTGCGATGGCTGTCAGCTCTCGTTGCTGGCAGCTGAGGACGAGCTGTTGACGGTCGCCGGTGTGCTGCACATCAGCTACTTTCTCGAAGCGACCAGTCATATCGAGCCGGGGCCGTACGACATCGCGCTCGTGGAAGGATCGATCACCACGGCACACGATGCCGAGCGCATTCAACAGGTCCGCCGAGACTCAAAGTTTCTGATCACTCTCGGAGCCTGTGCGACAGCGGGGGGAATTCAGGCACTGCGAAACTGGGGTGACAGTGACGAGTATGTGCGGTCGATCTATGCCTCTCCCGAGTACATCTCAACTCTCGCGACCTCGACGGCGATTTCGGACCATGTCTCCGTTGACTTCGAGTTGCGGGGCTGTCCGATCAACAAGGCTCAGTTGATTGAAGTTCTGCAAGCGGTTCTCGCCGGGCGACGCCCTCGCACACCGATGCACTCGGTCTGCCTCGATTGCAAACGGAGCGGGACCGTCTGCGTCACAGTCGCCCGCGGAGTCCCCTGTCTCGGCCCGGTGACGCAATCGGGGTGCGGAGCGATCTGTCCGAGTTACACTCGCGGTTGTTACGGTTGCTTTGGCCCCGCAGCTCAACCAAACCTTGTCAGCCTGACGCATCAACTCACATCACAGGGAGTTCCACAAGCTGAGATTGTCCGCAGCCTGCGGAGTTTCAACAGTGACGCTCCCGAGTTCCGTCACGAGGGGGACCGCCTCGCGCGGCTTGTCGAGTTGACTTGCGAACTGAAGAACAGGGAGCAAGACGCCGCGTCAGCAACAACCCGAACAACGAACGACACTCCGCTGCACATCACGCAAAGACCCGCCGACAACGTGCAGCAGAAGGACCAGACATGACCGAAAGGACCATCAAGGTAAAGGCTCTCTCCCGCGTCGAAGGGGAGGGGGGACTGTACATTCGGATGACTGGCGATGCCGTCAACGAAGTCAAGTTGGAGATCTACGAACCGCCGCGACTGTTCGAGGCCCTGTTACGTGGACGTCCGCTCGAAGAGGTTCCCGACTTTACGGCACGCATTTGCGGCATCTGTCCAGTCGCGTATCAGATGAGTAGCGTTCACGCTCTGGAAGCTGCTCTCGGACTCGCGATCACGCCGGAGATTCGCCAGTATCGACGGCTGCTGTACTGCGGCGAATGGATCGAGAGTCATGCCTTGCATGTCTACCTGCTCAACGCTCCCGACTTTCTCGGCTACGAGAGTGGCCTCGAGATGGCTCGTGATTTCCCCGACGAAGTGCAACGCGGACTCCGCCTGAAAAAGTATGGGAACGAACTGCTCGAAGTGCTCGGAGGTCGAGCGATTCATCCAATCAACGTTTGCGTCGGCGGCTTCTATCGCTGGCCTGCATCAGATGCGTTAAGGAAACTGATCCCCAAACTCGAATGGTCTCTGGATGCGGCTGTCGAGACCACCCGATGGGTCTCCCGCTTCGAGTTCCCAGACTTCCAGCGAGATTATCAACTCGTCTCGCTGTCGCATCCGGACGAGTACCCCATGAATGAAGGAAGGATTGCCAACATCTGGGGCGAATCGATCGATGTCGCAGACTTTGACCGCGAGTTTGAAGAGCGTCACGTCGCACACTCGACCGCTCTCCACTGCGTCCGACGACAGACGGGGGCATCGTACCTCGCCGGCCCGCTCGCAAGGATCGGCCTCAATGTCGATCGTCTCTCACCAACAGCCCGAAAACTCGCGGAGGAAGTCGGCATCGACTGGCCGAGTCACAACCCGTTTCAAAGTATTGTCGCTCGCGGCATCGAACTGATCCACGCCTTTGAGGAAGCACTTCTCATTCTGCGTAGCGATCCGCCACGCGGCCCCTCCCGAGTTCCCATCACTCATAAAGAAGGGGAGGGGAGTGCCGCGACAGAAGCACCTCGCGGACTCCTCTATCATCGCTATCAGGTGGACGGCAACGGAAAGGTTCGGCACGCGGTCATCGTCCCGCCGACGTCGCAGAATCAAGGACAGATCGAACACGATCTTCGTGCCTGGGTGCCCCGCATCATCTCTCCTGACGAAGCCATCACATCCAGACAATGTGAGAATCTTGTCCGTTGTTACGACCCTTGCATCAGTTGTTCGACCCACTTCCTGAATGTCCGCATCGACCGCTCATGACAACCTCACCTGCATCAACTTCGTTCCCTGCATCACCGACTCAGACGTTAGTCGTCGGCATCGGCAGCCCTCATGGTGACGACCAAGCAGGATGGCTCGTCGCACGTGAGGTTACCGAGTGCGATGCCCGGCTCGCGAAGTCACCGGCTGACTTGCTCGATTGGATTGCCGATTTCGATCGCTTGATCGTCTGTGACGCCTGCCAGGGACTGGGTGCCGTCGGCACAGCGCGGCGTTGGGATTGGCCGAGCGATCAACTTCCTAACGCAACCCGCAGCGGCACGCACGACCTCTCGCTGCCGCAGGTCCTGCATCTGTGCGACACCCTTGGCTGGCTCCCTCGCGAAGTCATCATCTGGGGAATCGAATCCCGTCCGGGGTCAGCAACGACACCGATGTCACCAGAGGTCCAACTTGCGATCCCCGAGGTCGCACGGCAGATCCATCAGACGTTGCAGACCGTCAGTTTAGTTCCCAAACACGCACCACACGATGCGACTTCGGAGGAGGCCCGATGCACGAGCAGTCGCTAGTGGCCTCCCTGTTGCAACAAGCCGACGCCATTCGTCGACAGCATGCGGGAAGCCGCGTGACGGAGGTCCGCGTCGAAGTTGGCCCCCTCTCCGGAGTCGAGCCGCTTCTGCTGGTCTCGGCATTCGAGCAACAACGGCAGCACTTCATCGGAGACACGGAACCACATTCCGCAGCAACCTTCCAGTTTGCGAAACTGTCGATCGATCACGTCCCGTTGTCGGCCCGGTGTCGGTCGTGTGACGCAGAGTTTGAAGTGGCCGACTTCGTGTTTCGCTGCCCGACGTGTCAGGGAAACGTCGATGTTACCCGCGGCGACGAGTTGCAACTTGTCAGCGTCACCGTCGACGACGAGAACTCCCCCCGATGAACTCCCCAACGTCAGACTCACTGACGACCAACTCACCGAATGGGCACACGATGACCAACCGATGCAACACGAGGCAGGCGACGCGATGAACAGTCTGACCCCCGAGCACTCGACGACCTCGATCGACGGAACCATCTCTGCCGAACAGAGTCCGCGCACCATCACTGTGCGGCGGGATGTGCTGGCCGATGTCAAGCAAGATGCCGCAGCCGAACGTGCGAGACTCGGTCGTCGGGGGACGCTTGTCATCAACTTGCTCTCGTCACCCGGTGCCGGGAAGACGACTCTGCTCGAAGCGACAGCCCGGAAACTCGCCGGTCGACATTCGATGGCGGTTCTCGTCGGCGACCTGGAAACTGACCGCGATGCCCGCCGCTTAAGTCCGCTGGTCCCGACGGCTCAGTTGACGACGGGCGGCGCATGTCATCTGGAGTTGCCGCTCGTTCGACGAGGACTCGAAGCACTCGGCGATCCGCAGGTCGACTTTCTGTTCATCGAAAACGTCGGCAATCTCGTCTGTCCCGCCTCTCATGATCTTGCCGAACATCTCCGCGTCGTCCTCGTCAGCACGACAGAAGGGGACGACAAGCCGGGGAAGTACCCGAAGATGTTTCGGACCAGTCACACAATGCTCATTACAAAACTGGACCTCCTGCCGTACGTCCCTTTTTCAATCGATGCTGTCTCGTCCGACGCGAGACGAATACAGCCCGAATTGCCAGTGTTCGAAATCGACGCCCTGCATGATGTCGGCATTGATGCGTGGTGCCAGCACCTGATCGAGCAGCGGGAACAACGTCTCGCAGAGTACCGATGAAGCAGTCCCGAAACATGTCATCTCCTGACACTTCGACTAACGGCGAACGCATCGGCCGCGAACTCATCGACAGCCAATCGTTTAGCAAGCGGGCCATCGAGTCTCCGCCGGTTGCTCCCTCGAAGTCGCACCCCAGCGCGTTAGACATCCGACTGTCTGGCCGGGTGCAGGGAGTTGGCATGAGACCGGCCATCACCAACTTGGCGCGGCAACTCCATCTGTTTGGACATGTCAGCAACACATCCGAAGGGGTCTGCGTGCATCTCGAAGGCCCGCAAGAGTCGCTCACCCAGTTTGAACAACGACTCCCAACTTCATTTCCAAGAGCGGCTGATGTGACCTCGATCCACTCCCTTGCCGGCGTCGTCATCGGCTGTCAGGCGTTCGAGATTTTCCCCAGCGTCAACCGTTCCGACGATCTCTCCGGTCCACTTCAAACTGCGGTCCCGGTCGATCTTGTCGCGTGCCAAGACTGCCTCGATGAAGTCGCGGCCCCTCTCAATCGTCGCCACAACTATCCTTTCACAAGCTGTACGAATTGCGGGCCACGATACTCGATCATCGACGAGATGCCGTATGACCGGGACCGGACGAGCATGCAGAAATTTCGTCTCTGTGCCAACTGCGAGCGTGAGTTCACGACATCGTCCGATCGACGGTTTCATGCCCAGTCCAATGCCTGTCCTGCGTGCGGTCCGCGAGTCTGGTGCGACGCGGCCGACGGAAGCCAAGTGGCCGAACATCAGACGGCGATCGATGTGGCGGCGTCGGCAATTCGGAGTGGGAAGATTCTCGCCTTGCGCGGACTGGGGGGGTATCAGCTACTCGTCGATGCGACATCGCAATCAGCCGTCACACGACTTCGTGACCGCAAGCTGCGAGTCGCTAAACCGTTTCCGGTGATGGTCGCATCACTTGCCGACGCTCGATGGCTTGGGAAACTTGATGGCGCCGAAGAACAACTGCTGGGCAGTCCGGAAGGACCAATTGTCGTTGTCGACGCTCGGCCTCCATCACACGACACTCAGTGGTGGCTCGCCGAGTCGGTCACATCTCAACTCGGAACCATCGGGCTGATGTTGCCCACCACGCCACTCCATCATCTGTTGCTTCAGACAGTCGGGCGACCTCTCGTCTGCACGAGTGGCAACATCGAGGGGGAACCACTCGCGTACGACTCGTTCGACGCACGACACGAACTGCAAGGCATCGCCGACCTCTGGCTCGAACATGATCGCCCAATTCGACGCCCGCTCGATGACAGCGTGCTCCGGGTGATGCAGGGGCGACCCGTCGGACTGCGGCTTGCCCGAGGCTTCGCACCACGACCACTCACCATCGACACCAATCGCTCCATCGTCGCTGTTGGGGGACACCAGAAAGGGAACATCGCCCTCTCGAATGGCAAGCAGTCAATACTCGGCCCCCATCTGGGAAACTACGACAGCATCGCGATGCGAGAGCGATTCCTCCAACAACTTGATGACCTGTGCCTACTCTCAGGCTGCGAGCCTTCCCTCTTTGCGGGGGACCTGCATCCCGCATACTTCACGACCCGCTGGCTCGCCGAGAGCGGTCGCCCGATGATTGCCGTACAGCATCATCACGCCCACATCGTCGCGAATATGGTCGAACAAGGTTGGGTTGATCGTGAGGTGCTCGGCGTCGCGTGGGATGGGACAGGTGATGGCGGCGACGGAACGATCTGGGGAGGCGAGTTCCTGTTGGCGACGACGCGAGGCTTTCAACGAGTCGGCCATCTTCGCCCCTTTCGACTTCCGGGCGGAGAGACTGCCATCCGACAACCTTGGCGTACCGCCGTCTCTCTCGTGCAGAGTGCCCTGGGGGACCGTTCTGCGGCACAACTCTCTTTCGTTTCGGGAAGGGCAGAGTCCCTCTTACCACTGCTGCATCGCCCCGCGCTTTCTCCCATCACGACCAGTGCCGGTCGACTCTTTGAGGGACTTGCCACCCTCGTGATGCGTCCTGATGAGTTAGAACGGCGTCACCCACCACAGACATCATCCCGCGTTTTATCTCCTGAGGGGATCGAGGTGGGACGTTACGAAGGGGAAGTTGCCATGCGGTTCGAGTGTCTTTGCGATCGATCGGCAACTGGTCAATATGACATGCCTCTCGAACGGGGGAACCGCCTCCAGCTCGATTGGCGACCGATGGTGCAGGGGGTGCTGGAAGACCGCGCACGACATGTCCCGCGGGAGGTGATCGCGATGCGGGTCCACCGGGGTCTCGCTGAAGGAATCGTGAAACTCTGCGGTCAGTTCCCCGCGTACCCCGTTGCCCTCGGAGGGGGGTTGTTTCAGAACCGCGTTCTGGTCGAACTTGTGGCAGAGCGATTCGCCTCAACCGGGCAGACACTCGGCCTGCCGGGGTTGATCCCTCCCAATGACGGCGGCCTCGCAGTCGGCCAACTCGCCATCGCCGCCGCCCAACTTCGTTCGCAGGAGTAACCGACAATGTGCCTTGGCATTCCCGGAAAAGTTGTCCGTTGGATCCATCGAGAGACGACGTTCGCTCAGGCGGAAGTCGAGTTCGCGGGGGTCAGCCGTGTGTGCCACATGGCCTGTGTCCCCGAGGCAACGGAGGGAGACTACGTCATCGTTCATGCGGGGATCGCCATCAGCCGCATCGATCCCGAGGAGGCCCAGCGCATCTTCCAGGAGCTTCAGTCACTTGACGACCACGATGGCTGGACTGAGGAGTCACTTCCGTGAAGTACCTTGATGAATACCGCGACCCGGTTGCCGCCCGGAAGTTGTTGCAAGAGATTCGACGCACCGCCTCGCGCGGTTGGCGAATTATGGAAGTGTGCGGCGGGCAGACGCACAGCCTGTTGCAACACGGCATCGAACAAGAACTCGACGGAGTCGTCGAGTTGATCCACGGTCCCGGCTGTCCCGTCTGTGTCACGCCACTCGAGGCGATCGAGTTCGCTCTGGAGTTGGCTCGACAAGCCGGGGTGATGCTGACCAGCTTCGGCGACATGCTCAGAGTTCCCGGTCGAGAGCAGTCGTTGCTCGACGTGCAGTCTGCCGGGGGACAGGTTCGCACCGTCTACTCCCCGCTTGATGCCCTGCAATGGGCCAGACAACACCCCGAGCAACAAGTCGTTTTCTTTGCAGTCGGATTTGAGACCACGGCTCCTGCAACGGCCCTCGCTGTGCTGCAAGCGGCCCAGGAGGGGATCGAGAACTTCTCGCTACTGGTGTCACATGTGCGAGTCCAACCGGCAATGGAGTCGATCGCCAAAGAGCCCAATCATCGTGTCGAAGCCTTCCTCGCGGCCGGACATGTCTGCACCGTCATGGGATACGAAACCTACGTGACGTTCGCGAAACAATTTCGGTTGCCGGTCGTTGTGACGGGGTTTGAACCTCTCGATTTGCTGTCGGGAATCCTCGCGGCAGTCCGACAACTCGAAACGGGAGAGGCGCGCGTCTCGAACGAGTACGGACGGACGGTTCGCCCCGCTGGGAACCTTGCCGCACAAGATGTCGTGCAATCGGTCTATGAAGTTTGCGACCGATCCTGGCGCGGACTCGGCATCGTCCCTTCAGGGGGACTTCGACTCCGTCCCGAGTGGCGACGTTTCGATGCGGCCGTTCGTTGGAGCCACTTGGTCCCATTCAACATCTTGGAACCGGAACGATGCCGCAGTGCGGAAGTGTTGACTGGTCGCATTCGTCCTACGGAGTGCGAGGCCTTCGGAACCGAGTGCCGCCCCGAGTCACCTCTCGGAGCGCCGATGGTTTCTTCCGAAGGAGCCTGTGCCGCCTACTTTCGCTTCGCTCCAAATCAAACTCCGCAGTCTCCCTTATGAAACGCGATCACAGAGATTCAAAAATCGCTCACAATGGAATCAAGCCCCTTACGCCCACACCGACTGCGGAGTTTCAATCATGACACAGCCCGACGGTTCATTTCACTGCCCCCTGTTCGTCGCACCACGCGGGGACGGGGTCACCTTGGCACCGGCGAAGGAGGACGGTTCACTCGACAGTTCATTCGCGAACAGATCCTGTCGGTTTTCACTGGTTCGGCACTCCAGTCGCTGGGCGATGCCGCTCGACTCCGTGGATGGTTCGCTGGCGATGACGACCGACAGCTTTGTCTGTCGCCGCTCTTTCAGGGGGCGATATCGGTTCGATGTCGGTTTACGGGACCGTCAACGATTTAGCGGTCTCCGGTGCCCAACCGCTTTATTTGACGATGTCGCTCATCATCGAAGCGGGCTTCTCCCTTTCGCAACTTCATGCCATCTTGCAGAGTGCCGCTGGGGCCGCGCAGAGATGCGGCGTTGAGATCGTTGCGGGGGATACCAAGGTGGTCCCCGCCGGTGCTGCCGACGGTCTGTTCATCAACACGACCGGAGTCGGGCGACTGTTGGAACCGGCCCTCGTTGGACCATCCGGTCTGTCTATTGGTGATGAACTGATCGTCACCGGCCCGATCGGTCGACACGGCATCGCGGTACTCTGTGCCCGTGAGGAACTCGCGCTGACACCTCCCCCCACTAGTGACTCAGGGTCACTCGTCGAGGCGACCCTTCTACTAAGAACACAACTCGGTGAACGACTCCGGGCGATGCGAGATGCGACCCGAGGGGGCGTCGCTGCCGTTCTACACGAATGGGCAGAATCGAGCCATCAGACACTGACGATTGCCGCCGCGGATGTTCCGGTTACCGCGGCAGTGCGGGGAGCATGCGAACTCTTGGGGCTCGACCCATTGCATATCGCCAACGAAGGAACGATGGTCGTTGCCGTCGCGGAAGGATGCAGCCGGGAGGCCCTTGCCATCTTGCAAGGACTCCCCGAGACATCTGCTGCCGCCTGCATCGGTCGGGTGACACCGCGCGGACTGGCCCCCGTGACGGTCACTCGCACGCTCGGTCCGGCTCAGCCTCTCGACGACCCTTTCGGTGCCCCGCTTCCTCGCATCTGCTGACACCCCACCATTCGCCGACTTGTACCATCAAGCGTCACTCACTGGCCCGCTCGACCAGATTGCTGGACTGCTCAGGATTTCATGCAGCTCTCACTTCTCGACACCATCCCGTATCGCCTGATGGCAGCGAACACAGGAGCGTGTCATGTCAACATACGAGTTGAGCGCTCCGTCAATGTCCTTGTCCTTGGCTGTCCGAATCAGCTCTTTTGTGGCAAACTCAAAGGCGTTCAACTGTGCCTGATAGTGCGAATCGTTCTTCAGGTCATGATCTCGTCGCCACTGCTCAAGGACGTTTAGCAACTGCATTCGCCGCGCACTCGTCTCCAACTGCTTGAAGTCTCCGTTCGTCAGGCTCGCGAAAATCTCCTCAGCCGAACGCTGCTTCACCTTCATCCAATGATCGACCCCTTGTTCCCCTTCAGGGACCTGATCCTCCGGAGCTTCGGCCGATGGATGCTTCTGTTCACGTAACGTCTCAGCCACCCCAGTCGGCTTTGCCGGTTCATCGCTTCGCAACATCGCCGACGCCCCCGCGAACATGGTCGCAGCCATCGTCCCTATGATCCAAACACGACGCATAATGTTCTCCAATCTGTTCCAATGACCGATGGGCCGTCTGCGTGATGGCCCGCGTCCAACAACACTCGTGGGAAGTGTTTCCCATCGAGTCAACCGCGGGTGACCATCTAACAGGTTGCAAACCCCGTTCCAAACTCAGCGACGACGTCAGCCTCTGAGACCGCTCTTCGGGAGTCGATCCGCGACTCCATTTGCGTCGCGTTATCCCCCTCGGACAACGTCAAACCGCCTCGACGATAACACCGGACAGCTGGCACTGCGGCGCAAACGTGTCCGAGTTTTCTGGACCTTCCATGGTCCCCTCATCACTACCGACGATCAAACGAGTGGCGACCATCAAGGAGTTCGATGTTATTGCGACTGTCTCGAAGATGTTGATGGCACGCAATACAGTTGGCCGTCAGATTACTGTGCAAATAGGCTGCCCCTTCGAGATTTCTTCGCTGAGCCATCTCCTTGAGATCTGTTGCCAATCGACCAAACTCGTTGCGGAAGTGCTCGTAAACCTTGTCGTCCCCCGCTGCCGCCTTACGATCTCGTTCTGGGGCAAGAATCGTGCGGAGCAGGGCGTCGGCACCTGCTTCAATCTCCTCGAAGTCTTCCGTCACCAGACCGTTCAACACTCGCCGCGAACTATCGAGCTTCATCTGCATCAATGAGGGGGCATCAGCCTCTTCCTGCACGGCCCCCTTCGCCCCCGGCGGCAGTCGACGCGGTTCAGTAGCTTGGCTCTGCGGCGGTTGACTCTCCCCCTGCGACTCGGCAACCGTGACCGGACGCGGCCCCGTCGTTGAGTATGGCCCACCCTCGATTGACGGAATTCCCGGGCGTGTCGGATCTCCCCCCCTCGCGGCGACGATCACCCCCGCCAATCCGACCAAGCCCCAAACCATGATCCCCGTTGTCCGATGCATGACATCCCTTCCCAGATCGACCATCCCTGCCTCGCAGGTCTCTCCAACGAACCACCCGCGAGGAGACTGCCTGCTACCATCAGTATCGGAGGAACCGCGTCGTCGGCTCTCATGAATTCCCCCGCTTCGACAGGAACAATCGTCATATGTTTCTCAATCCCGCCGACTCCCGCACATTCTATGGTTCAACTGTGACACCTCGTCACGCGAGCGAGACGCGGCGTCACACTTCTTGCCGTAGGGAGCGATTTCAAACGGGTGGCGATTTGACGCACACAGACACCCAACGCCAAATGGCCACGACCATCTCCAGCAGCCTGCTGAGAAGCGTGGGTCAGGCTTTCCAGCCTGACATGGTTCCGTTTGATGTCTCGGCTAAATCGCGTTCGAGATGCTCTTGTCAGATGGGAAAACCTGCCCCACGGTCGTTTGTCAACGGGCTGTTAGGGTGTGGGCGGGGTGCGGGGGAGTACGATTTCGATCGTAGCGCCAGTCGGAAGATTGGATGAGACTCGGATCGTGCCACCGTGTGCTTCAACAATCCTCTGCGAAATCGGCATTCCGAGGCCGGTCCCCTTCTGCTTTGTCGTAAAGAAGGGTTCAAAAACCCTTGAGGACTGTTCTGTCGTCATACCGGGCCCTTGATCGGTCACCGTAATTCGCAGTCCGGGCATTTCCGATATCGCTGCTTCTTCGCAGTGAATCGTCACTCGACTCCCTGGCGAGGAGACCGCAACCGCATTCTCTAACACATTGCGGAAAACCTGTTCGATCCGAAAGCGGTCGGCGGAACACTGGAGGTTGGCCACGTCGATCTGCTCTTCCAAAGTCACCTTGGCGAGTGGTGCCGCCTGCATGACATGCTGCCACGCGACCCGCCAGAGGTCGGCCAATTCGCAACGCCCCACCGACAGTCGAATGGGGGCCGCATACCTCGAACTTCTTCGTAGAGGCGTTGAAGTTCTGAATCGCCGCTTGCACGCGTGTCAGCTCAACCTGTTGCGGTTGATCGCGCACTGAGATCGAGGGCCAGCATGTCGAGTGTCGCCGTCGCACGCTGCAAAGCGTTTCGGCTCTCATGCGCGAGCCCCGCAATCATTTGCCCGATGGCTGCGAGACGTTCGGACTGTACGAGCTTTCCTTGAATGTCATTGAGTGCCGTCACGTCATGACCAATGCTGCACACCTCGGTGACGTTTCCTTGTCCGTCCTTCAACGACTTCGCCACCACGCGATCTGCCGCTCTCGACCTGCCGCGAGAGTCTGTATCGAAAACAGGCTCCCGGGGCTTCTCGCCACAGACGACCCGCTGAAAGAGACGTTTGGTTTGAACCCGTTCTTTTCGATCGGAAAGTTTCCAGACCAATCCACCCCTCGAACCGATTCCAGCGTGTAACCCGACAGTTCTTCGGTGAACTGATTGAACCGCACGATATGACCCGCCGGATCCGACCACAAGTACGATCACGCGTGCGGTTTCCAACAGACGATTCGAGAAGTCACGTTGCTCAGTTCCTCTTGAACCCGTAGTCTCTCGGTCACGTCATAGAATCATCCAGACACGCATGGTCGTTATATCGATAGGCACTGAACTCAGCAGAAATCTCTCGTCCAGATCGGGTCTTCAGCGGCAAGATTCTCGACTTGGAAAACCCTTCGAGTCGATCCACTTCATACTGTTGACGAAATTCGTCTGCACGCGATCCGAGCAGATGACTAAACCATAAGTCTCGCGTCGCAAGGTCGCTCGCGGAATACTCCGTCATGGCTTCGACTGTTTCATTCACACGGACCTCGTCGGTCCGATTGTCGACGTATGCGGCCCCAGCCGGGAGATGCGAAATCATGAATGCAACCTGTGCATCCCGTCGACGGACATTGTCGCGAGCCTCTTTCAGGTCGGCAAATCGACGCAATCGCCCGCGCAGATCGTCTGGATCCACCGGCTTCAACAAATAGTCCGCCGCCCCGGCTCGGATGGCAGCCAGGCTGCTTTCGAGGTCAGCATATCCCGTCACCACGATGACAGCCGCATCCGGCGCCCTCTCGATGATGCGGGGCAAAAGATCATCAGCCGAGTTATCTGGCAGGCGACGATCGAGCAGAATCGCAAAGTAGTCGTTCCAATGATCACGATCGATCGCCTCGGCAGCAGAATGGGCGATATCGACTCGATACCCATCCTGTCGCAATATCCGCGACAGACTGCTGCAGATTCCGGCATCATCATCGACAAGCAACACGGCCAACATAGACGGGACTTTTCAGGAGAGGACAGAACGCGAAAGTGGCCGATTGGTGGCAACACAATGCCCGCAATTTCCAAAAACAGAGTGAACGGCACTCATCGTCAATGCCAGATCATTGACACTCACTTAACCCATTGGCGAGTTTCCTTGGAACTGGGAGTTGCACGCTGAAGTGTCAGCCGGAAAATTGTTCCACTGCCCCTTCATGATCGACAACTTCCAGCGTCCCGCCGTTCCGCTCAGCATATCGCCTCGACACGGCCAAGCCTAAGCCGATCCCTTTCGCCTTCGTCGTAAACAAGGGATCAAAAATGCGATGACGGTCTGCCGGGCTGATACCTGTTCCCTGATCGATGACATCGACCGAGACGACTTCTCCGTCTTCCTGCACCGCCACCTGAACGACTCCCTTCTCCCCATGACCAAGCCCCCCTTCTGTCGCCTGCACGGCATTGCGAATCAGGTTCTGGATGATGCGGTCCAACTGCTCTGGATCCGCCATCACCTCGGTTGCCTCACTGGTGGCACTGAATTCAATCGAAATTCCCGGATGAATCGGAGTATTCACAATGCACTGTCGGACGCGATCACCAACTGGGAACCGACACATCCGCTGTGGCGATTCTCGCGCATAATCAAGTAAGTCTCCCACAATGTGATTCGCCCGCTCGACCTCTTGCTGAATCTCCGCAATTGAGGCCCGCGCCTCCTCGTCCAGCGATTCCTGAATCATTTGCAAATAGTAAGCGGCATTCCGAATGACCCCCAGCGGATTCCGAATCTCGTGCGAGACACCCGCCGCCAACTGCCCCAGCAACGCCAGTCGCTCCAGATTGTGCCGACGCTGCGCTTCCAACTCGACCTGCTTTCGATCGGTAAGATCGACCACATACGCCATCACCAAAGGCCCGGCTGTCGTGTCAAATGGATGCAGACTAATGTCAACTGGAAACTCACTGCCATCTTTGCGACGAGCGGTCAACTCATTCCCGGCCCCCATCGGTCGAGCGTGAGGAGACAACAGAAATCGATTGCGGTCCCGCTTGTGCGCTTCATGAAGTCGCAAGGGAACCAACACCTCAACTTCCTGCCCGATCAACTCCGACCGGTCAAATCCGAACCAGCACTCAGTCTGTCGGTTGACGAGGACAATCCTCCCTGTCTGATCGGTAATGACCATTGCAGCAGGGGACGACTCGACCACTAGCCGCCAGTGCTGCTCGGCCTCTCGCAAGTCGCCATGATCTGCGTTGTGAAGACTCAATCGGACTCTTTCCTCACATGCGCCAGACGGCATTCGTCGCGTCGTCTAGCGGTAGGTTGCCTCATCAATCTCGAACCGCTCCAGCAGTCGATACAACTTGCGACGATGTATCCCCAGCGACCGAGCGGCACGGGCTTTGTTCCCCTTCTCTTGACGCAACACATCAATGATATGTGCTCGCTCAATCAAGTCGAGCCGCTTGACTCCGACCGTGTTGGTCGGCCGACCATCGCGAGGATGAGAGTCGATCACTTCATGCGGCAAATCATCGACCGTCACCACATGATCGTCCGCCAAAATCATTGCTCGCTCCAACGCATTAATCAACTGCCTCACATTCCCCGGCCAGTGATAAGCAATCAACGCGGCCTGTGCGTCGTCGTCGATACTCCAGTCCGACCCGAGAAAGTGATGAATCAATAAGGGAATGTCATCACTCCGCTCCCGCAATGGTGGAAGCACCAGCGACATCACGTTGATGCGATAATACAGGTCTTCCCGAAACTCCCCCTCGGCCACATCCTGAGCCAAGTCCCGATTTGTTGCCGCCAAAATACGGACATCGACCCGGCGTTCCTGCAACGATCCGACACGACGGAACGATCCATCTTCCAGTACACGCAACAGCTTCGGCTGAAGTCCAGCCGGAAGCTCACCGATTTCATCAATAAACAACGTCCCGCCATCCGCCACTTCAAACAATCCGTTCTTGGCTGACGTCGCTCCCGTGAACGAACCTTTCTCGTGACCGAATAGTTCGCTCTCGACCAACTGTTCCGGGAGTGCCGCACAGTTGATGGTCACGAACGGTCGATCCGCACGGACACTCGCCAACTGAATCGCCCGAGCCACCAACTCTTTTCCGGTTCCGCTCTCTCCCTGAATGAGCACCGACTTGTCCGTTGGCCCGACACGTTCGATCAGTCGTTGAATCTCCTGAATCGCCCGCGACTTCCCCACCATCTCGACTCGCGGCCGACTCTGACGCAGCACCTCCTTCAGTTGCCGATTTTCTCGCTTCAACGACCAGCGATGGAACGCCATCCGACAACGTTGTTCGAGATCGCTCAGCGGGAACGGTTTTGTGAGATAGTCACATGCCCCCAACTTCATCGCGTCGACCGCATTCTCGACCGTCGCCTGTCCGGTCAGAATGATCACCTCCGTGTCGACCCCTTCCGACTTGAACCGCTGCAAGAGTTCCAATCCCGAGATGCCCGGCATGTTCATATCGAACACTGCCACCTGAAACTGTCGTCGTTCGATGTACAGCAACGCCTCCTGACCGTTGGCAGCCCCTTCGACACGATGTCCCTTACGACGCATCCATTCGACAGCCATCTCGCGAAAGCCATCGTCGTCTTCCACGATTAACAGGTCGATTGGGCCATTCTCCGGCATCGGGTCACTCCACACTTTCTCGACAGGTCCATCCAGGCCAACAACAACAACAACAGCATCCGACACTCATTAGACTTCGCCCCCCTTTCGGCCAACCTGCAATTGATATGCCACTCCCCACCAACGCCCCCTCCAGGAAACCGTTCTCAACACCACTCTGACGGCCACCGCTCCCCAATCGTCCCCTTAGGCGAAGTCATCCCCGCGCCACGACAACTGTGACACATTGTCACACCAAGTGCCACATCGCACGATCCACACCCCTGACCCACCAACTCAATACCCCCCGGCAAACGGCAGTTCTCCCAGAATGTTGACCCCGCCAAACTTCTGGATCTCCCGAGCGTTCCCTTCGCGGGAACCGTCATCGTCAGGAGAAAGGCTGTTGAGAACGACACCAGCCACTGTCAAACCACGTGACCGAATTGCCTCGATCGTCAGCAGCGTCTGATTGATCGTCCCCAGCCGATTCGGCGAGACGATCACCACCGGAAACTGCAAATCGACGGCAAGATCAGCATTGGTCTCGAAGCGGGTGATCGGACTGAGAAATCCCCCCGCACCTTCGACCAGCAGCAACTCGATCGGAGGGCTCCCGACGACACCGGTTCGCCAAGCCAACGCACCGGCTCGCAGGGCGATGGCATCAACCTCCCGTCCTTCTTGAGCCGCGGCAATCGGTGGAGCCAGCGGGGCGAAATACGTTTGCGGACAAATCAACTCGCGGGGAAACTCTCCGCCAAGAGCCGCGTGAATCTGTTCGACATCGTCCCAGCAGTACGTCATCCCCTCTGGGCTGATGGGTCTCGCGCCACTGCAAACCGGCTTGTAACCCCCGACGCGAATTCCCTGCTTTCGCAACGCCCGCAGAGCCGCCGTCGTCACGTGCGTTTTCCCGACACCGGTATCGGTCCCTGTAATAAACAGCCCCTGCATCTCCCCCCAACCTTTCTCGAACTGGCATTGAGATCACTTTTTCAACGCCACGTTTTGCCGCACGATTTCTGGAAAAACCTCGACCAAGGTCATGACGATTGACGTCACGGATGAGATCATGGGTGTTATCATTCAAGTATCCCATTGTGCGACAGACTCGCTCTCTTCGCTCAATGCCCAATCACACGCCCTCGCGCGACAATTGCACACACATCACGAGTTGCCCCATGCCGATCCCCGTCCAATGCCCTGATTGCGGTTTCTCAAAGAGCGTAGCCGATACTTTCGCTGGAAAAGCTGTAAAGTGCAAATCGTGCGGGGGTCGCATTCCAGTTCCTGCGGGAACAGACGACGACAAAGAGGCCCCTCGATCGACGTCATCACGAACCGGTCGTCCGAATCGATCAGCGAAGTCCTCGATTAAGAGTCCCGCGAAGTCGAACACTCCTTGGGTCATAATCGGCATCATGTGTACGGGAGGACTGGTCACCGCGATCATCTGCGCTGGCATCGCATTTTCGGTGTTCTCGCAAGCCAAGTCCGGACAGTGGTCAAACACTCACAATGGAAACAGAGACCCCAGCCTGCTCCCTAGCCCGGCGGAACCTGCTGGCAGCAGTCCGAGCCTGTCGCTCACCGACCTCTCGACTGTCCCGATCCCGTCGTTTCCTCCCTTGGGGGAGCCGATCGAGACCTTTTCCGACTCCGGAGTCAAACTCTATTTCGTCGACTTCAACTCCGTCCCCGGCAACAATCCGGTCGGTGGGCAGATGAAGATGCGGGTGTACATTCCCTCCGGAACCCATGACCCCGGCACCTTGCCGTGCGTGCTTGTCGGACCGGCGGGGACAAACCTGTTGACCGGCTGCGACATGGATGCCGATGACTATCATGAAGAAACTCTCCCCTATGCCGAAGCCGGAATGGTCACGGTCTTCTACTCGCTCGATGGGGGTATCGATGACATCGAGACGATTGAAAACTACGAGCTTACGAAGGCCTATCGGCAGTTTCGCAGTGCTCATGCGGGGGTCATGAATGGTCGCAATGCCCTCGAGTTTATCCTCGCTCAGGTTCCCTCAGTGAATCCGAAGAAGATTTACTGTGCCGGTCATAGCTCGGCGGGAACCCTGTCTCTGCTACTGGCTGCCCGCGAACCCCGGATCGCCGCTTGTGCCGCTTACGCCCCCGCAACCGACGTCGAAGCCAGACTTGCCGAGGTTCTGCAAGACCCCGCTGCAAATCTGGTGCTTCCTGGAATCCGAGCGTTTCTCAAAGACAGTTCGCCAAAGAATCATCTGGACGAGTACCATTGTCCCGTGTTCCTGTTCCATGCTGCCGATGACGACAACGTCCCCATCTCCGACCCGACCGCCTTTTACGGTTCACTCATCGCGAAAGGGAAGACCGCCAAGTTGGAAACAGTCGCCCACGGGGGCCACTATCAACCGATGATCGACGAGGGGATCCCCCGTGCTATCCGCTGGTTCCAGAGTCTTCCGCCAGCGGAATAATTTTGAGTCGTCAGGAGTCAGGCTGCGCGATTCAGGCCGCTCCCAGTCGAGACCCTATTCTTCCTTAGGGAACCGACGCAGGATGTCTTCGAGAACGTCGGAATCGGGCCGATAGTAGGATGTCAGGGCAGGGCGGAGGGGGAGGGTCACCTCATCGGCCCGGCTGACGGTTCCCCCCGACTGGAGTCCATACCGTGATGTGTTAATACAAACACTCGCACCTTTCGCCGCCGTACTTGCTCGCGGGCCGATGACGATGTGCGGTATCTGAGACAAATGCGAGCGCGCTCCCTCTGGAGACTTTCTTTCTAAGTCGGTCGACACAATCAAAGCGACATCGGTCTCTTTCCGCGACAGGAGTTCTGTCGAGGTGTATTCACCGGGGTTGTATTGCGGATATCCGCGATGGAACGACACCCCAAAGGGGTAACCGGTCGACCATGACAGCACATCATCAGCCCCGCTCACATTGTCGGCCCCACGCAGCGGACTCGCCACAAATCGGGTGTGCCGATTCATCTCCCGAACCAGACACAACACCCCTTCGGCTGCTAAGTCTCCCCCCGGTTGATGCGTGACCCCGCTCCCAAAGACGATCGCCCCATAACGTGCTTCCTGCATCCGCGACATCAACTGTTGCAGTTGTACCAGCGGCACGCCAGTTTGCTTCTCGACACGAACCGCATCCAATGCCAACCCTTTCGCGAGTCCCCGCAACGTCCACGCCACTTCGACATCGGCCCCTTGCTTGATGCGGAGTTGCCAGTCGACCAGTTCACCCGTTGCCGTCGGTTCGCTGTTGATTGAGACCGCATACCGATCTTGTCGACCACAAGGAA
Organism: Planctomycetaceae bacterium; assembly: GCA_041398965.1. Lineage (GTDB taxonomy): Bacteria > Planctomycetota > Planctomycetia > Planctomycetales > Planctomycetaceae > JAWKTT01. The sequence continues at coordinate 2,059 of JAWKTT010000025.1, read as the reverse complement.
AACTTGCGGACGGGGCTTCGAGACTGTAACGCTCAAAGTGTCGGGGATGAGTCGTGACCGGATCACACCCCCAGAAGATGAGCAAGTCGGCCCGATGTCGTAGTTCGCCGAAGGTACAAGTCACCTCACCGACACGCTGCATCGCCTCGATCGTCGGAGCATGACCCCGAGAGGTCGCGGTGTCGAGACACCCCCTGACTCGATCCGCAATGGCGACTGCCAGACGCTGCGTCTTTGTCGATGTCTGTTCAAGTCCATCGATCAACGGAAAATCTGCTGCCAAAAGTAGTTCGACGGTTCGCTCGATGGCTGCCGAGTAACTGACCGCCTGACCATCGATCAACGCTTCCGGTTCCTCTTCGACAACGCCCCGGAGAAAATGTTCTCGCCCCAAAGCACAGGCTCTGGTTGCCTCGCAGACCCGATTGGCCTCTGGATCAACCTGAAGACTCATGTCATCACACATGCACCCACAAGCTGTGCAGGTGACATCGTCAATAATCACCAGGCCGCCATCGTTGAATGCGGTGTTCGATTGTCGTCGGGGGCCAGTCATGAATCCTCATTCTCCACAAACAACATCCATCGCCCAACCGGTCTCGCGAAAACTTCGGCCTGGGACAAGAACCATCCGTCGGCTGGAGTCAACGACACTTATGCATGACGTTCGTCCGTCACCCTCTCACTCATTCGAGGGACAAGGTTGCCTGTCTTACGGAAATCTAGACAGTGGTACGATACGACGCAATGTGGTGTCGGTCGGCATACCGCGTGTACTAAAGCCAACAAGACCCCTCTGTTGACAGAGGAGTCTTGTCTAAAGACTTTCAGAAATTCCCTCGCAGATGGCGAGTGAAGCCGATTACGGGTTGACCGAGCCGGACTGAGGCAGCGACTTGGGTGCAGTCGCGGGCTTCTTGGCTTCTTCTTTCGCACGTTCCCGGGCTCGTTGTTGAGCGATGCCGATCAACTGCTGAGCGGCGGCAAGGGTGTCTTGATGGAAGTATGGAGTATCAGGACGTCCCACGTTGTTGTATTTCTTGTTGGCAAGCTCGTTCCAACTCATGTTGTCGGTCAGGTGCCAGGTAGCCGCCTGTGCGACGTCGGTATTGATGGTGCCCGTACCGATCATCTTCAACAACTCAATCAAATTCTTGTCTTCGGTGTACTCTTCGGGACGGATAATCTTGTAGGTAATGCGAGGATTGGGGTTTGGGCGGCCATGATTCAAGCAGACCGACTGATAGGGAACGCGAACGGTTCGCTCGGCGGGAATGGAAAAGAATCCATTGTTGTTGCCGCCGTTATTTCCAAAACCATTCTGACCATTCTGACCATTCTGGCCACCACCAAACTGCTGGTTCTGACCACCAAAACCATTCTGACCATTCTGACCATTCAAGCCACCGTTGTTATTATTACCACCGATGTTTCCAAACTGTGGCAACACTTGGACCCCCACGATTGCTTCGGGGAACTGAATCGTAATGGGGGCATTTGTGTTGTTATGGACAATCAACGCCCCTTCATGGTCGTCCATGGCGACGACTTGAACGGAGACCGTCTCGTCATCCATCGCATCCCACAACAACATCTGAGGGGCATCGGGATAGAACAAACGAGTCTTGATCAGCGGTTTGGGACGCTCGGCCTCGACGGAACCGACGAACAACGACAGTGCGACGGCTGAGGACAACGCAATCAGGAGATTTCGGCGATTCAACATAGAGACACCTCTTGGGGACTTCTTGAGACCGAAGCCCAATTGGGAAAGAGAGGGGACGACACAACAGGCACTCCCAACAAAACACTTGATGGGAACTGTCCGCCAGAAACCTGGCCCTCGGAAAAGTTCACGGGCCTTACGCATCGACACTCAATAGATCGTATCGAACCGTAGAAGGCGAATTCAATCATTTCTTTCGTTTTCGGACGAATTTTCCCTCGACTTCCTGCGGCACGACCGCTCCATCTGGCAGAGACCGCAACACATTCACTCGATCCACGCCCAGTTCAGGCAGACTACGTCGTGAAGCCACTGGCCAACAGTCGACTTCTG
>JAWKTT010000024.1:0-77118 GCA_041398965.1 Planctomycetaceae bacterium | reverse complement strand
AACATCATGCCCAACAAGGAAGGCAGGCAGGAGCCTGCCCTACAAGAACTAAGCAACACCGAAAAGGAAGTCAGGCACAGCCTGACCTACTTCAACTCATGGTGGCTAAAAGCGGCACTGCAACATGGCGGGAATCCAAACCTACTCGACCCGGTCGAATTCTTGCACCCGAATCAATCACTGTTGTCTGCAGCGGTGTTGTCTCACAATGCAGAAAACGTTCAAGTCCTGATCGATGCCGGTGCAGACTTAAACCATCAAGACGGAGGCGGGTACACTGCAGTAATGACCGGGGCAGGATGCAGGGAATATCAGATAATTGAACAGATGTTACTACTAGGAGCTGACTATACTCTCGAAACAGAACATGGAACCACACTTGCAAGTGACTGCTTTATGTTCCCTATACCCGACAAAGCCCAATTCCCTGAGAAAGCTGCGGCATACGAACGAGTAATGCGGTTTCTAGAGCAACATGGCGTCGACATGGAGGCGGCGAAACGCCGAGCAGAGTGGCGAGGCGAGCCGTTTCCGAAATAGTTCGCGTAGCGACTGTCTTGGAAGTCAAGTGGTCTTGGGGTTTGGGTTCCATGGTTGTCCGGATTTGATCAGGGGGTTGAGGAGGGTGAGGAGTTTTCTCATGGAGGCGATGAGGGGGACCATTTGGGGTTTTCCGTTCGCGACCAGGCGGTCGTAGAAGGTTTTTGTTGTGGGGTTAAGTTGTTTAGCGACGATGGTCGGCACGTACATCGCGTTGCGGATGGCGGTGCGGCCCCCGCCGGTGCTTCGTTTGCCTTCCAGTGGTTTGTTTGCCTCTTAGAGTGCGGCGGTCGCGATTGGTGGGTGCGACGCCGACGAGCCGGGCGACTTGTTGACGGTTGAGGTTTCCTAGCTCGGGACATTCCGAGATGAACACGGAGACGGTGGCTGGCCAGGCTTTCCAGCCTGACGTGGTGCTGTTTGGTGACTAGGAAAAAGCGTAGGAGCGACACGTGTCAGCTTGGGAATGCTGACCCATGATTGCTTTTCAACGGGCGACTCAGGTGAGCGTGACACTTTGTGAAGCAGGCACGGAGGGGGGCGTCGGTCGAAAGAATTGATGACCCGGGCTACTTGTTGCTGTTGGGACGACGACCAAGGTACTGAGCGATGATGTCGCTGGCTGCGGTCGGGATGTGAGCCCCTTTCGCGGGGGCAACCTCGCCCTCTTTTGGTGGCGGAGGTGGCTCGGGCGCCTTGGCACCGGTCGTCTTCGGGTCGGGCAGACGAATGTCCAGCTTGTCGTCACCCGGAGCAGGTTTCGCGGCGGTGGGCGTCTCGACTGCCGGGGGGGTGGCAGCGGGGGGCGGAGGAGCGACCGGCTGCTGCTGGGGAGGGTAGGGATAATACTGCGGAGGGGGATATCCGCCGTAAGGATAGGGGTAACCGGGGGGATAACCCTGGGGCATCTGTGGATAGCCCGGCGGCGGATATGCTCCCTGTTGAGGCATGCCCGGCTGTGGGGCGTACTGCGGTTGGCCCTGTGGTGGGAAGCCTTGTTGCGGATAACCCTGTTGAGGATAGCCTTGTGTCGGATAACCGACGGGCATCTGTGGCACAGATGTCAGTGGGGCGATGTACTGCGTGTCCCCTTCGATCGGAGCGGTTGGGGGAGAGTTCTGTTCCTCCAATGCAGGGACCGTAAAGTCGACGAGTGTTGCCGACGGATTTTCCCCAGGAGCCTGTTCGAGCAAGTCTTCGAGTGCGCTGTCCGAGAGAGTTGCCGACGTGTTCGGTGTTGCGTTATTCGCAGCTGGTGGAGCCGTTGGGCCGGTACTCGCCTGGGGGTTGCCGGTCGAGAGGACGGTGTCTGAGGTGCTGGCAAAGACGGTGTCATCCAGTGCGGTCCCAGCATCTCCATTGATGACGACGACAAATTCGAGCTTTCCGATAGTGACCCTGTCTCCCGGCTTCAGCACGACGGTTGACCGCGATCGCTCTCCGTTGACGAGAGTGCCGTTCGTGCTCCCCAAGTCGCGAACACGGACGGTATAGTCGTCGACAGAAAAGACGCAATGGTGACGGCTCACCATTTCGCTGTTCGGACGCAGATCGCAGTCCTGCTCGCGGCCGACGAGGAACTTCGCCTGCTGCAACGGAATCAGCGTTCCGAGCTGTTTTCCAGAGATAACACGTAACTCAGCCTTCAACATTCGCTGGCTCCCACCAGAGGAGTGTGATTCCGACAATTCATCGGAGAATGAGTGATGGTGACCTCGGTGGATAAACGGAAACGACAATCAAAATCAACAGGCGACCAACTCGATCCGAGTGATCGGCTAATCCAGGGAATTGTTGTGCGAGACGCGGAAAACGTCAAGAAAGGAATCGATGAAGTCGCAACTCACAAAACCCAGTCTGATGAGGCTATCACCCCCCTTGATCGCTGTCAAACGGCTCTCAGGAAGATTGACTGTCCCCTGAGAACCTTCTGGTCAACAGATCGGACAACTCCCCACAACCTCCGCGACTGTTACCACGTCAACTTCCCCCAGCGAAGTTCTCCCTCCGCAATCGTTCCCCGGATATTCAATGGGGACGGCATCACATTCGAAGACCAGTCGAACAGCACGAGATCAGCACGACTCCCCGTATTCAGCGAAGCCACCTCGATCCCGAGCAGTTCCGCTGGTTGACGCGACGCCATGTTGCATGCTTGCGACAACGTTGCCCCTCCCAGATGCACCGCGTTGGCCACACAGGTGTCGAGCCATTGACCCGACCCGGCGAGATACTGGCGCTGTCCCGCAATGACAATCGGCCCCTCAGGCAGCACCTCGAATCTCGCCCCGTGATAGTCGTACTCCCCCGGAGGGAGCCCCGCCAAACCTGAGGCATCGCACGTCAGAATGATCCGATCCGAGCCCTTCGCCCGTATCATTGTCTTCAGCACACTCCCCGGCAGGTGGTGTCCGTCCGCAATCAGACTCGCCGAGAGTCGATCCTCTGCCAGTTGGTCCCAGATGTGATTCGGATGACGTCGAAGCGTGCCGTGCGACCCGTTCCCGAGATGTGTGCTCAGCGTCGCCCCTGCATCGACGACCGCTCGGATTTGCTCGCTGTTCGCAGCGGTGTGACCGATCGAGACAACGACCCCCTGCGAGACCAGATGCCTCGTCAACTCGACCGCTCCCCCCGCCTCCGGTGCCAGCGTCATCAGGAGGATTCGCCCCCCGCTCGCCTCTTGCAGCCGGTCAAACTCCGCGATGTCACACGGACGCACATGCTCGACCGGATGTGCCCCACGCGGACCATCTTCGGGGGAGAGATAAGGCCCCTCGACATGACACCCCGGCACCATCCGGTCGGCCCATGGCTCCGCCTCACACGTCTGTCGAATGGTCGCCAACCCATGCTTCATCGCCGTGAACGAATTCGTAATCACCGTCGGACAGAGCCGTGTGATTCCGTAAGCCCAATGAGCCTCGAGCACCCTCAACACTTGCTCAGGAGTGATTCGTTCATCACTAAACCAGACCCCGCCGTACCCATTGATCTGCAAGTCGAAAAACCCCGGCGCCACGAACGGCCATTCCTCACATCGTCCCAACCCGCCTTCCACTGGATCGATCGCAGCAATCCTCCCCCCAGCAATCCGCACCCGCACCCCCAACCCCGTGTCATACCGCCGAGCACAAACCTCACCCACCATCCGATCACTCCCCACTATCCACCTCCTTATAAGTTCAAGGTTCACTTGCACAAAAGCATAGCGAAACCCGTCCCTTTATTCGCTCAGTCGCCCCACCAAAATTGCATTTCCGGCCAATTGACGACGGCTGAAAAACGGATAGCATCGACCCCGTTAAGATTGGATCAGTCACTCAACCGGGAGCTCTGGAGAGGGCGAACCGCGTCGGACACTGGCCGAAGATGAGGATTGAAGACCGTCGACGCGGGCCGCAGTTTGGTCGTGATGACTCCTGCAACGCATCCCTGGCTAAATCCTCCGAATCCTGGTGCCTTCCTTTTACGCCGGGATGCTTATTATGAGAACTCTGTCTGGGAAACTACTATCGGTATTGGCTTTGGGACTTGTGCTTGCAGGCACAAACAGTGTGTTAGGTGCGGAGAGTATTTCCCCCGAAGGGAATCAGACAGCTTCGGAAGCTCGTGCCGCCGATCGTGCGGCCCGGCTGACCGATGCCGCTTGGTCGATCCTGAACGAAGGAGAGCCGGTAGAAATTGATGGGCTGGATCATAGTCCTGTTCCCTCGTTTGCCCAGCGACTCGAGCTTGCGGCCAAGAAACTGGCAAACGACACGAAGGTGGCTGCCGGCGAGGCGGTGGATGAGTTTGTCGACTCGCTCACGGGGCCATTCTCCAGTCTCTATTCTCACATTGAAGTCATCGTGGGGAATCCGACATGGAAGAGAGTCAGCAACACGAAGGCTAAGACGTATAGGTCGGTCTGTTATCTCGAGATGACTTTCCCTTATGGGAATCGAATTGCGACTGCGTCGCTCGTGGGGAAACGAGTGCTCGTGTCGAATGCCCATTGTGTCTACAGTTCGGAACTTGGGGAGTGGGCCACTTCAATTCGAGTTGTTCCGGGAAAGAACAGCACCGGATCGTCTTCGGAACCATATGGTTCACTGACGACGTCACTTTACTACACCCCCTATGCATGGACTTATGGCAGCGAGAGCAATCGGGACTACGAAATTTCCTGGATCATCCTCCCGAGCGCCACGCTCTACAACAAGGTGGGCTACTACTTCGGTTATAAAACCACAACAGACAGCGAACTTAGGACCATGAATCTGAATATGTCGGGCTACCCAGGCAAGAAGAATATAGAACAGTGGCGAGAGTATGTTAAGACGGATCAGGTGGTTTACACGAACCAGTTCAAGCACTACTTCGACACAGTCGGAGGATCGAGTGGCTCGCCGATGTATCAACTTAAGTCGGGGAGCCGCTACATCGTCGGGGTCAACTGTGCGGAAGTGACTTCCGCCCCGGTTTATAACATCGCGACCCGGATGACGAGTTCATACTTCAACATTACAAAGGATTTCAAGGCACAGTATCCGTAACCAGTTTCAACTGGATGGACCGCTTTGTTGAATCTCCCCAGGTTTTCCGTGGGCATCCTGGCCTGATACCGACGTAGAGATGTCGAGCCTTCTCGTCTTAATTTCATGGAGGGACAGTCGGGGCCGTTACTGTCCCTAAATAAAATGTCAAGCACGTCCCTGCAATCGATCACCACCACGAGCGACGCCATGTGGAAATCTGACCGGCTTGACTGTAAGTCATTTCCCGAAACACTGAAAGGCGACCGAAACCGGTCAGTCGATATCCGCCGTCAAATCCGGACAACCCTGGAACCCAAACCCCACAACGACTTGACTTTCAAGACGATCGCTACGATTACTGAGCCACCCCATTCGTGGTGACGCTGTTCATGTCCCCACTAGAGAAAGATTCAAACACTACGGACAACTTGCGGTCCCCTGGTCGCGATACGTAATCCGATCCGCATGAGTCATCTAAAGGAATCGGCTCTAGTAATCAACGAATGCGGGCAACACCTCATGATCAATGTATTAATTCGGATCAGATCCGATGGTGCTCATGAATCTTGCCGTAACATTTCTCTGTTCTTGTGTCCAACAATCCCACTCCACTGAGAACTCAGTTATATCGGATAGGTAGAGAAACCATGCGTTGAGACCGTTTCCCCTAAGATAGTAGGTCATGAAAGCTGGCGTGTAGAACTGGCGACTGCCCTCGTCCAGCCATCGATAGACGCCCTCGAACTCGTTCAGTCTTTCGTCTGACACTAACCACCAATGTTCGTCCTGTGGCTGCGATGAGAGTTTGCGTCTCAGTTGCTCCTCCTCTGGCGTCAGATCCTCTGACTTGCGTCCTATAAATATGCCAATGCAGAGCCCCATCTCCAATGTAGGGTGATCTCCAAACCGAACGTCGGCGAAAGCTGTGCGAATATCTGAGGGAAGTATCGACACTTCATGTTCCTTGTCGACTTAGAGTAGGCGACTTGATGCAATAATCCGTATAGTCTTCGTAGCGACTGTCTTGGAAGTCAAGTCGTTGTGGGGTTTGGGTTCCAGGGTTGTCTGTTTTTGATCATGGTGTTGAGGAGGGTGAGGAGTTTTCTCATGGCGGCGACCATTTGGGGTTTTCCGTTCGCGACCAGTCGGTCGTGGAAGGTTTTGATTGTGGGGTTATATTGTTTGGCGACGATGGTCGGCATGTACAGCGAAATGCGATTGGGGGTGCGGCCTCCGCCGGTGGTTCGTTTGCCTCTCAGTAATCGCAGGTCAGGATGTGCCTGGCGAAGGATGTAGTTTACGGTTGGATGGTGTCAGTAATCGTAGTTCGGACTTCTGCCTGACTTCCTGTGTGTGGGTGTTTCGTCGCTCTGTTGTTGCAGAGAGATGGGAGCGACCGGTCGTTCGACAAATCGCTTTCGACACTTTGTGTTCGACAAACAATCGGGAGTCTCGAGGCAAAACACATCCATTCACCTTGCATGAGAGCTCGATTGCCATTAACAATCCCGAAAGGAAGTCTGGCAGGAGCCTGAACTACATGAACTGAGACCGTCTCCGCAAGGCATGGTGGTGGGACAGCCACCCTTACAAGGGGGCGTCCCACCCACCAGCACAATGCATTATCCCGGTTCACGACCAATCACCCACGGCAGCACCGCTGCCCCCAGACTTCCGACTCCCAGTATCGTGTAACCGATCTTCCAGCCGATCGTGACACCGGGCTCGAACGACGCCAGGAAACCAAACACGCTAAAGGCAGCGATCGGCAGGCAGACGACTGAGATCAGAATTCGCAGGGGAATTGGCATTTCGCACTCCGAAATGTGATTGGTGTCTCAGCCAAAGGCGTGAATCGATCGAGAATATCACGCGCGAACTCCGCATTTACCAGAAAGGAGGCGACTTACGTGGCGTGCTACATTGGCCACCCTTGATCTGAAGCCCGAAGATCGGCAAGTCCTGGCTCGTGGTAGACCATCCAAAATAAGCACAACACCTGTCCGAAAAAACCGAAGCAGGTCATTGGGACTTGCTGTGATGCCAGCAATGTGGACGCAACGTGACTTCAGGTGCATGACCGCCAGGACGTAGAACGTCACCAGTCCGTTGCGAGTCAACACGTCCATCGTGGTGAAGTCTGTGGCAAAGAGGGAATCCCAGTGGGCCTTGAGAAACGCGGACCACGATGGCGTCCGCTGACGATCTGGAGCGGGTTCGATGCCATGTTCCTTGAGGACATTGGCCACGGTGGAATCAGCGATGTGGAAGCCGAGGTTCTTCAGGGCACCCTGAATACGATCGTATCCCTACGTCGGGTTCTCTGTCGCGAATCGCAGGATGGCCTCCACCACTTCCTGACGGATGCGTGGTCGACCGGGTTTGCGTTGATCATTGGAGTCGTACTTCTTCGCGACTAGTTCTCTGTGCCAGCGGAGGATGGTGTCGGGTGTCACGATCGTCGTCAGTTCCAGCAAAGCCTTCCGACCGAGGGAGTGGGCCCTCACAGCCAGCAGGCGACGCTGCTCGTCGTTGAGCAGCAATCGCTTCCTTCCCAACGTCTGAAGCAGGGCTTCAATCAGGGCGTTCTGGAACTCGATGACCCGCTGCTGACGCTGTTGGACAAGTCCACAGAGGATCGCGAGCAGGATGTGCCAGGGTTGGAGGATGCAAGACATGTTCGGCACCGGAAATCGAACAGTCTTCGGAGTGGATCAGGTGAAATCAAGCGGCTGAGAACCGACAACTCGACCAGCCCAAACCCCACAAAATGCGGCAATTGGAGTTCGGCGGAGTCTTTTGACCCTACGGCCTTCGCCTAAAATGCAGTATCGTTTTCTCAGGCTAGGAAGCGATTGATCGCCCCTATCTGGTCCAGTCGATTGCGTTGCATGGTCAGGTCTAGACCGCCGTAGTGCTTGATCGGGTTGCCGTAGGCGTTGAGCAGGGTCGTGTACCAGTTGCTCAGCGTTTTGTGCCCCTCGGTGCCGTGGTACGGCAGACGGATGTATCGGCCGGCAAGGTCGAGCTTCGAGTTTTTGCCGGACATGATGACCATGGGAGCTTCGGTATCTGGGCTATGGTGGCCCGCACCGGTCTCGGGCATATAGATGATTGTGGTGTTATCGAACATAGTACCGCTGCCTTCGGGGACGGCCTCGAGTTTGGTGATGAGGGTTTCGACCTGCTTTATGTGGTAGGTCTGCATCACGCTGCGCATGTAGTCAGACCTGCCGCCCATGCCGTGGCCTATTGCGTGAATGCTAGTCTTCTCTTCATTCTCAGGCAGCGTGCTGATGTCTGTGCCCAAGTCGTCGATAGTATAGGTCACCACATTGGTGAGGCCCGATGCGAGGCGCGGCAACAATGACATCGGTGAGAGCCGCCATTTTTGAGGCAGGGTCGCGTCCTGCCCGCCATTTTTCATGGATGGGGTCACAGCTTCGGCAGGTGTTTCTTGATGGTATCACCAAGCATACGTGACCTTTTGATTGCGGCTCGCGGATCGGCTCGAAGCTCGGACCTGGTTGTCGATCTTGACCCGTTCTTCGCCGTCCAGCCCTTTGAGCCGGTAGGACTCTTCCTCGCGGAGGTAGTCAGCAAGGTGTTGTCGGAGTCGACCATCCCCTGATCTAGGACGGATTTGAACAACTCGTTATAGGCGGTCATTGGGTCGGCGTAGCAATAGTTGCGGCACTGACTCGCGGCTGGGGCGATTTACCCCGTAACAATCCCGGTCGGAAATCACACTCCGTCTGGAACAGCCAGCGACATCTCGACATGGCCAAATGGCGAGGGAACGGTTTTGCCAATTCAAAATCAACGGTTGCCCACTTGATGTTGCTCAGGATGTCGCGTCCTGCCTTGTAAACGCCCATGCAGCCCGAGTACGGTAGTGCCCGCCACCGGAGACCGACATGGAGATGCCGTGCAGCACTGTCATGTTGTCCTTTTGACTTTCGAGGCCACGGAGCCACTCCCGGGCAGTTCGTGCTTGTGCAGCCACTTCGAGAGCTTGCTTCTCCTTGTCCATCTTCGCTTCATCAGCGGAAAACGAGGGCAGGGCAAACTGGAAGAGCAGGTTGCCGTTGGACTTTCGGATGAAGACAAACCGGTAAGGAACACCGGATACCGTCAGGCAGCACCCGCCGGCGCGGCGAGCAGGTTGTTGAACGAAGGCGTGAACGCCAGCATCGTGGTGCCCAAGGCGGTTGTTTTTATTAGTTCACGGCGGTTGATCAGCATGGATCAATCATGAGTCGAAGAGTTTGGTAGATGAATGACTCAGACGTTAGCAGCGAGACAATCACTTCGTCGAAGCTGCCGACGCTATTGGGTACGCGTTTTCGGCATTGACCAGCGTCTTGGAATCGGAGAGCGTTTCGTTACGCCCATGAAGTAGCGGAACGCGTGGCGGATGATTGACTGGCGGACCTTGTCGGACTTTGCCAAGCGGTCGATCAGGTCGAACGCGTCTGACATCGCCATCGAGTGCCGAATCATCCGTACCATTCAACACACCACGGGCATCGACTGGCAGGGTCTTGTAGACCGGCAGATGGGCCCCAAACGTCAACTCTACTACCGGAGCATTGTGTTTCGGGGCTTGCTTGGTAGATTGTCGGGATGTTCAAGGTTTTCTTGAGTGCGGAATCGGCCAAAGTCGTCAAATAACTCAAAAGGGGAAACCGAGCGGGTCCATCTTCTGGTGACACCTCCAGCAGAACTCGGCTCCCGTACGTTCCTCCATCCGCTGACGCATCGTCTTGGTGTGATCCGGGGAATGACCGCATCGACGGTGATTGGTACATCCGGGATCGTCCCTGCCAGCAGTTTCTCCCGAATCCACTTCCCCCGGTGAATTGGGTCGGTCTCAAGGTTTTGCAGTAGGTGATCAGCCAAGCCGGGTGAGTGAGGATGCCTTTGCGGTTGGGGATCGTCGCCGACTGCTGAGTCAGGTATTAGTCAATTTCGCCAGTCGAGGTTCCAGTAAGTTGTGACCTGGTGACCTCGCATGTGCTGATTGGTTCGGCCACAAAGGTAGGCAGAATGCCAGAATCCGAAAGAATGAGCGTAAAGGGGACGGCGTTCTGCTGCCCGCTACCAAACCGCAGGTCGAGACTTTGCAGTTGAGTTTTAAACTGTTGGACCTCGGCCTTGTTCTTGGCTTGTTAGCCTCCGCCGACTCGATTCCTGTCCACCTTTGACCGGGCTTTGCTTCAGGAAGGCGTTGTGTTCATAAAGCTCCGCCGGCCCCCATGACGGCCAGTGGCATCCTTGGTATTCGTAAAACGCTTTGATCGCATCAGATGCTGCCTGCATCGCCTGATTTGTCGCCACTGTGAAATACATAGAATCGGTCTGTGGTCAGCAACCGCTCGAACGTTATTGTCTTGCTCAAGGATGTGTTCGACCAAAAGGTCTGCTTCATCAATCAGCCGACTGAGCGTTTGCTCATAGTTTCCCGCACCAAAACGAACGTCGTCTTTGAAAACGCTCATCGCCTTGGGATAACCAAAGAACTCGCGGAAGAACCGCAGTTTGCGGATCGGCTGGTTGGGTCACGCTGGCGTTAAGGTTAGCAGCCTGCATTCTCGTCGATAATGGTCCAGACGTCTCGCTTCTTCAGCATCCGTCCGGACCTCGCGTAGTCCTCGCGTGTGCCTAGACGCCCTTCTTCCACCGCCTTGGCCAGTTCCGCGTCAGGCTCGAATCCGTCAGCGCGTAAGCCAGTGCGTAGCTCGCATCACGCGGTGACATCATCCGACGACCATGCTCGTCCAGCCTCGCTCTGACCATACTCGTAGCGGTACGCGAGCTCGGTATTCAGGATCATCGACTCGATCAGCTTGGCGATTGCTGCTTGCCTGCCAAGTTTGCCCGTAAAGGACATGAGCATCGAGATGTTGTTCTGGATTTCGTCCTGGGTCGGCTTCCGCTCATAGATCTTTCGTAGAGCTGGATCACCAACTCCTGTAAGACCGTCTTGTCGGCGACTGGCATGGCCTCCCGCTGAGCCTTAAGTGATGCCTGCCAGTCGGCCTTGCATATCAATAATGTCTTGATTATCGCCCTTCTTGCGGTGCTTTTTGATTGCCTCGACGATCAAGGACATCTCTGCATCACTCAACGGCACGTACTTCGGTCCTAGCATACCGGCTGTTCGATGCATTCTTTAGAATCCTTTAGTATCCCAGGCAACATGAAACGCCTTCATCATCGAAATCCAGTTGTGTATCCGAGATTCGACCACCCCTTCCATGAACCAATCCCGCTCACTCAAGCTCAATGATTCGATCGTATTCGCCCTCACCATGATAGGCATTGATGCCCCAGTAAACGCCTCAAGGTCAATCGAGTCCATCCGATCTAGAAGGCCGAGATTCGTCTCGACAGCTACACCTTGCCGTTCTTAATGACAGGGTCTGGATACCGCATCTTGTCGCTTCAGTTCAGGCAGCATCGCGGTGTGCTGATCCCCGTAGGTCTCATTCAGCAGATGCTCCATGCGTCGTCAGGAACTGCTCGCGCGAACGGAGTAGGTTGCAGTGCTCGATCTCGGCCTTCATCAGTTCATACATCGCCGGATATTGAGCCTTCATGGTCGATTCGGAGGACATGTGCCCGGCGATGATCTTGGCGTTGCCAATCATCGTCAGCAGGTGCCCAGCAGTGAGGGCTTCGTGCCCTGAATAACGAACACCGTCCCGCTTTGGCAGCAGAAACGGGTTGGTGATCGTTCGGCCAGGGCTGTTGCCCTGCTCACTCTTTGGGCTCAGTGGATGCCGCTGTCACCCTGGACGGGGTATTGTTTGCCGTAGATCGTCCGCGTCGGATGGTAGTCGAGAAGACGATTGACCTTGTCGTTGAAGATGTACTCGCTGATCAGCCAGCGGCGATCGGGTGTGTAAGCGGGCAGGTGGGCGTACTTGCCGGAGAAGAGAGGTCCTCATGGTTGACGACATTGCCGTACTCGAATCGCAACAACTACTCAGCCAGTGCTTTCGCCGCCTCGCCGCTGAGTTGGCTGTCCAGCCACTGCATCAAAGATTACGCATCGCCGCCTTCAGGCTGGTTGGCCTTTACGGGTGGCATCTCCTCAAGTGCAATGCCATTTTGGTGTTTTCATAGAGCTTTTGCTGATCGACGGGATCGATCGTATCCAGCGCATCGAACCGCACATCGCCCTTCTGCTTCTCCGGACCGTGGCAGGAAATGCAGTAGGTCTCCATCACCCGCATTGCTTTATCGCGTAATACCGTGGGGTCCAAGTCGGCCTGGGCCTTTGGTGTGTCGGCCTTCACCACGAACTGCGCCCGTTGCTGATTGCCGCGGGTCGCTCGGTTGTTCCGCCAGCACTGCCGCCAAGGCGGTGACTACGGCACACCCACTGAAAACCACCAAGAACCTTGTCGACATCATGTTGCGTCCTTGTTCAACCTGATCTGAACTTTCGTGTGGTGGGTTGGCAAAGTTTCTGGGTCAAATCATATCATCGCTTTTGTCATGTGCCACAAATCGTGGCGCGATTTTGGGGAGCATTTTAGATCTACCTGCAGATCTACTGAAAGTGCGATCGATTTCTTGTGCAACACCAAGCCGCCAACGAGCTTTGAGTTCGGCGGAGCTCTTGACCCTACGGCAACGTATCTTGATTATTGCTCGCTGTTCGCAGACACGGCCAATGGTGGCAGTTTCTGCTCTTCAATCTGCAGTGTGAGATGTCCGCGTGGTGGATAGGGCGTGGTTCGGGGATGGTAGTATCTCAGGGAAGCTGGTCGCGGCAAGCGTCGCTTTGCCGCCATGGAAATCTTCGCGGATATCGGCGTAGATGTGTGCCCCACGCGGCTGGCCTCCCTGCCGGATTGCGACTCCGGAGGTCGAGCTCGCTTCAAACAGTCTGCCGTTGAGGTAAATCGCAAAGCCTTCGCCGGAATTCACATGAGCCGCACCCCCCAGCACAACGCGATAACGATGCCCGCCCTTCAACAGGTGGCAACTCGAACGTGCCACGGATCATCAGAACTTCTTTCTCCCACAACGTCTTTGGCTTTTCGCCGCAACGGCAAAGGAGCCGTGCAGCCTTCGGTTAAGGGGCGAGTTCTCCATCCAACTGTCCGAATGGCTGTCGTCCGACCTTCCAGCCGGCTTTGGCAGCGTCAAAATCGGGAGCGAACCAGTTCGCCATGCCTTCAGGCCATGTGACCTTGCGGTAGCGTTCGCTTTTCTCGATCGGGAGGGTCTCCGGCGGATCAAAGCTGTGATAACTCCATTCCACGTCGTCGAGTTTGGACCAAACGGACGCCAGTCATATTCATTCGATCCCGGCCGCCTGATAACAGTTGACGAGTCCTTCCATCGCGCCACCAGAACTGGTTCGCTCGTTGCGGTCGCTCACCGGCAGCCTCTTCCTGCAGCGACTTTTGGTATCGAGGATTCGCGACATAGGACATCGCAATTCCGTCGACAATAATGGGCCTCAGCGCTTCTGTTGCACTGCGGCCTTGTCTCCTGCGGACGGCTCCTCCGTCGCGTGTTGGGCGACGTGCGCTTCGGTCGTGTTGTTTGCGGGAGCGGTTCTGCTTTCCCCCCTGCAGTTCGACCATCGCACGGCCGAGTGCGTCGCCGATCAGCATGAAGTCTCAGCGTTGCGATTGTAGTGATAGTCCTGGCTGGTCGGTGACTCATCAACTTCGCGCCAGAAGTCGCGGGTATCGATCGAGGCCACATTGCCCGCGTATTCCGGATGCAGCTTCGCATCGCCGACGGCCATCTGGGCCTTGTGAATTCGCAGGAATTTCTCCTGCATGTTGCGACCGCCAAACCCTACGGTGGCAACGACGGCGGGCAGCTTCGGCCTGTCAAAATCCCGTCGAATGTCGTTGATCAGGTTCACCAGATGCTGTTCATACTCGTCGATCAATGTCTCGGAAAAGCTGTCTTTGTGTCCCTGAAACCAGACGAAGCCGGCGATCTCGTAGCCCTGTCCCTGATACCCGGGAACGACTTTGCCGATGTTATCGAGCGTCTTTCGCACACCATCGACCATCATCCTGTACTCGGCGGATTCGAACTGGTTGCTCGGGTCGGTTCGACCGCTCGATGGCGGACGGAAATCGAACCCGAGCGAGCGATTGCCCTGTGCCGTCTTGATCAACAGCACGTGCTCTTCGTGAAACGTCCCCAGAACATAACCAAAGCCAAGTTCCGGCCCGATGGACTTCCCGTTAGACGTGGCGCTCAGCGGCGACCCGGCTCCGCCTTCTGCGAGCCGCGCTTCCTGAAAGTAGACATCATTCCTCACGGTCCAGTTGCCCTGATCATCAACCAGCCACGGGAATTTTCCATCTCGCTTTGCGACCGCTTGGAGGTCGCCGTTGCCCAGCAGGTGGTTTTTCTGCATCCAGAATCGCGGTGGTTCACCTTTGAATTGGGAAATCTTGAACGCGTATCGTTTGCCAGGTTTGAGCGTGACGTCTTGCATGATCGGCTTGCCTCCGGCATCGCGCCGGTAGACTTCATTGCCGTCGAGTTCTAATCGGCAGAACGAACTCTCCTCAAATCCGCAGTGAAGTTGATAGACGCCCTGCTGAGGGACTTCAAATTGCCCCACCGCAACGGGCCTGTCAGTCGGCGTTCCATCGGACCCGAAAATTGTCAGCGGCGAGGTTTTGAAATTTCCGATCTGATAAATCTGAAACGACTGATCGGGAACAGAAGCATCGGAACTCAGGTAGACTCCATCGTAGAAATTCTTTGCCCCTTGAAGGTCACCCATGCCGACCATGTTGGACTGCCCGGCAAGGATGTACACCTTCACCGGCTTTGAGACGCTGCCTGGCTTGCCGTCCGGGGCCGGTAGTCGGGCAGGGACGTCTGCGGCGAGTCCTGCGACACTCACCAGCAGTGCCATTGTGAAAGCGGATGCTGTTTTCATTGTGATCCCTGTCATTTGTTTTGCTTCTGCCGCAATAACGGGCACGAACAGCCGACTGACCCACGTGCCGCAGATCGTGCATTACTTGACTGGAGTGAGCGTGAACTCTTTGATGGTCAGCCCGTATTGCGGCGGTTGATCGCGCCAGAATCGGAGCGTGTTCTCACCGTCTTTGAGAGTGAGCACGATCGGCTGGGAGTCTTGCCAGCTTCCAACGGTGAAGGGCATCTCCATCACGATCTCGGACGCCGTGTTATTCGCCGACACATTCAGTCTCTGATCATAATTGGCTGTGACCACCCGTGCAGCCAACAAGTACTTGCCCGAATGCGGGACATTTACCTTATACTCGAATCGCGAACTCGTCCCCTGGCTGGGGCCAGCCGGATCTTCCGTGGGACTGATCGAGTAGTAATTCCGTGCATAGGTATCCGAGATGCGCTCGCAGACGTTGCCGTAAATATCATACAGCCCCCAAGCATTGGGCTTCTTCTGGCCGACGGGATGCGACTTGCCACTTGCATTGTCCTTGAACCAGGCATACTCGCCGAGCTGCGCCGCATCGTCACCAAAGAACCATTGGGTGTCGCGGCCCGCGCGACTGGCATACTCCCATTCGGCCTCGGTCGGCAGACGTACATCGAGCCCAGTCTGTTCGGCGAGCTTCCCGCAGAATGTCAGCGCGTCATCCACGCCGACGTTGTCGACCGGGCAGTCGGGGGCCTTGGTCGATCGACTGGGGTTCGCCCCCATGAGGGCCTGGTACTGCTCCTGCGTTACTTCAAACTTACCCAGATAAAAGCCCTTGGTGAGCGTGACTGGGTGTTTCGGCAGCTCCACACACTCGAACTTCCCATCAGTCGTGCTTGTGCCACCCATCACGAACGACCCAGGCTTGATGTAGACCAGTTCCATCGTCACGCCGTCACCCAGGTCGAGTGACCGTTCACTCGGTGCAGGGCCGCCGACATGCGATACTGCGACCCTGATGCCCCAGTTCTCGTACTTGCCATAGCCGCCGCTGAGCATTCGGGTCCCCGAGGTGCATGTGTTGGCGTCGTTCTTCCACGTTCCTCCACGCATGATCGTTTGCCCTTGCGGGAAGAATCGCGGAAGCACGATCTGCAGACCGCCACCGAAACTCTTCATCGCGATGACATCCCGCGTGTTGCCAGTCGGTTTGCTGTATGCCGCGGCTGGGATCGTGATCACGCCGTCTTTGCTATAGGTGATCCTCTTGTCTTCGGGGGTGACCGGCGAGGCTATGACTTTCTCGGCGACAGTGGGCTCGTTGGCTTCGCCGAGGTCTTCACCGAGTGCGTCGAGCGTGACGACTTTTGCCTCGTCGATGATCGTCCGCTGCGAGCGTAGTGCGACGCCGTTCCAGAAGGCGTGACCGCTATCCGCTTCGCCGTAGGCCCGTTTTTCTCCAAGAACGTCGCCAGCCCACTGGGCCCGCTTGACCTTGAGGAATGCCTCCTGATTGCTTCGTGCCTGTGCACTTGCCAAGAAGTCGACATCCTTGTGATATCGCGTACTCGTCCAGCCGCAGCCCCAGCCTCCGCCGAGATTGACGACCCATCCCTGCGGTGTCCAATGCACCAGCGCGGCATGACCGCGACTGGGGCGAGCCGTCGTCGGGATCCCAAACGCACGCAGAATAAATCGCCCAAAGAACGCACGTCGGCCACACACGCCGCCATTCATGAGGATGTTCTGGTAGTTCTGTAACTCAGGTCGGTCGTACTTGACGTCCTGCGACCCGTACTTCACATCGGAACCGACGATGCTTACGTAGCGCCAGCCATAATTCGGGTTGTAAATGTGGTCGGGCCGGTAGTTGCGAAGCATCTCGCGTCCCCAGGCGAGGGTTTCGTCTGGCTCGTCTCCGTCCACAACCATGCGCAGCTCCCAAGTGCTCAGCAACTCGAATGCCGGATCGAGTTCACCCGCCAGATAGGCCTTCTCGTAGTGCAGGTACCGATGCACCGGGTCAATTGTGACAGGTGCTGCGGTCTGAGCCTTGGGGTTCGCCTGTTCAATAGGGACTGCGTGTTCCAGAGCAATGGCGAGCGCCAGTCGCTGCAGCACACCGTCAGCAGCCTTCTTGCTGGCCTGCTGAATGTCGGTGTAGATCTGCATGGCGGGGCCGTATTGTGCCGGACCAATTGACTTTCCCTGTTGCTTCGCGTTCGCTCCATCCGCCACCAGCATCTGCTGCATAAGGTCGGCCTCGGCCAGCAATCGATCAACCAGTGCGGCCTGCGCTGCTCCCTGCTGGGCGAACTCCGCCAACCCAGCGGGTGTCGCTTCAAGCAGGACGACGAACTCCGCGAACTTGGCGTCGAGCAACTTGCTGTCCAGGAACTTCTTCAGCACATCATCCTTCGCCTGATTACTCTCAGGAATTTTCGTGGTGAGCTCGGCACGCAGCTTCTCGAGTTGGCCCGCATATCGTGCCTCAAGTTTCTGACCAGCTGCGGTCAGCGGTGTTTCCGACACCGCCTCCTGTCCTGACACGGTGAGGAACCCCATCGCCAGTGCGATCAGTGCGGCAATACGTGTCGTCGTCGAAATGGTTTTCATAGAGTCCTGATATCCTGGCGATCTGTTGCTGGAACGGGGAAGCAGTGCTTAATGGGGCCCTCCGGACAACGTCCGACGGCTCGCAAACCAATGTCGTAGCCCGACTCTCCGAGTCGGGCAGAAACCCTGGCGGAATGCTCAACTCGAAGAGTCAAGCTACGACAGGCATTGCCTTGTCGGTCTAAGAACGGAATTTACTCGTTCTTCAACAATTCAACCATCGCCTGGCCCATTGCTTCACCGACATTCATGTAGGTCTCGGCGTTGCCCCCATAGTGGCTGTTCGAAGCGCCCCCTTTGGAGAGAGGATGCGTGTAAACCGTGGCGACGTTCCCCTTGAACTCAGGGTACTTGTCCGGGTCGCTAACGGCGAACTGTCCCTCGATGATGTCCTTCTCGGTCCCGCTGGCGTTGTCCTTGTCTGTCTGACCAAGGGTCGCACAGACGAACTTTGCGTTCGGTGCGTTGAACTCCTTGCGGAGTTGCCGGATCAGATTGGCGAGGTTCTGCTCATACTTTTGCGAGTGGCCCGCGTTGTAGCGGTCCTTGTCGCCTTGCCAGAAGAAGAAGCCGGCGACCTCGAATTCGGTTGTACCAGGGTAGTATGTTCCCAGATTGCTGAGCACTTCCTTCGCCCTCGCGATATCGCCGTCGTACTGAAGACCAGCCTTCCAGCTAATCGGCTCGGGCTCGGTCCCTTTCTCCCAACGCAGAGGGCTTTGTCCGTATCCAGCGTAAATGTAGGTCTTTCCATCCTTGGGGTCGGTGAACTCGTACGAAGGTGAGCCGGGCGGCAGCAGGTCCCAACCCAACGAACGGTTGCCAATTGCGCTCTTCAGAATCAGCACCGGCTCCGTGTGAGCTTCGCCCATATGGCTGCCAATGCCAATCTCAACGCCGATCTTGCCGCCAGCCACCTTGAGCCAGTCATTCTTCCTGACCTGCGTCTTCCCCGGTCCGCCACTCCCCATGACAGCCACATTGCGGACGTCCTGCCGCACAGTCCAGTTGCCGTCACTATCAACGAGGTACGGATAGAGTCCTTGCTTGACGGCGTACTCGAGGGCCCCCTCTTTGTCGCCGGCGACCTTTCCCATCTCCAACATGTTGGACTGTCCCATCAGGAGATACACCTTGACGGGCTTGCTCATGTCGGCCGGCTTGCCATCAGGATCGGGAATGTCCGCCGCAAAGCAAGGCGAGGCGCACAGCACCATCGCCAACGCGATGAGCAAGTTGGATGTGAATCGAGTCTTCATCGTTTTCTAACCTCAGTTCAGAAGGTTTCATGTTGGTTGTGATGTGCTCTCATCTCTCTGTTGAGCGGCGCGGCGAGTTTGCAAGTCTGCTTCACCCAGTCGGTGACTGGCCAATCAAACATCGGCACGCTCCCAGCAGGTGAACGTTGAGCCCTATGGCAGGCTTATTTTAGCGAATTTTCGCGTCGCCGAAAACAGCACGGTAGATTTTCGGCAATTGGAGTTCGGCGGAGTTCTTTGACACGACTAGCCTATAACGCTCGCCAGTCGGCAATCGTGAGACCAGGAATCCAACTGAAGTGAGACGTATTCCCCGTGGCGAGCACACGTCGCGATTCCAGAGCTGTGGCAGCAATGGGTAAGTCGGCGTCCGCGCAAGGAAAGCCGCCACGTTGACCTTCTGCCCACAAATCCGCCGCACCTCGCAAGACATTCAGCGAGACTGGGACAACTTCGCTCGTATTGGCTACTCGCAGAAAAGTTGTCAACTGCGTCGTCGCTCCCGTGGACAACAATCCTTGCAATACTTCGTAGAAAGATATCGCTGAGAAGCTGAGCCTGCCGTATTGCTGGAGATACTGCTGAGTGTTCGCCAACACTCGCGGGTTCCGGCGCTTGAGCACCTCGGACAGGATATCGGTATCGAGCAGAGTCTCGTCCATGAGTTACGGCAGGTTTCGTGTCAAGTAAGCACGAGTATTAATGACTTTGTCAATTTCGTCAATCTGCTCGTCAGTCAGACCTTCATAAATTCCTGCCCAATTGTCAAGCGTCTGCACCGGACGGGGATCGTCCTGCTGACGTCCCTGCAGGTCCATGCTGACCACCTGGATGATCAACTGTTCGTTCTCGCGCAGCGCGTGACCCACCAGCTGTTCGACAGCGGTGCGCTCATTGCTTCCAAGATCACGGACGTTGCAGGTAACTGTTTCCATGAGCGAATTCTAACACAGAGTCCTTCCACAGGCGATAGAATATCGAGCCGTTTTCACAGTCCAGACTCAGTGTCGTAGGCCGTAGCGTCATAAACTCCGCCGCACCCGAAAGTCCATGTATTTCTTGGGCTGCGGCGAGTCAGACGTTCAAATTGAAGCCCTGTTGGAGAAGCTCGATTGCCAGTGCCAGCGACTCGCTGTGAAGGGCCACGCCATCGGAAGGAAGGTCCTGCATCAACTGCCGACGGAATGGGAAGTCAACAAGTGGATTGAAGAGGTGGATGCTGCGGCAGCGAGGATTGGACCACGTTTTTTGCGGAAAGTTTTGCGTGCTCATTCCGCACGTTACCTGCGACGTGTGATCAGTCGGATTGAACGCAAGAATGGTTGGCAACTCGCGGAAGAACTTGGCGAGCAGACGCCAACGAATCTTCAACACGTCATTGCTCGGTCCAGCTGGAACGCGGATGAAGTCCGCGATGATCTCCAACAATACGTCATGGAGCATCTCGGATCAAAAGATGAGATTCTCATCATTGACGAGACTGGTTTTCTGGAGAAGGGGACTAAGTCAGTCGGGGTGAAAAGACAGTATTCAGGAACAGCGGGTCGAATCGAAAACTCTCAGATCGGTGTGTTCCTGGCTTATCGTAGCGATGCTGGGCATGCGTTGATTGATCGTTCACTGGACCTCCCGAAGGAGTGGGCTGAGGATCGAATCCGGCGGGATGCAGCGAAAGTTCCGGAGTCAGTCACGTTCTCCACAAAGCCAGAACTGGCTCGCGAAATGTTGCAGCGAACACTTGCTGCTGGCGTGAGGGCGAAGTGGGTCACTGCTAACGAAGTCTACGGTTCCGACTTTTTCGTTTTGGTCAATGAGTGTTTAATTAACGCTAGTATGTAAACGGAAATTTATTGATCTTTCGGCGTTCCATTCGAACAATTCCGCCGTTTTTGTGAAGAACACCGCTTGGGGTATGTGGTTGCGATCTCATCTCAAGCTCATCTGTTTTTGAACGGACTGCGTTGTCGTGTCAGCGAGCATGTGCAGCAGTTCTCAAAGAAGCAATGGCGTCGGCTTTCGTGTGGTCCTGGTCAGAAAGGTGAACGTCTTTACGGCTGGGCTTATGTCTCGTGGCCGAGTCCCGACGACGAAAACTTCACCCGGGGGTTTCTGGTTCGCCGCTCATTGACCGATCCCGATGATATTGCTGACTTCTTCACGAATGCTCCTAAACGGACAACGTTGCAAACGATTGTTCGTATCGCCGGGAGTCGCTGGGCGATCGAAGAATGTTTCGAACAGGCAACACAAGAAACCGGTCTGGATGAATACGAGGTTCGCTCCTGGATCGGTTGGCACCGTCACATCACGTTATCCATGCTGGCTCATGCCACGCTCTCGGTGATCCGTTCACGAGTGACTCGAGGGAGTTCAAAAAAAGGGAACGGACTCTGATCCCAATGACGATCCCAGAGGTCCGTCGACTGCTGATCCGTTTTGTTCTGACGAAAGTTCCAAAACCGGTCCATGCACTGATCTGGTCAGACTGGCGTCGTCATCACCAACTGATCGCTAAACTCAGCCACTACAAAAAAAGAGGTCACGACCCACCAAGACTGTAATGTCCAACTGTAGTACTAGGGTGTGCGGGGCTGGGTGAGCCACCCGTCCTTCGTCTGAATGACGTCAAACGTTCGGTCAATACTCATCTCGACCCAGTCTATTGGCGTGTTTCCTTTACTGTCCTTCACAAGCGGATTCGCTCCGTGCTTCAATAAAAGCTGAAACAACTCGATTGAACTCGAAGCGTAATGAAGTGGAGTCGTGTCGCTCGGTCCATCAATATAGACACCTGTCCGCGTATTCGGGTTGGCACCCGCATTGAGCAGGATTCTGACGAAATTCACGTCACCATCAACCACTGCAGTGTAAAGTGAGGTCGCACCGTATCCATCCTCCGCGTTCAAAGCACAGCCGTGCGAAAGGAGAATATGTGCTATGATTACTCTTGCTTGCTGCCGTCGTCGAATTTGCTCCGGCGGAATAGCCTTCTGTAGTGCTTTAACCCGGTCTGGATATTTCCAGATATCCACGATATTCAACGGTGGGTCTGGCAACTGTGGCGCTGCTGCCAGTCCCTGCAGCGGGGTCCATTCTCCTGCTCCAACCGGCGTCGAAGCACCGGTCCAACGATCACGAAAAAGCGGGCAATCGTACGCCGAGTCACCGAACCTCGCGTTGACACTCGCCCCTTGCCGTAACGTGGAGACCACTTCATCGACGTTCAGTTGATAACAGGCAGCAATTAATGATTGGTTAAGCGTCAGTTCTCCTGCACGCGACATTGTCGAAAAAAACAGAAACACCAAAGAACAAATAATCCACCGCATGATCATCATCCTCGTCGAGTAAAGGTGACTGCAATGTTACTGGAAAAACGTCATTACACAATCAATCGGCGTGCAAACGTAAGGACAAAAGTTCGATTCATTAACTGGATGGTCAGCAAGGTGCCACCCAGCGCCGTTAACCTTTTGGGGTTGAGGGGAAAGAGGTCTTGATGCGAAATGGAGTTATGGCGATTGTGTTGTTGTGAATTCACGCAATCGCTTCCTCCACCCCGAAAGGAATCGGGCATGTCGCATCAAGACCTGCAGGCACAAGGTCTGCGCCGGAATTCTGTCTATCTGCACCAAGTGTTGCAATGGCTATTAGCGGGGGTTGACTTCTCGGAGGTTCGCTTTCGTAAGGATTGTTCTTGGACGCCGCGCTGGCTGGTGGGAATGGCCTTGCTTTGGACGTGGTCGAATGAGTCGACGCAGGGGGAGCGATTCTTCTGTGCACAACGTCTCGTCCGAGAGATTCAGGGAGGGAATGCGAAGCCGAGGACCTCCATTCAGGCTTTTATGAAGGTGCTGCTGCGGTGGACGAAGCCACTGATCGACAGGCTCACGATCGCTTTTCGATGGCGGATGGAGCGGGACTTTCCCCAGCATTGGCGAATGTTCGGCTATGTCGTCTTCGGCATGGATGGCAGTCGCATTCAGTTGCCGCGAACCACATCGAACGAACAGCACTCCTCCCAAACGAAGGCGGAGAAAAAGAAACGAAGTCGTCGTAAGAAGCCGAACGATCGTGCCGCAGATCGGAAGTCTCAGTTGCCTCAGATGTGGCTGACGACCCTGTTTCATGTTGGCTTGCATCTGCCGTGGAACTGGCGGATTGGCCCCTCCGACAGTAGCGAACGGGCCCATGCTCTGGAGATGCTCGATTCGCTGCCAGACGGGGCATGACTTTGTGGTGACGCTGGCTTTGTGGGCTACGACTTTCTTAAAGCGATCCAAGATCAGAATCATCATATTTTAGTTCGCGTGGGGTCTAATATTACGCTACTTAAGAACTTAGGCTACTATCGGGAGTCGGCAGGAACAGTCTATATCTGGCCAGACAAGGCGGCTCGCCATTCGCAGTTGCCACTGATCTTTCGGCATCTTGTGGTTCAGGGACAACGTGCTCCCGTTCATCTGATCGTGAGCGTAACGAATCCCCGCCTGCTGAGTGACAAGCAAGTCGCCCAAATCTATCGGGCTCGCTGGCGGATCGAAGTGTACTACCGAAATTTTAAACAGACGTTCGGTCGCCGCAAGTTACTCAGCCACCGTGCAGATCATGCTCATGTGGAACTGGAATGGTCGCTGATTGCATTGTGGGGAATGTGCCTGTACGCTTCCTATGAACTAGACCGTCGGAAGATTCCCCTGGAGCGCATGAGCATGGCTGGTGTGCTCCGAGCGTTCCGGCGGATCGCCCGAGACTATCTCCACCCCGCGGACTCCACCCCGCAGACCGCCAGCAAACGCTGTGTCCCCAGATCCGAACCGCCCTCATGGACCCCTACGAGCGTCGAACGAAAACCAGCCGCGACTCCCCCCGCGAAAAACAAGAACACCCCGCCGGCCCCCCCCACAATCAAAACCGCCACCCCCCAAGACAGAAAAAGACTCCAACAATTAACGGGCGAAACACAACATACCCAAAAAGGTTAACGGCGTTGCATGGCATTGTCGGCTGTAGGGGATTGTGGGTGCCCTCTCTTGCGTGGGCATGTTGGGGCGGGGGCCACCGCGATTCCTCCCCGATGCTCCACTTCGCTATTTTCGTCTCGCCAAATTAAGCATTTTCTCTGGGAGTTGTGAGCCTCGTCTTACGAGTCTGTTCCCCCACAACCTTTGCCTCGCTTCACTAACACGACGTCTGACACATTAATACAGTGTGGGAACGGCGGATTTTTCCCTCCGCACTCTCCGGCATCAGGCAGAATACAACAGACACTCTCGTTCTGACCGGAGCCACTTGATGCGTCACCTCATTGCCTTCACCGCACCAATTTGCCTATTCCTCACCGCTTCGAGCAGTTACGCTTCTGAACCGCCCATGGTCGAGGGCCTCCCGGCGAATCCAGTTGAAGTGCTGTTACTTCCCGCGCTGGAGCAGCCGACGTCGCCGCAATTTTCTGCCCCACAAAAGGACGCCCCGGCTCTTGATGCGTTCTCTCATATCGCCGCTCCGACAGAGATTGGCCCCGGCGAGTTCGACTGTCAAACACCGGCTGTGACCGGTCGGTGCAGTCCGACTGTTGTTGCCGTCTTCAGCGGCCCCGCTCAGATTGATCGCCCGACCGACTGGGACGACCCATCGCCGCTCGGGGCCGTCGTTATCTTCGAGGGAATGCGAGTCGAACTGTATCCCAACGGACGCTATCACGTCACGTTCGTCACCGAGATTCCCCGGACAACAATACGTCTGCGAATGCAATTGCAACTGGTCGACATCGTCGACGGGGTCCCGCACCCCATGGGGACCATCACGCTCCCACTCATCCTCTTCAACCCCGATCCGAATCACGTCGACACCTCGCCCCGGGCTTACTACCGCGTCTCTCGCAGTGGCTACTCGCACATGCTCAATGGACTCACCGTTGATGACCTCACGACGTTGCAAGTTCAACGGACAGGCTTCGCCGAATTCGGCACCGTCCCGACGCGATAACGTGACGAACCAACTCCCCGACCATTCACCTCGATGCGGGGTAAGTGACGAACAATAAGACGTCGTCGACACGCAGAATCTGCCAGTCGTTCATCCCAAGACGGTGTGGTCCTCCGTAGATTCACGGAATAATCGTTGCGACCGGAAATGTTTACCAAGTTAGCGTGGTCTAACATGCCGATACATTGTGGCAGAATCGTACAGTAGGGTACGCCCTTTGCGATTCGACAATGTTTTCGAACCGTCCCCCGGAACAACTCCGGGCCATCAAGGAAGAGGGTGACGGCGTGACACAATCAGAACCACAAGGAAGTGATTCCATGCTCAGGGCCTTTGGAGTGCTATTCATCGTCGCCGCCTGCTTCGTCGCCGGCGTCCTCGGCCTCGTCGCCACCTACTTCGGCATCAAATACGCCGAAGGGGACCTCACCTTCGGCCCACCGAAGGCTGACATCGTCGCGGTCGCCCCGTCCGTCGATCCGACAAGCCGTCTAAAAGCTGCCGACCTGAACGCGTCACTTGACTTAGCCCCGACCCCCCAATCCCTGAATCCACCAGGTTCCGCTCCCTTCGCCCCTCAACAGTGGCAATTGGTCGACCCATCCGTCTCCCCAATAGAACAAGTTGGCTTCACGACACACAGCACGCTGCCGCTCCCTTTTGGATTTGCGGACACATCAATTCCCGCAAAAGTCGTGCGGATCAAGGAACTCGGCGGAGCTGGTCTCGAATGGAAGGCCGAACAAGGCGAGATTCCAACGACACTGTTCTTGTCGTCCGGCGCCAAGGTCGAAGTGGAATTGGCTCCACGCGACAGTAACGCGAAGTTCGCAACGGAGGCGGCTGACATCACAATCAACGACGTCAAATACTCATGGAACTACAACGACACAACGAAACACCTATCAGCGACACTCGACCCAGCCACGTTCACGCGACCCTTTAGAGTTCGTGATCGTTACACCAACCTCAGCCCCAACGTCCACCTCGTCGTTCCGAATACGGCTCCTCCTGTCTCGCCGCCACGAATCGCCGCATGGTCACACTCCCCCTACCTGCCATTGACGACCGCAACGACTGGGACGCTCGGCCCGATCTACGGCGGTTATCTGAAGGTGCAGATTCAATCCGTATCCCAGTCACCAACCGACCATCACTTCGTCGCAGTGTTCAAAGATGGTGCCACGGTCATGGAAACCCGCGAGATTCGGCCCCTCGCCTCAGAGATTGCGTGGGTCGGAGGCGACATTCTCGAAGCGACGCTAAAGCTCGAGAAGAACAACGCCAAGACCGTCGACCTCTACGTCGTCACCGACGCCAACGGTCGGGCTCAGGGACAACATGCGTACTCGTCAGACGCCAAGACTTTCAGTTTGACATCCGTGACAGTCCCGTCGAGTCAAGTGGCCTTAACACTCAATGTAACGAAGCCGTCTAGCGGTCCCGATGTGGTTAAACTCGGAGAGGTCACCTTTGTAAAGGATCGGAGCTTCGAACTGACTCTCGCTGCTGGTTCAGCGAGAGCGGGAGTCGTCTTGGTCCCGTCGGGGACCAACGCTCCGACACCACTAGACTTTTCCACTGAAAAGCCAATTCCTGTCACCGTCGATCGCGATGCCGAGTTTACTTACTCAGCGAAGCTCTATCAGGGTGATACGCTGATTGGCAACGCCACACCGATCAAGGTGCATCCGCTCAAGGAGAAACCACAGATCATCGAGGTCAACTCCACTGAGTTCTCTGCACTGCCGGAGCATAGTGCCCTGCAAATCTTCTTTAGTCGGGACATTCCTCTTAAGGACACGACCGTCAACACAAGTGATACGGTCAAGGGGTACTTCAAGCTCATCGGCCCGTACCCCACGGAGGGGACACTTGCCGCGACCGACGTGGCATTTGACTCCAAGTCAAACTCTATCACGGTCACTTTCGACAACAGTAAGAAGATCGCACCGGGCCAGTACAAGGTTCAAATTGGAGCTGGAATCACCGACATCGTCGGAAACGCACTCGACCTGACGAGGTCATTTACCGTCATCAAGGGGGGAACCGGCGGTTCGCCCGCGATTCCGACGCGGGGCCTCTCGGCCTCCACGGGCGAGTATGTGCGCATGGGAGAATATACGCCGCCTCGCCCTTCCATCGAAGGATTTAATCCTTCGGACAAAGTCGTCACCCGCGTGGCTCGGCTGTACTACTTCCGTGATGCCCATCGGGTTGTTCAGCTGATTAACCGCAAGGCCCGGTCATTTAATCGATCTGCCATCAGCGTACAGGAGCAGTTGGCCGATCGTTCTCGCCTACAGGCAGACATCGGCAACGACAAACGTCTCGAACTTGAAGCGGCAGCGATCCAAGCCGCAAAGGCTGCGAGACAAGCAGAGGAGACGCTGCAACAACAGCAACAGGCCCTCATCAATACCCGAGCACAACAGGCCCAAGTCCAACAACAGCTCGGCCCAGTCCAAGCCCAACTCCAAGAGCGTCGAATCGAACTCGATCGAGTAACTGCCGAACGTTCGCGAGGCGATGCGATCCTGAAAACCGAAAACGACCGCATTGCCACACTCACGACAAGCCGTGGAACGTATGAGAAATCATTACGGGACCTTGAGTATGAGGCAAAAGGTGACCCCACCGTCAAAGCGGATGAGATACGACGAGCCAAGTTCGAAATCTCAGAGATTGATTTGGAACTCACCCCGCTCACACAGTCTCGAAACTCCCATAATCTCCAATTGGCTGAACTCTCCAGCAAGGAACAGACGCTCAACGAACGGATTCGCCCCCTCGAACGAACTGTGGCCAGCTTGCAGAGCCAGCAACTCCAAGCGACGGGTTTCATCACTCAGTTAGAGAACTCGGTCACGCAGCTACTTGGCGAAGTCCAATCGCAACGAGCACAAGAAATCACTAAGACCGAAGCGTGGGATCGAGCCGAGCAGCAAGAGAAGCGGCTCCGTGAGGAACAATTCCGACGCGAAGTGGCCGCTGCCCATGAGGACCCGGATACCTATGTTCCTGGGTATCCCAACTCGGATGACCCGGTCGAGCAGTGTAGTTTGTCGGTGATTGGGGAAGGGTTGATTCAGATTCGGGGGCCGCGGAAGGGGGTGAATATTGTTCACACGATGATTAACCAGATCGATTCCCCGGTCGGGCAGGTGCGGGTCGGAATTCATACGGTTCAGATTAACGGCGAGCATGGCGACCGGATGGAGAAGGTGGCGATGCGAATTCAACGCTATCTCGATCACTCCCGCTTCCTCACCATGCAGTCGGGGGAAATGTTGCGGAAGGCAGTCGTCCAAGTTGCGGCTCGTCGGGCCGAACAGGCGGTCTACAGCTGTCCCCCAGGCTGCCCAGCCGAAGAGCGGGATATGAAATACCGCGAAGCCTTCTTCGGAAAAGACTTCATTGACGAACTCCGGGAGATGGATTCCGAGTTCCTCAAGAGCGAAAACAAAGTCCTCAGCCTGCACTCGATGGACACGACCAGTCTCGCGTCGGCCCTGTTCCTCATGTCACTCGCCAAGAACGACACCCGGCTCGAAATCCTGAACGAGTTTATGGGGATGGTCCAAGGACAGTTGCCGATTGACGAGCAAGAATACTTCACCGCCTCTAATGCGGAATACAAGTTCCACCATAAGAATTTCCAATTCCTCGCCCAGAACGCCAAGTTCGTCTCCCTCCGCGGCTTCTTTGACGCCCAAATCGAAGGCCCCGACACCCTCACCCCCATGCAAAGAGAATTCATCCGCCTCGGCCAGATCTTCAAAGCCAAACTGGTCACGGAAATCGAACTCCGTCAAAGAGTCATGGAACGCTCGCTGATTGAGGAACGAATCGGAGATTTCCAGAAGAAGCAACGTGAGCTCAAACAGCTTGAAGAAGGAGCATCTGCTGCGCTGCTAGAGTCTCGCAGGTCAATGCAAACAAAGGCATTTGAGGTAGGGCAATCGGTCGAACGAATTGTGGCCTACGTTGATGGCGTACGATCTCGCACGAATACCATATCCAACGAAGCCGCTCGAATTGAAGAGGACCTAAATCGCGTCGCGACGCAGGTAGCTGCCCTAGCAGGATTTCAGGGTCATCTGACGCAGGCTGACCTCGACAATATCCTGAATGTATTATTCCCCACTACTCTAGACACGACCGAGAGAGACCAACACCTAAACCTCAGCGACCGCATCAAAGTTCTTGACGATCTTCGTGAGGCGGCTTTTGAACAAAAAGGCTCGTTGGATCATTTCACAAAGAAAGAGTTAGCCGAGTGGAAGCAAAGGCGCATTCGAGCCTCTCTGCTGGAGAAGCTGCGAGAGATTCGTATTCAATTAAATGGCAAAACGTTTCGGCTATCCATTATTAATGAAGACGTTCCTAGTCCGGAGTGGAAGCTCGAACTTATCAACACTGACGGCACAGTTAACAAAGATGGATGGGCTGAGCTCCACTTAATACTTTCAGACTACCACAAGGTTTGCAGCGATGCTTCGAGTGAACTTCACCAGTTCAATCATCAGAATAACGCAGCAATGGCAGTTGCACTTCGAGAAGCCGACGTCCTCACTAATAACGTCATTCTCACAGATAACGCCGAGTCCCTTCGAGATCTGCATCGAATCATGAGTGCCTTAAGACGATATCGTGCCGTGGCCATGCACGTGTCGGCAACCGGCACTGAGATTCGGAATCGATTCACGAGATCACGGGAGGAACTCGTTGGCGTCGCGGTAAAGCCGGAGACGTGGGATGTCGCACGCAACAACTGGGATTCAGTTCGACGTGATGGAATGAACCTCCTGGACCCAGCCGCTCCACCTAGAAAAGAGTTCGGCACACAGAATGCAAGTGCATGGACACAATCCTTACTAATGATGTCTGAGAATGTCCTCGACGAGTTTCGAGGCGAGATTGGGAAGGTACAGCTGGCTGCGGCGAATGCGGAGAACGCTCGGCGGCCCTTGGATCATAAGAAGTTTTTAGATATGCTCATTGATGACGTCGAGGAAAAGTATATCGAACTCGTCGAGGGGACGCGGGCGCAGACGGCGAATATTGATAACTATTTGATGCGACTCTCGACCGCTCTCGAAGATGACTTGAATACGCAGTTCTACCAACCGGCCTTTCGGCTGATTCGTGAGTCGAGCTACACCTGGGATGTGCAGTTGGGGCAGATCCAAACGGAGACGATCCTGACGAACAATCGGATGTTTGCTAAGGTCTCGCCACAGGCGACGATGGAGTTTGACCTGCCCAAACGGCAAGCCCTGATTAACGAAGCGTTTGAAGGGGCCCTGGCGGCCTATGATGATTACGGAGCACTCCTTGGAGATCCGACCTTTCTCGCGATGGTGCGGATGCAGGGGGGACATCCGTCAAGTGCTACGTTTGGAAGTGGGGGGCCTGGTCCGTTCGTGCAAAATGTTCTGCCGGGATTGCCGTCGCAGACCGATGGGAGCTTACTCTCGCAAGGACAGAACAACGTCCCAACGATTGGGTCGAATTTGGAGGCACTCATCCCGGATCCTGCTGTGTATAAGTTTGAAACCGGCACCGGCTTCGAGATTCGCCCAGTCATTCAGCCGGACGGTCAAGCGGTCGTGTTCCATCTGAACTACATGTACACCACGAATGTTCGTGAGCCGGTTCGGGCAGACGAGAAGCATCTGGGCCGCGTCAAACGACACTTCATTGACACCGACGTCGTCACCGGGAATTATGAACTGCGTGAGGTGAGCCGATATCAAGTGGGGCTGAAGGCATCACGCACCAGCCGTGGTGTGCCATTACTGGAAGACATTCCGCTCGCGGGCGTGTTGTTCCGTCCCCTCCCCTCGAAAGAGTCGGCGCTGCAACAGAACCTGATCTATGCTCAGTCGGTCATTTATCCCACGCTTTATGATTTAATGGGACTACGTTGGGCGCCAGCTGTTTCTGACCTGTCGAGTATGTCGATTCAAGAGCGGGAGTTCGTCGCTCGCAATCGCGAGAAGTTCTTAAGGAATGAAGTGTTCGACTATAGCAGCTTGCAAGTCGATGACTTCATGCGAATTCCCGAGTCCGAGCGTCGCGGCGACCTCTACCGTACGCAGGAGTCGATCCCTGGTCATCACCCGAATGGTTACGATGGTCGTGGCCTGAATCTTCAAAGAGGGCAACTTCGAGAAGGCTATACGCCGACTGGCCAGATGCCAGCCGGAGACTCGGCACAGTTCTACACGCCGCAAACAAGTGAAGGATTTCACTCGCCTGGACAACATGGGGAGTTAGACGACGTGATCGAGGAGTACACGCCCGGCACGCACATGAACCAGTCATCGTCGTATACGCCGTCCTATCGCACTGGGAGTGACCTGCCAACGACGTACCATGCTCCTTCGTACCAGTCGTCGCAGTCGCAGCAATCAGCGATTCGCCGAACAGAGGACTCAGCCGGACGGGCGAGAGTCAACGGAGCAGGACCGGTCTTGCCAGTTCCGCAAGGGGCGATTCCAGTACCAAGTCGGCAGCCGGTTTACACGAGTGAGCCGCCACGACTCGCTCCTCCGACAACAGCGGCGCCGATCACAAGAACATCGCCATCGGTCCATCGTGGAGGGATCGAACTGACGAACTGGCAGACGCCGGCAAACCCGCAACGGACCGCGACCGCACGGACATCGCCAACCCCATCCACCACCCCACCACCATCAAAGCCGTTGCCCAAGTTCTCACCACAGCCAGAACAGAAGCCCGAACCAAAGCCGCGTCGGGGATTCCTGCATGGAATCTTCAGCCGTGAACGAAAATAAACGACTAACATAGCGTACGGTGGACATCCCTGTCCGTCAGACATCAACACTTTCGACGGGCGATAACGCCCTTCAGATCCTAAGGACGGGACATGAATCGACGGGAATTTCTAGGGAGTGGTTTGATGATCTGGGGGGCAACCTCGGCCTTGGGAGCCGACTGGCTGAATCGGTCGAAGGCCAGGCAACGCTGCGGTATCCCCTGTTACGACTATTCGCCGCATCGCTGCTCGAATGTGATGACAGAAATCACATCGGCAGGCCTCGCACTCGTCGTGACTCCGGAATTGATTGACGGGACAAACGGCACGGTCGGCACTCCCGATGTTAAGCAAGGTCTCGCGGCGAAGACATTTCAATTGGCCGCTCGCGACCTGACGAATCAGCATTGCCGACTGTCGGAACTGACCGTCACCATCGCATCGGATGGGTCGTGGGTGTTTCAATGTCTCGCGACGCAAGACCCGTCCATTGTTGGCGAACAGATGCGACCACAGTTCGAGCGATACGTTAGGAACCATTTGCACATCTCGGTTCGTGGCGTCGGGTTGTTCCCTATCGGCGAATCGGTGACGGATCGCGTCGTCGCCAAGCCCGAGTGCTTTCAAATCGACCTCCCGCAGCTCACGATCGAGAAGCGTGAGCAACGCCGCATTCGGCTGACGGGATGCACCGAAGATATCGCGAATGTGTATCGATTAGTCGACCGTGTCGAAGTCGACCTGCGGTATGACTAGCCAACAACATTGCTGCCAACTCATTGATTTGTCTTAGAATCATCATCCCAACAAACAACTTGTTGTCATAACGTCGTTACCATGGTCCCACTTTGATCTTGTGGGGCTCAACAGGGCGACAAAGGAAGAGGCCACCATGAGAGTAATTCCAATCATCACAGCCATGATGTCGCTCCTTGTCGCCTCGACTGGTTGGGGACAAAGCTGTATCCGCCGACCGGCTGTTACGGTGTCGCCGGTCGATGAGATTACGATTCTTGATCCGGCAACGAACACCGAGTTCAAACCGACCCCGATCGTGCTACCGGGCGACGGAGGGCAACAGGTCGATATTCCTCCGACTGTGATTGTGCATAACTTTTACTACACCGGCGACCGTGACTTTCGAGGTCCGATCTTTCCAGGAGGGCCAAGTATCGTGGTCGTGAGTCATCCCAAGACCGGCGAGCGGATGTATCTCGAAGTTCAGATGCTCCCCGGCTCTCCAAGGGTGACCTACCGGGATCAATACATTGACTATGACTTCGGGCGCGAGACAATTCGGGTTCGCTTTGTGCATCCGTTAAAAGTGTGCGATCGGATGGAGCCGACGGTGGAGCATCGACGAGGCGACGGCGTGGTCGGCACAGCGATGACTGGCGGAGCCACCGCACGACGACGGGCCACCTCCCTGCTCGCCCGGACCGGTCTGCCAGAACTGGGTCGTGGAATCGCTCGTGGAACCCAAGGCGTCGTGCACGCCTCAGCCGATGTCGTGCGAGAAGCAGGAAGCATCGCCGTCCGCCCCGTCGTCGCAATCGTCGACGCCACCCCCCTTGGCAGCGTCTTCAATCCGTCACCAGAGGAAAAGGAGGAACGCCGCCAAGAAGTCCTAAACCGCCGAGCCGAACACAACCCCGACGTCGACAACGCCTTCGTAAGAACGGTGCGGTAGTTTGGCTCGGTGATCATATCCGAAAGACATGGAGGACCTTCGGAGTAGGCTAGGGGTTGAGCTTGTTCTTGGCTTCTTCGATAGCGCTGTTGCCTTGATGCTCTGCCTTCGTCAAGTTGTAATGGGCATCTGCCCAGATAAGTTTATTTTCCTTCTCGATTGCCTCTACTTTCTTTCTGGCTTTGCCTAGCTCTCGTTTATAAACCTCACTGTTCGCTCTAAGCGTGATGATCTTCCCTCGGATTGCGAACTCGGCATTTTGCAATTCTGCGAAGTGCATCTCTGCTTTGAGGACGGCTGCACTGGCGGCGGTGCTGTCGCGACCCGTGTCAACAAGACTCTTTTTATCGGCTCGAAGCTGGTTCAGGTGCTCCTTTGCTAGATTCTTTTGATTTTCAAGTCTTGCTTTCTCGTCATATGCGTCGGCGAGGAGATTCTGGGGGGTTGGTTCTTGCATCAGCGTCTGACATTCCCGTTGTGCTGCGAGAAGGTGGGCTTTCGCTTGATTCAGTGCAGCAATAGTTGCGTCAATAGACATTACGGATGCCGTGGGCATCAATGGTAAAGAAGCCTTTTCTGCGACTGCTGATTCATCCTTCTTGTTTGTTGGGTCGTGCGATGAGGGGAGTCGAGGATCGCCGGATACTTTGGCCAGATGCTCGCTCGGTAATGGGATCTCCCAATAATAGCCGAGGTAAGGTTGTGCGTGAAACTTGCGGAAGGCGATGGATTGCCCGGACTCGTCATCGATGATTTCGAGACGACAGACATCGGGGTTGCATGCCAGGGGGAGTCGGAATAATTTTGGTCGCTTTGAAGTCGGGAGGGCGACCTTGTTGCCGTTGATGGCGACGTGATGCGACGGGGCGAGATTGGTCGCTTGAACCTCGATAAGGGCGAACGTCTGCCCAGGGGCCTCGTCGAGATATTCGCTCTTAATCTCGCCGGAGAATAAATGTCCGGTCGCCAGGCTGGCATGGGCCGGTGCGGGGATCGTTGTGAGGAGGGCTCCGACTCCGGGCGAAAAGGCCGGGGCTCTCGTCATTGCCGACTCACTTGCCGGCAGAGCAGTCGCCAAGCCCAACAGGAGAACCAGCGGATTAATCAAGGTGTGGCAATTCATCAGTCTGTCCCAGTGTTCGAGGTTAAAGGCGAAGTGTTCATTCGTGCCAACGGGTAATCGAAAAGGTGACGTTGACGCGAATTGTATACTGTTTTCAATGCGAAAGTCGGGGAGTCACGGAGGACTCAATGCTCGGGGCGTTCTCACTCGTCCTATTCGTTGACCGGAAAAGAGAACATTGGGATGTTTTCCTTAGGATCCGTACTCCAATCGCCAACACGAAAGCCTTGGGAGACTAGCGTTTCACGTTCGGTACTTCTCGCATTCCCGCTGCTGCCGCGACTTCTATCTCGTGCCGGCGGGCCACCTGTTGTACTCACTTCTTGTGTCAGGGCTCTCTTCCCAGTGATCGCGGCGATTCCCTTGAGGCGTGCGGCGGAAATTTCATTATTAACTGGTGTTGCCCATACGATCTTGGAAATCGACGAGACGGATGCAGGGAAAGTGAACTCGATACCGGTTCCGAGGAGAATGGGAATGATGTAAAGACCATTGCTTCGTGCGGGAACATAGAAATGATTAATTCGGCGGGTTGTTCCATTCACTTCGTGTCTAACGTCTTCGAAGAGTCGCCCAAAGAGAAGGGCGACTTCTAACACCTGGGGGTTGTCTTGTTCGTCACCCAGTAGGATTTCAAGTGATAGGACGCATCGTTCCTCTTTCCCGTTTGGAAGACGATACGTGTCTGGCAAGCCTACAAGGGCCTCATGTCGAGAATCGTCATCGAGTTGCTTGAAGTAACCCGACGCCATGCCGGTGGTGACCTTCTCCCATTCCTCTTGCTTGTAGACCTTAATTCTCTCTGCCATTTTCTCCGGGGTGAATTCGCCAGGGGCGACGGAACTGAGGCCTAGGACGCGGTTGGCGAAGCGTTGGAATTCTAGGCTGTAGATCGGTTGCAGTAGCGGCCACCATCGACGAAGGGCCTTCGTCCCGGCCCAGCGTTTGAATTGATTGATCCACCCGATATTCAAGGGGTGATCGGTGTCGAAATCCAATCGCAAGGCAACGAAGGTGTCTTCCATAACTTGGATCATTTCCGTCACCATCAGAATCGTCTCTTCGATCGGGTCCGGCTCGGTGATCGGCTCGGTGATCGGAGTGGTGTTCGGAGTGGTGTTCGGAGTGGTGTTCGGAGTG
This sequence comes from Planctomycetaceae bacterium, assembly GCA_041398965.1. GTDB lineage: Bacteria > Planctomycetota > Planctomycetia > Planctomycetales > Planctomycetaceae > JAWKTT01. The sequence goes on along the minus strand of JAWKTT010000024.1, from coordinate 41,551 downwards.
GTGACGAGTTCGTTCGGCAACAAAATGTCCTGCATCAATTGAGGGAGATTACTCCCACGTAGACGGGTCTGGAAGGAGTCGAATTTGGATGTCTGGTCCAAAAAGCGACGTCGGAGGTCTTCTGATGTCGGATACCACTTTGTGAACAGTTCATAGAACAACTTGGCGTTGTCGATTTTTGGAAGTTTCTTGTTACGAGCATCAAGGTAGTTTCCGACTTCGCCAAAGACAGTATCCGCGGCATGTTTTCCTAAACGGCGATACGACTCCCATTGCGCTTCGTCGTAGAACTGGTCGAGCGTTGTCTCTTGCGGGAACTGCTTATTCGAGTCGCGGTACTGCAGAATATCCCGTGGCTCGTCGCCGGTAAGATTCGGCTTAAGCAGTAGAATGATTCCACGCAAGGAATCGGCCCCATCGTGCGTACACTCTTGGTGCTCTCTGTTGTCGGTGTAATCGATGGTCCCGACGGCAACATGCTGCCGGGCGACTCCATCTGGACCCGGCCGCAATGCGGAGACATCAAGGCTCACTTCGACGCCGAAGTCGGTGCGAATGCGTCGAATGGCATTGGCAACATCTTCAAACAGAAATTCTGGATCGGCTCCACAATCGCAGACGACGATATACGGACACCGACGCCGCACAAGTTCATACAATCCGAGATTCTCAAAGTGTGCCCCGTCGGAGAGGAAGTAGTCCTTGTCCCTGTCGATGGAAGTGGACGACACCATTTCGCGAATGAGTCGCGGGGGAGTGATTCGGTCCCACGGTGTGAGCTTCGTAGGGTCCTTAACCCACAAGCCGAGTCGGAGGTTGAGGGCGGCGGCGAAGAAGCTGACGACCGGCCCGAGTTTCATGGAGACTTGACCCATGTTCGAATTAAACGCAGCAGCCGACGCGGTGATCGCGGCGGATTTCAGGACTTCTGGATCGAAGGAGGGGCATGGATCATGCGTCACGCCTTCCATAACGGGACCAAGTTGAAACGTATTACCATCAAAGACTGAGTGAACCGCTCCGCGTCCTAGTCCCGTCAACAGATCTCCCTGCAGGTCGTTCGCTGCACAGCAGATTAGGTGTTGCGGGTTGAGGTTGTCGTAGTCTTCACTCGAGGTTTCATCACAGGGACCGAACCTCTTGAAGTTCAAGAAGGTCTCAGCGATGCGACGTCGATAGAAACCGTGCAGTCCGTGTTCGTTCGGACAGAGAAATGCAGCAATGATCACTGCCATGGATCCGCAGATGACACAAAGGATCAAAGGATTAAGGGCATCGTGTGAGACGATGTCGGCAATCGAAGGATTGGATGAGGGCGAAAACAGAATTCGAATCATGAACGAAGTCGTTGTCGAACCGAGTACGAGCAGCGCCCCGAGTAAAAAGTACGCCAACAACTGGGGCAAGAACCGTTGAATGATGGACTTGGGCCCGCTCGTTGAGGCAGACGACCCGGAATTACCGACCCAGGAGAGAGTGCGGCGGAACGCCTCGGCGACAACGACGCTCGTTCCTCCGGCAAGGGTGATATGCCACTTCAAATTTCCGCCGGATAGCCAGACACTCGCCTCCCATGCGGCGGCAAACGTGAGATGTACAAGGGTGAGTCGTCCCAGTCGTGTGGCAATTCGGTGCGTTGCGTCGATCCAGTGTTCCTCGCAATGATAAAAACGAGAAACTCCTCGCGCGATCTGAGCACTAACTAACAGAGCGATCATGCTGACGAAGGGGATCAGAGCTAAGCTCATCAGCGGTCTATTGATCCCGGTCCCTTTGCCTGTGATTGTCGAATCGTCGGCATGATAAACTCCCCAGACTGACCCCTCGTTGATGTGTCCATGTCCTAGCCACCAAGACCAGTCACCTGCTTTTGGTGATGTCGTTAGGGGTACTTCGACATTTTGAAAGAGTCGCCATTTGTCTAATGGTGTGGACGTCAACTTTGGAAGTGCCATCCACCATAGGGCCGTAATCATCGTGACTATGACGACGGTCATGCCTGTTGCCAGGAATATGCTAGGGAAATTGAGGGGGTCTTTGTTCTTTCGTGTCGATTGGTATCGCCATTCCCAAATCCCCAATGTGACAGCCATCATGATGCCACCAATAACCGCAGCACTGTCCCTGGAGCAAAGGCACAACAGTTTAAAATGCTGGTGCCATCCTCCGGCTGCAAGTTCAACGACGCCACGCCACAGGCTGATCGACATGAGAATCAGGAGGAATGCGACCGACATTGTGACGGTTGCTCCGCCGATGACGGAGACGAGGCCGAGCCAGAGGTCGGTGCTGAAGAAGGAGAGGCGGGGGGTAAGGAAATTGCTTCGTTCCCGCAGGCGGCGAACCTCTGGGGCCGCTTCATGGGCAACCTTTCCACTGAGGAGTTCGTCGTAGCAGTCTTGTCGTTGTTCTCGATTTGGAGGATTCTTCAACGAGTAGTCCTGTTCCTCGTTCCACTTGCGAACCCAAGCTGTCCACCAGCTGCCGATGTAGCCGCCGCCGGAGACGGTCGAGAGGTAGTCAACATCGACGAGTAGCCCTGCCTTATTCAGCCCCTGTAGGACACCGAGGCAATAGGTTGCACTTCTCAGCCCCCCGCCGGACAAAGCGAGGCCGATCTTGAGAGGAGATTTCGGTTCGGTGCCGTCGGCACCAGCAGGTTTGTCCGTCATGAGGGCCCTCAAGTGTCTGGAGAGATAAAGACATCTCTTAATAGGCTAGCCCCGTGGTCGAACGGATTGCAAGGAAAAATCCCTCTTGTTTCCGATAAACCTGCGACTCGAAGTGTCAAGAAACTCCGCCAACCTTATCAGACTTGTTGGCCATCGGGGATTGGGAAGCGAAGACGGCTGTCACTTCGATCGAACTGCGGGTGTCGAGGACCACCGCAGCCGGTGAGGATGGTGTATCCGCGTTGTGGAAACGTATCTTAATCGCAGGACGGCCTTCACGACTTCCTGAAGGCAGCGAAGCCCGAAGTTTTCCATCGGTTCGCTGGCGGCGACCCCGGGGCCCCATCCAGCGATTTCTTCCACCCCGAATCTCAGTGTCGTCACTCTGTGTGTCATTGGTCGGAAGTCGAGCAACGACCGATCGCCATCATGTGTGTGGGAGAGTCAGTTACGGCGTAACTCTCTGGTCGAGTGATGACCGTGCCATTTGTTGGAGGAGTGAAATCTCCAACCCAGCCGCGCCACCATGGAAGCCTTGCATTCGCTGGTTGCATTGCGTAAAACTACGCAGGGAGAACGACGATGCACGAAACGTATTCTTTAGGTGACATCGAAACAGCGACCGGGATTCCGTACGAGAAACTGCGGTACGTTGTGGATCAAGGACTACTGCCGGGCGATCGCCCGGTAATAAACGTCTCCTTAAGTGGTAGCAGGGGCCGTGGAACTGCGAGACGATACACGCCGTTTGTCGCTTTTGGAATTGCCAGTGCAGCACTCCTTTTGGCTGCGGGACTTCGCCGGGCAATGGTCGAAGCCATTTTGGATCGAGTCTGCAATAATAGCCTTTCCAAACGTGGCTTTGACTCGATGCCACTCTATCAGGCCTATCAAAAACGCGACGTGTCGATTTTGGAAATTGGCGATCTCGTGAACTGGCGGATTCGAGGATCAGCTGATTTGTACAGCCGCACGTTCGATACCGGCTGGCAACAGGTGCATACGGGCGACAACGTCATCGCCTATGAGCCTCTTGTCACCATCAGTCTCGACACAGCGAAGCTTCGGCGTTTTTTCTTAAAATGACAGAGAGTCCCATTGACGGTTGCGAAAACCTCAGCAACTATAGTCTGGTCGATTCTAAAACTCTGGCATCAAGGAGGATGTTATGCAAAGCAGAAATGGAGCTCAGGCCGTAGGGTCAAAAAACTCCGCCGAACGCAAAGCCCGTTGGCAACTTGGTGTTCGCGACCGAAATTGATCGCACTTTCGGTCGATGTGCGGCCGTTGTCGAGGTTCGCAGGTTGCGGAGACGGCCTTTCGCCGTAGTCAGGACGTACGTTCAGCGCGGAACAGGTCCTGTTGCGATCGCCTTCAGACGTTCACGCGGCGCGACGATGGTAGTACTTCAGCATCCCACCGAGCCGTTCACGGCATGTGATGTGGTCAGTGGCGTCGCCAACGTCGTCTTCAGGTTCGATTAGCTCATTGCCCAGTCCCTGATGATTCCGCTCGGCATGGTAGTGCTCCACGTATTGTTTGATGGCGTGCTCCAGTGAGCGTTTGCCGAAGAAGATCATCCGATCCAGACATTCGGGCTTCAGGCTGCGAAACCAGCGTTCCATGCACGCATTCCAATTCGGACTCTTCGGTGGCCACAGGACGACGTCGGTGTTCGTGTTCTGTTCGAGGAACTTACGCAGTGCAATGAAACTGGTGTCCCGATCCACAATCAGATGACTGGCGTCCTTCAGGAAGCCGTCCTCACCATCGGTCAAGTGGCGACAGACTTGTTGCATCCATGTGGCGTTCGGACTGGGAGTCATCCCCGCAATCTGCACACGCCGCGCCTTCAGGTGCATGACAGCCAGGACGTAGAACGTCACCAGTCCGTTGCGAGTCAACACGTCCATCGTGGTGAAGTCTGTGGCAAAGAGGGAATCCCAATGAGCTCTGAGAAACGTGGACCACGACGGAGTCCGCTAACGATCTGGAGCGGGTTCGATGCCATGAGCCTTGAGGACATTGGCCACGGTGGAATCAGCGATGTGGTCGCCGAGGTTCTTCAGGGCACCCTGAATACGATCGTATCCCCACGTCGGATTGTCAGTGGCGAATCGCAGGATGGCTTCCACGACCTCCTGACGGATGCGTGGTCGTCCAGGTTTCCGTTGATCATTGGATGCGTACTTCTTCGCCACCAGCTCTCGGTGCCAGCGAAGGATGGTGTCCGGTGTGACGATGGTCGTCAGTTTCCGCAAAGCCTTCCGACCGAGGGAGTGGGCCTTCACAGCCAGCAGGCGTCGCCGATCGTCGTTGAGGAGCAGTCGCTTCTTTCCCAACGTCTGAAGCAGTGCAGAAATCTGTGCGTTCTGAAACTCGATGATCTGCTGCTGACGCTGTTGGACAAGTCCACAGAGGATCGCGAGCAGGATGTGTCAGGGTTGGAGTATGAAGGACATGTTCGGCACCGAAAAGCTGCCATCCTCCCCGGGCCATCCGACGAAATCATGCGGCTGAGAACCGACAATCTGGCCAGCCCAAAAACCCGCAATAATGCGACAAGTTGGGGTTCGGCGGAGTTTTTTGACCCCTACGGGGAGGGCGCGGATATTATCGGACCGCATCGCTCGTCAGCGTGTGGGCGACGGCACCTTATCTCCACAATAATTCTGTCGGCGAAGATCCCTACGATACGCTCTCAGGATTTCCTGAGGACATCTACAGCGTGCCAGAGCGATTGCGTTTGTTTGAAGACGGAATGGAAAAGTTACTGGGCTTACGTCCTCGATTGGGAGCCCTTTCGATTAAAAGGACATCGACCGATTCCACGTTGCTCGCTGGAATGGATCGAACCTCGCAACGGATTAAGTTAGACGTTTCCTGGATGCTGCTAGAACCACTGTTGCAGAAAAAGCTAAGTGCGAAACTCGATGCGAAGATAACTGACCCTGCGCTGCGTGCAATCGCTCAAGCTGCCCTGAAGGAGTCCCTCGAACAAGGATCTCATGTCCTTCCGAAACTTCTCGCGGAGTTTTCCAAACAGGAGATCGAAGAGACGAAAGCGAGCGTCAAGCAGTACCTTGTGCCACTGCTCAGTGGGCCGGTTCGTAAGAAACTCGAACTTTGGATCGCACGTGAATTGCAGCATTTTCCGGACCTCCCCCCAGATTTAGTGTCCGGAATTGGCGAAGCGGTCGCCCAGATTGACCTGGAAGAATTGCTGACTGCCGCTGAAGGTGCGATCGACCCATCACTCCTGATCGTCCCCAGCGACACGCCAATGAATCTGTTGTTCAACCAGAACATACGAAATGCTCCCTACGTCACGCGAGCACTAAAGACGCATCGCCATGATCCCCGCAAACTGGCCGAGGCACTTCTCAAAATCAGCGATTGTCCCGACATCGTTGAAGACAGGGGGCACTACTTCCCGACTCCAGAGCAACGAAAAAGAGACGCCCTTACGGAACAGGACCTTCGTGATCTCATCGAGTTCCTGAAGACCCTGTAAGAGCGATCAAGGCAATCGGAGGTGAGGACGTGGAGAAGTCGTACGAGTACATCGTCGTTGGATCTGGCGCCGGCGGGGGACCACTGGCTGCCCGTCTGGCAGAAGCGGGCAAGTGGGTCCTGTTAATCGATGCCGGCGGGACTCCACGAGGAGACCTGTACGACATCCCCGGGTTCTTCATCGCTGTGCCAATCTATCTGATCGCCGAAAAGGCCGCAGACAACATTTTAGAGGAGCTAAAAACGGTGAGCTGAATCTCGCGGCGTCGCGAAAGCCGACTCGCGAAGATTCTGGAGGCGAAGAAGGTTCTGGAAGAAGCGGCCCGGCAGAAGGATCGGGATCACGTCGACACGATATTTTCCACGCTGCTCGCCAGCAGCAGAGATCAAAGCGACGAGCTGTTGAAATTCTCAAAACTCCCAGCCACCACCGCCCCAACCAAAAAACCACTTCCCGGACACGCTGCCACGAGTGCGGTCCACCGCAATCGGGGCCGTTCCATACACCTGAGCGACTACTCGCCTTCAGGGAACTCTGTCGACAGTCAACCTTCCACCAATCCACAGATACGACATGGGAAACCCTGAAAGGCTATGCCCAAGAGACTCGGCTCCTTTCGTCGGCGAGCGTTTCTGCTTATACTCCGGGTCGCAGTTTAAGTTGGCGTGCATCGATTGTGACGGACTCCCTTGTTGGCGTCGGCGCGAGCGGTACGTCAGTATTTCGACCCCGAGGAGTTCTAATGGCGAAAGAGGAGGCAATTTCTGTCGAAGGGACCGTCGTGGAAGCGCTCGCCAATACGCAGTTTCGAGTCAAGCTCGAAAACGGCCACATGGTGATGGCTCACGTGGCGGGGAAGATGCGCAAGCACTTCATCCGTATTGTCCCCGGCGACAAAGTCAAAGTCGAGGTCTCCCCCTACGACTGGTCCCGCGGACGCATCACCTTCCGTGAACGGTAGGCCCATCGGTCCACTGGCGACGTGACTGTTCCTCCTTCAGTCGAACTACTTCTTGCATCATTACTCGCTGCCCACGAGACGCCCGGCATGACGCAATCGGATTCTGCCAGCAGTTCCACGGCGACGCTCCCCTTTGTTCAACTCTTCACAGATGGGGCTTGTCGTGGCAACCCTGGGCCGGGAGGCTGGGGCTACATTCTCCGTCACCCTGCCTCGGGCAAAGAGGTTGAGGGTTCGGGAGGCGAAGCGGATTCTACTAACAACCGGATGGAACTGATGGCCGTGATTGCCGGTCTGCGAGCGCTCACCCGGAAGTCCCGGGTCGAAGTGGTGACCGACAGTGTGTACGTCGCCAAAGGCTGCTCCGAATGGCTCCCTGGCTGGAAACGAAACGACTGGCGACGCCGTGAAGGCAAACAGTGGAAGCCCGTCAAGAACGTCGAACTCTGGCAAGAACTCGACCAACTCCTCGCCCGCCACGAAGTCAAGATGACCCATGTCAAGGGGCACGCCGGTCACCCGGAAAACGAACGCTGCGACGTCCTCGCCGTCGCCGCCGCAATGACGTTTCAGTCGACGTAACCCCCGACCAGACAGACTTCGTGGTGTTTTCGTCCCCTACATCGCGGCCTTGCGGTTGGGGGTGGTGCGGGGGATGTGTTCCATGCCGCAGCCGCCGGCGGTGGGGAGCATTTTGCTCGGGGAACAGAGGGATTTGGGGTTGAAGACGGCCCGGATCTCTCCCATGACTTCTAAGTCGGTTGGCGAGAAGAGTTGAGACATGAAGCTGATCTTCTCCACGCCGATGCCATGTTCCCCCGTCACACTCCCCCCTAACTCCAGACATTTCGACAGAATCGCGTCACCCGCCTGAATGACCCGCTGGGTCTGCTCGGCATCGCGCTCATCGAATAGCAGGATCGGGTGAATGTTGCCGTCTCCTGCATGAAATACGTTGACGATGCGTAACTGATAATTCTCGCTGGTCTCGTGAATGAAGTCGAGAATCTCGGGGAGTTTGGTTCGAGGGACCACGCCGTCTTGAGTGCAGTAACTGGGAGAGAGTCGACCGATCGCTCCGAACGCCTGTTTCCGACACTTCCAGAGTAGCGCCCGTTCGGAGGGGGAGTTGGCTTGCCGCACTTCGCGGGCGCCGTGCCCTGTGCAAATGTCGATGATCTCGGTTGCCTCGCCATCAACCGCGACTTCGAGTCCATCCACTTCGATCAGCAACACCGCCCCGGCATCGAGTGGAAAGCCGAAGTGGAACGCCTCTTCCAGTGCGACAACGATCCCTTGATCCATCATTTCGAGGGCAGCGGGGACGATCCCCGCCCCGATGATGCCGCTGATCGCTTCCGTTGCCTGACGGACGGTATCGAAGACGCCAAGCATGGTGCGGTATGCCGCAGGATCGCGGGAAAGTCCGACCCACACTTTCGTCACCACACCAAACGTCCCTTCGCTGCCGACGAATAAGCCGGTGAGGTCATACCCTGTGGGAATTCCGGTCGGCCCGCCAAGCTGGACACGCTCTCCCTGCGGAGTAATGAACTCGATGCCTCGCACATGATTGACGGTCACGCCGTACTTTAACGTATGCGGACCTCCGGAGTTTGTGGCGACGTTGCCGCCGATCGTGCAGGCTCCCTGTGACGAAGGGTCGGGGGCGTAGTGGTAGCCGGTCCCTTTGAGACGTTGCGTCAGGTGAACATTGACGACCCCTGGCTCGACGACGGCATACCGATCGCGGATGTTGACTTCGAGGATGCGATTCATCCGGGTCAGGCAGATCATCACCCCGCCGCCAACCGCCAGCGTTCCCCCCGCCAACGACGTCCCGGCTCCACGAGGGACAAAGGGGACATTCGCCTCGACACAAGCCCTTACGATGGTCGCGACTTCGTCAGCCGAGGTCGGAAACGTGACGATATCGGGCTGTTTTTTCTCGACAACATAGCCATCACACTCGTAGACAAGTAGTTCGTTTTCCTCAAACAAGACCTTCCCGGCCCCGAGAAGTTTGGTCAGCCGATCGCAGAGTACGGTGAGTGTCGAGTTCATGGTGTGACATCGTTCAGTAATAAGGCGAAAAAACTGCAACACTCGATTGCCCCAACATTGTGATCCAACACGCCACTCTGGCTGAGATGTCGATGACTTGTCGAGAATACGTTTCGAGCGGGTTCTGCGAAGTTACTCGCGACCGTGGAATGACTCTTCCATCGGGACCGTGATAAATGGCCAACTGGCGGGATAGAAGCGGACGATCTTCGTGGGACGAAAACCTTCGAGTAACATGCCGCATTCGAGCTGGATCTGGACTCCACTGCAACCTGGCACCACAGGGACTTTGCTGATCTTCAGGATGTTGCCCCCCTTGCGATCGTTGGTTGGGTCGTACGTCATGAGAGAGTCTCTGGCGACGGCGATGGTCCCTTTTGGAGCGAGATCGTCTTTGGCTCCCCCCTTGCCAAAGAGTGCGGCTGGCCAGCCGAGAGGCTCAGGATTGATGATCGTCAACTCGTCAAACAGTGTTGGATCAACGCCATCAAAAAACGTCATTGTCACGATTTGCTTCTTGTCATCGACAGCATCGACCCATGCGGGCAATCCGCGTTCGCGAATGTGCAATTGGTGTCGTTCCATTTGCTGTTGGGTCGCCAGTTGCCGACTGGCTTCGTCGAGATAGATTTCCAGAATGCGACCGGGACCATACAATCCGACCCATGTCAGGTTGAATTGCACGCACTGTCCCTTTGCTAGTGATGTCAATGTGCCGAATCCGTGTTCCTGATAGACACGAGTGCGGCCGAGCAGATCAAATACCTTGGGATCTCCGATAGCTTTCCCGTCCTGCAACAGCGTTGCCGTGAGCTTTTTGCTCTCCAGGTCGATGTTGTCGATTCTCCAAATCTGCTGTTGTCTGGCGAGATAACTGAAGTCGTCTTCAATGCGGATGCAACGCCGAAACGCAGCTTCCGGTGAGATGCGGTCATGGAACACGGCCAGTGGCGGTCGGTCGTCGGTTTCGTCCTTCTGGTAGCACCAGGTATGCAGGTGCGTACCGAGCGGAATGTCACATAACGCAGCGGGAGCACCGTTGTAAGAGATGGAACCGTAAGGGAGCATGTCCAGTGGTAATGGCAGGTCCCACACACCTCGTTGCTGAGAGTCGTTGCGATCAACGCGGATGACAAGTTGTCGCTCGTTGTGATCCATCCGGATGAGTTCGCCCGAAATGTAATGCGCTGAACCTGCAGGGGGAAACTGACCGTTGACGAGCTTGTACCACGGCAACTTCTTGTCTGTGCTGTCATCGGTACGGAACTCTGGTTCTGCTGCACGGACGGTTGCAAGACACAGGACAAATGCCAGGGTGTATTGAATAATGGTAATATGTCGCATGCTTAAGCCACCACTTCAGAAATCGTGCCAAGGCTGTCTTGAAACTGTTCTGTTTCCACTCCGCAACGCTGAATCATCGTCAACAGGAGATTGCTCAATCGTGCATTGTCGTCGACCGGACGCCCACAGATTCTGTAGTGCTCACTGGCCTGGGCAACGTTGTATTTGCCGATCTTGGGGAGGTTAAAGTCGACGTGTTGACCATGTTTCACCCCGAGCTTTTTTCCTCCAGCGTACAGAATTGGAAGATTGGCATTTCCGTGGCTGTGACCGTAAGACATGCCGCTGCCCCAGAGCACCTGCGTCGTATCTAACAGGTTGCCATCTTCCTCTTGATGTGCCTTGAGTTGGTCGAGGAAGTAGCTGAACTGTTCGACGTGGAACGTGTCGGTTTGCGTCAGGCGTCGCAACTGTTCTGGATCGCCGTTGTGATGCGAGAGTCCGTGTCGCGTCTGCGAGATGCCGATGTCCGGAATCGCTCCGCCGTTGGCTTCGCTGCCAATCATGCACGAGATGACTCGCGTGGTGTCGGTGCGAAGTGCCAGCACCATGAGGTCATAGAACAAGCGGTGATACTCGCGGACCTGATTCTGATTCATCTGACGGGTGAACCGCCCGACGACAGAACTGTCGAGTGAGGGTCGCGGTACATCGAGCCACGCCTCAGCCCTTTCCGTTCGCAGTTCGACCTGACGTACGGCCGACAGATATTCGTCGAGCTTGCTGCGGTCTTCTGTCCCGAGTTTCCGGTTCACGCTTTTTGCGTCGGTGAGCACGGCGTCGAGAATGCTTCCACGTCGATTCAAACGACGCCGAACGGCATCTTTGCCACCAGCTTCTGTGCCAAACAGTCGTTCAAAGATCGACTTGACATTCCTCTCTGCCGGAATCTGAATTCCGTCGCGGGACCACGCCAATGAGAACCCATCAATCGCTAACTCCAGCGATGGGAAGCGGGTGAATTCTCCCTGAACCTCGGCGATCAACTGGTCTGCCGAAACTGTGTTTCGAAAAGCCCCTCCGCTACTCGGCACGTTCGCGCCGGTCAGCCAGACCTGGTCGCAATTGTGCGCCTTGCCGAGAACTAATGGATGGTGCAGACCGCTGATCGGCGTGATGTCTTGGCGATGATGCTCCAGCGACTTAAGCGGTGCCGTGAATTCATAGTTGGCCCCCGCCTTTTCAATTTGCCACGTCAGCGTGTTGACGCCGTTGGGAATGTAGAGGAAAACACTACGTTTCGGAGCATTTGAACGAGGAGGTTCGGTCGCACCAAGGCTAGGCAACTGCATGCAGTTCAGCATCGGCAGAGCAATGCTGGCACCTATTCCTCGCAGGACATGGCGACGATTCAAGAGCCATTTCTTAGTTTGGATATTCATGACGAGCACCTTTGGAGGTTAGCTGAATCTCGTGGCTTCTGTTGAAGTGATCTGCAAAGCGGGAGCAGTGAACGGCTTCTTATCTTTTCTGAAACAGGTCCGACAATACGAACGCTTCAAGGATGTCTGCGACTCGGTAATCATGCTCTCGGCTGATTCGGGCGATCTTGCTCAACTCGTCGCGATCATCGAATGTCGTCGTGCGTCGCAGTCCATAGATTGCGAGTTTTTCGATAAATGTCTTATTGAAGTGATCCAGATCGGCCATTAGCAATTGCTTGAGTTCGTTCGCGTTGGTGAACTGTCTTCCGTCCGGCAGCACACCGCTGGCATCGACCTCGGGATCATCGCCGGTCCCTTCGACTTTCTCATGGGTTCGCCATTCGCCGATCGCGTTGTAGTTGTCAAATGCCATACCGTACGGATCGATGTTCCTATGACAGGAAGCACATCTCGCATCATGAATGTGTGCGCGCAGTTTCATGCGAATCGTTGCCTTAGGTTCATCAACCGGGTTCGGCTCGATCGGATCAACGTTGGCTGGAGGCGGGGGTGGTGTTTTTCCGAGAATCGATTCCGACAACCAGACACCACGATGGACCGGACGATGCCGAGTCCCATCCGAGGTCAGGGAGAGAATCGCCGCCTGTGTCAGCAACCCACCACGACGATTCTCGGGCTTGAGCGACACTCGTTGAAATTCGTCAACGGGGAAATCGGGCAGTCCATAAAAACCGGCGAGTCGTGGATTCACCATCGTCCAATTCGAATCGATAAATTCTCGCAGCGTCAGTCCTTTCCGGAACACTTCGCCAAAAAAGGCGATCGGTTCCTCGATCATGCTCCGCTCCAGGTGGCTGTCGTAATGGGGATAGAGGTTTTTGTCCGGAGCGAACATGCCGACCTTTCGCAGACGCAACCACTGAGTTGGGAACGACCTGATGAATCGATCCGAGCGAGGGTCGGCTAACAGACGTCTGAGCTGACGCTGCAACTCGATTTTGTCGTGTAAACGGCCCTGTTCGGCCAGGCTGAGGAGTTCGTCGTCCGGCATCGTGCTCCAGATGAGATACGACAAACGGGACGCGATTTCCCAATCATTCAACGTATTTCGGTCTTCGTCCTGATCACCTTCCGCGAGAAAGAGAAAACTCTTCGAACATAGGATTGCGGTCATCGCCGATTTGACGGCATCAACAAACATCTCCCCGGACGCGAGTTCTCCCTGGACGATCTTCATGTAGGTCTCCAATTCACCCTCTCGGAGCGGTCGTCGAAACGCTCGCTTCGCCATGGCCTCCAGGCCGGCTCGAACCTGATCCATGTCGCCCTCCGTTTTCGCCATATAGTCATCGCGTCGACGTTGCTCCTCTTCAGTGACAATTGGGCCTCGCATGGAAATCGAATCGATGATTAACAAGGGGACTCTCGGAAGCCCTTGCTCGTCGGTGATTTTCATTTGCCACGGCGCGCGTGGATAAGCTGTGGAAATGAAGGGGATTCGGCTCTCGGAATTGTTTCGTGGATGACGCGGTCCCCCTGCGATATTGATGACATGAATTTCCGGATGACGTACGAGATGTGTTCGGAAGGTCACCGTCATCGGCTGATCCTCCGGGGCGATGATGTCCTGTTCAAACAGGACGCGATCCAGCTTGTGTTCATAGACCTGCATTCGCGGTGGCCGTTGGTCCTCAGGCTTCAGGCCACAGACGGTGTAACTGATTTCATAAATCCCGGGTCCCGGAAAGTTGCGGCCGGGACCTCGAAACGGACTCGATGCCCGAAAGAGTTCTCCAGAAGTTGTCATCGGAAACCGCACCTTGTCGAGCAGGCCCGCTTGCTCCAGTCGCTCATAGTGAGGCTGGCCCGGTTGCAATTCGACGGCTCGACGACTCAGATCCAGAGGCTCGACCTTCTTGTCCGGGTAGGCTTCTGCCAGCACAACCTCGGCTGCGGCCATGTACTTTTCGATATGGGTCGGAGAGAGGGTGAGGACCGACCCCAGACGCTCGAAGCCGTTCCACTCTGGGTCTTCCAGCAGTCCTCCCGGGTCAGCGGCGTCATACTCCACGCCGATGAGATCACGGACTGAATTGACATATTCTTCCCGCGTCAGTCGGTGATACGACACCCGGCCCCGCTTCGCCATTCGGGCCGCCTCCCCCTCTTGAATGCGTGCAGCGAGCCAAGCGACAATCTCCGCACTCTCCTTGGCGGTTGGCTGCGGCTTTTCTTCCCGAGGAGGCATCTCTCCCGAATTGATGCGTTCGATGACCTCCGCCCATCGCTGCGTGTCCTTCAGCCCCACATCCTGAGACAAGTTGTCGATCCGGAACTCCCCCTCCTGCTTCTGGGGACCGTGACAACGAAGGCAATGTGTTTGCAGGTAGGGTTGAAGGTCTTTCTCGAAAGAGGGCTCGGCCGCAACGACCTTCGGAACAAGAAGTACGTACAGGAGAATCAGCGGAGAAGCGTAGTGAGTCGAATTGTTCATTGCGAAAGACTCAAGGGTAGGTTCAGTCGTGCCTCTATTCCCCACAACATCGCAGATTCGGCCAAAAATAGGAATAGCGTCCGTGATGATGAGGAGGTGCCGATCGTGTGTGCGTCACGATTGTCAGTGGAATCATTCGGCCACTCGAAAGTGACCAAAGATCGTAGTTTAACGATTCCGCAGCAGGCAATCATAGGAGAGCTAAGAGGAAACCTCGGCATGGGTGCCGTCGGCAATTGGGTCGTGAATTCAGACAAGGCCCCGCGATGGATGTTCGGCAACCATTGGGCGAAATCAACCTGATGGCATCTTCCCGTTTCGGGCAACCTCTGTGCTCGTTGTGATGAGTTACGAACGCGGCTAATATGACGACGGGGTAATGGTCCATGAGCTTGGGGGCATTCATGCGTCTCTCGGTGCGGGTGTTTTTGGAACAGATGTGGTTAGACGGACATGTCCGGGTCGATGACGATCAACCGGCAAAGCAGAGTGATGTTCACGACGCAGCCGAGTGGGCTGTCGAACATGAGTTGTCGTTGAGGGAGCATCTGGCCTATGAACCTCCGGCGGTCAGTGTCGACTGCCTGGCATGGGCGATTCGGCAGATGTATGGGGCGGCTCAGTTGGCGGTGTTTCGGCAGTTGGGGGCTGAGGAAATTCCGCGACGATTCAACGACACCTGTCCTGAGAATCCGGTCACTGCGACAACAGTCTACTCGGTCGATCTGGTCTTTCGCTTCCTGCCGGACGTCGTGCGGATCGTCAAGGCGATGAATCCTGACGACCCGTTGCTCCATCGCTTACTGGAGTGGGGGTCGCAGTGGCCCCTTTCGTCGGTGGGCATTTCCGGTGTCACCGCGACAGAGATCGAACCGATTCTGGGTGACCGTTGTCTCTCGATGATGTATGCCGATCGGATCATTCGGACGGAGGCGACCGATCGACTGCTCGATCGGCGGGTGCGGGAGTTTGTCGGGAGGATACTCGATCCCTTTCCGGAGTTGTCTCCGAAACTCCACTCGGTCCTTCAACAGAGCGAATGGGATCAATAGGACGCATCCATGACACTTCACAGTATTGTCACCAGCAAATGACCAATCTCTCAATGAGTGTCCCCTTTCGCTCCGCGAACGATGTGATTCCCGCGGCCTTTCGCGGAGGGAAAGGGGACAATCATTTCCAGGACGGTCCTAACAGGAAGGTCGGCTGAACTATGGATGAAGACTCGCAGTCGGTGTGTGCCGAACTATCGCAGCGGTTGGTCGAACGTGTCCTCGCACCAATTAAGGGGGGCTTTGTCGGCAAGGATAACATTGTCGACTTGATGGGGGTCTGCCTCGTCGGAGGAGAGCATCTGTTTCTCTATGGTCCTCCGGGAACCGCCAAGAGTGCGCTGGTCCAGGAGTTAGGTCGTCGCCTGCATGGGCGAGTGTTCGACTATTTGTTGACGCGATTCACCGAGCCGAACGAACTTTTCGGCCCGTTCGACATTCGTAAACTCCGCGAGGGGGAACTGGTCACGAATACGGAGGGGATGCTCCCCGAGGCGTCGCTTGTGTTTCTGGATGAGTTGCTAAACGCCAACAGTGCAATTCTCAACAGTCTTCTGATGACGCTGAATGAGCGGGTGTTTCGACGTGGTCGGGAGACGCGTCCCTTGCCGATGTTAATGGCGGTTGGGGCGAGCAATCACTTGCCCGAAGAGGATGCCCTGCGGGCTTTGTTCGACCGGTTCCTCGTGCGGGTTCGCTGCGACAACGTGGCCGAGGAGCAACTTGCGGATGTGCTTCATGCGGGTTGGCGACTCGAAGATCGCCATCGCAACGATTCCGAGGGGATGTCGGTCGACGAGATTCGTGAGTTGCAGCGACTCGTCCGCAGCGTGGATGTCGAAGGAGTGCATCCGACTTATGTCGAACTGATCCATCGGCTGCGTCATGCCGGGATTGAAGTGTCGGATCGACGGGCGGTGAAGTTTCAACGACTGATCGCCGCCAGTGCCATCCTCTGTGGACGGATGCGAGCCGAGGCGTCCGACTTATGGGTGTTGCGGCACACTTGGGATACCGCCGAACAGGAAGAGATCATCCGTACGCTGGTACAACAGGTCATCGACGCAGCGACGACGTCCGAAACGGGACCACATCACCCGCAGTCTCGTGGAGACAGTCGCCCCGATGCTGAGGCACTTGCTCGTGATCTTGAACGAATCGGCGAACGGCTCAACGAGGGTGAAGCACTCAGCGATGCCGACCGTCGATATCTTCGTGACCGATTGAGTCTCCTTTCGTCGAGATGCGAATGGGTGACCGAAGAGATGCAACGCACCCAACTGCAACAGCTCACGGCCAGTCTGTGGGCGAAGCTGGGGGATGACAAATGAATTTCGTCTGGGCCGTGGAGATCGCCAAAGAGCATCGCGGAGAACTCGGACGACTGCGGCTGTTGCCGGGCGTCGAGATCGGCGAAACGACTTCGAGCTACTGGCTACGAGGAACGCAGCCAATCGACGAAGCGAGCGGGATGTTATTGGCGATTCCCCATGCAAAGCTGTTTCACCTGAACGCCGATGGGACACTGCTTCCGTGGGGGAAGCGGCTTAGTTCCGGGAGACTTCCGTCGACTCCGTTCGGCCCACTCGAACGAATGTTGCAGCCAACGCTTCCGGTCGCGGCCTATCCGAGAGGACAAGTGGCCCGTGTGCCGATCACTCTGGTTCGCAGCGATGAAGAGCGCCCTGCGACGATTGTGCTGACGACGCTGAAAGAGTGGCTCGACTTCGCGACAACCGCCCCCGAGGTCCGGTTGCATGTGCTCTCATTCGCGACATCGTCCGACGGGAGAACGCTCGTGCGGGGCGAACCTTTGCCGTCTCTTCCGGGTCGACGTTACTGGGAACACAACGGCGTCGCAATCCCACTTGGGTGGACCTGTTCGCCCGCGCAGGCCGCGGCTGTTCTCTTCGATGTCGTCCAGGCAGAAAGGGATGATGTCGTGTTGCTGCATGACGATGGTTCTTTCGAGACGATCGCGAGTGACCACTTTGTTCGTGCGAGCCGATCTGCCGTCCGGGCGACGAGGAATGTGGGGGACAGCGATGAGTCGTGAGCAGAATGCGGTCCGGTATCTCATTCCATCCCAACCGACCTTCTGGGCTTGGGGTGAAGACGGGAACGTGGTCGAGTACGTGGACGAATTCGGCCGCAGCGGAACCTTGGCGTTTCGCCAACAACTTCTCGCGGCGCTCACACCGTTCGCCAATCGGTCGCTCCCATCGTTGGAACTTGTGTTCCTCGTATTGGCTGCTTGTCGTGACAACTGGCCCGACGTGTCGAGACGGTTGCGTGAGGATCGAGTTGCCCTCGGTGACAATCCGCGACCGATGATGCAGCAGTGGTGGCTGTCGTCGCTCGTTGCGTTGGACCGGGTCCATGAACTCCCTCAACAGATTCGGACCAACGCCGCTGCCGTCGCCACCATCGTCGAAATCGCGCTCGAACGACATCCCCGAACGTTTGATGTGGCGGATGATGTTCTCGCGATTCTCGCACAGAGTCGCTGGATGCAAGACCGAGTTCTCCCAGAGGCAACTGTTGCTCGGGAGGTTGAAAGAATCCAAGACCTCACCTCACTCCCCGGCGCACTGGCGAGGCTGAGTGTCGACCGCGTCTTGACCAGGATGGGGACCAGTCTCGATCAACTTCCCGAGGTTCCCGCGGAACGGGAAGAGGTCGTCGAAGAACTGCCGCCACTCGAGCAACGAACGGTTCGCCAACTACTGGAAGAACTGAAAGACGACGAGGAACATGGCGAACTTGTCCGGCTGGTGCGGATGGTGTCGGCTGTGTTGACGTTGCCCCGCGAACTGACGATCCCCGAAGAACTGCCGCAGGGGGGAGTGTCCGACATCACCAATCGGGGTGTACTCGACCGACTGTTGCTGAGTGAGTTGGCGAACGACGATGACACCCTGATGACCCGTATCGCGTTGAACGAAGCGTTGTATATTCGTCGCGAGTCTCCCCCTGCCGATCCGCCGCGAGAGCGAGCCTTGCTGATCGATGCGGGGATTCGGATGTGGGGTCTGCCGCGTCTCTGTGCGACGGCCGTCGGTCTGTCGCTGGCGTCAAAGTTGACGGGTGCTGTGGCGGTGCGTGTCTATCGTTCGAGCGATGCGGGGCCGCAACCGGTCGACCTGACGACTCGAGCCGGGCTGACCGAACATCTCTCGGCACTCGACACGCTCACCCATCCGGGCGAGAACCTTGCGGCTTGGTTAGAAGCGTTGAACGATCGCTCGAACGGGGCGTCCGCGTCGCCTCTGGTCGATCGAATTCTCATCACCGGAGAAGACGTCGCCTCAGACCTCGCGTTTCGCCGACAGTTGCAGGAGAGCGGCGTTGTTCCATGTTATCTCATCACGGTGAATCGTGCCGGTCACGTCCGATTGTTGCAACAGACGCCACTTGGAGAGAAGCAGCTACGGGAACTCTGGCTCGATCTCGACTCACTCTCCCATGCAAAACAGAACAAGAGCAACTCCCTCGTTGACAACTCAAAAGACCGCGACTTCCCCGCCATCATGCGGCTTCAACAGTTGCCGCTCCGATTGCCTTACCATCTCCAAAACGACTTCAAGTCGCTCGTGGAGTTTCCTCGCACCGATGATCGACAGGCAGATTTGCTGTGCGTCACGAGGGACCATCGTTTGTTGCTGTTCGACTCTGAGAAGCGGGGGGGCCGACAGGTCACCGATCAACTTCCACCGGGGAAGCTTCGTTGGTCGGGCCAGCTGACGAACGACGGCACCTTCTCGCTGGTGTTGGTACGGCACGACGGTGTCGCACATCTGGTTCGGGTCGAACGGGACGGTTACAGCTTCAATATCGACATCGTCCCCTTGAACGTTCAGGGCTTAAGGGATACCGGAGAACATCTCTACGCGGTCACGGGGTATCTCGGAGTGTTGCTCTTCATCGGTAAGCAAACAATCTTGGCGATCAATCCGATCGATGGCGAACCACTGGGGGCCACTGAGGTTGGTCACAACCGCTTTTGGAAGAGGGATCGCTATTTCGGTGGATCGAGGTGGGTAGCCGTCAGTTTCGTCAATGGAAGCTTTCACTTTGATGTACTGATTGACCCTGTGTCCCACCCTAAGGTTCTCACGAGTGATGTTACGATTCTTGGTGTCATCAACGTCAGGGGTATACCCTTCGCGGTGCTTTCTTCGGGAGAAATCTACGATATCATTCGGCGAAAGACCCATCCCGTCGTCCCCCGAAATTATTGGAAGTACGCTGCGGTCCATGCGGTCTCGCCCAATGGCGTCCGTTTTGTTATCTCTAACTCGACGAATCAAAATGGCACAGCCAGAGACCGCTATGAACTTGTGACGGTGTCGAAGAAAGAGGAACTGAAAGCGGAATCCAAGTCGTTCTTTTACGATCCGATTCTGCAACTGCGGTTCGGAGATCGTCAATTGCCGCAGGAGTTAACACTGCATAAGTCGCCGGCGAAGCTCGCATATGGTCGCCACTTTGGCGACAAGCACAGCCTTTCCATTGTCACGAAAAAGGGGGCGAAGTTGATGTTCTCTTTGCGGCAAGGGAGTCCGCAAGAGGTCTACCTTCGGACAGTCACTGACGAAGCTGGAACGCTCAAGGAGACGGAGCGATTTCAAGACATTCCCTCACCGGCGGGAGTCGGGTGTTCCTTGCAGGAGGTGACATGGAGCGATGGGAGCCGGGCGGTGCTTGACTCGCGTGGGATGTTGCATTTACGGAGCAGCGACCCCCAGATCCCCGAACTGTCACTGGTCCTGTTTGAGAACAGCGTCGCCGCTTGGAGTTCGTCCGGGTTGATCTGGGGACGTGCCTACTTCGTCGATGAGCACGCCCCTTTCTTGCATACTCCAGACAATGAATTACTGATGCAACTGATTCGACAATTTGTGGAGCGATTGCCGTGATTGATCTTGGAGTTCAACTCCGACATGCGGCCCCGGCCCAGCGGGAAGTGGCGGGGGTGTTGTTGCCGGGAGACGATGCGGCGGCGTGGTTGCGTTGGCTGGATGTGGCGGGTGTGGCGCCGGAGACTTTGCGGCTGTTGCCACTCTCCGAGTCGTTGCTGCCGCATCGGATTGCCGGGGCGATCTGTCCACTTCCCGCCGAGGTCGCAGCGAGGGTTGATCGGAGTTGTCCCCGCTATGGCTGCATCGCCGGGCGATTGTTCGTGCCGATCGAAGCAACGTTCGCCCCCCCTCTGTCCGACGTCGAGTGGGACGAACATCTCCCGGCGGCTGGGTCTTGCTCGGTTTGGCATCCGCGACTGGGGTTAATCCACTACGATGTCGAACAACAGCTTCGGGTTGCCGATCTCTGCCGGTCCCCACAACAACGCGCAGCCGACTGGAGTTGGGCTGAGCCGGGGAACGCGATCAATCAACGACTGTATTCGTTGCAGGCAGTCGCTCCGCCGAGTGCGGATGATGTCATTGCAGGGGGACAGGAAGACATCGGCACACAGTCGAAGCAACTCGGCGATCTCCCCCGCAGCCCGACAGAAGAGTCTCGCGCCAATTGGAAAGTGATCGGGGCCTATCTGATACTTCCGTTTCCTTTCCTCGCCCGATGGTTGGGAAGCATGATCCCTGAGCACGAGTACGGCTCGGAGTTCATGTCGAAGGTGTCCGACTGGCTAAGGAACGTCGGACTCAATCTCCCGCGCTTACAGGCACAGCGAGAGCGAAAGATACATCGTCTGCTCGATCAGCTTCGCAATAATCCCGACGAAGGTTTGAAGTACGCGCTCCCGATGTCCGACGTGCAGGGGCGTGGGGTCGCTCCCCCCAGTTCGCAACTCACATCGCGCGAAGTCGACTTCCGGCTCGGGTCATCAGGGGGAGGTCCCGTCGATCACTGGGAACTCGAACTTCAGTTGCAACAACAGCTCATGGCCCAGTACCGCCTAGCCGCCGAGCGAGAGATTCGTCTTGGTCGCTTTCGTCGGGCTGCCTACATTCATGCCCAGCTGCTCGGCAACTATTTCGCTGCGGCGTCGGCGTTGGAGCAGGGGCACTTCTATCACGAAGCGGCAGCAGTCTACCGGGACAAACTCCGCCGTCCTGCCGATGCCGCCCACTGCCTTGAACGTGGCGGCCTGTTGGAGGATGCCATTGAAATCTACAGCGAACTCAAACAGCACGTTAAAGTGGGAGAGTTGTACGAACGTCTCGAACGAGAAGAAGAGGCGAGAGAAGCGTTTCAACGCGCCGTTGCCGAACGTATCACCAACGACGATCGGCTCGGGGCTGCCGACTTGCTGCTACACCGCCTGCATGACACAGAGGCCGCGTTCTACGTTCTCGAAGCGGGCTGGCCCAACAGTTCGCAGTCTCAACGCTGCCTGCAACGCTACTTCGAACTCACCAGCACACAGGGGGACCGACAACGGGCGATCGTCAAGATCAACCAGTTCCAAGAAGATCCTCCGCAACAGAAACATCGGACCGATCTCATCACCACCTTATCGCAAGTGGCGACAAGTCACTCGGACCGCATGGTCATGGACCGTGCCGCAGATGTCACCCGCGTGCTGGCTTCGCAACACTTGCGTCAGACAGCAACCGACACCCGATCCGTGCTCCGGTCTCTCGCCAATCTTGCCCCTCAAGACATACTGCTCGAACGGGATTGCCGACGATTTCAGGTCAAACAACGTCCCGTCCCCTTTCGCCCTCAAGTGGCAGTGGCCCCGAAACAGATCAAAGGGGGACTCGTCGGCAGAATCCCCCTTCCCGCAGGATTCACGTGGCATCAAGCGATGTCCGTCGACAACCACTACTACCTCGTCGGCCATGACGGAGATGAAACCCTCATACTGCTTCGCGGCTGCTGGAAACGAGACGAACACTCGCAAGTGTCGGTGAAGTGGGTTTGTAAGAAAGGGCAAGTCCCCGATAAGTCTGTCCTACTTGCGATTGACGATTACCTTCCACAAACGATCCGCATCAAACTGGTGTTCGCTGCACCGATTCCCGAACGACAATTACCCCAAACAGATGACTTTCCTCGGGTGCTCAGTGCCAAAACGCCGGCGTGGATGGATCAGACAATAATCGGTGCCACCGCTTCGGGATCGTCGACTTATGCCTGCTCGGTGCAGCATGGAGACCTCTGTCTCACCCTGAACAATGCTCACGGCGTTCCGCTATCGACTCGCAAAATCACTCTCCCGTCGGACTTTGAGTTTGACAGAACAAACGAATTCGCCAGTCTACCGCCGGTGCCGTATCCCATGTTCACCCAGGGGAAGAATATCTACATCGGCATTGGCCGGACGCTCATTCGGTTTGATACCAATGGATCGCAACAGACGCTGCATCTGCCCGGCAGCATCACCGGCATCAGTGGTTCACGTCCGCACTCCCGAGAGCGACTGCTGGTCACTCATGCACAAGGGGCTTACCTGCTGTTCCCCACGGTCACCTCCTTCGGCGAGACGATGATCGAAGAGGACTCTCCCCACCTGCAAGGGACCATCCTTCACGATGGCCGAGCCGTCGTCTGGCGACCGACCAGCGATTCTCGCGGCGAACTCCGCCTCTACTCGACCACGAACTCGCAAGCCGTCCTCATTGGCACCACCCCCTGTCTTACCCCTGTGTCACAAACCGACCATCGCGTCGCTTCACCCTTCAAACTCCTCCCCACGAGCACCCCCTCTCAGGTGGCGATCATCCCGAGCCACCCCAACTCCCCCATCGCACTCTGGTCATTCCCCCAAGCTTGACCTTCCCATGATGCCGGCTGTGCCAAGCAGCGGAATGGTTGCTGTCGCCACGCTCGTGCCATCGCCGACTAAGAGGCTGTGCATCGAGTCGCGACGAACCGGAGTACCGTTTACTGGGAATTCGTTTGCATTCTTATGGACTGTCGGTCTACAGTAGGATGTTGGACCGCGCAAGACGGGCTGTCTTGGCGCTTGCTTTCCAAAAAGAGGGCCCTGCGATGCTTCCATTTCCTGATGGAATTGAAAACCTGTCAGCAGCAGATCAAGTCGATCAGTTGTGCGATCACTTCGAGGGTGCGCTCCGATCTGGCGATAGACCTGTATTGGACGAGTACCTTTCTAAGGTGGCTTCCGAGATTCGGCAGCGGCTGCTGGTCGAACTGGTCGGGGTCGAACTCGAATGGCGTGCTGGGCAGGGCGAGCACCCCCTCGTCTCCGAGTTGCAGGCTCGTTTCCCGGACGACATCGAACTGCTGCGTAACGAGTTCGGTACGATGCTGGAATCCGCCAGCATCTCGATCGGGGAGACCGAGATTATCGTGCCCCCGGCAAACAAGGGTGCCGAGGGGGAATCAAAGAAACGGCGCCAGCCAGACGCCAAAGCGGTACACAGCATTGGGAAGTACGACCTCTTGAGCGTGGTCGGGACTGGAGGTTTCGGCGAGGTTTGGAAAGCAATCGATTCAACGCTCGGTCGCGTTGTGGCCTTTAAGCGGCTGCGTCCCGACAAGCCCCAGTCGGCTCGCAACATCAAGACGTTTCATGACGAAGCAAAAAAACTTGCGCAGCTAAAGCACCCCGGCATCGTGACGGTCTACGATTTTGGTGACGAGGGGAGTTGCTGTTATATCGTTTCGGAATACTTCAACGGCGGGACGCTGGCGGCTCGATTGAGGGACGAGAAGATCGCCGCGCTGACGTTGGTTGAGGCCCTTGAAACGGGAGCGAAAGTTGCCGACGCCTTGCAGGCGGCACACGCTGCGGGGATCGTCCATCGCGACATCAAGCCATCGAACATTCTCTTAGACGACAAGGGGAACCCGGCACTGACCGACTTCGGTTTGGCAGTGACGGAAGAGCAACAACTCGACGAAGCCCCATCAACATTGGGGACCTGGGGGTACATGCCTCCGGAGCAGGTGCGTGGCGAGAGCCATCTGGCTGGGCCAGGAAGCGACATCTACAGCTTGGGCGTCGTGCTGTACGAGATGCTCATTGGTCGTCTCCCCTTCAAAGCTCGCAATACAACAGAGTGGCGAGACCAGATTCAACACAAAGCCCCTTGGCCCATGCGGAGCACGAACGATGCGATCCCGGTCGAGGTCGAAACTCTGGTGATGAGGTGCCTGGAAAAGAAAGTCGCGGATCGTCCGCAGAGTGCCCGTGATGTTGCGACCGAGTTGCGGTCATTAGCCGAACGATTTCGCCACGGCATCACTCCTCCCCCCCCTGCGGCAAAGTCGATCGGCTATCTCCCCCTGCTCATCGGAGTAATCGCCTGCGGGCTGTTGGTCTCCGTCGCGTGGACCGTCCATACGCTGACGAAGCCGGGCCGGGTGTCAACGCTACCCTCAACATTCGTCTCAACCGTTCCGGGTCCGGACGACAATGTGGTGTCGCAACCGAATCCGACTGGAGTTGTAAACGTCGTCCCTTTCGATCAACTCGATGGAAAATCCTCCATCTTGAATTCGCGATTCTATCCCTTTGAATACAACTGGGTGCTCGCCGACGATGGAGAAAGCATTCGCCTCGCCAGCGACGGTAAGACAAGCATGGCGATGCTGGGTAACTATAGTCAGCAAAATCTTACGCTGGAGTTCGACGTAATCCCCTCAGCTCGCACCCGTCGCATTGCCCTTGTGTTCGGCTACGAAACCGATCGCGAGACCGGGCACTCTCGTTACGGGGCACTCGAGTATGAAGTCCGAAACTCTGATCGACAAGACAATCTCCGACTCGAATTTAACATAGTCCAGTTTCCAGAAATGTCTGGAAATGTCCATACGATCGTAGAGAAACCACCTCGGAAAATGATGGAGCGTCAACGTTGGCGGGTCGAATTCGATGGGGGAGAGCTTGTCCGTTGCCAGATCAATGATCACGACTTCAACGACCTCATTGAAGCTTGGAAGAACCGGAAACCCGACCCCCATGACCGATACATCACAGAAGCCTTCGGTCAATACGGGTTTGGTGCCTCGGGGGCCAACGTCACCTTCCAGGATATCCGAATCAATCGCATCCCAGTCAAACTTAAGGAACCAAATGCAGCGGTGCCGGTGGCTCTCCCCCCTGCTCCACCCTCGGTACAAACGATCTCAGATTAAACGGCGTTTGAGTTTGCCGACTTGCGAAGTTTTCACCATTGTCATGCAACCTGTTCAAGAGGAGCGTCAATCCCGATGGCCGATTTAGACGACTTAAAATACTGCACCGACACCCAGACAATCCATGGAGTTGTGAGTGGGAGCAACCCTCCGGATATGCTGTTTGCCTATGTCTGGAATGATGGGTCATCTCCACCCACTGAGATACCGCAACACACGACCGGCATCTCTTGGAAACATTCCGGAAATGACATTGGTCCGTTTTCAATCCACGACGCCAATTGGCCCACGTCCGGCCCCTTGAATTGTCTCGTCTGGCAGGTCGCGTTTGCAGCCACACCTGAAACTGTCGAAGACATCGGCCCTTGCAGTGGAAGTGGTAGCGGCGGTGGTGGTGGAGGGGGCGAACCGGTCTTGGTGGCGTATTCCGTCATCGACACGGCGGCTCAGTCCTACACAGCCGACGTGAAAGGCTTCGAGAAGGGGCCGATGGCAAGTTGGAACGGGGATTGGCCACTCGCTTTCGACGCCCAGCATTACCCCGGACTGAAATGGTCCAGCGAACCATCCGGGACTGCCGGACCAGATATCTCCCTCTCCCTTGAAGGGCTCTACGGGGCGAGCGTTAAGCTTGTTCTGCAATGTGGCGATTCACAACTCGAGTACCAGTTGCCCACCAATGAGTGGCAACCACTCGGCGTGAACGAAATGTTCCTCGCCTCCGAGACGCCGCTTCCCGGCGTCCCAGCCTCCGTCAAGGTGCGAGCCGCGTAGCATGGAAGGTCTTCGTGATTTCCCCTTGTGCGGGCATGGGGGAGAACTCATTCAACCCGGCTTGCGAACCTGTCTGGCTCCTGCGGTATTGGGGCTGGCACAGGTCGGGCCGGGGGAATGTGGAACCTGCAACTATCGTCAGTCCGAAGTTGAATCGCAAACAACTCCTCCACTGCGTTTTCACTTAGCGAATTGTCGACACCTGGGCACTCCCGTCGCCGGGACATTCCCCCCGCAATCGGTCTGTCTGCATCCTCGCTATGGTCACGTCACACACGATGACTGTCGTCGCTGCGAGGACTACCTTTTCCCTGTTCTCACACCGCGGCTCAGCGTCGCTCAGGCGATGGAGCATCGACGCCTCCCCCCCACGACGCAGCCGCAAGGTTGGTGGACTTGGCCAAACGTCCAACAGGCAGAACGCAATCTTGCTGACGAACGAGTCGCCCATCCCTCACCCTATGTCCCTCATCACCAGCAGAGAGGGATCGTGATTGTCGGTGGAGGGAAGTATCTTCCGTCGGCGTATGTCACTGCCCGGATCGTCCGGCATGTCGGCTGCGAGTTACCGATGGAGTTGTGGCATCTCGATGGGGAAGTGGACGATGTCGCCCGTCCGTTGTTCGAGGAACTGGGGGTTCGCTGCGTCGATGCCGATGCCCTTGTGCAACGGCATCCCTTCCGATTCTTGCAGGGAAACTGGTGGCGAGGCTGGCAACTCAAAGCCTACGCGATGGCTTACTCGTCGTTTCGGGAGTTGTTGTTTCTCGATGCCGACTGTTACCCCCTGCGGGATCCCTCCGATCTCTTCGACACGTCAGCCTATCGCGAGCATGGCTGTGTGATCTGGCCCGACATCGAAAGTTCTCGCTGTCTCCTGGAACCGCATCAGACCGATGTTTTCGGCATCGACCCGTTTGCCGATGCCGCCGCAGAGTCGGGACAGTTTCTAGTCGACCGCGAACGTTGCTGGAACGAACTGATGCTCGCCCTGCATTACAACGCCCAGGCCGACTTTACTTACAACATCATCTGGGGAGACAAAGACACATTCCCCATCGCATGGAAGAAACTTGGAACTTCCTACGGTCGACTTTGTGAAATGAGTCAACCGATTTTCGAGGGGATCTACCAAAAGGACGAGCGATGCGAAAACCTGTTCCTGCATCGCTGCACCGGGAAGTTCACGCTCGGCGACACCCGCTTCGACTCGACTCCCGGACAACATGGCTCCGGCTGGAACATGAGTCTCCCATTAGAAGCCCACTGCCGCGAGGCCCTGAATGACTTCCGGCTCGCCACGATGCCGGAAGAGGGCTGATGTCATAGCCCCGGTTTCGGGGGGGCGACAGGGGGGGCGGCGGGGTTGATTCCCTGGGCCTTGATCTTTCGCTTGAAGACCCGTTCACCGCAGGTAACGTAGAGGATGTCTTTGTTGGGCCCGGCGAAGGTGACGTTGCTGAGCCAGCCGGGGCCGGGCTTGGTGAGGATCAGATGGACCCGCCCAAGCTGGTCCATCACCTGCACGCCGAGGCGAGTCGTCACATAGATGCGGCCCTCGGTGTCGACGCACATGCCGTCAGCTCCGCTTTGATGCGTGTTGTCGGGGACGTGCAGGTGCCCGTACTCCTGCTTGTACTTCAGGGTGTTATCTTTTGGGTCGCGTTGAAAGGCATAGGTAAAGCGTCCCTTCGTGTCGCAAACGGTGATGAGCGTTTGGTCGGGAGAGCAGATAATACCGTTCGGCACTTCGATACCACTGTCGACTTCGTTCACTTCGCCAGTCCGCCAGTCGAACCAGTGAACCTTCTTATTCCCTGGGTCGGTGAAGTAGCCGTTGCCATCATGGAGGACGATCAGGTCGTTTGATTCGTGTCCGCTGACGACGGAGTGCCGTGTCCCATCAGGATCATAGCATCGAATTTCCTTCGCCTTGTTAGCACAGGCGTAGAGGCGTCCATCGGGGCCAAACTGAAGGCCATTCGCTCCATCGGTCTCTTCTGCAAAGACAGAGACCGTGCCATCGAGCGACACCTTATGAATGCAGTTGTTCGGAATGTCGGTGAAGAAGAGTTCCCCCTGTTCATTTGCGGTGGGGCCCTCCGTAAACTTATGCCCTTCGCTGACGAGTTGCCACTCTTCGCCGGGGATGACAAGGTCGGTGCGTCGTTTCGGAGCGATGCCGGGCTTGATCGGGGCGGGATAGTCTCGCCAGAGCCACGTCAGAATGTCCGGCATGATCGCGGTTGATTGCTTCCCGTCGTGCCCCCCTTCGCCCCAGGCATGATTGACATCGTACCCGGAGTATTTGAGGGCCGAGAGCATCCCTTCATTCGCGTTAAACCAGTCGCCGCCGTAGAGGTTGTTGTCGTTCGACCCATCTTGCAGGAACACGCGAATCGGCTTCGGTTCAAACTTACGAATCAGGGTGGCGTACTCCCCTCCACCTCGCAAATCGACAAAGGTGCCGATGGTCGAGAGGACCCGTCGAAATTGATCGGGCCGCTCCCAGGCTGCGGTAAACGCACAGATTGCCCCACTACTCGCCCCGCCGATGCAGCGGTCGTTTGGATTGGTCGAGAGGTTGTACGACTTGCTCACTTCGGGGAGGATTTCTTCGAGCAGAAACCGAGAGTAGCGGTCCCCCATCGCATCATATTCGAAAGAGCGGTTGAATCGAGGTTGGGCCAGCTTTGTCGTCGCTGGAACGACTCCGGGGGAAATAAAGATCCCAATCTGCACAGGGACTTTCCCCTTGTGAATCAGGTTGTCGAGCACCGTCGGGATTTTCCAACCGTTGGCTCGTCCTAACCCATCCTGCAAAATGAAGACGCAGGCCGGGGTCTCGGCCTTGTACTGCTGTGGGACATACACCCAATATTGACGGTCCGTTCCCGGAAAGATGCTGCTCTTCCACTCGAACGGCCCCTTCACCTCCCCCTTTGGAACCCCC
This sequence comes from Planctomycetaceae bacterium, assembly GCA_041398965.1. Lineage (GTDB taxonomy): Bacteria > Planctomycetota > Planctomycetia > Planctomycetales > Planctomycetaceae > JAWKTT01. The sequence continues at coordinate 12,267 of JAWKTT010000024.1, read as the reverse complement.
TCCTGCGGCAGACTATCGGGATGCACCGGATAGTCGTTCAGGGGAGCGGCCGATGCACAGGAGACGGTCAACAAAAGAAGTGTTAGTAGTCGGAGTGCGTAAGTCATGTTGCATATCCTCAGAGGATGACGAAATGTTCGAGTGAGTAGTTCTTAGCCACATATTGGGTCTGTGGGGAGAATCATAAGGTTCGCATGACTAAGTTTCTGAAAAGAGCGAGAGCAATCGGGGGATGAGTTGTCGGAAGGCGCGGGAGCGGTGGCTGAGGCAACGTTTGACGAGAGGACTCAGTTGTCCAAACGAGAGGTGATATTCAGGGATGACGAAATAGGGATCATACCCGAAACCGTTCTCACCCGCTGGCGAGTCGGCGATGCGACCGCGGCAGGTCTCCTCGAAGCTCAGGCGAATCTTTCCCTCGGGGTCCGCAACGGCGACATGGCAGACGTACTGTGCCCCTCGCCGGGCCGGAGGGACATTCGCGAGTTCTTGGAGCAGCTTGGCGTTGTTTCTGGCATCGGTCGCCCCTTCGCCCGAATACCGAGCCGAGTAGATGCCGGGAGCCCCTTTCAAGGCGTCGACCATTAACCCACTGTCTTCTCCGATGGCCCACTGACCGAGGGTCAGTGCGGTCTCTGATGCCTTCTTAGCAGCATTCGCGGCAAAGGAATCGCCATCTTCGATCACCTCTCCCATCTGCGGAAACTCGGCGACCGAAACGACCTGGAAACCATAAGGGTCGAGAAGTTCCCGAATCTCGCCGCTCTTTTTAAGGTTTCGACTGGCGAGGACAAGGAGTGGCTTCTTCATGTTCGATAAGAGGGGAGGAGAGTTGGGAATTTAGGATTGAGGCTGTCTTAGGATGCGTATGAGGGACATCCATGTCCGTCGTAGGGGGTGCGAAACAATACCGTTCGGCACGATTCTTTCAATCAGGGTTGAACCACATCTCCTTCTCCCCCGTTGGGACACCAGCTGAAGTAGCACGTCGATCACGGGGGAGATGGAGCCTCAAGTCGGCTACACCTCCCCAATCTTTGTGCGGAACAGCATTGGGGAACGAGTCTAGGTGCGGGGGGGAGTGATCGAGGGGATGAGTTGAGTCATAGGACGTGACGCGGAGGCACCGAGGCCGACGAGACCGGCCCCCAGCAAGATCGCCCCATCGCGTCGAACCGCCCAGAGCAGACGATTTCGCCAGCCGAGTGCCACTTCGTTCCCTACAGCCGGATCGAGGACGTCCCGAGTGTTGGCCATGAAGTACAGACCCGCAGTCAGCACAAACGAGATCAGAAAAATTAGTCGAGTCATGCGGAGTCTCCCGGAGTGTCATCAAGAGGGCAGGGACCAAGGTGCAGTCTAACGTCCCCGATTTTGCCCCCATTTGCAAGCGCCGACTGAGACCGACGCTTGGAGTCTTGCGGATTTGATGGAGTCGTTGGGCAACTCCGGATGGACCGCGGATGCCACGGATTGGGCGGATGTTCGCGGGTGGAAGTTGGCCAAGACAGACGGATGGCCATGTCCCAAAGGGGCGTTGACCAAAAACCGAGGAGAGGCGCGAGAGCACGAAGCGCAGACTCCCGCATTCACCGGCGGCTAGCGACTTGCGGCTCACGATGCCCCCCGGCGACCTCTTCGGTGTCCTCTTCTGCAGACGCAAACACCCTTGTCACCCCAGCAGGTCACGGGGTGACAGTGGTGAGGGAGTCTTTCCCGAGGCGGTGGCAGAAGTCGCCGAACGATTCGCCTGGTTGTCGGTCTGACTTCCACTGGGCGATGATCGGTGAGAGGACGTTGCCGATCTCCTCTTGCGGAACCATATCCTGAAACAGAAACGCCAGGCGAGTCCCTTGGGCGTTCCCTCCGAGGTACATCGTGTACTTGCCACGAGCCTTGCCGACAAGGCCGACGTCCGGCGTGTAGGGACGACCGCATCCGTTAGGGCAGCCGGTCATGTGGACAGCAACCCTTTCGTTCGTCATTCCATGCTCGGCCAGCACACGGTCGATATCGTCCATCACGCTGGGCATCACCCGTTCGCTTTCGGTCACGGCCAGCCCACACGTTGGCAGAGCCGGGCAGGCGACGGCGTACCGACGGGCCAACGTGATATCCTCTTGCAGAGGGACGCCATGTTCCCGCAGGATCGCTTCAAAGTCGCTTTTCTGTGACGGTTCGATGTCACAAAAGATCATCCCTTGCAGAGCCGTCAGACGAGTGTTGACAGGATACTTCGCGAGCAGCACTCGCAACGCCGACTTCAGACGGAAGTTGCCGACATCTTGAATTCGACCATTCTCGATGTTCAACCCGAGGAACAGTCGACCGTCTCCCTGTTCATGCCAGCCAATGTGATCGTCGACATCGGTCACGTCTGTCGGATGCGGTTCGGGGAGTGACTGACCGAAATACTCTTCGACCTTGGCCTTGAACTTTTCCAGCCCCCAGTCGGCAATGAGGTATTTCATGCGGGCGAGCTTGCGATCGCTGCGGTTGCCGAAGTCTCGCTGCACTTTCACGACCGCCTCACAGACAGCGACAACCTGGTCTGGAGTAACGAAGGCGAGACGTTTCGCGACGGCTGGGAAGGTGTTCTTCTTGGCGGGAGTCATCCCCATCCCCCCGCCGACGAGAACGTTGTACCCAATGATTTTGTCCCCTTCGACGACGACCAATAGGCCAAGGTCTTGCGTGTAGATGTCGACGCAATTGTCTTCGGGGAGAGCAATCCCCATCTTGAACTTACGAGGAAGATAAAACTTCCCATAGATCGGCTCGACAACTTCGCCGACCGCATGGACCTGCTCAGAAGTCTCGCCATCTTTCAGCCAGATTTCGGCATAAGCCGAGGTTTGGGGTCGAAAGTGATCGGCCAGCACATCAGCCAACCGCTGCATCTCGGCCCGGACGGGAGAGTTATGAATCGGAGCAGGGCAGCACATAAAATTACGGCAGACATCTCCACAAGCTGCCAGCGTCGAGAGTTTCGACTCGTTGATCCCCCGAATGACCGTCTTGAGGTCATGCTTCAGCACGCCATGAAGCTGAAACCCCTGCCGGTCTGTGACACGAACGGTCCCATTGGCGTAGTTGTCTCCGAGGTCGAGTTCGGCCAGGAACTGGGCGGCCGTCACCTTTCCTCCGGGAATGCGACTGCGGACCATGAACGAGTATTGTTTCCCTTCGGCGTTCTTGCGATCGTCTCGGTCGTCCTGCTGATAGGTTCCATGAAACTTCAGCAGATTCCCGTTGTCTTCCTGGACGGAAGAGGCGTCGCTGAGAAGATCGGCTGCGATGGTGCCATGCAGATAATTGCTGGCGTCTTTGATGACTTCGAGTTTGCTGGGAGCGTTGTCGGACATGAGTTTTCGGGAGCTGAAGTGGGTCTGTTCGCAAAGTTGCTTCTCGACGGCGATTGCCTGCCGATCACCCCGTTGTAGCAAGTCCGTAGTCCGGGGTGAAGGGGGGAGACGAACTTCACCAGTTTGCGACAGAGCGACTCGCTTCAAGTCGCCCGGCTTGCAGACGAATTGTCACTGAAGCAGGGTGATCGACCGGATGACCGATTGTTACAATCTCAATCTCCCGACGAAAGCAGATGGCCACTTGATGACCCCGTCGTCCAGACTGCGTCCCGGCGAGATTCAAGGAGGAATGGTGGAGGTGTCGAGTCGCGAAGCGGCAATAAGTCTTGAAATTGAAAAAGGACATCTCTGATGGTGACTGACGACAGGGAGGGGTTGCGGATTGCTGTCATTTATGGCGGCAGGAGCGCGGAGCGAGAAATCAGCTTGGGGAGCGGTGAAGAGGTTGCTCAGGCACTTCAAGGTCGAGGGCATCGGGTGACGTTGCTCGATCCAACTTTGGTCGATCTTCAGACCGCTCCACTCGATGAATACGACGTCGCGTTTAATGCGTTGCACGGCTCGTTCGGCGAAGATGGTCAGTTGCAGGAACTACTTGATCGTCGCGGTCTGCGATACACCGGCAGTGGTCAGCACGCGAGTCGACTGGCGTTTAAGAAGTCGCTCGCGAAGCAGACGTTCGAGGAAGCGGGAGTCGCGACGCCCCGAGCCATTCTCGGGCACGAATCAAACACGGAAACTGAACTTTGCGTTGCCGCGGAGTCGATCGGGTTCCCGCTCGTCATCAAACCGGATGAGCAAGGCTCCAGCCTGGGTGTTTCGGTTGTCTCTTGCATTGAAGAGGTGATCGAGGCGTTTCGAGTCGCCTTTCAGTTCGGTCCCGTCGCCCTGTGCGAGGGATTCGTTGCTGGAACCGAATGGACCGTCCCCATCGTCGATGATGACTTGTTGCCGATCATTCAAATCGAGACCGCTGTCTCCTACTTCGACTTCGCCTCCAAGTATCGCTCGGACGACACCCGTTACCGTTTCGATTCGTCCCTTTCGGATGACGTGATACAAGAGATCGCAGAAACGGGTCGACAAGCCTGTCGAGCTTTGGGGACACGCGGCATTGCACGGGTCGACATTCGCTTGGATCATAACCTGTCTCCCTGGGTGCTCGAAGTGAACACATCCCCCGGCATGACCGATCACAGTCTCGTTCCCAAAGCGGCCTTGCAGGTTGGCCTCAGCTTGGGGGAACTGTGCGAGTTGACGATCCGCAGAACGCTGGGAGAAGTCGTGCGGATTCCCTCGGTCGAGGAGGGGACAGTCTGAGGTTGGTCCGTTATCATGCGACAGCGGAACGTGGCGTCGAAATGATGTTGCGTTCGACTTTCTGGAATGTTCCACTCACCTGAATTCACACGAAGATCATGGCCAAAGCTCCTAAGAATGCAATTAGTCCGACACGTTCCGAAGACTATCCGGAATGGTATCAGCAGGTGGTCCGTGGGGCCGATCTGGCTGAGAATTCGCCGGTCCGGGGCTGTATGGTCATCAAGCCTTGGGGGTATGCTTTGTGGGAGCATATCCAACAAGCACTCGATGGAATGTTCAAAGCGACAGGGCACGAGAACGCCTACTTCCCACTCTTCATTCCGAAGAGTTACCTCGAGAAAGAGGCGGAGCATGTCGAGGGTTTTGCAAAGGAGTGTGCGGTTGTCACCCACCATCGGCTCGAACCGGGGCCAAACGGGGGACTCGTTCCCGCCGGTCCGCTGGATGAGCCGCTCATCGTGCGTCCGACGAGCGAGACGATCATCGGGGTGATGTACGCCAAGTGGGTGCAGTCGTGGCGAGACCTGCCGATTAAGATCAATCAGTGGGCGAACGTCGTTCGTTGGGAACTGCGAACCCGGCTGTTTTTGCGAACGGCTGAGTTCCTCTGGCAAGAGGGTCACACAGCTCATGCGACGAAAGAGGAAGCAATCGAAGAGACCGAGATGATCCTCGATCTCTATGCCGACTTCGCCGAGAACTGGATGGCGATGCCGGTCATTAAGGGGGAGAAGACCAAGGGAGAACGGTTCCCCGGAGCCGATATGACTCTGTGTATCGAAGCGATGATGCAGGACCGTAAAGCTCTGCAAGCGGGGACATCGCACTTTTTGGGTCAGAACTTTTCTAAGGCTCAGGAGATTAAGTTTCAGGACAAAAACGAACAGGAAGCGTTCGCATGGACGACCTCGTGGGGGGTGTCGACTCGATTGATCGGCGGACTCATCATGACGCATTCGGATGACGACGGCCTCATTCTTCCGCCCCGACTGGCTCCGAAGCAAGTGGTCATTCTCCCGATCTATCGGAACGACGAAGAACGAGCCGAGGTGCTGGCTTACTGCCAGTCGCTGCAACAGGAACTGCAATCGCAACGCTATGCCGAGGCTCCTGTGCGTGTCCTCATTGATGACCGCGACCTGCGAGGGGGCGAGAAGAAGTGGCAACATGTCAAGAAGGGAGTTCCCCTTCGGGTCGAAATTGGGCCGAAGGACATCGCCAAGAACGGAGTCTTCGTGGGGCGTCGCGACACTGGCGAGAACACGGGGCTTGATCGGAGTGAGTTCGTCGCCCAAGTCGGCGAGACACTGGCGGCAATCCAGCAAAACCTGTTCAACCGGGCCCTTAAGTTTCGCGAAGAAAACACCCGAAAAATCGACAGTCTCGAAGAGTTTAAGGCGTTCTTCACCGCAAAGACTTCCGGTCAAGATGAGAGTGGTGAAGAGACAGCCGAAATTCACGGTGGCTTCGCACTCTGTCATTTCGTCGACGAACAACCGGCAACCGAAGCGCTCCTGAAGGAACTCCGGGTGACAGTCCGCTGCATCCCCTTGGACGGCGATGACGAGCCGGGCATTTGCCTGTTCTCCGGCCTGCCGAGCAAGAAGCGAGCCGTGTTTGCGAAAGCCTATTAGGATCAGGATCACGTCCCTTTTGATGGACATTCATGTTCGTTGAGTCCTGATCGTTTCAATGCGTCCTCACAAATTCCGCACGCAGAGATGTCCGTTGAATGGAATTTCTTCAGGGTGATACAGCACGAACACAGCGATTTGCCCCACACATAGCGTGTGGGACGAAACAGGGGTGTTGGAAGGATGAGGGCGAAGATGGCCGATGATGATGCGTTGCTCGAAATCTTAGCTCTCAATCTGGTCAACGGGGTCGGACCACGGATGTTGACGTTGTTGCTCGAACGCTTCGAGACGGCTGGACGAGTGTTGCGGGCTTCGGGAGCAGAGTTGCTTGATGTCCCCGGCGTCGGCCCGAAGCTCTCGGCTGAGATCACTCGGGCACTTCAGAGTGACCGGGCTGTCAACGAGTTGAAGCGTTGTCAGGCGGCTGGAATCAAGCTGTTGATTCGAGGGAGTGACCAATTCCCCCCAATGCTCGAAGAGACATGTGATCCCCCGAACGTCCTTTACTGTCAGGGGGAATATCGCGAGGGGGATCAACTGGCGATTGGGGTTGTCGGCTCGCGAAGCTGCACGATGTACGGTCGACAGCAGGCGGAACGCTTGTCGGGAGCGCTGGCACGAGCGGGGATCACGATTATCAGCGGACTGGCTCGGGGAATCGATGCCGCCGCTCATCGTGGGGCCCTGGCAGCAGGGGGACGCACAATCGCCGTTTGTGCGACCGGGCTCGAAAACATTTACCCTCCCGAACATCAACGGCTCTCCGAAGAAATCTGCGAAGCCGGAGCGTTGCTGACCGAGTCTCCCCTCGACAGGGCTCCCTCGGCTGGTCTGTTTCCGCAACGTAACCGGATCATCTCCGGATTGTCTCTGGGAGTGCTCGTCATCGAAGCGAACCGCAAGAGTGGAGCGATGCACACGGTACGTCACGCGATGGAGCAGGGCCGGGAAGTTTTCGCCGTTCCGGGTCGTATCGATTGTCCGGCCAGTCAAGGTTGTCACGATCTCATTCGCGATGGCGTTCCTCTCGTTCGTGATGTTGATGACATTCTTGAAGCCTTGGGTCCGCTCCTCAATCCGGTACGACGCAACGAGTCGGTCGGCGCCCCGCTGACTGAGACAGTCCTTACACCCCGTGAATTGACGCTCAACGATCAAGAACGACTGGTCCTCAATATCGTTACACTCGAACCCATTCTGATCGACGAGGTGCTGCGACAGCTGGAGTTGGAGCCAAGTCGAGTGCTGTCGACGCTGACCATTCTTGAAATGAAACGATTCGTACGACGTCTCCCAGGTGGACTCGTTTCGCGAATTTCGCATTGATCCGGGAAAAGGGGTCAGGGAACGGGGGACGAGGGATGAACAAATCGTGTGTGGCTGTTTGCCTGAATGTCCAGCACGATCATCCTCAACTGCAAACTGCGATCAACCCGCATAGCAATGACGACATCTTTCTTCGACTGAACTCCAACGACAAGCAGCCTTCCCCTGCTCATTCGCGTTAAGTCACGCAAGCGATCTCTCCGACGATACTCCCGTATATGTAAGCGGTGCCGGACTTTGGGCATTGTCAATTTGGACGGAATCGGTTCATGATCACTTTAAGACCAGTTCACGCGTTTCTTTCGGCGCTTGCATTATCGGGACTCTGCTCGACAGTGCAGGGACAACCTGCGCCATTGGAGCAGGCCCCTCCGCTAATACGTGTGACCGGTGATGACGGTCTGTACAACGAACTACTTAATGCGGCTGAATCGGTCGAGTTAGAAACCGAGGCAGCCCAGGAATTTCCCGTTGCTGTCGATGCCGGCTGGTGGCAACCATTGGTGCCCCGTTCACTCCGTCACGACGCTCCCGACGTCTCAATCTCACTCGAGCAGACGTTGTACGATGCCATGGCCTACTCAGAACAGGTCAAGGTTTTTCATCAACTACCACCGATTCGCCATTCCGCGGTGATCGAAGCCGATGCCGCGTTCGACTGGCACGCTTTTGTTGACACCCAATGGGACGACCTCAGCGATCCGATCGGCAATTCGCTCACCGTTGGCCCTGGCATCAATCGCTTTCAAGACCATAACCTCTATGGATCGGCTGGCGTCCGCAAGCGCACGCGGACCGGTGGACAGTTCGAGGTGTCGCAACGATTAGGGTGGCAAGAAACGAACTCGCAATTCTTCGTTCCTAACTCACAAGGGACTTCGCGAATCGCTCTCAGCTTTACACAACCGCTGCTGCGAGGTAGCGGCGAGTGGTACAACAACAGTTTGATTTGTCTCGCCCAGATCGATCACGAGGTGTCACAAGATGAGGTGATGCGTCAGTTGCAGAAACACTTGCTGGAAGTGAGTCGAGCCTACTGGGCGCTTTACCTTGAACGAGGAGTTCTCCTGCAAAAACTTCGCACATACCAACGTGCCAAACTGATTGTGGATCGACTCCGATTGCGACAACAGATCGACGCACCCAAAAGTCAGATTCAGGCCGCAGAGGCGTCGCTGGCCGATCGACGCTCGGACTTGGCGCGAGCAAAAACGGCAGTGGAAAACGCCGAAGACCGGCTTCGCACACTCGTCAATCATCCTGGCTACGGCGACAATCAATCCATCGAACTCGTCCCAGTTGATTCCCCGTCCTTCGACATTTTCCCTGCGGACATGCAGACTTCTCTAACCGAAGCTCTACAGAATCGACCCGAGATCAGTCAGGCAATTCAACAAACCAGAGCCGCGTCCATTCGCATGGGCATGGCGAAGGAAGAAATGTTGCCCGTATTGAATCTTGTGACGAGCTCCTATATCGCCGGACTCGCTGCAAACGGCGACGTCGCCAAATCCTGGGGGAACCAGTTCAGCCAGGGAAGACCCGGCTATTCGATCGGCTTACAGTTTGAAGTCCCAATCAGCAATCGCGCAGCTCGAGCACGACACGATCGACGGCAATTCGAGTTGCAACAGCTACAGCATCAGTACCAAGTCACCATGAAAACGGTCTCGTTGGAAGTTCAAGTCGCGGTTCGCGAAATTGAAACATCGATGCGAGAACTCTTCTCCAAGCAACAGGTTGTGAATGCTCGCGACTCACAACTCGAACAACTCGTCAAACGATGGGAGCGACTACCGAACGGAGACACGACGACAAACCTAATTCTGGATAATATCCTGCGAGCACAAGAAGACCTGGGACGTGCCGAGTTTGAATACCTGCAAGCACAAATCACCTACAACCTCGCCCAAGTCAACCTGAAGCAGGCGACAGGGACACTCTTACAGTATCAGTCCGTGAACACCGGGCTTTCGACGGCACCAGTCGTCGCCAATGAACCTGAGATTCAAAGTCTCTCGGCACAAGCTCCATAGGCGGCCCGTTGTCGACGCGATCGTTGTCCCGAGGCGTGTCACCCCTTGCGTTACCAACCCATGGAGTGCAGCGGAAACGGGGCTGGCTCGGGGGCACCGGGAAAATACCATGGCGAACGGCCGATCTCCCAATACAGTCGCCCATTCGTTGAAAGCGAGTGTGGAATCGTTTTGTGGTAGAAGTTGTCGAATTGCGGTTGCGACCGATGGTAACCAAAGCCGGGTATGCGATAGCCATATCCCGGTACGAACCACTTCGGTGAACCAGGATTTTGGGAAGCATGCCCATAGGCTGGCATGTATCGGTAAGGATGATCAGCCAGCGTGTCCAGGCTATAAACCGGCTCCTGGGCTGATGCTGACGCGGATAACATCAAAACGAAAACGATCGCGATGTGAGTGAGTGGGTTGATCGCTTTGAGCATGAGAGTCTTCTCTCTTTCGTGGACTGAGATGTGCAAATCGTTATCAATTAGGGTGATTGCAGCGAATCCGTAACGACACGAAGTGATGGCAACTTCGTGTCCTCTTGCTTGAGCAACTTCAAGACGGCAGCGGCCACATCCCGGCGATGGACCGCCCCCTCTTTCGCCCCCTTGGCCTGCAACCAGTTCACACTTGCCCGTTCGGTTTCAAGCCATGTGGCGTAACCGTCGGCATACAGCGAGTCCAGTGCCTCGGATCGTCTTTGAGCAATCTCGATATTCGCTTGTGCGAGATTCTCGGACGTACGGTTGTTTGCTTCGATTGCGATCATTCGTGTAATTATCTCCATGGCCGCAGCTCGGTCAAATGGTTGACGGTCATCACTGATGAATCGCAGATACTCCCGTTGGGCCGTTGCTCGCTCGATCTGAACAGAGACGTCCGCGACGAGCGCTGCCGACCGTTGCATTTGCAACCGTTCGTCTTCGACTTCACGCTGAGTCATTTCGTCTTGAGGAAGTGACAGTAACGCACCATATCGCGTTTGATGCCATCGTTGCGCCTCTTCGTTGCGCTTCAAAGAGTTATTCAGGCCCTCAATTTGCGAAGTGAGTTCGGCGATTGCCAACGGTAACCGCTTACGGTGTTCCGCTGTTACTCCTTCCGATGATTGAACCATGGGCGACTCGTCCTGGCTTGCGACGACCTGCTTCGACTCGATGGCTGCGAGCGTGAGTTGAACACGTTCTTCTTGTGTCATCGTCTGTCCGATCTCATTTGCCGAAGCCAGACTTCCGTCGTCGATGGTCTGGAGTTTTCCGCGGAGTTCTGCGTAAAGGGCAAGCTCCGCCTGAAGTGCGTTACGTGCCGGCTCGTTGTTTAGGACGATCGGACTGATCGATTCGCTACTTGATAACGAGGGGCGATCAATAAGAATCACCCCGAAGTCCGCCGCGTAGAGATAGTTTGCAAAACCAGGAAGGAGCACACGCACAGACGGACTAGCCTCATTAAGCGGAAGCACCGAAAGAGCGACGTCATTGAATAGATGAACACGGGTGCGTTCCAACAACTCGATTCGTTGCTGCACCGCAAACAACTCGGCGGGTGCGGCATACCCGAGCGTTAGCAATTCAGACAGCGATTCGTGCAATTGCTGGTCTGATATGAGTTGATGTTCGATTCGAGCTAACCTGGCATCACGAATCGGATCGGACGCAGAACAGGGTTGTATCGAATCAAGCATCGCGGTCGCGATGATTCCCAAGGAGAGGATAAATCGGATCACGGGAAGCTCCATTGATTGTCTGCTTGACACGAAATACGACGCCCCTCGAAACCAAAGCGCAAGACTCTTGGGAAGTGTCTCGACGAATACAGCGGAGAGGCATCGCACTGTGTTCACATCGCTCTCGAATTGATGGGTTACGAGAGGCAATAGCAAGGCAATACCTAGCAGGCAGCGTGCCAATGGGACATTGTCTGACGGAAGCACAGAGGAGCGGCGCACCGAAATGATGTTTGCTTCCGTGATGTCGCCAGGACCAAGTGAGCACGATGGGTTGTATTTCTCGAACGAATCAATTGCCTTGGACAGACTTTGGCGGATGAGTTCGCAGTCATCGCCTCGACTCGAAGAAACCGGCAACGTCTCCGACAGAAGCCTGTCTTCGGTTTCGCATGTTGAATTCTGGCAACAGGACGTTGCATGAAGTCAACGATGTTCACTTTGGGCCACTGTCATCGGCAAATCCTTTTCTTGCTCATCGGTGACCAAACCTGCGCAACTGGCATAAGCCGCCAACTCCATAAATCCGCCATGATCGCATTTGTCAAATGCACATCCGTGCCGATCGCGAGAACGAGTTACATCGATAATAAGCATTAATCCGGTTAAGGCACGCGCAATTCCTGCTTATACAGAAAGCACAACCAGCGGGACCGATCTTTCCCAGGCGGGGTTTCTCTTCAACCCGAATAGTCACCGCGAATACCCCAATGTGTGAGCCAGATTATAGTCGAGAAACTAATGTGCGCAGACAGGCAGATTCTGCGCGGTCAACACGTTCGATGGCAGCCATAAAGGGCTGCGATAACTGTTGTACCCTCATTTCGCAGTATTGAACCGGAAGACTGATCGAACAGAGACAT
>JAWKTT010000023.1:0-93779 GCA_041398965.1 Planctomycetaceae bacterium | reverse complement strand
GGTCATGAGCGCGAGCGTCCAGAGGATTGAATTCGGGTCGAGATGTTGGGGTGATGCAAAACGGAACATGTGGAGTTTTGGGAACAAAACCCCTTGAAGTCTGTCATCTAGCGGGGCCGACGGGATGAGTCGTTGCCTGTGGTTGACGGAAGTCTCGGACTCGTTGTTTGAGATTGCGGAAGAAATCGATCATGCCGTTCTTGAGGCTTGGACGACTCCACTTCGCCCAGACGAGTGAGTGCGAATGTGTCGAAAGATTCGACTTGTGACGCTTCTCGCCGACAAGAAAGTCGTAAGCATCAAACCCACGGCGAACCCCTTCCTGCATGGCCAGGACATGGGTAATGACCCCTGGACTCATTTTGTCGGTAAAGGGGGCAAATCCCGAGAGGTAGTCGAGCATGCGATTACCATCGACTAACAGCATCAAGCAACCGATTGTCTCGCTGCATCTGCGGACACGGACCAACACGACCGACCGACGTATGTCGCCGAGTTGACCGTAACTTGGATGAACCGTGTTCGAGGCGAATGCCTCTTCCATGAGCGACTTTTGAAAGGCAAGGAACCTGGGACTTGCGAAGGCTCCCTTCTCCCCAGCAGACATCCAGCGAGCTTGATGAAGGGTCACGAGTTCGTCGAAGATCGACATCGCTTCGGACTCCGACTCGGCCCACTCGACATCGACTTCACCCAGCGACCGCAACTGTCGACGCAAGTTTTGCCGCGTGCTCCGTCCGAGACGGTCAATGACGTCCCCCCCCTGCTCACGGGTCTCACGCAGGTCGTGATAGTGCGAGTCGCGAACGCGAAGCGTCGCTCCGGGAATATCTTGCAGCATCCTCTGAGCATCTTCGAGCGGAAACCCATCGAGGCAGAACGACTCCCAGGATTTGTCGCCGAGAATATGTGAAACGAGTGCTTCTTCAAAAGTACCGCGACACTCCGGCTCGATCAGGATGCCGTTGTATTCGACGCAGGCACTCTCACCCGGTCGCTCTCCCGCTGTGCCGAGATGTCGTGTTCGCACCCGAATCGGCCCCTCTTTCTGTCCGACTCCAAAGGTCATCAATGCAATGCCCACAGTGATTCCGTTCCGTCGAGCAACGAGAAATTCATGAGGAACCGCAGCACCATAGGTTGTCAGCCAAGGTTGAACCCAGGCGACAGAACAAGCGAGCGGAACAGCAACATCTCCCCGCAGACGGAGTCGTGTTTCGAGTTCTTTCCACGCTTCCATCGCCTGGACTCTCGCACGGGACGACACGACGCTCCAGCAGAGGTCATCGTGCCGGGTCGAGGTCGAGAACGCGGGCAACGGAGAGGTTGCCTGTGCCTGACGAGACATATTCATGATGGGAAGCAGTCTCCTCTCGGTGTGGCTTCCTTTCCGAAAAAACTCATGTGACGGACCTCTGTGTCCGGCAAACCTTTTCGACAACCCGGCGGACAAGAATCTCCGCAGGACCATCACTCAACTCTTTCACGAAGCATCCGGGATCGGACGACGGGAGGATGAGACAAATCGTTGAATGTATCGCGTCGCCCACCAACTCCCGACGAAAACACCCCCCCCGCCCATAGCGATACCTAAGAGAGCGAACCAGTGCATCCCGAGAGGCAGTCGGGAAACCGCATCGGAATAAAATATGAGCGCTGCCAGAATGGGAATCTGCGGCAACAGACTTCTCATAAGTAGCTGCCATAACGGAAATCCGAACTGCCGGGCGGCATAGGGAACAAGCATCGTCAGTTCGATGAGCAGAATCGGAATTAAGGTCCCCCACGCGACCCCGATGACGCCCCACGAGCGAATGAGAATCAGCGAGAGCACGAGATTGAGGACCGCCTGAATCAGATCGAGAGTGGCGGGTCCCCGCACCTGTCCGGACCCCATCAAGATCTTCTTAAGGACATTACACGGAACCGCCACTAATTGGGCTCCGACTAACAACAGCAGAATCGGCACACTCGCCTCGTTTCCGGTCCCGAGCCAAGTGGTCAGCACCCGCTCCCCGAAGTACCAGCTGCCGACGAAGAAGCCTCCAATCAGCACAAAGGCGAGCCCAAAGGTTTGGACGATCAATCGATGCAATTCCTCGCGTTTTCCCAGCGTATGGAGTTCGCCCGCCTTGGGGAGTGCCGCCTCGGCGACATGGTCCAATGGGAGACGCATCATCTGACACAGACGAAGCGCAATGTAATAGGGGGTAACCGCCGCAGAACCCAGATAACACCCGATGACCACGGTGTCCGTGAGATAAATCAGGTATTCCGAAATCATCGAAAGAGCGTTCCAGCCGACGAAGGGGAGCGTTTCGGCATAGACGTCGCGACGTGCTCCCCACACACTGACTCGCAATTGCGGAACCGCTCGTCGTGCGCATAGGTAATAGGCGAGGTTCTCCCCGATATTCACGCAGAGAAACGACACCGCCATGCTGACCAGGCCCGGCTTCCAATAGAGCAATACAACCACCAGTAACAATCGACCGATCGTTCCAGCAATTTGAATCGTTCGTTTAATGTCGAAACGATGCACACCGATGAGGATGCCGCCAAAGACACTCCCTAACATTCCGACCATTGCAGCCACACCGATAATGAGCATCGTCATGCGAACATCGGTAATCGTCTCCCCTTCCCAATCGCTGATTGATGGTGCGAAATACGCAAGTGCTATCGCTCCCACAACGCACAACAGGCTGTTCGCGGCATAAACGGTGAAGATCGAACTGGCGGTCTGATTAAGGGCGGTCCAGTCTTGGCTCGTGTGGTACTTCGCCGTATAACGGCAGATGGCTGCCCCGAAACCTGCGTACAAGAGGCCGGTGTACCCGGCGATCGAGTTAACCAGAATCCACGCTCCGTAGCCCTCGTCTCCCAGCGTATCTTTGACGTAGCGCACGAGAAACAGTCCCACCACCAAGGTGACGAGATGAGCCATCCAACTGGCCAGGATATTGCGTCGCACCGTCATAGTTTGTCGTCAGTCAATGGGTGGTATTCGGGATATCGAGTCGAGCAATCGTCTGAACAACAGACATCCCTGTCCGTTCCAAGGCGTTAGGAATCGGACCGGCAAGGGTGTCTGTCCTTCGTGTTATGCGAGGGTCTTCTCTTTGGTGGTTGAAGGTGTCTTGGTTGCCGTTGGGGGAGCGTCACTCGAGGTTTCACAGGAGGACTCACAGTTTGCCGATCCAGCCGAAGTCGCCCGCTTAAGGCAACCAATGACCCCCTGGCCCAAAAGGAATCGTGTCAGGAGTTTGCTGCGACCGAAGCGCCCTTTTCCTAACTCGCCGGGATAGCTCCACATCGACCGCAGGATCATCTGAATGGCTGTGAATCGCTGATTGGCCTCGGCATAGCAGATAGCAGCATCTTGATACAAGAACGCATAAGCCATCGGACTGAGTGAACGGTGTTTGGGATGTTCTCGGAAGAACTTATCAAGCACCGTCCGGAAGTTGTCGTACATCCGCTGCGGATTTCGACTCATCTGACCTTCATGCACCCGATAGAACCAGCAGGGGCTTTTCACCTGTAAGACTTTGAACTTAGCCGCCAGTCGCAGCCACATATCGCGATCTTCCGCCGAACGAAGAGTCTCATCGAAGAGGCCAACGGCATCGAAGCAGCGACGACGAATCATCGTGGACGAAGCAGACATTGGCGTAATTAACAGGAAGTCTCGCACGGAGACAAAAGCGGTGGGGGGATCGAGTGGCAGCGACTCGGGAAACGGATCGTCCCCACCGGGCGAACCGACAACATCGACTTCGGGATGTTGCGCCACCGCGGCGAGTTGTCGTTCCGTTTTCTGGGGATGCCATGTGTCGTCGGAGTCAAGCACGGCGACCCATTCCCCAGTCGCCGCACGAATGCCGGTGTTTCTGGCTCCGGGCAAACCGCGATTCTCCTGATAAATGTAACGAATCTGGCTGCTGTAAGGGGCGAGAACGTCGCGCGTATTGTCGGTGCTTCCGTCATCGACCACGATGATTTCGAGACGGCAGTTCGTCTGAGCCAACACGCTATCAACAGCCTCGGTGACAAACCGGGCGTGATTGAACGATGGAATCACAACACTGACTAACGGCTGAGACATTGGAAAACACTCGGCAAGATTCACAGAAACTGGCTGATAATGAACGCAACAATCTTTCTCGTCGGAACCACCGGGGTCTCATTGGTGTGTTGCCCCAGTGAACCGAAAGTCGGAAACATCAACTCCCACCGTAACGGGCAAACAAGCGCACAAAAGCAATACTAGAAGCTAACAGGCAAACACTACAAATCGACCAGTATCGGAGAGTGTGACTTGAGAGTTTGACGATGGGATACGGTTGCGGCTGGTAGAAACCCGCCAAATTAATAAAGGCAGCACACAATCCGACGATCATGTAGGTCGAGGGGACATAGCATCGCGAGAGTGAAGCCATCCCGACGCACCATGCCGCCAGAATTCCCGCGATGAACGGGGTCATCCGGTTCAACTCGCGATGTACCGAAGCCATCCCGTAACGCTTAATGCGATAGAAGGCGAGAATCGGGAAGAAGAAGCATCCGAAGAAGATCGTCCCGCCGATGAGGCCGAGTTCGACGAAGGCATGGACGTACGAGTTATGAGCGACGTGGCCGGCCACTTCGTCAAAGTAGTCTTTGCCGATCCCGGTGAGAAACTTCGAGGTCAGCAGCGAAGCGAGACCATCGCCCCAGATCTGGACACGTTCCTGCCCCGACCCATCCGAAATGTTCATGGCCGCTGCCCGCCCGAGCACTACCGGAGCTGCCATCGCCCCGAGAACGCCGAGCGTAATCGCCACCTTCTTGCCATAACGCATGGTCAGCCAAACGAGACTAGCAGCTCCGATCGAGAGCAATCCTCCGCGAGACTGCGTCATCACATAGCCTGTCGCGAGAATGACCATCGGGATCAGCCAGAGAAACCGGACTCCCGAGAGGGAGACGTCGGTGAGGAAATACATGCAGATCATGAGCACGACGGCAATCAGCACCGCCACGTCGTTGGGGTCGTTGAAGATTCCCAGGCCCCGCATCCGAAAGCGATAGACGCCGTTCCCGAGAGCATCGATATGGTCAAGTTCCACCGCATGAATGAGGACGCGGTCCTCGAAGTCTCCCTTGCGGTCCTCTTCCAGTTGCGTCACGAGATCGGGGTGCCCTTCCCAGTGCGACTTGAACGCCTGGAAGTCGACAATACTGACCGCCACGGTGACGGTCGAACAGATGGCTGTCACCAGCAGGAGTTGTCGGAGTCGTTGGGGTGTCGTTATCAGCGAGACCAGCATGAAATAGTAGACGGCAATCTTCGCCAGCATGATCGCTCCATCGAGCGCTGCACTGACGAACATGTTCGACACAATCAGCGAAACAGGGACCGCAAACACCATCCCTAACATGCAGAGGTTGATCGGTTGCTGAATGAGCGTTCGCGGGCGAAGCTGGTTTTGCAGCCCCTGGAGGTTGCAGAGCATCGCTGGCACAATAAACGCCATGTACAACTGTATGTTCCCCAGCGACGGAAAGAGTTCCGACGGGCGTACGAACAGTGCGGCATTCGCCAGCATGAACAACAGATAAGCCACGTTGCTTCCAATCAGGAAATTCAGAGACAGGCAGAATCGACCCGAGACAGGCTCAGACCTGTCTGCCCAGGAGGACTTGGCAATCTGGGGTAAGTATGTGGCGAAATCTCCCCTACCCCAGCACCCTTTCTTGCCGAAGTTGCCAAAAGGCAGCATCCCGCGATGCATCACATCGTTACGACCGCTACATGCCTCAAGTTCGCTACCGGGTTGCTCCCTGTTCCTGACCAATCGGGCTCAAGTCGCGGGCCTTGGGGGGTCGATGTCGAATGCGTCTGGGTCTGTTCGGCCCTCAAACTCTTAGGCACCAGGAAGGTGACTCATGGAGAGTAGCGTCAACGTGCTGGCTTTGGTGAAGGATGGCGAACGATTCGTCTTCCTTTATGACGACGAGAGTTCCGCCCAACTTCTTCAAACACTCGGTCGATACGCTGCGGACCCCGAACTGAGTTTCAGTTGGTACGACGCCGCTGTCCTCAGCCAGAAGGTCCGTCGTCTTCAACAGGAAGCCGAAGCGGAACGTCGCTCATCATTCCGCGAAAGTGCCTGACGGACGTCGCCGCGTGACCGACCGACTGACGCCTGGTGACCGACTGCGATGCGCTGCCGATTCGGAACCTCCTGAATGTCTGACAGACGGAATACGTCGTGCAAACTGCCGTTCAAGCCTTCCTGCTGCATCTTCGTATCGAACGTAATGCGTCGGAACTGACGCTGAAGTCTTACGGCGAAGACTTTGCCAGCTTCTATGACTATCTGCAAGACCGGACCGGTCGCATCCCGGAAGCCGCTGAGATTGAAATCACACAACTGCGGGGCTACGTCGCTTACCTGCATGAATGTGACTATGCCCGGACGACGATTGCTCGACGTCTCGCCTGTCTGCGGAGCTTCTTTCGATTCGCATCTCGCGAAGGGATCACGCAGACGAATCCCGCCAAGGCTCTGCGGACCCCCCGAGCCGGTCGCAAGCTGCCTCACTTCTTGTCGACCGAGCAGGTCGCCCAACTGCTCGAAGCCCCTCCAGCCAACGACCCCATGGGTCTGCGAGACCGGGCCATTCTCGAAACAATTTACTCCGCTGGCCTCCGCGTGGCCGAACTTGTCGGACTGAATCTCTCTGACTGGGACCGCGGCGCGAATATCCTCAGGGTCCTCGGAAAAGGGAAGAAAGAACGAGTCGCCCCCATCGGACGCTATGCCGCCAAGGCACTCGATCATTACTTGGAAGTTCGCGTGGCCGACCCTCACGCCTCCCCGACCGAACGGGATGCGATGTTTCTCAACAAGTTCGGCCGTCGCCTGACAACCCGCAGCATCGGACGGATGTTGGAAAAACATATCCGAGCAAACGGCTTAGAAACACTCACATCGCCGCACACCCTGCGACACAGTTTCGCAACCCATCTTCTCGACGGAGGAGCCGACTTGCGGAGCGTGCAAGAACTGCTCGGCCACAAGAGTCTGACAACGACGCAAATTTACACGCACGTCAGCACGAAGCGGATGCGCGACACCTACGAACACGCGCACCCCCACGCCCAAACCCAACGCCCCGCCGAAACCGCGTGAACTTACGGCCCTCACGATCCTGTTCGCATCATACAATCTTCGTGTCGACAACTTCTTCAATCCGATAATTTCTCGGCGGTCTGAAACCTTAGTACACGGCATTTTCTTATGACACCTAACACGTCTCAGCCGTTCTCGCTGGCCGACTTGCAGTCTCTGATTGCGACGATGTACTCGCGGAAAGATGAGGCACGCGGGGTCGACGGGACGTTTATGTGGTTGATGGAAGAGGTCGGGGAACTGGCGGCTGCCTTGCGGGGGAATGACAAGCAGGAACTCGCCCGCGAGTTTGCCGATGTCCTTGCCTGGCTTGCGACAATCGCCAACGTTGCAGGAGTTGACCTCGAACAAGCGGTCCGCGAAAAGTACGGCCACGGCTGCCCTGGCTGCCGGCAAATGGTCTGCATCTGCGGCGACGATGAGAAACCCTAACGACCCGTTGACAAACGACCGTGGATCAGATTTTCTAATCTGACAAGAACATCTCGTACGCCTTCTTGCCGAGACATCAAACGGCACCATGTCGGGCTGGAAAGCCGGGCCCGTGTTTTTCAACAGGCTATTTGGGTGCCGTGCTGCGGACCATCGAGTGGCATCCCGTTCACCACAGTCCGCAGGGCTGACCCTGCGGTGGAGGTCGTGACCGGCGGAATTTGCTGATTTTTCCGGAATGACGATTCGATCACGGAAAACTCCCCTTGACCCGCTCGTCCGGGAGACTTATTGTCCCCTCGCTGCAACCAACTATCTCTCGGTTGTGGCCAACAAGCCCTCCTCGCCCCAATGCGGGCAATCTCCATAGACTAACAACTCCTCAACATTTACGCGGTTTTGGCTGCGCACTGGTTCCCTTTTCTTTCTCCGGAAAAGAGACGCGCGGTCGGTGAATCCTCTCGCCGCAATTCGTCTCTCTCCGAACAATAGAAGGAACGTTCCCATGAAGCGTTTCATACACGTCTTCGCAGTTTTCTCTCTTCTCGCCGCCGGCACAGGCTGCTGCATGCATCAACCTTTTGGGGGTGGTTATGGCGGCGGATACGGTGCGGGGTATGGAGGAGGATACGGCGGCGGATGCCAGAATGGGAACTGTGGCTATGGCCCCGGTGCCTACAACATGGGAACTCAAATCCAGGCCGCTGCTCCGATCTACGGTCAACCGGTCATGGCAGCACAGCCTTATGGTATCCCACCAGTTGCCGGGTCTCCTTACTATGGTGCCCCATCGGCAATGGCAGTGAACCCAATGCGGGTCTATTAAGTTGTTGTCCGCATAAGACTCACGCCAGTCAACTTTCGTAACCTGCCAATTCCCTTCGTGTGCGTCCGTCCCCCTCACGGCCCCTTAGGGTATCTGGTATACAACAGGCATCGCACATCCCCATGTGCGGTGCCTGTTTGCATTTCTTCTCCCATAGTCAATGCAGGACGAAAACGGTTTGGGCTTCAAGGGGTGACTGACTCTGCGGCGAATTGCCACTGGACGTCACTGGTACGATCGTCGTCACCTTCGATCAGACGGGCAAACAGGCTCGGGCCACACTGACTCATTCCTTCGGAAAATGTCAGTGCGACTTTCAGTGCGGTGTCGGGCCCCATGAGAACTTCGTACTTGCCAGCAGCAACGCGTTCGACGCTCCCCCGATCGCCGCTCACTGGACCTTCATAGGTCAGATATTCCTGGCGATGGTTCGCCAGTGGCGTTGCAGCAATGGTGAGGCCCGCTGCGGGCAAGGCGGCCAACCGCCAAGTTCGTAAACTGGTGCCGACTTCCAAAAAGAAGTCCCAGTGCGGCTCCGGGTGATCGTGAAATAAGATCGCAAACCGAGGCATCACTTGAGACGTTCCTTGCGGCGGTCGATTAACCGTTCGATCAGGTTTCCGGCGGCGTTCGTTGCGGCATCGATGCCGAAGGACTGGGCGAACTGACCAAACGCCCGACCATCAACCTCGGGCTTCGTAAACGTTCCGTGAATCGGAATCGCCAGCAGCTGACCTCGGGCACTCGCTAGCAATGGACGGTTCTCGAACCACGTTTCCGGAACCTGAACTTCCACGAGCAGGTCGAGCGTCTCGTCGAAACCGACAGAACCGCTGCTGAAGAACGTCACTTCACCAGCCTTCAGGGCGAAGCGGGAGTGATACACCCGATTGTCGCGAACCTCGAACGGGATTTCCTGTTCCTGAATGGTCACCATCTGATTTCCTAGGACACCATTTCCCCGACGAAGGATCGTCTGCACTTGCGAGATCATCCCAAGGGGTCCCTGGATCAGCGGACCTGGTCCGACAATCGCTTCATGAATCTGTAGCGTCCCGGCGCACCGCCCCCCGACCGTGACGCTGCGACCGACGGCCGAAAACCCTTTCGTCCGCAACGCGAACTGCGGGTCCTGCCAATCACCCTCCTGCAACTGTAGCGAGAACTTCCCTTCGACCCGTGCGGTGTCTGCCAACATGGGAGAGAGGTATTTCATCCAAGTCCGACACATCGGCTCGGTGATGGCGACCTGTTCGAGCACCATTCCGGGAGGGACCTCGATGGCAAGAGGAGACTCCGCGGTGATCAACTTCACGTCGGAAACCAAGCGACCACCACTCACCGGAACATGGGTCGGACTCAGTAGAAATTTCCCCTGTGTCATGTTGACCGTAATCACGGCATCCTGCGATTCAACGCCGTATGCTCGCACCTGCTTCCAAGCGACCTCGGCTGCCAACTGCAGAAAGTCTGGGACGACATTTGCACCGGTCCCCGATTCTGTGGAAGAGGTCGCAGCGGCATTTGCTAAGCGGACGTTGCCTCCGGTTCCTGTCGTGCCCCCAACGGTTTGCACCGGGAGACCTGCGACGGCTCCATCTGCGGAAACGTTTGCACCGGTGGCGGTTCCTGAACCTGCGGGGCCTGGCTCGGAGCTGGAAGGAACGACGACGGTTCCGGGTCGCAGTGGTCCCCGCAGGGCGACACGACGCGTCTCCAATCCAGTGATCTCGATCTCGTTTCGGTCTCCCAGTCCAAACAGCTGCCAGAGTGGGTCGAGGTCGACACGTGCCCCTCCGCCGATCATGCAATAGCATTCCCCCCGGCAACGCGAAACGGTCCCGGAGAGTTGACCCGAAATCCACGTCGACTCGATGGCCGACCTGGTGAGGGTCAACAGGTCCTGTTCGGGATCATACATCCCCTCCAGGGCGATCGAGGCGGGCCCGGTCCTCCAAGATTTCGGAGAAGCTCCCGCCTCGGGACTGAGAACAGCCACTTCCCCTTCTTGCAGAACTAAGAGGCACGCAGCCTGTGGGGCTGAGGCTCCCCCTTCTCGCCACTCGGTCGCGAGTGAACCGGTGACATGACCGGCAAACGCCTGACCTTGCAGTAACGGTTCAAAGACCGGCTTGAGGGCATCGAGTGGGAGGCCGACAAAGTCCACCCGCAGATTGCCCGGCCCGATGGGGAAATCGGGCCGAGTGACCTTTTCAAACGCCCCTTGCAACCGGAGTGTGCCGGTGGTTGTGGGATGCGTCACCTGTGCCGTCGCGTCGACAGACCATGCCGTCTCTGCGGTTGATGAGGTGCGAAACGTCCCTTGCTTGACCGTCGCTGATGTCAACTTAAAACCGGCCGGGTCTTCGAGTCGAACGTCGGCGTCGATCACTTCGTACCACGAATCAGGCGATTCCGTGCTGGAACTGGCCGGAAACCGATTGAGGACGTCTCCCAGATTCGTTCCATCGGCTCGCACGACAACCCGCAATCGAGGCTGGGCGATCGTGATCTTTCCCAAGTCATGTGGAACGTTGATCAGTTGCCAGAGTGTCCGGTTCATCGTCAATGTTTCGATGTCGAGCAGTTCTCCCCCCTGACGGTCGGGCAGATGCACCTTCCGCAATACGACCGGGGTCATCCATCCCAGTTGGGCGTCGCCGATGGTGCAGCCCTCCGGAAGTTGCGGCACGAGGAGACGGGGAAGCACGTTCTTCAGCCCAGTCTGCGACACGATCGTCGGAGCAGCCACAACAACGATGAGAAGGAGAACCGACAGCGTCAGTATCAGTCGGATCATCCGGGAGATGACCCCGCGTTTCGCCTTCACCTTCGGCTGAGAGGCATCCCCACTTTCGGACGGGGTTTCGTCGACTGTCGCAGACGATTCGGCGACATCCTCTTCGGGAGGAGCAGCGCGGCCGGACTTGCGGGAACCGGAAGGGGTGTTCGACGAAACAGGCTTCGCCATCCTGAGCCTCTCGAATAGCAATTCAGCGAAAACAATGGGAAAGCAAACGGCGGAACCATCAGGCAGCGATTCTCACAGTCGCTTGGGATGGTAACATAACGCGGAACGCGAAAATCTCCAAATTCCGCCGTTTGGCCACCCCCTTTGCCCAGGGTTGTCGACCAGATGTTCGGGTCGAATGTCGGCAATTCTCAGGCGACGTGTTCGTTCGATGGCGAGGAGGAAAAGTCGTTTGCCCCCTTCGTATCGGCGGAGCTTTCGGGGAAACCTGCTTCGGCCTTTTCCGATCGGGATGCTGCGAGGGCGGCAGTCGGAAAGCCGTCGGGGACAGGGAAGTCCGCCTTCTGTCCATCAGTTTCGGGGAGCGAATTGGGGCGAAATCGCTTGAATGCCCAGAGCATCAGCGGATAACAGGGGAGAGCCGAGAGTGTGGCGACAACCAGTGATCCCACAATCAACGGAGTCCCGACGTCAACGAACAGTCCCGAAAGACTCGACCACCACTGGGAGAATCCTTGATACTTGAGGAGAGCCGCAAACTGATCGTGCGAGACGTGTGAAGGGAACCAAAGGGTTCCAACCTTGAAGTTGAACCAGTAGATCGGAAGCACGGTCAGTGGGTTCGAGACATACACCATGATCAGAGCAGCGACGCGGTTGAAGTGGAACCATCGCCGCGTCAGCAGGGCGACCACTGCCACGACCAGCATCTGAATGCCGACCGTGGGAGTCATCGCAATGAACATCCCGATTGCCGTCCCCAGAGCCACGGAGTGAGGGGAATCGTTCAGCATCAGCAGGCTGCGCAACCACAGTCGGGGATTCAACCACCACTGCAACTGGCTCCATCGAGAGTTCGACGTCTTGGTCACCGGTCTATTCCTGTTGCAACCTTCGAGTGTTTTGCTGTCGATTGAATTGGGTCTCGAAAGACCCGACCTCACCTCGTCTCTCCTGTCAAAGGGGTGTCAGCACCACATGGACTCGGAGAGGTGCCCCGTTCGGGTTCAACTCTTGGGCTTCAACAAGCTTTCGACAAGGGGGCGGATGTTATTGGCATACGTAAACTCCTCTCCCTCATCGGTCGGGCCATCGAACTTCCGAACCAGTTTCCCCTGTTGATCGTACACCATCACAACCGGGATGGACGACAACTTTCGCTGATCGGCCAGCGTGTCAAAGTCATCACTGCACAGAGTGTTCGGAAAATTCGCCCCTTTCGAGTTCAAGAACTGCTGCACCGATTCAAGGTACGACTCGACAGGTTTCGACCTGATTCCTTCATAATCGACAGAGAGCGACAGGCAAACCACATCGGCTCCGAGTTCCTGATGCAATTTGACCAATTCAGGAAACTCGGCGATGCAAGGGGGGCACGACGTCGACCAGATGTCGACCACGACCACCTTCCCCTTGTGATCTCCCAACCCCGCGAAAAACTCGTCCCACGACTGAATCGCCAACGGTGCAGGTCCCGGAACACCCCCCGGTGTCGAACCTCCAACCATGGGGCGCTCTCCTCCCGCAGCATGCAGGTCGCCGTTGTTGGTCGGTTCGTACTGCCCCGGAGGGACTGGCCCCGGATCGAGACTTTCCGGACCTTCATTCGAGGTCGTCTCTGTTCCCGGACCGGTCGCATTCCCCGCGGACCCCGAATCAGACCCCGTACAACCAAACGCCAACACCAGCATTAACAGAGCGACACACTCACTCAGCCGTCTCATGGTTCATCGCCTATCTCAGGAGAAACACATTCTCGTAAGCCACACGCTGAGTATCGCCAAATCCTCTGGTTGCACAAGCCCACTCTCGCGAAGACGCAGGTCACACCGCGCGTTTCGCCCCATACGTCAGATGAGTCGCAAGACGATCAGGGACTGCAAAGTTGCTCGGCAAGGGTGCGGGTCATCTCGGGGGATTGAGAAGATTCGTCTCGGAGATCCCAAATATCACCCGGCTTGAGGAACAGCCAGTGTTTCACCTCATCATCTCTGTCGCCACCGGTCTCGATCGACTGCCAGGAGTCGACGACGCAATGATGCCGTGAAGTCCGAAGGGCACCTGGACCATCGGCCCAACGCCAGAGGATGGCGTCACTGACCGGCAGGGTCGCAAACTTGTCCGATGCTGGCTTGATGCCTGACACATCATGATGACATGCAGATCGAATGGGAGTTCTTCCTGAGGAAAACGCCTGTAAGAGGTCGATGACGGCAGCCGTCTCGGTCAACTCACGTCGACGGACGCCGGACCAATCGGGCTCGTTCGACCAGACCCACAGCGGAACATGCAGTCGCTCGTCCACCAACGGCGGCATCCCTTGGGCAACGTGCGGATGTTGCATCAGCAGTTGCCCCGTCAGTCCCGCAACAATGACGACCGTTTCGTCCGAGAGAACAGCCGGTTCGAGAGCCTCCAGCAGTTCGCCCAGTTGAGTATCGAGCTGACTGATGATCGCACCAGCCAACGCGAGGCGAAAACGAGTCAACTCGGTGTCCGCCGGGCGATGATCGCGGTCGAGCAAACCGAGTTCCAACATCGCCTCCACATGCTCCGTCACCCAGTCGAAGTCAGACAACGGCTGTTTGTTTGAGTGTTCCGCGATGTACTCCGGCGGCTGCTTCAGCCAGTGGGCGACTGCGTCGCGTAACTCGACCGGGGTGAAGAACTCTTCCAGGTATAAGTCGAACAGTGCGGATGGCGGAATCAGCTGTTCGGGAAGACCTGTGAGCCGCAGCCACTGGAGCGAGAGTTCGCCCAGGGATTGCAGTGGAGTGTCGAGAAAGCCGTGATCGAGGGCGTCGATGAGCGAGGTCTCTCGCGATGTTTGCAGTCGGCAGTTGGGGAAGGCGGCGGTGATCCGCTCGGTCCAGCGACCAATGATGGCCGCCTCAATGTCATCCCCATCGAGGCGGGGGGACAGTTCGTCGCCAGATTGCCAAGTGACTGTCTCCCCCGAATCGGCCACAACAAGGCCGGGAGAGAGGTCTTGCGTTGCGAAGCAGAAGTCGAAGGTAAGCCCTTGTGCAGACAACTCGTCGAAGTGGGGAGTCTCGATCCACTCGACCCCATAACAGCCCAGCAAACTGAGGGGAAGCACATCAAAAGTAAGCAGCAGCGCATTCAACCGACAGATGACTCGCAAGGGTCGCAATGAGTGGTGGTCCCCCCGACACGTTCGGGGAGCTTTGGGGTAGTTCTTTATGTTGTTCGAGGTTCGCGAGGGGGGGCGAACTTGACGCTTTCGAGGAACTTGACTGTGCGGTCCCCTTCGCGGGAGCTGGTGCAGTTGGCGACCGCCTTGATGATGTATTTGTAGTTGAGTTCGTAGTCGACATCGAGCGTGACCGCGATGTCGTCGTTAAACTGCCCACCTGATTTCGCGTAGTTCTTTACCTCGCTGTTAAGCCTGGAAAATGCAGCTTCATCGTTCCCAAGCGATTGGTCCCCCACCATAATCTGCTGTAAGTTCCCATCGGCATCGGCGACAAGTCGTACGGTGTAATCCACATCTGGGGCAAAATGACAGACACACAATGGCATGTTCATCGTAAAGTCCCCCTCTTCGGGGATGATCTTCAGGGTGAGCATGAAGAAGATCAGCAGCTGAAACACGATGTCGATCATCGCCGACATCTGCATCTCGATCTTGCCGGAAGCCAACTTGTTGCGAATCTGCATGGTGTGTCACCTTGAAAAAGGAGTAACCAAGTGATCGTGCGGACTTCGTGTAACTTTTATAGAAAGGGGCCCCTATGTGGATCGCGGTCCCCCCGCCAAAACAGTCGGGGGGCTTGGAGGGGCGTTCAATCGAAATCCTAATACTCTAGCCTGCCTTCGGCTCTCGCGGGGCGGAAAATTTGATCTTCTCCAAGAACTTGACGGTCTTGTCACCTTCCCGGTAGCCGGTGCAGTTGGCGACAGCCTTAATGATGTACTTGTAGTTCAGTTCGTAGTCGACATCGAGGGTGACCTCCATGTCGTCGTTGAACTTTCCTCCCGACTTGGCATGGCTCTTGACTTGGTTGTTCAGCCGCAGGAAAGCCGCCTCATCGTTGCCGAGAGACGTATCGCCAATCCGAATTTCCCGAAGGTTCCCGGCACTGTCGGAGATCAATCGGACGGTAAAGTCAATGTTTGGCTCCGTCGACGCAGAATTCTGGGCCCCAACCGGCATGTTGATCTCGAACTCCCCTTCTTCGGGGATGATTTTCAGGGTCAGCATGAAGAAGATCAGCAGCTGAAACACGATGTCGATCATGGCCGACATCTGCATCTCGATCTTGCCTGAGGGGAGTTTGTTGCGAATCTTCATAGTTAAATCACTTCTGAAGCCGGAATGAGTAAGTTGGCGTCGGTCGGCAGCAAGAGATGGCCCATGAGGGACGATGCGACTCTAAGGACCATCGCCTGCGCGGGCCTTCAGCGCGAACTTCGAATAGCCCTGCTCTTGGCACATTTGAATCAGCTTTTGGATGATCCCGGTCGGCACATCCGCGTCAGCCCGGATCGAGACGACAGTATCCTTCAACTGGTCCCGCAGACGCGCCACCTGGGCTTCCTGAATGATGCGATCACGACAATAACGGGCGTCGAGCGAGTCTTCGCCGGGGAAGTAGAGTTGTGCATCCGGGTTTTTCAGCGAACCGTCTTCGTTCCGCTCGAATCCGACGTTGAGGACAAGGTCCAGCTTAACGGCGACGGCACGTGGACGAGCCATCGCTTCCGCCGGAAGTTGCACGCGCTCGTCCGCCTGCTGCTGGTCGAAGTTGGTGACGATCATAAAGAACGCCACCAGCTGAAAGACCATGTCGATCATCGGGGTCATGTCGGCTTCAACCAAGTTGGTCGGAGCATTCTTGATTCTCATCGAAAGTCCCTCATGTCCACTGCAAGATCAGGTCGTGATCGGAATTCTGGGGGGATCAACAGTCAGCGACTGCCGGTTGAGGTCAATCGCTGACTGTGCGAGATCGAACATCGAGAAACTATTCCGCCTTCATCGCCGGAGCAGCGGCTGGTCCGCCTCCACCGGGCTTCTTGTTGAAGCGAGACATCAGCCCTTCGCTGACAATCCCCACTTCCAAGACGACACGGTTCATCCGGTTGCGAAGCAAGCTGTAGGCGACCATCGCGGGAATCGCGACACCCAGACCAAACAGGGTGGTCACCAGAGCGGTTGAAATCCCTTCAGCCAGTTCTTTTGGCTTAGGAGGAGACTCGCTGCTGGCGATGAGGGAGAAGGACGCGATCATACCGGCGACCGTTCCCAGTAGCCCAACCATCGGAGCGACCGAACCGATCAACGCGAGGTAACCGATCTTGTGGTCCATCGCCATCGTCTCTTCTTCACCCACTTCCTGCATCCCTTCAATCGCCTCTTCATAGCCTCGATTCAGTCGTCCCAAACCGGCAGCCAGCACGCGAGCAACAAACGACTCATCAGCCCGAGCGGTGTCGTAGGCTCCCTGATAGTCTTTCGCTTGCAGCTTCTGTTCGAAAACTTCGATGAAGGCAGCCGGCAGCAAACTGTCGCGACGGAGTTGCAACATGTTCATCACCAACACGGCGACCATGACGAAGCTGAGAATCAAAAAGACCGGACCCCACACGATCCCAAGGCCGTTGACAATCATGCTGAGCAT
Organism: Planctomycetaceae bacterium; assembly: GCA_041398965.1. Taxonomy (GTDB): domain Bacteria; phylum Planctomycetota; class Planctomycetia; order Planctomycetales; family Planctomycetaceae; genus JAWKTT01. The sequence goes on along the minus strand of JAWKTT010000023.1, from coordinate 76,724 downwards.
CGTCGTTTGACCAGCAGGCTTTGGGGTTTCCGACGCCTCTCCCGCAGGGGCAGCCGGCGCAGCAGCAGGAGCGGCGGGGGCAGCCCCTTCAGGTGCTGCAGCATCGTCGGCGAATGCCGGCGCGGACAACAGCAGGAAGCCCCCCACAAGCATCGCCGCCAGCAACAGGATCGCTCCGGACAGCCGGCGACCAGGGAACAGTCGTTCAATCATGGCAATCATTCTCCAGGTTGATGAGCGTATACGCTTCGTTAAGTTCGCTAAGTGATGTCAAGTTGTCGTCAGGAATCTTGCGGACTGGCAACTGTCGACTTCAACAATTGGAAATGGTCCTCGAAGTTCGCCTGATGCAGAGACCGGAATCGGTGCACTTCATTCTGATAAGAGACGACCAACGAATCAACAGAGGCCACCCTCGGGAGGCAGCACCTGAGAGCAACAGAGAGATAAGACACCCTCCGCCCCACGCGAGGCCAATGTCTCACAGACTCCGCTGCCAACCTCCATGACCGCCTTCCATTCTAAAACGGAATGCAGACGAATGCCATCGTGTTGATTCAGGAACTTTGCGGTTCTTTTCTGTATTTGTTCCCTGTTGCATTCGAGAGAGAGTGAATACTCTGTCACCGGTGAGTCGAAACCCGGTCACTCTTCCATCTTTGCAAACCCATTGATTTTCCCCACATCGAACCATGCCTGAACACGACCTGATTGTCATTGGTGCCGGTCCCGGAGGATACGTCGCCGCCATTCGTGCCGCCCAACTCGGCAAAAACGTCGCCTGCATCGAACGGGAAAAGCTCCTCGGGGGGACCTGCCTCCGCGTCGGCTGTATCCCCTCGAAAGCACTCCTCGAAACCAGCCGACTCTTTGAAGAGACCCAACACCTCGACGCCCGGGGCATCCAGGTCAGAGGGGTCTCAATCGACATTGCCGCAATGGGAAAGCACAAAGAACGAGTCGTCCAAACGCTCGGCGGAGGGATCGAAGCCCTCCTCAAAAAGAACAAAGTCGCCCGCTATCTCGGAGACGCCCGCCTCGATGGACCTGGGCGGGTCATCGTCCAAAGCTCCGACGGCGAACAAGTTCTCACCGCTCCGAACATCCTCATTGCCACCGGCAGCACCCCCAGCACGCTCCCCGGGATCGAACTCGACGGAGACCGCATCGTCTCCAGCACCGAAGCCCTCGACTTTGACGAAGTCCCCCCTCACCTCGTCGTCATCGGGGCCGGGTACATCGGACTCGAACTCGGCACAGTCTGGCGACGCCTCGGCTCGAAAGTCACCATCCTCGAATACCTCGATCGCATCCTCCCCGGCATGGATGCCGACACCGCGAGCGAAGCCCTCAAAATCTTCAAGAAGCAAGGGCTCGAATTCCGACTCGGCTGCAAGGTGACCGGCGTCAAACGGAACCGTAAGACCTGCGATGTCAGCATTGATGGCGAAGAACCAGTCCGGGCCGACCGCGTCCTCGTTGCCGTCGGTCGTCGCCCCAACACCGAAGGTCTCGGCCTCGAAACGTGTCAGGTGCAGACCGACAAACGGGGCTTCATCACGATCGATGGCCACTTTCAAACGTCATCACCCGGCCTGTTTGCCATCGGCGATGTCGTCGGCGGAGCCATGCTGGCCCACAAGGCTGAGGAAGAAGGGGTCGCTTGTGTGGAACATCTCTACACCGGATATGGCCATGTCGATTACGGCGTCATCCCCGGCGTCGTCTACACGGAGCCAGAGATCGCGACCGTCGGCAAGACCGAAGAGGCCCTCAAAGAAGAGGGCCGCGAGTATCGCAAAGGGATCTTCCCCTTCCTGGCGAACGGTCGTGCCCGGGCGAGCGGTCAGACCGATGGCCGCGTCAAGATTCTGGCCGACGCAAAGACCGACCGGGTCCTCGGCGTCCACATCATCGGCCCTCACGCCGGCGAACTGATCGCGGAAGCGTCCACCGCCATGTCCTTCGGAGCCTCCAGCGAAGATATCGCCCGCACCTGCCACGCCCACCCGACCCTAAGTGAAGCCGTCAAAGAAGCCGCCTTCGCCGTCGACGGCCGAGCCATCCACTTCTAAGCCCCAACGAGCAACCCCCAACAAGCGGGGGGCGTCAGCCCCCTGTACTACGCATTCATTCGCGTATCAACGCAAGAGCCGATAGCATGGGATGGGCCTCGCATTACATCGAGAAGTTAATCGCCGGAGAAACCGTTTCGTTTCGTCCACGTGGAAACTCGATGACCGGAAAGATCAACTCCGGCCAGCTCTGCACCGTGAAACCTGTCGCCGCTTCAGATTTATCTGTCGGCGACATCGTCCTCTGCAAGGTCAAAGGACACGAATACCTGCACCTCATTAAAGCGATCCAAGGCGAACGATTCCAGATCGGCAACAACAAAGGCCGAATCAACGGCTGGATCCCCCCCTCCATCTACGGCCTCTGCATCAAGGTTGAACCTTAGGGACAGTAGGGTCCGCTATCCCTGAATACCCTTGTGGCGGAAAAATGAATCATCACCCAAACATCGATCGTCGGCTCGCAGCGAAAGCAATCGCTGTATCTGCAGTCGCCCCAATACTTGGGTGCAATTGGGTGTCGTCAGACATCTCGATATCGCCTCAAAGCAAAGTCCGGCACGATCCACAGTCAGTGAAAGAAGACAGAGCGATAAAGTCAAGCCAACCCGATGGCCTTCAACTTCAGATAACGAACGCTGTTCGCCAAGCCGCGGAGCAATTGCGCGCGTCCAAGTCGGAGTTGTTTGGGTTCGCTTTGTGCACGGACGACGATGTCAGAACACTCTACCACGTTGCGTGTACTCGAGATTGGGTGCGGGAGAAGGAGGTTGGTTATCCAGAGATTGGATACGTTTATGTCGAGTGGATGGATTCGGCCAACGACAAGCCATTCGATGAAATATCGAAACAGTTCAAGGATCTTGCCGACGCCTCGAACGGAGATAACGCACTCTGGGCGAAAGCAAGAGACCAGCGATTCGATTTGCTCGTTAATGCATTGCGAAAATGTCGTGAGGAAGGCGTATTTGCCGCCGACACGCTTCTTTGTGCGGGAAGCACTGATCCGTCAACCCACCTTGAAATGTTGGGAATGAATTGTGTGGATGCCGTCAACACTCCAGAAGTTGCGGATCGGTTTGCGCGAGCACTAGGTTATGAGAAATACCGGTAACGCTGATAACTGTCAGACAGTGACGTAGCAGCCTGTTGAAAATCGTGGGTCAGCCAAGTAGGGTCCGCTGTGCGGACCCTACTTAGCTGACCTACAGAAACTACAAATATTTCTCAACGATCATCCGTATCTCATCTGTAATCCGTCTGCCCACGGGGGTGTTATCGCCTTTTGACAACGGGAAAGCCGTTAGGACATCGTGAGAATCCAGCTGGCAGTTGCGACAAAGGTATTGCACCAAGTCAAACGCCTGCGCGCATACACTGAGCCCAAGAGATCCCATCTGCGCCTGCTTGACATCGCCGCGAAACTTCGCGTCAGCCCCACTCGCAATGGCGTCTCGCACAATGTGCACGTCACCGACAAGGCAACCATAAAGAAGTTTCCAGTTAACCGTGGAGAAAGAAGGCTGCACCTTATGCAGCAGCGTCGCCGCCGCAGGTTGGGCCGAAATAACGGCGTCCATAAATGGCGTCATATTATTGTAGTTGACGTAATTAGGAGATGCTCCAAATTCTAAGAGGTCACGTATCGCGTCGCACATTCCATACACTGCAGCAAACCTTAAAGCAACGTCACCCTGGGAACGAACATTTGCAAACGTATTGACGCTCTTTAACCCCAGGCACATCAAATTTCTCCACAGGATAGGACTAACTCCATTGGGGTCTGCCTTGGCACTCAGTAACGTTCTCCACAAACTCTGTTCACCTGACCACAGAGATGCATAGAGGGGTGTGGTGTCTCTGTAAACAGCATTGACATCAGCGCCACGTTCAATGCAGTCTCGCACATCTGAGATACGATTCAGCGCAACAGCCGCATGTAACTGCTCTGTCATTGAAAGCTTAGCTCCGAAAGCTTCAAGAACTTCAACGGCGGCTCCAAGCTCACCTACAACTGCACTAAACAACAACGTACACCCATGCCAGTCCGTGACATTCGGATGCGCGAGTTTTGGTAAAAGCAAAGGGAATACGTATTGCCACACACCGTCTGTCAAAACATGATTCGCAGCCGGTAACTCATGATCGTTAAACACATCTTTCTGCGAGACGAAATACGCGAATATGTCTGGGTGCCCCAAAGAGGCTCGCATCGCCCTTCCGCAGTTCGCGTACGGATCAGCACCGCCTGCCAGAAGATCGTGCACCTTCTCTCGATTCCCGCAGCAGACAGCATTATACAGGTCCGCGTCAAGGCGATTTGTCGTCAGTTTTTCGTAAACCATTGACCCATCCTAATCTCATTAATCCATTCGATCCATTTACTGAGAACATATGCGTCCGCCTTGTCCAACTTAGCCCCTGCGCGAATTCGCCTCTCCAATGATGGTAACTGTTTAGTTAGGGCGTTGAAAGCATTATCTCCCTGAGGGACACTCTTGGCCAGTGTTGAAAATGAGCTACCAGCGTCAAAATGCGCCCAGTCTGATGGCTGGGTGGCATTGTCGGCTTTAGGGGATTGTGGGTGCCATGCCCTCGCTTGAGCAGGGATGCTGGGGCGGGGTTAATTGTGGAGTGGGTCGTTGATGCTAGCCTCCAGGATGCTCGCATGGGAGTCGCCGGTTACAGCCTGTATCACCCCGCGGCCTCCAATCGTGACGGCCCATCTCGCCAGCAGAACCGCCGCGTCGAGACCTCCATTCTTCCCCCTGACTCATACATCGCCTCCAGATGGAACGAACCTGAAAATGGTCGTTCCAACGACAGTAGCGTCCGCTGTAGAGTCCTAATGTAGGTCGCCACCCTTTTGCGATGGTCCCCACAGCGGACCCTACTGCCGCTGTGGACCGTTCGAGCGACTCCCCTCAGCGCGCTCATCCGCCCCATGCCCCCACCTACCCGGCAATGGCCTCTTTCAAAGGGCTGTTAGACGACATTTTTATGCAGGTAGAGTTCGCGGCTCGGGAAGGGGAAGTGGAAGCCCTGTTCGTCGAAGCCGAGCTTGATTCGTTCTTGCAGGTCGGCCTTGACCGCTCCGTAGTCGGCTGACTTCACCCAGGGGCGGACGTTGAAATTGACGCTGCTTTGGCCTAGTTCGGCCACTGCCACTGCTGGGGCGGGGTCGCGGAGAATTCGGGGATCGGTCTGAAGTATTTCGTTGAGATACTCTTTCACGGCGAGGATGTCGTCCGCATAGGCGCAGCCAATCACCAAGTCGACACGTCGTGTGCCACGGGTCGTATAGTTTGAGATTCTTGCTGACGTAATGGCTCCATTGGGGACGATGATCTCGACGTTGTCTGGGGTCCGCATGATAGTGTTGAAGACCTGGATTTCTTCAACGTTTCCGGTGACTCCCCCCGCTTCGATCATGTCTCCCACGCGAAAAGGTTTGAACACGATCAGCATGACTCCTGCGGCAAAATTCGAGAGCGAGCCTTGCAGAGCGAGGCCGATGGCGAATCCTGCGGCTGCGATCATCGCCGTGAGTGAGTTGGTCTGAATGCCGACGAGTTCCAGCGAGGCCATCACGACGACCATCATCAGGAAGTAGTACAAGATGTTGCTGAGAAAGCTAACGAGTGTTTCGTCGATCTTCGCCCGGGCGAGCATTCGTTCGACAATACGAGCGAGGATGCCGATGAGCCATTTGCCAATGAAGAAGATGATCAGTGCGCCGATCAGATTGACGGCAAACTTCGGTCCCTCGGTCTGCAGGAATGTCTGAGCCTTAACGAACCAGAGGTTGATTTTGGTCGTCGCTTCTGACGCGGCATCGGCGAGACCTTTCGTGTCGAACTGCGGCGACTGTACAACGGGCTGCCCCGTCCCCTCGACAGCCCCTTCGACGGAAGGGACAGGTTCGATGGGCAACGGCCCGACTTGTGCCAACGTCAACAGTCCTGCGATCCATGACATCATTGCATCACTCCGAAGAAAACGATCCCTTCAAAAAGAGAGGGGACAACCTTGCAAATCGTGCGTAGGCTGAAGTTCTCCAGAATTTGCGTCAAGATCAGCTCGAAAGAATCGTTGACAGTGGGTCGATGTACCATTTTGCGCTTGCCACGTTACCAGAAGGGGTCAGCCGACGGGAAACTCCCACTCCCTGACTGGAAAGCCCTGCGAATCAGAGGCGTCGATCGTGGGGGAGAGCGAGAACTGTTGTTCAACGGCGAAGCGAGCAATGCCCCCAGGGCCGTCCCGCATCGGCGAATCCGCAATTCGCGTCTGCACGTCTGCTCGCCAACAACCTACCGGCACGTCCGCGAATCAGCTACCATGAGGCTGCCGGTGGCCGAAATTGGTAGTCGTCGTCTGGGGTGCATGCTCTTTCGTTTTGCGAATTGAATAGTCTGATGGAAACAATTGACCTGAAGGATCACGAGTGGAAAACGGTCCTGCGGCAGCTCACGATTGACGACTTCGACGAACTCCTCGCGATGCAGAGACTTTGTTTTCCCGGCATGTTGCCTTGGGAACGTGATCAGATCGAGAGTCAGATTCAGCACTTTCCAGAAGGGCAGCTTTGTGTCGAAATTGACGGGAAGCTGGCCGCATCGTGTAGTAGCCTCATACTCGATTACGATGCCAACCTTGCATGGCATGACTGGAAGAAAGTGGCCGACAGTGGTTACATCCGTAATCACAATCCTAAGGGAGATACTCTATACGGCATCGAGATGATGGTACATCCCGAGTTTCGCGGGATGAAACTGTCACGACGCCTTTATGCCGCTCGAAAGGAAGTCTGCCGATCAAAGAACTTGGCCCGCATCATTATCGCCGGACGAATCCCCGGCTATGGTGAACACGCTGACCGGATGACTGCTCGCGAATACGTCGATGACGTGATGGATAAAACGCTCTACGATCCTGTACTCACTGCGCAGATATCTAATGGCTTTGCCCTTCAAGGATTAATTCCCGACTATTTCCCGTCGGATACATCGAGCCGGGGCTTCGCGACGTTCCTCGAATGGCGAAACCTCGATTATCGTAAGGGGGCAAAACGGCGATACGGTCATACGACAGAACCGGTCCGCCTTGCCGTCGTACAGTATCAATTACGAACGATTAAAGATTTTTCCGAATTCGCAACGCAGTGCGAGTTCTTCATCGACACAGCGAGTGAGTACAAGAGCGATTTCATCTTGTTTCCCGAGCTACATACGACACAACTCCTCTCATGCGTGCCCAACTCTCGCCCCGGAGAAGCGGCCCGTAAACTTGCCGAATTCACGCCGCAATATCTCGATTTTCACACTGAAATGGCAGTGAAGTATGACATTAACATCATCGGCGGTTCGCAGTTTGTTCTCGAAGATGGTTACCTGTTTAATGTAAGCTATCTCTTTCGCCGTGACGGGACGCTTGAACGGCAAGAGAAGATTCATATCACCCCCAGTGAAAGAAAATGGTGGGGAGTCTCTCCAGGTCGTCGAGTCAATGTTTTCGACACCGATTGCGGCATTATCTCGATTCTGATTTGTTATGACATCGAGTTCCCCGAGTTAGTCCGCATTGCGGCCCAGAAGGGGGCGAGCATTATCTTTGTGCCGTTTAATACCGATACGCGATCGGGATATTTGCGAGTCCGAAGTTGTTCGATGGCCCGTTGTGTCGAGAATCATGTGTATGTTGCTCTCGCTGGATGCACGGGGAACCTGCCGTTCGTTGAGAACAGCGACATTCACTACGCTCAGTCTGCCATTTTCACCCCCGCCGACGCCGAGTTTGCCCGCGACGCGATTGCAGCCGAGTGTAACGCCAACATCGAAACAATGATTATCCACGACGTCGATGTCGAGCAATTACGTCGACATAAAGCGGGGGGCAGCGTGCAAAACTGGAATGATCGCCGCCGCGATCTCTACCGCGTCGTCTATAAGGAAGATGGCGAGACGTTTGAAATCTAACAGCCTGTTGAAAACGTCGTTCAGGCCTTCCTGCCTGACATGGTGCCGTTGGATGTCTCGGCAATAAGCGTATGAGATGCTCTTGTCAGGTTGGAAAATCTGACCCAGGGTCGTTTCTCAACGGGCTGCGAAGTGGTCGTAGAACGTCGTTTGACTACTTTGGCGTTTCGACGTTGTCGGCTGGCTTGGCTCGTTCAATGCGTCCGAACATGTGGCCGCCGACTTTTCCATGCATCCAGGTGCCCGCATATCGCTGCTGATGGAAGAGGATGCGTGCGGTGAACTCACTCCCTACGAGGGGGATCGTGAGGTCGGTGACGCCGAGCACGGGAACATCGCCCCCCCATTGCACCTGCACCACAACCGGGACCGCAACGTCCACTTTGCCGTAGGAAATACGAGACTCGACGGTCCAGTTTCCCCCTTCACCCTTCGTCACTTTGCCGATCGAGTAGCGCTCTTCCCGTGGGGGCTTCTCCTGACCATCGACGGTGAACGACCCGACCATCACGCTGTTCGAGAGCAAGTCGACAAACTCCTGCTCGGCTTTCGTCAGCTTCGGAGCCTCGTCGCTTTCGGTTTCCTCGGCTGTCTCGGAGGCTTCGATCTTCTGGGATGCCCCAGCAGTTGCAGCCGCTGGTTCCTCGGCGTTTGCGTTGCAACCTGTTCCTGCAACCAGGCTTCCTGTGCCAAGCAACACAGCCAAACTCAACCAGTAACGTAACCCTGAAAATACAGTCTTTGTCATCACACGCACTCCTATGGAAAAGCCAATGATCTGTTCCAGTGACTCGCTCAAACGGGAAGATCGACCCTTGGAAATGAGTCGTCTTTTCAACAGCCAGGGGTCACGTCCTTGTTCATCGAAAGGGGAGTAAGCGATGAACTTAGACGTTCGTGATGCGAAGTCTCCTTATCCCAATATCTTCGATCGCAGTGACTCAAGTAGTCGAACGGCACTGCCGATGTCCCCCTTCTGACGCTCGCGGTCGTGGGCGATTTCGCGCTCGATCGTCAACGGACCGGTGTAGCCGAGTTCCTTCAAGGTTCGCAGATAGGTCTCCATGCCGACATCACCTTCGCCGAGGGGGACTTCGGTTCCCCAGGAGACGCCACGGACCGCTTCGGGGGCCCAGCGAGCATCTTTGCAGTGCACGCTACGAACATACTTGCCGACCTTCTTCAGTGCATCGATCGGATCGCCGGTGCCATAAAGGATCATGTTTGCTGGGTCGAAATTGATGAACAGGTTGTCTCGCTGCACATCTTCCAGAAACTCCAGCAGATGGTCGGCTGATTCTTGGCCCGTCTCTAAGTTGAGCTGTTGACCGTTTGCGGAAACATGATCGAGCAGATCGCGGGTCACGTCGATCAACCCGCGATAACTTACCGACGAACGATCATGGGGAACGAATCCGATGTGCAAGGCAACCGTCGAGCAGCCGAGCAGTTTGGTGAAGTCGGAGATTTCCTTCATTTCGTTCGCCCTGGCAACTCGCGTTGCTTCAGGGACGAGGCCGACCGTCCGGGCAGTGGTGGCGATGTCGGCATAGCTTTCTCCGTCGAAGCCCCCAAAGACACAGGTGACTTCAATTCCGGCAGCCGCACAGCGATCAAGGAACGCGGTGGCGGCTTCTTTTGTTCGGGTGTTGCCATGTGGAGCGTGAACCTGCACCGTCGGGACGCCAAGTTCCTGAGCGACATCCAAATGAACTCCGAGTCCGGCATCGATCGATGCGAACACTCCAATGGGCCAAGCAGCACTCATCACACATCCCCCTTTTCGGTGATCGAAACTCGATCGGTAAGCTGAATCAAACGCATGACATCGTTGCGACCCATATCATATCATTGCCGCGGCGTCATGGCATCAATACGAGGCCATCATCCAGGGCTGGCGGGTTTTCGGATTTGTTGGACAGGGGTAGAATGTTGAGGATATGCGGCCGGTGGACTGGTCGCGGGTAATTGGTTCAAGGAGGTGTGTTGTGGAAGTTCGGCCCGCTCGGGGGTTGCTGGAGATTCTCCGGCAGATTCCCGATCCTCGCGGGCGACAGGGACAGCGCCATGCTTGTGTTGCCATGCTGGCAACGATGATTTGTGCCACATTGTCGGGATTTGGTGGGTTTCGCCCGACCATGCAGTGGCTGGACGCGCAGGGGCTGGCGTTTTGGCACTGGCTGGGGGGGACGCGTCGTCCGCCGACGCGGTCGACGTTTCAGGATCTCTTTGCTGCACTTGATCCGAACTTGCTGTTTGAGGCGTTATCACAGTTCATCGCCCAGTTTGATGTGGACTTGCCCGACGCCACCGTCGAAATCTGGGATGGAAAAGTGCTCCGAGGGACCCGAAAACGTCACGCGGAAACTGAAAAACTCCTTGTTCGCTTCGACCTCGCGTTAGGCCGGACACTCTCCAGCTTCCGGCTGGCCGAGGGGACCAACGAAATCACAGCGGCTCAAACGGTGCTCAAAGGGCTTCTGCTGGAGGGAAAGATCGTGGTGGGAGACGCGATCTATTGCCAACGTGAGATCTGTCAGGAGATCCTCGATCAAGGGGGAGACTATGTGTTCACGGTCAAAGACAATCAACCCCAACTGCACCGCGACATACGGCAAGCCTTCGTGATCCCCGAAGGCTTTTCCCCCCTACGCTGTTAAGCAAGAACACGCGCGCCGACAGACAGCCACGACCACAGACAAGAGTCGCGGACGTGTGGAGGTTCGCACCGTGACGACCACCACCAACCTCGTCGACTCGGGGTATCTTCAATGGCCTGGAGTCCAACAACTCATCCGCTTCGACCGTCACACGACAGTCGCCGGGAAGACTCGCAACAGCACGACGTACGCGATCACCAGCCTGTCCCGCCAGCAGGCCAATGCTGGGCGACTGCTCCAATTGCTGCGGGGCCGCTGGTGCATCGAGAACTGCTGCTTCCACGTGGCTGACACAACGTTCCATCAAGATCACCACCGCACCCGGACTGGCCACGCCGCTCAGGCACTGGCCAACCTCGACTACTTTGCGACCAACCTCGCCCGACAACTCCAACAATCCCCCCGCACCACCCTCCGCGAACACGCCCTCAAACCCTACCTACTCTTCCAAAGACTAGGCATCCTAAAAAACTGACCAGCCCTGGCCATCATCTCGATACGGGGATGTCGGTCAAGGCTGGACAGACGGGAAGTCCATGCGACAGGAGGTCCGGCGTGACAAGCCGAAAGGAGTTGGACTCGTGGAGGTCCCGATTGAACTCTTGGGATGTGTCCCTTACGATCAGCCTCTTGTCGACGACTTATCCACTGGCAAAGATGTCCGGTTGACTTGGCGCACTTGAGAAATCGGGACATTTTGGATGTTTGATTCTTTCTCCGATGATACTGACGTCTCGCTTCCTATGACTGCTCCTGTCTCTCACGATCTGCTCCCCTCTGAACTGTCGCCGCCGTCGGATGAGTACCGGACCTGTCGGCTGGTCACTTTGGGTTGCAAAGTGAATCAGTACGAGACGCAACTCGTCAAGGAGGCTCTCGAACGAAACGGGTATCGCGAGGCGGTCGACGGAGAGACCGCTGATCTTTGTTTCGTCAACACGTGTACGGTGACCAACGAAGGGGATTACAAGTCTCGCAAGATCATCCGTCAGCTCGCTCGGCAGAATCCGGGGACACGAACCATTGTCACCGGCTGCTATGCGACACGTGCTCCCGAAGAGGTGCGTCAACTTCCCGGAGTGTTTGAAGTTGTTACCGATAAGGCCGAACTCCCCGACGTGCTGTCTCGACAGGGGGTCTATGATGTTCCGAAGGGCATCAGCTATTTTGAAGGACGACGGCGAGCCTACGTGAAGGTACAGGATGGCTGCATCTTGCGATGTTCGTATTGCATCATTCCACAGGTTCGCCCCGGTCTCCGCAGCCGTTCGCCTCAGGACATCGAAGACGAAGTGCGACGACTGCTCGACAACGGGCACCGGGAGATTGTGATCACCGGCATCCATGTCGGGCATTACGGAGTCGACACGACACGGGGGAAAAGCGGACAGGCACCGTTTCGGTTGTGGCATCTGTTTCGCCAACTCGATCGGATTCCGGGCGATTGGAGGATGCGGCTGTCGAGCATTGAAGCGAACGAAATCGACGACGACTTTATCAGTGCGGCAGCCGATTGTGAGCATCTCTGTCCGCAGTTTCATCCCGCTCTGCAAAGTGGATCGAACACCGTTCTCGAACGGATGCGTCGCCGCTATCGAGTCGGCCGATTCCTGGAGAAACTCGACCGTATCCGCGACGTGATCCCTCATGTCGCCTTTTCGACCGACGTCATCGTCGGCTTTCCGGGAGAAACAGAAGCCGAGTTCGAGGAGACATTGGAGACCTGTCGACACGCTCAGTTCATGAAGATTCACGCGTTTCCTTTCAGCGCACGACGGTCGACTCCGGCGGCTCAGTTCGAAGATCAGGTGTCGCCAGAAGTGTGTAAAAGTCGGATGCAACGACTCAATCTTCTGGAAAAGCAGTTGGCGATGCAGTATTATGCAGCGATGGTCGGACGTCCTCTGGAAGTGCTCATTGAGGGGAAGCGAGCGAGTCGCCCAGGATGGCTACGAGGGACGGACCGTCACTACATGCCTGTCGAGTTGCCCGGAACACCCGAGGAAATCGGGACATTGATTCAGGCACACGGCGTCAGAGCATTTACCGAGTTTCTGGAAGCGGACCGAACACCTTGGCCAAAGACTTTACACCCACGTACTTCACCTGCTCACCTCACGGAGACGTGATGGTGCTGAGGTTTCACGCCTCGCGGCTGACCGAAGAAGACAACTTGGAACAGCTCGGACACGAACTGACGACTGCCTCCGAGAAGTCGCCAAAGAACTGCATCGTTCTTGATGTCAGCACAGTCGAGTACGTCACCAGTTCCGTCATCGGCAAGTGGATTTCCCTCCATCGTCGCCTTGACCGAGACGGCGGCAAGATGGCCATGTTTGGCGTTCACTCCGGCTTGCGAGACATTCTGGAAACTTCTCGACTGCTCACATACTTCCACGTCGCCGACGACCTCCAAGCCGCCCAGTCTCTCATCGCCACCACCCGCAACTCTGGCGGCACCGAGTCCATTGCCTGAAAAGCACCGCGTGGCATAGACACTTCTGTCTGATCACAGGTCCACTCGTCGAACCCAGACCCCAGCCGGAAGCTCAACATTGTCCAGCACGATTCTTTGCTGAGGGTTGAACCGGGGGCATGCCCCATATGCCAACTCCCCATAATCGGAGGCATCAGCCGACGCGAGACTCCTTCTCCCCCGCTGACGACGCTCCGACTTCAGACAATGTCCCCACGGGGGGAGAAGGAGAGGCTGACAGCAAAGACCACAAGTTGGCGAGGATCACAAGCCGAGGAATGCACGCGGCAAGTGATTCGGCAATCTTCTGTCTGGAACAGTAGTCGGCTGGAAGGCCAGACCTTCACTCGCATGGCCATCATGACAGTTGCTACCCACGCCGGCTATTGGCTCTCGACCGGATTTGTTGAGGGGTCGAGCGGTTAGGGGCCGGTTTTTGCGGGGTCGTTCGGGGCGTTGAGGCTGGCGGCGCGTTGGAGGGCTCGAGTCCGTTCTGTGGTGGTCTCTTGATAGGCGTGTCGGAGGAGGCGCTCGGCGGCGGGGGTGAGTTCTTGATTTCGTCTGGACATGGCAATCCTTGCGGCGGCCAGTCCGGCGTTGAGTCCTTCCTCTGTCAGACCTTCGAGGGTGCCATGCCAGATGCGGGAGAAAGAGGGGATATGCTTTGGAAGCAGTTCGCCACCGGGAAGGAGCATCGACATCACGCCGACGGCGGTGCCGGTGTTCATCAGGCTGCACAAAGCAGTTTTCGTGTGGTCGCCGATGAAGCTGCCAACTTTGGTCGAGCCGGTCGCGACACTGATTCCCGAGAGTGGAACCTTGACAGCCGAGTAGTCGTTTTTGAGGTCGCTGTTGGAGGTGAGGGCGCCGAGATTGACCCATGAGCCGACGTAGCTATGCCCTAAGAATCCATCGTGATATTTGTTCGAGTATCCTTGAAAGATGCTCTCTTCGATCTCGCCGCCGACGCGACAGACGGGGCCGATCGAGGTCCCTTCACGCACAAGGGCGCGAAACAATTGCGTGTCGCGACCAATGTAGCAGGGGCCTTCGAGACGGGTGAACGCTAACACCTTGGCCCCTGCTTCGATCCAGACAGGACCAGAGCGGGCATCGATGACGACGAAGGGGTCGATCTCGGCGAGCGGGTCGATTTGGACATGTTCGATCGGCCCGAGAATCGCGACTTGATGCTGTGGAATTTGCAGAGAAGGGCCACGACGTCGGAGGAAGAAGTCTTCGGTAAGGCGTTGCGGGTTGTGGTGGACCAGGTCCCAGGGGTAGGAGAGCATTTCCCCTTCGACAGCGACCGGACGACGACGTCGAGCTAACCGGGCGAGTCCTTCTTCCCAGTCCTCCGAGTCTAAAACGGCCACTTCGTCGGGGTCGAGGACGATCCAGGCGATCGTTTCGCCGCAGACGCCAACGCTGTCTCGGTCGGCGTCAACGATTTGGTGAGGATTGAAGAGCCAACGACCATTGATGAGCAGTGTGAGTCCCTGTTTGAGCCAGCGTTCGTCATTGACATGCGACTCGGGGTGTTCTTCGCGATAGGATTCAGCCATCCATGGTCGAACGCAAGCTCCCCACTCGGCCACATCCAGCGACCGCAGCACCCGCTCGCGAAGGCTGAAGTGTCCACATCGCAACTCGAAGACGGGACGTAAGATGGCGATGGGCGAAAAGTTTTCGACCATCGAATCTTCAAAAAATGCAATTCGCAGCATGTGAGCCATCCTTGGAGACATGCAACTGGTTTCGTTGACGAAAGCCACAGGTTAGCCGAGGTCGCCCCTCCGACACTAGACCTTTTCTGTCGGCGAGTTATTCAAGCGTGCATTCCCCGGATTGTGAGTCTCGCCGACTGGTGATCTTTGCTGTCAGCCTCTCCCTCTCCCCCGCGATCGACGTTCCTATTTCAAAGGACATTCCAGCGGGGGAGAGGGAGTTTCGCGTCGGCTGACGCCTCCGGTTCGGGGCGTTGCCATGTGGGGAATGCACTCCTGGAGACGGGGTCTCAGAAACTCCTATTTACTTGAATTCTCTAATCCGCATAGACTCCGCGCCCTGTTGGGAAACTCGCGCAGATACCGCCGGGGGGAGAGACCCGTTCGCAGTTCGATGTTGACTGCATTCACCGGGGCAGCGCGGATTCACTTTCGATTCATGGAGGGAAACTCATGCTGAAGTTTGGAACGCGAATGTTGTGGGCACTCGGCGTCGTGATGACGCTGTCGTCGACACTGATGGCACAGGTCCCACTTGATCCTGATATGCCAACCTATCGGCCGGTCAGTTCGCTTAAGGGAGAACTCCGGCTCACGGGGTCGAGCACGATGGCAAATGTTGCCTCGGTCTGGGCAGCGAGTTTTCGTCAGTTTTACCCTGAGGTGAAGATCACCATTCAGACCACTGGGTCTCGTGCTGCTGTCGCTTCGGTGCTGGAGAGTTCAGCGGACATCGGACTGCTGAGCCGTTCCATCAACAAGGAAGAACGGGACCTGTATCTCAAGGCTCGTGGGAGCGAGGCGACGGTCGTCACCCCTTGCCTCGAACGGATTGGGGTCTACGTTCATAAGGACAATCCGATTCGCGGATTAACACTCGCTCAGATCGACGGCATCTTTTCCGAAGACTGCAAACGGCTGAATGATAAGCCAATTCGCACATGGGGCCAGCTGGGCTTCCCCGGTGCCTGGGCGACGCAGCCTGTGATGGTGCATGGTCGCGATGATGACACTGGTTCGCAGGTCTTCATGCAGGAAGCGGTGATGCTGGGGGGAACCGTTCGCAAAGATATTAAGACTCACGCGAGCAACAACGAAATGATGAAGGGGATTGCCGCAGACCCTCGTTCGGTCGGCTTCGCAGGTCACTCTTACGAAACTCAAAACGTTCGTTCGGTCCCGCTGTCGATTCGTCCCGAAGGTCCTTATGTCGCCATCGATTCGGAAGAAGCAGATCACGGACAGTATCCGCTGATGCGACCGCTGCAGTTGGTGATTGATCATGTTCCTGGCAAGGAACTCCCTGAGATCGAGCGGGAGTTCATCCGCTATGTCTTCAGCAGTCGTGGTCAGGAAGATGTCATTAAGGCTGGTTTCCAGGGAATCTCTGGCAAGCCGGCTCACATCGCCTTGGACTCGATCGGCCTGAACGTCGTCCACTAATTGACTCGTGAAACTCATCCTGGCCGGACGCCGTAGCACTCGTCCCTGCGGCACTTAGGCTCAATGACATCGTTTTGTTTTCCTGCACTTCGCAGAGACTCAAGCATCATCCCCTTCGCTGGATCCATGGAGGAATCCACCATGACCAAACACATCACATTCGCAGTGACTGCCCTTTCGCTGGCAGCACTGTTCCTGGGCAACTCTGCCTCAGCGATTGACCCTCGATACGCCACCACCCCGTCCACGGTGCAGTCTGTCCCGCAGCCACTGGACCCTTATGCGATCCCTTATGGGACCGCCACCCCTGGCAGTTCGATCCCGGCTGGTCAATATCCAGCCGACAATCGTGACCGACTCATACAGCCGGGAACGATTAACTCGGCAGCGAATATCACCCCGATCAGTTATCCGGGGGCCGTCAACCCAAACCTGACTTACCCTCCCGCAGTGACGTATCCCAACGGGACGACGAACTCACTCAAAGTGTCGCCATCGTACGTCCCTCCCGGAACAATTCCGACGCCGAAACAACCCGCACGCTGGCGACTGGGGGTCTACTCCAAGGATACTGAAATCGGCGTGCGGATTGCTCAGGTTGTTCCCAACTCGGCAGCCGCCCGTGCCGGACTTGAAGCGAATGACTTGATCGTCAATGTCGCTGGCTTTCAGGTTGGCTATGTCAGCGGGGAGTTGTTCGATTGTGGACAGGAGTTCGAGCGAAACGCCGATGCTGATGGCTGGGTGAAGTTACTGGTTCAGAATGGTCGAGATGGCCAGTTGGTCAACTTGCCAGTGAAGCTCGATTCACGCTTCCAGCAGATTACTGGTTCGATCACCTATCAAGAGCGATATGCCCTCCCACGTGACGCTGTTGCAACGGTGGAACTTCGCGAAATCCTGCGAGCTGGCGCCCCTCCGACCACGTTGAGTCGAAAGGTGATCAATCAGATCACGCAGATTCCAATCAACTTTGCGGTCGACTTCGATCCTTCGCAAATTGACCGGAATCGCCAGTACGTGTTGAGTGCCTCGATCACTTCGAGTGGGCGAACGCTCTTCTCGTCTCGCGAGATGGTGACCTGTATTAACGATGGTCGTACGACGAATGTGCCCGTGTTGGTGCAGTCAACCACCATCACCCAGCCGGGGAGCAACTACGTTTCGATCGACGATCAACTGGCTCAACTGACGATGTTCTACCGTCAATACCTGCACCGAGAACCACGTGCTCTGGAACTGGCGACCTACCGTCGCCACTTCGAGCGGGGCGGCTCGTTGTACGAAGCACAGTCTGACTTGCTGGCGACCAACGAGTTCTACAATCAGAGCGATGCTGACGACGCAACCTACATTACCCGTCTGCACGAACTGGTGCTGAACAAGCAACCCAGCAAGGAAGAACTCGACTACTGGATGGGACGCATGAAGGCCAATCAGCGACTTCGCCCAGAACTCGCCCGTGAGTTCCTGGTCGCTGTGGGGACCCCACGGTAGTCCTTGGCTGAAGGAACTCGATCGAACATTCGTTCGATCGCCAAGAATTCCAACGCCCCGGTCGGCATGTGCTGGCCGGGGCGTTGTTGCGTCTCGACAGTGAGCCGGAGAGCCATCGGGGACGGAACGACGGAGCAGCGCGACGAACAAAGGCTCGCGGATACAGACCTTGCTAAACTCGAACGAACGAACCGCTCCACGTCTGTCCAGTCCGACATCTTTATCCGTAACCGCGGGGAACAAGGGAACTTGACGCGACAGGGGAAGTCACTGTCCCTCTCTTGGAGTGCCTCTTATCCCCTTGTGCTCACTCATCAGTTGGAGGGAGCCCATCCGCAAAATGGTCTTCCCGATGCAGCTCTCAGTCCTCAGCGACAGCCACCTTGATCGAGAACGATGACCGCATGGAAAACTGGGCAAGCTGGCTGGAGTTGGGTCTGGGGGGTCTTGATTGATGCGACCAGAAAAAGCTTCCCAGCTTTCCAAATCGGACGAATTCGTTCAGCCGTTACGAGCAGTAGGTTCGGAACCACGAATGGGATTGGAGAGACGCGACCGGGAATGACGAACAGTTGGGTGGGAACCACTGACACGACATCGTCAGTGTGGGCAAACGGAGCGTGGGACTGCGCTGCTCCCCCGGTTCTCTTAGCGTTTCTTGAGTACGGAGACTCGTGTCATGTCAATGAATCCAGTAGACAATTCCCGTCGTCGCCTTGGTCGTGGATTGACCGCCCTTCTGGGTGGGTCCGCTCCAGCGTCGACGACGATCGACTCGGCTGATGAATCGGAAATGCGGATGATCGCCGTCGATAACATCACGCGAAACCCCTGGCAGCCACGGAAAGACTTCGATGCCGAGTCTCTGGGGGAACTGGCCGACAGTATTCGCGA
Organism: Planctomycetaceae bacterium; assembly: GCA_041398965.1. Lineage (GTDB taxonomy): Bacteria > Planctomycetota > Planctomycetia > Planctomycetales > Planctomycetaceae > JAWKTT01. The sequence continues at coordinate 57,974 of JAWKTT010000023.1, read as the reverse complement.
ACACGGCCTCTTGCAGCCGGTTCTCGTCCGCGAGTATGCCGGGAGTATGCAGTTGATCGCGGGCGAACGTCGTTGGCGAGCCGCTCAGAAAGCGGGGCTAACGTCGATCCCCTGTCGCGTCGTCGACGTCATCGACAAGACAGCCTGCGAGTTCGCCCTCGAAGAAAACCTCAAACGCAAAGACCTCTCCGACCTCGAAAAGGCACAGGCGTTTAAGGATTATGTGCAGCAATTCGAGTGCTCGATTGAAGAACTGTCGAAGCAATTGAGCATGAGCCGTTCGGCTGTCAGCAACCTGATGCGTCTCCTTGATCTGACGGAGCCTGTGCAGAACGCACTTCGCAGCGGGAGGATTTCGACCGGCCACGCCCGAGCCTTGTTGCCACTCGATGCCGCCGGACAACTCGAACTGTGCGGACGAATTCAGGCGGAAACGCTCACTGTTCGACAGACAGAGTCGGCTGTTCGGGAACTGCTCGGTCGGGAAAAACGAACTCAAGCCACCTCAGAGGCGGCTCCGATGACGACGGTTTCCACTCTCGAAGTCTCGGCTCCGGAAGTGACCGCATCGTCGACCGACGGGAACGGCCAAGACATTCAGCACTCCGATTCCGCAGTGTCCAGCGGCGGTGAGCCTCAACAGTTTGTGAGTCATCACGAAGGGACCCCTTCGCACGAATCGGGAGATGCTCCCACCTGGGAAGCCTCCACCGGAGAGGACCACACTGGCGAAACAGCCGACACGATCCCGATGGTATCTGCTCAGAACCAGCATCTGACGAATCATGTACGCGATTTGCAGGAACAGCTTCGCGGCCTGTTGGGGACGATGGTCGACATCCGTTTGACTGGAAAAGAGACGGGCCAGATTGTGATCCCCTTCCACAACAATGGGGAATTCGAACGGGTCCTCGGCATCCTCCGCAGCCGAGCCGCCTGAGTCGAACAGCAGAGCCCTTCCAAGAATTCAGGAACCCGACGTCCCCCACACGAGGACGCCGGGTTCCTTCGCGTTTGCGGCGAGGTGAGTCACCGGACGTGTCGACTTCACTACAACATGACAACGTGTGTGCCAGACTCGCCGAACGCAGCGGGGTGGCGGGAAAGGATGGAGACTTATTTCGCTGGCGATTGCGGTTTCTGGGGGCTGTTCGAGGATCATGACGACAAGAGACTGGATTTCAGAGAGTGGGAGGGCGATGATGATAGGAGTCTGACTCGGGTTGAAGTGGAGTTCCTGATCATGTCGCATGGCACGCGAAACGACGAAGTTGCCGATGTCACCGTTGTCGATCTCACAGAAACGGTCACACGGCGGCATCAGACCGGGATGTTCGCCAGAGCATCCCGGCTCGCAGTCTGTCTGCTCACAGTCAGTCTCATGGGGGCGGGGGTCTTCCTTGGGACGTCGCAGACTTTTGCGGGCGAAGTGACGCTCAAAAGTGGATTCGTTATTCCGGGGATGCCGGTCCCTGCGCCAGGGATTGGCCCCAAGTCGTCAGCGACCTTTAACTCGCTCGAAGTCGCCCCGACATCGCAGTATTGGATGGTGGTTGATGGCATTCGTCGATATTTCGTTCACAAGCGAAATATCTCCCCCGAGCAGAATGGGGTCAACACGGGAGATGATTCGTCCCGGTATGTGAAGTTCGCACTCAAGCACTTGAGCGAACGTCGAAGTACGACCCCCGGTTCGATTGGGAGTTTTGTCGACTCGACCGAATTCGACGAGTTTGGACGTCGTCGCGTGACATTGCTGACTCCCCGAGGGCAAGAGCATGTCCATCTGGGAATCACCGGGATCCATCCCCGATACCTGCTCATCGAGTCGACATCGCACGACTGGAAGTTTGGCTGGAGTCCTTCGCGACTCTCCCCCGAACGTTTGCGAGAGATCATTCATACCGCCATCGACACCAGCAACCTCGATCAGCGATTGGCCGTTGTGAACTACTTCCTCCAGAGCGAAATCTTCACCGGAGCCCGCTTGGAACTCGACTCCATCGCTCAAGACTTTCCCGATCAGGAAGAACGAGTCGCGGACCTCAAAGAGCGGCTCAAGAATCTGTATGGAGATCAGGCCCTGGTCGAAATCCGCCGACGAAAGCAAATTGGACAGCACGAACTGGCCGAGTTCATCGCCAGAAAACTGTTGATGGAAGACTTGAGCGCCACCACGTTGCGGGGGGCTCAAGAGTTGCTCGATGAATACGCACGAGATCGGGGGAAAGTTGAACAGGCCCTGCTGTTATTGGCGAATCATCAAGCGGCTTTGCCGAAGGATGTGGCGGAAAAAGTCGGTCCCTTGCGGACGATGCTCGGCCAGGAACTGACGATCGATAACGTTTCGAGGTTGGAACCGTTCTTGCTGGCCGAGGCCGACGAGACGCTGACCCCATCGGAGAAGCTCGCCCTGGCCTATTCGGGATGGGTTGTCGGGCCGAGTCATGCGGTCACCCAGTTGAGCGAAGCGATCGCCTATTGGGACGCGAGGTTTCTGGTGCTCGACTACTTGCGACTCAGCAACGATCGGGGGGACCGGGAAGAGTTGATCCTCAAGCTACAAGGGTTGGAGGGGATCAGTGTGCCGGTCGTGTCGAGGATGGTTCCTCTGATGCCGTGCACCATTGATGCCGGGATGCTGCCGATCGGTCAACCGGTCGAAGTGATTGTGCCGACCCAGCAGCCGGAAGAGACGGCGGTTCGTTATCAAGTGCTGCTCCCCCCCGGTTACCATCCGGGGCGAACCTATCCTGCCATCATGGTGATGCGGGCCGAGGGGAAGAGTCTGGAGCAGACACTGTCGCTCTGGGGGGGGAGCAATCCCTTCAGTGGCGTGGGGCAGAGAAATGGTTACATCGTCATCACTCCCGATTACGCGGACGAAAGGCAAGGAACCTATCTCTACGATCGGAATACGCAGCGGGTTGTGTTGGAGACATTGTTCGATGCGCGGCGTCGCTTTGCGATCGATTCGGATCGGGTTTTCATTGCGGGGAATGGGATGGGCGGGGATGCCGCCATCGACATCGCCCTGTCTCATCCCGATCTCTGGGCCGGGGCGATTCCTGTCTCTGCGCGCATCGACAAAGCTGCTCATGTCGGAGTGAGCAACGCTCCCGGTTTGCCGTTCTATTTCGTCAATGGAGAGCGAGATCGGGACCTCGTATCGCACAATGAATCAGACATCGCCAAGATGATGAGGTCGGGGCAGGATGTCCTCTACTGCGAGTATGTCGACCGAGGCTTCGAGAGTTACTCCGAGGAACTCCCTCGCATCTTCGACTGGATGTCGCTGCAACGACGACAGCGACTACAACCCGAGTGGAAAGTCGACATCGTCCGGGAGACCGATAATCGAGTCGGCTGGTTCGAGGTGACGAGTTTGCCTGCCAGCCTCTCTCAGCCCATCGTGTGGGACCGTTACCCCCGAGAGTTCACACTTTCGGGGCGAATCATCACTAAGAACACCGCCAACACGATCAGCCTGTCGCATGGAAAGGGGACCGTTTCGGTCTGGCTTTCTCCCGAGCTTGTGGACTTTGATCAGAAAGTCATCGTGAACTTGACCGGTCGGGGCACGAAGTACAGCGAAATTCCCCAACCTCGACTCAAAGACATGCTCGACGAACTCCGCCTGCGAGGCGACCGCCAAATGCTCTACTGGCTGAAGCTCGTTTTGTGACCGAAAGACTGCGCATTGGGGGCAAGACCTCATGCTTCCCGTTGCCAATGACCCGACTGGCCTCCCTCTTTTTCGAGGAGCCGGATGGGGCCAATCTCGATGCTGCGGTCGATCGCTTTACACATGTCGTAGAGCGTCAGGGCGGCGATGCTGATCGCCATCAGAGCTTCCATCTCGACACCTGTTCGTCCACGATTGCTCACCTCGGACTCGATCCGCAGCGTCGTGTCATCGACAAACTCGAACTGTATCGAAGCATGATCGAGTCCGAGCGAATGGCACAGGGGAATCAGTTCATCGGTTCGCTTCGTCGCCATAATTCCCGCCAGACGAGCGACCTCGATCACATCTCCCTTGCCGATCTCATGCTGTTGGATGCGTCGCAAAGTCTCGGGTTGCGTTCTGACAAACCCCTCCGCCCGGGCCCGACGATGCGTCACCGGCTTCCCCCCCACATCCACCATGCGACTCGCCCCTGTCTCATCAAAGTGCGTCAGTTCTGTCACGGTCTCGCTCCTGATGTCTGCCGACGATGTCATGGTCGGTTGCAGTGGTAATCGGATGTCAGCCGAGTGATGTCGATCAATGTCGTCTGGTCCCGTTCCGATCATACGAACTCCCGGCCGGTCGTGCATTTCACATGGTCGAAACAAGTCCGCATTGGTCCCTTGCGTTTGCGGTCCGTGCATCGGAATTCTCCGACTGACTTCCAACCGCGATTGCGTTAAACTGTCCACTTTGTGCCGGCAGCGATGGTTTCGGCAACAGATCTCTTCTGGCAGGCGAGCGACACATGCAGACGTTACTGGTGACCGGGGGGTGCGGGTTCATCGGATCGAATTTTATTCGACTCCAGCGGCAGATCGACCCCGAATTGCAGATCATCAATCTCGACAAACTGACCTATGCCGGAAATCTCGACAATCTGGCCGACATCCCTCAAGACGGGCGATATGTCTTTATCGAAGGGGACATCTGCGACCGTCCGCTGTTGGACTTACTCTTCGCGTCCGGGTCGATCGATGCGGTTGTCCACTTCGCAGCCGAGTCGCATGTCGACCGCAGCATTGTTGATTCGACACCGTTCATTCAAACCAACATCGTCGGGACGCAAACGCTCATCGACGTTTGTCGGCAACATGACGTCATGCGTTACGTGCAGGTTTCGACCGATGAGGTTTATGGGTCGCTCGGAGCGACAGGGTTCTTTACAGAGCAGACACCGCTCGACCCGAGCAGTCCCTACTCAGCGTCAAAGGCCGCAGCCGACCTACTGGTCCATGCCGCGGTCCGCACCTTCGACTTCCCCGCCATCATCACCCGCTGTTCCAACAACTATGGGCCGTATCAGTTCCCCGAGAAACTGATCCCCCTGTTCATCAGTAAAGCCCTGCAAGACGAGTCGGTTCCGGTCTATGGGACGGGGCAGAACGTGCGAGACTGGATTCACGTCGAGGACCATTGCCGCGGGATCGATGCCGCCCTGCGACGCGGCAAGAGGGGCGAAGTCTACAACTTTGGAGGAAACTGCGAGCTAACAAATCTCGAACTCACAACCCGGTTGCTCGACGCCTTAGGAAAGCCCCATTCGTTGATTCGCCACGTCGCCGACCGGCCTGGACACGATCACCGCTATGCGATTGATTTCTCGAAGGCCCAGCGCGACCTCGGATGGCGACCACAACAAGAGTTCGCGACGGGCTTAGCCGCGACCATCGAGTGGTATCAAACCCATCCCGACTGGATTGCCCGTATCCAATCGGGAGCCTACCGCAACGCCTGATCAACCACTTTTCGTTCTCGCCGAGTCACTCCGAAACTCCGGTGAACACCGGACAAGCGTCTGCAACCGACTCCGCGAGTATGTTTGAATTGAACTGAACTGAAACGCTCTCACAGACGATGGGGGCATTCCCCACATGGCAACGCCCCGAATCGCTACTACTCAAGTCGGAGGCGTCAGCCGACCCGAGACTCCTTCTCCTCCACGGGAAAGTCCTTCAAAATCGAAACGTCGACAGTGGGGGAGAGGGAGAAGCTGACGGCAAAGTTCACAAGTCGGCGAGGATCACAAACCAAGGAATGCACTCACCGAAGATATCGCGGCGGAGTCCCCATTGACACTTTCTGGGGTTTCGGGGTACGGTCCCCGTCGAAAACAGTCGGGGCCGGAGTCCCGAGCTTTGCGATCGTGCCAAGGATGGCTGATGTCGATCCCCCGAAATAGTCTCGGTTCTGCCACTTTCTCGCCATTTGCGGGGGGATGCTGGATGCTGACCGAGGGGGCAGCCGGGATGGTCAGTCAGGTGACCGGACTCGCCCGGGCGGTTGGACTTCCTGTTTACAAGCGAGACATTCATCTGCGTCTCCCGTGGCGAAAGATGTGGCCGGGACTCATCCCCCTTTGGTCTGGCATCTTCACAACGCCACTGTTCGATGATGGGACCATCCCCCCGCGACTCGTCATCTCGTGTGGGCGGCAGGGGGCAGTTGGATCGATGGCCCTCAAGAAGTGGCTCGGATCTGACGTATTTACCGTCCATATTCAGGATCCTCGCGTCTCGACGAGTCGGTTTGATCTCATCGTCACCCCCGAACATGATGGACTGCACGGGCCGAACGTACTGCACTCGCTCGGTGCGGTCCATCATATTAACCCGTCTCTACTCGCCACCGCACGTGCTGCGGGGCTGACCCCCGAGATGTCTGGACTTGGCGAGGACTTCGTTGCCGTCATCCTCGGTGGGCCGAACCGATATTATGGTTACTCGAACGATGACGTCTCCCGGCTGATTCAACAACTTCAGACCGCTGTTGCGACGCAAGGTTGCCGACTGGCGATTGTTCCGTCACGTCGGACCCCCGCTGCCGTCGTTGATCGCTTCGCCCGTAGTTTCGCTCGACCCCATTTCGTCTGGCAGGGGACCGGGCAGAACCCGTATCTCCCCGCCCTCGCCTTCGCCCGGCACTTCGTGGTGACGGGGGACTCGGTCTCGATGATCTCAGAAGCGGCAGCAACCGGACGCCCGGTCTCGGTCTTCTCGCTGACGGAACGTCGAACAGCCAAGAGGTTTCGACGTTTCCATCAGTCTTATGAACAGGCGGGAATCACGCGTCCGTTTGATGGTTCTCTGCCAGAGTGGAGTTACGACTCTCCCGACCGGACCGCATCAATCGCTCATGAGATTCGCCGGGCTATTGGTCTCGTCGAACCCACGAACAATCGAGCTGCCGCGTGACAGTATCACGAACGATCTACTGAGAAGATTTCAGACAACGCGACGTTTATGAGTTTCCAGGACTGTTCCTATGAAACAATGAACGAGAACAGCAAAGAAACTCACCTATCCAAAGCACACCCATTCGCCTATCGAGGTCTACGATGCCCTTCCTCAAAGCCCTGCAACAGACAACCGAACGGTCGACCGACCCATTCCTGCATTATGTGATTCGTAACTCGATGAACGAAGAGCAGATCGGAGAGATTAACTCGGCTATGATCGCCGATGTTCCTCGTGTCTATGATGGGACGCGCGCCGGTGATCAACAGGGGGTCGCTCGCAATGCGAACACTCGATGTTTCGTCGACACCGAGAACGTCGACAACTTCCCAGCACTCGGCGAACTGATCGACGAACTGCGCTCCGTCGAGACAATCGAGCTTGTCGAACATATGCTCGAACGGAGCCTTGTCGACTGTAATTTACGGTTTGAAGTGCTCTGCGATCGAAAGGGTTTCTGGCTTGAACCGCACAAAGACATTAAGGAAAAGCGGATGTCGATGCTGCTCTATAGCAACCCTTGCGGCGAGTCGATTAACCTCGGGACCGATCTCTACGACAAAGACCTGAAACTCGTCAAGACGATGCCTTTCGAGACTAATGTCGGTTATATGTTTGGCCCCGGCGACGACACGTGGCACGGTCTCGAAAAGAAAGAGATTAAACAGGAACGCCGATCGCTTTTAATTAACTATGTGACTTTCGACACATGCTGGAAACTCCCCTCCAGAACTCGAAAGAAGGTTGCTTGATCTCGCTCCCCCGGACGACGGACATTTCTGTCCGTCGCTCCGTGTGGCGGACTTTGATGTCCGTCCCGCTCACTTGTCCGGGCGGGTGAGGAGATAGGTTGCAAACGTCGCCAGCCAGTGGGTGCCGGCGTAGTGTGCGGTCTGTAGCCCGGCGATTCCTGCGTCGACATGACTTGTCATCGCTTGCTCCAACAGCGGGGCGAGTCGATGGCTCTCCGCAAGAGACGAGCGGATTCCCTTCAGCATCCAGGCCCGCGAGAGGTTCAGTCCATCCAGATGGGCGAGCTTTCCATCGGCCTGATCCGGGCAGGTGACCGGCCTTAACCAGTGGGAGTAGTCGATCCGTTGCGACTCCTGATTTGACGGAAGAAACCGATCGAACCAATCACAGAATTCGTCGGACGGCAGCACCCGCCGCATCAGGTCGGCTTCCGCGAGAATCGGCGAAAGAAAGTCGTGTCCCGATGGCTCAAAGCGGACCGCTGCGTCGTGGTCATCGCCATACCAGGCTCGGGCCATCTGTTCGATGATCTGCTGCAAGGTCTCCTGGTGACCGTCAACGGCCCAGTCCCACGTCAACCCCAGCGCGAAGGCGGTTTGATTGTGCTCGCCGGTCCGGATTGGTCGGGTCAGCCGGGTGAGCCAGCGGAAATGATCCTCGATGACACGATTTTCGAGAGGTTCGATGAGCCTGAGGAATTCCCCATGTGAGGGGTCTCGCTCGCGGAGTTCAGCTGCGAGCATCAGCAGCCAAGCGGTCCCGTACGGTACCTCGAACGATGGGGTCCGATCGCGATAGGCCAGCTCTTGAGTGATGTTCTCGGGAGTGAGCGTTTGCCTCATCGCCTCGATGGCTCGTCTCTGCCAATCTCCTGGTGATGTTCCGTCTGGATACTCCCGCATTAATCTCAAGAGGCACCAATGCCCATGTACAGCGGAATGCCAGTCGAAGCATCCAAAGAATGCCGGTGTCCAAACACGAGGTGATCCCACATCTCCTGCCCCATAAAACAGATGCCCCACCTTATTGGGAAACTCTCGCAATAACGCTCCGAGTGGCATCTCGGCAAGCTGAGCCACGAAAGTTTCATTAAGTGCATTAGTCCGTCGCATGGCGAAATATGACCTGAGGGAATCGCAGGATGAAGGCATTGAACGTGAAGGGCCAATTGTAACAGAAGCCGCCACGCGCGAGGGGCAAGCCCCCACCCCGGTACGTTGACTTCCCCAGTCCGCAAGACTGGGGAGTCAAGATTTCCAATGTCTCACCCCCCAACGGGCGAACGAGCCTGACAGGAATCACCCGAGGCCATCTCCTTGTTTGCTTGAGAATGGTGTGCTGGAATGATGCGATGACGCCGGGGGACCAGGTGGAAACAGACTCGAATTCAAAAGACAGTTGTCCAAGGGACGGGAACTGATCTGCAGGTGCATCAGTCACGTGTTTGGACTCTGATGCTTCTCCTTCAGTCAGCTCTGGTGAACCGACGAGTTCCAGCGTGATCGTGCGGGTGGTTGGACTGGGGGTGTTGTCTGGGGAGAACGATCGGGGTACGATTCCGAAAAACGGGGAGGGCCCGTGATGTTTTTACCTGTCGACAACTGTAGTTCTCATGGCTCAACTTGCCGTCCAGTTAGGGCGACTCTCGCTTGTCAATCCGATTCTTGTGGCCTCCGGGACCTTTGGGTATGCGCGGGAGATGTCGGCTTACGTCGACTATCGAAGACTCGGAGGGATCATTCCAAAGACGGTGACAACGCAGCCCCGTATCGGAAACGCCCCGCCGAGAACGGTCGAGACCGCCTCCGGGATGTTGAACTCGATCGGCCTCGACAACGATGGGATCGAAGCTTTCATCGAGACCCATCTCGCGCACCTGTGCCGGCTCGAAACAGCCATCATTGTCAACATTGCGGGAAAGAATGTCGACGAGTTTGTCGCGATGGCAAAACTCCTTGATCCCCATGACGGCATTGCGGCAATCGAGTTGAACATCTCGTGCCCCAACGTGAGTGGGGGAGTCGACTTCGGGACCGATCCCACAATGGCCGAGGCGGTCATTGGAGCAGTTCGTCGGGCAACTCGGCACCCCGTCATCGCCAAGTTGACGCCAAACGTCACAAGCATTGTGACCATCGCAGAAGCGGCCCGCGCCGGAGGGGCTGACGCGGTCTCGCTGGTCAATACGTTTCAAGGGATGGCGATCGACTGGCGACGACGACGTCCGATTCTCGGGAACAACATTGGCGGCCTGAGCGGTCCGGCAATCAAACCCCTCGCCCTGCGTTGCGTCTATCAGGTTGCTCAGAAGGTCGATGTCCCAATCATCGGCGTCGGCGGGATTCAGTCGGTTGACGATGTGCTGGAGTTTCTCGTGGCGGGGGCGACAGCCATCCAAGTCGGCACGGCAAACTTCTACAACCCGACACTCTCCGGGAATCTGGCGGATGACTTGAGTCGCCTGCTGGATGCGGAAGGTTGCGAGTCCATCACCGAAATCATCGGCACCCTCAAGGCGAACGTGCCAACCCCCTGCGCCCCGACGGCGCCACCCGTTGCCCCCCATTGAAGCCCTTGTTCTCGTGGTGATGTCACTCTCTCGATCTTTCCATTAAACTGACGGAACATTGACGAACTGGGGCACAGACAGGAATGTCTGTACTACCGGACGTGCGGTACAAACAAGAGTCGCCGTGCGACTCGAGTTACGGATCAGGTTGCAAGTTTTTTCAGAAGTCATTTCCATGCGAGTTCTCTCTGGCATTCAGCCGACTGGTCGGTTCCATTGGGGAAACTACTTTGGGGCGATTCAGCAGTACATCGCGTTGCAGGGGAACGAGCAGTCCTTTTACTTTATTGCCGACCTGCATGCCCTGACGACTGTCCGCGACCCGCAGGCTCTCCGGCAGGCCACACTCGATGCTGCCCTGGACCTGCTGGCCCTCGGCCTCGACCCTGCAAAGGCCACGCTCTATCGCCAATCGGATGTCCCCGAAGTGAGCGAACTGACTTGGCTGTTGATGACGGTCACGCAGATGCACCTGCTTGAAAAGTGTCATGCGTATAAAGATAAGAAGTCCCGCGGCATCGCTGCGGATGCGGGGTTGTTCACATATCCGGTGTTGATGGCGGCTGACATCATTCTCTATGACAGCGACATTGTCCCGGTCGGCGTCGATCAGGTGCAGCACATCGAAGTCACTCGCGACATCGCCCAGCGATTCAACAGCCTGTACAACCAGGAGGTGTTCGTGCTCCCCGAGCCTCGTGTCATCGAGAGTGCTGCAAAGGTCCCCGGAACCGATGGCGAGAAGATGTCGAAGAGCTACGGAAACACGATTGAGATCTTCGAATCGTCGAAGGGACTTCGCAAGAAGGTGATGTCGATTAAGACCGACTCGACCCCGGTGGAATCGCCCAAGAACCCGGACAATTGTGCGATCTTCACCCTGTATAAGGTGTTTGCCGACCCCACCGAACAGGCGACGCTCGCCGAGCGCTATCGTGCAGGCGGAATGGGGTACGGAGAGGCGAAGCAGGCGTTATTCGAGAAGGCGGATGCCTACTTCGCCCAAGCCCGCGAGCGTCGAGCCGAGTTGGAAAGAAACATCTCCGATGTCGAATCGATCCTGCAAGCGGGGGCCACCCGGGCACGGGCGAAGGGAAGAGAAGTCCTCGATCGTGCCCGAGCTGCCTGCGGGTTAAGCCACTGACAGACGTCTCCCCGAGGCTGATGTCGTCTCTGGCGTGAAGACCTGCGCGTGTGTCATCCGGCTGATGATCCGTTATATTGCTCGACGTGACGTCCCCAAGAGGTCGATGGTCGCCCGGAAGGGTGCGTCACCAGGCATCCTATGATGAACAGCGAGTATTCATGTCGACGACCCCTGCGGAATATCTGTTGCAGCTCTTTGGTCTCACCGGTCGTACGGCTGTGGTGATTGGCGGAACTGGTGTTTTGGGAGGGGCTATTGCCGACACCCTGGGAGCAGCTGGGGCCCATGTGGTGATCGTTGGTCGCGACCAACCACGCGGTGAGTCCGCCGTTGGTCGCATTGTCGACGCTGGAGGGTCAGCGGAGTTCTGTCAGGCCGATTCAACGCAGTCAGCCGACCTCGAAGCGATCGTTGCTCATCTTCAATCTGCCGGGCGTCACTGCGACATTCTCGTCAACGGAGCCGGGGCCAATTCTCCTACCCCATTCCTGGAGATCAGCGACGAGGAGTGGGACCGTCTCTTTAATATCAACCTGAGAAGCGTTCGGCTCAGTTGTCAGGTGTTTGCCCGCGACATGCTCGCCCGACAGACAGCGGGGTCGATCATCAACGTCGCTTCGCTGTCGGCCATCACGCCGCTGTCGCGAGTCTTTACCTACTCGGCTTCGAAAGCTGCAGTTCTCAACCTGACGCTCAACCTCGCTCGCGAGTGGGCGACACAAAACATTCGGGTCAACGCGATCTCACCAGGGTTTTTCCCAGCCGAACAGAATCGAAAGGTCCTCACTCCCGATCGTGTGGCCAGCATCATGCGGCACACCCCGATGAACCGTTTCGGCGAACCGACCGAACTTGCCGGAGCCATTCTCCTGCTCGCATCGAATCGAGCCGGGAGCTTTGTGACCGGAGAAAACATCGTCGTCGATGGTGGCTACAACGCGATGACGATCTAGTTGAAATCTGCCCACAGCGACGACTCGTCGAATTAGGAGCGTTGATGACCTCTGGCCCGCTCGATCCTCAGGTGCTTGCTGCCATCACCGGACTGGAACTCCGGGCACGCACGATTGTCGACGGGCATCTGGCAGGCTTACATCGCAGCCCTCGCAAGGGGTTCTCGGTCGAGTTTGCCGAACATCGCGAGTACGCTCCTGGAGACGACCTCCGGTATCTCGACTGGAAAGTCTACGGCAAACGAGACCGCTACTACCTCAAGCAGTTTGAAGAAGAGACAAACCTCTGCTGTCACCTCATCGTCGATGCCAGCGAGTCCATGGCATACCGCTCTGCCGGGGCTGCGCTCTCGAAGTGGGACTACGCAAGTTGTTTGGCCGCCTCGCTGGCATGGATCATTCTGAAGCAACAAGACGCCGTCGGCTTGGTGACAGTCGACGACGAGATTCGTCAACTGCTCCGCCCCTCGGGACAGGCCACGCATCTCAAGCAGATTCTCGCCAGTCTCGAACAGACGATCCCCTCGCGTCCGTCGTCGTTGGGAACGCTCCTGCATCAATTGGCGGAGCGACTCCCAAGGCGCGGTGTCGTCATCCTCATCAGCGATCTCTTCGACGACCTCGAAGCCATGATGCAGGGCTTCAAACATCTGAAGTTTCAGGGACATGACGTTGCGGTCTTGCAAGTGATCGATCCCGCTGAAGTCTCCTTCCCCTTCGCCGAGCCGACGGAGTTTGAAGGTCTCGAAAAGTCCGGGCTGGCAGCCATCGACCCTCGCAGCATCGGTGACGCTTACCGTGCAGAATTCGCCGAGTTCCTGCAAACCGTCGGCATCCGTACCCGCGACCTCCAAATCGATCATCAACTCATCGAAACCACCACCCCCCCCGATCGGGCCCTCCTCCGCTTCCTGACGCACCATCGACACGCTCATCATTGAATGACGCCACGATGGCATGCCACGCTGGTCGATTCCAGCATCGACCTCTCGTGGCACGCGGGGCTTTACCAAAACCGGAAGAGATTCAAGACTCGTCCCAGGAGGGAAAAGTTTCTGGCACGGTTGAGGCTTTTGTTCGCTTGCTCGCTGATTTCAACCATCGCCCGGTCAGCTTCGAAGTGATTCGTCCCACAAGCAGCACAGTAACGCACCCCCACCGCAAGCCGCTTCCCACACCCATCACACTTAATCCCCTTCCCTTCCCCCATGACCGCAACTCCCCTCAGGTTCATTTGGTACCAACAAGATTAAGCCTCGCCACATCATAGAGACAATAACGCAGCGAATCGAAGCCGTCGAGGGGGCCGAGTCTGCTATGCGGACTGTCGACGTCAATGGACGCAGTGCAGTGACAGATTGTCATAGAGATGGGTCTTGAATCACGCGCTCATCAAACCATGTCCGCTTCACGGAACGATGTGCGGAAGTCCACACTATTACGGTCCGCGAAGGCTATACTGCTGAGCTACATAGGAATGAGATGGGAGATCGACTGGACAATTGTGTCCGCATGACATGCATAGAGGTCCGCGCCACCAAATGGGTTCAACTCAAGCAATCGCAGTCCAACGTCGCTTTCGCAAACGTCGAGGACGTACACTTCCGCCGGAGGGGGAATTGTTGATGCGATGTGGGACGCGAAGGTAGCGGCGTGTGAATCAAGATCGGCCGTAATCGGTTTTCGCGTTGTCGCATCGTATGCCGAGCCCGTAATGACATCACCACGAACGACAACAAACCGCCACTCCCGACCAATCTGCCGAATTGGCGCGGCCACCACAGGTAGATCCTCGTCGTCGTAGTAAAAACCGTAATCCAACCCTTTGAGTGTGAGTGATGCCGTCTTGACAACACGTCCACTAAACGGCTTGAGAGGGCTGTCTGGTCGTACGAAAAGTGCGTCGGGTGATCCTAGTTCGATGCCAATCGCCGCAGCTTTTTCAACCAATTCCCTCGCGGTCGTAAAATGCCATTTGTTATGAACCAGAAACTCGCGCGCCGATTCGTACCATGAAGTACACCGGAAGGGGTCAACTGGGCAGAACGATCCCGGTGACCATCTCAATCGTTCAGAAACTAACGCGGCGTTCCCAAGCGAGCCATGAAACACAACCGATTGAGTTGGGAGAGTAGGAGGAATGCCGTCAGACCACCACGAGTCGTTCCAATCGATGAGCGAATGCCCGAGTCGAAGAACGGCCTCTCGCAATTGTGAATGAGTTTCAGGAAATACTCCAGATTCCAGTACCCACGTAACGGCAACCATGAGAGTTCGATTCTCCGTGAATGAACTTACAGTAAAGGTTCGCCGGGAGAGAGCCTAATGTTCTGGGCTAGCAAAGTCGGGGCCACCTCGCGGACCGATGAGTGGGCGTCGACCTGAACACGGTCCGCGAGGCGGACCCTACGTTAGCTGAGGTTCTTAAGGGGGCCGGTGCTGTCGCCGAGGCGGTCGGTGGGGGTGTCCATCCGTTCTAGCATCGACAGGAACAAGTTGGCCATGGGGGTGTCTTTGCTGTAGCGGAGGTGTCGGCCCGACTGGATGGTCCCGGCTCCTTTCCCGGCGAGGAGGACGGGGAGTTCGTTGTGTTGGTGGCGGTTCGCATCGGCCAAGGCGCCGCCGTAGACGATCATGCACTGATCGAGCAGTGTGCCGTCACCCTCTTTGATCGTCTTCAGTCGTCCGAGGAAATAGGCGAACTGTTCGATCATATACACGTCGATCTTTTGCAGGTCCGCCACCTTCTGTTTGTCATCACGGTGATGCGAGATGGAGTGATGCCCCCCCTTAACGCCGATTTCGGAATACGTCCGATTGCTGGCGGAGTTGGCCAGCATAAACGTGCTGATGCGGGTGGTGTCGGTCTGGAAGGCGACGGTCATCAGGTCGTACATCAAACGGACATGCTGGGCGAAATCTTTGGGGACTCCGGCGGGGGCGGGCATGTCGGGGGTCCGGGCCTGAGACTCGGCTGATGAGCGAGCGATGCGCTCTTCGACTTCGCGAACCGAAGTGAAGTATTCATCGAGCTTTTGACGGTCGCTGCCCCCCAGTTGCTCGCGAAGTTTCTTGGCATCTTCCGAAACGAAGTCGAGGATGCTCTGACGATAAAAGTCTCGCTTCTGACGAGCCTTTTCGTCTTCAACTCCGCCACCGAACAGTCGCTCGAAAACCGCTTTCGGGTTGATCTCTTTGGCCATGGGTTGAGTGGCCGACTTCCAGGAAATGTTCGATTGATAGGCACACGAGTACCCGGAGTCGCATTGTCCTGCCTGTCGACCCGCTTCGGTTCCGAGTTCGATCGAGGGGAGTCGTGTTTGATCGCCAACCTTTGAAGCAGCCACCTGATCCACCGAGATGCCGAGGTTGATGTCTGCTCCTGCGGTCTTTCGAGGTTGCGATGCCGTCAGATAGGCGGCAGAGTCACGGGCGTGGTCCCCGGCTCCGTCGCCATTGGCTTTCGCTTTGTCATGAGCGAGGCCGCTGAGGACGAGCAATTCTTGTTTGAAGTCTTTCAGAGGGGTGAGCGTTTTGGAGAGCTCGTAGTTGGCCCCTTCCTGACGCGGCGTCCAGTCGGGCATGATGGCCCCACAAGGGATGTAAATGAAGGCCATCCGCTTAGGGAAACCGGCACTTCCCCCCGCAGCAAGAACCGACTGGGGGAGCATCGCTTCGAGCATCGGCAGGGCCAAAGCGGCCCCGGCACCTTGAAGAACTTTGCGTCGATTGATTGGCTTCATCACAGACACCAGTGGGAGTGGGAGACGGGGACGTCTTACAGTGGGTTGGGAGTCTCGGTGCCTCAACATTACAGGCAGACCGAGTCATAGGCCCTACGAATTCTACTCATTGGCTGTTATTGATGGTAGACCTCATGCGGAACGGTTCGCTTTTGACGATCGCCCGGACGGCGGCGGCAAAACGGTAGTCGTCTGCCTTTAACGACTGGGTAATGGCATCGACCGTACAGCGATCGTACCACTCAAGACCGCGACCCAGTCCATACGTCAGCAGTTTCTCGGCGATACAGCGGCTGACATCATCTTTGCGTTTCCCGAGCACTTGCACCAGTTCGGCCGGTCCATCGAAACGCTCGCCCGAAGGGAGCAGGCCGACGGCATCGATGTCGAATTTCCCCTCTTTGTCCCGCCAACGTCCGATGGCGTCGAACTTCTCAAGTCCGAACCCGATCTCGTCCATCACCTTATGACATGATGCACAACCCGGGTCGGCCCGATGGATTTCGAGCTGTTTGCGAAGTGGTAAATCAGGGTTGTTCTTCTGTGTTTCATCAAGTCCCGGAACGACTGGCGGCGGGTCGGGAGGAGAGTCTCCTAACAGGTTCGATAACACCCATTCGCCCCGTTTCACTGGAGATGTCCGATCGGGGTAAGAGGTGAGTGTGAGGATGCTCCCATGCGTGAGGATCCCGGCTCGCATCCCCCCGTTAAACTCGACTCGCCGGAATTCGTCCCCCTTCACATTGGGGATGCCATAGTGTTTGGCGAGTCGTTCGTTGAGGAACGAGTATCGACCGTCGATCAAATCCCCCACGCTGCGATTCTCTTTGACAATCGCCCCGAAGAATCGCTCCGTTTCTTCCCACATGTCTTGTCGCAATTGATCGTTGAACTCGGGAAAAATCGTCTTGTCTGGTTCGACCTCATTGGTCGACAACTTCCGCAGCCCCAGCCATTGACCGGCGAAGTTCTTTACGAGGGAATCGACCTTCGGGTCGGCGAGCATTCGCTGGACTTGTGCGTCGAGCACGGCATCCTCATGCAGCGTCCCGGCAGCGGCCAATTCCAGCAGTTCCTCGTCCGGCATCGACGACCAGAGGAAGTAACTCAGTCTCGATGCGAGTTCATAGTCGGAGAGAGATTGTCGTCCGTTTGTCGATTCACTTCGCTTGTCGACTTCGATGCGAAACAGAAACTGCGGCGAGACCAAGACCGCTTGCAGGGCGATCTGCATCCCCCGTTCAAAGGTGTCCCCCCGATCAACGGTCATCTGCACGAAATGGACATACTGAGCGACTTCGGCATCGCTCACCGGTCGACGAAACGCCCGAGGAAGGAATCGCCTCAGGTTTTTCGTGGCAGCGTCGTTGACCGAGACATTCAGCAGTTTTGACGGCGACTCGACGATCAGCTTGCGATGCGACTCCGGCAGATTGTCCGGGAGTCCGACCGGCCCCTGAACCTCGATCATACGGACATAAAGGTTGCGGTCCCGACGATCTCGTGGAGCCTTCTCGTCGAGAAAGTCGTTCGTAAAGCGGGCGGTGATGTCACGTTGCCCCCCCTTCAACTCCAGGCGATGCTCGAAGAAGGCAAAGGTCCGTTTGCCGGGAACGTCGAACGTCCGGACCGCTTTGCCATCGACCTGAAGTTCTAACTTCGCGAGTTCATTCCCCGCCTGATCCGCAGCTGCCTCGACTCGGACAACATATGTTCCATCCCGAGGGAGCGAGAAGTTCCCGGTCACCGAACCGGCAGAGACGATGACACGGCTCTCATCGGGACCATCGTTGACAGCCCCTTGACCTCGCAACTTACTCGCCTCGACACGCTTGCTCAGCTTGGCGATATCGTCGCCGACAATGGCGTGAGCCGAGATTTGTTCAGCGGCATCAAGATACTTCTCAATCAACAATGGCGGTACCGTGAGGACGTCCCCGATATTGTCGAAGCCGTAACCGACATCGTCCGACGGAAAGTTCGCAGCCGGTTGAAAATCGACCCCGACCAAGTCGCGGACCGTGTTGTTGTACTCGTTCCGATTCAGTCGACGAATCGTCACACGTCCCGGATCGGGCTGTGCGTTGCAGTCAACGTAGTACAACGAACGATCAAGCCACGCGACCGCTGCGTCCCGTTCCGCTGACGTTGGCTGCTCCATGTCAGACGGCGGCATCGCCCCAACCTTGACGAGCTTGAGCACTTTTTCCCAACGTCGGCGATCCTTCAGGATGCCTTCAAGATCATGAAAACCGTCGAGAGCAACCCCTTCTTCCGCATTCTCGCCGGAATGGCAATCGAAGCAATACTTCTGAAAGAACGGCTGAATCTCGCTGTAAGGAACCTGTGGGGGGGCCATGTCGGCAACAGCGACTCCCGCCACTCCCGGTTCGGTCGAGCCTCCGAAAAAGAACTTCCCGGCGACTCCGATGACGAGGCAAAGTCCAACAGCCAGAGACACCCACAGCCACAGTGGGCGACTCTTCGAACGTGAACCCTGACCGACAGCGCGACCACGACGGGAGGATGACTTCTTTCCAGATGCCCCCTGGACGGAACCCGCACGTCGTGGCCCCTTTGCCAGACCGCCCGCATGGACTTCGTCTACACTCTGCCCGAAACTGTCATCAAGTAAATCGTCGAATTCGTTATCAATGTCCGGAACGACCGCCGCCGGAACCGAATTCGCAGACCGCTTTCTTGTCGGGGATTTGAGAGGACCTGACTCCGTTCGTGACGCCTCGGCTGAGGCAGAGCGAGACCTCTTTTCTTGATCGACGGATCCGGCCGACCCGCCACGTTTTTCCGTCGGCGACGCGACGGGCCGTTTCCGCGGAGCAATCGTCTCAGCTGCTGCAGAAGAGACTCGCGGCGTTTCATCCGAGTCTTCCGTCGCATCGCCCGATGCCCCTCCATCAGCGGTGGAAGTGACAGTAGGAACCTTGAAAGGATGTCGGCACTCGCTGTTCGGACACTCTCCCCGCCGTCCCGCCCATTCGGGCCGCAGCTTAAAGACCTTTCCACACGCTTTACACCGCACACGCAGCAACATGAGGTATCGAGAGTTCGGGGATGGAGATAGTTCCCACCGACGTCCCTTCCTCACAACCGATCCAAATCGGTCAGAGTAAGAGTCATCTCAGGAGAGAAATCGCTTTGGCCCGAGCGTCAAAAACACAATTTGCTTCCAGACATCACAGTCAGCACAAACCGTCGGGACCAAGAGATCAAAGGACGATCCGGCAGGAGTCTCCATCCGTCAGTGCAGACGAGCGTCAACCCCATTGGCCAAACCTCCCGTCTCCCCAAGTATACCCCCAAACCGACGCCAAAGTCTACAAAGTTTGACCTGTCAGAAGGATCCAGACGAACCACCAGACTCCGACGGTTGTCAGGCACCAGATCGTCGGGGCTTCGTCTGAGTGGTCTTGGACTCAGTGACATCCGCCGGACGGCTCGCCTATAATGAGGCTCGGCAACCGCTTCCCCAGGCGTGGGAGGGTCCGGGCTTGAAATCTTATGATACAGGAAGACTTTCGATGATTGTGGTGATGAAGCAGGGGGCCTCCGAGCAGGCGATTGAGCAGATGCGTCAGCGCATTGAAGAATTGGGACTTAAGTCGCACATCATTGTCGGGACCGAACGGACCGTCATCGCCGCCATCGGTGAGAAACGCGAAGGCTTCCGAGAAACGCTCGAGTCCTACGACGAAGTCGATAAGGTCGTCCCCATCCTTACCCCATACAAGGTCGCCAGTCGAGAAGCCAAACCAGACCCCACCATCATCCGGGTCCGCGACCTCGTTATCGGTGGCGGCAACGTCGGCGTCATCGCGGGGCCCTGCTCAGTCGAGTCGGAAGAGCAGATTCTCCTGGCGGCTCGTCAGGTCAAGGCCGCCGGAGCGACTGCCCTGCGTGGCGGAGCCTTCAAACCTCGCACCAGCCCGCACGCCTTCCAAGGGATGAAGGAAGAGGGTCTTAAACTCCTCGCAGCCGCCCGCGAAGAAACCGGCCTCGCCGTCGTTACTGAAGTGATGGCTCCCGAGCATGTCGACATGGTCGCCAGCTATGCCGACGTCCTGCAGATCGGGGCCCGCAACATGCAAAACTACTACCTCCTCTCAGCCGTCGGTGAGACAAGAAAACCGGTCCTCCTGAAACGTGGCCCCTCCGCGACCATCGAAGAGTTCCTCCTCGCAGCCGAGTACGTCCTCGACCGAGGAAACCAACAGGTCATGCTCTGCGAACGAGGCATCCGCACCTTCGAAGCTCATACCCGCTTCACCCTCCCCCTGGCGACGGTCCCGTACCTGCAACAACGAACATATCTCCCCGTCGTCATCGACCCCAGCCACGGCACCGGGATCGCATCGCTTGTCCCCCGCATGTCCGCCGCCGCCATCGCCGCCGGAGCCGACGGCCTGATCTTAGAAGTCCATCCCGATCCCAAAAAAGCCGTCAGCGACGGAGCCCAGACCCTCACTCCCGAAGCCTTCGCCGAAACCATGACCCTCTGCCGCAAAGTCGCCGACGCTGTCGGAATGACGATGAATTAATACGTGGAATTAGGAAATAGGACACAGAACATAGGGCCCCTTCGGCGACAACTAACAGGCCTGACAAACCGCCGATCTAATCGGCGACACTAATACCACCCCAGTGATTCAACGCGATCCGACCACCATTCCGGAGGTGTCTTGGATACTCCGTGCATGCTCAAGTGACAGCGACTAACTTGACATCGGACAAAAAAAACCATGCCGTCAGGATGGACTCTCAAATCTAATCCCGACGAACAGATTGGGCATCTCATGGCCAGGAACTCTTGCTCTGAACAACCAGCCGTCAATGCAGACTTGAATTGATCGAATGTGCTTTGCATCACGTTACTCTCTTTTCAATTGTAAAATGCGAATCCGTATAGCAGTTCATATAGGTCAAGCTCATAGATGGCTTCCTCTAACAACCCGTTGAAAACGGCCGTGGGTCAGATTTTCCAATCTGACAAGAGCATCTCGAACCCTCTCTTTCGAGACACCAAGCGGCACCACGTCAGACTGGAAAGTCTACCGCACGTTGTTCAACAGGCTACTAAGGATTGTTGATGACACTCGAGCCTTCATGCAAGGGGGATGGCTGCATTTCGCTTCAAGACGCCCGATTGTCTGTCGAACACAAAGTGTCAAAAGCGATAAGTCGAACGACCGATCGCTCCCATGTCTCCGCAACCGCAGAGCGACGAAACACCCAGACACAGGAAGGCAGACAGAGCGAGACCTACTCGAACTCAGCTTACAGACGTTGTGAGCCCAGCTTGCTCACCCTCGCGAAACCGCCCCCAAAGAAAGCACACTGACGGACCCTCATGTCTGGTGGTGTGGGGAGAGTCATCCGCAAGGATAACCCTTAACCGATTTAGGCTGTTTTCCAGGATCTACGACACAAAACTTCGAAGAAGGAGGAAACATGTTTGTGCAAAGTCCGCTGAACTACCGTTGGTGTTTGCCAGAGCCATGAACTGCGCCTTCGCTATAGTGCTGCCAAATGTCTTTTCGAAACGACCCCGAATGAGATTGTGAACATCCTTAGCCGCCCCCTCAGTGGCCGCCATGGGCAGGACGACTTTATTCTCGAGCATCGCGAGCACACCTGCGTATTGCGTATTCTTGCTCCCACCACAGAGGACGACAATATCCGCATCAGTAATTAGTTCCGGAACACCTTCTTCTCGCTTGGCGTAGGCAGACTCAATCTGTGTACCGAAAGAATGATTTGCAGAGCGGCCTCGCCCGTAATAGCACGTAAGAAAGTTTCGCGGATCTTTAGAACGGTGATTGAGTGACTCAGTCACACCTCGCGCGAAATGTTCATCTACGCCAAGCGCCGTGCCCGACATTGCGAGATAGTCATGCCCACCAATCAGCCTTCCGAACTCATAAGCAGCCTCAAAAGCGATCGCGTTGTGTCTGGGATCGCGTCCACCGGTAACCATTACTGTGGGATAGGGCTTGTTGAGTTTCGGGGGCGTGGAAGTGCCGGTGAGCACTCTCGTCAACTGTCCGAGCGAGTGGCGATAATCGACGATGTTTCCATGCCTGCGAAAGTCAATATAGAGCTTGTCGGCGAGTAACGGCGGAACCGAATCCCAGACATCGTCAATAAGAAGAGGAATGACTGATGCAGACTTTTTGTTAACTGAACTTGTAACGGACGTATTGGTTTCCCAAGTAGCCCATTCGGAGGCGAGAAAGCTCTTCGAGACGGCCAGTAGTACGAATTCGTTCTTTGCCAAACCGTCGTTGATTCGCCCAACAATCGACTGTCCCGGCCTGATTTGCTCTTCGTCGAGCCAAACGTCGATTCGATTCGCGCGAAGGTCGCCAGTCAGCCTTCGTGCGAACGGCTTGTCGACGCTTGAGTGGCTCAGGAAAGCGCTGACCATCATGGCTCCTGCAATCTAACGTCCAGCGTAACCGGGCGGCGACGTTACGCGTTGACTTGAGATTTCCCCCGAATTCGCCGCTCTGGTTCACGGTACGCCCGGCAGGGGTGTGAGGTTTTGGGGTGCGAGTCCCTTGTGTTGGATTTCGGTATTTCTTTGAAGGGTTCGTGATGGACACATCATAGTTCAGGTAGGTCAGGCTCCTGCCTGACTTCCTTTTGGGATTGTTAGTGGCAATCGAGCCTTCATGCAAGGGGAATGGCTGCATTTCGCTTCAAGACGCCCGATTGTCTGTCGAACACAAAGTGTCAAAAGCGATAAGTCGAACGACCGATCGCTCCCATGTCTCCGCAGCCGCAGAGCGACGAAACACCCAGGCACAGGAAGGCAGACAGGAGCCAGACCTACGGAGACTGACCGCCAACCGGCTTATATCATGTCGTTGCCTTCACGTGTACGCTTTCTGTTCCGCCTGACAGTCGTTGTGAATTCATTTTTGTGGGGCACGTCATGATCCCATGGCCATCCTGCTCACGGGCGCGTGTGATGGATTCAGGCGGCATTGTGTTGTTGATCTTTCGAAATTCGGACAGCCGTTGGAGGCTTCGATTGTTCGTTGTCGAAAGGAGTCGCCAGGTAGGCAATGAACCAGCCAATGGCAGAGCCGGCAAGGGGCAGAACAATGAACATTGTTCGCTCGAAGTCAGGCCGCTGTGACGGAGGCGTCGGAGCGAACATCGCAATGCCAAATGCGGCGATCAGACCAAGTGTGGCGAATGCAAACGCAGAGACTGTCGTCGACAGGAGGGCTTTCATTGTGACGATCCTTGCGGTGCTGGCATTGATGACGGCGAACGATTGCGTGACCGGGCCGCCGCCAATCAACATTGTCTCCAGGAGCAACGCGAACGGCGGCTCCGCGTCCAACGGTTTGTTCGCCAGATTATTCTCCGAAGGACTTTGAAAGCTGATTGTACGCGTCCGTAATGTCGAACCAGTATTCTGAACCGTCCGTGCATTCAATTAAATCAAGATGTGAGTCGCCGCTGTGGCTGAGCGACTGCTGTTTGAGTTGCTTGCCGAGATGGTCAATCACGTCGTGTTCGTCTGACGTGCGACTGACTATGAATGGTCGATCTTTAGATCCGTCTCCAGACGCGAGAATTCCTTCTGTGCATGCGTGCCCAATCATCATTTCCATTTGTGCGGCTTGTTCATTGCCGAGTTTGTGGTGTAGGAAACCCAGTAACTGATGCGCACGCGGGCTTAGCATGAGGTTTGGCATTGCGCTCTGGAGAGTCTCCCGTGCTTCTTCGATCTTTTCTTGTTCGTAAAGCTCACCTGCTGTATCGATCTCGTCGGAATATGGTTCGTAGGAGTTCGATTCGATGATCTTGCGGCGAAACGCGAGATACGAGTCACGATCGGGAGATTGGATAAACTGAATCAGTTCATCACGCATTGTTGGGTACTCCTTGGTAATGGCAGTGTCGGTCGTGTCTTGCTGCGTGATACTTGGTATTGGGACTGTGGCTACATCAGATGATTCCGGAACTGGCGGACGTGCAGACTCACCAGAGCATCCGGTTACAATTGCGGCGACGATTACAATTAGGTTTCGCATCGATTGCTGCTGGCGAACGACCCGCATCACGGGGCGGCGGGAGTTGACGTTGATCTAAAAACCCGCTGGCCACCGCCGCTCCCGTGCATGTGATGATTCGCCAACATCTTGGTTCTTTCGGAAACTGCAGGCATCATTCAGTTGCCGGAAGGCTCGTCTGGCATTGGTCAAGGAGCCTCGTATTCGATTCTACGCAATCGCTCCGGAATCGGTGTCGGTCCCGGAACTGGAATCTCGCCAAAAGATGTGATCACTGGCGAGTGGAAATCCAGATAGTGAAAGAAGAACGCAAATCGACGCGCGTCTTTCGGAGAATCAATTTCGCGTTCGTCATAGGCGGACTGCCAATTGTCGCGGGGGGCATTTGCATCTACCTGCGTCAGATCGCCGAAGTCGAACTGGTCGGCGTCACCAGTCACCTCAATCTCGATCAGGTAGACAGTTTCGTCTGCTTCGATTTCGTGAACGCCGATGATCTTCGCGGTGTTTGGCATGGCGAGTGGACTATCCTGGCGAACGACAGCGGTAACGGGGCCGCCGCCGAAAAACTATGATTTCAAAACACGCGTCACCGGCGGCTCCCGTTCACCGCATGATTATTTGCGTTTCCCGATCGCGGACGGACCACGGAGACCGGCTTCCCGTCTGGAGTTTCTACATTGATACGGCCTTTGTACACAAAGACATCGGCATGAAGCTGGTTTGCCACGAACTGCGGCAACCATTCCGGCAATTCATTGATGTAAGTATCTGTCGAACGCTCCCAACCGGACATGTAAACGGCACCTGGTTTCACGAGTGTTCTCAATTCTTCGAGCGAGACGGTGGATTCAACTTCGTCGTCGATGTCGGCCCATCCGTGTTCGCGAGAAACGTTCAATGCGAATGGGATGTCATTGATGTTCAACCACATCCACTCAAAGACGTTTTCGGAGTCGTGTTCGAGAGAATCGGGTGTCGCATCTGGAACGAGCCGTGAGGCAATCTCTGCAAAGTCCAGATTGGAGTTCGTCTTGAGGTACACAATGGCTTTCGCAAATAACTTGTTTTCATACAGAAGTCATCTGCCTTTTGATTTGGCGTTGATTCTGTCTAATGGGACTTGTTGTTGGAGGGGCCGGGGGTTGAGATTTGGGAGAAGTCCTTATCGACCAATGGGAACTGGCGACGGTGGAGATTCTATTCTTCAGAAAGTGCAACGGCAAGGGGAGACAGGTGGACGGTTTGAAGGTTGTCGACTAAGAGCCAGTTGAAAATCGTGGGGCAGGCTTTCTAGCCTGCCATGGTGCCGTTTGATGTTTCGGATCAAAGTGTACGAGTTGCACTTGTCAGATTAGAAATCTGACCCACGGTTGTTTCAAGGGGGTGTTAGGCTTGATAACCCAAATATTGTGCGGCACAAAGGTTTTGGAGGCGTCAGCCGACGCGGGGTTCCTGCTCCAACGTGATCGACGTGCGACTTCAGCCGACGTTCACACGGAGGAGAAGGTTGGGATGAGGGGGGAGCGGTAGACGCTCATGCGGTCGTCTTGCGAAGTGGGCGAAGTGGATGCCCCGCGCGGCTTGTGGCCGCAATCATAGTCGCCTTTCGCTCCGCGAAAGGGGCGCTGCTTTCGCGGAGCGAAAGGCGACAAACAGGCGCGTGGATGTTGCAGAATCAGACTCGATTACAGAGCAAGACTCGAACCGAAATCCCCCTCGCCCCCAACTGGAAGGTCATAGAGTGTAGGAGCGTCGACAGTGGGGGAGAGGGAGAGGTGTGGGTTAACCTTAAGTGAAGAATCGTGCCGGGCAGTTGTGGGGGGTTCAGTCGGACTTGGTGTCGTTTGATGTTTAGGTAATGCAGTGTACGAGTTGCTGTTGTCAGATTGGAAATCTGACCCACGGTTGTTTTCAACAGGGTGTTAAGGTGCGAACAGGCAGGAATGCTAGCGTGAAGAGAATTATAGCCAGGTGGGGGTGATGGTCTTCCAGAGGTAGTGCATCCCCTGGATGTAGGCTTGGGTGGCAAGGTCGGCTTCAGCCATCCAGTTGAGGAGTTCGGCGAGTGAGGGGGCGATTGAGCCGTAATTCGTGAAGATGGCGTCGAGGGCCGCGTGCATTGGAATGTTTTCTTCTAAGCAGATGTCGATCACTTCCTGGCGAAAGGGGACGACGCGGGGCGAGCTGACGATGAAACGGCTTCCGAAGTATTCGACCCCGATGTTCTGAATTGCCCTCTTGAGCGAAGTGCGTTGTTGTAAAGCGATCGCCAGAGCGACGGCATCGTGGGTGATTTGTTGTTCAGGGCAGAGCCGGTTGATGAGAAACAACAACAGCGACATCGCCTGCGGGAGTCGGACGGATAGTAAGCCGAGCCGGTTGGCGTCGAGGCCAAACTGATCCTGAGGGGCCGCCTCGGTCAGAAAGCGTTGCAGGGGACGGGCCGCTTGCTGTGGGCCGTACAGGATGAGACTCTGAAACAAGGTCTGTAGACGATGAATCATCCACTGCATGGGTGGGTCGTGTTGGCTTGGAGAGAGTTCTTGCTGGACCGCGACCAACAGGTCGAGTCTGTCGAAGTCGTCGGAGAAATCCAGGGCGTCCACGTGTCTATCTTTAAGTCGCTTCTGGAGTCGAACACGCAGCCGGCGGGCGTCGGGATGCTGGGTGAAGAGGGTCAGTTCGACCCCTCGAATGTCGAGGCGGAGGAGGAGTTGCGGGGCGTCGATCTGATAGTGCCATTCGAGACGGGCGAAGTCCGCTTCGATGACAGACCACTGGTCACACTCGGCAGCCCTTTGCCAGCGGGGGGCGATGAGGTTTTCGACCACCTGCTCTGAGGCATCGGGGCGAATCAGTTTTCCATACGCTTCCGACAATGCGACGTCGGGATCGAAGCGGAGTTCATTGACTAGGAGTGCGTGCAAGTTCGACCAGCGGCGGGACGATTTGACAAAGTCAATGAGATGCTCAGCCGGTCGACGTTCTGGGGCGAGGTCGGGGTCGATTTTGAGGAGCCAGTAGAGTCGTTCGGCCAGCAGTTCGTCTCGTTGACTGCGGAGCGCGAGCTGTTGGAGTTGAGCATAGGCCGTTGCCAAGTCACCCGCACGGGCGACCCTCCAGATCGTCTCGAGTTCGTCGCTGGGAGGTGGTGAGAGAATCTCGAACTCGTCGGTCTCTGCGATCTCGGAAGTTGCCTCCCCCTTTGCCGCCGACTCGAAAACGGGATCGGACTCAGGCTCGAGAACTGGAATTAGCTCGATCTCGTCTGAAGCGATTTCGTTGGGAGTGATCTCGATGTTGGGCGAGACACGGTTCGAGTGGTCGTTCTCTTGAGGGAACAAGTCGTCGACCTCGAACTGTTCGCGAAACGAGATCATCTGTTCGATGTGTTCGTATGCTTCGCGAATCTTCAGAAACTCGGCCGGTGCATGTTCCGGCTTAAAGAGTTTGATGAGCGATGTGTAGGCCCGTTTCAGCGTTCGCCGGTCGACCGAACGGGGAACAGCCAGTAACTGAAACGGATCGTTCGGCCACTTCCGAGAGTCGTCTGCCAGATGCTCGCCCGCCATCAGAGATTGTCCGTGAGATCGAAGTGGGGGGGGGGGTGACAGAGGAGTGGTACGTGTCGTTGAGCAGGGTCTGAACTTCGGGGATGTCCTACTGCGGGAAGTCGAGATTTGCATCCTGAAGCTGTTGTCGAAAGCGGACCGACTTCTCGTCTTCTTCGGGCCAGGGGAGCGTGACGATCACGACCCGCACATCTCGCATTGTGGACTCATCGTCGTCGGCGTGTCGGATGACATCGATGCTGCGGGCGATGGAAGAGGCGGGTGTGGAGGCATCGACGGGTCTCATCAGGAGCAGGATTTTCTTCGCGCTGGCTTCTGGTCTGTTTCCGTACTCGATGAGGAACTGCACCGTGATCGATCTCGACGAACTGCTAACCCCTTTCGGAGTTGGCACGATGGCGAGGTCCGACAAGATGTCGCGAAGTCCCTTGGCGAAGAGGTCATCATATCCTGGTTCCGATAACTCTTTCATCGCGTGCATTAGTCGCCATTCGAGCTGCTTGGACAATTGAAACGAACGGAGGACAGGTTGCGGATTTGTGGGGGGAGGGGTGTCGATTCCCCGTGGTGGTTCGAGCGTGCCCGGGACGAATCGAATGTTGCTGGCGTCGATGAACCTCGCGTCGATTAGCACACCGAGTTCATTCAGCTCCCTGACTTCTGGGGATAGAAATGCCCGTTTGATTCTGGCGGTTCGCGGGTCGTCATCCGGCCAGGGGAGCATGACCGTCAAGCCTCGGACTTTTTGTTGAGACGTCTTTTCGAGGAATTCACGAAGGGCCGGTGGGGCATAGTCATCCGTCTTCGGTTCGCATTCGATGATGTCCAACCGAAACTGTATCGACGGGAGTTTCGTGAGATCTGGGGGGACGCTGTTGACAAAGAACATGAATCGGTACGGCTCTCGCGACTCTTCGGGGAGGTCGATGTCGGGAACCTGTCCCGCCTGTTCGACCAACTGGCGGAGCGTCTCGGTCTCTTGAACGGTTCCGGACTCATTCGCCAGTCGTCGGAGTTCTGCACCGAGTCGAAATTCGAGATCGACTGGCAACTGATGTGACGCGAGTCGTCGGCCTGTGACGACCTGAACAAGAGGGGGAGTCTTGATATCGTCGACACTCGTTCGTCCTCGTAAGATTCTGACTCCTCCTATGAACAGATCGTTCTCTTCGATCGGCGGTAACGGATCTGGTTTTATTTTCAACTCGCGTTGAGAGATGTCGTAGAAGGATCGTTCATGAGTCGGGATGCCTGCTTGCCAGTCTGATGGCAACGGTGTGTACGTTGACCGCGACGAATTGGAGGAAGACGGTTTCTTTGTGTCGCCGAGCCAGGCGACAAACACTCCGATGAAGAATATGATGACCAGTAAAGCGGACCAAGATGTTTGCGTGGCAGGCTCCCCATTTGTCGGCCGGAACTTCGGGCGGGGAGACTTCAGAAAAAAGGGAGCACCCTGGCCGCGCAGTTCCTCATGCAGAGCGAAGCTCTGGGCAACCAATCGGGGGCAGAGTCTTTCGATGCGGTTGGTGACCAGGCGATAGGCTTCCTTCGCTCGGACGGCTCGTTTGCGGATTTGCGTGCGGATGCGGGCTGCCGTCATGGGGTGGGTGACGGCGAGCTGTTTGTAGTCCTTTGCCAACCCTGTCTTGCAGTCGACTTGTTCTGTCACTGCCGAGGCATCGACCGATAACAAGTCGTGCATGCGATTCAGCCACAGGACGAGTGCTGGTTCATTCTGGACTAACGCGAACAACGCTTCCCAGCGCTCGTGACGGGCGGTGATCGGGAGCGAAAAGAACTCGTCAGCAAACTGCCGGACTTCATCAGCCAATGACTGACGATGGAAGTCGCTCCAGACGGGAGTTTGATCTTGTTTTTCTGCAACGTCAAATTGCTTTGGTCGCACGAGCGCGGTCACCGCCCCGAGCGGATCGGAGTCGGGAGGAGTGTTGAGATTCACCCGATCCACCTGTTCCAACAAGGCGGCTTGTAGATGTCGTCCCTGCGGCGAGCCATCGATCTCCAGTTGCCTCAAGGCCCATGTTCGGCGATCGACTTGCAAACGCTCCTCAGCGGCGGCCAGGGCCTCTGGTTGTAGAACGTGTTCGATGGGGGGCGGTGTTGTGTCGACAGATGCCTCGTTCCGCTGCCGGTAAGTCGAGGCGACATCAGGAAATTCTCCGGTGGTCATGTCCAGTGTTCCCCATCGTGATCGGCATCGTTCGCTCCCCGATCGAACAGGTTCAGAAATTGTTCGAGTTCGCTTCGAAACAGAGCGATGGCGGCAGTATCGTTCTCTTCTAAAGCGGACTCGAAACCAGTCAACAAGTCGTCGAGTCGGTCCCGTTCGGAAATGGGGAGTTCCTGATATAGACGCTCGGCCCGCATTAAGAGGTGTCGATTGACTGCTTCTTCGCGAGGACTACTTTTCAACGCCTGCATGTCGGCGACCGCCTTTCGGATTTCCGCTTCGCTCATCCCTTTGGCGTGTCGGCTGATGACCAACGTCGCCTTCTTTTGGGTGGCGACAATCGTCGCTTCCACCTCCAGCACGCCGTTGAGATCGTAGCTAAATCGAATATCAACAGCTTGTCCAGCAGGTCCCTTGGGGATCCCTTCGAGCATGAACTCCCCAAGCGAAAGGTTCTGTTCGACCATGCGCCCTTCCCCCTGATAGACCGCGATTCGCACGACCGTTTGGTTAGCGTGCATCGTGCCGACTCGCCTCGTGCGGCTGGTTGGGATCGTCGTGTTGCGAGTGATGATCGGGAAGAAATATCCCGACTTCTCTTCACTCCCAATGATCCGACAGCTATCAACCCCGAGTGTAAACGGGGCGACATCGGTGACGACGAGGTCGTCGACTGCCTTATTCTGTTCAATCAGAGCTGCCTGAATGGCCGCTCCCAGGGCGACAACATGATCGGGATTGATGCCGCAACGTGGGGGCTGGCCGAGCAGTTCCATCACCCGATCGATGAACGACCGCATTCGCGTTGCCCCGCCGACGAGCAGGACATCATGAATGTCGGCCCGCTTCACCTTCGCATCCCCCAGTGCACGTCGAATCGGGATGTCGATCCGTTCGAGGATACGTTGCGTGCAGTCGGCGAACTGCTCCCGTGTGACGATGACGACCGGCGAATCGTCGTTAAATTCCCCCGCTTCGTTGGGAATGCGAAGGGTGGCCGACTCTTGCGATGTTAAGGTTCGTTTGGCGGTCTCACACTCTTTCCGAAGTCGTGAGACGAGGGTTGGCGTCTCCATTTCCGCACGTTCAAAGACGATCCCCCGTTCCCCCAACACCCAGCGAGTGAGTGCGGTCGTGAAGTCTTCGCCGCCGAGAAAAGTTTCTCCTGCCGACGCCCGGATTTCTAACGTCCCATCGAAAATCTCCAGGACCGAAACATCGAACGTTCCCCCCCCAAGATCAACGACGCACATGACCTTTTCGGATTCCGAGTCCTGCATCCCATAGGCGATCGCAGCCGCTGTCGGTTCGTTGATAATACGGACCGCCTTTAAGCCGACGAGTTCTGCCGCCCGCATCGTCGCCCGGCGTTGATCGTCGTTGAAATAGGCGGGAACCGTAATGACCGCCCGGTCGATCGGGTGCTTCAGTTCCGCCTCGGCATCTTCCTTGAGCGAACGCAGCACAAGACTGGAAAGTTCGACAGCCGTAAACTTTCGCCCCCCCAGGGTGCAGGTCCAGTTGACACCCATCGACCGCTTGAAAAGGCCGACACACGCCTCCGGATGCAGGACCTGATACTCCTTCGCCGTCCCTCCGACAAGTAGCCCGCCGTCTTCGTCAATCCCCACAACCGACGGCGTCAACCATTCGCCCAGCGAATTGGGAATCAATCGCGGAGCCGTCCCATCCATAACGGCAACGAGCGAGTTCGTCGTCCCTAAATCGATACCAACAATCATTTCGGCTCACTTAGTAATACGTCAGGAATCATCAATCAGCGCCCGCTGTGCGAACCGATTTCCGATGGATCTCAGATTGATGGAACAGGTCATCACTCGAGCAGAATTGTAACTGAGTCTGCAAGGTTACTGAAGTTGATGCCTTCAATTTCCTTTAGCGACACTGCCACCTCGCAGGAGGATCGCACGATTCGCAATCAAAACGAAACCGTTCACAGCCCGACCAGATTATTGGGAGGGAGCTTGGGGGCAAGTTTCGGTGGCGGAAGGTTTCCACCGTGCTCAAGTGGTCGCACCGCGACTCTTCACGAGGCGGGTCGGGAAACTCACCGTGGAGTTGCCTGCCTTGATCTCCGCATGTGGCAGACCGGACCTGCTGCGACGACTTCTTTTTCCAGTAATGATTCAGTTCCTGCGCGGTGGTCTTCAGCCAGGTGCCGAGTTTCGCAGCTGTTCCGTATCTCTCCGTCATGACCTGACGATCTCTGATCCGATGTGCCCCGCAAGCCCTGACAGCAATCCTCCTCAACGTGACGGTAAGTGGAATGCAGAATATCGGTTGTCGACGGTCATCCTGCTGAAGTCCTCACCCGCAGTTCGTATATCTTAGCGGCCCGTTGAAAAACGACCGTGGGTCAGATTTCTCATCTGACAAAAGCACCGCGAACGCTTTTTCCGAGACATCAAACGAAACCACGCCAGGCTGGAAAGCCTGCCCCACGTTCTTCTACAGGTTAGATCGAGGTTGTAAAGGACGCACGGCAAACAGTTTGCCCGTAACGATCAGTGACCAACGGCCCCTCACGTCGAACGACATGACCAGAGTCGCCCACAAGTTTGGCCCATACTCTAATCATGACGCTGAATTGTTCGACATCACTTAACCTCGCGACTCTCGAATTGGGATGTTTAAGCGTTTGCAATCCTCAATAATCTTCCATGATGCCGGATAAATTGCATACTGCACTGTGCTCTCAACATGTTCCAAGATTGCAGCGGGGGCAAGATGCGACACGTCGAAACCGCCGGAATAGTACTGGACAAAAAGGACGAATTCGCTCGGTCGCTCATGGATTAGTTTCAATGCAGATCGTCGTGACAACCGCGCCTCGAACGACCCTGCCCAGAAAAATCTGCGACTTATGTTTTGAGTCTCGCGAACGAGATAGTAACACGATACCACTAATGCCGGAAAGCCGAAAATGGCAGCACCAATTCTTGTCAAAGGACAACAGACGCCAGCCAAAATCCCAGACAGGGCAGCCACTAGCGGCAACTCCATTGTGTCATTGCGATATAAATCTGGAAAGGGTTTCACGATTTTCAAACAACAGTACGAAGACCTGACCTGGTTGCGATTAAGCGACTATGTTTTTAGGAAACATCCGATCCTCGCCTCGGGTGCATGGATTATTGATTCTCCGATTTTGGTAAACACAGAACGCCGTAATCACTCCATAATTTTTACGGTTCTTTGACGAATGATGTGCGCTGGGGTGTTGGGTTGAAGAATGTGGACAAGTCGGTTTGATGAGAGCTTCTCACAGCGAACTCATCAGGAGTACCGAAATGTCCACGTCGGCATTGTATCGAGCCATTGGAATGAAGGGCTATGAACACGTCTCCGCAACGCAGTCAGCGGAGAGATTCACACTACGAATGCGGGCGCCGGCCGACTGCGTGAAGTGTCCCGGCTGCCAATCCAAGTCCGTCATTCGTCGTGGGACGGTGGATCGCCTGTTGCACGCGCCGCCGATCGGCCTGCGACCAACCGTTCTGTTTGTCAGCACGCCTCGCGTCGAGTGTCGGCAATGCGGAACCGTGCGGACCGTCGTGCTGCCGGGCGTGTCCAGTGGCAAGAACCACACACAGAGCTTCGCTCGAATGGTGATCGATCTTCGAAAGCTCATGACCATCACAGATGTCGCGCTCTACCTGGGCGTGAGTACACACATGGTACGGGACATCGACAAGGCATGGCTGGCACAGCATTTCGCAAAACCCAGACTGCGGGACGTGAAGGCCATCGCCATTGATGAAATCTCAGTTGGAAAAGGACGGAAGTTCCTCACGATTGTGATGGACCTGGAAAGCGGTGCGATTGTCTTCGTGGGCCAGGGAAAAGGCCAAGCAGCCCTCACATCGTTCTGGAATCGGCTGCGTGGATCGAAGGCGCGAATCTGCGCCGTGGCGACCGACATGTCGAGCGCGTATTACGCGGCCGTCCAGAAGAACCTGCCGAAAGCAACGCTGGTCTTTGATCGTTTCCACATCGTGAAACTGATGAACGAAAAGCTCACGACACTCCGCCGGGAATTGCATCGGGAAGCGGAAGATCAACTGCAGAAGTCGACTCTCAAGGGAACTCGCTGGCTGCTGCTGAAGCACCCCGACCACCTGGAACCCGAACGCAACGACCAAGAACGTCTACAGAAGGCCCTCGAGATGAACCACTCGCTCGCCGTGGCGTATTACCTGAAAGAAGATCTGCGACAAATCTGGGAACAGCCCGCACGTCACGAGGCGGCACGATTTCTGAAAGACTGGTGTGCCCGAGCGAGAGCATCCGGCATTCGCGTGCTGCGGACCATGGCCAACACCCTGGAAGGTCATCGCACGGGAATTCTCAACTGGTATCGCTTCCGCATTTCGACCGGTCCGCTCGAAGGCCTTAACAACAAGATCAAGACGATGAAACGCCAAGCCTATGGGTTTCGAGACACCGAGTACTTCACACTCAAACTCTATGCACTCCACCTAACCAAGTTCGCACTCATCGGATAACCACGGCGCACATCATTTGGCAAAGAACCAATTTTACCGCACCACAAGAACTCTGCAATCATGCGCCAACCTGGAAAGTCGCCATCCGCGACGTAATGACGCAGGAATTCGCCCATCCGTTAGTACCACCAAGTAAGAACCGCGTCGATTCTGCGGACTCGATGTTTGCGGCGATTGACCGATCCCTCGCTGGCGCATCCACGAATGCAATGAGCGACTTGCGGTACACGACGCGTTCAATGAGCGCGTAAACGTCATCCATTCAATTGTCTTCAGGGAGAGGGTTTTTGGGCATTGCGAGAGTAATTGAAAGGCAGGCTTCAGCCTGCCTTTCTTGCTAAACATGATGCTCGCATCCCCATCGATTATGTCAACAGCGGTCGTAGTACCGTCACTCGAAGTCCAATCGAGTCGGGAAGGGCCGAACAGTGAAGAACAAGGAGGAGCCATCGGCCAACTCGCAGCGAGGGAACCCCTCCGGGCAAGTCGACCAGTCTCGTTGAGAAGCCGTCGGCCCGGAGACTACAGGTTCATTCTCCCGACCGGTGTCAACCGTTACGTCGCGGGCCAAGCAGCCAGCCTTGAGTTGACGCGATCCGTTTCAAACAAGAGCAGCCCTCCATGAGTCCAACATCGAGCCTGCTAACCCAACTTCCCGAGAAGCTAAGCGACGAACGACCCTAGATTGTCCCCCTTCGCTCCGCGAAAGTAGCGTCTGGTTGGTGTTTCCACACCTTTCGCGGAGCGAAAGGGGACTCTGGTTGCGTCCACAAGCCGCGTGAGGTATCCACTTCGCCCACTTCGCAAGACGACCGCATGAGCGTCTACCGCTCCCACCTCATCCCAACCTTCTCCCCCGTGTGAACGTCGACTGAAGTCGCACGTCGATCACGGGGGAGAAGGAGCCCCGCGTCGGCTGACGCCTCCAAAACCTTTGTGCCGCACAATATTGGGTTATCAAGCCTAACACCCCCTTGAAACAACCGTGGGTCAGATTTCTAATCTGACAAGAGCAACTCGTACACTTTGATCCGAAACATCAAACGGCACCATGGCAGGCTAGAAAGCCTGCCCCACGATTTTCAACTGGCTATTAGTTTACAACTTTCAAAGGGTGCAGTCGCTGTTTGGGGGTGGTTCATTTGTCCAGTCAGGGTCACGGTCGGGCCAACGGCCCAGCGGGTTGTCTAGCCTAGGCCATCGGCCTAGGACTGAAGGCAGGAGTTCACGCGAGAGGCCAGTTGCCCCAGAATCTTGTCAACGGGCCGGGCCTTCAGCCCTCGACAGACAATCTTGGGCCGATTCCCCAGTCCGCTGGACTGGGCTAGACAATGTTCCGGGGCGTTGCCCCTGCTGTTTTGCCCACATCGCGACGTCACCTGCCAAACTTGTTCGCAGTGAACAGATGAGCAACCCCCAATTGGCGACGGCACCCCGTCAAATCTCTCCCCACGTGTCAGTTCTCTCCATCCTTGGCTTTCTCACGCGGGCGGCTACTCTTCTGGGTGAGAGTCTGGTAATTTCATCCATTGTTCGTTCTGTGTTTCGATCATTGCAAAGGAGTTCTACGATTTCTCGCGTTGTGTTGGCCATGAGTGGTGGAGTGGATAGCTCTGCTGCCGCCTTGCTGCTACAGCAGCAGGGGCATGAGGTTGTCGGACTGTTCATGCGGTCGGGCGAGACGGAGGAGGTCTGTTCTACGGAGGACGACTTACTCCCCATCGTCAACGCCAAAGCTCACAAGCAGGGCTGTTGCAGTGCCTCCGACGCGGCCGATGCTCGACGTGTGGCCGACGGTCTGAACATCCCATTTCATGCGATCAATTTCCGTGAAGAGTTTGGCCGAATCAAGAATTACTTCGCCGATGAATACCTTGCGGGTCGAACTCCGAACCCCTGTGTCATGTGCAACATCTGGTTGAAGTTTGGACGTCTGTGGGAGTTCGCTCAGGAGATCGGGGCCGACCGGATTGCGTCGGGTCATTATGCTCAGGTCAAGCAGTCGACCGACGGTGATTGGGGACTCTATCGGGGGGTCGATTCCCACAAAGATCAATCGTACGTCCTCTTTGGAATCGAGCCTTCTTTGCTCGATCGAGTACTGTTTCCTGTCGGCAATCAGACAAAGCCCGCCATCCGGGAGTTGGCCCGCCAAGCAGGAATTCGGACGGCAGAGAAGCCAGACAGTCAGGAGATTTGCTTCATTCCCGATAACGACTACGCCGCTTTTCTTGGCCGATATCGTGGCCCTCAGGAAACTGCAGGGGAACTCGTGGACACCGCGGGAACTGTCTTGGGCGAACATCCGGGTTACGAACGGTTCACCATTGGGCAACGGAAGGGCTTAGGGGTCACCTTTGGCGAACCGAGGTTTGTCGTCCGGATCGAACCCGAGACGAACCGGGTTGTCATCGGCAGCCGCGATGACTTGGGGCGGTCGTCATTAGTTGCGGACCGACTAAACTGGCTCGTCTCGACCGTCCCATGGGGTGAACAATTGACCGCTCAAATCCGCTACCAGCATCAACCGGCTGCGTGCGTCGTTACCCCGCTGGAAGAGGGCGAGATGCGGGTCGACTTCCAAGACCCCCAATTCGGCATTGCCCCGGGACAGGCGGTTGTCCTCTATCGAGAAGACCGTGTCATCGGGGGCGGCTGGATTCGGTAGCGAATAATGTCCCGGCGTATTTCTGCCAGGGGGCTACTCTCCCTTTGGCGAGGACCACAGGGCTCCATACAATTCTTGCAGTTTCACGATGCGGTTCTCGTCCGAACTCTGCATTTTGGGATTCTTATCGGCTAGGTTGAACTGCTGGAGTGTCAACCGGGCACTAACGGCCGACGTGCCGTTGACGGTTCCTGCCGCCTTGAAAACCCACTCGCTGTCCTCTCGTTTGTGGACGCTGCACTCGACTTCGAGCGTGTTTCCCGGCTTGACAAAGTTATTGAAGCGAACCGCCTTCGCCTCCTTCATAATCGTCACGGAGTACTTGAAGTCTTCGGTCGCACGCATCAGCCAAGCGGCTGTCTGCACCAGAGATTCGACCATCATCACGCCGGGCATGATCGGGAAGCCTGGGAAGTGGTCTTGCAGGTATTCTTCGGCGAGCGACAGGTTTTTGATCGCCTTGATCGATTGCCCGGGTTGAATCTCGATGATCTTGTCAATGAGGGAAAACTTCACAACCTGCCCCATGCGTAGAGTGGACGTCTGTAGAGTCACTGGCCCGGACTGGCGGACAAAATACTAAACGCCGCCCATTCTGGCGACTCTACCACAAAGAAGTTCCATTGGAACCGACAGATTCCGCCGACCCGTTTCCATCAATGGGTCGCTGAGTTGACAATTTGGCGCAAGATCGTGAGACTCCGCCGCCGAGCCGGAGTCTCCGAATTCCGTCTCTTGTTGCTCATGCCGGTTTGCTAAGTATGTCGATTCTTAGAGTCATGATGAGCTTTCCTTCCACCATGTGTCGTTGTTGTCGCCGGGCGGTTTCCGTCTTGGGGGGCAATGCGTCATGACATGCTGAGATTGCACAAAGCATAGACGTCATTCAGACCTTCAAGGGCTGGGAACCAGATGAGTTCCCAGCCCTTTTTTCTTGTCCACGCTGAAGGTTCATCATGGAAAACTTGTTTCAGCTTACTTGGCAAGCATGGTTCTCACTCGGACTGATGCTGCTGTTGTTCCTCGCTCTCATGAAGAACCTGGCTCCACCAGACCTGCTGTTTTTGGGGGGGACGGCACTGTTGGCGGGGGTCGGGATCATCACCCCCGAAGAGGCCTTCGCCGGTTTCTCGAACAGTGGGATGCTGACCGTCGCCATGATGTTTGTCATCGCTGCGGGATTGCGAGAGACAGGCGTACTCGACTACCTAGGGCACCATGTTCTTGGGAAGGCGACGACAGAAAAGGGGGCACTCCTTCGACTCGCCGCCGTTGTGATGCCGATGTCGGCTTTCCTGAACAACACGCCAATTGTCGCCATGTTTGTCCCCGTGGTCATCTCATGGTGCCGTCGGACAAAAGTGGCTGCCTCGAAGTTACTGATCCCACTCTCCTTCCTCGCGATCCTCGGGGGGACCTGCACCCTGATCGGAACATCGACGAATCTTGTCGTGAATGGGTTGATGGTCAAGCAAGGATTGCCAGGCATGGGCTTGTTTGAGATTGGGAAGATCGGACTCCCTTATGCCGTCATTGGGGTCGTCTACCTGCTGCTCGCCGGGAGACTCCTCCCTGAGCGAAAAGAACTGATGGAACAACTGGGAGAGTCGCGGCGGGAGTATCTTGCGGAGATGCAGGTGTTGCCCGGATGCCACTTGATCGGGCGCACGATCGAGGAGGCTGGACTGCGTCAACTCCCTGGCCTGTTCCTGATTGAGATCGATCGCAACGGTACCATCGTCGCTCCCGCAGGACCTGATGAAGTGATCGCGACGAACGACCGTCTCGTTTTCACAGGGGTCGTCAGTAGCATCATCGAACTCGAAAAAATCGTCGGACTCGTTCCGGTCGCCGACCCCGATTACGAAGTCTCGCCCAAGCAGCAACGTCGGCGACGACTGTGCGAGGCGGTCATCTCGGCCAATTCTCCGCTTGTCGGGAAGTCGATTCGCGAAGCAGAATTTCGGGCGACCTATGGAGCCGCCGTCGTCGCGATGCACCGTGGGGGTCAACGTGTGGTGACGAAACTCGGTGACGTCACCCTCCAACCGGGCGACACGCTGTTGCTTCAAGTGCAGTCTCACTTTCTTCGTGCACATCGAAACGATCCCTCGTTCTACCTCGTGAGTGATGTCGACGAATGGCGTCCGTTGCGTCGCGACCGGGCATGGATCGCCCTGTTGCTGTTCCTCGTATTGATCGTCTTAATGACGACCAACATTGTCTCAACGATTGTCGCTGCAACATTGTGCGCCGTGGCGATGGTGGGCATGGGCTGTATCTCTTCGGGGAATGCGAGACACAGCATCGAATGGCAAGTGCTGGTGACGATCGCAGCGGCGTTTGGTATCGGAACAGCCTTGGAGAAATCCGGTGCCGCGACCGTTATCGCAACGGCCCTTGTCGAATCGACACAGCACTGGGGCCCCATCGCCGGAGTCGCCACGATCTACATCCTGGGTTCTTTGCTGACCGAACTCATTACCAACAACGCCGCTGCCGTCTTGATGTTTCCCTTCTGTCTGGAAGCGGCCCGGTTGTATGGTGCCGACACTCGCCCGTTTCTGATGGCACTCATTCTGTCTGCGTCAGCCAGCTTTATGACCCCGATCGGTTATCAAACAAACATGATGGTCTATGGTCCGGGTGGCTACCGATTTGGCGACTTCCTGCGCATCGGCACCCCGCTCAACATCCTGCTGGGGATCGTTGCCATCACCTTGATCCCCGTTATCTGGCCATTCTAAATTGTCGCTAAGAATTCAACGCCGTTTAGCAGTCCCGTTGAAAAACGACCGTGGGTCAGATTTTCCAATCTGGCAAGAGCATCTCGAACGCTCTTGCCGAGACAAAAAATGACACCATGTCAGTCTGGAAAGCCAGACCCGCGTTTCTCAACAGGCTGTTACAACTCATCGCCGTTCAGCCCCCGCCCCCCACTCACTCTCCCTCTCTGGGGGGTGTGATACCTTACGCTGCCATCATCAGCGTCTCTGTGACATCACGCTCAAGGAAGTGACCTCAAAACGCATCTGCTTCGAAGAACTGTTCGACGGTTCGATACGAGATGCGTCTGACCTCAAAGCCGATGGAGCGATACAGGTTGACAGCCGGTCGGTTGGCCGCCGTCACTTCGAGTCGGATCCGATGAATACCAGCCAACTGATAGCCTTTGATCGATTGCAACATCAGGGCGCGTCCTAAGCCGAAACCACGATGTTCCGGGATCACGGCAACGTTCTGGACCCCGCCGACGTTTCCCTGTTTCCGCAGACCTTGAATGGTCGCACAGGGGAGACTTCGGAGAAACGGGTTTCCCACGAAGCGAATCAACCAGGTCGCTTGAGAAAGGAAACCGTGGTTGTGGGAGATGTCGTACATCAGTCGTCGGCATCCTGACTCATCCGACAGACAACTGAACAACTCGCCATCGAGATCGTCCCGAAAGCTCTCAAACTTGGCCCGGGCATGTTCATCGATCGTTGACGGATGCCATGCCGCCCACTCATACCCGTCCGGCAGAGTCGGCTCGGGGACGAGCACCCGGCGCGTGTCGAGTTCCATCATCAGACGTTTGAAGTGCGTCACGGGCATGTCAGACTTCAAGGAATCGAGAAATCGGGATGACCAACAAGAACACCTTACGCAACCTGCACAAACACGCCGACCTGCAACATCACACCGACTGGGTGGCCAAAACGCCTGTCACTCAGTGTGAACATCACTCCGTGACCACTGAAGTCTGTGGCACGTCGACGGTCTCCGTTTAGTCTACCCGTCGAAAGTCGCGGGTCAAATGGCGAATCGCTCGCCGGAGGATTTGGTGACAATTCGTGCTGAGGGGGCAAGACATCCAACGGATTTCCCCACATGTGACGTGTGAGGCAATTCGACTGGGGAAGGTTGTCAGACTTTCCTGACGACGACGTTGTTTCCGTGAACACGTATCACTTCAACCAGCGAGTTCTCGTCGATGTAGGGGCCATCGCTGACAACATCGACTGGCTTTCCTTGCAGCATCGCCTTTCCGGCCGGTCTGAGGACCGTCGCGGTCACCCCCCTCAGTCCCACGAGTTCCGAATTCTCAACAAACTCCGGCTTCAAACGCGGGGTCTCTTCGGCGATGACTCCATCTTCTCCAGGGGGGATCAGAATCATTGAGCTCATGAAAGGTAGGCGGGGCAGATAGCGACTCAGCACAAGTGCCATCACAATCACCATGGTGAACGATGCAGCCATCACTTTGAGCGTTCCAGTGACTCCACTGATGTCTCGCCCATACTCGATACTGCCGAACGTCTGGCTCGCCATCACCATCGAGACCATCACGAGCAAACCTCCCGCCACGCCAAAGACCCCAAATCCCGGCAAGACGAAAATCTCCAAGGCGACAGCAATGATCCCCAGTGAAAACAACAACACCTCGAGACTTCCCGCCGTCCCCCCCAGGAATCGACTCCAGAAGTACAGGGCGAAACAGATGATCGCCAGAATTGCCATGACTCCAGTGTTTGTATTCGCCTCGAGGTACAGGCCGATGAATGCCAGGAAGAACAGTAACCCCGTCATCGAACGCCGGTTCAGTAGAAAGACCAGATCATCGACCCAAGTCCGTTGTGCCACGAGAAACGCTGTTTCGGGAGGGAGAGACAAAGCCAGTTTGACGCCGTCCAGATCGGCGACAGGCTCTCGAGTGATGCCGACTTCATAGGCCCGCTGTGCCGAGAGGAGCAGTAGCCCCGCTCCGGACTCAGGAAGCATGGGCCCGACAATGTAGTTCGGGTGATTCGGCCCGACTTCTTCCGCGGTTCGATACGACCTCTCGCCAGTCGTTCGATCTGTCACGGAAAAGACCTTGGTATCGTGCCGCACCATTGCCATGAGAACCGATTCGGGACGTCCCTTTCTCTGAGCCAGCCATTTCATGGTCTGTTCCTGAAACTCCTGCTCGGCCTCACGTTCGTCGCGGGGACCGAGACTCGAGACCGCTCCGATACGAGACTTCGGTCCAAGGAATATCTCATCACAAGCCAAGGCAATGATAGCACTGGGACCGAGAGCACTGCGGGGAGCCCAGCAGACCGTCTTGATGTTGTGATGCGATAACGACTCGATCGCCGTCGCCACTTCTTTCGCATCCTCTAAGTGTCCCCCCGATGTCTCTAACTGAAAAATCAGAAGATTCGCCCCCTCTTCGACAGCTCGATCCAGTTGTCGTTTGATGAAAGAGGCACGGACCGTATCGATCCCGCCGTTAATCTCAATCAACCTGACCTTCGCCTGCACAGCGGCTTCTTGCTCCTCCAGTAGAGGTACCGGAATCTCATACAGTTGAAGCAATTCGGCGAATGTCTCAGCCGTCTCTCTGACAAGATAGTCCCCCAGTCTTGCCGATTCTCCAAGAAAAAGTCCGGGAGTGCCACGATCCTTGATGACTATTGACTCCGTAATGACGGTCCCGGTGCTTCGTAGTTTTTCTGCCACCTCTGAGTTCGCAAGCCGTTGCTCTGAACCGCCGCCAGGGAGTTCGATCGTCAATTGCCTCAGTTCGATCTCCGGATTCATCATCGCCTGCAACAATGAGGCCGAGACTTTGGGGTTCCGCAACCGACCGGCAAGGAGTTCGACAATCGTCTGACGTTCCTTCGGCACGACACCCCCTTCGCCGATGTCCCCCAACGAAACCCCCTTCGGCATCACGATTTCGTTGCACGAGATCGCAGCGATCGTGTTGTAGCCTGTGACGGTCTTTGGGACCCAGGCGACTGTCGTCAGGTCGGCAACCTCGGGAGAGGTCAGAAAGTCGGCCAGTCCATAAACGAGGTGAAACTCGCTCTGTCCACTGGGAATCTCGACGACGAGTATCCCTTTTGCCGAGGCACGGCGTACTTCTTCCGCCAAGGTAATCGCTTCGTTGCGAACTTGGGCCGTCACTGCCTCGTTGATCGGACTAGTCAATCGTACGAACCTCGCAAGGGTTTCCCCTTCCGCAACGACCACTGCGGACAAGCCGTGAAACATCCAGAGGCAGGCGAGTAGACACCTGCCCCAACCGGCCAGATTGTACGAAGACGTCGAATTGCGGTGCATCGCCTGAGCAGCCATACTTCATCCTGCAATGGTTCAAGGGGAGGGACCTAACAAGTCCGCAACTCGTCCCACAACACGCTCGAGTCCCTCCCCAGGATTATACCCCACTCCCGGCAACATGTCCCGCAGCGTGTCGTCGATTCGCTGATTAACTCCGGTTCAGGAAGTTTGTGTACCCGTCTCTGTCACTGAAACTGTTTCGAGGGACTTGTTTTCTGAAACGGAGGGTGAGAAGATGTCAGCAGCCACATCGTGAGCCACATTTTCGATGGGTGCTTCCAGAG
The DNA here is from genome assembly GCA_041398965.1 of Planctomycetaceae bacterium. Classification (GTDB taxonomy): domain Bacteria; phylum Planctomycetota; class Planctomycetia; order Planctomycetales; family Planctomycetaceae; genus JAWKTT01. Next base: position 14,461 of record JAWKTT010000023.1, on the reverse strand, counting down.
TTTTCGATTGTTAGAAAGTGACTGATCATGAAATTTGGACCTCTCTCTCTCATCGTCTTTGGCCTCTCGGCAGCCCTTGTTTCTGGTAATGTTCATGCCGAAGGGAAGGCTGTCGCAGCAGAAGCTGCCGCCGGAACAACATCGGCCGCAAAAGCAGAGAGCACTGCCGAGGATCGCGTTGGTCCTGATCGGGCCGCTTGGGAAGCGACTCGTGGCAAGGGAGTCGCTTACCTCAAGTTGTCGCAGGCGGACGATGGAAGTTGGACATCGCCAACCGCACCGGGGATTACGGCCCTGGTCACGACAGCTCTGTTGCGTGCCGGGGTTGCGGCTGATGACCCCGCCGTCGCCAAAGGTCTGAAGAAGCTCGAAGGGTTCATTCATGAAGATGGCGGCATCTATGCAGAGAAGTCGCATCATCAGAACTACGAAACTTCAATCGCCCTCTTGGCCTTTGTCGAAGCCAACAAGGATGGTCGTTACACCGATCGTATCAAGAAGGGAGTGGCGTTTCTGAAGGGGCTTCAATGGGACCAGACGGAAGGGATCGACGAAGACGATCCCGCATTTGGTGGTGCCGGCTACGGATCGCATCAACGTCCCGACCTGTCGAATACGCAGTTCTTTATCGAAGCCCTCCGAGAGTCGGGCATTCCAGCCGATGACCCCGCTTTGCAACGAGCACTGTTATTCGTCTCCCGGACGCAGAACATGGAGAGCGAACACAACACCACACCTTTTGCCAAGATGGTGAACGATGGCGGGTTCTACTACACCCCCGCAGCCGGTGGCACCTCACAAGCAGGTCTCACCCCAGCGGGTGGACTCCGGTCGTATGGGAGCATGACGTATGCTGGTCTCAAAAGCATGATCTATGCCGGCGTCGAAAAGGACGATCCCCGTGTCAAGGCGGCAACCGATTGGATTCGGAAGTTCTATACGCTTCAGGAGAATCCCGGACTCGGCAAGCAAGGGATGTACTACTACTACCACACGTTTGCCAAAGCCCTCGACTCGATGGGACAGGACCGTTTTGAAGATGCCGACGGGAAAGTTCACGACTGGCGAAAGGAACTCGCCGAGCATCTGGCGACGCAGCAGCAACCGAACGGCAGTTGGGTCAACTTGGCCGACCGCTGGTACGAAGGGGACCCCAACCTGGTGACCGCATACACTTTGTTGGCATTAAAGCACTGTGAGCCGAAAGCAGTCGTCAAGAAGTAATGAGCGACGACAACTCTCTGCCATCGCAGAATCGATCGGTCGGAACCGTTTATCTCGTTGGGGCGGGCGCCGGTGATCCGGGCCTCTTGACGATGCGAGGGCGTGAGTGTCTCGCGCTCGCCGATGTCGTTCTGTACGACGGTCTCGTTAATCCGATGTTGCTCGCGCTCTCACATGCCCAGGCCGAGCGGACTTCCCGGATGACGGCTGCCGGCGGGCGACGACTGGACCAGAAATCGATCAACGAACGGCTCATCAACGCAGCCAGACAAGGGAAGACTGTCGTCCGCCTCAAGGGGGGAGACCCCTTTCTCTTCGGTCGTGGAAGTGAAGAAGCTGCTGCTCTCGCGGCGGAGGGAATCCCGTTTGAAGTCGTCCCCGGCGTCACGGCTGCCCTCGCCGCCGCCGACTACGCGGGCTTCTCGCTGACGCACCGCGACATCTCGTCGGCTGTCGCCCTGATCACAGGACATGAAGACCATCAAAAGACCGCCAGCCGCCTCGACTATTCGTCGCTCGCGAAGTTCCCGGGAACGCTTGTCTTCTACATGGGATTCGCACAGGTCAAAAAAATCACACAGTCTCTCATCGCAGCGGGGATGCCATCGACAACACCGGCAGCCGTAGTCTGCCATGCCTCTCGGCCATCGCAGCAAACTCTGACCGGGACCCTCGACGATCTGCCGCAGCGAGTCGCCAGTTCAACTCTCACCCCCCCATCCCTCATCATCGTCGGGGACTGTGTTCGTCAACGAGAACAGATTGCCTGGTTCGAGAAGAAGCCACTCTTCGGACTCCGCATTGGCATCACTCGCCCTGAAGGACATGCTGACGAAACGATCACTCGTTGCCTGCAACTCGGGGCCGAACCGGTCAACCTGTCGGCCATCGATGTTTTGCCGCTGAGTGACTTCAGCGAAATGGACCGGATACTGCCGGAACTCTCGCGCTTCGATTGGCTCGTCTTCACAAGTGTTAATGGGGTGACATCGCTGTTGGATCGCATCTGGCACCTCGGTGGGGACGCCCGTTGGCTGGGACGGACAAAGCTCGCCTGCATCGGCCCTGCGACAGCCACCGCACTCGAACGATATCGTCTCCGGGCCGACATCGTGCCGACTTCTTATCGGGCCGAAGAACTGGCGGCGGCGTTGCAACCCCATGTTCGGGGACGACGAGTCCTGTGGGCGAAAGCGACGCGGGGCCGCGATGTCTTGCCGGTCGCCTTGAAGGAAGCGGGGGCGGAAGTTTCACTACTGGAGGTGTATCAAAACATCGACCGGCCAAACTTCCCCGAAGCAGCACTCACTCGGATTGCCGAAGGGAGTCTCGACTGGATCGGCCTGAGTAGCCCGTCAATCGCACGATCAGTCGCCGCATTGTGGCCGAAAGAACATCGTGCCGCACTGGGGACAACCATCCGTCTCGCTGCCATCAGTCCCGTCACTGCCGCTGCCGCTCTCGAATGCGGACTCACGATCACAACCACCGCCAGTAACTACACCTGGGACGGCCTCTTCGAAGCGATCAGGCAGACCCATAGTCAGTGACGTCACGCCCACTTTAGGCCGAAGCGACCGCTATTTCCGGAGGTCTTGGAGGGCATCCCAAGCCAAGTAGCCGACGATGGCAGCACTTACAAGAAAGAGGATGTCCATGACCGTCGTGGCACCACTTCCCCATCCGAAGGGGATTCCCGTCACGAGGTCCAGAACGGCAGCGACAGCGACGACGCCAGCGGCGGCCATCGAACCATAGATCATGTTTTTCGAGGTGTCCGACATCGGATCCTGATGTCCTGCACGCGACATAGCGAAAAAGTAAACGTCTGCCTCTTCATGTCGGCAAACACAAGTGGGGTGAATCTAGCGAAACTCCATGGCTTTTCGCCAGTCCGAACAGCTTTTCTTTCCCGAGGATCGCGAATTCCCTAACCCGCAGACTTCACGCAACCGGCATCTTCCCTAGGATCGCAACACCCACGCAAGCGAATCGGCCCCTCACGCGTACCCGCTCCAGCATGACAACCTCATCTCATTGAGGCATGGAAAACAACTCGACCAGGTGACGATCGGGATCCTGAACGTAGATTTGCGTCGGACCATCGGGACGCAACTTCGGACCGTCGACCAGGGGGACACCCAAAAAAGCCAGCCGACGAACTGCCGCATGGGCGTCATCCACCTCGAACGCGAAGTGATGCGTCCGGCTGATGAGACATTCCTCCGGCACAAAGAACTCTGCCGGGCCCGACTCCGGATGGGCTTCAATCAGATGCACGAGTGTAGTTCCCGCACGAAACCACAGCCCTGGAAACCGAAACCCCGGACGCTCCGCCGGTTCCATCCCGAGCACATCAACATAAAACCGACGCGAACGCTCCAACTCTTTTACGACCAGTGTGACATGATCGATCTGTCGAACCCGAATCGGGGGCGGCACGTCGGCATTCGTCGTTTTGAGATCGGGCGAGCTGTCGTTCATGTGGGGGCTCCAACAAATCGGGCGTTCGTAGAAAGGGGGTGTCCGCGAAGGAAGTCAGCAGCCGACATCGGACGTTTGCCAGACGGTTGAATCGTCAACACCTCAACGACACCATCACCACAACAGACCATCAAATGGCCATCCTCCCCCGGTTGCACACTCCCCGGCTCGCCAGACGGCAGTCTCGTCGACGTCGGCTCTAAACTCCGCACCGCAAGTATCTGCACCCGCATGGGCAGGGCAGGGTGACTCTGAAGAAAACTGAACGGCATCGGCCAAGGCTGCATCGCCCGGATGTGACAATCGATCTCCGACCTCGTCCGACTCCAGTCGATGAGTCCTTGCTCCTTCTGAATCTTCGGAGCCTTCGAGACCTTGCTCCGATCTTGAACCATCGGCTCAATCGTTCCCGCTTCGAGTCGCTCGAGCACATCGATCGCGAATGGGGCCGACAATTCGGCGAGGCGATCATGCACTTCGCCACTCGTCTCCTGCGGCCCGATCGGGGTTCGGACAATCCCCAGGATCGGCCCGGCATCAAGTTTCGGTTCGATCCGAAACATCGTCACTCCGGTTTCGGTTTCGCCTCGCCAGACAGCATATTGTATCGGAGCAGCACCCCGATATGCGGGGAGTATCGACCCGTGCAAGTTCATGGCCCCCAGTCGTGGGATGCCCAGCAACTCCGCAGAAAGAATCTGCCCATAAGCGGCCACGATGAAGGCATCGGCCCGCAGTGTACGGAGTACATCAAGAGCTTCCGGGCTGTTGACATTCTCTGGTTGAAAGACCGGCACTCCCAATTCAACCGCAGCTTCCTTCATGGGATGTGGGTGATGGTGATGCCCGCGCCCTTCCCGGTCGGGCTGCGTGACCAGTCCGACGACATCATGCCCCGAAGCGCAAAGTGCCCGAAATGTCGGGAGGGCGAAGGTCCCGGTCCCCATCATCAATAGTCGCAAAGACACCATCGTCTCCTGAATTTCCAGGCGAAGCCTCGCCGATGTTTACGCCAGTCCAAAATTCGCCAGCCGACCGGACGACGCAAACGACTTCAACGACTTTTCGATGTCAACCGATGCTGGAATCTCTCCGGCACGTTGTTGTTCGGCAAACTTGTCTTCAAACTTCCGCAAGTCGCGGACCATCTCGAGTTCGTCCTCTTCTTCGATTCGGTCGATAAACAGAATGCCATCAAGATGATCATACTCGTGTTGAAAGATTCTCGCAGGCAAGTCGACCAGTTCGAGTCGGACTTCCTGACCTTCCAGGTCAAACGCTTCAATCGTCACCTTTTCGTCCCGCACGACATCGCCATGCAGACCGGGAAGCGAGAGGCAACCCTCCTCACCGATCTCGGCCCCAGACCGCTTTCGTACGCGGGGATTGATGAGCACCTGCTGCTGTTCGGGATGCGCTGCATCTCCCGAGGGATTCATGATGAAAAAACGCAGGGGGATACCAACCTGATTTGCTGCCAAGCCCACACCCTTCGCGGCATACATGAGTTGAAACATCTCGCCGACGACCCGCCGGAGGTCTTCATCAATGACCTGAACGTCGCGGGACTTGAACCGCAACACGGGATGGGGATAGAGAACGATTTCCATAGTTTCTTTTAACAGCCGTAAGGAGGTTCATTCGACGAGCCGCCGCCAACGACGCGGCTCCCGGTCAGCCGCAGAGTATAGAACGATCGCCCTGCAATGGTCGACCGTGCCGGAGGAGTTCTTCCGGTATCAACGTCAGCCTCAAATTGGAATACGGCAGCTCCCATCCCCTCTTCAATAGACACCGCCACGTACAAGGGATGCCGCCATGCACAAAGACTCACTTCCAATAGCACATCCATCAGCCTGTTGAAAATCGTGGGGCAGGCATTCCCGCCTGACATGGTGCCGTTTGATATCTCGGAGAGGAGCGTTCGAGTTGCTCTTGACATATAAGAAAATCTGACCCACGTCCGTTCTTCAACGGTCTTCTAAGGCAAGAAGCCTGTCCCAGGTCGTCCCCAGACAGAATGCTCAATCAGGAACTGCGGCAACGTCGCGGGATGTTTCCGATGAACAAACCATTACATCCAGCGGACTCCGCACCCCGCAGGCCCCCTTTTGCAGGACATGCGTGTAGATCATCGTCGTCGAGACATCCTTGTGCCCCAACAATTCCTGCACCGTGCGAATGTCATAACCGTTCTCCAGCAAATGCGTGGCAAAGCTATGCCGCAACGTGTGACAACTTGCCTTCTTGTTAATCCCACTCGCCTGAACGGCCAACTTTACGGCCTTCTGAACTCCATTTTCATGGATGTGGTGCCGCAGGAGTGGACCAGTGGGATCTTGCGGGTCTTTGCAGAGGCCCTTGGACGGAAAGATGTATTGCCACAACTCCGAGTGCCCGGCACCTGGCGACTTCCGGCCAAACGCGTGCGGCAAAGAAACCCCCGCCGTATTCGCTTGGCGATCCAGCTTGGCCACTCGCCTGGCTCGCTGAATCTGAACAGCCAGCGACTCGCGACAGCGGTCTGGCAACGGCACCACTCGGTCCTTGTCTCCCTTCCCTTCGCGAATCACAATCTGAGACCGTCCAAAATCGATATCTTTGATTCGCAATCGGCAGCACTCCATTAGCCGCATTCCGGTTCCGTACATCAACTCCGCCATCAACTGAAACGTCGGATGAGTCATGGCCTCCAATAATTGGCGAACCTCATCTCGGGACAGAACTTCAGGAATGCGAGGTGCACGCGTTGGCCTCATGGCCTCCAGTCGAGGTAACTCAATCTCCAGAACGTGCTGATACAGAAACAGCAATGCACACATGGCCTGTCTCTGGGTTGCAGCAGCGACGCGGCGATTGACCGCCAGATGGGTTAAAAACCGCTCGACGTCGGCTCCTCCCATCTCCCGAGGATGCCGCCATGAGCCATCTTTCCGCCGCGAGAACCGTACAAACTGCTCGACCCACATCACATAGTTTTGCTCGGTTCGCCAAGCATACCGCAAAGTCCGCAACTTCTCGCGGACCATGTTAAGTAACCGCGGTTGCCCCTCACAATTCTGTCTTTGTCCGACCGCTGAATTCTCTGTAACCACACTGCCACCAAGCCCTTCCCGAAAAACCGCCTCGAGTCTCCTCCGTGGTTAAACAGAAATCCTTGCAATTCTGCCGTTAATGGGTTATACAGAGATTCTTCTGTAGAATTCAAGTTATCCGGCTCAAACACGACTCACCGTTTGCACTATGATCTTCATCCCTATTCCAGACAAAATTGGCGATGCTGATGTGCCGGTCTTCTGTCCATCTTGCGGCGGCATGTTTTCGTTGGACGGTTTGTCCCACGCTGAGAAGCAAACACTGATTGACCTAAAACGTTACCACGACGAATCCATCGAGTATCGCTATTACACCGTGATCGCAGGCATTGTTGAACAGTTTCCCGCCACCCAACACCCGCTGCTGGTCAATAAACTACCACCAAATAGAACTGGATCTACGGACGACGATTTAGTCGACATGGCGATTGATGAACATCTCGGGATGCGTGAATACCTGACGAATCACGGGTTCCGATTTGATAAACGATGGCACTTTGTTCGCAAATTTCAAGATCGAAGCCTTCCTTCGCCACTTACGCCGAAAATCCGCTGCTTGAAATGCGACGATCAATATCTAGTATTAACGGATGACTACTACTACACACTTGGAATGTAAAACACGAAACGCCGGATAACAAAACGTTGCACCGAAGCGGCGAAGTCACGCGGTTTTTGATGGCGGAGTCTTTTGTCGCCGCTCGGTGAACGCGGACGTTCGCCAATAAGAGTTCCTTCCTTGACTGATCCTCCTGAATACACCCGGCCGGAATCACTCCTGGATGGCGTATATGATCGCGACTCGTTTATCGCGTTTGTCCAATCTCTTGCCGAAGAACGAGAGCTTGCCCAACAAATCGAACGAGACAATCCCGACCGTTACATCGTGGACGGTGCACTTGGCTGGAAAAATGGCGATATTCCTCAGTTTCTCGGCGCTGCTCTTGATTACTTCACGGACGGCCCTTTGAGAGAACCGATTCCCGATCAACCAACTTGGAAGATGTTCGCGGAAATCCTTTGGTGCGGTAAAATCATCGAGTGACAGATGGAAAACGATGGCTCGTCGCCAAAGACACTGATCGAAATGTTGATGGAGGTGGTTGCGCCAATTGTTGGCGGCATTGCGGTTGCGGTTGCTTTGCGAACATGGACACCGATGCCTAAATGGGCATGTATAATCATCGCACTGCCTGTCGGCACGGTGCTTGGCTGGCTGGCAATGATTGGCTTGATCGTCGCCGTCGGTTCCGTCATTGACACAATCAAAAATCGGCGAACAAATCGGTGAACCGGAGCCGCCGATCACGCGGGTTTTCAAATCACAGTTTTTTGGCGGCGGCCCGGTTACCGCAGCCGTTATCGGCTAACGAACTTATGACTGCACTCGCCTTCGACGAAACTGGCGACTTCACGTACGACAGTGACGGTGACGAACATCGAAGCCGCCCGCTGACGCTGCCGATGCTCGGTCGCGACGTCACAATTGTGCTAGTTGGATTCCTCGACGATCCTGCACAAAACGAGTTCCGCGACGTCGTGCGAAACCTGCTGTCTCGAACTCGCGATACGTTGCTTGCTGTGTCACCTGATCTCCAAAACTATTGCACTGACATCAACCAATTTCTTGATCCGGAAGACGAACTCCACGTTGACAACCCAAACGATCTATGGAATCACGTCCGCCTCGGAGGCGAAGTGTACGTGGAACGACGGCACTATGGTGACCGAAAACTGTACGCAAGTATTGAATGCGGTTGTGACTGGGAAGAAGAGCACGGATTGCAACTCGTACTTCGTGAAGGGCTCGCTGTAACAAAACTCGGGCCATATGATGGGCATCTCTCCAACGCCGATGCCTACGCCGACTCGTCACTCGAACACACCGTTTACCGCACGATGAGATGAACGCCGATAACAATGCCGTGAACCGGAGCGGCCGATAGCGCGCGTTTTGAAATCAGAATTTCCTGGCGGCCGCCCGGTTACGGCTGTCGTTACGCTGATGGCCGGTTCGTAAGCGCGGGCTAGGAATAACACGGATGCCAACTGTACTCATATTGGCCGCAAGCCCGCTAGACCAAGACCGCCTGCGCTTGGGTAGCGAGGTCAAACAGATCAAACGTGCTCTTGAGCGGTCCCGCAACCGCGAAAACTGGACGATCGAGACAAACGAGGCGGCCACGGTCGACGACCTTCGGCGCGCCTTACTAGACTTCCGTCCAGAAGTCGTTCACTTTTGCGGGCACGGCGGTGGCGCAAGTGGATTGGCGTTTGAGAACGATGAAGGGCAAACGCACGGCACGCACGCGGCCGCACTCACGAAGCTATTTCACCCGTTCAAAGACACGCTGAAGTGCGTAGTCTTGAACGCCTGCTACTCGGAGGTCCAAGCCACTGAGATTCGCCAGCAGGTTGACTACGTCGTTGGGATGTCTCGCGGAATCGCCGACGACTCGGCAACCAAATTTGCAGTCGCATTCTACGACGCTGTTTTCGCAGAAACAACATTCCGTCAAGCATTCGATCTTGCGTGTACGGCCATAGATTTAAATAACCTACCCGACTATGAAGTTCCCGTCTTTCTTACTGGTCCTGCTCTCGGCGGTGACATACTGCCGTACACCTCGTTGATACCGCAGATGGAAGATTTGTTGTTGGCATACATCAACGCGCCGTACGATGAACGGTACAAGTTTACGACCAAAGGAGATTCAATCCGTGAGACGATGGCAACGTTTTACGGCGAGCAACTTCACACAATGGTGGACAAGGTCGTGATAATCTCGACCCGTAGAATTGACGACCAAAACTGGCGCATTCGCTCTGCCATTCATTTTAAGGGCGAAAAGGCGCCGGGAGATCACTACATTCGTGTGAATGGAAGAACGATTCAGATCGAATGGGAAGCGTCTTCTGGTTATTGGTCTGTGCCGCCGAAAACGTATCTTGCATTAGGCGCTGCAGAGCCAGTCGTCGCACGTGTTCGTGCGTCGCTCGGCACGTCGTATTTTGGTGAATTCTCGGACAAAGGCCGACAATTCCAGGCAATCGATCTTCATACGAAAGACAATAGGCACTTGTACGGTTACGTTAGGAGGCATTCAACTGAAGGCAAGCATATGATCGAACTACTCTCAGATGGGAACAAGCATGATGTCACACTTTCAATCGGCAACGTTTGTGACGAGACTGACCATCCTTTGATTTACGAGGTCCTTGCCGATTCGTGGATTTACGACGAAAACAAATCTGCGTAACAAAGCGTTGCACGCCGAGCCGCCGATCGCGCGTGTCCTAAAAATCACGTCACTCGCGGCGGCCGGGTGAACGCTGTCGTTAGGCATCTTCACGCTATGGGCTACGACTTTCACATTACGAGACGCAAGGACTGGTGCGACGAGGGTTCGGACATCACCGCCGAGGAGTGGCTGGCTTACATCGCCACCGACCCAGAGCTGCGCCTCGACCCGACCAGCAAGCAGCACAGTGTGACGATGACCATCAAGTGTCAGTATCCAGACCCTTGGCTGGAGTGGTCGCAGGGTTGTGTTTACACCAAGAATCCAGACGAGCCGATTCTTGCCAAGATGCTTCAGATTGCATCCTCTTTGGGTGCGCGAGTTCAGGGAGATGACGGGGAGTTTTATCGGAGCGCGAATTTTGAGGATACATATTATGAGAGTTGACCAGATGCCTAACCATGCGCTGCAGCGAACCCGGCGAGAGCGTCGCGGTTGCAATCGTCGCGTCCCGTGCGCCGGGTCGCTGAGCTTGGGTCGTTCTGCCCACAGTCTTTCTAGGTCAGGCATTCCGGCCTGACTTGGTGCCGTTGGATGTCTTGGCGAAGAAGCGTACGAGATGCTCTTGTCAGATTGGAAAATCTGACCCACGGTCGTTTCTCAATGGGTTTTAGGCTCAGTCTCGAATAATTGGGGACCTGCCGCGAAACAGGGCCATCGAGGGGAAATGAATGCTCGGCCGCTATCAAGGTGTCCCGCAGGGAGTCAGGCAGAATCCTGTCCTGCGTGAACTCCGTGAAGCGATGGGGAGAGTTGCTTCAGTGCCTCATGACTTTTCGCAGGACGTACAGGCCGGCGATCGCGAGAAGGGCGTTGCCGACCCACATGGCCCAGACGGGGTCGACGACACCACGTTTGGACTGCGTGATGAGGGTGAGGACTAACGGATAGTACCCTGCCACGATCGGGGCGAAGCAGTAGATGAAGGTGGTCAGGAAATGACCCTTTGCCTTGAGAATCGAGAAGGGGCCGCCGAGCAAGGCAAAGAAGAAGCAACTGCACGCCAATGCATACCGCGAGTGTTTCTCCGTTCGCAGCGAGAGCATACGGGCTTGCTTACGGCGCGAATCGAGAAATCGCTCGCGGCCCCCTTCGGCTAACATCGAGAAGTCCCCCAAAGTCAGCCCCATCGCTGCTTCGACGATGGTCTGTTCTTCCTGAGCCAAGCGGTCCGACTCGATTGCCGCCAGTTCGTCTTCAATCGTACTGACCGTCAGATATCGGGGCTTAGACTCCTTGATATCGTTGGAAAACTCGATGGGTTGGGTCATTTCGCCACTTACGAAAATGCGTCCCCGGGGGGGGATGTCGATGTTTGCATTACGAAGATGCAATACCGCTTGCTGGTTTACAAGGTCGACCCGAATGAGTGCTTCGTCGGCCTGAATGGTCGCGGTCTTCCCCTTCGAATGACGGAAGTGAAAGATGGGGCCGATGAGTTTGCGTCCTTCGACTCGCTGCACCGTCACCACGATGCCGCGATCGGGATCGCGATACTGGTGATCGTTTCGTAATCGATCTAAGAAGATGTCTTCCATCGCCAGCACGATGGTGTTCTCGATGTTAGTCACCGCCCACGGAATGGCTTGATCTGTCAACAGGAGGGAACCAGCAGAGAGCGTCGCCCCCAGAAACAGAGAGGGCCAGAGGAGCGACACCACACTGATCCCTGCTGCCTTTGCCGCTGTCACTTCCTGGTCGCCGGCCAGGCGTCCATAGACGACGCAAACCGTCAGCAGCAGAGCCGCCGGAATGGTGAACGGCAACATGCTGGGAACGATGTAGGGGAGGATTTCGAGAATCTGCATCGGCCCCAGACCGCGCGCACTGGCTTCCTGGACGACCCCCACGAAGACGAGCATCAGCGTGAAGCAAAGCAGTACCAACAGGAAGATTTTGAATATCTCCCCAAAGATATAACGTTGCAGCAGTGGTATTGGCGACCACATCAGGACATCCTTGCCCAGCGAGTTTCGCGCAGAGTTTCCCCCACAGCCAGCATTTGGCCGAACGAGAGGAATAGCCCAATTCCCCTCGAAGAGTCAAGACGAAGCCTGCCCACAAGGGGACTTTGGGTCTCTTCTCCACTCTGTGCGGTAGGGGCCGCGACGGACTGGCCCATGCAAGAGTCACGAGCCCACGAATTACGCACAAGTCGCATTTATCACCCTATTCGACAAAATCGGACCGAGGGGCGTTGACCGCCTCCTCCCGAGGCGTTAAATTCCTCTTCTTGTGGGTTTCTTGCCCAACAGATCTTTGAAAATTCATGGAAAGTGGGTTTCCAGCCCATCATGATGACTCGCCTGTTGCGGTGCCTCATCGGTCAACCCGTCTGACTCGCTCATGTCTTCTCCACTCAGCAATCTCATCTCTGGTGAAGTGCGCCGAACGCTCGACGAGCGGTTCCGGCTCAGTTTGCCCACCGAGTTTGCCGAAGCGGTCACCGATGCTGGTGATGAGACGCTCGTGGTGAAAGAGCAGTTTGGCTGCCTCAGCCTCTGGCGTGCCGCCGAGTGGCGAAAGAGATTGCAGGATGGGGTCGACTTACTCAGTGAAAAGATTGCTCGTGGTCGTATGGAGCAGCGTTGGGACGATGTGCAGCGGTTCGGGCGATTGTTGTCGACTCGATCCTGCACGATCAAATTGGCCAATCGGTCGCGACTGCTAATCCCTGAAGGCTTTCGGGAGTTTCTGAATGTCGACAAAGGGCAAGATGTGATAGTGATCGGTGCAGCGATCTGTGTGGAGGTTTGGAACCCCACAGCTTGGCTGCAACAGCTTCGAGAAGAGATGCCTGCATTTAACCCCCTCTTGCGAGAGCTTTCGAATTAGTCCCTTGAAACCTTGTGAAGAATTCTGATGTGTGAATCGATTGGTGCGTCTGGAGTCGGTCAGGAACAGCAGAGACGACTCACTCTAGTACTCCTTCCCGCCGGGAATTTGTTCTCGGTTCGACATGGATGGCCGTCGGCACGGATGCCCCTGCCGTTCCTGATCGACTCCGGACGCACTTGATCGAATACTGCGAAGTCTCGCGCCAGCAGGAATTTTCAAAACCTTTCCATGCCCTGTTTTTCTCGATTGCTCCCTTCCATCGTTTCGCTGTCGATGTCCGGTTCGCACCCTTGGTTCGCGACAGAATATGGTCTACTATGGAGCACGCGCGTACGGGTTGCTTTAGGTTGACGCAGTGCATAGTTTTTCGACCACTGGTCTGGCGACTTGATGACGTTTCGCGATCAAATTCACTTGGGTCCTGCTGCTGAATTTTATGTCATCACACGTCATTACCAGTCAACGAGAGTTTGAAGAACTCTGCCAGAGGATTCGTGAAGCGGGTCTGGTGGCGTTCGATACCGAGTTCGTCTCCGAATCGACCTATCGGCCCCGCCTCTCATTGTTGCAATTTGCAGTGCAAGGGGAAGCAGTCGCCGTCGATCCGTTGGTCGTCCGGGACCTCTCTCCCTGGTGGGAGATTATGGGGGACGACACGACGACTGTCATCGCTCACGGTTCGCGGGAAGAGATCAAGTTTTGCGTCAGCCTGGGGGGACTCACTCCCCGAAAATTAATCGATGTGCAGATTGCCGAAGGCCTGTTGACCCGGGGCTATCCGGTCGGCCATTCGCAGCTTGTCCTGCGGGTGCTCGGCTTGCGAACTACGGGGAAGCAAACCCGCACCGACTGGGAACGTCGACCTCTTCGCGAGGATCAACTGCAGTACGCTCTTGAAGACGTCGAGCATCTCGAACAAGTCTGGATCACTCAAGCAAAGGCACTCGAAGAACTGGGGCGTCTCGACTGGGCGTTTGCCGAGTTTGACCGCTACACCCGTTTGATTTCCTCTGAACCTTTGCGTGGCGATTGGCGACGTCTTCCCGGAGCGAACCGCCTCGCTCGCCGCGAGATGGGGGTGTTGCAGGAGTTGCAGGCATGGCGAGAAAATGTCGCCGAACGGAGCGACAAACCAGCCCGCTGGATTCTCCGGGACGACATCCTGGTTGAATTAGCGAAATTGCACCCGAAAAGCAGCAACGACCTGATGCAGATGCGGGCGATGCAACAACGTGGATCGCAACGATTCCAAGATGAGATTCTTCACGCCGTCCGCAAGGGGATGGAAATCCCAGATGCGAATCTCCCTGAGAAGCCAGTTGTCCGGCGGGGTCTGCCCGACTTCCAACCGCTCACCCGCCTATTGGCTATGGCCCTCGCTAACCGTTGTGCCGACCTCTCAATCTCGATGAGTCTGGTTGGGACCACAAGCGATCTCGAAGCCCTGATTCGCTGGCACTCTTTCGACAACCGCAAAGGGGAGACTCCGAGTCTAATGGTCGGTTGGCGAGAAGAGGT
>JAWKTT010000022.1:0-95236 GCA_041398965.1 Planctomycetaceae bacterium | reverse complement strand
AGCCCCAGGGGAGCGGTCGATCATCCGGATTTGATATTGTGATGTCCATTCTCAACGTCGCTCCGAGCACGCCGTAACGGAGTTGAATCCGACAGTCGGCTGGCCAACTTTTAACCATCGCAGGATTATCTCGGCTCAGTTGGAACTCCGCCGTCACCGTGTCTTCGGTTCGTGCGATTACTCGCCATGGAACTGTATGGGCGAAACCGTGGATTGCATTCGGCGCGTTGCCCGCAAGTGGAATTTGGTAGTCCTTACCATCCCACTGAAAGCGCCCCCCGGCAATTCGATTGGGGAACGGAAAGAGGATTGGCGTCCCATTGCCACTCGGGCGGGCGCCGGTGTCTGGAAAGTCAGCAGCCGAGTCGATGACGTCGACCACTCTCCCATCGACAACCGCCCGAAATCGAAAGCAGTTGAAACCGTGCTTCAAGCTAATCGAAGCCTGCGACCCGGAAACCTTGTCGACGATGGAGATCGGATCAGCAGGAGCGAACATTACGGAAACCTTGGAGAGTGTCTGAGGAGAAACTGCGACGAGATGTCGACTTGGATTGTCGCGACCAGCTTCGACTGCCAAACTTCGTAAACCGACAAAGCGTGGCCATCTCACGGTAAGGCCACCTCATCGCGCCCTTACAGGTTACCTGATCCGAACAATCCGTAAACCACCGGACCGGAGCAGCAGGAGACTTGATCACCCGAAGGTTCGAGAAAACTCCCCTAAATCGACGTTCTTCTCTATCGTGACGGGAGGGGAACTCAATACACTGGTGGAGTTCGATGCGATCGTTGTGCGATCTCGTGGGGCGAATGGTCGATGAAGGATGAACGGCAAAACGATTTGTCTCGGAATAACGCAAGGCAAGCGGGTGAAGCTCAGTCTACACGTCAGGCGGACTCTTTACTCCCCGTTTGCTTCACTTCGGTGATGGGACTGCGGCAGACATCAGATGAGGAATCAGCATGTTGACGATTCAGGGAACTGGCGGGCGATTGTGTGATGGGATAACTCGCCGTGACGCACTGCGTCTGGGGGCGTTGACCGTCGGAGGCTTGTCCTTGCCGAACTTGTTGCGAGCCGAACAGCAGGCGGGGATTCGATCGTCAAAGAAGGCGGTCATCATGATCTACATGTGTGGTGCCCCGTCGCATCAAGACATGTACGACCTCAAGATGGACGCCCCATCGGAGATTCGTGGCGAGTTCCGTCCGATCCCGACCTCGGTGCCCGGGATCGAGATTTGCGAACACATGCCGCGAACGGCGGCCATCATGGACAAGCTGATTCCGCTGCGGTCGGTCTTTGGATCGCCAGATGGGTCACACGATTCGTTTATCTGCTATACCGGTCGCACGACTCGTAATCAGCCTCCCGGCGGTTGGCCGTCATTTGGTTCGGTCACGTCAAAGGTGCTCGGCCCGAAATCGAAGTCGGTCCCGGCATTTGTTGGTCTCTCCCCCGACGCGGGACATCCACCATACGGATCGCCCGGATTGCCGGGGTTCCTGGGAGTGGCTCATGCGGCGTTTCGTCCCTCAGGACCGGGCCGGGATGACATGGTGTTGCAAGGGATCACTCCCGATCGACTCGGGGACAGGAAGCGACTGCTTGGAGCGTTCGACACCTTGCGACGCGATGCCGATGCGAGCGGAATCCTTGAAGGGATGGACGCCATCAATCAACAGGCGTTTGACATTCTCACTTCGTCGGCTTTAGCAGAAGCTCTCGATCTCTCGAAGGAGCCGGCAGAAGTTCGGGAGCGGTATGGTAAAGGGGACTCAAAGAATTTTGGTGACGGAGCCCCGCGAAATCTGGAACATTTCCTGATGGCTCGACGTCTGGTCGAGGCGGGCGTGCGAGTCGTCACATTAAATTTCGGTCGTTGGGACTTTCATAGCAACAACTTTGGCGGGCTGAAGGAGACACATCTCCCACAGTTTGATCAGGGGATTTCCGCGTTGATTACCGACCTGCATGAGCGAGGGCTCGCGGAGGATGTTTCTGTCGTTGCCTGGGGAGAGTTCGGACGAACCCCCCGCATCAATCCTGACGGTGGACGAGACCACTGGCCACAAGTCGGCGGAGCGTTGCTGGCTGGGGGCGGAATGCGGTCTGGACAGGTCATTGGTGCGACCGACCGTCTGGGGGGCGAAGTGGCGGATCGACCGATTCACTTTAATGAGGTACTGGCGACGCTGTATCACAACCTCGGGATCGATCCGGGACAAGTCAAGCTGCACGACTTTGCGGGGCGTCCGCAGTACCCGATCGACCACTTTGATCGGATGCCGGAACTGGTGTAACTCAGCGAGTCTGTGCGTGGGAGTCTCGACCATTGTCGCTCGGTTCGGAGAGTCGAGGGATATCCCGGTAGCCTGTAACTGGTGCGGGCCTCAGACCGCCATTTCCGGAAATCTGCGAAAAATGCCCCAGAGCAGGTGTTTCCCATCAGGGATGCAACCTCGTATGCTCTGTCAACCCCTTGTTGGGGCTCACCTAAATAAGTGGCGCCCCACTGCATTTGCTGCTCTGGCACTGGGTCCTCAAACTCGGCACGAAGTTCTAATTTCCGGCTCATTTGAGCTTGCGAACCTTAGAGTTCAGCTGTTGCCCTCGGCCTCCTCGCGACGGTTTCATTCCATCGCCGGGTTCAGACAGACGAGCGCGTTTGCAAACGCAGCTTGGTCCGAAACCCGCTTTTAGACGATTCATCAGAATCGCGGCTGAGGTTTCATCGTTTCACCCGAAACGAAACACCATAGACCCAACTGCGCTCGGCGTGTTTCTCACACACCGTGTTCTCGCTGGGTAAGGTCGGGTTCCGCCCGATCGTTTTTCAAAAGAAAGTGCGACATGACGACCCCGTTGTTTGCTGAACTCCCCCTTTGCCGCGAAGTTCTCCGGGCCTTAGAGGCCATGGGACATACCACCCCAACCCCGATTCAAGAACAAGCCATCCCCGTCGTTTTGGATGGCGCTGACCTGCTCGGATGTGCTCAGACCGGAACCGGTAAGACCGCTGCCTTTGCACTCCCTATCCTCACCCGACTCACCAAGGGGAAACAGGCGACTGTGCCCAAGTCCCCCCGCGTCCTGGTTCTTGCCCCGACGCGAGAGTTGGCAGCACAAATCAGTGACAGCTTCCGTAGCTATGGCAAGTTCCTCCGAATCTATCAAACCGTCGTGTTCGGCGGGGTGAATCAGAATCCACAGGTGCAGGCGTTGCGAAAAGGGGTTCACATTCTCGTCGCGACTCCGGGACGTTTGCTTGATCTGATGAATCAAGGGCACATCAAGCTCGATCGGATCGACACCCTCGTGCTTGACGAAGCGGACCGCATGCTGGACATGGGCTTCATGCCCGATATCAAGCGGATTGTCGCGGAGTTGCCGACCGAGCGACAGTCGCTCTGCTTCTCCGCCACAATGCCTTATGAAGTCGAACAACTCGCAAAATCGATGCTCAAGGATCCGCAGCATATCAGTGTTGCTCCGGAATCTTCGACGACCGAATTGGTCGATCAAAAGCTGATGCTCGTCAACGGCGACGGCAAACGTGATCTGCTGAACTCGGTTCTCAAGGGAGAAGATGTCCAACGTGTGCTGGTCTTCACCCGGACCAAGCGACGGGCCGACATCGTGGCGAATCACTTGCTACAGGCCGACATTAAGGCCGATGCGATTCACGGTGATAAGACACAGCGTGCCCGCACGATGGCCCTGACTCACTTCCGAGCTGGTCGGACTCAGGTGCTTGTGGCAACCGATGTGGCTGCCCGAGGGATTGATGTGGAGGGGATCAGTCACGTCATCAATTACGACTTGCCGCAAGACCCGGAGAGCTACGTTCACCGTATTGGTCGGACCGGGCGAGCCAAGGCGACCGGCATCGCAATCACTTTCTATGAATCGTCCGAACGTGGCAAGATCCGGGCCATCGAACGCGTGACTCAGGTTAAGCTCCTTCCCGAAGGAGACCGCGGACCGCGACGGGAATTCCCAGAGAAGGGTTCGGGACCACGACGAAGTGGCCCACCTCGCAAGTTCGACAACTCGACCGGTAGAAAGCCTTATAAGCCACGATCGGCGGACGGGGCGACGACCAGTTCGAGCAGCGGCGATGGCGACTACCGTTCACGAGGCGGCTACAAAGGTGGACAGGGGGGCCCGCAGTCGGGTGGCAACAATGAGTTCAAGCCTCGTGGTGGTTACAAAGGTGGCTACAAGGGGGGACAGCAGAGTTCCGGACAGAACAACGGCCCGAGTGCTGGTCGGGGTGAAGCTCCATCGGACGGACGACCACAACGTCAGGGAAGTGGTCGCCCCGAAGGTTACACCGCCAGCGGACATGTCCCACGAGTACACGTTCCACGCGGTGCTGCTGGCGAAGGGGCCGGTCGATCGTTTGACGGTGGTCCGGGTGCCTCGAACGACGGAGATCGTCGTTATCGCAGCCCCGGTGCTGCGGGAGGAAAATCGTTCGGTGGCTATAAAGGGAAAAAGTCGGGCGGATACGCTGGCAGTGGTGAAAAGACCGGTGGTCGGACGAACAAGTCTCGTGGAGCCGCAGGGGGGTCCGGTCCCAAAAAGCATCACTCGTCGGCCAGTAGCTTCAAGCCTCGCAAGGGCCCAAAGCCTGCTCCCGCCGGTTCGTAAGTCGGTCGACTCGGGGACAGTCGCTTGATCTTGCGACTCTCTCAAATCAATCAGGGCAGGCCCAGCAATGGTCCTGCCCTGTTCGTTTGAATGGACGACAATCTCCGTGGATCACTCTCGCGACTATTGAATCGTTGAAGTGGTCCCCAATGACCTCTTACGGACCTGCCATGAACATCGCTATCGGCCAACCGGAGGACTTCAGTCCTACTGACTATGGTTGATGGCGATGCAGCGTTCGGCAACTTCAATGGCACGGAGCATCCCTTTGGCTTTGTTGAGGGTCTCTTCGTACTCGGCACTCGGGACACTGTCGGCGACGATACCTGCACCAGCCTGAACATAAGCTTTCGAGCCTTGCATCACCAATGTCCTCAGGGCGATGCACGTGTCCATGTTACCAGTGAAGTCGATATAACCGACGGCTCCGGCATAGGGACCGCGACGATGCTTCTCAAACTCGTCGATGATTTCCATGGCCCGCACCTTGGGGGCCCCGGAGACGGTGCCAGCTGGAAGACCAGCACGCAGAGCATCCAGTGCAGTCATCTCTGGACGCAGTTTTCCGGTGACATTCGAGGTGATGTGCATCACATGGCTGTACCGTTCGACCACCATCACATCACTCAAGGCAACCGATCGATACTCCGCCACACGACCGATATCGTTGCGGGCAAGGTCAACAAGCATGACATGCTCGGCCCGTTCTTTGTGATCAGCCAGCAGTTCTTCCGCCAAGGCCCGATCCTCGGCGTCGGTCTCTCCCCGGCGCCGTGTTCCCGCCAGCGGACGAATAGTCGTCTCACCATCTTCGACCCGCACCATAATCTCGGGAGAACTCCCCACCAACATGCCGCCGGGGATGTCGAGCAGAAACATGAACGGGCTGGGATTGACGACTCGCAGCGCCCGGTAGATTTCAAATGGCGTTGCGGTCGTGTCGACAGTCAACCGTTGTGACAGAACCACTTGAAAGATGTCCCCGCCCGAATGTACTCTTGGCAGCTTGACACAGCCTGCTCAAATTCTGGCTGCGTAAAGTTAGACTTCCATGATTTTTGCGGGGGTTGACGTCGATCGAATTCAATATCGCACGGTTCCAAGTCATCTTCGGCATGCTGGAGTCTCCAACACAACTCGTCGACTCGAGCACAGGCCAACTCGTACTCGGCCAGATGGTTTCCGGTGTCTGTCCGGGCATGGGCAACCACCATGATCGTCTTCTGGATGTTGTCGAAGATGACCATTCGATCGTAGAACGCGAAGGACAAATCGGGAAGATGGCGGTCATCCTCAGGCGAATTCGGGAGATTCTCGGTGTATCGAATGACATCGTATCCCGCATATCCGACGGCTCCGCCGCAGAACCGGGGCAGTCCGGGGAGATGAATGGCCGGGTGATCGTTAACCAAAGATTGCAGCTCGACAAGTGGGTCGGCAACTTCTCGTTCGGTCACTTGTCCATGCTCTGTGAGCACGATGCGGTTGCCGAAGGCATCGATCCGCAAAAACGGATCCCCGCCGAGAAAGCTGAAACGGCCAACCTTCTCCCCGCCGACCACGCTCTCGAATAGAAACGAGGGGCCAGTCCAGCCACAGCGATGGTAGGCCGAAACGGCCGTCAGCGTGTCGCTGAGGAGTGTGCGGTAGACGGGGACGAGCTTCCCTTCGTTAGCCAGAGACTGAAATTGCTCGAAACTCGGGTAATGCTTCATCAGGATTCGCCAGGGGATGGGGAGTACCGTTCTATAATAGCGGTCGGCGGTGAGGTCGCAACTGGGTCATTGGTCGCTCCTTGACACCCCCACGGGTCGACCTAGAATTGCCAACAGCAGTGATGCGGTCGTTCTCCGAGAATCGTCAGGGAGTGGGGCGGTCGCGACTGTCTGGAGTGACTGATCGATGAAAAAATGCCGACGCTGCAATAAACCCGCGACGCTGCACATCACCGAGATCAAGGAAGGTGAGGCTCGGGCTCTGCATCTTTGCGAAACCTGCGCACAGGAATACCTGAGCACAGTCGACGCAGGATCGAGTCCCGATGAAGACATTGATCCACTCGCTCTCCCCTTAGCCAAGGACAACACGGAAGAAGAGGACTTGGTCTGCCCGAAGTGTCAGATGAGCTTCTCGAAGTTCCGCAGCAAAGGTCGACTCGGCTGCCCTCATGATTACGAAGTCTTCCGCGAACGGCTGTTACCTTTGCTCGAAAGCATTCATGGCGAGACGCAACATCTGGGAAAATGTCCGCAGCATCGACCGGAAATCAGCCTCAGGCAGCACGAGCTTGTCCGATTGAAGACCGAACTGAAAAGTGCCATCGACCGAGAAGACTACGAGGAAGCGGCCCGCCTTCGCGACGCGATTCTCGTGGTCGAAACCCCTGCAACTCCACAACAGTCCGAGGCGGGGGACGACGACACCGCCTTGTTCGATCATGGCGACTCGACTGATGAGTAACTTCCCTTCGGGCAAGCCATTCTCTCTTGCGGAAGCTTGTTTCTGTGGTTTGGTCCCTTTTTGTCGCCGATCCCTTATAATCTCGGTCCTGTCTGTTTGTTGCCTACTGTTGACGCATCGTTCTGGTCCTGTCTTGTGTTGGGAGTCTGCCTCGTGAATCTAGAGTCGCTGACGCATACGAGCGGCGAATGGCTTCGAGGCACCGGCCCTGATTCCGATGTCGTCATCTCCAGCCGCATTCGATTGGCCCGCAACCTTTCTGACTACCCCTTCCCTGGTCATGCGAATGCCGATCAGCGGCGCGAGATCGAAGCGACGCTTCGGGAACACATCCAGAAGTTGCCCATCGGCGACTCGATGATGTATCTCGACGTCGAGGATTTATCCCAACTCGATCGACAGTTTCTGGTTGAACGTCAACTTATCAGTCGTGAACATGCGGACGCACAGGGGACACGAGGCGTTGGCGTTGGACTTCGCGAAACCGTCAGTTTGATGATCAACGAGGAAGACCATCTGCGCATGCAGGTGCTGCGGAGCGGATATGCCCTCTCTGATTGCTGGCAGCAGATGAACCAGATCGACGACGAACTCGAAGAGCATGTCGCCTACGCCTACGATGAGTCGTTTGGCTACCTCACCTCTTGCCCGACAAATGCCGGGACCGGAATTCGGGCGAGCGTCATGCTTCATCTCCCGGGCCTGGTGCTCACCAAGGAAATTCAGAAAGTCTTCCAGGCAATGCAAAAAATGACCCTTGCCGTCCGCGGACTGTACGGCGAAGGGAGTCAAGCCATGGGAGACTTCTATCAGATTTCCAATCAGATGACGCTCGGCAAATCCGAGGAGCGGATCATCGCGGGGATCCAGGAAGTGGTCCCCAAAATCATCGACTACGAACGACGCGTACGGGCCGCACTCGTCAAAGAGAATCGCGAGAAGTTGCACGATCAGGTCTCTCGTGCGTTTGCAATCTTGCGTGGGGCGCGGACGATCACGTCGCAAGAGACGATGCAACACCTGTCAAACGTTCGAATGGGGATCAACCTTGGACTGGTTGATGACGTCGAAATGCCAACCGTTCACGAGCTGTTTATTCACACGCAACCAGCTCATCTTCAAAAGATTCGAAAGGCGGAACTGAGCACGGGAGAACGAAACATCGCCCGTGCCAACTACCTCCGCGAACGTCTTGGACCTGACCCGTCTCAGAACTAACCGGGTCTTCACCTCTTTGTGCAGCCCGCAGGATGCGCAGGCCATGAGTGACGAGAGCAGTACCGTCGTCCGTCACAGACGACCGCTCGTCAGGATGCCATAGATGAGCCAGATGCCAAGCAGCCCCGAGAGAAGAAAGATCGGGATGGCCAGCCAGTAAGAGGCACTGTCTGATCGCAGAACAAGGGCCGAGGAGACGACCAGTGCGGATGTCACCAATCCGACGACGATGCGGTTGCTCGAACGATCGAATTCGTGAATCAACTTATTCAGTCCCTGATGTTCGAGTTGAATTCTCAGGTCGTCCTGACTGAGCTTCTGAATGGTTCGATTGAGACTGAGAGGCAAATCGTGGGCGACCTGCAAAAAGGCCCCGGCCTCACTGACCGCCCGCGCCAGGAGTTGTTTGGGGTCGTAACGACGACGAACAACCTGTTCGATGAACGGCGCCACCTCGGCGGCGAGATTGAACGTCGGGTCCAACTTTCGCCCCAGGCCATCGAGCGAAATCAACGCTCGCAGCAACAACATGAGGTCGGCAGGACAGCGCAACGAATGACTGGACATCAGTGAAATGAAGTCTCCCAACATGCGTCCAATGTTGAGTTGATCGAGCGGGACTCCATAGTAGCGATCCAGAAAGTCGGCGACGTCGGCACGCAAGAGGACGACGTTCACCGGCCCTGTCGCCTGTCCGAGTTGCTGAACGAGCGTCACCCCCTGATCGACCCGATTGCGAACAACCGTCACCAAGAGATCGACGAGTTGATCACGCATCGTCGCTTCCAGAATCCCGACCATTCCGAAGTCTAACAGGGCGATGCTGCCATCTTTGAGCACACGAAGATTTCCCGGATGGGGGTCTCCATGAAACAGTCCGAACTCGAACACTTGCTTCAAGAAGATTCGAGCACCATTGGCCGCCAGCTGCCGTGGCTCCAACCCCATCTTTCGTAATCCGTCGATATCATCCGCCCGAACTCCTGAAACAAACTCCATTGTCAGGACAGCATCGGTCGTGAGATCCTCGTAGACCAACGGCACATGCAGCGTTGCATCGCGGGCGAAGAGCCGACGGAATTCGACCATCGTCTTCCCCTCTCGCCGAAAGTTTAACTCGCGGCGAACAGTTCGAGAAAACTGAGCGACAAGCCCGGGAGGATCAAAAACGGCAAACTGAGGAATCATCGCGAACGCGGGAGCGGTCTCGGCCATGAGGGCAAGATCTCGTTCGACATTTGCCAGAGCATCGGGGCGACGTATTTTGATGGCCAATTCTGAACCATCATGATGTCTAGCTCGGTGGACCTGTCCCAGAGAACCAGCAGCCAGAGGTTGACGGTCGAACTCGGCGAACAACTTGTCGATGTTCCCCCCGAGTTCCGCCTCGACCTGAGCAACCGCTAGGTCTCCATCAAACGGTGGAACCTGCTCCTGCAACTGGGAGAGTTCCTGGATAATGTCGTCCGACATCAGGTCTGGACGGGTGCTGAGGACTTGCCCAAACTTAATGAACGTTGGCCCGAGCGTTTCGAGCGTAAGGCGGACTCGCTGTGCGGTCGTCAGTTGAGTCTCGGGAGGACGCCGCAATAGGCGCCGCTTCCCCCACCGGATGTACTTCTGCAATCCGATCCGTTCAACGACATCGCCAAAGCCATGCGAGGCCAGGACCGAGACAATCTCGCCCGCCCGCCCGATGTTTCGCAATACTTGAAGAGGATGTCGTTCCATCACCCGATTCTAACATCCCCCTGTGACCTCTGCCCACTCACTTCTGCACGAGTTTCTAGTCGTCGTGAACTACTGACGAGGCATTCGTTGAATGCTCAGTCCACAAAGCGACTCAGTGACAGGAACTCGACCGGTAGGGACGAACGACCTGTCAACGACAGGTCGGCCAATGCGGTTCCGATTACGGGAGCAAACTTAAAACCGTGACCCGAGAAGCCTGCGGCAAATGTGACCTGCCCATAACAGGGATGGCGGTCGATCAGGAAGTGTTCATCCGGCGTCATCGTGTACATGCAGACGGCATGACGGATGGCCTCTTGGCCAACACCTCTGAGGTGTTGTGTCACGAAGTTCCCAATCGAAACAGTGTCTCGGTGATGCAGTTCGCGGTCGAGCAAATTCGGGTCGCTCACGATCGTGTCGTGTTCGGTCCTATTGTGTTGTGCCACCTTGACACTCTTCCCGTCGAGCGACGGGAAGCCATAGAACGCACCCGCAGCCGTCTCAAAGTAGTACACCGGCATCGCTTGAAGAGCCGCTCGATGGATCGGCTCGACTCGATTCCAACACTGCACCTTTCGCACCACACGCAGAGTCGGGAACGCTGATGCAGTCACCTCGGATGACGACCGGCATGGCGGAATGTTCGCCAGCGACTCGTGTAACAGGCGATCGCTCCACGCTCCCGCAGTGACAATAAGCCTTTCAGCAGAGTAGTGATCCTTGTCCGTTTGTACTCGAACTTGGGAATTTCCATCAATGCTCCAACTCCGCACCAATTCGCCGAATCGGAGATCGGCCCCCAACGCTTCGGCTCTCGCAAGTTGTGTACTGACACACTGCTCGACCCTCAAGTATCCTGCCTGTTCTTCAAACAAAACCGTGTGATGCTCCGGAAACTGAAAGGTCGGAAATCGTTGCCCCGCTCGATCGGCTGTGAGGACATCGCATCGAAGGTTGTGCAGAGTCGCTGCGTGAATTGCCCCCCGCACGGTCTCTCCCTCACCCGGCCCCGACAGAACGAGCCCCGTCTCTTGATACAACGACTCACCCGACCAGGTCTCCAACTCTGACCAGAGTCGATACGACTCATGCAGCAGTGGGACATAGTCCGGATGTTCAAAGTAGGCTTTGCGAATGATCCGGGTCTCGCCGTGCGAACTCCCCAGAGCATGGGCCGGGGTAAACTGTTCGATCCCCAGCACTCGCACCCCGCGCGCGGCCAACTCCCCAACGGCACTACTGCCGAACGCCCCCAGACCAATCACGATGACATCAAACTGCTGGCTCATCAGATACTCCTACGGTGGCCAATGCAACTCTTGCGAGAGATTAGCGGTGACGTCGGACGAATGTCGAGAGCCGTCACTCACAGCCCATGACGCGGCGTATGAGGTTCACCGTTCAACAGGGCAGTCAGCGATGTCGTACGGCTCCCCAAACTTCTGGACAGAAATGAGGAGAAGGAATGCTCGAACAGGCCGGACGCTCGCTTGTTTATGGACTGCCTCTGCATCCTATACAGAAAAGTTCGGGTGACTGGAGCGATTCGCATGATCAAGAACGTCGATTCGCACTGGTTGCGACTTCGACATCTTTCCTTGATGCTTCTGCGAATCGGGCGAGATGCGGTCTGTTCCTTCGCGAGGTTTTGGCTACCATGGCGGGGGCCAGACGCCTGATACCAAGGAGTGGATACCATGATGCGCAACGTGCTGGGATTGATACTTGCTGGCGGGAAAGGGACGCGGCTCGAACCGTTGACCAATGAGCGAGCGAAGCCGGCGGTCTACTTTGGCGGCTGCTTTCGGATTATGGACTTCACCCTGTCGAACTGTATTAACAGCGGATTGCGGAGGGTCTACATTACGACGCAATTCAAGGCGGCCAGCCTGAATCGTCACATTAGCTTAGGATGGCGATTCCTCTCTCCGGAACTGGGGGAATTCATCGACGTGCTTCCTCCGCAGCAACGACTCGACGAGCACTGGTATCAGGGGACAGCGGACGCGATCTATCAGAATATCTTCACGATCGAACAGGTCCCTTGCGAGCACATCATCGTTCTTTCGGGCGACCATATTTACAAAATGGATTACTCGGAACTCGTCCGCGACCATGTCGAGTCGGAAGCCGATGCAACGATCTCCTGCATTCCGGTCCCGCTTGAAGAAGGAAAACGGTTTGGTGTCATGGGGATCGACCAAGAGAGCTGGGTCACTCGTTTTGAAGAGAAGCCCGAGTCACCTTTCCCCCTGCCGAATGATTCGACGCAGTGTTTAGCTTCGATGGGGATTTATGTTTTCCGACGACGCTTCCTGTTGGAGCAACTCCTGAAAGATGCCGCAGATCCAGCGAGTCAACGCGACTTTGGGCGAAACATTATCCCGTCGATCATTGGCAAACATCGCGTGCGAGCATTTCCGTTTCGAGACCGGAATACGAAACAGCGTCTGTACTGGCGAGACGTCGGAACGCTCGATTCGTACTACGAGGCCAACATGGACCTGATCTCGGTCGATCCGCAACTCAACCTGTACGATGCCAGTTGGCCGATTCGGGGTCACTCTCCCCCGCTCCCACCGCCGAAATTTGTGTTTGCCGATTTTCACACGTCACCCCCACGAACAGGTTATGCGGTCGACAGTTTGGTCTGCGGCGGCACGATCATTTCGGGAGGTGTCGTGAACCGGTCGATCATCTCGCCACATGTTCGCGTGCAGAGTTGGTCAAGCGTCGAAGACTCGATTCTGTTTCCGGGGGTCACTGTCGGACGGCGTGCAAAAATTCGCCGAGCGATCATTGACCGTGGAGTTGCAATCCCAGAAGACGCCCACATCGGATACGATCACGAAGCGGACCGCGCCAAAGGGTATACCATCACCGAGCAAGGGGTAACGGTTGTTGGGCAATGACCCGGCAGAAAAGAGGCTTGGGGATTTCGTATCTCCAATTCAGGGGACATCGAAACAGAGAGTTGAGGAGACGAAAGGACGAAGGAAATGGCTTCAACAGCTCTCGCGGAATTCTGACTGCGGTTTCCCGACTCCTCTTTTTTCCCGACCAAACAACCGAACTGAACAATTTATGTCGACAATACCGAAACCAAGGGATCGACATCAGGCGGTGGGATGGGGGGCCGGGACCTTAGCATTGCTGATGGCCCTGCTATGGGGGGGCAACTCGGTTGCAACAAAACAGGCGGCTGACACTCTCCCGCCACTGGCTGTCGGGGCAGCTCGTTTTCTTATCGCGTCGTTCTTTCTCTGGCCATATCTCCGGAGTCAGGGGGCACTCATCCGTCTCGAACGACACCAATGGCGACCGGCGATTATTCTCGGGACAATGCTGTTCCTGCAAATTTGGACGTTCAACCTCGGTGTCGATTACTCGAACTCATCACATGCCACAGTGTTGATCAATACCTTCATCTTCTGGGTTGCACTCATTGAGCACAGCATTACTCGCTCGGTGCGTCTCAGGTGGTGGCAGATGCTCGGGTTAGTTATCGCGGCGGTCGGCGTCCTTTTGTGCGTCGGGTCGTCAGTCGAGCCAACGATCGGAAGCCCCAACTCACTGGACGGCCAATCTCCGAACACCGACAAACCGACAATCTTAGGAGACGTCATCATGGCGTTCTCCGCACTCATCTTGGCGATCAAGGTGATCTATACTCGTTCGGCCGTGCAGGTGGTTCCGTCCGACCGATTGATGCTGTGGCACAACCTGGTGGGAGCGATTCTCTTTCTCATCGCAACCCCGTTCATTGACGACTGGTCGCGAGCCGGGGCTTCGGGGTGGGGCGAACTCTGGCAGAAGATGACCTGGGGAGCGTGGGGAGGTTTACTGTACTCGGGGTTGGTCGTGTCGGGGTTTTGCTTCGTGATGCACGCTTGGTTATTGCGTCACCACTCGGCTTCCCACATTTCGGTCTTCAGCTTCGCAACTCCCCTTTGCGGGGTGATGACAGCAGTCCTCCTGCGGGGCGACTCGCTGACATGGTGGATGCTCGCGTCGGGGGCCTGTGTGGCGATCGCCATCGCACTTGTCAATTGGTCCACGTCCAGCGGCTCTCAATTGACAAGCCGCCGCAACTGACTGAAGGGGGATTACCTGACTCAACTCGGCAAGGGGGCGGCCTCTGGCAGCAGCAACTGCCAGAGAATGGTCGCCGCTCCCACGATCAGACAATACCAAGCGAAAAAGATAAGTTTGCGACTGGAGATCATCTTCAGCAACCATTTGAGGGAGGCAACTCCCACCAGAAACGCAACGAGTGTGCCGACAACCAAGGGACCAACCGGAGTTCCCTCGCCCCCGGTCTCGTACATGTCTTTTGCCTTGAGTACGACTGCTCCGAGGATCGCCGGAATCGCAATCAGAAAGGAAAATCTCGCGGCGGCATCGCGATTGAGGCCGGACAGGAGTCCTCCAAATATCGTTGTTCCGGATCGCGACACCCCCGGCAATGGGGCGATGACTTGGAACAGTCCAACCGTCAAGGCAGACCTTAATGAGATCGTCTCCAAGGGCTGTTGTTCCTGCTCGACTTTCGGGATCAGAAACAGCAGCACCGATGTCACCAGCAGTCCGCATCCGGCCCACAAAGGTGAAGTCGAAACGTCCTCGACCAGTTTCTTGACGAAGGGGCCAACGAGTACAAGTGGGAGCGTGGCGACTATCACGGCGAGACAGATGCGACGGTTGCGGAGAATCTGTGGCCAGTCTTTTCGGAACACGACGAGAATCGACATCAGCGTCCCAAAGTGCAACGCAACGTTGAGTTCGACCGTCTCCATCTCGGTCGCCATCAGCCGATTCAATATCGCCAGGTGTCCCGAAGAACTGATCGGCAAAAACTCCGCAATCCCCTGTACGAGTCCGAGAAGAATAGTCTTGAGATAGTCCATACGTAGAACTTCCCTTTCAGAAGTGGCTTGGCGAGATATTGAGGAGATTCTCGCTTTAGGATCGGGGAGGAATTGGGAAAGTTTCGTTGAGCCGCGGTGGAGTTCTCGGTGGTCGAACAAGTCTTGCGACTACAATACTCTCAGGCAGCCATCGTGAAGTCTGGTATGAGAGCGATTCGCACAAAGTGTGAATGGCGACGTGTTTGTTCGTCGTCCGATGGAATCAATCAACAGTCAACACTCCGGTTTGTCATGAATCATCGTCACCCGTCAGTCCGACTACTGGGGTGTCTCAAACAGTCAACAACATCTTGAAAGCAGTCTCATGCGTATCGGCGTGACAGGGGCGAGTGGTTTGGTGGGGCGCGACTTGATCCCCATGCTGGAGGCGAATGGGGGGGAAGTCTATCGATTCGTTCGGGGCAAGACGACATCAGTTCAGCAGCGTG
Source organism: Planctomycetaceae bacterium (assembly GCA_041398965.1). Classification (GTDB taxonomy): domain Bacteria; phylum Planctomycetota; class Planctomycetia; order Planctomycetales; family Planctomycetaceae; genus JAWKTT01. The sequence continues at coordinate 79,808 of JAWKTT010000022.1, read as the reverse complement.
CCTGGGCGCCGCAATTGGGAGGTGTCTCTCAGGAATCGCTGCAAGACCTTGATGCTGTCATCCATCTGGCAGGAGAGAACATCGGCGAAGGACGTTGGTCCGCCGCAAAGAAAGATCGTATTCGCTCAAGTCGGGTCGAAGGGACTCGAGCAATTGCTCAGGCGATGGCATCTCTCCCCAATGGTCCCCGCACCTTCGTCTGTGCATCGGCCATCGGGTTCTACGGAAATCGAGGGGACGAAAAACTGACTGAGGCCGCCACTGTCGGGAAGGGATTTCTTCCCGAAGTTTGCGACGCATGGGAGAAAGCGGCCGATGCCGCCAGAGAACGGGGGATTCGAGTCGTACACCTCAGGTTCGGAATGATCCTTAGCCCAGAGGGAGGGGCGTTAGCGAAGATGACACTTCCCTTTAAGTTGTGCGTTGGCGGCATCATCGGAAATGGGAAGCAGTATTGGAGTTGGCTCAGCCTTCCAGACGCGGCTTCGATTGTCGCCGCTGCCGTTCACGACAGCAGATTCGTCGGAGCGGTCAATGCCGTCGCCCCCGAAGAAACCACCAACCTGCAATTTACAAAGACGCTCGGACGTGTGCTTTCGCGTCCGACGATCTTCCCGATGCCAGGTTTTGCTGCTCGACTCGCCTTAGGAGAAATGGCGAACGACCTACTTTTGTCGAGCAGTCGGGTGATCCCGGAGAAACTCCAGTCACTCAACTACGACTTCCAACACCCAACTCTCGAACAGGCCCTGCGAGACCTGCTGGACCGTCCCCTTTCGTCGTAACGTGAGTCTCACGATTCATGTTAGCGATGACGGACCGTTTGACTTGACTTGTCTGCATCCTCGTTGACTGTTTGCATCGGAAGATGGCGTTCGACCCAACAGTCCGAAACGAAACGCTGAATCATCCAGCGTATATTTCGCATCATGGCCGCCTCCTCTGCCGGTGTCGGTCGGTCAAACTCTTCTGCGTCTTTCCCCTCACGAGGGGGGAACGGTTCCAGCCCCAAGGCCCCCAGTCGCCAGGGCCATTGTTCTTCATTGGCCTTCGCGTTGAACCGCTCGGATAGACGTATCGCCCAGATCAACCCGAAACTGTCCCAGTAGTCGTTCCATAGTCGACTGATCGGACATTCGATGGTGCGGACCATTCGGGAAGCCCATGCGCCGAACAGGACCGATCCACAGAGCAACGACGTCGCGGCGAGTCGAATCAGTCGACTCTGTGAGTGGCTTAACTCCACAAACGTCGACACCGGCAATAGCACGAGCAACATTGCCAGCCCCATAAGGCAAACCGTGACGAAATACCGCGTCGGCAGATAGTTGCCCAACCCCATCGCCATGACGACCCCGAGACCAGCCAACAGCGGCGCCGGCACCTTGATCGGAGCGGACATCCCTTCAAGACGCCAGTTTGTTACGGCAAACAGCCCAAAGACGGCCAGCAACGGCACGACAACAAACCAATTCCAAGCCCCCACACCTGGTCGACGGGCCCCCAGCACAGCCACCAACGGAGTCAGGGCGAATAGAACTGTCACGTACCAACACGTTTCGGCGATCGGATGTTCGAGTCGAGTCAACTGGACATCGAGCAGATACACGCCGCCCCAGATAGCCATTGCCACGACAGACCACCAGTAGGCAGAAATCAGAGTTGTTTCTGCAAGCTGCCTTCCCGTCCGAAACAACGCCACAAACGACAGCAGAAATAGAATTGTGGTGAGTAGAGCCATCTGCCCCCCATTTCCCATTAAGAATGGCCTCAGCCTTCCGATGACTAGGCGATCACCGCAAGATAGTAACAGATAGCACCAGGACTGTTGAGTTGTCAGACTTCAGTCAAAAAGCTGCGATTCTGCGAACCGCGAGGCCGCGATCCCGACTGATCGAATCGCTTCACCCTGGCACAATCGTCCCATCTTACCTAAGTGGCCCTTGGTGATCGGGCCGCACGAAGAAATTGAGTTTCGGCAGAATGTGCCGCAAGGTCGACGTCAGGAAATCCGATTCTATACGGCAGGTGGACCCACAAGACGTCTATGTGATTGGGGACACGCTGCGGTGTTTGGCCGTGAGCTCCGAGCTGACATCAACAGAGTGAACCCGCAACCCCGGAACAAGTCAGGAGACTAACTATGAAGTGGACGACAATGATTGCCGGTTTGGTGCTCGCCATGAGCATGAGTTCGGCAGATGCAGGACTGTTTAGCAAGTGTAAGTCGACGCCCAGCTGCGCCCCAACGACTTGCTGCAACGCAGGGCCATCGTGCGCTGCACCATGCGGACCATCGTGTGCGGCACCTTCGTGCTGCAACGCTGCACCAACCTGTGCAGCACCTCAGTGCTGTGCACCAGCACCAAGCTGCTGTGCTCCAGCCCCCGCCGATTGCTGCTGCCCAACGAGCTGCTCAGCTCCAAAGCGTCATCACGGGCTGATGGACTGGTTCAAGAAGTGCTGCCGCAAGAAGACCTCTTGCAAGGTCGAATGCTGTGCTCCAAGCTGTGCTCCTAGCTGTGCCCCAACTTGTGCCGCTCCTTGCGGACCAAACTGTGGCCCAAGCTGTGCCGCTCCTTGTGGCCCAAGCTGTGCAGCTCCATGCGGCAAGACCTGCTGCAACTAATGTAGCGTGAAACCCTCTTGAGGGAATTGTCTCGGAGTCGGATCAGTTCTGCTGAATCGGCCGAGAGAAACTGCCGGACCCGGAAAGGCCTCGCACCTTTCCGGGTCCATTTTCATTGAGACATAGGTCACTCACTCGACAATAAACACTTCAAGTCGCCACACGACAATAATGCACACCTTCGCCCCCAAGCGATGGTTCGCATCGAATGGCCCCCACGATATCTTGCCATCCTTGAAGCATGACCACTGAGCCACCCATCCTAATGAGCGGACGCCCCAGTCCCGGTTGAGAGTTCCTCATTAGCATACTTCGTTGCCAAGTCAATATCCTGTCGCAACTGTTCGATCAGGGTTTCGCGACCCGCAAAGGTTTGCAAGTCCCTGATCTTTCGGAGGAAATCGACAGCCATGGTTTCCCCATAGATTTCCCCCTCGAATCCAATCAGATGGACTTCGAGCTTCTGCATCTCGTCATGAAAAGTCGGATTGGGGCCGATGTGAATGGCTGCTGGGTAGCGTTCTCCCCGAACGGTCGATACCCCGGAATAAACGCCTTCTGCTGGCAGAAGCGTAACGACCCGCTCCAAATTGGCGGTGGGGAATCCAAGTTCGCGCCCTCGCTGAGCACCTGGCGAGACAGTCCCATGAATCTGATAAGGTCGTCCCAGCATCACATGAGCCGCGATGACATCGCCAGCCGAAATCGCTTGACGAATGGCAGTCGACGAGATCAGTCCCGATTCGACTTGCAGCGGGGGGACAATCTCGACATCAATTCCCGACGCTGCACCGAGTTCCTGTAAAACATGAACCGTTCCAGCACGGTTCTTCCCGAAATAGAAATTCGGCCCCTCAACAATCCCACGCGCCGCAACCTGTTTCTGAACAATCTCGTGAAAGAAATCGCCAGGAGACATTCCCAGTAATGTCCGGTTGGTCGGATAGATAATTAGACAATCGACGCCGCACTTGGCAATGAGTTCCTGCTTCTGAGCCGCACTGGTGATGGCTGGAGGTGTGAGGCCGGGCGAGAGGATCGCGATTGGAGGCGGGTCAAATGTCATGACAACCGCGGGGACACCATATCGTCTCGACATGCTGACTAGCGAATGCAGCATTCGCTGATGCCCGCGATGAACTCCATCGAAATTTCCGATCGAGAGGCATCCTCCAGAGTAAGCCTCTGGATTCTCAAAGCCAACTTTTGTTTGCATCGAACTCGCCGATGGAACTGCAATAGAGGACCGACTACCGCCGACGACTACACAGCCTAGTCGCAAGTGGGGCCTGGCTCTCCTCGAACGGAGATTTGCCGTTCGAGAAGAGAGACCTCATCATGATGAAGCACATCCCCCTGTCGACGCAAGTGAGCGACCGTAATCAACACGGTTCACCTGACGACTGGGAATGTCAACTACATCTGCAACTCAGTCAGCTGGCGAATGGCAGCGATGGCATTGTCTGCGTTCCCAAGTTCACTGACGAACTTACGTGCTGCTTGAAGCGCCTGAATGCTGACAACGGCGGCGCTGCCCGAAGTCTTAGCTGCAACTGAAACGGCGGGAACAGCCTTGGTAACTGCCTTCTTTTTGTTCTTTGACCCCTTGGGGCGTCCTGCGCGCTTCGGAGCACCAGTCGCGGTTGCTGCCGCTGGCTTCTTGACCAGAACTTTCTTCTTACGTCCCGGGCCTTTGGAAATGCCCATCTTCTTACGAAGACCAGACAAGGCAACTCCGAACGAGTTGACGTTAATGTCGACACCGGGGTTGGCCGCCTGGACGGCATCCAAGGCTTCCTTATTCGATGCGTCGTTATTCGCTTCCAACGCAGCACGAATGGCAGCCGACATATTGAACCCGGACTTCGCAGCCTTTTTCTTCGCCATAACAGGTCTCTCCACTTTTGACAAACTTTACTCCACTCGCGGTGGTAACAGCCTGTAGGCTATCGTTAGAAGCAGAGAATTCAATTAACTCGTCATTTCAGCCTTCCGTTTCTCACATTTAGTAGATATTCGCCAAGCAGCACCAAGTGAGGGTTGTGGTTTGCAGTCTTTTATGCGCAGTGTTGCACTACACCGAAGCAATACTAAACAGGGCTGTGAGGGTTCATAGCCTCCTCAAATCGCAACGATTACCATGTGAAGCACCTAATTCTAATTGTCGAAACGAGAAATCGAAGGGACAATTCGGGAAAAAGCCGACGTCATTTCAAACGAGTACATCGCTCTACGTTGGCTGACAACGCCATCCTGAACATTCCCAGAAAGCCGAAAGGCAGGGAAAATGAAGCAGACAAGTCTCGTGTTTCTGGCAAGTCGTAACGGCTACATACTCCGGCTTACCGGGGCAAAAGGCAATATCCACCCTGGCAACTGTACTAAAGTTCAGTGTGAGCTAGCCTGCCTTAGTCAAGGGACCGAACGACGGCAATCGTGATGTCATCTTTCGCATGAGCACCGCCAGAAAACGAGGCAATTGCGTCGTAAATAGCCCCGGTGATTTTTTGGGCGCTCTCGTCTGCATGCTGGCGAATGACATTAATCAGCCGTTCCCTGCCAAATTGAACGTTGTTGCCATTTGTTGCCTCGGTGACCCCATCGGTTGCGAAAACGATAATGTCACCAGGGGCCAATTTTTCGCGGCGGACCTCGATCTTCGCGTTCAGGAGGATGCCCAACAGCATTCCCGTGCTACTCAGCGTTTCAATCGAGCCATCTTTTCGGACGATCACAGCATCGTGACCAGCTCCCAGAAAATTCATTTCTCGATTCGCGGGGTCCAATTGTGCGATGGTCACGGACACAAACCGCCCCTTCGGATCATCCATGAGACGATTATTGATGCGCCGGAGAAGTTCGTCGAGTGGAAGCTGAAAATCGAGATAGGCATGCAACAGTGCTCGAGTTTCCACCATGCGGATCGCAGCCGCGAGGTCATGACCACAAGCATCCCCTACGGTCACGAGGAGTTTACCGTCATCCCCCTTTGCGAAATCGTAAAAGTCTCCCGAAACCAATGTCGCGGGCCAGATGCGAGCGAAGATGTCAAATCCGGGCAAAGCGTGCGTGTTGGTGGCAAACAAGTCTCGTTGAATGACCTCGATGGCTTGAATTTTAGCGCGTGCCTCTGCGGCCTCTCGCTTAGCTCGTTCGTTTTCCAGATGCTCGGTATTGTCACGAAAACTGATAACGATTCCCGACGTTTCCCCGTCCGAAATGATGGGCGAACAGACATACTCAACAGGAATTTCTCCCCCCGATTTCGTCCGAAAAACATCATCATCACTGAGAAAAACGATCCCCTCACGCAAGGCCGAAATGACGGGAGATTCCTGCGAAATCCATCGTCCACCTACGGTCGATCGCAACAAGATCGTATCGATCATTTCTCCGCGCAGTTCTGATTCAGCCCAGCCGAGCATCAACTCGGCAGCCGCATTCATGAATGTCAGTCGCCCTTCCCGATCCAACCCGATAACCCCGTCAGCAACAGAATCGAGGATGAGCGTCAGGCGTTGCCCCAGGTCATCGGCATGTTGTTTCATCCGGACATGGGGGGTGATATCGGTCGATATTCCAGCAACCGAACGGACACGCCCCTGCGTGTCGAAAATGGGGAACTTGACCGAGAGGTAGGTATGTGGCCCATCATCATGCGGGGCGACCTCTTCGATTTGTAGAACCTCACCGGTTGCGGCAACATGCTGGTCATTCTTTCGGAATGCCTCCGCCATATCGCGAGAAAAGACGTCAAAGTCATCCTTGCCGACGATTTCCGCGAGACTGAGGTGAAACAAACCCTCAAACTGTCGGTTAATGAACTCGTAGCGCCCGTCCACCCCTTTGATGTAAATGCATGCCGGTGAGTTATTCAGGATCGCTTGATGTTGCAGACGAAAATCGGCATGAATCGCCCCAGTCTCCCCTGATAGAGAGTGAAGCTGTTGAATTGTCCGATCCCGGTCTAGCAGGGAGTTTTTGGCGTCTAATAGCAATTGCACTAATTCGGCCCTCGACAACTCGGACAGCGTATCGGAGTTTTCAGACAGAAGCCCCTGTCTCAATCCAGTTTGGGCCACTTCAGTCTCCGACAAGACACCATTGGATTGAGTCGCAAATGACAATTGACTGTGGTCCTCATCCCCCCGCAGGTCGGCCATCCACGGAATCGACTGCGAGATGAGAATACGAGCATATTCTTGCAGCGATTTTGCATCGGAGTCATCGTAATCGCTCTGTCTTCCTGCGGCGATAAACGTGCTTCGCTCTCCTGCTGGATCAACCATTGAGACCGTCACAGAACGCGGAACCTCGATTCCGCCCGGCAATCGATGCGGCGAATTATTGATCGCAGTCGATTCCGGAGAGAGCAGCGACTCCGACTTGGCCCCATCGGCGATCCGCACTCTTCTAAATCGCTGAGCAACGACCGGTTCGGTCAAGTCGATCACCGTGCAATTCATACCGCCATCCTTGGGATGAATCGCTATCACTCCCTTGGGGCTCTTCAGCATACCGAGCATACTTCGGGCTGCGTCGGAAACGGCAAGTGCGGCGACACGACGCGACCTCTCAGATTCGCTCGTCATGTCGCTTGTTTTCTGTATGGACGTCATGGCTCAGCAACTCAATGAAAGTCTGAGGAGTCACTCTGCGTGCGGGAAACGACACTATTTCCGTCACTCCAATTGGCCTGATCGTCGCAAAACGGGACACCTCCTCCAATCTCAAATCCCTTCGATCCTGTCAACTTCCGTTGGCCCCGATCAGTGAGGGAACCGACCTCCTCGAACAGTGTCTCAGATGAACAGAAGACAATCCAGCATAATCCAAAGAATTCACGCCATTACGGTGACTTTCCCTGTTTAACAGTGTCTTGGCCTTGCATTTCGTTTTACCACAGACAAACCAATAGATCGCAGCGATGTCGGGTACGACGGCGAGTGGCATTGCATTTCGGTGACAGTCTCCGACGACAAAGCGATTGTCGCAAATGGGGGCGAAGTAATCCATGTGCAGCACGAACGCATCGCTCAAGAGAAAGGGAACCCCAAACTCGGCTTCTCGTTCGACGATTTGACCATCCGTAAGTTCACGCGAAATAGAGGATAGCCGCCATCGAAGTCCTGCTGGTCAGACCACCGCGTTTGTCATGAAAAGTTGCTTCATTGATTCGACAAGTTGTCGTAGAACCGACAACAACACGTGTTCACTGCGGTAGACAGAGGGCCTCACGGTCGAATGTTGCCGATTGCCACTCGGGAATCGGGAGGATGCCCGCAGACGGTGCTCCACATCGCTATGGCGATAGATTGTCGCGTTGATGCAGGTTTTTCCATTCGTTGATTGTCTCCTCGAGAGAGCCGACGGACGAGAATGGCTCCGGTAATGAAAATCTCGCACACCCCACTTGTTCCACTGCAAGTCCCTTGCGTAGTTTCCTCGCCCTGGGTTGTCGAAAGACTTGCGTGCATCTGGCCCGATCAGGCCAGCGGTTATGAGCTTCCGGCAAGTTGTCACTCACTGAAACATCGGGAGCGAAACTATGTCGTCTAGTCTGAAGAATATCCGGGTTGCCGTCATTGATGACCATCCCATCGTGTGGGAAGCCCTCATGACCTCTTTCTTCAGAAATGGCTTCCAACTCGACAGCCTGTCTCACCAGACGGAAGCAGGACTGAGAGCCTGGCGTCTGATGTCGGGGACCTGACGCGTTGTCATCATGGATGTCGATGTCCCTGGTCGGGGTTCGTTTATGGTCGCAGAAGAGATCGTCCGGCGACTCCCCTTCGACGCAGGTCGTCTTCTTCCTCGGGGTCTTGGTCCGACATCTTTATCGAAGAAGCCTCCGTGTCGGTGCACGTGGCTACGTATTGAAAGCGGACTCGCTGCGGACTTAATCTTAGGGATTCGCCAGGTTTGTGATGGCGGCTGGTACTTTTCGGCCCCGATCGCAGATCGGCTCGAATACAACCGAAGCAACAAACAGTTTCGGGTGCGGGCCTCTTCATTTCTCGCAACTCTGACGACGCGGCAACTGACTGTCTTACGGCATCTCGCGCGAGGAGCAAGCGTTAAGGAGGTCGCCAAACTGATGGTCCTGACAGAGCGAGCCATCGAGAGCCACAAGTACCGCATCATGCAAAAACTGGGAATTCATGATCGCGTCGAACTCGCACGTTACGCAATTCGAGAAGGTCTGATGATGCCCTAATTTCCAATCAACATGATTGAGACCCGACCTCTGGAGGCGTCGATCACGCTGGCCAAGCTCTCCCGATTTCCATGAGTTTGATTCTAAGAACTGGAGAGTTCCGACCAACCGATGACTTGCAGCGGTGATCGGCTTGGCAGATGATCGGGGCGCGACGCTACGGCATGCCGGACGTTGCAAGACGTGGTGAATTCAAGCCCCCATCTTCACCGAGGTGCTTCCATGTTATTTCGTCGAGTCTTTCGAGTCGTGTCGATCGTCGCGATTTGTCTGTTTCAGCTCCATGCAACAAAGAGTCATGCGGTCGATGCCGAAATTCCCGCGGGACTAAGAGCCGGGGCAGCCGCCAGCAATATCACTCCTCCGCTGGGGGAACTCATTGTTGGCGGATGGAAACCGACCCCAGCGACTCAGATTCATGATGAACTGTACGCACGCTGTCTCGTGTTGGCATCGGGCGAAACGAAGCTCGCGATCGTTTTGTGCGACAATGTCGGAATTCCACGAGAAGTTTTCGATCAGTCGAAACGATGGATTCAGGACGAGACAGGCATTCCCGCTTCGCACGTCCTGCTCGCCTCCACACACACGCACTCAGCGACGACGGCTCGCGGTGAGAACAAAGTCGCAGAGAGTGTCGAATTGACAAGCTACCAATCGTTCCTTGCCCGCCGAATTTCCGATAGTGTGCGACGTGCGATCGGACATCTCGAACCGGCTGAGATCGGTTTCGGTGCGATTGATGAGCCTTCCGAGTTATTCAATCGCCGCTGGTACGTTCTTGACCCCGATCTACGGCGAAACCCATTTGGTGGAGTCGACGAAGTGCGGATGAATCCACCAGCCGGTAGCCCAACGCTCGTTCGACCCGCTGGGCCGATAGACCCGCAAATCAGCTTCCTTTCCGTGCGATCACGTACCGGTCGACCGATCGCGTTGCTGGCAAACTACTCTTTGCATTACGTTGGAGGCGTCCCGACTGGTGACGTTTCCGGGGACTACTTCGGCATCTTTTCGGAAAGGATTGCAGAGTTGGTGGCGACGAAAGATCAGTCTCCAGCGTTCGTAGGAATTCTGTCGAATGGGACCAGTGGCGACGTCAATAATATCAACTTTCGTGATCCCCCCAAGAAACGCTATCAACCGTATGAGAAGATGCGGGAGGTCGCTCACCGTGTGGCCGATCGTGTTTTCGAGGCGAGTCGATCGGTCACCTATCAACAGGACATCTCGCTCGCTGCGGCATCGCGAGACCTGACACTGCAGGTGCGAAAGCCGACACCAGAGATGTTGGCGTACTTCCAGAATATCGAAGACAATCCCCCGGAAAAGCCGTATCACACACACGAAACGACCTATGCCGGTCGAGTGCGTCGACTCGCGACGTCTCCCGATGAGGTTGCAGTCACGTTGCAGACACTCCGCATCGGCGACATCGGCATCGCCGCGATTCCCTTCGAAGTCTTCACTGAAATTGGATTAGAGATCAAGGAGTCCTGCCCGCTGAAAAAGTGCTTCACGATTGAACTGGCGAACGGTTCCTTTGGCTACCTTCCCACCCCGGCACAGCATAAGCTGGGGGGCTATGAGACGTGGATGGGAACCAACAATGTCGAGCTTCATGCATCCGAAAAGATCGTCGAGACGCTCATGCAACTCTTCGCAGAGACCAAGTAGCCCCAACGAGATATTCGGGGGCGACACTCTGCGGCAAGTTCGTGCGTCGACGTTGACCGGGGTTGAAGAAGTCACAGAAGCCGCAGCCGACGCAAGGTTCCGTCTCCTCACCTCTTTCGCTCCCACTCGAAACCGGTTTGATATCGGATCGACGAGTCGAAAGGAGAGTGGAACCGAAGTGTCCGCCCCCAATCAAAACGTACGCACGTCGTGAGTAAGAGTGAGCAAGTTTTAATCCAGAGCGGCGGGGAGGGGGTCGTTGGGGATAGGGCGTTGTGGGAGATGAGGAGATGGCGGACGTGACGCTCGTCGAGCAGCAAGACGGGCTGCTTCGTAGGCGGCTCGCGTTCGCTCCGGACCATCGAAGGGGACCTGTTCTCCGGTCAACAGCGATAAATAGAATGCGGCGTGTCGGCGAAGGGGACCTTCCGGGTCGCTGTCGATGATCTGTCTCAACATGACGGTCGCCTCGAAGTTTCGTCCCTGTTCGAGTTCGCACAAGGCTACTTGAAACTGAGCACTCGACCACTCTAAGAGAGCCGACGTCTGAAGGTCTAACGCCGCCGCGAGATGAAAAGCCATGGCTCGATCGGCAATGTCGTCTGGCAAGGCGACTCCCGGAAGCGACATCAACGTCGACTCGATTCCAAACGCAAGACGTCGATCGCCGTATTTTTGCCAGTACTCTGCCGCGGCATCTGTCCGGTCTGCGGCAAGGTTGGTGTACCCGATCAAGGGGATCAAGTACTGCATTCGACTCAGATCCTGTTGAATGACGAGCGGTTCGCCAGAACCTTCTCCCCCATCAAGATCGGCCCGAAGACCTTCCGCAACGTCCCAGGCATCGGACGTGCGACCTGCCAAAAGTAGTGAGCGGATATAAAAAAGATTCAGGCGAAAGACCCGAGCAAACGCCTGCGGATCTCCTCCGCCAGCAGTGACCGGAAAGCTCAATTGGGTCCGATCTGCTTCGATCGTGTCCAGTGCGATGCGAGGACAGCCACGCGAGATCGCCATTTCGACGGCAGTCGCCACTTGCCCATTCTGATCCGAGACCGTCTGCTGAACTTCGACAAGTGTCTCGTAGACAAGCGTTCGCAAACTATCGTAGACCTGTTTCATTTCTTGCCGAGAGTGGGCGTAATCGGGCGAATCGGGGGCAATGGCTGTAAAGCTTCCATCGTCACCGTCTCTCGCGGCCGTCAGATCACGAATTCGCTCCAGTGTATCGATGGCTAAGTCGTTCTGATTCGTCTGAACGTACAACTGCAGCAACAGGCTCTCCACGTTTAAGTCGTCAGGATTTCGAAGTAACGCATGATGCAAAGCCGCGATGGCTTGATAGTAGCGGCGTTCGACTAACAGGGCCGCCACTCCGTTCTCGACAAGCCCCTGTTCTAAGAAGTAGAGGTTGGTGTAGGCGGTCCCCAACGCTCGGTAGCCCGATTCGTCGTTGTGATGGTTGAACAGCCCGCGTCGCAGATGCCGAATCGCCTGATGGCAGTACGCAGCCACTTCCGGCGGGTTGAGACGTCCCCGCATAAGTCGTTGGAGGTAGTGCTCTCCGATTCGAATCTCGTTCGACGCATCGACCTTTGGCAGCAGCAGAGACTCTTCATAGAACGTCGGCTGGATCGGGAACATTGAACGATTGACCCCATCCCCTTCCTGTTTCTTCCAAAAGGTTTTCGCGATCGTCGAGGAATTTGGCTGATTCAAGACGTACGCCTGAAGCTCTGGGGAGAGTCCATCAAGGCGAATCAATCTCGCCCCGGGACCGGCCAAGGCCAGTTGTCGCCAAAGCCGGATCGCCTCTCCATTCCCGGGGAGTGACTGTTCCAGCAGGTTGCTCCAAATGGCGTAATCGAGCGGCGAATTTAGCGGAACCACAACCTGCATCGTCCCGGTGTCTCGCAAGACTTGGGCACGTTTCTTCACCCAAGCCTCGAATGCCGCGGGCTGACGAAGGTCACCCGTCATGACAAGGTCACTGGCAATCTGGCGCTGCGTTTCCAAGGGCGACGCTGTCCCCGTGGCGAACAGGCTGAGTCGACTGTCGGTGAATGACCGTCGCCCCGACCAGAGCAGCAAATCCCCCTGCCTCGGGGTGAAGTGGTACAACTGATCGTCGACCAGACGGTCTTCTTCGTTGCCGACAAGATCACGGTATCCATCGATGTCGGCCTGCAACTCTGCACTAAACCCGACGCCAATGCGACGCCCGTCAGCCCCGGTCATCCATCCACTGATGGCAAGGTAAGCCAAGGCAAACAACCCGAGCACCGTAATCGCTCGTCCCCCACGACTGAACAGGAGTTCCTTTGCATCGATGGAGTATTCCTGCCGTATGTTGTCGACATACCATGCCTGAGCGAACAAGGTCGCAACGACCGCGTTGACGATGGCGACCGCTGTGAAGTCGGCCCCCGAAAGCAGTCCGACGACGTTCATGCCGATCGCCAGCAGCAGCCAGCCCCGATCCAGTTTTCGTAGATTCAACAGGAACGCGATGAACGCCATCCCGGCAACCATCAAAGCAGACCAAAGATAAGGGCCGGTTCCTGTCCAAGCGTTGCCGTCGGTCGTCTTGCTCCAAAGGTGCGGGAACTCGCTCGACAAATCGCCGCCAAAGTCACGCATGGCCGGCAGGAACGTCTGATGAAACTCGATCGGTGCGGTCAAGACGGAGCCGGGAAACGGATGCAGACAAGAGGCCACAATCGCGACTCCGACGATCGTGCCCAGTCGCTTGCGACAGCCACACAACGCCGGCTGCAAGAGCTGTCCGAGAGCGAATAAAACCAGCATCACCAGCCCATAGTAGGCCCGCTCATCCAGATTGCTCCAGAAGAACATCAGGCCAGCACTCCACCACAGCGTCGTCCCGTGTGGCGACTCCGAATAGCGATGCAGCAACAGCAGCATCAGCGAGACTCCAAGAACCGTAATCAACGTGGGGCCGGGAGTCAGCAAGGGGAAGACCGTAATCAGCGCGGCCAGCAGGCACAGGCTGCCCCACCACGTCGACACCCCAACCCGTGTTACTTTGCAGAGACACCAGAAACTCAATCCGGTCAGCAGAGCGTTCCAGAGTGTCAGGCCGATATCACCCCCCAAGTCGTAGACGATCCCCAGCAACAGGTCTCCCAACCAACTGGCGTTTACCCAAGGGGTATCGGTCAGAGTCGACGAGAGCGTGTCGGTTCTGGGAGGAAGCAGACCGTTTGATCTGAGGAACTGCCCAACGCGGATGTCTGTTAATGTGGCGGTCGAGGTGACATGCGTCCATCCAAGCAGCAACGCCAGCAGAATGACGGCCCAGCGAATCACAAAGTCCCCCCGCTCTGCCTCTTCCTGGGCAAACTCCGGGGTCATCAATTCCTCTTCCGGCAAACCCTGTTCACTGGGAGAGACGGTATCACTCGTCGAGACCACAGGGACAACAGGTTCATCAACGGGAGAGGGTTCAGTCGACGGGTTCTTCACGGTGATCTTCAATCGCAAGAAAGGGAGAAAAGAAGTCGTTGAGAGACAAAAGCTGTGCTGGAAAAAGAACAATAGATGTCCGCAGATTAGCAGCACATCGCACCATTACCAACTGCGGATGTCCAACGCCCCGCCGAAATCGTCCAGTACCAGCATCTGGAGGATTCACGCCATCCTTCTCGTGTCGTGATTCGTAGATACGGAAACCCTTGAGTGCTTAACGGCGTCTGATCTTCTGAACCGAAAGGATCAGGACAATGCGTGTCGCGGGTGGGATCGTGTTGACCGATGAAGAGCGAACCACGCTCACCAGATGGTCGTCGCGGCGAAACGATGAGATCGTGGCAAGCGGAAGACGATGACCCATGATGACAAACGGAACAGCACGACGACGCTGTTCGTCGCCATCGAACTGCCCGAGGGAAGATTCATCGCCGAGTGCATGCCCCAACACCGGCATCAGGAGTGGATCAAGTTCCTCCCAGGAAGGGGGTGTCCTGATGAAATGTATCCGACAATCAGTCGGCCGTGCCCATTCTGAAATGGAAAGAAGCCCTCAGCCACTTCGCGATCGTGTTCGAAGACCGGAAACCGAAAAACCTCAACTCCCCCCCAGGAACCGCCTGATACAAAACTCAGGACAAACCCTGCAGAAAAACCTGCGGCGCCTGACTCCAGCACATCCGCCCCCACTGCCAATCTGACGCTGTCGCGTCACGCTCACAATCCGACTTCCGCACCCCTCAATCCAACCCGAAGCCCCAGCCACCGCCCCGCGCCAACCTAGCCGACGCTCCCTTAGCCCGGATTATTCATGGGGGGGGCGAGAAATGGCCTGGTGTTGCGTTTAAGTGTTTGTGAGTCGACAACTTTCCCGCAAGCACGGAGGCCGTGATGAGTTTACAGGGTGTGTGGTCGGAATGTCTGGAGTTTCATCCTTAAAAGCGTTTGGTTGTGGAAAATTCTGGAGGCAGGTTGTCGAGTGATGCCGGGTTGCTGCTGGTCCGCGAACTGGATGAACGGCTGGGTCTTACGGAGCAGTTTGCCGCGGTCATCGAGGAGTGGCGGCGGGAGCCGACTCACTCGTTGCTGTCGATGGTTCGTCAGCGCATCTATGGGTGTCTGCATGGGAATTGTCGGCGACATCTGTCGAGGCCGGAACGTTGACCGGATGGACCGCGGACGACGCAGATTCGGCGGATATTCGCCGATTGAGGACGATCGACGGGAACTCTGGACGAATGGGCGACGGAGGCACGCCGGCGTAAAGGAAAAAGGGGAACCACAGATGACGACGGATGAAAGGACGGATTCGGCTTACGACCATCCGACACCCCCCTTAAATCCGTGTGCATCCGTCGCTTTTTCTGTCTTCATCCGTGGCTCTGTGATCGGAGAGCGGGCCGTCGTCGTGAGTTGGAAGTCTCTGGTCATCTCTTCCCTTCTCCAAAACCGCGAACATCCGCCAAATTCAGGATGCGTCCGTGGTCCGTCCTGAGTCGCCCAAAGATTCCACCGACAATCGAGACGCACACACCATCTATGGCATCATCGCTGGTTACGAAGATCCAGACGACACGACACGTTGCGGTACGATCGGTCTTTCGACTGGGTGTGTAGTCGCGTTCCCGAAGCGGGGAAAGCCCTCCGCGGCGACGCTCTCGCAGGTTCAAGAACCAGGTCAGCATTCCCGCGGCTCTTTCGTTTGCGGGAGTTGATGGTGGATCAGTTCCTCGATTCCTTCGGCATACCCTCGCGGCTGGTGCTCGATCTGGATGGCTTCGATGACCCGGCCCGGCCAGCAACAGCTGACGTTGTTTCACGGTTACTACGAGCAGAACCAGTACTTCCCGCTCATCATCACCAACGCCAGGAGCCGGGACTGGGTGGTGATGGTCTCGCTCCAGGCATGGAGCCGCGCGTGCGTCACTGGCGGCCGATGAAGACCAGGTTTGTCGTGACGAAGATGCGTCAGCGCTTGTCCGGATGTCGACATCGAAGTCCGCGCCGACAGCGGCTTCGGAGTCCCCGCGATGTGAAGTCTGCGAACGGCTAGGGAAGTGTAGTACACAACCGGAATTGGCATGAATTCCGTCTCAAACAGAGCGAACCTTCTGGGAGACCGCTGTCACCGAATACGGGCGAACCGACCAGAAGCAACGACTGTTCACGGCCCTGACCGATCAGGCTCAGACTGGGATCGTCCCCGATCCAGTCGTGATCAAGGCGGAATGTCGCGCGGTCGGCACCAACCCGACGGGCCGTCGTGACAGACCGTCCCGGAGCGATGATCCTGCCTCAAGGCATCTACGATGAGTATGTTCGCGTGGCCAGCGAGAACCGCAACAAGGAGTTGAAGATCGACCTGTGTGGAGAACGACGAGCGATCATCGCTTCATGGCGAACTGTTCGATTCATGATGCGCCGCTGCGCTCCAACCTGCTGATCCGCCTGCGACGCACACTGCCCGAGGTTCCGCCGCAGGATCGTCGCCGTGCTCCACTCCCCGATGCCGAGCGTCCGGCCCGCCACCGGCGGGCTTCGCCACGCTCAACCGGCCACATCGCGCTGCGACTGATCAAGGTCGCCGCGGAGATGCTCGTCAGTTGCCGACGGGTGTTGATCCGCCTGAGCAGCGCCTGGCCCGGCCTGCCCACCTGGCGTGGTCCTGCAAGCCGTCCAACCCTGTTGACGCCCCTGCTCCGTCGTCGCCACCCAGAACCCGTTCCATAATCCATCATCACCCAGGGAGGAGGCCCTCCTTACCCACCCAAAAACACCACACCCAGAACAATCAACAACAACACCCAAAAAACAGCAACCTCATGAATAATCACGGGCTAACACACCGTCGGACAGTTTCCGTTGGTTCAGTGTGGAAGTACAGTAACCGACCGTCGGCCCAGAACGTCGGTGACGAAGATGCTTTCTCGAGCTCTCCAATCTTCTGATCCACAGGAACAGTTGGAGAATGCTGAATGCCGTAGGGATCAAGTGATAACGATGGGGTCGCATCAAGAAGACGATGCTGAAGTCGGTGAGTACCTTCCTCCCTTAGGGTGGACTCCATGAATGACACCCCCACGTTTCTGCCCGCCTGTGCCGAGATTAGCATGTTGTTCCAGCCGAAGTGAACGGTCCCCGATACTCGACAATTGCTTTGCCGCAGAGATTGCCGTTTCGTCGTCAAGAAAGATGACGGCCACCTTGGTCCCGTCAGTCGGAATCAGCGGCAACGAGATCTCGGCAACGCCTCCGGGCATCACGTCGATGTCTGCGCCGATGGGGCCAGACCATACAAATGGTACTGGCTTTTCGTCGTGGGATTTGATTTTTAGCCTGGCATTGACGGGAGGCACATCACCTCGACGATGGAGTTTGAAGTACAGCACCTGGCCAGCAGCTCGAACGTCTGTGACATAGAGAATAGTTCTCTCAATAGAGTGTTGAACATCCTGGGATGATTTATAAGCGTCTAGGTTCGATGCTCGCGTTGGCTCAGGAGGCCGTTGATACGTTAGCTTAACGATTTCTGTCCCGCCGCGACGCAGATTCACTTTGTCGTTCTCAATGGCAATCCCATCAACGTTCCCTTCGATGGCAATTGTATAGCTGCCCGTAGCTACATCGATCTTTGTTCCCGCCCTCGTGACGGTCAACTTGCGCACATCCACCAATTGCGGTAGTCTTACAGGAAACTAAGAAACAGTGCTCAATATCGCACCTACTCCCTAGTTGTTGAAGCTCCATAGTCACCCTGATGCAAGTGCCTTTGTGCCCAGCGCTGGCGTAGATTCAGTTTGCCGACGACTTCATCACCACCACGGTCGAGATGATTTCAGCGCGGGCAAAAGACGTCGGCCCCATGCTGTTAAGCGACGCTTCTTCAGAAGACTCGAGAAGCCGCTGTGCTCTCAAAACTGTTCAGCACATTCTCTTCCCAACTTGCCAAGCTGTTAAGCAGTTGACCCGGCGTTCAAGACTTGCGTGATCGAACTGCATCGCACGTATCAATCGCGAAAACTCGATGCTGTTGATTCCAAAGAGCTTAAAGCGAAAACACTCTCACTGACCTGTCCGCGTGTGCCTTTTGTACGGAGAGACGTCCATTCTGGTCACGCAACTTTCCGTTGCCTGCTTTTTTGAGGGAATCGGGATGGCCGAATGACTCACGCTTCCAGATCAGGCAGGAAGCATTCCCAAGATAGAACTTCGCGACGCACTAAGATAGCGGCGCGATGGCGTTGGTCCGGCCCGATGTGAAATGGTTGGGGAGTCAATCAGCCAAAGTAGTCGGGTTCATTACCGGGTCGCCACTTGATGTTGCAGCCGATGCTGGGCTTCTGAGCCGAAATGATCGGGCCTCCGGCGAGGAGGGCATCGCAGGCCGCTCGCAGGTCGACCCCAGTGACTGGGAGGCCACTCTTCGGGCGGCTGTCGTCAAACTGCCCGCGGTATACCAGTTTGCGGTCCCGATCAAAGAGGAAGAAGTCCGGAGTGCAGGCGGCTCCATAGGCTTTTGCGACCTCTTGCGACTCATCGTAGAGATAGGGAAAGGTGTACCCTGCATGCGAGTGTTCTAACTTCATCTGATCGGGGCCATCCTGTGGGTGACTGCCGACATCGTTGGCACTGATACCAACAATCGTCAGTCCCTTTGCTTGATATTCCGCCGCGAATTTCGCCAAGGCTTCCCGAAGATGGATGACAAAGGGGCAGTGATTGCAAAGAAAGATCACTAAGAGTCCCTTCGTGCCGGCACAGTCGGCCAGCGAGACAGTGCTCCCATCGACGGTGTTGATAAGCGAAAAGTCGGGAGCTGCAGTCCCGAGCGGCATCATGGTTGAGGCGGTCATGACCATGAGATTTCTCCTGATTCGGTGGTAGGCGTGATGTCGAGTGAAACGCGACGACCAGTCGCAAGTCACCCGGAACGAACTTCCGATGGTCCCCCCATCAGTATCGGAAACGGGGGAGAGAAACACAAACTCACGCTGAAGGAACTCGGCAACTTCCCGGCATCGGGTCTCGGCCCCTTCCTGAATGTTGAGTGTTTGAGAAAAGGATCACTTCAGATTACCAGACGAAATGAGTATCCTCCCCGTCACAAAATGTCGACTTCCGGGGCTACTTGTGTTCTCCGGTCATTACCGGACCTTGTCACCCGCATCTGTTCTGAACCTCGCTTCGCAGCCATCATCGAGGCACTGCATCGAGACGAGAGTGGAACGATCGACGGGGCATGGGGATCGGCCTGCGCGCTTGCAGCGGCGGGGCTTGTCGTTGGAACCAAGGCTTCTCAGCCTCGCACGCTCCTCTTTGTTCTTCCACGGATTGCTGACGTCGATGACTTTGCGGTCGACCTGATGGCGTTTCTTGGTGAGACGCCAGTCGTTTTTCCGGCATGGGAGTCACTGCCAACCGAACACTCGGTGAGCGATCAAATCTTCGGAGCACGACTCCGCGTGTTATCGCTGATCGAGTCCCCCGAGCCTCCATCGGTCATTGTCACAAGCATCCCGGCTCTGTTGCAACCGGTTCCGAGTCGCCATATTCGCGGTGCCTCGACGCGGCAACTGAAGGTGGGGGAGACACTCGATCTCGAAGAACTCTTGCAATGGTTGGTTGACCGTGGATTCGAGCGAGAGTCTGCGATCGAACGTCCGGGTGAGTTCGCGTTGCATGGAGGGATTCTGGATGTCTTTCCCCCCGACGCGGAAGACCCGTTTCGCATCGAACTGTTTGGCGACGAGATCGACTCGATCCGAACGTTTGATTCCGAAACTCAACGTAAACTCGAAGACCTTACCGAGGCCCAACTGACCGCATTGGCCCCGGTCGGCGCGTCCAAGGATGAGTCGAATTCCCCCGCGAAGGGAACGACTCCGTCAGTTCCGTTCAGTGAAGGGGAGCATTTCGTAGACCTGTTACCCCTAGGGACCGCCATCGGACTGATCGAGTTGCCCGAACTGATCGATGAAGGGAAGCACTATCTTGATCGGCTCGACAACCCGCGCGGGTTGTACACCGTCGAGTCAACAATGCAGCGTTGTACGACTCGGCCCACCGTCACGCTCTCTGCACTTGCGTCCGACAGTGTCGAGACAACCTGCCACTTGCAGATCGAGTCAATCGAGCGATTTACCGGACCGAAGGCTGAGGTCTTACACGAACTGGCGACGGTGGTCGGTCGTGAAGAAACCGTACTCATTGCCTGTCATAATGTCGGCGAACAGACACGTCTGAAGGAACTGTTTGAAGAGGAGAAATCGACCTTTGAAGTGGTTGACGCAGCAGACCTCATCGCACGAACAGCAACGGCGGAAAGGCCGCGAGTTGTGTTGACGGTTGGGAGTGTCGCCCGAGGATTTCGGATTGTCAGCCAGCAGTTGATTGTCCTCAGCGATCATGAACTCTTCAGCCGAACCGATATCCGACGGGGTCAGCAAAAGAAGGTCAAACGAGTCGAATCGCGTGCGATTGATTCATTTCTCGACCTCAACCCAAACGACTACGTTGTGCATCTGACGCATGGAATCGGGCGATTTCGGGGGATGGAACTCGTCGATCAGGACGGCATCAAGGAAGAGCATTTGCTGCTGGAGTTTCGCGATCGCGTGCGGATCTATGTGCCCGTCTCGCTCATCCATCTGGTGCAGAAGTATGTCGGTGCGGCGAAGACAGCCCCCACACTCTCCAAGATTGGCGGGTCGTTGTGGAGTCGGCAGAAACAGAAAGTGTCGGAAGCGATCGCCGACATGGCTTCGGACATGCTTCGCCTGCAAGCCGACCGGGCGACCAAGCCGGGGCTCTCATGCCCCCCGGACTCGCACCTGCAGAAAGAGTTCGAGGCGGCATTTCCTTATATCGAAACAGCCGACCAGGTCTCCGCGATCCACGAGACCAAACAGGATCAGGAGCAGCCCCGCCCAATGGATCGCCTCGTCTGTGGGGACGTCGGTTTTGGCAAGACGGAGATCGCCATGCGGGCCGCCTTCAAAGCGGTCGACGCGGGCTATCAAGTGGCGATTCTGGTTCCGACGACGGTGCTCTGTGAGCAGCACTATCGCAGTTTCCGGGATCGCATGGCTGAGTTCCCGGTACGGGTCGAGTCTCTTTCCCGTTTTCGGACCAAGGCCGATCAGAAACGAACGCTCGAACTGGCAGCCGAAGGGAAGATCGACATCGTCATCGGCACGCATCGCATTGTGCAAAAGGATGTGAAGTTCAAAAATCTCGGTCTGCTGGTGATTGATGAAGAGCAGCGTTTTGGTGTCGATGCAAAGGAGATGTTGAAGCGGCTCAGGCTGGCGGTGGACGTGCTGACCTTGTCGGCCACTCCGATCCCGCGCACGCTGCATCTGTCGCTGTTGGGGATTCGCGACATCTCCAGTTTGACGACTCCCCCTCGCGACCGAGTCGCCATTGAAACCCGCATCGTTCGTTGGGATGGCGATCTCATTCGTCACGCGGTGATGCGGGAAATGAATCGCGGAGGGCAGGTGTATTTCGTGCATAATCGGGTTCACGACATCGAAGCGGTCCGCGATCGTTTGAAGCAACTCGTCCCTGAGGCACGCATCGTCATCGCACACGGACAGATGAGCGAACGGGAACTCGAACGATCGATGCTGGCCTTCGTTCGAGGGAATGCCGACATCCTGCTGGCGACGACGATTATCGAAAGCGGTCTCGACATTGCGTCGGCGAATACGATGTTTATCGATCAGGCACAGTGGTACGGTTTGGCCGACTTGCATCAGCTTCGCGGACGAGTGGGACGGTACAAACATCGGGCGTACTGTTACCTCATTCTCGACGAAAAGAAGCCGGTGTCGTCACAGGCGACGAAACGACTCAAGGCAATCGAAGAGTACAGCGAACTGGGAGCGGGCTTCAAAATCGCCATGCGAGACCTCGAAATCCGAGGGGCGGGGAACATCCTCGGGACCGAGCAAAGTGGTCACATCTCGGTCGTTGGCTACGAACTCTATTGTCAGTTGCTCGAAGCCGCTGTGCGCAAGGAGCAAGGATTGGCTCCGCGAGACTTGCCGCATGTCAACATCGACTTGCCGTTTGAGGCGTACATCCCCAACACTTACATCCCTCCGGGTCGACAAAAGATCGACGTCTACCGCAAGCTCTCGACGGCAGCCACGTTCTCCGAACTCGAGGAGTTGACCGCAGAAATTCGCGACCGATTCGGACCAATCCCAGAGCCAGCCGAACGTCTGCTCAAGCAAAAGTCGCTCGAACTCATGGCGTGGCGATGGGGGATCGACGGGATTCGTCTCGAGACCGAAGAGAACCGGTTCGCCGTCTTCAGCTATCGCGACGACCAGAAGATTCACGACCTCTGCCGACACATTGGGTCCGACCTTCGTCTTGTCGATCGTCGCAACGCCTACCTCCTCCTCGCCCGCCGCGACCTTGATGGAGCTTCGCTCATCGACTACTTACAACTGCTATTGAAGTAGCCAACGGCACTCCGAACAGATTGAGTGCTAAACATCTTTGGGGGGGAATGAATTCCCTGCTGAACGGCGCTACGCGTCTTGGTTCGGCTCGCCATGATCTTGCTCACCATCGGACGATGATGGGCCTGTGGGCGATGCATCAGGCGTTGTGCTGTCGTTGGGGGTAGTGGTTCCTGACGGTGACGTTGTTGATGGAGGAGCGGAAGTTGTCGGCTTGATCGTTGTATTGCTCTCCGGGGTAACGTTCTCTGTCGTTCCATTGTCAGTGCGTCCTTTCTCTGTCGACGCGTTGTCTGTCGACGAAAATTCAGATAACTGGCGGAGGTTCTGGCCGAGTTGCAGGCGATAGAGTTTTCCTTCTGATTTCAGAATCAAGTGACGATCGCCAATGGTTTCAATTGTGCCGTGAACGTCGTTGACGGACAACTCGTCTCCCGGCTGATGATAAAACGTGCGGTTGTCGAGTCGGCTCGTGAGCATCGCCGTTCGCGACTCTCCCTCTCGTACTGCACCGACGAAGTAGGTTTCGACGGCGAAGTCGTCCTCGGCTGTAATCGTTACGTCGAGGGTCGCCTGCAACGGAGGGTCACCAGAATCCTGAACCTGCACTTTAACGATATAGTCGCCTGGATCGAGAGTCAGCGAGGGGGTCCAAATAATCCGAGCACTTCCAGCCTGGCCTGGGACTGGCTCGATCGTCGCCCCTTCCGGCACGCTTCCGGAGAGCGAGAACTTCAGCGAGCCGCGGGCATCGGGGTCGGTGGCTGAGACGATGGTGGAGAAAGGTCGCCCCAGACAAGCAAACGCGGGACGTGCCGGGGTGAAGTTGGGAGGTCGGTTCGGTTGCTTGACCGTCACGCGAAACTTTGTCGAAACGACCGCTTCGTCGCGACCTTCGCGAAAGGCAAGCACCTTGATCGTGTGACTCTCCGTCGGTTGATCGATGGTGGTCTTCCAATTGATCTCTCCCTGTGGAGTGAGTGTCATCCCGGCAGGAGCGTCGGAGTCAAGTTTCAGGACAGCCGGCTGCCAACTGGGATCCCAACCCGACAAGGAGATCTTCGCGGTGAACGTATTCCCTTGGAGAACTGTCTGATCGCTGATCGACTTCAGTGCTGGGCGATACTGAATCGGGGGGGCAGGTCGGGTGTACGGACCAGCGGCCAGCAGCGACCTGTACTCGGCCATCGAACGCGGAGCTTCAGGGTCGCGAGGGAGTGCAATGGGAGCGAGTTCAACGATGTCACCTGCTTTGAAGTCGCCGATGTTGCTCCCCTCGACGCCGCGCTGGACTTCCCACTTCCCCGGCTCGATTCTCTTCGACACCTGCAACAGTTCGCGACCGATCCGAATGCGGAACTCCCCCTGCGGCGGGAACTCGGCGTCGCTGTCGACTTCAAGAACTCTTCCATTCTTGGCGAGTGGGGTCTTCAAGAGCGATTGCGGAAAGAGTCGATTGCGTGATGGGGCTGCCGAGAGTGCGAGTCCTTCGGCGGCAATCGTCACTTGCAGCTTCGGGTTCCCGTCGATGTCGGTTGACGTAATGTCGCATTGTGTAATGCGGTGCAAAAGTGCGGTTCGTTCAAAGTGATACAAAAACGTCGCCACCTGTTCGAGCGTTGCTTTTCCTTTCAGCGTGACATTGACGGTATTGCCAAGCGGCTCTTCCTTCCGTCCGCTGCGAGAACTGGCCCGCTGTCCAAAAACCGGTTGCCCCCCGAGTGTCGGGACGATGGAGTCAAACCCCGAGAACTCAGCAAGGTCGACCAGCCAGATTTGATAGAGTCGTTGGGCCACCAGTGGGTCGGGGGGAAGACTGCGGGTTTGCCACTGCTTGAGTTCGCCAACCCGCAGCATTTGCGAGGTCTCTTCGTCCGACAGCTTGTTGACCGATTCTTTCAGGGCAACGATCTGGTCGTTCTTTTCTTTGAACGGTGAGAGTGCATTTTCCGGGAGCAGGGCGGACCCACCCCAGAGGCCCACGACGGCGACCATGCCGATCGCCAGTTTTCTCTCGCGATCTGTCATGGTTGCTCCTTCGCAGGGGCTTCCTGCAGACGTTCGATGTCGAGGTCAAAACGAAACGGATAGTCGGGATTCAGTTTATTCGGTCCGGGAACCTTGGGTTTCACACGATACCCCTGTTCGTTGAATCGCTGATTTAAGTCTTCGATGTCGCGCTGAGTCCGGGCCATGCCAATCGCAGTCACACGCGAGATGGCATCTTGGGAACCGGAAAAGACATGCGATTCAATAATGAGCACGCGGTCTCCACCCGGCAACAGTCGATTGAAACGATCAATCTCATCAAGTGGATCGACTGCCCCACGCAGCCAACCCGAGACTAACTCGTGATCCTTCATCGTCCCCTCTCCCGCGGCGAGCGACTGCTGCATCCCCGACTGTCGACGGGTCAGTGTGTCGATCTCTCCAGCCAGGGAGTTGCCATACATCCACATGCCCCCTCCACCCAGCAGTCCCACAGCAGCGACACCCCCTCCGATGAGGACGGCACGTCGCTTCATCTCGTTTCGCTTCGGTGGAGTCTTTCGGGGATTGAGGAAGTTGATGGCGTCAATGACCCGGTCATCAAGTCCGAGCAACACGCCAAAAGCCGGGGCGGCAGAGGCTAGAGTGTCACGACTCACGGTTCCATCACAGAGCAGACCGGGAAGACGTGTGGGGTCGACGACATCCAGCTGGCCACCGAAGCGGTCCCGCAACGAGACTTCGAGCTGAACGAGAGACGCGGTGTCTCCGACAAGGCAGACCCGACCGATTTCGACGCCAGGGGAGGTCTGCGAAAGGACGACGGATGAGCGAGTAATTTCGGTCATCGTCGAACGGAGCGATCGTTCATCCTCCTGTTCTTGAACGGTATGGTGAGAGAAGAGAAGGCGGAGTCGATGCAGAATCGAGATCTCGATTCGTGGACCATCTTTGTAGACGACAAGTGTCGCTTGTTGAACATCTTCCCCCTGCATCGACTCGTATCGTGCGGCGAGTTCCGCCACACCGATCGGACTGACCCCCACGCTCCCCAACGTCAGACCGGCCCCTTCGACGGCGGCACGAATGGCATCCATTCGCTCTCGATCGATCGTCGCGAGTAGAACGCTGCGAGAGGTTGCCTCATGCATTGTCGGGAAGGGAACGAAGTCGATCGACAAATCGCCGAGCGGTCGGGATGACTTCGTCGCTGCCTGAAAGCGAACGATCTCCGGGAGTTCGTCATCTGGAACAACCGGGAGGTCGAGTCGACGAGTGGCGATGGACTGACGAGGAAGCACGACGTGGACCGGGCCAACCTCGCCCCCGAGCGTCGCACACTGTTGCTTCAACCATTCTCCAGTGACGCTCGGTTCTGCTCCATCGCCCGTCGCGTTTGGCAATGTCCATCGCAGGACTTGCCGCACGCGCAAAGTCGCACCTTCCCGACCTCCCCAGACGGCACCGAACGACGTCTCGCCCCAATCGATTCCAAGCATGTGTTTCGTCTTACTGTCTGTAAAGTTGGAAAGTCACTGATCTCGATGAGTGTTGAGGTAACGCCCTTTAACCCCATTTCGCGGACTGGGGGGGGCCGTCACAGTGCCTGGCGAGTCACGAATAACGAAATAACCGGACGTCCCAGAGAGTCGTTGGTTGAGACTTCTGCCAGCGACGGACAGCGATGTCCGCCATACAACTGCTCTGCTTCACCCAATAGTGGCCTGGGACAGTATCTTCGTGCCTGACGCGACTTGGGGCAACAGGAAATGTACGCGGAACGAGTGGGTCAGTCGCCTGAAAATAGAGTTGTTGACTCAAAAACCGGACCTTCGACACAGGTTCGCCGGTAATCCCAGCCTGAAGGGTCATCTGTCCGCACTCGGGTGACACAGCTAAAACAGGCACCAAACCCGCAAGCCATCGGGGTTTCCAGCGACATCCAGCAGCGAACTCCCCCCTGTTCGCACGTTTTGGCGACAGCGTGCATCATCGGCTCGGGACCGCAACAGTAAACGGCATCCGGCCGATCCGGCGAATCGAGCGAACGCAAGAGTAAGTCGGTAACAAACCCATGATGCCCCGCCGTCCCGTCGTCGGTCGCCAGTTGCAATGCCAATCCGGGGAGTGCTTCAAATTCGGAAACGTCGGCCAAATACCGCTGAGAACGAGCCCCATAGACCATCGTCACGCGATCAACCGGGCAACAGACTTTTCGCACTGGCGAACCATAAGCCGCAAGACCCAGTGCTTCCCGTACAACCGCTAAAAATGGCGTGTACCCGATCCCCCCCCCGATGCACATCAAATGCCCACTTCGGGGTGACACATCTGAAGATGGGGGCGATGTCCCCGAAGGAAGCCAGACATCAGGAGTCGGAAAGCCGTTCCCGAGTGGTCCCCACAACTCGACCGGTTCGCCTCCGGTCCAGTTCCGCATCATCCCGGTCCCCTTGCCGATGACGTGATAAACGACATCGAATCCAACCAGCGCACCGGCGGAGTCGTGAACCCGATCGTAAAGGGCGAACGGACGCCCGAGCAAAGGATCTTGCCGCGAAGGAGAACGCAACATCAGGAACTGTCCCGGCAACACCTTGCGGGCGAAGTCCGGAGCCTCGATTCGCAGGCGATACGTGTCGTGGGCCAGTTGCTCCTGCAGGAGCACACGTCCCAACGTCTGACCACTCGCAGTCTGACAGCCAGGGGCGAAGCGAATCCAGCGATCTCTCTCGGCAACAGTCTCGGCAGTCATGTGCAGTGGTCAGTGCGAAATGGATTGAATGGAACGGAGTCGCAACGGGGTACAGCTTCAGTTGGCCGTCGCCAGACCTCGTGTCCAACTTGTGTAATCGAAGCCTTCTCGGAAAACTGAGTAGGAGTATCCTGGACCGACATATTGCGGAACGATTCCGCACTTCTTACGCAGACCGTAAGCCTGCGAAGTCGAGGAAAAGGAGAATTTGTCAGAAGTCACCGTGTGCGAATAGGCTCCCTGTCGCAGTTTTCCATCGTAGGTGATGATTCGCTTGTCCCCATCGATGTCATTCCCGTCCCAGAAGGTGTTCCATGTGGTCGCATCTTTTACGCTGGCAACCGCAGAACCTCCAGAACCGATCCAACTCCGGACGTCATACACGTTGCTGTTGCCGGTCCAGGAGATCCCCTCATGACCTCGCGGCGTTGGCAGCATCGAAAGCCCCATCGAATCGCAGTAATATGCGACCCCGTTGGATGTGATATCGGTGGGCGTGGTCACTTTCGCAAAGTTGAACGCCTCTCGTCCCTGTGCAGCAACATGGCTCAATTGGATCGACACCTTCTCGCCTGGCTTTGTCCCTTGGACGATTCTGACGAGCGTATCTGAAAAGAGAATGGAGTTCTGCACGCTGACACTCTGCTCGCCCGCAGCACTAAACTCGATTGCAGCCCGCCCCCCGATGAGTTGTGAGTTAAGAATCTCAACTTCAGCGGGGCCAGTAATCTGTACGGCAGCCATCCCCTCGCGAGACCCTTCGGAAATTGAACAGTTTAGAATGCGGAGTCGTCCCCCTTGGGCGACGACGGCGTTCCAAGCGACATCTTTGACGGTTCGAGGTCCGTCCATCTGCAATTGCAGCCCCTCCAGATTCAGCGTTCCGTTGGTCACACGAATCATGTGTCGAGCATTGGGATCGCTCTTGGGGTTCGAACGCAGTCCACTGGCATCAAAGCCAAGGTCGTACACGAGTATCGGGGTGTATCCAAGCCCTGCTTGAATCGTCAAATCGTGATTGACATCCAGATGCGGCATCTGAAATGGTCCACTCCCCTCGATTCGAATCGTATCGCCGGGCTTTGAGGCTTTGACCGCCTCTTCGATTGTCAGGAACCGAGGTCCATCGGCTTTCGTGGAAATTTGCACTGGAAGCTCGGGCTCGCCTTCCAGTAGACGGGTGATGTCGCTCCCTAAGTTCGCTTTTCGCAAGAAGAGGATGGCGAACGCCGTGTCCGCATTGGCACCCCAAGTGGCATGTTCCCAACTCCCATTTTCCGCCTGAATCTTCAACAGGGCTCCCGCCCCAACGTCAAACCAGTCGGTCGTCCCGAATTTGTTCATCCCCAAAATGACCCCCATCCGTTCGACCGACCACAAAAAATATCTTGCCCCGGCATTACTGACGCCGGGAGCAAAGGCCGTCGCCTTGCTGAGTCCCTTTTGAAAGACAGGGTCATCCTTCAGCGTCTTGGCATCGGCACCGGGGTCCACGAAAGGGACCTCGGGTTCCGCCGTGTCGTCTGTTGACGCACCTGGCTTGGGACGAGTTGTCGAGGGGCGACGCACCGTTCGACCTTCTTTCGCGGCCCGAATCTGAGTGGCTCGGGCGACCGTTACGCAGAACAGTCCGGCAAAGGTCATCGTGCTGGACGAAGGTTGGGCCACAGGCTTCTTCATCGGGTCGGGAGTACCATCGGCCGGAACCTCCCCCCCAGCAGCGTCTGCAACTGGTGCCTTGAACGGGTTGTAAGTCCAGCCCCCATCTTCGTTCTGAGTCTTGGCGAACCGTCGAGCAACCAACTGCATTGTGGCGTCGATATCGACATTGGACCGCGAGGCAACCCATAAGCCGAGAACGGCAAATTGGGTACAGCTGTTGTCACCGACTCCCGCCATCGGGTCAGGAAGTTTTGCGGTTCCCGAGAGGACGCTTGAGCGAACTTTGGGACAGGTATACCCCCACCCCCCTTCGACATTCTGCCCCGCAATCAGTCGAGCGGCCAAGTCACGAATGACACTACGATTGTCGGGGTCGCCCAGTCGCGAAAGAAACAGGATTGCGAGAGCGATGTCATACGTACCGGTCGTTTCGAGGTAGTTCGACCGCACATACCTCTCGGCCTTTTCAATCAGGGGATCGGTGATGAGAATCCCGTTCTCGATGAGGGCGATCGCTGACAGTGAGGTGATGCCGACCTCATGTTTCTCAAACACCCAACTCCCATCCTCCTGCTGGGAGTCCAGCAGGAACTGAATCCCCTTTTGACGTGCCGCCTCGACTTCGGCGTCGGTAACCGCCCAAAGCGGCGACTGACATAACAACACAGCACACAATACCATGCCCAAGAGACGAAATACGGAACGCACCATGGTCATCCTCCCGAAGTAATACGAGTCAATCGGCCCACTGAAATCAAACTCAGAGTCCGCACGACGTAAATGGGCCGATGCGGTCAAGCATCATCGCACGTTGACGTATCATTGTCGACTGAACCGCCTGTCAGGGCATTTTGTCTGGCTTTGTCGAACCTCGTCAGTTTGTCGAATGACCTGTTAGACTGTTGCCACTCTTCGATGCAACGATTTGTTCCCTTGCGTTGGAACGGTTGGACCGTCGGGTGGCAGTCGTGACGATCGAGCATCGTGCATATAACTCCAACTTGGGTGGTTTCCCTGGAGTGTCCCATTGGCGAGCGGTTACCCAACACGAATGACGAAAGACGACCGATGCAATCAATCCAGGAACGAATACTCAAACTCCCTTTCGACGGAAAGGTCGACTGGATCGGATTGTCGCCGGGGGGACGCCGGGAGATTGTGCCGGTCGATGCCGCGACAGCCAGAGTGGGGACCGGGTTGGACGGAGACTATCACTCCCTGCACCACCCCGGAGGAATACGCCAAGTCACTTTGATTCAAGCCGAACATCTTCCGGTTATCGGCCAGTTGTGCCAGATCAGCGATCTTCATCCGAGCCAGTTGCGTCGAAACCTTGTCGTCTCCGGAATCAATCTGATTGCCTTGAAGAAGCAGCGATTTCAAATCGGCGACGCGATCCTTGAAGGGACTGGCCCCTGCGATCCCTGCTCGCGGATGGATCAGACAGTCGGTCCCGGAGGCTGGCAGGCCATGCGCGGACACGGCGGCATCACCGCCCGGGTTTTGCAAGATGGACTCATTCGATGTGGCGATCCTGTCATGATTCTTCCGCCGGAGACCATCGACGAAGTCCCAGACAACTCCGATTGAAAAAAGGAAGGCAGATGAATTCCACACTTCGGCTGATATTCTGGCTACTTCCGCTCACTGTGCTCACCGTGGTCCTTCTCTGGAACGATAGGGTGCCGTTAGGTTTTCCGGGAGAGTGGACATGGGGACGCCATAGTTATCGGGTTGCAGACCTCGCATGGTCGACCATCATGGGAGGCGCCGGATTACTCGCCTATGTGCTATTTGTCATGTGGGGAGATCGTTGTCCAGCAAAGACAATGGCAGCGTGCAGCTTGAAACGAACACGAAACTCTGGCTGGTTGCTAGGTTTAGTGGTTGCAGGTTTCGCCTGGCTGTGGATGGCGCAGTCTCTGGCTAACCCCCAAGTTGGGCTGGCGAAGGGACCTTGGATCATTTATTCACACTCCGCCAGTGGTTACTATCTCCAAGCACGTTATGAGGTCAGTTCGACTTCAGACTTTCTCGCCAACTATGAGTCACTCGTATCTGGCGAAGTGACTGGGGAACGGGACGTCTTACATTTAGGGACACACCCCCCGGGCCTTACCGTTGTCCTGCGCGGACTCATTTCGCTCTTCCAGAAATTCCCTGCCCTCACAGACGCAGTGAATGCGACGCAACCGACGTCCGTCAGCAAGCAAATCGAGTACATACGCCGCGAATCGCTTCAGAAAGGCCGACCATTCGATGCTGCCGATTCCGCGACGTTGTGGGGGGCATTTCTTCTCGTCCAGTTATCCTCAGCATTGACGGTTGTTCCGCTCTACCACTGGCTCCGGCAAACCGAATCACGGATTACTTCCTGGCGCGCATGTGCTCTCTGGCCTCTCGTTCCGGCCGTTGCAATCTTTCTGCCAAAGTCAGACACGATGTTTCCTATGCTAGCCATGACCGCTGGAACGTTATGGCGAAAGAGTTGGAGGGAGAATCGTCCTTTCCTTGGGTTTCTGGCGGGAGCAGTGTTGTGGGTCAGCATGTGCTTTAGCTTAGCGTTTCTAGTTGTTGGCGTTTGGCTGATCATCCAAACATTGCTCGATGGAAAGCCGGGATCTGCAAATCAATCGTCCCGTCCGGAAATAGTCTCGCGATCCGCAGCGATACAGTTGGGGGTTGGAGCCTTCGGTTTCCTGTTACCTATCGGACTCACGTGGTGGGGAACAGGTATGAACCTTGTGTCAGTGTGGCACGAGAACTATTTGAACCACGCACTCTTTTATACGCATTATCAACGAAGCTATGTCCCCTGGCTGTTGTTGAATCCGTTTGAGATCAGCCTGGCAGTTGGGCTGCCAGTCATGCTGGCTGTTGTCGTAAGTCTGCGGAAAACCTATTGGGGTGTTGACGAGAGAACCGGAGTCCGGAGGCTCGCAGTTTCCAGTCAGGCAGATATCGGGGGGGCATGGGGGCGCTCTACTGCGATTCCCGCGACGTTCTTCGTCTTAGGGCTGTTATGGATCACGGGCAAGAACAGTGGCGAAGCAGCACGACTCTGGATTCTCTTCTTCCCCTGGATCGTTGCCTGTACCGCCCCTTGCTTTCGTGCCGCGAATGCCACTCTAGTGGGCACAACAGGATCGATCTCTGGTCTGTCGGCTTCTCCCATGTGTGAGGCCCTCGCGGACCGCCCGTCGCATTGGCGGTGGGGAACCTTTCTATTGGCTCAAGGAGTCATCTCGCTGGCGACTGTGCTGAAAGTCGATGGCTTTCATCTTAGTCCACCGAACTGAATGGCGTGTCGCCCGTCTCGTTGTAGATCAATGCGAAGAGTCGGAACGTGAAGGACTCAGCGACGCGAGGCAGTGAAGGGATATACCGTTCGACAGGAAAAGGTGGAGCGGATTGAGACGGAAGTTGCCCATGGTTGATCGGTCGGGCAACGACGCTATACTGTACGCCTGTCTCTTAACGGGATTCATTTTGACGGAGTGGGGGAGCGATGGAACGTCTGTTTCTGGGCTGGGATCGACTTGCGCTTCCCTTGGCGTTGGAAGCCTTGAGTGCTCGATATTCGAGTGGGGGGGCGTTGCATCTGGAGGGATGTCTCCTGGTTTTTCCTGGGCGTCGGGGTGCGCGGAGGTTCCTCGATTTGCTGGCCGAGCCGGGAGTCGGATGCGAATCGTTGCCCAAGACGATGACGATGGGAGAACTCCCCGAAGAACTCTACAAACCGAAGTTTCCGTTCGCGAACAGTTTGACCCAGGAGCTGGCATGGGCCGAGGCATTGCGTAGCCTGACATCGGAACGGATGAAGGTGCTGAGTGCGTCGGTTCCGATCGACGAGGATCAGAGTGGTTGGTTGTCACTCGGGCGGTTGCTTTCCGTGCAACATCGAGAATTGGCGGCGGATCGACTGACGTTTGAAGACGTCATCTCAGAAGCTGAGAGACTCGGAGGGCCATCGGAACGGTTGCGCTGGGAGATTCTTGCCGATGTTCAACGGCAATACCTTGCGATTCTGGACTCGCTCAATTTGTGGGATAAGCAGACTGCCCGCATTGAAGCATTGAAGCGACGGGAGTTTGTGGCTGATCGAGATATCGTGCTCGTCGGGATGGTTGACCTCAACCGGTCTCAACGGGAGATGTTGGATCAGGTTCAGGAGCGAGTGACGTCGCTCGTCTTTGCACCAGAGTCTTCGGCACATCTCTTTGATGAGCATGGATGTCTACTGGCAGACAAGTGGGCAGATCAGCCGATCGATTTGAGCCGGGTGACGATTAAGTTGGTGGACGGTCCTCGGGAACAAGCGGACGAAGTGCTCGAGTCTCTGGTCGGATTGGAAGGTCGGTATGCCGCGAACGAGATCGTTGTGGGACTAGGCGATACGGCCCTGGAACCGGTGTTAGAACGAGCAATGTCGCAAGCTGGATTGCGGACGCGAAGTGCTGTCGAACAGACGGTACGGCAGACATTGCCCTCACGACTTCTTGAAACGGTTGCAGCATTCTTGCAGAACCCCCGCATGCCGGAGTTCCTGTCGCTTTTGAGGCATCCCGACTTATATCAGTGGTTGTCGGAAATGGAGTTGCCAGCGAACTGGCTCGATGCGGTTGACCGAGAAGTGCAGGAAACACTCCCGGCACGGCCCGAACAGATGCGGTCGGCTCTCGGGGGTGGAGAGCGATTGCGACCGCTGTTCGATGCGATCTACACGGCACTCGACCCCTTGCGACAACCCCCGCGCGTCCTGTCGGAGTGGCGGGGGCCGATCGTCGAACTGTTGCTGACGATCTACAGTCATGTGGAGTTTCATACGGAGGTGACGGTCGATCGATTGACGTGGGAAGGGTGCCGGGCTTTGCTCAATGCGTTGGAGGATCAACAGAGGGTTCCGGCCGTATTGTGTCCTGCTGTCACCGGGGCGGAGGCGTTACGGATGACGATCGACATGGCCGGGAGTGGAACGATTCCTCCACCCTATGATCCGGGAGCGATCGAACTTCTTGGTTGGCTGGAGCTTAGTCTCGATGATGCACCAGTCCTGTTAATGACATCGTTTAACGAAGGGCGCGTTCCCTCTTCGGTCAATGCCGATCCCTTCTTGCCGAACCGCCTGCGAAAGGCGTTGCAGATTGAAGACAACTCCCGGCGATATGCTCGTGATGCCTACACGCTGTGCGCATTGACTCATAGTCGGGAGCATCTGACGTTGTTGCTCTCTCGCCGAACCGCAGAAGGGGACCCGCTCGTGCCGAGTCGTTTGTTGTTCGCAACCGATGACGTCACCGTGGCGCGTCGCGTCCGTGAATTCTACGATCCTGAAGCGGCCCAAGATGACTCTCGAGGAACCGCGAAGCGTCGTCGATCGCATCTGGGGAGCGATGTCGACATTGCGAAGACTGATGCGACACTTCCGAAGGGTTTCCGTATCGCCCGGCCGCAGGGAGGTGAGTCGCTGCGGGGTTCGATCAGCGTGACGGCGTTTCGGGACTATCTCAAGTCGCCGTATTTGTATTATCTCAAGCATGTACGACATGTGAAGTCGATTGATCTTTCGGCTCAGGAACTGTCTGCAGGAGCTTTCGGTACATTAGCTCACGATGTGCTGAAGCGGTTTAGTCTGGGACCATATCGGGAGTCCAGGAAGGGGAGCGAAATTGCCAATGCCGTCAACGAAGAACTTGACTCGCTCATCGAAGAAAGGATGTGGGGGACAACTCTCCCTGCGGTTGACGTGCAATTGGCTCAGCTTCGCGCGCGATTGATGGCGTTTGCGGAAAGGCAGGCGGAACTGACGGATGAGGGATGGCGAATCGAATTCGTCGAGAAGTCACATGATGCGAAGCCGTTTGTGTTTGAGACGGGTGATGGGCGGTCGCTGGAACTGCGGGGGACAATCGACCGTATTGATTATCATCCGGAAACGGGTCGCTGGCGGATTTTGGACTACAAGACGAGCGAAAAGAAACGAACGCCGGAGCAGTCTCATCGAACGAAGGATGGAATTTGGAAGGACTTACAGCTCCCACTGTATCGGGAGTTGGCTCGACCACTGGGGGTGAGTGGCAAGGTGGAGTTGGCGTATTTCAATCTTCCGAAAGACCTTGCTGAAGTCGGAGTCGAGGTCGCGGATTGGGATGATCTGCTGCTGAAAGAGGCGGTCGATGTCGCGCGTGGAGTGATGCGGAAGATACTCGACGGCGAGTTTTGGGACCTGAAACAGATGCCTCCGGATGACGAACTGTATGACCTGGAGGCATTGTTGCAGTGTGGCACGCTCGACCGTGACGACACGGTCTACGCGGGTCTTGGTGCATTCGATGAAGACGAGGAGGAGTCAGCATGGTAAAGCCACAAGAACCGGAAGAGCGTCCCGGTACACGAACGACAGCAAAGTCTGCCAGTCGACAGGCAATCCTTGACGTACCGGTTTCCAATGAGCGGGTGTCGGTTGCAGATGTTGAATTTGGAGTGTCAGCACTTGAGAACCGGGTGATCTTCGCATCAGCGGGGACTGGGAAAACGTTTCAGTTGGCGAACCGCTACATTTCCACGTTGCGGGAAGCGGCACCGGAGCGGATTCTCGCGAGCACGTTCACCCGAAAGGCGGCGGGAGAGATTCTCGAACGGGTGTTGAAGCATCTCGCTCTCGCGGCCACTAGCGAAGCCGATGCCGCCAAGGTAGCGGGGTTTCCGGGGCTCGAAGGAATCACCGTTACCGAGGCCCGCACATTGTTGGGGAACCTGACCAGGCATCTGCACCGCGTCAGAATCAGCACATTGGACGCTTTCTTCATCAATGTCGCCACGAACCTCTCGTTGGAGCTTGGTCTGCCGACCGGCTGGCGACTGATGGACGAAAACGAAGAGACACAGCTTCGACTGACAGCGATCGAGCGACTTCTTGCCGAGAATCCGGAACAGGTGCGGCGACTGTTGAAGATGTTGCATCCGGGGGCGAGCAGTCGCAGTGTGCAGTCGCAGTTGGCGGGAGCGATCGTCGAGTTTTACTCGGCTTTCAGGCAGTCCCTTCCCGAAGCGTGGCAACGGATTCCGGAGAGACCACGTGCGACCGATGACGAACTGACGGACGCTGTCGAGGTCTTGGCGAATGCGCCTCTCCCCTCTGATAAGAGATGGGAGAAAGCACACCAGAAGAGTTTGGCACAGGCACGAACGCGGCAGTGGTCAGAGTTCTTCAGCGGTGGACTACCGAAGTGCGTGCTGAGTGGCGAATGTCGGTTTTACTCCAAACCTGTCGAAGAGACGCTGCAACGAGCGTATGAAACACTCATCGGCTTGGCGCGTCGTGACCTCGTGGCAGAGTTTCGAGATCGCACGATCGGGACTTTTGAACTCTTGCAGATGTTTGATCGACACTCGAAACAGGTTCGCCGGGAAGCAAAGGCTGTCAGTTTTGATGACGTCGTGTGGACGCTGGTCGAAGGTGGGGAGCAACGACGTTTGGGGCAACTCGCCTATCGTCTGGATACGCAGTTTGACCATCTCCTTCTTGACGAGTTTCAGGATACATCGCTCTCTCAATGGCGAGCACTCGAAGCGTTGGCACGTTCAGCGGCTTCGGAACCGGAAGGGAGTTTCTTTTGTGTTGGAGACTCGAAACAGGCCATTTACAGCTGGCGAGGTGGGAACGCGAATCTGTTTCTGTCGATCCCCGAACAACTCAACATCGAGTCGTCGCCACTCAACGAGAGTTTCCGATCTTCTCCAGTGATCATGGAGGGTGTTAACGTGCTTTGTGAGAGGCTCGGATATCATCCGAGTCTGGATGAGCATCACTTGTCGGCCATTACCAGTTGGAGCGATCGAGTCGAGGAGCATCGAGCCTTTCATCAGCAACTCCCCGGTTACGTCTCGTTGCAGACGGCCCCCAGAGCGGAGGATTACAGACAGCAAGTCGGCACGACGATGGAGTTCGCGATCGAGCGGATTCGCGAACTCACTCAACAAACTCCGGGAGCTTCG
The DNA here is from genome assembly GCA_041398965.1 of Planctomycetaceae bacterium. Taxonomy (GTDB): domain Bacteria; phylum Planctomycetota; class Planctomycetia; order Planctomycetales; family Planctomycetaceae; genus JAWKTT01. Next base: position 42,918 of record JAWKTT010000022.1, on the reverse strand, counting down.
ATTGGCGTACTCGTGAGAAAGAATGAAACCGTGCAAAAGCTTGTCCATGGTCTGCGGGCCATAGGAGTTCCGGCGAGTAACGAAGGGAAGGGACAGTTAACCGACTCGGTCGCCGTGCAAGCGATTCTCTCCTTGTTGCAGATGGCCGATCATCCGGGGGACACGGTCGCCCGATTTCATGTTGCGAATTCCCCCATCGGACGACATTACGGCTTCGAGGATGATCGACAGGAGGAACAGGGACGCGATTTGGCCACACGGGTTCGACTTGAATTGCAGGTGCTGGGGTATGGGCGATTTCTGGACAGACTGGTTCGAGCGATCGAGTCAGAGTGTTCTGAACACTCAAAATTGCGGCTGCAACAACTCGTTGATGCCGCGTTTGCGTTTACCTCTCGTCAGTCCTTGCGACCGACGGAGTTTGTGGCGTTCGTGAAGAGTGCTAAGTATGCGGCCCCGACGAACGCTGCGGTGCGAGTCATGACCGTGCATCAGTCCAAGGGGCTTGAGTTTGATATCGTCGTCCTGCCGGAGTTGCATAGCCCGGTGACTGGCGGAAGACCGAGCGTCGTGCGAGCATCCCGTTCGCCAATGGAGCCGCCGAATGTTGTCATGCCGTATCCGAACCAACATTTGGCCTCGTTGTTACCCGACGTGTTGCAAGAAGCGGTCCGATCGACCATTGCGGAGAGTATTCAGGAGGAAATGTGTCAGTTGTATGTCGCTGTGACTCGTGCCCGGTTTGCGTTACATCTCGTTATTCCACCTTCGTCGGCAACGGAGAAGACATTGCCTAAGAGTTTGGCAGGGGTGCTGCGTGCTGCGGTTGCGGAGGGGAAGGGAGAACCGAACTCTCTACTGTGGGAACTCGGGGATGCCGATTGGTCACAGGGGATGGAGGAGTTTCGTCCGTCTACTGCGATGGCGGGCGATGCTGTTGACGTTGAGGTAATGACGCCGGACGATGCAATTCTGCACGATGCCGAGAGACAAGAGATTCAAGAGAGTTGGCCCGTGGTCCGATTGGCGGATGGCGGAGTGGGCGGGAAGGGGAGTTTGCCGACAGTTTCACCTTCGCAGATGGGACATCGCTCTCGTCGGTTGGCGAGTTTGCTGTCCAACGTTCGGGCCGATGCGATGACGCAGGGGAGTCTCATTCATGCCTTCTTCGAGCAAGTGGAATGGATGGAGGAAGGGGTCCCTTCGGCCGATGACTTGCGAGTCGTCGCCGACGGATTCGAGGCAGAGGTCGATCTGGTCAAACGTTGCATCGAGCGGTTCTCGCAACTATTGAAGCATCCCGATTTGGCGTGGGTCTTGTCGCGACGATCCTATTTGCCGCCGCGAGATGTGGACTGGTCAAGAGAGACCCTTCAATCACTTTCAGAAGGTCCGTTCGAAGTGGAGGCGTATCGTGAGCGACAGCTCCGGGTACGAGATGGGAATCAGATCATCGGCGGAATCATGGATCGACTTGTTTTGCTTCGACGAGATGGAAAGGTCGTCGCGGCGGACATTTTGGACTTCAAGACAGATGGTCTGGAGAGCGGACGAGTCGATTTCACGGAGGAGCGATGGGGAGGGTATGGAGAACAATTGCGGCTGTACGCTCGGGCGGTCGCTCTGCAGTATGGTCTGGAGTTGGGGAGTCTGTCGGCTCGATTACTAGTGCTCGCAACGGGTCAAGTGGTCCGCGTGCCATTGCCTGCGACGTGACGCGAAGTGTTGAGTGGGATGTGACGATTTGACAACGACGATCCGCGTATCGTCTTGGTGTTGGACGGGGAAGAGTTGATGAAATTTCTGCATGTGGCTGATGTCCATCTCGATGCGCCGCTCAAGGGGTTAAACCTGACTGGCGAGGCACCAGCGACGCAAATTCGTCTCGCGATGAATGCCGCATTCAGTGGAATGATTTCGCTGGCGATTGAGCAGCAAGTTGACTTCGTGGTGATTGCAGGGGACCTCTATGATGGCGAATGGACGAGCATGCGGACAGGCCTTTGGGTGGCGGATCAGTTTCGTCGCTTAGAACAGAGAAAGATTCCGGTCTACCTCCTGCGGGGGAATCATGACAATGCGTCGAATGTCCGAGCGGCGATCAAGTTGCCGGGGAATGTTCATGAGTTTCCGGTCGATCGGGCCGGTTCGTTTCGGATTGATGAACTGGGGGTCTCGCTGCACGGGCGTGGTTTTGGGAAACGGCATGAACTAGAGGATATGACGCCGGACTATCCCGAAGCAGTGGCCGGAGACTTCAATATCGGAGTGCTCCACACATCTTTGGGTGGCGATGCCAATCATTCCCCGTATGCTCCAACCAGTCATGAGACGTTGGCACTCAAGGGGTACGACTATTGGGCGCTGGGGCACATTCACACGTATCGGGTGGTGCGAGAATCTCCCGCAGTCGTCTACTCGGGATGCACTCAAGGACGGCATGCAAAGGAAACCGGGGAGAAAGGTTGCGTCTTGGTGGACGTGGATGATCATCGACAAGTCACACTGGCATTCCAACCGCTGGATGTCGTTCGCTGGCATCTGGTCTCGGTTCGTTTGGAGATTGAAGATGGGTTGAATGAACTGCTGGAAACCGTGGAACAGGAACTGACGCGAGTGCGGGAAGAGAGTGATGGCCGATTGGCGGCGGTTCGGCTGGACCTCTCTGGAAGCTGTCGCTGTTACGAAGCTATCGAGACCGCGGAGGGAAGAGACCGTGTTCAGGGCGAGCTACAAAATGTGGCTCAGTCGATCGGGGAGGTCTGGCTGGAATCGATTCAGTTCGGATTGCTCCCACCAGTATCGTTGGAGGAACTTCGAGCGGGGGACGACCTTGTGGGAGAGATGCTTCGTGACCTGCAACAGGCGTTGAGTCGCTCGGGACAAGATCACGAGAGCGAACAGGATGAATTGATGGCCGACCTGAAGGAGTTTCACCGAAAACATCTACGGGAACTGCGTGAGGCTTACGATAACTTTGGGGACGAGGAATCGTTGCATCGCTGGCTGGTGACGGCTGAAGGTTGTGTCGCTTCCCTGCTTGGGGAGTTGAAGTTGTCATGAGAATTCACCGACTTCATGCCCGTGCTTATGGGGTCTATGACGACCACGAATTTGTGTTTCGTCCTGGTCTGCAAGTGGTCTACGGCCCCAATGAAGCAGGAAAGTCGACGCTCCTGGAACTGATCCGCAATCTGTTCTTCAAAATTGCATCACAAAACCATCCATTCAAGTTCACCTCGATGTCGCCCGAACTCTCGGCATTAGGAGAACTGCAAGATGGCCGGCGGTTTCAGGTGACCCGAACAACCTCCCCTCGAAATCCCGTGACGGGAGCATTGTTAGAAGTCCAGTCGACAGACACCGGGGACGAGTGGCATCGCAACCTGACCTTGTTAGACAAGGGAGGGTGGCTGAGGCAAGGCGTTTTGGCCTCCGGGCAAGTTAAACCATTTGAACAAAACGCTTTTCTTGAGATGATCGGCAACGTGTCGGAGTCATTGTATCGCCGACTCTTCGCCTTCGCCGAACGCGATCTCGCCGACTTGCAAGAGGCCGAGAAAGAAGACGATCTCAAACGGATGCTGTTTGGCGGAGGAGTCGGAGGTCTAGCAAAGTTTCAACAGTTTGAGGGAACACTCAAGCGACAGATCGACAGCCTGTATAAGAAACAAGGGAAGAACCAAGTCCTCAATCGCTGTTTGGCGACCGCAAAGGCTGCGGAGAAAGCCTATCTAGAATCGCGGGTCTCGCCGCAGTTGTACCTCGACCTGAAGTCCCGATTGAAGTCTCTGTCTGAGGATCGGCAACAGATACGAACTGCACTCTCCAATTTAAGAGACAAGCGATCTGAGTTAGAGAAGTTGGTCGCCGCACGTCCTGTGTGGGACGATCTCGAAAACCTGCGACAGCGCCGTGAGGAAATCTCGTTGCCAGTGGGAGCGACTGTCGAGTTTGCAAAGTCCTATCGCCAACTGAAAGGATCACTTGATCAGTTTGTCGAAGACTTGCGACTCATCGAGGAAGAAAACGATGGACTGCCGCAATTTGTCGAGTTGACGGAAACAGAGCAGAGACTTCTCCAGAGACGAGTTGAGGTCGCAGAACTGATCGCCCATCGACAACGGCAAGAACACGATGTGGCCAGTCTCCAGGAACTCGTCAATCGAATCGAGACTCGTCGGCGAGAGGCCGATCTACTGGCCGTGGAACTAGGGTCTGCCCTGACGACGTTCGACGAAGAGAAGGAGAGTCCCGTCGACGATGGTCAAACGGTCGAGAATCGGAACAGAAGTCGCAGCATCACGAAAATGGAGCGGCAACAAGCCCGCGAACTGCGGGAACAGTTTGAGGCGGCCATCAGAGGGAACGAACTTCTGATTGAGAAGCAGCGGGCCATCGAACAACGTCGAGACGCCTCGATGCGGGCGTTGAATCGACAAAAGCAAGTCTCCGCCATCGTCGTGCTCGAAGACCTTATGCACCGTTTGGACAGTTATGTCGACGAGTCTCGTGATCTGAAGGATTTGAAATTCAGCGTCATGAAGCTGGAAGTCGAAATCGAGACCCTGAGGGGGGCACTGCAACGGCCTTTCCCAGTAGAAATCGAATCGGTGGAACGTCTACCAACGCCGCTCGCTGCGACAGTCGTCGAGTTCGATCAACGGATGACTCTGGCGAGCGAACGTTTACGACAGACTCGCGAGCGTTTTCAGTTGCGCCAAGAAGAGTTTGTCAATTCAAAAGAAAAGTTGGCGACGCACGATCAACTCGGAACAGACGAAAGTCGCGTCGACCTGACAGACTTGCGACGTCGGCGTGATCGAGGTTGGCTCCTGCTGCGGCAGCGATTTATCGACATGGCGGATTCCGCAGAGACCGAGGGACTCGATGAGGCACTGCGTGAGTGGGCCGACGATTCGGCGAAGTCGCCTGCGGACCGGTTTGAAGAGATGTTGTCTCAGGGAGATCGAACTGCAGATGCTCAACTCGCCAATGCCGAATGGATCGCGAAACGACACTCACTGGTCGAGCAGATCGAGGTGCTCGAAGGAAAGCTGGCCGACGCTGCGAATGATGTCACCGAAATCGAGCTAGACATCGAGCGTCTCAACGCGGAGTGGCGAGAGATCTGGCAAGGGTGTCCGTTTGAACCCGCATCACCGGCAGCAATGCGAGAGTGGATCAATCAACGGGATGAATTGGTCGATCTTTTGAAGCAGGCAAGACAGCTGTCCGAACAGCAGCATGTTCTTGAGTCGCCGGTGCGTCAGTTCGAGCAGGAGCTAGAAAGACTGTTTCCCGAAGGGACCACTGCTGATTCACGTGTGAAGTTATTGAAGAAGCGACACAAAGATGCTGAGAAGTTGCTCTCTGAGCGTGAGCGGTTGAATGAGGAGATTGAGGAGATGCAGCGGGAGTTGGACGACATTTCCGTTCAACAGCAGGACGCAGCTGTCGCCATCGGAGAATTACAATCCCGGCTGCGGGAGTTCCTGAGGCAGGTCGGCCTGAGTGATTCACTCGATGCAAGAACCTGCGACACGATGATCGAACAGCTACAACAGTTTCAGCGCTGCCGCGAGGAATTACAGTCGGAGGAATTGCGTCAGTCACAGTTGCAACAAAGAATCGATCATCTGAACAAGGAGATTGCTTTCTGTTGTCGAGCGGTCGCAGAGGACTTGATCGGTGTCGACCCAATTTTCGCCTTGCAAGAGTTAGAGACTCGGCTGGTTCTGGCAACGGAACGGGACCAACACCAACGTGAGCAACAGGTGGCACAGGCGGGGATCGATCGGCGACGGGAGCGACTTCAAGGGGAAATCGATCGTGTCGCGACAGAGATCGAACGTCTGAAATCAACACTGCCGGACTGCAATTCACTGCAATCACTGGAACATCTTGCCGAACAAGTCGAGTTGATGGAGAGCCTGAGAACCCAGGAGGGGCAGTGCCGTCGCGAGTTAGGACACATACTGAATGCGGAGTTGTCGACACGTGAGGCTGAACTGACGCGATCAACTATTTCCGAGTTTCGGGCGCAGATGGCCGAAGTGGAACAGGAGATTCAACAAACTGAAGAAACAGGTCGAAAGACCGACGAGATGATTGGCGTGACCGAGCGAGAGTTGCAGGACATGGCCGTCGACGATGGCGCCAGTTTAGCAGCACAAAACCTAATGTCAGCCCGAGCTGCTTTGAGAGAGATTATCGATCAGTGGGCTCCGCTTGTGTTGACGCAACGTTTGGTCACTCGCAGCATGAAACGCTTCGAAGAGAGACATCAGCCGGAGTTGTTGCGTGCTGTCGCAGTCCTCTTTCGGCAACTGACTGGCGGAGAGTATGTCGATATCCGAACGTTGCCGAGCGAGGCCAACAGTCTAAGGTTGCAACACCGAAGTGGGAACCATAAGTCTCCGGATCAGTTGAGTACGGGGGCGCAGCGCATGCTCTTTTTAGCAATTCGACTGGCATATGTCCGTGATTATTGTGGGCGACACGAGCCGTTGCCGATGGTGCTCGATGATGTGTTAGTTCACCTGGATGATGGCCGTGCGCGAAAGGCACTATTCGCACTCAAGGAGTTCGAGACGGAGACTCAAGTCATCCTGTTGACATGTCATCGACGAACGTTGACGCTGATGTCGGAAATCGATCCGGAGTTTCAGCCACTTGACCTCACTCCCAGTCCTGATGGTAGGACAAGAATCAGCCTGCAGGACGCTTCAATGGCGGGGCCCAAGAGTTAGATAGACGATTCTGAAGAAGTGGCGTTGGGCTTTCGACGAGTTTGCTGAGTTTGGGTTTAGGAGAACTGGTCCGGGGGAGCCCAGTAGGTTTGCGTTCGGCGGAGGCGAATGCTCCTGCGAGGTTATTCGTCAACACACAATCACCATATTTGAAATTCGCTTCACCTGAAAAACTGATTCCTCTTGAAGCCTAACAGTTCGTTGAAGAACGACCGTGGGTCAGATTACTAGTCTAACAAGAGCATCTCTCGAACGCTTTTTTGCACCGAGAGATCAAGCGGTACTATGTTAGGCTGGAAAGCCTGCCCCACGTTTTTCAAAAGGCTGCTCCCCCCCCCGACAGGCAACTCAACAAATCAATGATGATTCCGACTCTCTAAGCTTCGCGACTTTGTCGCCCCGGCGGAAAGAACGGAAAGAACGTTTCGTTGAACAACGCTCATTCCGCTATGTCACCTTGGGTTCCCAGCCGTTGGCGTAGCTTCGTTTCCAGTATTTTGCGGTGTCGGGAGCATTGGTGATGTGGCCGTTGGTGGGGTCGCACTCTAGGGCGAGACCGGAGCGTTGGGCGATGTTCCCCAGGTGGCAGAGCATTGTGCTGATGTGCCCTGTTTCGATTTCGGCATTGAGTTTCTGGGGAGTCTGTTCACGGACGCAGGTGAGGAAGTTGCGAACGTGATCGGCGTCATCGAGTTGAGCCTTGTGTTCTTGAACGACGGCATCCGATCGATCGTATACCTTAAAGGCTCCGCTCGCCCCGAGGGCCAATGTTCCTTCTTCTCCGAAGAACGTAACGAATCCGCCATCGACGGCATGTTTATTACAGCTAAGTCCTTCCCAGGTGATTTGCCGCTTTCCTTCAAACTCATACGCAACGGTATGCGTGTCGGGGGTCTCTTGATCGTCTTCCCAACGATACCGCCCGCCCGACGATGTGACACGAGTGGGATAATCGACCCCCAAGCCCCAACGGCAGATATCGAGTGAGTGGACGCCGTTGTTCCCCAACTCGCCGTTCCCCCAGTCCCAATGCCAGTGCCAGTTGTAGTGCAGCAGGTTATCTTTGAACGGCACACGCGGAGCCGGTCCTTGCCACAAGTCGAAGTTGAGTTGAGCCGGTGGATCGGTCACGTTTCCCTTTCCAATTGACGGCCGCAAATTGTTGTACCACGCCCGAGAGAGATAAACTCGTCCGATGACCTGCTCTTGCTGTAAGAGTCGAATGGCCTCTTGATACGCCGCGCTACTCCGTCGCTGTGTCCCCATCTGCACGCAACGATTGTGTTTTCGGGCGGCGGCCACCATCGTCTCCCCTTCCCATGGGTTGTGACTGCACGGTTTCTCGACGTAAACATGTTTCCCGGCGTTACAAGCGAGAATCGTCGCCGGGGCATGCCAGTGATTCGGGGCGGCACAGACGAGCACATCAATCTCCGGGTCGTCGAGAATCTGGCGGAAGTCGGAAATCGGAGTCGGCGACTGATGTTCCAATTCTTTCTTCACCGACTCGACCGCGGCGTTCACCCGCGTTTCGTCGACGTCGCAGAGATACTTCAGAGTCACCCCTGGCTGTTTGCCAAACGTCGATGCCAGCGATCTTCCGCGGCTGACCCCCATGATCCCCACTCGAACTGGCTGCACTTCCGCCGCCGCATCGTCTGCACCGACGTGGGCCGAACTCAGCAGCACCGCTCCACCAGCGACCAGTGATCCTCCCAAGAAACTTCGTCGATTGACCGAATCTGTCTTCATTTCGCGGCTCTCCTGGAAGAGGTTCAAGTTGACTACACTCGCAAGACTACAGTATCCGGGGGCTGTTCATAAGTCGAGCTTGATGCCGTTCTGGAGTTTCAGGATCGGGGAAACGGGCAACATGGTTGCCGACGAACGAATCGTCTGCGATAGTCGTCAGCCGTGAGGAGTCGCGAGTGAGTTTTCGCGAGATTTCCATCAATTCGTCATCGTTGTCTTGAAGACATCGCAACTCGGTTGGTGGCACGAGTGAATTGCTTTGTGCCGATCGAGTCTGATCCCTTATAATCATTTTCCTCCGTTGGTGGTGTGCCGTGTCGATCCCCGCAGTTCTCAGTCAGGTTCCAGATGCCTTGGGCCGGTTCGGTGAGTTTGGACGACGATTCGTTCCCGAGACCCTGATGCAGGCTCTCGAAGAATTGACAGCCGAGTACAATCGAGCCAAGGTCGACCCGACATTTCAGGCAGAACTCGATCATCTGCTCAAGACGTTCGTCGGTCGTCCGAATCCGTTGTACTTCGCGAAACGACTGACCGAGCACTGTGGAGGGGCCCGAATCTTCTTCAAACGAGAAGACCTGAACCATACCGGTGCCCATAAGATCAACAACACGATCGGCCAGGGGTTGCTGACGTTGCGGATGGGCAAGCAACGAGTCATTGCCGAAACCGGAGCGGGTCAACATGGAGTCGCCACGGCAACTGCCTGTGCCCTCTTCGGCCTGAAGTGCGTTGTCTACATGGGTGAAGAAGATATCCGCCGACAAAAACTCAATGTCTTTAATATGAAAACGATGGGGGCCGAAGTGCGACCGGTCACCAGTGGTTCCAAGACGCTTCGAGATGCGGTCAACGAAGCAATGCGAGACTGGATGGCCTCGGTCGCCGACACACACTACATCATCGGCTCCGCCATCGGTCCACACCCGTTCCCAATGATGGTTCGGGACTTTCAATCGGTCATAGGACGCGAAGCCCGGCAACAGTGCCTCGAAACCGTTGGTCGCCTTCCCGATGAAGTTATCGCATGTGTCGGCGGTGGCTCCAACTCGGCTGGGATGTTTTACCCTTTCGTCGACGACATCTCTGTGAAGCTGACCGGAGTCGAAGCTGGAGGTCGAGGAGCAGGAACTGGAGATAATGCCAGCCCCCTGACCTATGGCGTCAAAGGGGTTCTGCACGGCAGCTACAGCTATGTCCTGCAGGACGAAGATGGCCAGACGAGCGATGTACACTCGATTTCTGCCGGTCTCGACTACCCCGGCGTTGGGCCGGAACACAGCTACTGGAAGGACTCGGGACGAGCCGAGTACACCTCATGTGAAGACCAAGAGGCTCTCGACACGTTCCACCTTGTGGCTCGTTTGGAAGGTATCCTTCCCGCTCTGGAAAGCTCGCACGCAATCTCCCATGCAATGAAAGTCGCTCGACAACGAAAGCCCGACGACGTCATCCTCATCTGCCTTTCGGGCCGGGGAGATAAAGATGTCGCCGAAGTCGCCCGCCTCACGGGCCGCGATCTATAGGCTACCACTTTATTGAGAGTTATAGAAGATTAGTAAACTATCACAGTTTATTGCGAGGATGGCCAGTTCATAGGGCGATCACGCTCCCCCTTGAGAATGCCCGCTGCCCTCGCAGCCTGTTGAAAAACATGGGTCAGGCTTTATTGAGGTGCTTCAGGTTGCGAGGGCAGATGGGTGTCTTATTCTGTTGGAGGTGGGGTGAGCGGTTTGTTGGGGGTGGTTTTGCTTGAACTTGGTCGGCGTGTCGTAGCCGAGGGATGAGTGACGACGCGCGTGGTTGTAGTAACGGAGGTACGAGCTCAGCTCGCGTTGGGCTTTTAGGTGATCGGCGTAATCGACCAGTTGAAGTTCTGTCTTGATCGTGCCGAAGCAACGCTCCATGAACGCATTGTCGTAACAGTTGCCTGCTCCGCTCATACTTTGAGACATTCCCGCACACCGCAGCACGGCTCGATATCTCGTCGAGACGTACTGGCCGCCGCGGTCGACGAGATTGGAAAGCGTCGGAAACATTGACGCTTCGGTCTTTCCACCTGCCGTCGGCGCCAGAATCACTGCATTTTTTCCGCTCAGAAATGCTTCACTGGTCAGTTCCTTGACGGGCAGCAGGCTGGACCAGCCATGTCGGGCAACGATGGCCTGCTGGAGTCGTGGAGTCAGTCTGCCGAAGACGCTTACCATGCTTCCTCCATAGGAAGCAGTTCATCGTCGTTGGAATCCTTCTGGCCGTCTGCACCTGCCAGCCGAGCCGAGTGACCAACGAGGTGCTAGATGTTTCTCCGCAGGAGATCATCGCACAACCAGAACGAACCGGGATCGCTGCGACGACTGGCCCAGTCCTGCGCTGCATCCCAGTCACGGACTTCGGCTTCGAGAAGACGGGCAACTGGTCTGAGGAGATCGCTCATGCCTCCACTTCCTCGGTGTCGGCATCGTCTTTGTCGAGATCTTCCGCTTCATCGACTGCAGATTCGTCCACTTCCTGATCTGCGAACAGATCATGTGAGCGGAGTTTGCCGAACAGGGCTTTGCGGGACTTCACCGAGTATGCCTTCTCGAACTTTGCCTGGAACGGCCGACCGACCAGAGGCCCGCTTCCAGAATTGTCAGTGCCGGCCGCGGTTTCTTCTGCTGGCGTTTGTGATGCAGGACTTCCCTTTCAATCGCCGCCAGCGATTCGGCCGGATGGTCACGCAGGTCATTCTCGCGAAAGTCGATGTCGTTCATTGTCGCAATTCGGTCTGCGAAATGATCGCTGCTTTCGCGGAGCGAAAGGCGACTTACTTCAATCCGGAAGTCCCGGCCTATTTGATCTTGGAGACGCAGCTCCCAAGCCCAGGCTCGCGCAGGGTGGTATCTCCAGATGCAACCGTGGGCGAGGCCGAGACTTGGGGCCTGCTGGCACTTCTCATCAACGCGGGGCGGCCAGTAGCGCATGGCGATGTGGGAACAGTCTTGGTCCTCTTTCCCCTTGGTGGCGACCAGTTCCTTCTACCACTTCCTGGGGCTTTCCACTGCGGTTCGAGCAGGGGCCGCTGTTGATCATCACGCCGTCGTCGAGGTTGGGTAGGAAGAGTCTCCTTGATCGTTGGCGATGTACAGAAACACGTCTGGAGAGTTGCTGCCTTTAATCACTGGCTATGCGGCAGAGCGGCAGCGATCTGAGGTTGTAGCGTCGTCATCTTGGTCGTTGGCATGGAAGAGCCGACGATAGACCGGGCAGGATTCGACGAGGTCGGCATGGTGCCCTTCGGCGAGCACCCGCCCTTCGTCCAGGACGACAATTCTGGTCACAAACTCGAGCAAGCGTGGGGTCATGGAGTGCGTGATCATCAGGACTGTTCGCCCCTTCGAAAACTCTTGCAGTGTTTGATGTATCAGGTCGGCACTTTCATTGTCCGCGGCACTTGTGGCTTCGTCCAATATGAGGACAGCCGGGTCTCTGACGATGGCTCGCGCTAAGGCAATTCTCTGTCGTTGTCCGCCAGAAAGTTCTCTCCCCTTCTCGCCAATTCTCGAATGAATCCCATGAGGCAGCTTTTCACAGATTGGCAGCACGCGGGCCAGCGTGGCGGCTGCCAGTACTTCGTCGTCTGTCACTTGCGAGACACCGTAGGCGATGTTCTCCGCGATGGTCCCTTCAAACAGAAGTGTTTCCTGGGTAACAATCGCAAACTGCGACCTTAGGTCTCGCAGCGACGTTTCTTTGATGCCGATTCCATCGAGTCGAATATCTCCAGAATCGACATCGTAAAATCGAGGCAAGAGGTTGAGCAGTGTCGATTTTCCGCAGCCGTTTTGCCCAACAATGGCGACGACTTCGCCGACGTTGACCCTCATCGAAAGGTTGTTGAGCACTTGTCCCCGATGTGTCGCCGCATTCTTCGAAGGGTAGCTGAAGCAGACGTTTTGAAACTCGATGGATTTGTGCAATCGAGGGAGCGGAACCGGCGAAGCGGGATCTTCGATTCGGGTCTCCAGGTCGAGTAGTTCGAAGATGCGATCGACCGACGAGGCCGATCGTTTGAGTCGCGAGTAGATCACCGTCATCTTACGACAGGGGTCGAGACAGCCCGCTAACAGCGCATAAAGCACCGTCAACTGAGCCATGTCAAACTTGTCAGCAGCCAACTTGACTCCCCAGATGCTCGTCTTGTCGTTGAGGACGAGATAGGCCGCAGGAAGCAAGGCGGCAAACAGTGCCAGCATCACCAGTAACTCGGTTGTCGGCCTTGCGATGGCGTCGATGCGAACGACACGCATCGCCTTCGAGAGATAGTCTTTGTACTCTTTGTGAAACAGCGTGTGATGTCGCTCGGCTCGACCGTAACCGATGACAACTTTCAGGCCATCCAGCGTCTCTTCGAGGATGCGATACAGTCGCGACATCCGCTCAGTCATGCGACGCCCCGCTTTTTTGACGGCACGTCCGTACCAACTGAAGAACAGTCCAAGGACAGGAACAAACAACATCGACATCACGGTGAATCGCCAGTTGACCCACAGAGCCAGGGCGACGCAAGCGAGGCACTTCAGCGGCTCGCGAACCATCTTTCCGCTTACCAGATTGAGGCCGGCCGCCACTTGTTCGGTGTCGAAGGTGAGTCGTGACAACAGATCGGGGGCACCGTGCTCGGCGAGGCGCGGGTAATCGAGGTTGAGCACCTTACGCAAGGTCTGCTTCCTGAGCATCAGCGTAACTTGCTGCATGACCCGCCCGACGAGCACGTCTTGCAAGAAGATAAACACCCCCTTCACTGCGGTCGCTGCGAGAACGAGCAACGCGATGAGAGCGAACGACTGAAAGCGATCGACCGGCACCCAGGGCATGGCATAATGCTGGACCCATTGCATCCGCCACAGTCGGGTCGATGCTTCTGTCTCGCGCCGAGCAGCCAATACTTGACGTGACTGTAATTCGACATACGTCTCGGTCGGCTGTTCGGGGGACGACTTCGGTGGGGCTGTCCCGTCTGGTCCGTACAACGCCAATTGACCAGTAATGTCCTGAATTCTCGACTCTTGAAACTGCACCTCCTGCTCGTGCCGTTCGATCTCGGACGAGACATATTCATGCAGGTTTTGCTTTTCCATCAGCACTTTGACGAGTGGGAATGCGATCGAAAGATTTGCTCCCCACAGGACGGCGACGATACAGCCAAAGCCAAACGACGCGAAGAGCGCGCGTCGATGAGGCCACAAGAACGGGATCAGTCGCGAAAATCCACCCACGGTTCCATCCGATCGGAGTCGTCGTCTCAAGTCGTTCCGTCACCCGTTGTGACCTTTCGACTTGCCACGATGCAGCGGGAATCTACGGCAAACGCCGGGAGCGTGTCTACGGCGATTCCGGAAAGGGTGAGGCTACGGTTGTGACAATTATTACGATTGCCTGACTTTCTCCGGCTCTGCCACCTTTTCAACCATTGGCGATTTGTCACGGCTGGCTCGCGAAACCCAATTCCGGGACGTCGATTCGGATGATTCTGTTCTTTCCGGATAACCGATCCATCAAATTGGGAAAACATCCTGGCGGTTGAGCTGTTCCGTGCAAAGCGCTCTTCGACTGGAGGTCTGCGAACTGGATTCTGTCACCCACGGATGGGAGCGACGATTGATGCAACGCCTTTGGACACCGGCGATATTGCTTGTCTTGGCGTCGGGCTGCTCTGCGCCCCAATCGATGCGAGACTTTGTCGATGGTCGGCTGCCACGGGCCAAGTCGAGCCAGTTGGTCGACCGGGAGTCTCATTTCGCGAAACTTCAAGAGCCTACGACCACTGTTCGACGTCGCGTTGAGGAATCCAACGTCATTCCGGAGCCCGGCCTCCTGAGAGTCGACTACGACGATCTCGATGCCTCCCAGAGTCGACCTGGAGTCATCCCGATTTCCGGTGAAGAGACGACTCCTCTTGAACTCGCAGACGGTCCAAGTGACAACCAGATCAATGATCTGAACAGCACCCCTTTCGAGCCTTCGCCCACGGGAATGCTCCCGAAAGACGAAGCACGGAGGATGCAACCTCTACCAGTCGAACTTGGCGGGACACTCTCACTCGATCAAGTGGTTGAGTCTGTTTACCGCAGCTACCCACTTCTGCAATCAGCCCTCTTCTCTCGCAACATTGCCTTCGGCGATCAGGTGTCGGCCTCGGGGGCTTTCGACTTGAAGCTGAAGGGAGCGAGTGAACTGGGGCCACCCGGATTTTATGAGACCTACCGTAACAATATCGGCATCGTCCAGCCGCTGCATGGTGGGGCCGATGTCTTTGCGGGTTATCGAGTCGGTCGGGGAAGTTTTCAGCCCTGGTATCAAGAACGTCAGACCAACGGAGCGGGAGAGTTCAAGGCGGGGGTCAGTCTGCCGCTCTTACAAGACGTTGACATCGACGCTCGACGTGCCGAACTCTGGAAAGCGGAGTATGGACGTCAGCTTGCCGAACCGGAGATTCAGGCACAACTCATCGGGTTCATTCAAGAGGCTTCCTACGCCTATTGGGGTTGGATGGCGGCTTGTGCGAGCTACGACATTGCCGAGCACGTGTTAGAGTTGGCGGAGGATCGGAACGATAGAATCCGGTCTCAGGTGGACGCGAATCTCCTCGACCCGCCGGAATTGACCGACAACCTTCGTCTCGTGGCCGAACGAAGAGCAAAACTGGCCGATGCCAAACGAAAGATGGACCAAACAGCTGCGAAGCTGTCCCTGTACCTTCGCGATGGAAATGGTCAACCGATCCTCCCTCGTCGAGAGCAGTACCTCGCTTTGCCGCAGCCAGCGACTGGGCCAGTCGACAACCTGGCTGGGGACATCGACCTCGCGTTGCAACTTCGTCCGGAACTTCAATCGCTGGACTGGATTCGTCGGCAAATCGAAGTTGAGTTTGCCCAGGCCGAGAACCTCACTCTCCCCGAACTTGACGCAATCATCTCGGGTTCGCAAGACATGGGGCAGCCGACCAGCAAGAAAAGGGACAAGTCCAGGTTTGAGTTCGAGGCTGGTCTGTATCTGGACGTCCCAATCCAACGTCGCAAGGCACAGGGTAAGATTACGGCCCTAGAAGGAAAGCTCGCGCAATTGGCGGCAAAGCGTCGCATGGTGGCGGACAAGATTTCGGTCGATGTCCAGTATGCTGCCATCGCCATTGAGGCGGCACTGATTCAAGTCGCCCAAACCGAAGAGGCGGTTCGTCTCGCTGAGGACCTTGCCGAACGGGAGAGACAGAACCAGAAGTTGGGCCTCTCCGACTTGCTGAAAGTCACCCTTCGTGAACAGTACGCAGCTGAGTCGGCACAGAAACATGTCGACGCGATTCAGCAATACTTTCAAGCCCAAGCCGACTATCGGGCCGCCCTCGGGACCGACCGCGTCGAGTAACCCTGGGACGCATCCGATTTTCTGCCATCTTGTGCCACGTTTGCACGTCTCCAGTCGGGGCAGCAGTCCGAGGTGACTCAACGTCCTTTCCCCCCTCTTTTCGCCCGTCGACTTGTTTGCTGGGCCTGGGAAAGCGATGATCCGCTGGAGCTGACATCTGGCGGGAGAACCGTCTCGTCGATTCGGGACTTCTGATCGCTCGCAGGTGTCGGCCTTGCTGGTCACCATTTCTCTTCACCTGTGAATTAGGGACGTCATGAAGTCGTTGATCTTCGCGCTGCTCATGTTATTCGGGGGGATGTCGCCTCAGCTCATGGGGGCCGATCATCCTGATCGAGTCGTTCAAGCGGGAGTCCCACAAGGGACCATGACATCGGGAGAGTTCACCGAAAGCCAACTCTTCCCGGGGACAACCCGTCAATACAGTGTGTATGTACCGGCTCAATATCAGGCGGATAAACCCGCGAGTTTGATGGTATTCATGGACGGATCGGGCTATGCGAAGGTGGACGGTGCGTTTCGTGTGCCGATCGTGTTTGACAATCTCATCCATCAAAAAGCGATGCCGGTCACCATCGCGGTTTTCGTCAATCCGGGAACCGTCAAAGGAACAAAGCCGGGGGCGCAAGACCGGAGTAATCGGTCGTTCGAGTACGATTCCCTGGGGGATCGCTACGCCAACTTCTTAATCAACGAGTTTCTGCCGGTTGCACTGAAGGGGCTGAATGTCTCGACCAACCCCGCAGATCGCGCGGTTTGCGGCATTTCGTCGAGCGGTATCTGTGCCTTCACCGTCGCCTGGGAGAAGCCCGACCAATTCGGCAAAGTTCTCAGCCATATCGGCAGCTTCACTAACATTCGTGGTGGCTGGGCATACCCCGGTCTGGTCCGCAAGACAAAATCAGCACCGAAGGCGATTCGAGTTTATCTGCAGGATGGGAAAGACGACCTCAACAACCTGCATGGCAACTGGCCGTTAGGAAATCAAGACCTTGCCGCAGCGTTGCAGTTTGCTGGCTATCAATACAAGTTGGTGATGACCGACGGAGGGCATAGTGGGAAGTGGGGGGGCGAAGAGTTGCCCGAA
The DNA here is from genome assembly GCA_041398965.1 of Planctomycetaceae bacterium. Lineage (GTDB taxonomy): Bacteria > Planctomycetota > Planctomycetia > Planctomycetales > Planctomycetaceae > JAWKTT01. Next base: position 25,923 of record JAWKTT010000022.1, on the reverse strand, counting down.
GCTCTCCGCTGGCTGTGGTCGCAGAATCCCGAATCGACATCGATTCCGCATGTCGAAACCAAGCCGATGTGGGAACCTCATGTCGATGCAATTGCCAAAGACGACGTTCCCCACGGAAGAGTCATTGATATGCCCCCGATGGAATCCAAGGTATTCCCCGGCACAACGCGGAAGTGGTCCATCTATGTCCCCGCCCAATATCAGGAAAACGAACCAGCCGCATTGATGGTTTTTCAAGATGGGGACGGCATGCGCAATCCCACTGGGCGATGGCGTGTGCCGGTTGTGTTCGACAACTTGATCGCCCGAGGCGACATGCCACCAACGATCGCCATCTTTATCAACCCAGGGAACGACCCGATCAAGAACCCGCAGAACAAGATGCCATCGAACCGAAGTTTCGAGTACGATGGGTTGGGAGACCGATATGTCCGCTTCCTCGCGGAAGAAATTCTCCCCTTAGTTGAAAAGGACTATCGCCTGTCAGCTGACCCAGAGATGCGAGCGATCGGCGGTTCCAGTTCCGGGGCAATCTGTGCATTCACCGCCGCTTGGGAACGCCCCGACCTCTTCCGCAAGGTCTACTCCAGCGTCGGAAGCTTCACCAATCTGCGCGGAGGGAACGTCTACCCTTCCCTCGTTCGTAAGACAGAACGGCTTCCTTTGCGAGTCTACATGGCCGACACCAGTGGCGACATCGACAATGCTTTCGGAAGTTGGCCATGGTCGAATCAACTGATGGCATCAGCCCTGTCTTACATGGGGTACGACACTCGGTTCGACTGGGCCGAAGGGTACGCACACAACGCCGACTTCGGCGGCTCCCGGTTTCCGGAAGCCATGAAATGGCTTTGGAGAAAAGAACAGCACACCCCCGTGATCAACACCAAGGGAGACCTTGGCGGCGACCTGACGTTGCTTAATCTGCTGATTCCCAACGAGTCGTGGGAAGTGGTCGCTGAGAACCTTGGCTTCGCCGATGGACTCAGCACCGACCCTGAAGGAAACCTCTACTTTTGCGACATGAGGGCTCCGGCGGTCTATCGCATCAGCGCAAAGGATGGAACCCGCACCGAGATTGCGAAAGAATCTGTCAGCGGACTGAAGCTCGCTCCAAATGGACTGCTTTATGCGTGCCAAGGTTCAAAGAGCCGGATCATCTCGATCGATGCCAAAACGGGTGAAGTCAGAGTGGTTGCCGAAGGTGTTGCTCCGAATGATCTGGCCCTCACGAAAGAAGGGGACCTGTACATCACTGAAACGAAGACACAACAAGTCACCCGCATCAACACGACGACAGGCGAAGTGACACGAGTTGATACTGGAATCAATAAGCCCAATGGCATCGCCCTCTCAAACGATGGCGGGACATTGGCCGTCTCGGACTTTGGCGGAGAACATGCTTGGATGTTCCGCGTCAATCCCGATGGCTCACTCGATGCGAAAATGCCCACGATGACGTTGCGTCTCCCGATCGACGAAAAAGGGGACTTTAAATTCAACGAGCCACCCCCCTACCTGGCCACCTCACGAGGAGATGGAATGGCGGTTGACCGCAAGGGACGCTACTACATTACGAGCACGCTCGGTGTGCAGGTGTTCGATCCGACAGGTCGTCCCTGCGGCCTGCTCCCCAAGCCCGATCGCGATCAACCCCTCACCACGTGCGTCCTCGCCGGCCCCGGACATTCGACACTGTACATTGCCCAGGGAAAGACGATTTATCGCCGAAAACTGACGGTGGATTAGAGGTCTCCTGCAACGTCTCCGTATGGCAAACTTCCCTGTCCATCGGTTGACCATCTGTTTCAACGGACAAGGACGTCCGTTGCGCAGGAAGCCACGCAGAAGCTCATTCTCTGGTAGCACTAAAACTCTTGTCCGTTCAGCCACCAACACTGCTGAGTCGGGGAGACGTCTTTGACGAGACGTCCAGGTCTTTGTCGCATCGATTAGTAAGACCATGCCGGAATCTGCATGTGGTAGTAGACGAACGGAGCCACCTCACGTTCGCGACCCCAGAGCGTGCTAATCCCCAGATTTTGCCCTGTGCGGAAGAAAGGGATCATTAACAGAGGCGAGTGCAGCCCGCGACTGTTTCGCCAGGTCCGCAAATAACGCGACGAATCACGACTGCGACCACTGATGATCGCAATCGGCGGGTCGTCGGGAGTCAGTTGATAGAAGGGGAACACGTCACGTAGATACGCCTCGTGAGCCGCGTTGTACTCTTCATCGGATGCATAGTCACTACGAAGGATTGGGTCGCGAAACTGCCCCCCTGCAAGGTGCGTTTGCACATAGGGGACGACGGTCTCGGCCAGTTGTTCGGGGTCGAGGCCGGTTGCCGACACCCAGTCTTCGATCCACAAGGGATGCACCTGCGAGATTGACAACGCACAAACGTTGACCCGTGTCGATTCCTGCAACACGGGATCGAGACTCTCGGGGTCGGCAAGGTCATCATGAGTTGCCAACCATGCCGCGATAACTCCCCCCGCGGACGTCCCCGAGACGGCGATGCGATTCGGATCGATGTTGAGCCGTGTCGCATGATGCCTGAGATATTGAATAACACGGGCCCCATCTTCCAGAACTTCTCGCTTTGAGATTCCATCTTCCAGAAAACGGTATGTCGCTCCCACGACGGTCACCCCTGCTCGCTGCATCTCGTTTTGCAGGGGGCCTCCACTGGGTGAACCTCCCTTGAAACCTCCGCCATGAAAGTTTACCAGCACAGGGACCGGTTCTGTCCCCGAGGCATGCCACAATTTCATGACATGACGTGCATGGGGGCCGTATTTTTCGACCGATGGAGCAGACCGCCGAACAGCAGGAACAGATGGTACTGGCGAGTCAGTTCTCGAACTGACAATCGATGATTGGCTCTGGGAGGGCCCCAACAGCGATGCCACCTGTGACATCGCCCGACCGGGACATAATCCCAGCAATAAGCACACCATCGTAAACAATCGACTCCAACACCTCATAACGAAAGTCTCACAGAGCCCCCTAAACGCTGCTGACTCGGAAAATCTGCATCGAACTCGACGCACCTTTCCTGACGCAGCAACAATGTTGACGTGCCCTGACTATCCCATGCACTCGGTCCGCACGCAAGGACTTTGACCATCGGATTCTTTCCGACGTCAACTCCCGCACCTCGAATGCGAGGCGAGTCGAAGATACCTGTCGCGTGAAAGCGACTTAAGTGTGCCCCTCTTCGTGGCTGACGATCAATCGATGCGCGCGGTCGGCGTCGATCGCTCGAACGAGAATGTCGATGGAAGTCGTTCCGGTCAGTCCCGCTTGCGTCTCACCGCCGATGTTGCATCGGATTCCCTCGCTTTGCAGCACCGCCCGCAATAGTTCCGCCCGCGTTGGTTCAACAACGGTGTAAACGGTGACGAGTTCGTCCGGATCGTGGTCGCTCATCGTTCTATCTCCCAGGTGAAGTCTCTCGGTCGGGGCGAAGTCACGGCTTGTCTGAGGCCATCATCGCCCATCGCCACGTCTTGAAGTGGCTTCCATAATTATGACAGGAGTCAGCCTGAACGGCTATTCCGTTGCTGATTCGGCCTGCGTCGTGGAATGATGCGTTGTGCCGCTCGCATCGGTTTCTTCGGTCGTTCGGGGAGGGCGTTCATCGACGACGGATGTTCTTTGTGCGACGCTGTAGGTGTCGGTTTCTCGCCCGGTGTTGGCAACGAGTAGTTCGGCAATCAGCCCCAGCGATACTGCCTGAGCCCCCAGCAACAGAGACGCAGCCGAGTAAATCAACAGTGGCCGATTCCCAATCGGTTCGGCTTGCCAGAGGTTCAGCACGTTCATACAGAACCACAACACGAACAGATACAACATTCCAAGCATGCCCACAGCAAATGCTCCGAGCCCGATTGCCCCGAGCATGTGTTGAGGCCGCTGTCCAAATCCGGTGATGAACTTGACGGTCAGCAAGTCGAGAAACCCACGCAAAAAGCGGCGCACACCATATTTCGAGTATCCAAACTCCCGAGGTCGATGATGGATCGAAACTTCGGTCACCCGAAATCCCCGGGCATGAGCCAGCACCGGCACGAATCGATGCAGTTCTCCATACAGCCGAATCTCTTCAGCGACCACACGTCGAAAGAGCTTTAGGCCGCAATTGTGATCGTGCAGCTTTAGCCCTGTTAACCAACCGACGAGGCCGTTGAAGACCTTGCTCGGATACACCTTGTGCCATGGATCGAGTCGCCGTTCCTTCCAGCCGTTGACGACGTCATATCCTTCGTTGAGTTTGGAAAGAAAGCGGGGAATCCCAGCGGGGTCATCCTGAAGGTCTGCGTCCATGGTCATCACGAGGTCGCCTCGGATCGCCCGCATTCCTGCCGTTAGAGCGGCCGCCTTGCCGAAGTTCCGTCGAAATCGAATCCCCAAGACGCGGTCGTCTTCTTGGGCCAAAGTCTCGATGACCGACCACGAGGCATCGGTCGAACCGTCGTCGACGAAGACGATCTCGAACTCTACACCATGTTCTTTCCCTGCCGCATCAATCTGTCGGTGTAACTCCGGTAGACTCTCCGACTCGTTCAACACCGGCACAATAATTGAAAGTAACATCCCGATGACTCCGGCTGTTCGCGTTAGGGCGAGTTGAGGGTGGCGATCCCGTCAGTTGTAAGGGACCTCCCCCATCGAGGCAACACCCAGCCACATAAGTCGTTCCCGACGTTGGCGAACTCAATCGACTTCCGGTCGCACTGGCAATTTCTTCTGTGCAACCTCGTCACCCGGGAGCGGAAGGTCTTTGAAGAACACCTCGACCTTGGTACGGATGATGGCGGTGGCCGCTTCGTAAACAAGCGTCCCTTCTCGCCAGTCAGGAGGTAACTTGTCAAACCGATACTCGAGCGTAAAGGCTCCGTCCCCCTGCGAGACAGAACGGCTGCTGTCACTATTGATGCGTCCGCCTGTTCCCATCGGTTCGAGATAGAGTTGACGATGTAGCATCGCGACGCGGTGTGACTCGAACGGAGGCCCACCCGTATCGTAGCGAGCGGTAAGACGAACGATCGCCGTCGTTGCAGGTGCGACGACCGACTGATCCCGTCTGTTCGACTTTGGTGATGTCTCCGTTCCTGTCTCGGGGACAACGGAAGCGTCGCCAGTGACATAGGTCTCGATCCGATCAAGGGCAACCGTCACTCCACCCCGACGACGACTTTGAGGGAAAGTGTCGTTGAGATGCGAGAATGAAATCGGGATTGGCAATGCAGCGAGCACCACATCCCATGACCCGGAAAGGTCCATGCTTTTCGCGGCACTCGCTTGCGGAACGAGGACATCGAGCGTTAGTTCCACATCCCGTCCCGCACGAAACTCCGGCTGTCGGCTCGCCAGTGGATTGTAGGGACGCGCCTCTCCCGAGGTGGTCGTCACTTGAACGTCCCGATCTCGATAGTCGGCATACAGAGGACGGAGTCGCGGCTCACACTCTAGATGCAGCACGACACGCAACACTCGATCACCATTCTCAGCCTCGGGCCCGCGCCAAGTGAGCGACACAACCCGGGTCTGAAACGGCCCCGTTGCAGCGACGTTTGACGGCGACGGGTGCCCCATGTTGTCGCTGCCCGCGTCAATCGGAATGATTTTCGCGATGCCTGTGGACTCTTGCGCCAATTCAACCCCTTCTTGACGCAGTTCACGGAGACCGTTCCAGAAACTGAGTTGGTCCCAGTTGATTGTGATCGAACGACGGAGAATCGCGGCATCGAGCGAGGAGAGATCGAGTCGGTTTCCGGTTTGCTGGGCGAGTTCCGTCACAACCTGCTTGATTGTCAACGTGCCAGACAGGGTGACGGATCGAGCCTTCAGCGAGTCCTTGGCCAATCGATGTTCCAAGTTCAACCGCACCCGCAACATGGACTCACGTGCGGCGATGTCGGTGACGAGATCGGGGGGCGGAAAATAGTCCAGGGCAGAGGGACCGAGGTTGAACAACTCGAGTTCAGCAGCCGCTCGCTCGGCACGTCGGGGTGCCCCGAGTTGATGAATGAGTTCCATCACCCGCGACTCGATTTGCGGCGACTCCGATCTCCCGGGATCAGCCGTCTCCTGCCCTCGACTAATGTTGACCAGCAGCGAGCAGAACAGCAGCACAACCCCGCCGAGTCGGCGGGTGGCGGGCGTTACAAGAACGCGGCATCCCATTTGACGAGTTTGTGGCAAACCGGAATATCTCAAATGGCCTCACACTTGCAGTCGCCCCCCCTCGCAGCTTGGGACATCAACGACACGCGAACTGAGAGACGACCACAGAACTGAAAACACAGGTACGGAGTCATCCTAGCCGAAATATAGGCAACGGCGGTCGCAGGACAACTCCTACGATGAGTGTATCGCGATCCGCTCAACAGGGAAATCGTCGTTTTGCCGCCGCTCAGGGGAAGTTCCTTTCTCCTGTCTGCAAACTGTGAGGTATGAGCCGACTGTCTCTCCTGATTTCTTGAGGTGTCTCGTGCGACGAAACTGGTTCTTGCTGCTGATACTCTCCTTCTGGACATGCGCTCCGACGACCCAGTTGGCCCGGGCAGCAGAGCCGATCCTTGTCGAATTGACGGTAACACAGGGGGATGGCAGCGAAAAGGTGTTTCAGGGCAAGTCGCTGGCACATGATAAGACTCGCTGCCTGCTGATGCAGCGGAACGGGGAGTTGGCCGACATCACACTGGCCAACGTCAAGAGCTTTCGCCAGGCAGCACCAGTCTTCCGCCCCATTCCTCTGGTCCAGGTGCGAGATGACTTGCGAAACGAATATCGCGGTCAATTGGAAGTCGTCGCAGCGGGTCCCTTCGTCGTCTGTGGCCCCGCTGGGACCGTTGCTCCGATGGCGGCACTTGTCGAAGAGGTTCACGATGCCTTCCGTCGGTTCTTCACCCGTCGCCAGTTTCGACTGGAGCCTCTTGAGTTTCCGCTCGTTGTGATGGTCTTCCCCTCTCGAAGCGACTTTGAGAAGTACGCCACGGCTGACATGGGAGACGTCCCATCGACGATGCGGGGATACTATTCTTCACGCACCAATCGGACGGCACTCTATGTTGACCAGCCCAAGCGAGTGACCGGCAGCCAAAGCGGAAGCGTCGGTACGGCAACAGCACTCGGAGGGACAAGCGACGCTGCCACCGTCACAGGAACGTTGATCCACGAAGCGATCCATCAGTTGGCTTACAACTACGGTCTACACTCTCGCATCAGCGAAACACCCCGCTGGTTGAGTGAAGGTTTAGCCATGCTGATGGAAGAGGAAAGCATGCTCCACGACACCGGGGCTGGGTCCGCCCAACAGCGGATCAATCGCCCTCGTCTCCTGCGATTCCAGCAGTTCTCAGGCACCCGTCGCCCTGCTCAACTGCTCAGTACGTTTGTTGCCAGCAACGAGAGTTTCGAGTCGATGGACTTGCTCGACTCATACAGCGAAGCGTGGGCTTTATCGTTTTACCTCGCAGAGAATCGCCCACAGGATTATGCCCGCTATCTGAAGCAGGTTGCCGGTAGAAGTCCCTCAGAAAGACTCTCACCCTCCGAACAGCTGGCCGAGTTCCAGTCCTACTTCGGACAAGACTTGAAGGTGTTTGAGTCGCGATATCTGACGTTCATCAAGGGGCTCCGACTCGACAAGGTCGCGGCCCGCTGAAGCCGGGTTCTCACAGAATTCAATCACCTGAGTCTCGGTGACGGATTGCGTCGTTTTTTCCCAAGCGACGCAAGATTCTGGAAGGAGTGGACATCCGTAACAATCCGATCAAACGACAGAATGAATCTCAGTAGTAGTTGACTGCTGCCTTGGTTTACTGGGCGATCGACTTGCTGCCGTTGGGAGAGCCGGCGATGGGGACTCCTTCGGGGAGGGGTCGAGCGGCAACTTGGTAGCCATGGCGTTGAGCGAATTGTTGCAGTTCGCGGTGCAGAGCAAAGCTGTCGGGGTAGGTCCAGAAGGTCAGGGTTGTTGTCGGTCCCGATGTCAAAAGAGTGCGGTAGAACTCGGAGTCCCGTTGCATCGCCTGCTGGGCAGTCTCGCCGACGAGGCCGGGTTGAGGCAGCAGTGTCCATTGCGAGACGCTCATGCGGATCATCTGGCTGCCAACTTTGAGTTCGTCTTCGAGCGACGCCCGTGCCCGCTCGATCCGGTACTCCATCACGTAGCCATCAATGGGACCGACGGACCCCTGATAGGCACTTGTCCTCAGGATGATCGAGCGTTGTCGTTGAATCTGATTTCCTAACTCAGCGGCTAGGTCATCAATGGGAACGTGCGTGACCCTCCCCCGTTCGAGTCGAAAGTGCAACTCCTTGCCTTCAACGAGTCGTCCGACGGGGGTCATGCGATGCTCGATGACCTTCGCAGTCGGTTCGCTGGAAGCTTCGTTGAGATTCTGTCGCAAGAGCGAGAGTTGATTGCGGGTTGACTCAATGTCGGCTTGAATCTCAAGCAATTCCTGTCGTTGAGCAGCCGCCTGAGCCGCGCGGCGAGTAGTGTCGGTCGACTGCGAGACGAGCGCTGAAGATTGTGATTCAAGCTGCGACTGCAATTGGCTTTGCTCTGCGATCAGACGCGCCTCTTCGGCGATGAGTGCTTGTTGCTCTGCTTCGAGTGCCTGAACCGTACGAACCAATTCGGCATCGGGTGACGGTATCGGGAGAACTTCGCGGGGAGCGGGAGGCGAGAGCGGACTGATTTGAATGTCGTTGTTACGGCTCGACCGCGGTGCGAGTTTCGGTCCGAACTCGCTGGTCGTTAGAGGAGGAGGGGCTCCCTGGTATACGGTACGAACAGGCGACGGCGACTCGATCGGTTCAATCGGTGCGAGCGCAACGGGAGACAACGGAGCCGAAATGGAAAGTGTGGGAGGAACCGTGGCAAGAGCGGCTTGCGTACGGGGCGGGGTCTGACTCACCCGAACTCCGGCGATCACAATCAGAATGATGAGAATGCCCACGATGTTCGCAATCACGTCAAGAAACGCATCGGACCCAAATTCCATTTCCTCCTGACGACGGCGCGACATTCTCTGCTCTCAATCTCTAACACCGGCAAACTGTGGGCCTGTTGCCGTTTATTCCAAAACGTATTTCACACTTGAATCGATGCCGAGTTTCTTCATCAACGCGGCCGCAGACTCGTAGTCTCTAGCTCCACCGGGGCTGACGATGAACTCAGCACGGGGAAGCCAATAGAACCCAGAGGGAGGTCGCCCCCACGTCGAGACATGTTCTTGCAACCTGTCGGCAAGAATCGCCTGCAAGTCCAATGCATTGACGTCTTGCATGGAGATCGGGGGCTGTTCACCAACGATCAGTCGGCTCGGTTCGATCCGGATGACTAAGTCCTTTTTGATCCCGATACTGGATCCGGGCTCGAAGTCTCCCCACCGTTGTTCGCCCGGTTCGCCACCCTGCTGACCACGATTCTGTTGACTGCGACTCAGGCCGTTCGCCGGCGAACCTGACGGGCCTCGCGTTGGCCCACTGGATCCACCGGACTCCCCGAAAGAAGGTGGGTCGGTGGTTGGTGCGGATGAGGGGCGACCAAAAGGTCGATCGAGGTTTCTACTCGCGTCCCCTTTCCCGCTGTTGCTGCGATCGGCATCGGCACGTCTGGTCTCACCTGCAAACGGTTCGGTTCTTGGATCCCAATGACGAGGCCGATGCGTTGAGGCATACTTGCCGGAGTCTGTTTCGTTGTCGCCATGTGACGTTCCTGTCGTTGGTGGGTTGCCTGTCTCTGACTGACGCGAGGCATATCCTGTCCCGCTGCCTGAAGAGTCTGTGGATGGTGCCAGAGGGGGACCGTATCGGCCGGACGGTGCAAGCGATCGGCGGTCGTTTTCGGGGAGCGTTGACGACGTATCCGAGGAGAAGGAGTCTCGTCGAAAACGTTGACCCGCAACGCTGACTGTTCGCCCCGGACTCCGGAGATCGTCGACTTCGCTGAGATGAAACTCCCCTTCGGTACCGGTGACATGCACGGGACGACTCACGCCGAGCGCACTGACCACCGGGCCGTCTCCTTGTGGACGAAGTCGAATGGCTTCATCAATCGCAGTCTGGCAAACAGCAATCTCATTTTCGGACGAGCGTTCCCAAACGAACTCTTCATTCGTGTCGACGAGTTCGTACCCAAACGGGACCTGATGAGACTGCAACATCAGTCGAGCGACGTAGTAGGAGATCATCCCTTCCGGTCGAACAATCATTAACACGTACGGCTCGGCTTCGGCCTCTTTGTTTGATCGTCGTTCTCTCGCGAGTGCGAGCACCCCGGCGGCGAGCGGGTTGTAAAGGGGGGTAAATCCGTTGAGGTCGCGAGCACTGACTGCGATCCCCTCAGCAACGAGAACTAATCGATCGCTAAGGCAATCGATGACAATCGGGCGACGCGTTGTGCCTGTGATCGGGTCAACCGGAAGAATTGTCGTGCGACGGCTGGAGTCCTCTTGCCGCTTGGCGAGGACTTCTCGCAGTAGACGTTCGGTCTCTTGAATTGCGGCCGAGAGTTGTTGACGCGACTCCGAGGCAGCGAGCAGCCCCTGCTGAATGGCAACTTCATCCGACTGCTGCTGTAAGGTATCGACCCTCGCTTCAGCCTGTTGCTGTTGGAGCAGGGCAAGCTCTCCCTTTTGCTGCTGTAACTGACGTTCCAGTGCCGCAACTCGGGCAGCCTGTTCAGCCCGCTGAGTGGCAAGACTCCGAACCTTGTTGTTCCACTCGACATCGAGTTGATTTTTCTTTGCAAGATATACCGGGACCATCGAAGGTGGTTGTTCGATCTTGTGAGACTCTCGTTTTGGTCCTGAGGTCGTCGTCCAGTTGGGTGTCGACGTCGCGTTTCTGGCCGACTGCAACTCAGAGTTGGAGAGCTCAAAGACCCCCGGCAGCAGTGTTGATGGCTGGACGTGTTCGTCCGAAACCTTCGGTGCGACGACAACGAGTGCGGCAGCCGGTGGCTCCACGGGCAACTTCTCCATTTCGGCCTGCTGTCGGATACGGCGAGTCGTCACAAGCAACAAGAGGATGAGCGCCCCCATCGCGCAGACCAGGACCGCGAGAAAGGGAAACAGCGAGACGCTGCGAACGGACTCCTTTCTGGCGGCCATAGTGTTGGGGGGTTAGAGGCGAGAGGGGAGGAGTTAAGATGAGAGACGCCTCCTATGCGGCGTTGGGGCGTGCGCGCGCGGTGAGGAGGTGGACGGCCGCGTTGAGACTGTGGAGGGTCTCTTCAAACGCCTCGGCCGCACGGACCGCTTCAAGGTTCTCGGCCAATCGCTGTTGCAATCCCGCAAGGTTCTCTTCCTGATCGACGATTCGCCTCAGGAGTTCCGTCTGACTGGTGATCGCAGAGAGTTGTCCCTCCAGTGCCTCCGATGCCCGAGTGAGTCGCTCTTGCCAGTCTCCCATTGAACCCGAGAGTCGATCGACCCACTCCTGCGTTTGCGTCGCCTGTTGTGCGTGACGTTCTGTGAGGTCTTGTCGAATCTGTTTCCAGAGTTCCATCAGTGTCTGTTGCAACTCCTGCTGTTGCTCGGTCTGCGAGGACCACTGATCGGCCATCTGCTCGGAGAGTTGTTCCGAGACATCGCGATAGGCTTCAACAAACTCCTGTCGAAATTGAAATAGCTGTGCCGCATGGTCCGAGAGCGTAACGCCGACCCCACCGGTGAGTGAGGTCGTCAATTCGGCTTGCTGTTTCTCTAAAGTCTCGTTCCAGCGTTCTCGTAAGCCGTCGACTGACTGAGTCCACAATTCGGTTTGTAAACCGATCAGTTCTTCGGTCCGATGAATCAACTGCCGGGCCGCTTCCGACTCGGCGTCCATGAACTTGCTGTCTGTTTGATCGGTCGGCATGTTCCCGATGAACTGCCGTAACACCAATTGATTGACTCGCCGGAGAATCTCTTCGTCCGATCGTTTCACGAAGAAGTAGCCGAAGACCATGACGATTGAAAAGGTGAGCGCGAGGGCCGTGGTGTCGAATGCGACGGCAAGGCCGCCGGTCACTTCATTCAGCGACGAATCGAGTTGATCGGGGGTGACGTTTGCAATGGCGAGCGTGATCCCCATCACCGTTCCGAGGAACCCGAGGATTGGGACCGCCCATGTGATGGTCTGAAGCAAGGCATATTGATCGTGGCAACGATCGTAGGCATCGTCCGCAAGGTACTTGGCATGCTGTTCCGCTGCGGTCACGGAGTGCTTTCCTTCGAGATACTCGCAAAGGTCAGTCAACCGTTGTCCGAGCCAAGTCTGTCGAAGTTCGTCGCTCCAACTGGAAAGACCTTCGTTGACTTGCAGGGCGAGCGGACGACCGGTGTCGACCGGGTGCGGAAGAAACGGACGAACAAGTGCCTGTCGTTCGGTTCTCAGAGCGAGGAAGCGTCGTCCTAGAATCGCCAGAGAGACGCAAAACAGGGTGGCCAGCGCGTATTCGAGCGGATGTCCACAGAGGTATCGTATGGCAAGATCTCTTCCAATCGGGAGATGCGGCACCCCCAGATACACGCCCACCGTCAGGAGACCGCCCCATATCCAAGGGGAGGAGAGCCAGTCATTTCCGGTCGAATGGGTCACCCGCAGCTGGTTGGCAGCGACTTCTTCCAATTGCGACGGTTGGAAGCCGACGGGCTTCTCCGTTGGTCGATTCCAGTCACTTGCGGACGGGGACTGTTGAGCGGAAGGCAAGTTGTGTTGAGTCATCGTGACGATCCAAACTCTCTGCGAAACGATCGGTCAGTTTTCAGTGCGCGCAGTGACTGGCCCGGAGGTCTGTGAGGCTCCATCGGTTTCATCGTCATAATCGTTACATGAGTTACAGTCGAACTGAGGGAATCTCGCCGGACAGTAATCGCCACCCCAGACCACCTATTCCCCTTGTTCTATTGACATTGCCGAAAGAACGGCGTAGGTTCTCATCTGGCTAGTCGGAGGGGCCGTCCCAAGGGGGCGGAAGTCGCCTCGCTGTTGACAGCGCTCACACAACGAAATTCAGGAGAAACTCAACATGCGTCAACTCAATCGATGGGTGATGCTGACCGTTGCCGTGCTGGCAACCGCAGGGTTTGTGGCCCTCGGTAGCGGAGCATCGACAGCGGAAGCAGGACTGTTTGGTCTGTTCAGTCATCACAAGAGTGGTGGTTCCAGCGGTGGATCCTCGGGTGGTTCAACCGGCATCTCGTCCGGTTCGACCGGCAGCAGCCATGGTTCGACCGGTGGCCGCGTGGTCGTCGTTCGTCGTTACTACTCCAGTGGTTCGACTGGCAGCAGCGCAGGTTCGACCGGCAGCAGCCATGGTTCAAGTGGTGTCAGTGCCGCACCAGCAGGCAGCCACGGTTCAGATGGTGGCAGCCATGGTCGCGTTCGTCGGACACGACGGTCGGCCGGTGGTTCGAGCGGCGGGTCCTACTAGACCTGTCTTTCGCCAGATGAGAACATCACGACTCAGTTCTGAGGAATTCTCAGATCGAACGGTGTGAAGACTGGCAATGTCGTTAAGATTCTACGGAGGGAAGACCCAAAGTCTTCTCTCCGTTTTTTTGTCGACTGTCTCAACCCGATTGTTCGCAGAAGTCCGACTAGATGCTGCCACTTGATCCGATTCCCGAACAAGCTGCCGACTCGTCTGTCGAGAGTGATGGGCAAGTTCGTCCGGCTCTTCAGGCCGCCGATGTGGGATGGAGTCGTCGAAAGAAGCGGGTGGTCTCCGCGATTTTGCTGTTTCACCTGCTGGCGATCTTCATCTGTCCCGCGTCTCTGGGAGGGCCGCTTGGTGGATCGCCATTCTTGAACACTCTTTACGACCGGGTGTTTCACTGGCACTTAGAACCGCTGCATCTGATGCATGGATTTCAGTTCTTCGCCCCTGAGCCGAGTGCCGGAAAAGTCATTCAGTATGAATTCGAGTACGCCGACGGCCGGAAGGAACTTGGCTGGCAATTTCCGCATCGGGACCGCATTTCCCCGCGTTTACTATATCACCGCTACTTCATGTTGGCAGAACGATTGCCTCTCGGGGACGACGAGGCTTTAGAAATCGCTTTGCGAAGCTATGCACGGCATCTGCTGCAATGGCACGGCGGAACAAAGATTACGATTTACGTCGTTGAGCATGGGCTGATTCTGCCACGTGATGTTCTTGCCGGGGCAGACCCCGACTCGCCGGAACTGTTTCAAGTGATTGCCGACGCAAGTTGGACGCGGGCTGAGCTGGGGTTAGAAGAATGAACAGTCCGAAATCTCCCCCCCAAGTTCGCTCCCTGTCGATGGGACGTTATCTGGATGACCTATTCGACTGGATTCTGACCGGTTGGGACCGCTTCTGGTTTCAGCCGATGGACCCGATTGTTCTCGGGGTCATTCGTATCTGCACTGGATTGATGTTGCTGTACACGCACATCGTCTGGGGGTTGCGGCTCGAAGAGTTTTTCGGGCGGACACCGATTCTCGATCAAACGGCGATGCTGGAGTTACGAGGGGCGAAGTGGCCTTCTTTCTGGTGGTATGTTGATGCCGACTGGGCGAGTGTGGTGCATGCTCTGTCGCTGTTCGTTTTGTTGTTGTTTACCCTCGGAGTGCGGACACGGGTGACATCCTGGCTGTCGCTGGCTGTCGCGATCTCCTATGCCAATCGCGTCTACTTCGCGACGTTTGGCCTCGATCAGATCAACATCATGCTGACGCTTTATCTGGCGATTGGGGCTTCTGGCGATGCGTTGTCCTGGGACCAGTGGCGACGCACTTTCCGGAGGACAACGTCGCAGAAGTTGACGACAGCGGACTCGACATCGCGCGAGACGACAGTCCAATCGGTCGACTACTGGATAGGCCCCCCGAGTGTTTTCGCCAACATCGGGGTCCGACTGATTCAAATTCACATGTGTGTGATCTACTTCTTTGCCGGAGTCGCCAAACTGCAGGGAGCGGCATGGTGGAATGGTGATGCGATCTATCTCGCGTTCGCGATTCGGGAGTATCAGACACTCGACATGTCCTGGATCGCTGCATATCCATCAATCAGTGCCGTGCTGACTCATGCCTCTGTGGCGTGGGAAGTGGCGTTCTGTGTCCTCATCTGGCCACTGCGACTCCGACCGCTGATGTTGCTGGGGTCGGTATTGCTACATGTCGGAATCGGGGCCTGTCTGGGGATGTGGACTTTCGGCCTCATCATGATCGTTGGATGCAGTTCATTCGTCGTCCCTGACGTCTACCGCCAGCTCCTCCGTTTCCCTGCAGCAGAGCCTGTCGCCCTGAAGGAATCGTAGGGAGATCAACTCCGAACCACGACGTCCAACCACGCTGAGCCGCCGCCGGTTTGTGCGGCCAGGGAAGAGCGGTCAGTCTTCAGGTTGCTGGAAACTCAGACAGTTCTGCCAAAGTTCTCATCACCACTGACAACTGGCTGCGGCATGGCAACGTCGCGGAGGCTCAGGTTTCCCAAAATTGGAGGCAGTTTCACTTGGAAAGGGCGTTCTGTTACGATTACGGAACAGCTTTTGCACACTCCGTCGCTCCATGAGCGACATGACATCACTATCCGAATCACTTATGCCTCCGTCAACATTTCAAAGTTACGACGTCGGCCCATTTCATGATGAACTCTTCACATCGAACGGCGTGCCTCGCCCTGAAGCGAAGTCGGTCATCGATTTTCTTTCCGCCCTTCCTGACGGGGAGTATCTGCGGCGACAGGAAGCTGTCGACCGGGCATTATTGAAGCTCGGGATCACCTTTACAGTGTATGGTGACGAAAGCGGGACCGAGAAAATCTTCCCGTTCGACTGCATCCCGCGCATCATTGATGCGATTCAGTGGAGCCATATCGAAGCTGGCCTGAAGCAACGTATCAAGGCGCTCAATGCCTTTATTACCGACATCTACGGCCCACAGGATATTCTCAAGGCGGGTGTTCTCCCTCGGGAACTTGTCGAAGACGCCAAGTCGTTTCGCAAGATGTGCATCGGCCTGAAGCCCCCAAAGGGAATCTGGTGCCACATCACCGGGACCGACCTCATTCGTCATTCGGACGGCGGAGTCTACGTACTTGAGGACAATCTGCGTTGCCCTTCGGGAGTTTCCTATGTGTTACAAAACCGACAGCTAATGCAGCGAACCTTTCCTCGAATGATCGCCGATGCCGGGGTAAGACCAGTTGAGAATTACCCGAACCATCTCTACTCGACGTTATGTCATCTGGCGCCCGACGATATCCCCGAGCCGACAGTTGTTGTATTAACTCCCGGGATTTACAACTCCGCCTATTATGAGCATGCATTCCTCGCTCAACAAATGGGGGTCGAGTTAGTTGAAGGGCGTGACCTGTTAGTTCGCGACGGATTTGTTTATATGCGAACAACGGATGGATTCCAGAGAGTTCACGTCATTTATCGTCGCATTGATGACGACTTCCTCGACCCCGAGGTGTTTCGTCCCGACTCGATGCTCGGGGTCAAGGGATTGATGGATGCCTATCGTCGCGGCAACGTCGCATTAGCAAATGCACCAGGGAGCGGGATCGCCGATGACAAAGTGATCTATTCCTTCGTCCCCGCGATGATCAAATTCTACACAGACAACGAGCCGATTCTCCCGAATGTCGAAACCTATGTCTGTTCCATTGAGGAGCATCGCAAGTACGTTTTGGCCAATCTTGACAAGCTCGTCGTCAAGGCGGCAAACGAAGCAGGTGGATATGGAATGTTAATAGGTCCGCACTCGACCAAAGCCGAACAGCAGAAGTTCGCCGAACTCATTAAAGCCGACCCTCGGAACTACATTGCCCAGCCGACACTGTCGCTCTCTCGCGTCCCGACACTCACGGGAGACCACTTTGAAGGGCGGCACGTCGATTTACGCCCCTATATTTTGTATGGAAAGGATGTCTGGGTACTCCCCGGAGGATTGACGCGAGTTGCATTAAAAAAGGGCTCGCTTGTCGTAAACTCCTCTCAAGGGGGAGGGAGCAAAGACACTTGGGTACTCGCCAGAAGCTATGAAAGTGTCTCCGACCCGAACCGAACCATCTAGCCGCTTGACTTTAACTTCAGCAATACCAATTGACCCGCCTGAGAGACTCACCTCTGATGTGACAGGCAGCGAGTTATCCGACTTGAACTACTCGTTATTGTTTTGAGCAGCCTGACGAAACAACGAACACTGGAATACTTGGCCACTTAGTTATCAACACGCATCACTCTTATGCTAAGCCGCGTTGCAGAATCGATCTACTGGATGGCACGAAATGTCGAGCGGGCTGAAAATATCGCCCGATTCGTCGACATTAACATCAAGCTCAACCTCGACCACGCCTATGACGGGCTGGATCAGTGGGAACCGCTGGTACAGACGACGGGAGATGATGAGTATTTCGCTAAACATTACGGTAAGCCCGGTCGAGCGGAAGTCATTAAATTCCTTGCCTTTGACCCTCAGTACGGCAATTCGTTAATCAGCTGTTTGCGCTGGGCCAGAGAGAACGCGCGGACCGTCCGCGAGGCGATACCTTCCGAAGTCTGGGAGCAGTTGAATGATTTCTACCATCTTGTTCGAAAATCGAACGTCAGCAGCGAGTCAATCGAGGGGCTGTCGGAGTTCTTTCAACAGGTGAAGCAGCAGAGCCATCTCTACAACGGAATTCTCGATTCGACCATGTCCCGAGGAGACGGATGGCACTTTGCAAACATGGGACGCATGTTCGAGCGAGCTGACAAAACGAGTCGGCTGTTAGATGTGAAGTATTTCACGTTGCTGAATCAGGTGACCGACGTCAACACGACAATGGACGATTTGCAATGGTCTGCATTGCTCCGTTCAGTTAGCGGCTTCGAGATGTACCGTAAAAAGTATCATACAATTACGATTCATCGCGTGGCTGAGTTTCTTGTTCAGGACCTGGTGTTTCCTCGGTCGATCTGTTTTTGCCTCGATCAAGGGGCGTTGTCTTTGAATTCGATTATCGCCAATGGGGCTCCTCGCGACAATACTCCCGCACTGGATCGCCTTAATCTCCTCAGAGACGAGATTAAGGCTCTGGATATTAAACAGGTCGTCAACCAGGGGTTCCATGAGTTTATTGATGACTTCCAACGGCAACTGAACGAGGTCGGCAAGTCGATTTTTGAAACATACTTTGACCGTACCCAACTCGACCTCATTCCCTCTCCACAGGGGACGTCGGGACAGAAGCAATCGCAGTCTCAGAGATAGTTGGTCACAAACGATGCCGGCGAATCCAATCCTCAGATCGGCATCAGGCAGGGAGGTCACGACGGGGCGAAGGAACTGATTTCTTTTATGTCACTGATCCTCACCCTGTGGCTGAGTGCTGCTTTGGTGAGGTTTTTGTTTTGTGTAGTTTCCTTACGGTAAACGAAATGTCGATACGCGTTGCGCTCCATCATGTCACAGAGTACCAGTATGACCGACCGGTTCTGTTAGGGCCGCAGATCATCCGGTTGCGTCCGGCTCCGCATTGCCGCACTCCAATTGTCAGTTACTCGCTCAACATCGAGCCGGAAGAGCACTACATCAACTGGCAACAAGATCCTCATGCGAATTATCAGGCGAGGCTGGTTTTCGAGAAGAAGACGCGGAAGTTTCGTGTTGCCGTTGATCTCATTGCCGACATGACGGTCATCAACCCCTTTGATTTCTTTGTCGAAGATGCGGCAGAGACGTTTCCGTTCTCCTATGATCCGGACCTCGCAGCGACATTAAAGCCCTTCATGGAGAAGATTCCTCCAACCGCGGCATTTAAGAAGTATCTCAAAGGGATTGACCTGACTCCGAGGCGAACCGTGATGTTCGTTGTGGAACTGAATGCAAAGTTGCAGAAAGATATTGGTTACGTCATTCGCATGGAGCCGGGGGTTCAGACTCCGGATGAGACACTCACCAGCGGCTTGGGATCGTGTCGAGATTCAGCCTGGCTGGCGGTCCAGGTGTTGCGACATCTCGGATTGGCGGCACGGTTTGTTTCCGGGTATCTGATCCAGTTGGTTCCCGACTATAAACCGCTGGAGGGGCCGGTCGGGCCAACTAAGGACTTCACCGATCTTCACGCTTGGGCGGAAGTCTATCTTCCGGGAGCCGGGTGGGTGGGGCTTGATCCAACGTCGGGACTGTTGACGGGGGAAGGGCACATCCCGCTGGCAGCGACACCAAGCCCTCAGACGGCAGCACCGATCTCGGGGGCTGTCGATAAAAGCGAAGTTGAGTTTGCGTTTGAGATGTCGGTTCAACGAGTGTATGAGTCCCCTCGCGTCACAAAGCCTTACACGCGTGAGCAATGGGGGCGAATCGATGCCGTCGGCCATCAGGTTGACCAAGTCTTGAAAGAGCAGGACGTTCGACTGACGATGGGGGGCGAGCCGACGTTTGTTTCGATCGATGAGATGGAGGCCGACGAATGGAATACGGCTGCGGTCGGGCATCACAAGCAGTTACTGTCTGACAAACTCATTCGACGAATTCGAGAGAGTTTTGCACCCGGAGGACTACTGCATTTCGGGCAGGGGAAGTGGTACCCCGGCGAACCGTTGCCTCGTTGGGCCTACACCTGCCTTTGGCGAACTGATGGCGAGCCTGTCTGGAATCGGCCCGACTTGCTGGCCGACGTCGGAGTGAAGGGGGAACTCAATCACGAACATGCACTCGAATATCTCGAAGTCTTCTGTGAGCGACTCGGAGTCGACGACAAGTTCATTCACCCGGCCCATGAAGACATCTGGCAAATCATCGAACAGGAGCAGAAGCTTCCTGTCGACATCGACCCACGCGAGTTTGAACTCGAGCACAGTGAGCAACGCGCCGAACTCGCGAGACTCATCGAGCGGGGGGGACAGTTGAACCCCAGTGGCTATGTGTTGCCGTTGACTCGAGCGTGGTGGCAGGCGAAGTCGGGTTGGACTTCGGGGGCATGGCCGTTGAGATCAGAGCGGCTCTTTCTGATTCCGGGAGACTCGCCGATTGGACTGCGTCTACCGATGGACTCGCTTCCTGTGAAGTCGAGTCGCGACAGTCGGACGATCTACTCGATCGACCCCTTTGATGGTCGGGTCCCGTTGCCGGGTTACGCCGAGATTCGTCGAGCCGCTCGACAGTTGCAGCTTCAGGAAATGGAAGCAACCCCAGTGACTGGCCAGACTCGACCATCCGATGCCGGTGCAGTCAGTCACGAGGAATCGGCCGGTGGCGGCGCTATTGAACAATCGTTGAATGTTGTGCGAACAGCGATGTGTATCGAGCCACGAGACGGACGGCTGCATGTGTTTCTCCCTCCAGTGACGCGGCTTGAGGACTTTCTCGAACTTGTCAGCGTGGCTGAGTTGACGGCGGAAGAACTCAATCGGCCGGTCGTCATCGAGGGGTATCTTCCTCCGAATGACCCGCGCATCAGCATGATCAAGGTGACGCCGGACCCCGGTGTCATTGAGGTCAACGTCCATCCGGCACATGACTGGGAAGAGTTGAAGCACACGACGACGACGCTCTACGAAGATGCCCGGCAGACGCGGTTGGGGACCGAGAAGTTTCAGCTCGATGGGCGTCACACCGGCACCGGGGGAGGGAACCATATTGTTCTCGGCGGAGCCACTCCGGAAAACAGTCCCTTCTTGCGTCGACCAAATCTGTTGCGAAGTTTGATCGGGTATTGGAACAATCATCCTTCGCTGTCGTATGTCTTTTCGGGACTCTTCGTTGGGCCAACCAGTCAGGCCCCACGGGTTGATGAAGGACGTCGCGATGCTCTGTACGAACTCGAAATCGCCTTCCAACAGATTCCAGACAGTGGAGACTTCCCCTCTTGGCTAGTCGATCGTGTGTTCCGCAATCTGATGGTTGACCTTTCTGGTAACACGCATCGAGCCGAGATTTGCATCGACAAGCTGTTTTCGCCAGATCATTCGGCTGGTCGATTGGGATTGGTTGAGCTTCGGGGGTTCGAAATGCCACCTCATGCCGAGATGAGTCTGACGCAACAGTTGCTCGTGCGGGCACTCGTGGCGATGTTCTGGCAGGAGCCTTATCGGGAATCACTCATTCACTGGGGAACAGCAATTCATGACCGGTTTATGTTGCCGCACTACCTTGAAACCGACTTGAATCATGTGCTGCGGGACTTGAGACAATCGGGCTTCGACTTCGAGCCGGAGTGGTTCGCACCGCATCTCGAGTTCCGGTTCCAGCCCATCGGCTCATTGCGGATCGACGAGATTCAACTCGAACTTCGGCAGGCGATCGAGCCTTGGTATGTACTCGGCGAAGAAGCGGGTGGCGGCGGAACGGCTCGATATGTCGACTCCTCTGTCGAACGACTTCAAGTCAAAGTGAATGGCCTCTTCAATGACCGCTATGTCATCACCTGTCACGGAGTTCAGGTTCCATTGCAGGCGACAGGGAAGCCGGGTGAACATGTCGCCGGAATTCGGTATCGTGCCTGGCAGCCTCCAAGTTGCCTGCATCCGACGATTCCGGTTCAGACACCGCTGATCTTTGACGTCGTCGACACGATCGCTCAGCGTTCAATTGGGGGATGCCGGTATCATGTCGATCATCCCGGGGGGCTGAATCCCGGTGTCTACCCGATTAACACGTTGGAGGCGGAGAGCCGACGGGCAGGACGATTCTTCCGCAGTGGCCACACTCAGGGGAACTTCCGTGTTGAGAAGATCCCGTCTCACAACGACGCACCACACACGTTGGATTTGCGTCGACGATAGTCTTCGTATCACTGGCGACGCGACGAGCCGTCCCAAATCGAAAGTGCAGAGCATCATGCCACAACATGACTTCGGCACAACACGAACTGACTTCGGCATAAAAAAGTGGAAGCCGACCCGGCCCCCAAGGCCGGACCGGCTTCCGGTCCTCTCTCCCAAACATCCGTCGGCAGGGGTGATCACCTACCGAAACTTCAGACTCGCCACTCCCAAGATCGCGAGCAGTGCTCCGCAGATCCAGAAACGAGTGACGATTTTTGTCTCGTGCATTCCTCGAAAGAGGAAGTGATTATGTAGTGGACTGCACGCGATAATGCGTCGCCCAAAGAGCTTATAACAGCCGATCTGAAGAATCACCGAGAGCACTTCGACCACAAAGACTCCTCCAATGATGATCAGCAGCAGTTCCTGCCGAGCCACCAGCCCCCCGACCGCGAGCAAAGCGCCCAACGGGAGCGAACCGGTGTCTCCCATGAAGACCTCAGCCGGGTGACAATTAAACCACAGGAATCCAAGGACGGCCCCAACCATCGCCCCGAGGACGATCGTGAACTCGCCGGCTCCACGTTGGAACGGAACATGAAAGTATTGGGCCAGTTCGTGATGCCCTGCGATGTAGGTCAACGCAGCGACCGCGACCGCACAAAGCATGACCGTCCCCCCCGCCAGTCCATCGAGGCCGTCAGTAAGGTTGACGCCGTTGGAAGTCGCGGCCATCACCAGCATGGACCAAGGGATGAACCACCATCCTAAGGCGAGTGCCCCTTCGCCCAATGGAGAGACAAGAGCCGTCCCCGAGGGGAGATCCCGCTGAGTAACATACAGCCAGTACCCTGTGATGGCACCGAGGGTTAGCTGTGCAAAGAGCTTTTGTCGCGCGGATAGCCCACGCTTTTTGCCCTTGAGTTTAATCCAATCGTCAACTGCTCCGATCCCTCCGAAGCCCAACGTGACGAAGAGAGCGATCTGCACACAAGAACTCGACCAGTCGCCGAAGAGAAGAGTGACACAGACGATGGCTGCCAGAATGAACAGCCCCCCCATGGTGGGGGTCTCTTGCTTGGTGGCATGAAGTTCGTTCAGTCGATCAGACGCACTGTCGATCCGTTCGCGAAAGCGTCGTTTGAGGAAGCGAATTGCCAGGGGGCCGACCAAGACAGCGGCAACAAATGCCATCAGTGCAGCGCCAGCTGTGCGAGCAGTCAGGTAGACTCGTGAATCCCCGGCAGCGGCAGGTTCGCCCTGTTCAGCAAGCGGCAAGACGTGTTGCAGCAACCAGTTCAACATCGTCGAAAGCCCGCTGCCGACATCGAAATGTTTCCAGAGAAAAAGAGGAACCTGCGAACTCACGCGACACTGGCCATCGGCGGCACGTCTCGAACGAATCGCCGTCCATTGCAACCAGACGATGACTCGCGGAGAAGTCGATTCGGTCTGACGTTGTATCTGCGGGCGTCGAGGTGAGGAACCTCGACGCCCGCTCAAGAAAGAATCCTGTCGCGAAGCAGTGCGTAGAGTGATCGACCCAGAGAGACCACCTAACAGACACTGAGTATGCTCCCGTCCGAGTCGCCCGAGGACGGTGCTCCGGATTCCCGCAAACCCAAGAGAGCACACGGCAGGATTCTAAGATGTAACCATTCCCTATCTTGTGATGATGTTCGTTGAGAGTCGCTTCTATGTGATGAACCGTGACATTCGACGAGTATGAGAATCAGGCAGCTTTGTAGGCAGGAATTCGTTCATTTGTTTGTGTCGATTGATGTTCAAGGGCATCGCGATTCCGAAGTTTCTCGACGACCTGCTCCATCTGCATTGCCCGCGACCCTTTGACAAGGATGACGTCACCCGGTTCTAACCAGCAGTCGAGCAAGGCCTCCAGTGTTTCCATATCGCGACACGCTCCCAGGCAGCCAGCATCCATGCCAGATTCTTTCGCAGTCCGTGCGACAGTTGCTGCCTGAGAGCCTATCGCGAGCAGCCGGTCGATACCGCTGTTCGCAATCGTGGCTCCCAACTCCTGGTGATAGTGATCCGTTTTGGGGCCGAGGGAGAGCATGTCTCCCACAATCAAAATTCGCTTTCCATGACCAACCGGTTGCCAGTTCGACAGCGTTGCACAAGCGGCTTGCATCGATGCCGGACTCGCGTTGTAGGTGTCGTCGATGACGGTCCATTTGCCAAGAGCAATCGGACAACTCCGGCCGGCCAATGGCTGAAACTGCCGAAAGCCCTCATTAATCTCGGCATCTGAAAGTCCCAGCTCCCTTGCCATGGCCAGGGCAATCAACCCGGAGGTCAGTAACGATCGCCCTGTGACGGGCAGATCGAAGTGGCTTCGATCGACCTCGAATTCCATTGAGCCGTTTTTGCAACGGACGTTTGTCGCACGTACTTCGTTCAGCAGATGTTCGCCAACGGTGATTGATCGACAGTTCGCCCGTTTGATCAGTGCGCGGGCAAGCGGGTCGTCACCATTGACGATTGCCAACCCATTTGGCGGGAGTGCTTCGAACAATTCTCCTTTTGCACGGCAGACCCCTTCGATGTTGCCAAATCCATCGAGATGTGCCGGGGCGATCGATGTGATAACTCCGTACTCTGGACCGAAGAGTTCGGCCAGTTGTCGAATTTCGCCGACGTGCGACGCCCCGCACTCGATGACCGCAAACTCATCCTCAGGTTGAATCGCGAGGAGAGAAAGTGGGACGCCGACATGGTTATTGAAGTTCTGGGGACTCTGCATGCCTCGATAACGAGTGGAGAGCACCGTGTGGATCAGGTGTCGCGTCGTCGTCTTGCCGACGCTTCCCGTGACGCCAATCGCCAAAAGATCGTGCCGCCGTCGATGCCATGCTGCATATTGACCGAAAGCGGCGAGAGTGTTCGCAACCACGACTGTCGGCACTCGCCGCTCAGGAAAGTGACGCGTCTGCCATGCCTGCCGCAACCAGCGTTCCTCGACGACGATCGCACTCGCCGACTGGGCAATTGCGGAAGCGACGTAGTCATGTCCGTCGTATCGTGGCCCCTTCAAGGCCCAGAACAGGTCACCAGAGGAAATCCGCCGCGAGTCCGTTTCGACTCGCCCCAGTGGCAACTCAGCATCCAGCACCTCGGCCGACAGCAGGTCTCCGTGCAGCAACTGGGCCAGCGATGTTGGGGTGAGTGGCATCACGTTTTTGAATCGCAATCGGTGGTTCTGGAGTATCAGGCGGGGGGCCAGGTGAAGAATGAGACTTATCAGGATTGGCTCGTTACGCTGTCCGCCGCTGGGGGCTGAGTTGATGTCCCGACGAAAATTGTTTTAAGAATTGTCGGCAGACTTGTGCGTCATCAAAGGGGATTCGCTGTGAACCGATGACCTGGACCGTCTCATGCCCCTTGCCAGCGATCAGAACCGCATCGCCGGGACGAGCCAACTGGAGAGCCTTTTCGATCGCGAGTTGACGGTCAGTCTCGACATGCAGTTCACACCGTCCTTGCTCGAATCCCGCACGGATTTGCTCGATGATCGCCTCGGGAGACTCGGAGCGTGGATTATCACTGGTCAGGAAGCAGAGATCAGCGAGTGATCCGGCACGTCCCATCCCGAATCGCTTACTTGCGTCTCGGTCTCCCCCGGCCCCAAACACAATGAGCACCCTCCCTGTCGTCACTCGGCGAACCGACTCGATGGCTCGACGAATCGCATCCTCCGTGTGAGCGTAATCAATGTAGACCGAGAACGGCTGTTCGGCGTCAACCCTTTCGAGTCGCCCGGGAATCGACTTGAGCCCAGCCAACCCCTGTTGAATGTCGACCATTTCGACGCCGAAATGCTCGGTGGCACCGATGGCTGCCAAACAGTTGAGGACGTTGTGCGCCCCGATGAGCGACGTCTCGATCTCCCCGCAACTTGCTCCGTTCTGCACCCGAAACCGCGTCCCCTGACGACTGCATGCAACAGAGGTCGCTTGAATATCCGCGTCGCTGTTGATCCCGAAAGTTCGGACTCTGGCGTGCCCCGGAACATCACCCAGCAGTGACATGCAAACGGGATCGTCGGCACAGAGCAGCACAAGTGCGCCCCGCTTCAGATGAGTGAATATCTTCCTCTTGGCCTGACGGTACGCTTCTGGAGACACGTGATAGTCAAGATGATCGTGCGTGATTCCGGTCACAATGG
>JAWKTT010000021.1:0-96550 GCA_041398965.1 Planctomycetaceae bacterium | reverse complement strand
GAGGGGGGCGTTTTTCATGAAGGAAACATCGACAGCGGCTGCTTCCTGGTTCAGACCGACTTGGCCCGCCGTGGTCACTGGTTTGATCAACAGGGCTACGGGACCGACTATCGCTACTTCACTCGTTTGATTGAACGAGTGGGTGTCGAAGCGGTCCGATTTGTCCCTACCGTCATTGGAGTGCATCTGTAGCAGGCCGCTAAAAAGCACTTGCCGTTCAGCCTTTCTGGACGGACACGAAGGCACGTCACCTTATTCCTGCCCAAGTGACGACCGTACTCCCTCAGGCGGAGAAGCCTGTGCGGCGATTTTCAATCGACTGGATGGAGTGTCTCCGTGAAGAGTCACTGAGTGATCACTCTCGGATGAATCGAGGCGCAGACGTTGCCACGTGAAGACAATGCCATCGCCTCGCGCAAGACATTTAAGCTCAACAGAGACGCCATACATCAGGTTGCTCTCTCTGGCCTGAACAACTGCACTCCGGATTGCGCCGACAGATCGGATTGAGTTCCATTCGTCACATTTCAAGCTCGGGACGCATCAAATGTCAGCAGCATCAGGAGGACCTCTGCCAGATCGGTGTCTTTCTCGATTTTCGTAGTGAAGTTGATGCCGGATTCAGGAAACGTCACGACGAGTAGCTTTTCTTTGGTCATCGCAATCTGCATTGGTGTCCCTTGGACCGTCTGCTCTCGATACCATGCACCTTCAGTTTTTTTCACGTGTTGTGCGGCGTTGCTGAAGTCACCTCCTAAACGAAACTGCTCGTTTTCCTTTGGAACACGTCCCTGCTCGTAATTGATCGTGAACCCATCGTTTCTTGAAATTCTCCCAACACGGGAATCGATCCCTTGAAGTGGTTCATGCTTGTATCCCTGGATCAATTGAATGTGCCCCGGAATTGGCGCACTCTTGCCGGGTTCCACCTCGACCTTCTCGATGAGATTCGCTTGCGGGGCTTCTTGCGCCTCAGGTCTTCGATTCTCGCCGAAGGCATGCGTGATCATCACGAGCGAGAGAACAGGGATAAGTGACCAGGACCAGGTTTTCATCGAATCTCCTTGGACAGGAACAACATGCAACGGGCTTGACGGTTTCTGGGACGCAATCTGAGCACATAGAGTTCCGGAATTCCAGCAAACCTTGAACACGGGCTGGGCTGCCAGGCTCAGACGCGCACCGGTTCGATTCACGAGCGATTCAATCTGATTGCGTTGGCCGTGAGCCTCGATCTCTGGAGCCAGCATCTTCGAGAGAACAAAGTACCTTCTACTTCCTACAACCGCGTGATGGAGTTTCAATCAACAACGTGGCACCAAGTTGGACAACTTCAAATGGGAGCTGCTTGATGGGTGAGAGCAGCATCAGTCGGTTGCCGTTTGCGATTCTGGTTGACAACATGCAGCCTGGCAAGGAAAGGAATTCTTCGTCGGTCACCAAGTTGACGACTTGGTCTGGGATCGATAGCATTCTGCTGCGGTGAAGGAGGGGGGCTTGGGATGATTCTGACGATTGTTCAATTACAGCGTCTGTGCCGATTTCAGCGAAAAAGCGTTGAAGTCTGGCAAGGTTTCCCTCCGATAACTCACTACGCGACAGTCCTCTGATGGTTGGTAACATTTCAGAGGACGAAATCAGGCGCCGTAGCCAAGTGGCCTAAGGCGACGGATTGCAAATCCGTTATTTCCCCGGTTCGAATCCGGGCGGCGCCTCTCCCAGATCAACTTTCCCGACGTCATCAGCCTTTCGCTTGGATCAGGCTGAAAACATTCCAGGGCAATCTTCCCTCCATCAGGCTAGCCGAGGAGGAGGTTGGAAGACGTCATCGCTCTCACTGTCGGAGAGTTTCCACACACTCAGGTGGCAATTCGACACCTGATGCAATCAGAGAACCGGCATAGGGGCTGCGTCATGGAACGTTCACTCGCTTGGCGACTCGGTCTGGGGTCGGCAATGATCCCGGCGTTGATCGCCCTGTTTGTGATCGATTATCAGCTCGGAGAAGCAGCTCCCTTTCTGTTTCTCTTCTGCATGTTCCTGACACTTCGTAGTGCCTGGGAGATGTGTCGACTGCTCACCGTCCGACAGTTGAAGCCTCAGTTCTTGGTCGTCGCGACAGGGTGCATCGCTTTAATGCTCGCGGCCTGGTGGCAACATCTTCCCGGACGTTCCGTTGACGATGGCAATTCGATTGCGTTGGCACCGGTTGGATTGGTGATGTCGTTGTGTGTGCTGCTCGTCTTAGCAGCCGAAGCAATCCGCTTTCGGGGGCCGGGGCACAGTATGGAGTCGATCGGGGCGAATCTGCTGGCGATTGCCTATGCCGGTTTTCTCCTGGCGATCACCGCGCAACTGCGTTGGATGGCCGGGGGAGAGCATGGCTACCTCTTGCTCGGTTCGCTGATCGTGGCGACCAAAGTTGGCGACATCGGAGGATATGCGGCGGGCAGACTGTTCGGTCGCACCAAGATGTCCCCCTATCTCAGTCCCGGCAAGACTTGGGCGGGTTGCGTCGGAGCGATCGTCGGAGCGATGCTCGGGACGGTGCTTTGGCTGACTTTTGGCGTCCAGATGTTTGATGGAATCAGTAAGCCCCCAGCAGTGTGGGCCTGCCTCATGTTCGGGGGAATCATTGGTCTCGTTGGACTGATTGGGGACTTATGCGAGTCGCTTATCAAGCGAGATGTCGGCCAAAAAGACTCGGCTCCCCTGATGCCCGGCTTCGGCGGGTTGCTCGACATCCTCGATAGCATCCTCTTTGCTGGTCCAGTCGCCTGCCTGCTTTGGTACGTGTTGCCTCTCAAGACTTGGTAGCCTCGCCGAACGGTCTTGTGCATTGTCTGTTACGACAACTTGTCACGGCATCTGTGTTTCCCATGGCGATTCGGTCAGCAACTTAGTTCGTCCTTCGCTGGCATCATCGACCCGCTCGAACACCAGCTTGCCGGCGGGAAAACGGAATCGATACGCTCCTGGCGTCTCGACGGAGAGTTCTCCCCCTTTGTCCGCGAAGGTGACGACTCCATTGGCAACCGTTGCTTGTGACTGCACGACCGACTGGTCATCGCGGTGCAACGTCACCTCTCCCTGCGATGTGATGACCAGTTTCCAAGTGATCTCTACCTGCTTCTTGACGTAAGTCCCCACGGGAATCTGGTTGTCATCGGCGGGAAGTGTGGTGAAGTAATCCAGTACATCACGCCCTTTGACACGTCCTTCCGCTACGGCCTTAAGGGCTGGGTTAAAACGCGAGGCTTCCCGTACCGAAAAACTGAAATACTCTTCGATGTCCTTGGACCCCAGTTTGCCTGCTGGCAAGAACGGAACACTCAACCGAAAAAAGACTTCGCGGGTTTTCGGAGCAATACTGAACCCGCCGCTCGCATGATCATAGTTAATTTGACAGACGGCGGTCTCGACATCCTGGAGTCGGTCTTTGTTCTCGACAATCGTCATGGGGACGATGATCAAAAGGAATCCAGAACGTGTATTCCAGCGCATTCCTGCCGTTCCGTCGATGTGTCCCTTCTTGACCGGGACGAGTACGAGATCTTGATCGGCCACCACCGAGTGCAGCACAGACTGTCGATTCAGGTCGGCAATCAGGTCTTGCAGCGACGTAATCTCAGTCCCTTTCCGCAGTGCTTGAACATCATCGGCAACTGTTTCTGCGACACTCGAGAGTGTCAAGAATGGGACGAGCAAGACCCATGTCAGAATCAGTCCGGAGATTTGACGAATCATTTTTGACCTCTCACTCTTATGACGTAACGGGGTGACGGGGGGCGATCGTTGCAGCAACATGAAGATTCTACAGAATGAACTTAGACAGGTCTTCCTGTTGGCAGATGGGGTCGAGACGTTCATGAACGTAGGGAGCATCGATCAACACCTCTCGGACGGGCAAGTCGGGACCGGCGAAACTCACCTCTTCCAGGAGACGCTCGAGAATCGTGTGCAAACGGCGGGCACCGATGTTCTGTGTCGACTGATTCACTTGCCAGGCGATGTCCGCCAGTGCCTCCAAACCCTCTGGAAGAAAGGTAACCGACACCCCCTCGGTCGCCAGAAGGGCTGCATATTGTTGGGTGATCGAACTGGACGGCTCGGTGAGGATGCGAAGGAATTCATCTCGCGTGAGGTCCTGGAGTTCGACCCGAATCGGGAAGCGACCCTGCAACTCGGGCATGAGGTCTGAGGGCCGCGAACTATGGAACGCCCCCGCGGCGATGAACAGAATGTGCTCTGTTTTGACGTTTCCATAGCGGGTTTGCACTGTCGTCCCTTCGACAATTGGCAAGAGGTCGCGCTGCACACCGTGCCGACTGACGTGGTCCCGCTTCCCCCCTTCACCGCTGTCACAGATTTTGTCGATCTCGTCGATGAAGATAATCCCGGTCTGTTCCGCCAGTACAATGGCCTCTTCATTGATGACGTCTCGATCGAGCAGGGATTCGAGTTCTTGTTCGAGAATGATCTTCCTTGCCGCAGCGACGGAGAGTTTTCGCTGATGGGAGTTCCGTGGGAGAATACGCTCGAACATTCCTTGCAGGTCGTTGTCCATGTGATCCATCCCCATGCCCGACAAGAGCTTGACCTGCGGCGCACTCTTTTCGATTCGTAGCTCGACCTCTCGCTCTTCGAGGAGTCCGCGACGAAGCATGTCTTGCAGTTTGCCTCGAGTGCGGGCCTTGCGAGCGGCGATGTCCGAGTCTTCCCCAAACTCGTTGTCGACCTCGGCCCCTGTCGGTTCGGTTTCTGTCGGCAGCAGCAGGTTGAGCAGTCGCTCTTCGGTTCGTTCCTCCGCCTTCGAGCGGACCGACTCTTGCTTGGTGGCGGAGACCAGTCGAATGGCGACCTCGACCAGATCGCGAATCATGCTTTCGACATCGCGACCGTAGTACCCGACTTCGGTGTATTTCGTCGCTTCGACTTTCACGAACGGCGCCCCGGTCAGTTGGGCGAGACGACGGGTGATCTCGGTTTTTCCAACCCCAGTTGGCCCGATCATGATGATGTTCTTGGGTGTCACCTCGCGCTGGAGTTCTTCCGTGAGTTGCTTCCATCGCCAACGATTTCGCAGAGCGATCGCCACAGCTCGCTTGGCATCCCCCTGGCCGACAATGTGCTCGTCCAACCGGGCAACAACTTCACGTGGGGTCATCTCAGACAACGCACTACTCCCTGTAAGAAACGTCAGACTTCATGCAATTCACGTACACACGCCAACTCGTCGTCCCGTCACTGTGATTGTTCGACGGAGGATTTCTGTCAGAATACAACGACGCATTGTAGGCGAGACCTCAACAAATTGGCATCGGCGACCGACCTCAGTTCGGTCATCGCATTTCACTGGACACACATCCTCGACATTCAGGAACCGATACGATGTCTGACCCCATCCGCACACTTGGTGTCCTTCGGACTGTACGACAGCATGAAAATCTGATGCTCCACTTCGGGGCCATGAGGACAATGGGATGGGCGATTGTCGCAATGTTGCTTTGCCTCATGTCGACAACCGCACTCCACTCAGCCGAACCTGTCACGGAGCTGCTTGCGCAGAAAGTCTTGACGAAGGACTCCCCTGCGCAAGGGGTGCTTGATCGAGAGAACCTTGTGGCGTGGTGCATCGTTCCGTTCGATGCGAAGAAGCGATCACCGTCGGAACGGGCCCAGATGTTGAATGAACTCGGGTTGAAACGCTGTGCCTATGACTGGCGGGCCGAGCATGTCGCTTCGTTTGAGGAGGAAATTCAACAATACGCCAAGCATAAGATCGAGTTCTTCGCCTTTTGGAGCACACACGAATCTGCGTTTTCTCTCTTCGAGAAGTATCACCTCCATCCACAAATCTGGCAAACACTCGCTGCCCCCAAAGAGGCTGTGGGAGAAGACCGCGTTGAACCAACGGCACAGGCGATGGTCCCGCTCGCCAAGCGAACAGCCGCGATGAAATGCCCACTCGGGCTGTACAATCATGGCGGATGGGGGGGAGAACCGGCCAATATGGTCGCGGTCTGTCGCCGATTGAGAGAACTCGGCTACGAGCATGTCGGAATCGTCTACAATTTCCATCATGGTCACGACGCCATTGCCGACTGGAAAGCCTCTTGGACTTTGATGAAGCCTTTCGTCATCTGTCTGAACATCAACGGCATGAACGACAAAGCGGAGCCGAAGATTCTGGGACTCGGCAAAGGGAAGCACGAGATCGAAATGCTGCGAGTCGTCATCGACAGCGGTTACACCGGCCCCATCGGCATTCTCGATCATCGTAACGAGTTGGATTCCCGCGAGTCTTTGCAAGAGAATCTCGATGGACTCGACGGCCTCCGGGAACAGTTAGAAGCAATCGCCGTAAGGTGAGATGAACGCTATCTGTCCGAAACTCTCGAATGCCCCGGCACCTTCTGATGACAACTGCACCCACGTCACGAAAGCGAATCATGTTCTGGCTGATTCTTTTTCCCGGCATCCTATTGCTGATTGTGGTTGTGTTGTCAGCCTTTTTAAGTTGGAAATCGCGAACTCGTCCATCACTCGGGATCGTCAACGGTCAACTCGTTCCGTGTCCGAACTCGCCGAATTGCGTCTGCTCGGAATCGCACACGACAACGCCAACGCACGCGATCAAGCCGATCCCCTTTAGTGGCTCGCCAGTCGATGCATTCGAGCGATTGAAGAGAGTCGTCACCGACTCGGGTGGTGAACTCTATGAAAGCACTCCGGACTATTTTCGGGCCGAGTTTACCTCGCGAATCTTTCGCTATGTCGACGACGTCGAAGCCCGTCTGGATGCGGAGGGCAAGGTGATCCACGTGCGATCCTCTTCTCGAGTCGGTCGCTCCGACCTCGGTGCCAACCGTCAACGGATCGAACAACTGCGTCAAGGTTTCCAGTAGGACAAAGCGACACTTCCCCCCGTACGACGGTCATCCCTGTCCGCCAAGGCAGAGTGATTTGTCGACGGACATGGATGCCCATTGCAAGCTTGTTGTGCGTTGCATGGAGAGCCTCGACCATCAGTCACCTGAGGGCCAGAGGATGACACGACCGTCAAGTGAGGCGGTCATCACGAGTGTCCCTTCGTGTCCATTGTGAGAGTACAGACAAGCATCGATGGCGGTGAGCCCGAGTGTGTGCTGACGCAGGTCCATCACCTCGCGACCGGTCACGCCATCCCAGATTCGGGCCGATCGATCTCGACTTGCGGTCAAGACACGAAGCGGAGCATGGACCGCAATCTCCGCGGCCGACTGCGGGAGAAAGGCGACGCTGTCAATGACGTCGGCATGACCGACAAAAATCGCCGATGGTGTGGCATCATCGTCTGACATCACAACGGGCTTATTCGCAGCAGCAACGGCGGCAGCGGTGGAAGCCTCCGCAGCATCGCCGTCGACATCCGGTACCGCAGCGTCCAACGGTTCGACTTCCATTGGCGTCGCATCGGCCGGCTTGACATCACCCTTCAACTTCCAGAGTCGGGCTTTCTTATCGGAACACCCGACGAGGATTTCACCGCCGTCCGACGAGAACGCCGCACACAAATACGCCAAATTGGGCGTCTGAGCATCGGAGAAGATTCGGACTGGTTGAGCTTCGTTCAGGTTCCAGAGTCGGGCGGTACCATCGTCGCCAACCGTGACGAGATGCTTTCCATCGGGTGCGAAACGAACGTCCCGCACTGGACCTCGATGCCCTTTGGTTCCTGCAAAGTCCCGGACCAGCGTCAGCGACTGCTTGGCAAAGTCCCACTGCCACAATTTTCCCTTGCCATCGTCACCGACAGTGGCCAGCAGTTGAGAATCGGCGAGTGGCGAGAACTCGACACCACGTACCGCTCCAACGTGCGGCGTCTCTAGTTTGAACAACGGTTGACCCGTGTTCGCATCCCAAATCTTAATGGACTCACTCCCCGTCGCGACAAACTTGCCATCGGCTGAGAAACTTGCGTCGGTGACGGCCGAATGGGACCGATAGCTCTTCGCCAGGTCGAGCGTATCGAGGTTCCATCGGAAAACGGCGTTCCCATGCAGCGTCAGGGCTTCTTTGTCGTTCAGCAACATTCCCGAATCGACAGATGGGAGCCGTCCTGGAAGCTTCAGGCTACGCACCAATTGCGGCTTGACTGATTCAACTGACCAGATTCGCAGTACGCTCTCCTTCGCGCCGTAGCCACCGTGTGTGGTGATGACCTGCGTGGAATCGAAGTTGTAGTTAGCCGATCGCACGGTGCCGCCAAACTTGTCGTTCACGGAACTGCAAACTTCGGTCGACTCGCCCGACGCGAGATTCCACTGCCGCACAACCGTGACAGTTTCCCCCTTCTGACCGCTGCTCCGCTCTTCGACGGAAAGGGCATGTGACTGATCGGCCGACAACACGACCGACGTCACGAACCCGTCATGCTGCAAACTCTTGAGCACTTCGCCCGTCGATACCTTCAGCATCAACACAGTCTGGTCGTCTGCGGCTGTCAGCAATCGGTCGGCATCAAGAAAGACTGCTGAGTTGATCCGGAATCCACTGTGTTTCGTCAATGAACGCCCGATCTGTTCTCCGGTGACGGCGTCCCACACAAGTCCCATGCCCTTGCGATCACCAGTAAACAGACGACTTCCATCGGGCGAAATCGCAGCCGCGGTGACAGGGTCCTTATGGCCTTTCAGTCGCAGCAACGGCTCGGCGTGAGGCTCGTTCGGTTTCAGGTTCCAAAGGAGTGCCGACTCATCCGGAGAACTACTCGTTGTCAGCAACTTGTTGCCATCGGACGAAAGCGCAAAGGTTGTGTTCATGCCTGTTCCGGCAATCGTTCTTGTCTCGGTTCCACGGACAATGTCGAACAACTTGATCGTCCCATCAACGCTGCCAACCATTAGGGTTCGGCCGTCGGGTGAACTAGTCATAGACATCGCGAGGTACCGGTGACCTTCATCGAGCAGACGGTCTTTCGCGACTCCCGAAGCATCGGTCAGAATGACGGGTCCGGTCATCCCGGTCGGGCCGTTGTCCGACTGTTCGACACGCCAGATACGAGCCGACTGATCCCGGCTCGTCGTGACGATGGCCGTCCCCTGTCGGTTGAAGCGGGCCGACCAGATTTCGTCATCATGTGCCTGGACGTCGCGTCGACCAGTCGTTGCCGATTTCGCTCTGGGGCCACTTTCTGCTGCACCATTCGTTCCGGAGTTCATCGGTCCTGCGGATGTCGTGGGTGAAGCTCCCGGCGACTGTAGTGCGAGGGTCAACGTTTCGGTGTCAGTGACAATCGCTTCGGAGTAACTGGAGGCCGACCAACTCTTGACGGCACGATCGAATCCCGAGGAAAGGATGCGGTCGTTCGATCCAGGGAAAAACTCTGCTGAGCGGACCCAGCCGCCATGGCCACGCAACGTCTTAAATTCCGTCCCCGACGCGGCGTCCCACACCTTGAGAGTGAAGTCATCACTCGTCGAGAGGAGCCATTGACCGTTCTCAGAGAAAGAGAGTGAACGGACCGCATCGTCGTGCGACTTCTCGGTCCCGCTCACCACCAGATGCAGTTTACGGAAGTCGTGGGGTTGCTCTTCCAGACTGACGTACTGCACCTTCGTGTTGAGAGCCGCAGCCACCTCTTCTGCAACCGGCTTACCTGTCAAACGGGCCACGGCGGTGTCAATGGCCGCTCCATAGTTGACCGGGACCGTGTCTGCTGTCCCCCACAAGAAGACTCGTCCCAATCGGTCTCCCGACGCGATTCGCTGGCCATCCTTCGAGACTGCAACTGCCAATACCGGCTGACTATGTTCGACGAAGTCGCCGATCGTGGTGAATGCCGACTTGATCCCCCTCGCAGGGCTCAGGTTCCAAAGGACAGCTCGGCCACTCTTGTCGTCGGCAACAGCCGCCGCCACCACAATGCCATGTTGATCGTTCGTCTCATCGCTAAACGCGAAGTCCGAGACGGAACCCAGATGCCACGCAATGCCAACCTCCTCGCCACTGGCGACGTTCCAGAGGCGTATCGACTTGTCATCTGAGGAAGAGAGCAGTTGCATGTCGTTGAGGAAACGGACTTTCGAGACGCGGCCCGTGTGCCCGGAAAGTGTGCGATGCTCGCTTCCGACGTCTCCATTCCACAGCTTGATCGAACCGTCAACCCCCGCAGTGGCGATCCACTGGCCATTTGGCGAGATCGCCGCCGACGTTGCTTCTGATCCATGCAACAGGACACGATCAACCTTCTGCGAGATCACCCCTTTTGCGTCAACCGAGAAAAGTAGGATGCGGCCCCCTTCCACCGTTGCAACAGCCTGGTCGCCCGTCCGATTAAACGTGACGTCTCGGGCCGGCTCGTCTGTCGACACGCTTGATGTCGACTGCTGCGACTGATGCATGAGGCGGCTCCACTCCCACCCGCATAGTGGTGCTGTCTCGGGGTCCTGCTTTAGCTTGATAAGCAACTCGCGGGCACCATCAAACTCGTTCTGATCGATTCGCGCTTTCGCCAGTCCAATCTTGGAAACATAAGCTTCATACTGGGCGAGTCGTTTCGCTTCTGTGGCCGCTTCCTTCGCAGCAACAGCGGCTATGCGAGCTTTCTCTTCGGCTTCTCTTGCTTCGACCGCCTGATTCTTCGCGACGATCGCCGCTTCCTTTGCCTTCTCTTCCGCAGCCTTGGCGACCAAAGCCAACTCTTTCGCCTTCTTCTCTTCCTCAGCCGACAACTCGGCCTTCTTCTGCAACACGACTGCTTCGTCCTTCGCCTTGGCTTCGGCGAGTTTGGCGATGCGTTCCTGTTCGGCAGCCATTTCTGCTTTCTTCTGAGCCATGAGCGCGTCGTCTTTTGCTTTCGCTTCTGCGACCTTCGCCAACCGTTCCTTCTCTGCCGCCATTTCTGCCTGAATTCTCGCCTTCACCGCTTCTTCACGAGCCTTTTCTTCGGCGAGTTTGGCCAGGCGTTCCTGTTCGGCTGCCTTCACGGCTTCATCACGGGCCTTCTCGGCTTCCATTTGAAGTCCGACGG
Organism: Planctomycetaceae bacterium; assembly: GCA_041398965.1. Classification (GTDB taxonomy): domain Bacteria; phylum Planctomycetota; class Planctomycetia; order Planctomycetales; family Planctomycetaceae; genus JAWKTT01. The sequence continues at coordinate 85,536 of JAWKTT010000021.1, read as the reverse complement.
CTCGTTCCTTCGCCTTTTCCTCAGCCACCTTGGCAACAAGTGCTTCGTCGCGGGCCACTTCAGCATCTTGCTTCGCGACCACAGCTGCTTCTTTCGCCTCGATAGCCGCCTCTTTTTCCTGGGCAATGACGTTTTTCTGCCCATTGATGACATACAGCGCGCCCGAGCCCCCCACGAAAATGACCGCCAGTAATGCGACAGCAATCCGCTTCATCCACGCGAACCGTGCCTGTCGAGAGGCTCGCTCGCGGACGGCGTCACGCAACTTAACCATCGTCGGTGCATGCTCGGCATTTGCTTCATCGAGCAACGACATCCCAAGATCGTAATCACCTTTTTCGAAGGCACTCTCGGCATAGGCCACCTGAGCCGACGACAAACCGGTCTTGGCCGGCTCGTTTCCCGACCACAAGGTGATCGCTTCGCCGAAGCCGAAGACCGAGCGGGCAAAGTCGTTGTAGACCTGAGTCTCTTTGGCGATGAGAAGGTCCTTGGAAGCGCGCTCGGACAGTCCGATACTTTCTGCATGATCTTGATAGTCGCGAATCGCCTGTTGCATCGCCTGCACAGTTGGATAGCGATCTTCCGGCTTCGAGGCCATTGCCTTCATCGCGATATCGAGCAGTTCCCCCTGATATTCAATGACATCAATTTTGTTCCCGGCTGCGGCTCGCAAACACTGGCTGACGTTTGGTCCGGAGTGCGGTGGTCGTCCAGCAATGGCTTCATACAACATCGCGCCCAGCAGGTAGATGTCTGCCGCAAACCCGATACGGTCGATCGGGCCGGTCGCCAACTCAGGCGCCATGTACGCGGGTGAGCCCCCCAAACTGCGTGCTTTCCGGATGCTGTTTTGCTTGGTGAACTTCTCCGTTGTCAGGGCGAGTCCCCAGTCCATTACCAGTACGACTCCAAATTCCCCGAGCATGATATTCTCGGGCTTAAGGTCGCGATGCACGACGCCGCGAGAGTGTGCGAAGGCCATCCCGTCGCAAACCTTCAGCAGAATGTCGACGTTTTCGTGCAGGGTTTTCTGCTTGATTACCTTCGACCACGGCGTCCCGCTGACACACTTCATCGAATAGAACACTAATCCATCATCAGAGGCCGCGACGTCGTAAATCGGAACGATGTTCGGATGTTCGAGATCGCCCGTAATCACCGCTTCTGTAACGAACTGGCTGTGTCGCTGATCGCGAACAGTCTCGAAACGTCCGCTCTTGTGAAGTCGCTGCGATTCCTTTTCCGAAATCGGCTTGATCATCTTTAGTGCAACGTTGCGATTGAGTGACGTCTGATTCGCGAGGTAGACGACCCCCATCCCCCCTTCACCCAACTTCTTGTCGAGACGGAAGTCGACTGTTTCCCCCGGCAGAACTGGTCCCTCGACCAGAGACCGCGTCTGAATGACGAGGTTGCTCTCCATTCCCGATAAATTGTTGCTGTCTCGTCCCTTCTGGGATCGTTGCTCAAGACTTCCCACCGCCCCCTTGATAACAGCTTCCCAGTGCTTCCGATCTTCGGCGTCGAGCGAGCGAGGATTGATCGTCTGCATCACATCCGAGCGATCCATTAACCCGCGGTCGCCACCCGGTTCGTCGAAGTCGTCCGACATCAGCGTGGCCGAGTCGAATCCGACGTCAAATCCTCCGGTGTCGTCGTTCCCGGCCATTACCGTCTGACCGCCGGCATCGCCCCAGCCGGGATTCGATGGATCGTCGACAAAGGTTTGAGCCGCTTGGTCGAACTGATCGCTCGCTAACGTTTCGAGTGGACCATCGGCATCGAACTCGTCCGACTGGATCGTTCGAGAATCTGCCGGTGTCGCTCCGAACTCATCGGACTGCACCGTCTGATCGTAGACCGAGCCCTCGGCATCAAACTCGTCCGACTGAACCGTCTGATCAAACGGCGAAGCGGAATCGTCTGCAAACTCGTCGGACTGCACGGTTTGATCGTAAACTGAACCTTCCGCGTCGAACTCATCGGACTGCACGGTTTGATCGTAGACCGACCCGGACGTGTCGTCGTCCCTGACTTCCACGAATTCATCAGACTGAACCGTCTCGTCGGTCGCTGACACCTCATCAAGTTCGAATTCATCGGACTGCACCGTCCGATCATACACCGAACCCTCGGCATCAAACTCGTCCGACTGGACGGTTTGGTCGAAGACGGAGTCGCCAGCACTTGCGATGCTGTCATCGACTGCGGGGTCGTTCGATTCGGAAAACTCATCCGATTGGACCGTCGCATCGAACAGGTTCGAACTCTCAGAATCGGAAGAGGTTGACTCGGGGAGAGACGACGAATCGTCCTCCTGGTTCCATGTCCCCTCGTCGTCGGGTCGATCGTTCTGTTTCGCCATCGTGATTACTCTCTGTCGCTTCAGTAAAGACAAACGAACGTGCGTCGAATGTGCAGCCTCTCATTCTGTAAAGAGGTGTGTACTGCTGTGAAGCGGGGAACCGAACAAACTCTTGTTCCCAGACAAAAAACGACGCTTTGTCACGTTCCACAGCACCACAAGACGACGCGGCACCGCATCACTTCGTTGTAAACGTATTATTCCTCAACATCATCACCGAAAGCAGTGACCACGCGAGACGCCAATCTTGAGGATCGTCTCAATGGCTGACTTCGTCGCTGTCGCATCAACCGCGACGACACCAGCACCGCTCCCCCCACAACCGCCGGAATACCCGCCAACTGTTGTTCATCGCCCGTCACTCGCAACTCAGACTCTTCCATTGCAGTCGCGGGCTCGTCGACATCCACATTCACATCCACGGACTCGGCAGCCGACGCCATATCAAACGCTTCATTAGCCGAAGTCTCGTCAACCACCACTTCGTCGAAAATGACCCCAACCGTTGCGGTTTCAACCACAGTCTCTGTTAGCGACTCGTCGAATGTCTGTGTTTCATCAGACTTTGTTTCATCAGACTGCGATTCGGCAGTCTGTGTTTCGCGAACAAGAGGCTCCGCACCGCACTCTTCGATGACGGATGCTTCGGCCAAGGAAATCTGGTCTTTCAACACTTCGCTCAGCGGATCAGATGATGTGCTCTGTGAAGTCGTGGGGTTCGTTGATTCTGATTGCGGACTGAGTTCTTCTCGCAACTCCTCCAGTTTAAGCACCCCGCCATCGAGTTCACTCGATTGAATGGTCGCTTCACCATTTCGGACATCGACATGGACCAGCATCCGACGATTGGACCCGAGAACATACCAGATTTGATATGTACCATCCGGAAGTCCGTTGAACAGTTCTGTGAACGAGGCTCCTTCCTTGCCAGCCAGGAACTCATCCGGCAGGCGTCGAATTGCCAGCGGGGCCGCGTCAGGATCGGGACTGATGACGCGCAGTTCCAAGTATTCGTCGCGGCCAATTGAGAACGAGACGACTGTTCCTCCAATGTCTCCCGTAATGATTCGTTCCGCAACGATCACTTCGGGCAACACGGCGGCCGGAGGTGGAACATACGCGGGCAACACGGGACGTTCGACTAACGGGGGCGGAGCGAGTGCAAGGGCCGGGACACCAAACTTCCCGCCGCCGTTCTCGAACGGCGTCTCATCGAAGCCCGTCAGGTTATTACCCGACTGAACAAAATCCGTTGTCGAGAGCAAATCTCCGATAACATCTGTCGTCGTCAGCCCATTGGCTGATGTTACCGTATCCCCCCGAATGACGATCGACTCGTGGGCACTGACCGAGAACAAGACGGGGATCGGATCAGATGAGTTGATGCGGCCATTGAGGAGGCCGAACAGCAGGTCACCGATTGTGTAACTGTGAGCGACCTCAAAATTGGGACCGATCAGCACCGAATCTCCTGAAACACCGGTGATGAGTTGGAAACGATCGGACTGGATCGAACTCCAGTCGATGTTGATCCGCAGTCCTCGTTCTCCTTCGACCCCGACGTCAAAAGAGAGCACGCCGGTAAATAGTCCGCCGTCTGAGAAGAGCGTCGGGGTCAGAATGGTATCGAAGAGGAAGAAGGCGGTGTCACCGACAAACTGCTCCGGACGAGGAGCAATCTGCCTCAGCACACCAACTCCATTTCCGGTGTTAATTTCGACAAGGTTCCCCAGTCGAACGTCGTTCTTCGCCTCGATGTAGACCGCTTCGGCCGTCGTTTGTGATGCATGAATCTGTGCCCCATCGTACATCCGGAAGTTGTTACCAGCTTCCAGTTGAACTCGACCATTCGCACCTCCCGCCACGATCTCGGGATCAGCCGTCCGCGTTGGGCCTTCGTTCATGGTGTTCGAGTCGAGGATGTTGATACTTCCCCCCGCCTTGACCCGAACTTCTCCATTACTGGTAAACAGAATCTCGTTGTCCGTCATCATGTCTGACGATGCGAGATTGATGTTGTCGAACTCTTGAATGTCGATGTCACCACGACCGGCTCCAGTGACCACGACAGAAAGATCGTTGACACGAGTTTCCAGCGAGACAGCCGCGCCAGTCGCATCCGGACTCATGTTGAACGCCCGAATGATCAGGTCGTCGGCGACAAGTCGATTGCCATCTCCGCGAGCGGTGTCCAGCACTTGCCCCCCCGCGGTCAGTTGCACATCTCCCAGAACACCACCGGTCGTCATGCTGCCGACCAGAATGTCGTCCCCGGCGATCAGGGTGATCCCGTTGGCCTGGCTATCGGTGGCTGAAGTGTCGACACTTGTGGCGAGAATGGTCTCTTGAGCCATCACCATCACAAAACCGTCGGCTGTTTTCACCGAGCGAAGTTCGATGCTGTCGCTCTCAACGATCGCGGTGTCACCTGATCCGGTCACCTGCGATCGCAGCACGGCCAGGTTCGTTTCCAGGGGGTCGATCCCGCCCAGAGGTGACCTTCCGATTCCGGTTGCTGACTGGAGCACCGTCAACGCTCCGGGGCTGTTTGCGTCGATGTCGAGATGAGTGTCTCCTCCATCGACAATTCCCCCCTGGGTTGAAACGACCGTGACTGCTGCTGCGCCGAGTGGCGAGGCATTGGTTGTCCGAAGCCCACCGAGGGTTATGTCGTCCGTCGCCCGCAACTGGATCGTGCCACTCCCGGCATCAATCAGCGAACCGTCGTCCATCAGGATTTCGCCATCCATCCCGACACCATCTGCGTCGGCCCGCACGACAACTGCCCCACCCTGCGAAGTGATGTCGCCAGCAGACGTCAATTGCACGTCACGATCCGCGAGCAACGTTACAGGACCACCACCCGAATTGATCGCTCCATCCAGAAGAATGTCGTGACCGGCCATCACTTCGACCGCACCGTTCCCTGACGAGTTCACAGCATCATGAATCGTCACATCTCGCCCCGCATCGAACAGCACGTCCCCGCCACCCGAAGTGACCGTTGAGTTTGTTGTTACATCCTGCCCCCCCAGCAGCGACACGTCTCCTCCCATCGACAGCAGGGCTGCATTGACCGTCACGTCAACACCAGCATCGAACAGAATCTCACCGGCACTGGTTGTCACTGTCTCGTTGGTCTCGATGTCCTCGACCGCGGTGAGCATGACGAACCCATCACCCGCACTGATCGAACCATCAGTGACGATGTTCTGGCCGGCATCGAACATGACGTTTCCGTTGCCAGAAGAGACGGCTTCCGACGTCGTGATGTTGTCACCAGCCATCGCCGTCACATCGCCGCCGCCGGTGGTGATACTGCCGTCGATCGAGATGCCATCCCCTGCCGTCAGCAGCACGTCACCGCCGTTGGACGAGTTGATTGCCGCGTTGATGTCGATGGCCGTTCCCGCCATGTACGTGACATCGCCGCCGGTCGTTGTGACAGTGCCGTTCGTTGTGATTGCGTCGACCGCTGTCAACTTCACGAACCCATCACCCGCACTGATCGAACCATCGGTGACGATGTTCTGACCAGCGTCGAACATGACGTTTCCGTTACCAGAAGAGACGGCTTGGGTCGTTGTGATGTCGTCACCCGCTGTCGCGGCCACATCGCCGCCGCCGGTGGTGATCGTCCCATCAATCGAGATGCCATCCCCTGCCGTCAGCAGCACGTCGCCGCCGTTGGAAGAGTTGATCGCCGCGTTGATGTCGATGGCCGTCCCCGCCATGTACGTGACGTCGCCGCCGGTCGTCGTCACCGTCCCATTCGTCGTGATGGCGTCGACTGCCGTCAGTTTCACGAACCCATCACCCGCACTGATCGAACCATCGGTGACGATGTTCTGGCCGACATCGAACATGACGTTTCCGTTGCCAGAAGAGACGGCTTCCGACGTCGTGATGTTGTCACCAGCCATCGCCGTCACATCGCCCCCTCCCGTGGTGATACTGCCATCAATCGAGATGCCGTGCCCTGCCGTCAGCAGCACATCGCCGCCGTTGGAAGAGTTGATCGCCGCGTTGATGTCGATGGCCGTCCCCGCCATGTACGTGACATCGCCACCGGTCGTCGTAACAGTGCCGTTCGTTGTGATCGACTTGTCCGCATCGATCAGCACATTGCCGCTGATCGTTGTGATGCTGCTGTGAGTTGTTACGTTCTGGTCGGCCGAAAGCGTGATGTCTCCGGTCGTGGACGAAACTGCTGAATGGGTGATGATGTCGCTGGTTGCACCTGTTGCTGTCAGTTGAACGAAACCACTTCCATTGTTGGTGACTTGGGCATTGACATCGATGGTGAGTGAGCCGTTGGTCGCTTGCAGGTCAATCTCTCCGACACCTCCATCGATTGAAACTCCCGATTGTCCAGCGACTGTTGTCACTTGGAGTGGGCCGTTACTTTCAATGACAATGGGCCCAGTCGTGCTCCGGGCCGACATCGTGTTGACGTCGACGTCGAAATCGCTCGCTGTTGTCCCAATGCCAGTCCCAGCTTTCAGAGCCAGAGAGCCGGCTGTAATGTTCGCCACTCCGTCAACCGGGGTGGCGTCGGTGATGCTTCCCCCCGCCTGCAAGACGACCAAACGCCCCGCATTGACGATGGTATTGACCGCGACGCTGTTTTCTTCCGACAGTTGGACATTGCCGCTCGCCTTGTTGAGGACGGAAAGCGTTGCCGCGTTAATCTCGATGTCGCCGGTGTCACTGAGGAGTCCAGTGTCGGAGCCGATGCCGTTCTCTGCTGTCAGGGAGACCGTGTTTCCGACGATGTCGACGCTGTTATCGCCCGGCAGGGAAGCCGAACCGTCAATGATCGCACCGCCGCTGACGACTGTGACCGTTGCCGTCCCAGCATTCATCCCATTGCGATCGGCATTGATGCTCCCGACTTGATCGGGGGTCGTCAGAGCATCGTCGATTGTCAGGTCTCCACCGGTCGTCAGCAAGATGGCAGCTCCGGGAGTCGTTACCCCAGTGACTCCGCCCGTGGTCATCGCGAAACAATCGGCCGCCGCGACGAAGTCAATCGTCAGATCGTCCACGTCGTTGAAGGTGACAGTTCCGCCATCTGTCGAGATTGCCAGGACGTCGACATCATTCGCGAGTGCCAGAGTAACTTTGCCCCCCGACGTTGCGTTGATTCCCAGTGACGTGGCCGTCACGGTTGCCGTTTGCGTGACATCGCCGGCGACATCAAGACGAATTGTGCCGGTCACGGAGATGCCCGCATTGATCGCAAAGTCATCCCCCAGGCACAGCGTAAGGTTGTCGGCTGTCGCTCCTGTCACCCCGTTAAAGCAACCGAGCGCCGAAACGCTTCCCAACATCAGTCCGTTGCTGTCCCGGAAGACGACATTGTCGCCAGAGACTGCGAGCACATCGACGTCGTTGGCGGCTGTTCCCAGCAAGACATTGCCGTCTGCAATGACCCCAAGCGTGGCCGTCCGAATTACTCCCACGTTTGACTGCGTAATGTCTCCTCCCGCATGCAGACGGACCGTGTCCGTTTCGCCCATGGTTGATGTCACACTGTTACGTGTCGTGATCAGTGAACGCACGTCGATCGATCCTCCGGCACAGACCAGCACGTTGTTGGTGACGTCGATCCCGATGGTTGCCGTGAATCCCATCTGCCCACCGACGGTGCCGATGATGAGATCGTCGACATCTGAGAACTGCACCGATCCGCCCTGACCATTTGCTTCGGTGACACTCGCGGCAAACTGGTCGACAGCGTTAATCGCCGGTCCTCCCGCCCCATTGGGGTCGAGCAAGACATCCCCCCCGACGACGCGCACACCAAGAGACCCCGCCGTGATCCCACCGAGGGATCCATCTTGTGTGATGCTGTTTTCCGCCGCACTGGAACCGTTCCCTCCAGCGACAAGCCGCACCGTTCCAGCGCCCACGTTCACACCGTCAATCTGATTGAACAGGCCGGGCACATCGAACATCCCATTCGATTCCGTTGTCACACGATTCAAGTGGAACCCATCGACATCATTGAATCCGGCATCTTCCCCTGCGGTCTGCATTGCGAGTTGATTGACGTCGTTTGAAGCTGTCAGTAGATCGATCACCCCCGATGTCGTCTGCACTCCGAGCACGTCAGACCGAATTGCACCGACTCCCGACTGTGTTACCGAGCCATCGGCCGCGACTCTTACCGTCCCGGCAAAAGTCCCCATGTCGTCTCGCGACACAACCGACGCATTGAAGGTGACCCCGCCTCCGATTGCGTGCAGGGTAATGTTTCCCGCGTCGTTGTTTGTCAGGCTTTGTTGAACCGTGATCGACCCATTCGCTTGAACCGCGATGGCATCGGCTGCCGAGTCCTGCCCATCTGTCCCAGTGCCCGCGAGGTCGGTAATGGAAATCCCGCTAAGAATCTCGACTTCCCCTGAGTTGACTTCCCCAAAGCTTCCCGACGTCAGCGACAGCGAGAAAGCACTCCCAGCAACCGTGCCAATCGTGAGGGCCGATCGATTGTCGATCTTGATGGACCCGGAATCGGTTAGGGCCGCGACAGTATTGACTCGTGTGTCGATCGCCGTGGTCGCGTCAGGACCGGTTGCCCCGATCCCTGTTGCCGCACGAAGTGAGAGAGAAGCTGCAATGACATTTTCATGTCCCGATCCGTCCCCCAGATGGTTGTCGATGATCTCTCCAACTCCACTCCGATCACTGTCGGCAACGACGTAGACCGTACCGGCAGGAGTTGCGAAGACACTCGCATCAACCCGACTCAGCAACACATTCCCCGTTGCGGTCAGTATCGCATTTCCGCCGTCCGTGAGTAGTCGCGTATCTGTCGCCATGGTCAGGTGGGAGTCGACACTTCCAGCCGTCAGCGTGTCGTTGAAGTGAAAGGTTTGCCCCGCATGAAGCTCAACATTTCCACCATTCGTGTCGATGGTCGACATGTCGTTGAGGTTGATGTCGTCGACTGCCACGAGTCGGACAGCTCCACCGCCGGTTCCCGATGTGCTGTTCGTGATGTTTGCGTTGATGTCGAGCTGACCACTCCCGCCGCCGACACCTGCCGCGAGTGTCGTACTTCCACTTCCCGCATTGATGATGTTGTTGTCGATGGTAATTCCATTCGTCGCTCGGATGAGAATGTCTCCCGTGCCACCATTGGCGTCATCGTTGACCAACTGCACCCCATTCGTCAGCCCATCGAGCGTTGCGATCACGACACTCGATGAATCGGTGACGAAGATGTCCCCCGTACAGGAGACTGCCGCCAATGTGTTGACTTCGACATCGAGGTCACGGTTCTCTTCGATGACCGATCCGTTGGCGATGAAGTTCCCAATCCCCGACCCGGCACGCAACACCGCCGACTCAGCAGTGATGTTCGCCCCTTCACCCGTCAAGTTGTCGACGATCTCGCCGACACAATCTGCCAGCACTCCAAAGTTGAGATTCAAACCGCTGGTGTCCACGTCAGCAGTGATCGTCGCCACACCTCCGCCCGCTCCCGCCCCCCCGAAGTTCAGATTGACAACCGTCAGCAACACGTCGTCCGATGACTGAATCAGTGCGTCCCCTCCACTGGAACGAACCTCTGCCGTCCCCTGCATCACGACATCTTGGTTAATCCCGGTGATCGTAATCTGCGTGTTGTCGGTCTGCACAATCGCGTTGTCGATGAACACTGCAACATCGTTTCTCTCGGCTCCATCGATCCCGGTGATCGAGATCTCCCCCGTACCTCCATTGGCGATCTCGATGAGACTTCCCGAAGTGATGGCTACCCCGCGACCAGTCGCTCCAGGCATCGTTGTGCTCGTTCCTGTGATTGTGACGTCGCCGTCACCATCAGCCGAGATCACACTATTGTTCTCGATGAGCACGCCATCCATTCCACTGCCGTTGCCGAAGGCGGTCCCGGTGATGGTGATGCCGCCATCGGCTGTCATCAGGTCGCTGTCAGAGACACGAACGCCGACCGAGTTGTCTCCTGAACTCCCCCCGCCAATCCCATTGATGGTCAAATTGGCCATCGCCCCGGCTGTCGAGATGGTGGAACTCAGTAGGGCCACTCCCGAGTTATTGTCTCCGGGACCATCCCCTCCAGTCCCTGTCAGTGAGATGCCAGCGGCATCGCCGGTCGTTGTCACTCGGGACGCATCAATCAGAATTCCGAGGCTTCCACCCGCTCCATGGCCCGCCGTCCCTTCAATCACGATGTTGCCAGTGTCCGAAGTGATCTCGGCATCATTCAGGATGCCGACTCCCAGGCTGTCTGCACCACCAGTTCCGCCAAACCCTTGAATCGTAATCAGCCCACCGCCGGTCGAGACAAGAGTATTGGTGTCGCGAATTAGCACGCCCGAGTTCTCGCCAGTTCCGTCCCCTCCCGTTCCGACGATTTGTATGGTTCCGTCACCAGTGACCTTCACGACTCCTCCGTCATGTAGGTCGACCCCAATCGCCTCTGTCCCCACTCCTTCGGCAATCCCTGCGATGTTGATCTGCCCCATTTCCGACTGGACAGCCGACCCGGCCCCCGCGATCTCGACACCTCTTCCCGAGTTCGTACCACGTGCTGTTCCGACGATCATGATGACGGCGGCATCCGCCGTGTTTCCGGTGGAGGAGACGACCCCGCCAGCATCGATCGTTACCCCATCATTGTCGACCCCGCTGGCTGTGCTTTCGCCCGTAATCGAGATGTCCCCGACGACCGATGTGACGAGTGATCCCGCCCCGCTGATTTGCACCCCTTCGTTACCATGACCCAACGTCCCGACGCCGTTTCCATGACCAAAAATCTGCACGAGCGCGGCATTCGTCGTCGTTCCCGCCGAAGCAACTTTTCCACCGGATGCAATGAGCACCCCTTCGTTGTCGTCCCCCGAGCCATCCGTCGTGCCTGTGAGTGTGATGTCTCCGTCGACGGAGGTAATTGCCGTCCCGACGTCGGCAACACGAATCCCCTGGTTGTTGTTCGAGCCAGATCCATTACCGACCAATACGATCGTTGCCGCATCGTCTCCAGTTCCGGTCGAAGCGATCGTCGCCCCGTTCAGCACATTGATGCCACGGTTCTGCTCGCCGGTCCCTTGTGAGTCTCCGTCGATTTCAATGTTTCCATCGACCGACGACACGCTCGAACCATCAATCACCACCCCTTGATTGCCATCAACACCTGGGCCTCCGATCCCCTCAATCGTCACGGTTCCCGCCGTCAGTCCGGCCCCTTGCGATTGAACCGATGACCCCGATTGAATGAGTACCCCCGTGTTGCCATTCCCGGTATTTCCACCGGTTCCATTCAGAAAAATCGCCCCACCCGCTTCAGCCATCGTGCCGGTCGCGATGTCAGCATCCGTCAGCGTGATTCCCACAAACGTGCCGGTCGTCGTGCCGCCCTCGTTGGCCGTCAACGTGATGTCGCCATTGACTGTCGTGATGCTGGTCCCGCTGTTCATCGCGATCAATCGGTCCGCTGTGTAATGAACAAACCCATCACCACCCGTTGTAACGTCGGCGTTGTTGCCGGTCTGTGTGATATCCCGGCCCGCGATCACGTCAAAGTCTCCCGCTCCGTTGGCGTTGAGGTTGACGGTACTGTTGATTCGCACGTCGGTTGCCGTCAGCAACTGGAACTCATCCGTCGCAAACGTCGACGTTGCCGAGATGCCCCCGGTCACGGTGATGATGCCGGTCGTCGCGCCGCCAAATGGAGCACTGGCCGACGCCGTCCCGATGTTCACCTGGCTCGCCGAGATCACATCGAGTTCGGCATCGTTCAGGTTCAGCGAGCCTGCCCCGAAGCTGTTTGCGTCCACATCGTTTTCGCCGCCACCTCCCCCAAGATTGATGTTTCGATTCGCTGTCTCTGCAGCGATCGTTACTGTTCCGCCAACCGCCGAGATCGACGCCCCACTTGCCAGACTTGCACTGTCGGTCGCAATTGTGATGTTGTGATTGGCTCCATCCGACTCGATTGACGAACCCGACACCATGTTCAAATTGCCGGTGTTGGCGTCGATCGTGATGTCCCCACCATCGGCGGTCACATTAGCAGTTGTCGCTGCAAGGTCGATCCCGACCCCCGAGAGACGAATCGTTGCGTCGGTCCCGTCGCCGACAGTGTCGACCCGTTGATTGACCGTCATCGCTCCGGTCGTCGACACATCGATCCGACCGCCAGCATCGTCCGTTACCGCAACCCCTGTCGTAGTGACCGGAGTCCCCTTGACGGTCGCCGTCAGTTCATCAATGACCAGTCCCGACAACCTCGCGAGTCCCGTTGCCGCATCGTTGTCGACGATGACGATGTTGCCAGTCTCCGTCGTTGCCCCGAGCGTGCGGACATCGACTTCCAACGCCGCATCCAAACCACTCGTCCCGGCCACTCCACTCTCCGCCACAATCTGCAAGCTCCCCGCCAACACATCCGCCACACTGTCATCGCCATCGACAATCGCCCCCCCAGACAACAGCACGACCGCACCATCATCCCCCGCGTTCGCTACGCTGTTGCCAATCCCGCCAAGCGCCATCAGACGGAAGTTCAACACGATGTCGGCCCCGCTCCCTCGATTGTCGAGAATGATGTCACCCGCATCACCTCCAAAGCCATTGAACGCCGTCCCGCCGTTCGTCGAAATACTCTGAACGGCGATCTCAGCGGTCTCACTACAGATGAGGACGTCGCCCGAATGCCCCCCTTGAGCCCCCGCCGCTGTCGCCAATCCTCCGTTGGTCCCCAGTCCGGAAGCCACAGTCACTGCACCATGAGCGATGAGCGAGATGTCCCCGCCGTTCCCACCCATTGTCACGCCGTTCCCCCCTTCGGAGTGGGCTGAGTGTACGGCAACGGCACCACCAATGGAGGTAATCGAAATGGCCGCTCCATCGCCCCCGGTCGTCAAGCTTCCCTGTCCGCCGAGACTCGTAACAATTGACAGAATGGTGACATCATTGGCGGCGGTCAGTGTGATCATCCCCCCGTTGCCGCCGCTCTCCCCACTCCCTCCGGAAGTGACGATCTGATTGGCTGTGAAGCCACCGTTGTCACTGGTCGCAGAGACCACCCCACCACCTCCGCCGATTCCCCCCGTACCGATTCCACCAAGTGCCGACAACGAGGTCCCAGTGGTAGTCAGGAGGATCTCTCCAGCGGCAGTCAAAGTGATGGAACCTGCATCGCCACCGTTGACCCCAACCGATCCGTTGACATTTGCATTGTCCAGCGTAATTCCACCGTTGGCACTGTCGATGAGGAGTTGCCCTCCATTTCCCCCGTCGCCAGTCGTCCCTGCACCACCACGAGCGAACACTCCCGATGGCCCGGTGACATGGACGTCACCATCGGCCATCAGCGTGACGTCTCCAGCATTCCCGCCGATCAGACCGTTTCCACCATTCGCACTAATGCTGTTGCCAGTAATCCCCCCAGCCATTGCCGTGATGTCAACTTGCTCCCCCTCTCCCGCATTCCCCCCAGTGCCATTCCCGCCGATCGTGGTGAGATTCGTAAAGGAGACACCGGCGCCCGCCGTAAACGAAACATGCCCCCCGGCCCCGCCGTCACCCGCTGCGCCATTCGCCCCCATCGCAAACGTGTTGCCTGACACCACAATGTCCGTAGCTGCATTCAACGTGATCGCGTTCCCCGAACCACCGACAGTCGCTCCCAGACCGCCGCGCGAGTCCAAAGAGGTGACCCTGACTTCGTTGTTGTCACTTGTGACGTCAATTGTCCCGCCGCTTCCGCCAGCCCCAGTTGTCCCTTGCCCGCCCGACGCGTTGACGGTTGCGAGTGTCACAGAGTCGGCAGCTTGAACTTCAACACTTCCTCCATCACCCCCCGTGGCACCTGTCCCGCCCTTTGTGTTAAGTGATTGCGTCGCCACGGTCGACGTTTGACTCGTGATCTGGATGTTTCCTCCATCACCTGAGATGCCACTCGTGCCGTTCCCCCCCTGCGACTGAACTGACGTCCCGGCAGTGAACAGTACTGCCCCCGAGGCAAGAACAGTGACCGCACCTCCATCTCCCCCATTGACCGCACCCATGCCACCGTTGGCAACGACACCCCCTTGAACGGTGATCCCCCCGTTGTCCGAAGTCAGGCCGATCGTTCCCGCACTCCCCCCATCTCCGACGGCCCCGCTCCCACCACTGGTCACGATTCCCGATGGGTTCGATTGACTGATCGCCCCATCCGCCTGCAAGAGGATGTCTCCTCCCTGTCCGCCCCCTGACCCATCGCCACCAGTCGCGTTGAGTGGTCCTCCGATGGTGATTGTCCCCCCTGAGGTGTGATTCGCCGTCAGAGCAATGTCCCCAGCATTGCTCGCGATTCCCCCAGTGAAGTCCGCACCAGCAGTGGTGATGCCACCGGCAAGATCAATGACACTGTTGATGACCGTCAGACCTGCATCCAACGCGACACTTCCCGAGGCAACCCCCGTGTCATTGAGCGCGGTTGTCGTGATAGTGCCGGCGGCAATGCTGGTGATGTCCGCGTTCGCGTCAATGTCGACATCGCCACCTTCTGTTGTCAGAGCTGCGTGAATTGCGACCGAGTCCCCCGCGTCGATGTCGACCATGCCGGTCCCACCTGTCACTGTGACAGCCGCCCCGATGGTGACATCACCGGTGGCCATGACATCAGTCGTGCGGAGGACAATGTTGCCCCCGTCATGATTACTGACGACCGCCGCGACCGTCAGACGCTCGCTGGCAACCAGCGAGATGTGATCATCACCGGAGTCATCCAAGGTGGCATCAGTAATGACGACTCCAGTCAATGTTTTTACAGTCGTCACCAGCAGTTGACCGGTGTGCTGAATGTTGATGTCGCCCGATTCGGTCACCGCGGCCAGCTTCATGGCTGGAGGGGCCGCAAACCCCACTGTCGCGGTGTCGATGTCTCCGTCGTCTCCCGCAACTCCAGTTCCGATGCCAGTCGCTGCCTGTAAGAGTATTGATGCTGCTGTGATATTTGCCGCTTCGTCGGTCGTGCGATTGTCGACGATCGCCCCCGCCGCCGTCGTCAGGCAGACGTTGTCCGCACTGAGAATTCGGCTCAGAAGAATGTCACCGGTGGCGGTCATTTCGACGTTCGCGGTCCCTGCCGTGATCGTCGATGAGTCATTCATCGTGACAAGGGTCGCATTGAGAAACTGGACCATCCCATCAACGTTGCCGCCGGTCGTGTCCAGATCAACACCTGCATCCAGAAACACCGAGGCACTATCGACCAGAATGCTCCCCGTTACCCCACCGGATCCGAGCGAAAGACTCGTGTTCAAGCGAACCTCGTCGGCTCCACCTTCCCCTTGCAGTTCGACTGCCGCCAGGAACAGGGCATCGACCGAGTCGAAAATGATGGTGTCATTCCCATCCCCGGCAAGCACGTTGAAGGTCTCGGTCGGGATGACAAAGGTGACCTGCTGTCCGAAGTTGCTATCGATCGTCATTCGACCCGTTGTCGTCTGATCGCTGATCGTGATGATTTCTCCATTGGCATTGAAGGTAAACGTCCGGTGCATCGCGGAGATGGTGTCGAGAATCCCCGCTCCGCCGCCGACGGTATCTTCCAGGTCAGTGAAGGTGATGTTCGCCGTCGCGTTGCCGTTGTATGTGATCGTGCCGTCGTTGTTCGCTGTCGACAACACGTAATCGACACTCGTCGCGGTTCCCCCCAGAATTCGCAGGGCATCTCCAGTCGGGTTGTCCCCCGGCAGTCCAACATGCCCCTCTCCCCCCGAACCGCCGTTGAAGACAATCCCATCGA
Organism: Planctomycetaceae bacterium; assembly: GCA_041398965.1. Taxonomy (GTDB): domain Bacteria; phylum Planctomycetota; class Planctomycetia; order Planctomycetales; family Planctomycetaceae; genus JAWKTT01. Next base: position 69,400 of record JAWKTT010000021.1, on the reverse strand, counting down.
TCGGTTGAAACAGTCCGCCGAGAAGCCCAGTCTGATCAATGACCAACAAATCGTCCCCATCACTTCCATCGAACTGCACCGAAGTGGCCGCAATCATCGAACCACTGAGCGTCAACACGCCATCGGTTGTCAGAGTGAAGTTCGCTGTATCGATTCCAGTTGCCATGAGGTCGAGTGTGTCATCGAACGCGGTTCCGGCGAAGACGATGGCTCCCGTGATCGACAGGTCTTCGAAGTTTTCCATGAAGACGTTGGCGTGCGCGGTCGTTGCGAAGTCGAAGCCGCTGCCGTTGGCGGTGATCGTGGGGGACGACGTGACGAAGTGGAAGACATCCCCCCCCAGAGCGAGCGACGGATCGCCACCGTCAAAGTTCAACTCCGTCGTCGAGTGAGCCGCAACGTTGACAACATCGGCCCCACCAAACGTGTTGACGTTCAATGTCGTCACCCCGTCGAAGGCGACAACGTCATTTGTGGACAGACTATTGCTATGTCGCAAGTGTCCCTCACCGCCGATACCACTCGTGTTGACGTCGACAGTGTCCTGCAACATGCCCAGCGGGTCGGTCGTGTTGAGTGTTAAGTTGGTGACGTTGCTCAGCGAACCTCCCGTGACGTGTAGCATCATCCTGATCGCATTGAGAACAACGTCTGACGTGTCGCTGATTTCAAACCCGAAAGCAGCGTTTGCTTCCATCGTCGTTCGAGTCAGCGTCACCGCACCAGTGACTGACGAAATGGTCATTCCGTTGCCGGTATTCGTCTTGAACTGCCCATCGGTGTCGCTCACGCTCGTCGCCGTGTCGACAAAGAGGCCGACGACGTTTCCATTTGCAATCACCCCATCGAGCACGACATCGCCGACGTTGGTGAAGTGAAAACCGTCGCCGGCATTGTTGTTCGCAGTCGAGTCGGTGATGTCGACATCGGCGACTTGCGAGACCGTCAGACCATTGCCGCCGTTCCCATCAAATGAATTCAAGAGGCCGGACAACGTCAGACTGGTTGCCATCGAGATAGACGCACCATCCAGCGTATTGGAACTGAACGAACTATCGCTCAACTGCACGTCGCCGGCCGAGTTGATGAACAGGCCGTACGCATTGGTGTCACTCATCAGCGATGCGATGGTTACCGTATCGACGGTCTCGATGTGAACGCCGTCGCCGGTGTTCCCGCTGGTGGTGAGACCGGAGAGGTCGACCATGCCGTTGATATTCGCGATCAGCAGCCCATGTGCGCCGTTCATCGAGAACTGATTCGTCCCCGAAAGCGTGACATCAGTGGCAACCGTGTCCACTTCCATGCCATCGCCATTGTTGCCGTTCGCGATGATGTCCTGAGCAACAAACTCACCCACATTCGACACATGAATTCCATCGTCTCCGCTCCCAGTGACGGCGACGTTTGTCAGAGTCGCGGTGTTATTGACGTTCTCAATCAAGATGCCATGAGATGAAGTCAACTGGCCACTATCAACGACGCTGAGATTCTCAATCGTGATGTCATCAGCACCGTTAACATGGATGCCGTTCCCACCCGCAAAGGTGATAACAACATCAGCGGAAATGCCACTTGTCCCGGTCAGCGTCAGCGACTTCGTAATCGAGACCGACTCGTTGTAGACGCCGGTCCCGAAGATCGTTACCCCTGCGAATCCGTCCCCATCAGTCATCGTATCGGTGATGTACACGACACCCCCGGCATCGACTGCATCGACCCCTGCTTGAATTGTCGCGAAGGCGGTCACTCCAACGACAGCGGTCTGATTTCCCCCCATGTTCGGGTCGGCATCTAGGATGACTGTGCCGAATGTGAAGCCGTTGGCATCGATGAAGTCGTCGTTGACAAATATCTTGTCGGTCGCCAACAGCGCGAACCCCGTCAGTACGACATCGTTGCCATCTCCCCCCACATAGGAGATCGTGAACAGCCCGCCGTTGTAGTAGACCAGGGATCCTTCCCCCAACCCGTTGAACGTTCCGACAACTGCGTCCATGTCGTCGTTGTCGACGATGACAAATTCATCGGTGCCCATCGGCGTAAAGGTTCCGTCAAGCACAAGTGTGACGCCGTTTAGGTCGACCATCCCCACGACGCTCAGTTGCGTGTAGTCAACGTCGACCGTCGTCCCATTGATCGTGATCGCCAGGTCGCTGCCAAACGAGAGTGTGCTGACGGTCACATCGACCCCCGCCGTCCCGGCGAGAATCACCTCAGGCGAATCTCCGGAGTCCAGCAGGAGTGTCCCCCCTGCGGTATTGATCGAGCCGCTATCGAAGAGAATGCTCCCGGCCGTCACCAGTTCCATGTTGGTTAATGCGGACCGGGTGATCCCCCCCGTGATCGAGATCGTTCCACTTTCGGCCTCGCCAATGACCAGCGTCGCCGCCGTGATGCCACCGAGTTCCGCGTCCGTCAGCCCAAGTTCCGTTGCACTGTCCGTCCCCCCGAGGTTGATCAGTTGACCCGCCGTCAACTGACGTACCGTCACCTGCTGAGCCCCTGCATCAATCGTCCCCCCCGTCAACGCGATGGAATCCGCGACAAGGTCGATCCCCCCCGTCCCGGTCGCGGTCGTGATGACACCTGCCGTTTGTCGAATCCCGAAAGAGTCTGTGCTCGTCTGAGCCACCCCTTGGAGCGTGATTCCTCCGGTTCCGGTCGTTTGAATCGTTGGCGAAGTCGTGGTGGGCTGCCACATCTGAATGCCATCATGCTGTATTCCGGTCCCCCGACCGCCGGTCCCGTCCAACCGGACGTTTCCTGCCCCCGACGAAGAGATCGTCGAGCCAGCGGCCAAGTCGATGCCGATGTTATAGTCACCAGCATCACCATCAGCGCCCCCTCCCATGCCGATGAGCGTCAAGTCGCCATCAATCGTAGAAACGATCGTGTCAAGGGTGACAACAAAGACCCCATCCTGACCGCCCCCAGTCCCCAGTCCGCCGGTTCCTGTGACACTGACATTGCCTGATCCCGTGGCCACAACTTGAGCCCCGGTCCCGCCGATGCCTACACCATAGCTAAAACCACCAATACCCCCCGCGACTCCGCCACCTTGACCTTCAATCACGAGATCGCCATCAAGCACCGACACCACCCCGCCGTACACAAAGACCCCCACCTGACTGTTCCCATCAACAGCTCCTCCGGTCCCAGTAATCGTGACGTCTCCGCTCCCCAGCCCTCGAACTGCTCCTCCTGAATAGACCAATACCCCCCTTTGATTCCCGCCCGTTCCCGTCGCGCCATAGCCAGTGATTGAGAGATCAGCCGCCTGCACCGTGATGGCAGAGTTTGTGCCCGTAATGTCGACCCCAGCATTGTCGATCGTTCCGCCGCCACCTGTGCCACTCAGGAACACATCTTGCGTGTCAGCCGTGATGCCGGTCGACACGATCGTGGCTCCACCAACGACCACAATGCCCCGATTCGAGTCAGTCGCCCCCGCCCCACCAACCCCGGTGATACTGATCCCGGCATCGACCACCTGCACACTCGATCCGCTTAAAAGGTAGACCCCGATATTGTTATCAGTCCCTGTTCCGCCGGTTCCGTTCAAAGTGACAAGGCCAACCGCCACTCCTGTCCCCGTGGATCGAACAACCGCATTGTCCTCAAGGGTGATGCCGACGTTCTCGTTTCCAGAACCATCACCACCCGTGCCTGTCACTGTTAGGTTTCCATCGACGACCTCGACAGTTGCCCCGTAGATAACGACCCCCCGGTTCCCCGTGGCCCCCTCGCCGCCGAATCCGGTGATTGAAATGTCCCCTGCACCGGTTGTCGACACCGTCGCGCCCGTGTAGACACGTACCCCGGTGTTAAAGTTGCTTGCTACGTTGTCAACTGCCGTTCCATGAATCGTGATATTTCCGCCGTTCGCCGTGATTGACGTGTTGTTATCAATGGCGACACCGCCCCCATTGCTACTTGACACCCCCCCCACTCCGGTGATCTCGATATTGCCCCCCCCCTGAGCCTGCACCGATCCGCCGTTGCTCAGCAATACGCCAAGATGATTAGCTGATGCGGCATCATCTCCACCGCGTCCTCGGATGATGATATCTCCCGCTCCGGTCGTTCGGACGAGTGCTCCCGCCCCGGCAATTTGCACTCCCGTCGTCCCGACCATCGTTGTGCCCGCCTGATTGGCGAGCAGTGTCAGGTCACCATCTTCCGTCGTCAACGTGGCTCCGGCGACGAGTGAGATACTACGATCGGCAGTCAATGTGATGCTGCCGCTGCCACTCGTCGTGATGTCGACATTGGTGTCGACATTGATGGTGTCCCCGTTTGCAGTGAGCGACTGATCGACCCCAAAGTCAACGTCGCCGGTGAAAGTGATGGTGTCGAAACCGGTCCCACCATCAATGTGCATGTGGACCCCGAGTGCTGCGACCGTTCCCGTCACGGTGACGCTGTCGTTTCCATCGAACGTGTTGACGAAGATGTCTCCTCCAGTCACATCATTGATGCTGGAAAGCAAGACACTCACACTGTTCGGCGCGAGAACATTAGCACCGGCACCTGCGGCGATCGTTCCGGACGCGCTCGTGAAAATGACGTGTGTCGCCGTGAAGGAGATTGTGATGTCGTCATCTGATGCACCGTTCGACGTGAACTCGGCATCACCATTGGCGTTAATGAAAACCGTGGCATCCGCGATAAACACCCCGGCATAAGAGACCTGTGTCTGCATCGAGACTGCCAGGCTCGCTTCGATTTCGCCGGTCGTTACTTCGAGGACCCAGTCACCCCCGAGGAACTCAGCTCCGGTTAGATTGTCGGACGCCGCGACATCGGCTTGCGTCAGGGTCGACAAAGTCTGCAAGAACTCGCTCCCGCGTGCTCCTGCTCCGACGTTGCAACCGTACAGCAGAATGTCTCCATCGGCCGCGAGCGTCGCACCGATCTGTCCCAGCAGGGCCGAATGGTCAGCCAGGTTTTCGTTCGTCAGCGATGTCTCGCCCAGTTGCAATAATCCACTCTGTCCGTGCGACACGATATGAATTGCGGACAGGTCGGTTCGCCCTTCCAATGTCGCCGCGATTTGTGTGAGGGCATCTTGTTGCGGATCCAGCAGATGGACCTCAACCGACGCGGGGACCCCGTCGACCAGTTGCTGCCAGTTCTCAACACGCGGATCGATGAACAGAACCTCCGTCGTGGTCGTCGACTGTTGACTGCTGGTCGCATCGGTTGCCGTTGCAGATTCGGCGCTCCAGTCGACATTGACTTCGTCGACAAAAGGCATCGCGGCGACAAGAGCAGGATCAGCGTTCAGGACGCGACGCTCTTCGAGTTGCCGAACACCGAGCGGTGCCGTCATCCGGAGACGAGCGGGTACTGCCGACGTGCCGCGATTTGACAACGCGGCGATGACTTTTTGCATCCACGAAATTGGGCCCATGAAGGTCCCCCCAGTTACTGAAGTGACTATCTAAACCGCTTCCACACGAACACTTACACTCGGATGAGTGCGTAGCGTTCCGAATCATGGTACCGGTCCACTAGACCCTCAAGCAAATAGAAAGCCGAAAAACCCCTTTCTTCGGCCCAAACTCCAACGATGGTAAACTGCGTAAACTTTTCCGATTACAGCGATAATTCCGACGGCGTCTGCCGGTGTTGATCTTTGGGATCAGAATGCCGATGCCAATGAGACGGGATGCGCCCTATTGGCGGGTTTACGCTGCCAGTGCATCAATTCGCCTCACTGCATCAAGTTGCAAGTTATGGCCCCTCGGTTCCAAACTGTTGCCCGATTCCTCACAATCACGTTGGTGATGGTGTCGAGTCTGTACGCACAACAGCCTGTTCAGGAGCCAGCCAGACTACTGAAAGCACCCGCAGCGACACTGCTTCCTCCCGTTGCGATTCCGTTGCCCCCGGTTCATGGGAACGCGGTAGGAACCACTTCCACACAACCGGCAGGTGTTGCGACAGGGGCCATTGACTATGGCCCGCTCGCTTCTCCCGACGCCGTCGCCGCAGAGTCCGCGTCACGGCCCTCGCGACTTCCAGCCGACCGCAAGAACCGCCTCTCAGTGGCAGCGTCGCCAACAACGCCTGAGATTCAGCCGGCACTTGAACTCCCTCAAAGCAGCGCATTGCCCCTTGTGAGTAGTACCGTTGCAGAAGAACCAGTTGGTCGAGCGACACTAAACGAACTCACTGCTCCCACGAGCCGACTGAGTGGTCGGCTAACGACATCCATTGCTGCTACAGAGGCGACAGTCGAAAAGTCGCACACACAAGACGCCACTGAACCGCGATGGGTTCCTGCAAGACTCTCATCTTCGCCCGACGACCCCTCAGGTACCTCTGACTTGTTCGACATTCTCCCGACTCATGTCGAGCATTCGAATGCCGCGAAAGTGGCCGTCTCCTCATTCAGTCTTCCGCCGTTGCCACCACGTCTTGAAGAGGACTCGTTGCAGATCGAAGTCACTGGGCAGACACAGATCGCCACGCTCGTGATTTCGGAAGTGCTCGATCCGAGCACAACAATTTCGCTCCCCCTTGAAATGCCGGCAGCAGAAGGAACCATCGACCCGCTGGACATTGCGTCGTCGGCAACACGGTCCGGGACCGACATTCCGCCAGAGGTTCTCTCCTTCCCCGAAAACATCCTGGACTCGAATCCATCGAACGAACTTACGGTCAACAATCTGCCTCCTGCCAGCATCGCTTCGTCGTCCGAATCGTTGTCGTTTATCGACGATACCGCCATTACCCTGCTCGCAGAGACCACGCCAGAACCGGTCAAACTCTCCGACAAACAACGCGAGCGACTCGACCGGCTGCATCGTACCCTGCACTCTTCAGTCAACAACGTCTCACTGACCAAAGGGATGAAGCCAGCCGAACTTCCGGATAACCTCGCGGCCACCTTGCGACCGTCGATGGAACCGCAGTGGGTCTTCGAGTCCGGTTGGGTCAATCAGCCACCAGTGCGATACACTCACCCGTTCGTACACCGTCCGCTCTACTTCGAGGACCACGCCCTCGAAAGATGCGGCCACACGATCGGAGTCAGCCAGCCGCTCGTTTCGGCTGTGCATTTCCTTGGCAACGTTGTCTTCCTGCCATTCCACATGGTTTGCGAAGACCCGTACAGTACGTACCTGAATTCGGGCGACTGCAAGTCCTGTCAATAGGCAAGTCATACAATCGCTGAATCACCCCGTTTCAGGCCGTAACGATCGATTAACATGTCGACGACCTGTTGATTCGCTTCCGCAAAGAAGTAACAAAACAGGTCGGCTACGGGGGTCCAACGAAAGCCACGAAACTCGAGCAGGGCGTCTGCTTCGCTGGGCGAAACCGGGTGGCAAAGGAAGAACGACAGGTCCACTCGACCGTGGGGATAGGTCCATTCCCGTTGATCAAGTAACTCATCGATATCGATCAATAATCCGGTTTCTTCCAAGCACTCTCGAATGGCACAGGCAGCGGCCGTCTCTCCGTCGAGGCATTTCCCGCCGGGAAACTCTGCCGCTCCAGCCAACACCTGATCACTCGATCGGATTCCGACCAGCACTTGCTGGCGATGGAGGACGATGGCGATTCCAATCCGCGTTGGTCGGTTACTCGCCAGCGGCATCTTGAGGGGGTGCTCCCATGATGTGATACCCCGCATCGACGTGCAGCGTCTCGGCCGAGACCCCCGACCCCAAGTCGCTCAGCAAGAACAGAGCCGCCTTGCCGACCTCTTCTGCGGTGACGTTCCGCTTGAGCGGAGCCGCAACATCGTACAACGTAAACATTTTGTCAGACCCGGAGACCCCCTTAATGCTGAGGGTACGGATCGGTCCAGCCGAGATGCTGTTGACGCGAATCTGATCCTTTCCGAGTTCAGCCGCCAGATATCCGACGGCATTCTCAAGAGCCGCCTTGCAGAGCCCCATGAGGTTGTAGCCCGGGATAACCTTCTCGCCGCCTAAATAGGTCAGTGCGAGGATGCTCCCCCCAGGATTCATGATTTTGCGGGCACGTCGCGACATGGCCAGCAAGCTGTAGGCACTCACTTCCATTGCGAGCTTAAAGCCATCCCGGCTTGAATTGTAAACTGGACCGGTCAAGTCCGCCGGGGGGGCGAAGGCGATCGCATGGACCATGAAGTCGATCTTCCCCATCTGCTGTTCGACTTGAGCGAACACTTCGTCGAGTTGTTCGTCGTTCTCGACATTCATTGGCAGCAAGAACTTCGCCCCGAGTGGCTCGACCAACTTCGCCACTTTGTTTCGGTTCTTTGGACGATCCAGGTCCTTATCTGGGAGATGCGTGAATCCCATTTCGGCCCCCTGTGCCGCGAGTTGCTGCGTGATTGCCCAGGCAATCGACAACTCGTTCGCGATCCCGCAGATCAGACCCTTCTTCCCATCCATCAAACCCATGACTCGAACCCTTCTCTCACTTGCCAGTTAGAACGTTGACACAACTGAAGCGGACGATAACCGACACCAGACTACGGTTCAATCACCCCGACCGGAAAAGCGTCCCAGTTCCCAGACACTAAGCAAACGTTGGCACCAAGCGACGGCGACAGAGTCAGTCTCGAATACTGAACTTCTGTAAGAGTGGTGCAATCCTCGGATTGTGATCCTCGCCAACCTGTGATCTTTGTTGACAACCTCTCCCTCTCCCCCACTGTCGATGCCCCTATTTTGAAGGGGTTTTCAGTGGGTGAGAGGGCCGGGGTGAGGGGGATTCGAAGTGGCATCGATTAAGCGAATTCGCCGAATTTAAGGTCACTGTTCACCCCCTCATCCCAGCCTTCTGAAATGTGCGAGACACGATCTACAGAGACAGGGGAGGGGATGTGTCGTCCCCCCTCAGCGACCCCTGTCGCCTCAGACTTGACGTATACGGCTAAACGGCGCGTCGGGAACTGCGCACTTTCGAAGCCGCAACTCTTAGCGGACGGAGTCGACAAGTGCCCGTTCGAGTGGGCGTAATCCATCGGCGGCTTGGCAAGCATCGGCGGGGCGGCCGATGTCGAGTTGATAGAGATGTTCGCCCGCTGGGGTCGGATAACTGGTGTCGATACAGGCCTGGCAGAGTTCTCCCCGCTCGATACCAATCGCCCGGGAGACGGTGTCGACAGACAGATAGCGGAGCGTCGTGGCATCCAGATCCTTGGCCATCGCCCGTTCGTACTCGGGATTCAGTTCATCTCCCTTGAGGAACTTTGGAGCAAACAGTTCGCTTGTCTGGGAGATGTCGATTCCGTAATAACACGGGGCGATGATCGGGGGACAGGCAACACGGACGTGAACTTCTTTCGCCCCGCCTCGTTCGTAGAGTTGCTTAATCAGCACTCGCAACGTTGTCGATCGGACGATCGAATCTTCAACCAAAAAGACCCGTTTTCCTTCGAGTACATGTCGAAGCGGGGTGTACTTTCGTTGAGCTTTCCCGATCCGGTCGGCTCCCTCGATAAACGTTCGCCCGACATACCGATTACGAAAGAGCCCTTCGAGACAGGGGATGCCCAACTCAAACGCCATCGCATCGGCGGCTGCTTTGGCAGTATCGGGAACAGGAACAACGATCGAGTCCGCATCACAGGTGACCAGTTCCTGACGAGCAAGTTCCTCTCCCAGACGCTTGCGGGCAAGATAGACGCTCCGTTCGTCCATTGTGCTGGCAACGTTCGCGAAATAAATCCACTCGAAGAAACAGTGTGATCTTCGGGGAGATTCCGCGAAGCGTTCAACGCGGACGCTACCATTCTCGATCAGCACCGCACAACCGGGGGGCAAGTCGTGAATGTGGTCGTCGTCAAAACCAAGGTTGGACAGGGCCACACTTTCGCTCGCGGCAGCGAACATTCCCCCTTGATCGGCATACACCAAGGGGCGAAAACCGAGTGGATCTCGGGCGACCATCATCTGCCCCATCGCATTCAGAAACACGATATTATAGGCCCCGTCCAGGCGTCCGCTGAGATTCTTCATCATCTCAATCAGGTCGCACCCTTCCGGCTGAGCCGAAATCTCCTGACTGATGAGGTGCATCAGAATTTCGGTGTCTGTTTCCCGAGCAAGATGGAAATCATCCTGAGACAAGATTTCTTGGCGAAGCGACAGGTAGTTCGCGAGTTGACCATTAAAGCCAAACGCGAACCACTTCCTTTTTTCGATGTGTTCGCGTTCAAAAGGTTGAGCATAACTGGGATCATCTTTGCCACAGGTTGCGTAGCGGACGTGCCCAATCGCTGCGACCCCTTCCAGGCTCGAGAGCAGCTTTTCGGCTGGTTCCGGATGATTGAGATGGAAGACCTCAGTGACCGTCCCGACGTCTTTATGCGTCGTCAATAGTCGCTTCTGCTTGGGGCGATAAACAGTCATCCCGGCAGCGAGCTGACCTCGATTTTGAATGTCGAGAAGCACGCGGGGAATGAGTCGCGACGCAGCCAGTTGCTGTTTTTCGGAAATGTAGCGGGTCGAGTCGCCGGCCGCATACTTGTAGATCGCCGCGATTCCGCACTCGTGGTGCAATTCAGCCATGAATGTCGTCCGGGAAGGAAACGTGATGGAGTCGGAGAGCGATCAGGCCCGCGACATCATCTATCTTACAGCGTCATCTTCTGATTGCCAGTCGATGGTTTTCGACCTGACGACTTTCGCCAAATGTCCCTGCCGCCGGAAGGGAAAGTTGACCCGATCAGCATGAACCGCGAGTAGTCGTCGCTAAGTCTCGAAGGACTTGTCTTCGTCCATTGGTTGCGGACTTCACACGCATTTCGTCACAATCGTTCCCGGGAGGTCGATTGGTCGGCCGTTGCCCAGCCGCTCAAGATGACTTCCGACAACTGATTCGTTCCCATTTCTTAGAGAGCCGAGGGTGAAGATGCCGACTCGCTATTCCTGGTTCGCAACCTGCCTGTTCGGACTATTTTTCGCTGCTCAATCAGTCCTGTTTCCGGTCGTCAAAGCTGCCGAAGACACCGTAAAGCCGCAGGCGTCAAAGCCGAATATCGTGGTGATTCTAGTCGACGACATGGGATGGTCCGACATTTCCTGTTATGGCAGCGAGATTCCAACCCCCAACATTGACCGACTCGCCCGGGAGGGGCTGCGATTCAGCCAGTTCTACAACACAGGCCGTTGTTGCCCGACACGTGCCTCGCTGTTGACCGGTCAATACTCCCATCGAGCGGGTGTCGGGCATATGACCGACGACGCTGGCTCCGATTTCCCGGCCTATCGCGGATACCTCAACCGGGACTGTGTCACATTGGCCGAGGTGTTGAAGCCGGCAGGTTACTTCACTGCCGCGACGGGGAAGTGGCATGTCGGAAACAGCGACCTGTCAATGTGGCCACTGCAACGAGGATTCGACCGTTTCTATGGGGTCCCAGAAGGTGGGGGGTTCTACTTTCGAGTGAAACAGGGCCGATCGATTGCGAAGAACAACGAGAAGATTTACACCTCGAAACAGCCACCCCCAGCGGGATGGTACACGACTGATGCCTGGACCGAGAATGGCCTGGAGTTCGTCGATGAGGCACTCGAGAAAAAACAGCCTTTCTTCCTCTACGTCGCTCATAACGCACCTCATTTTCCCCTACAGGCCGACCCGGCTGATATCGCGAAATTTCGAGGTCGCTATCAGGCAGGGTGGGACACGCTGCGAGCCGCCCGGCACAAACGACAACTCGCGTCGGGATTGATCCCGCCGGACCTCGAACTCTCGGACCGCTCAGACGCAGTTGCCGCTTGGGAGTCGCTCACCCCTGATCAGCAGGACCGCTTTGACCATTTGATGGCGATTTATGCCGCAGTCATGGATCGCCTGGACCGCTCGATTGGGAACCTGATTTCGGGCCTGGAAAAGCGTGGGGTTTTGGAGAACACGCTGATTCTGTTCATGAGTGACAACGGCGGAACCGCCGAAGGATCGCCTCAGGGACGTTTGGACGGCGAGAATCCCGGTGACGCTGACTCGAACGTTTTCTACGGGGAGTCGTGGGCAAACCTTTCGAATACTCCGTTTCGACGCTTCAAACGGGAGAACCACGAAGGGGGCATCTCGACCCCGCTGTTGGTCCGCTGGCCAGGGAATGTGGCCGACCCTGGCGGAGTTCGGCATCAGGTCTGCCATGTCATCGACATCATGACAACGTTGACCGAGGTGGCTGGGGCAGAATATCCGAAAGAGTGGCAGGGAAGGCCGATTGCTCCCCCAGCCGGGGTGAGCTTGCTGCCCGCCTTTGACAACAAGCCGCTCGCCAATCGCCCGCTGTTCTGGGAGCATGAAGGAAACGCGGCCATTCGCGAGGGGGACTGGAAACTCGTCCGACTGGGAGCCAAGTCGTCTTGGGAACTGTACGACTTGTCCAAAGATCGCATTGAGGAGCACAATCTCGCGAAGACGCACCCTGCTCGGGTCAACGAGATGCGAGACGCTTGGCAACAGTGGGCAAAATCCATCGGTGCTATCCCGAAGCCGAAAGGGAAGTGAACCATCGACAAGACACACATTGAAACAAGTGTCCGGCCAATCACAATCGCAGGTTCCGGCATCGATTGAGGAGCAAGTCGCTCGCCGCCCATGGGTTCGGGGGTCTGCACGACGCATACCCCATACGGAATACTACCGACTCATGCAAACTGCCGGGTTGGCCGACGTTCTTTGTTAAACATCTGCGAAATCTGCGTCATCTCCGGTTCAGGCGGAGCAGGCCGACGATTTCACCAAGAGTTCATTCCCCGGCACTGGTGTCAGAAGGAGGAATCGTGTGGTGGCAGGCGGGGTGTTTTCGTAACCGGACGAGTCGGGAGGTCGAGCACATTGCGTCAAGAGGGATTTGGTGACATAACGGAAGTTCGTGCATCTTTCGCGCTAATCCTCCTCAAGACACCGGGGCAGAATGACCGAAATTACTTGTCAGACGGTTTGTTATGTCTTGACTTGGAATGCGATTCCGACCGGTTGTGCGATGCGACCGGGTCCAGAGATGCAAATCGGGTACAGGGGGGCAGGGATGCTCAAGAGATTGCAGTACGTGACGTACACGAGGTACGAACGTTCTGCATTGCTACCTCTCCCTTGAGTGAATTCGCATGGAGTCAAGATGACATCCATGAGAATTTGCGAAACGGTGGGCGCTGTCGGACCCTCTGACGGCGGTTAACGAGCGAGACTGATGAACAGTTCGCGTCGTTAAAACAGGTTTCTCAACCGGACCCAGAGAAGGCAGTCAGCGCGATCACGAAGGTTTCGACCCAGAGACCCGGTGTAACAGCCAATCTTCGTGACCACGACCTGTTCTCCCGGAAGAATCCGTCCCTCTGACTAATAACGATGAAGCTTTGGAGAGCCCGCAATGAGGACGATCTTTACAACTGGTCAAGTTGCCAAGATCTGTAAAGTCGCGCCAAGAACCGTATCAAAGTGGTTCGATTCTGGCAGACTTCGCGGGTATCGCATCCCCGGATCCCAAGACCGTAGAATTCCCCGTGAGCATCTCATTCGCTTCCTCAAGGAGCATGGAATGCCGCTGGGAGAGCTGGAAGATGAAGCGATGGGCAAGCTGCTCCTCGTCGGCATCGACAGCCACGTGCTTGGGAATCTTCAAGAGGCGGTTCCTGCGGAGGACTTTAAGATTGAGATCGCGGCAAGTGGTTTCGAAGCAGGGATTCAGGCTGAATCGTTGCACCCCGATTGCGTCGTCATCGACTTCGCTATGGGACGCAACGAAGCACTGATGATTGCCCAGAACCTCCGGCGAAATGCCGATTACACGGACACCGTTCTAGTCGGTCTGCTGAGCGACGATGATAACGCCAGCGGTTTCGACAGAACGTTGTTCTCGGAAACTTTCCGCAAGCCGTTCGATGCGAACTTGCTCGCGGAACGAATCCGAACACTGGTGAGCCGCAAGAAGCAGCTCGCCTAGAGTTCGAAGCTCCAACTGGAGCGGCCGTGTTCTCCGATTCCAGGCGTCACACGACTCCAACGAACTCAGGGATGCGATCGTGGTGGCCAGGCGAGCCTGAAGAGAATTTTCGACAACCGACATGATGCGCTGCGAATTGTTCAGCCTTTGTCGAGCACGGTGAGAAAAGGCAGTTGCTTTGTCCACCTCAACCGCTCGAATAACCCGCGCTGCGGACACCGACTGATGCAGATCGCTTCCCATCCGTCACCTTCGATTCTCACTTCATCACTCGGAACGCCATCGGCCGAATGACAACCTCTTTCGACCAGAATCGCGGATCAACGGCTCGATAAAATCGGCCGAAGCGACACCTCCCGCGGGTTCGCTTCGGCCTTTTCTTTTGCGCGACGAACAAACTCTCATGCGTCAACTCGTTTGCGGACCGCTGCTGATCGCAATCGCCACCTGGGGACTGCTGCTTCTCACGCTGGATGGCGTCGGCGAACGCCCCGCTCTCCCTGACGGACCCGGACTCACGCTCGACGAAGTCTTCAACGTCGAAATGGGCATCTACCATTGGCGCGTCCTCCTCGACGAAGGACCGCTCCTCTGGACCCCAGCCGGAGCCCGGCGTGCCTTTCAACAACCAAACTACAACCCCGATCACCCCCCACTCGGACGACTCGCCATCGGCATTGCGCACGACGTCGTTCAGGCGGTTGCTCCGGCAAGCCATGTCGCGACTGGCCCTTCTGGGAGACCGGTCGGCATCTCCTTGTACGCAGCACGAGTCTCTGCGGCGACCCTCTTTGCCCTGACGGTATGGTTAGTCGGCGTCGTCACCACACGCTGGTATGGTGCTTTCGCCGGGAACATCGCCGCTGGATCACTCCCTTTGATGCCGCGTCTTTTCGGTCATGCTCATCTTGCTTCACTCGAAACGTTTGTCGGATTCGCCTGTACTCTCACCATCCTGGCAGCGGCTTCGTATCTTTCGCGTCGAGGGGAAGTTCAAGCCCCGCCACCTCCACGGTGGCGAGCGGTCCTCCTTGTGGGAGTCTGTCTCGGTCTCGCCCTGTTGACGAAGATCCAAGCAATCCTGCTCCCCATTCCAATCGGGGTGTGGCTCATCTGGCAATGGCGCTGGCGTGGATTGGCGATGGCGGTCCTGTTCGGGCTGACGGGGGTCGCAGTCTTCATCATCGGCTGGCCTTGGTTGTGGGACGATCTGGTCGCCAACCTGCTGACCTACCTCGGACGATCCACCGACCGCATCCCGCTTCACTGCTATTATTTCGGTCAGCAATGGCAAGACAAAGAGGTCCCCTGGCACTACTCGATTTTCATGTTTCTCGTGACTGTCCCACTCGGTTTGCAATTTCTTGGGGGGTGGGCATTATGGACCTGCTGGCAACGCCATCGGACAACCTTGAAGACGGCTGACCAACCATCACAGAAGGTCGCAAGTCATTCAGACGGCATCGACCCCAGACTCGTCCTTATTCTGGCCAATATCCTGTTCCCACTCGGCTTCTTCGCAGTTCCGGGGATCACCGTCTACGATGGCGTGCGTCTGTTCTTGCCGGTGTTTCCACTCTGGGCGATCTTCATCGGCCTCGGGGCGGCCACGTTGCGAGAGATCCTCTGCCAGCGTTGGCCTAACTTTTTCGTCAATTCGCAGAAGGCAAGCTGGGCGATTGTTGCTCTCTTCTTGTGTCAAGGACTTGGCAGCACATTGACGCATCCCTGCCAGCTCTCCTACTACAACGGGCTGATTGGTGGGCCAAGTGGAGCGGCTTCGCTAGGGTTTGAAGCGACCTACTGGCGGGACAGCATTACCCGTGATCTCTTACAGGAGGTAGCGGACAAAGTTCCCGAGGGTGCGACGATTTATGTCGCTCCGGTGCTTCACCCTGCAAATCGCACCGATCTGCAACTCCTTTCGCCGACACTCAGCAAGCACCGCTTACAACTGGACTCGTACGATAGCAACGACCCAGCAAAGCTCCCCCGGATGCAGTACGTCCTTGTCTTCCGCCGACATGCCGACCCGTGGGCCTCGTTAGAACCGAGCCCTCGCGGCGCGACCCTCCTCGCCGAAGTCCGTCGCGACAACGTTCAACTCGCCGCCTTGTATCAACTCCCGCCCGCACCTCAACCCTCAAGGTAGCGAGGCTCTCCAGCCTGTTCTGTTGCCGTTTGATGTCTGGAAAAAGCGTGCAAGTTGCTCGAGTCAGCTTGGAAAAGCTGATTCGGGATCGCTTTTTCACAGTCTGCTAAGAGACCAGGATGTCCGTTGTTGTCATCCTGAAAACCAGCTTCACCCTCTGGATACTGCGCGGTCTTACTTCTCGGCGGTGCCGTCTTCTTTGCCGAAGAGTTGTTGGTTGATCGGGCGGGGAGTTTCGCCAGTGGCGGCGATAGGGACGCTGACGGCCATCTTCATCGTCTGAGGGAAAGTACACGTCTTGTCGTTGCACGCTTGGTATCTCAAAGAAATGGTCAACGCCTCGGTCTTGCCGGCAGCGTCGGCAGGAGGGGTGAGTTCTCCGTACAGGACCACTTGCCCCTCATAGACCGCCACCTTTTCGTCGAAACCTTCGACGGAGAATTCGTGTCCTTCAGGGTACTTCGGGTTGACGAGTTCGGTCATCAATTCCCCCTTAACGGAGAGGACCGAACCGACGACCCCTTTCGCTTTCGGGTTGTTGGCGTTCATGTGCCAAGGCTTGAGGATGTCGACGACGACTGCGACTGCTGTCGGCTTTCCGGCGACAAGTTGGTCACTTGCCAGGTACACTCGTACGGTCGCTTTGTGCTTTCCATCTTTGTCGATCGGATGCTCCACAAGTACGACGAGTGGCTGTTCCTCAGTCGCGACGGCAGGAGTGGTTGCGGTTTCCGTGGGAGTGGTTGCGGTCAATGTCGTTCCGGGAGTTGCTCCCCCCCCGATTGTTGTCCCTTCAGCGACAAGGCCGCCAATCACTGATGCGACAGGGAGGCTCTCTCCAAAGGCGTCGATGTAGTCCTGCAAACCGAGTGTCATGTACGACATGCTACCGGGGGACTGCTCCATCTTCGGGAGAAAGAGTTGCAAAGTGTCGCGAGCGTAATCTCGATAGCGGGGGTCTTCGGTGATGACCGCCAGTCGGACAAGATTCCGCACGCTGACGCTATTCCCCGAAGGGAGCACGGCATCGTAAGCGGTTTTCGTTCTGGCGAGCAGTGCTTCATGCTGATGTGAGGTAAAGAAGAATCCTTTGTCCTGTGGGTCCCAGAAAAGTTCGATCTGCAAGTCCATCAATCGGCGCGATGCGTTGAGCCACTTCGGGTCTTGAGTCACTTCATAAAGGGCTAGCATCCCCTCCGTCAGAAAGGCGTAATCGTCGAGATATGCATTGAGTTTCGACTTTCCGCCTCGCCAGGTGCGATGCAGATGACCTTGTTCGTCTCGCATCTCTCGAGCGACAAACATCGCCCCCTTCTCTGCGGCTGCAAGGTAATCGGGACGGTTCAGCGTCCTGCTGCCATGAGCAAGGGCACGAATCATCAGCCCATTCCAACTGGCAAGAACTTTGTCATCCTTCAGTAACGGAGCCCGTTGATTGCGAGTCTTCAGCAGCTTGACGCGAGACTCGGACAGGCTCTGCTTGAGTTCGGCTTCAGGCATCTGCAACTCTTGAGCCACCTGGGCAAGAGGGACCGGGAGATGCAAGACGTAACCGTGTTCGAAGAACTCGGGCAGCGTGAGTCCGTAGGCACTCTTGAACAGTCGAGCCTCTTTCTCCCCTAACACCTGATTCACTTCTTCGGGACTCCAGACATAGTACGCCCCTTCGACTCCGTCGGTCTCGGCATCCAGGGCCGAATGAAAGCCCCCTTCAGGACCGGTCATTTCGCGAAGTACGAAGTCAAACACCCCCTCGGCAACGAGTCGATCGGACTGGCGACTCGTTCGACGAAACGCGGCGGTGTAGAGGTCTGCCAACTGAGCGTTGTCGTAAAGCATCTTCTCAAAGTGAGGGACGAGCCATTCCCGATCGACACTATAACGATGGAATCCCCCTCCCAGATGATCGTAGAGGCCGCCGTCGGACATACGTTGCATGGTATGATCAAGGGCCTTCTCGACTTGTGCGGTTTGTGGTTGCCCGATGACTGACTGGAGTAGCGAGAGTCGCGAGGGGGCGGGAAACTTCGGTCCGCCCGCTTGATCGCCCGAATACTCGAAACCGCCGTGCGTTTCATCGTATGCTTCCATGATCGCATCGACCGACTGCCGCACGATCGCTCGGGTCATTGGCACATCTTTCAATGACAATCCGGGCTTCATGATGCGTCGAACCTCACTGGCGATAAGTTCGCCCGACTTCTCGATCTCCTCCGGATGTTCGGCCCAGATCTGTCGGATCGTCTTAAGCACGCCGGGGAAGCCGGGACGTCCGGGGAGTTCCTCGGGACCGAAATAGGTTCCCCCGGCAATCGGCAATCCCGTCGGAGTGAGGAACATTGACATCGGCCATCCTCCCCCTTGATTCGAGCCGACCGCCTGGAAGTACACTTGCAGAGAGGTCATATAAACATCATCGATATCGGGACGTTCCTCGCGGTCAACCTTAACGTTGACGAAGTGCTCGTTCATGTAGGCCGCGATCTCCGGGTTCTCGAAGACCTTGCGCTCCATCACATGACACCAGAAGCAACTGCTGTAGCCGACCGACAAGAAGATCGGCTTATTCTCTTTCTTCGCCTTCTCGAACGCCTCTGGGCCCCAAGGGTACCAGTCGACTGGGTTGTGGGCGTGAAGCAGCAGGTACGGACTTGACTCTCGGGCGAGTCGATTGGCGGGATGCTTCGGTCGCTCGCTGTTCGTCGTAGACGCCACGGTGCTCGCCCCTTCCAATGGTGCTGCGGAACCAACCGGAGCAGTTTCATCGTCGGAATAGGCTGCTCGGTCTTCGAAGGAGCAGCCAACCGTCAGGCAGATGAAGACCGACAAGAACAACGCACTTAGACAAGAGAAAAACGCAGGCATGGTGACTCCTTTGACCAGCGGCAATCAATGTTCGCCTGAGTTTATCAAAGGAGACGGCGATAAGGAAATAGGAGCACATCCTGCGGGAGGAGGATCGGGGGACTCAAAGCCCAGGGAATGCGTCCTTGGGAATTTGCGAGGGTGTTTCTTGCACAGGAGTCCCCCTGACATGGTCGGGGGCTTTGGGGGCAGATTGTTGTGGTACAGGTTTTGCTGTTCGGCGTTTCCCCCCCCGGTTCTGTGGGATTTCGCGCGACTCACTATTCTTCCCAAATCGGTCTTTCCCCGTTGTTCCTCTCTCTGTAGACTCCGTTTGCATTTGTTGCAAAGTGAGAGACACATTGCTTCTCACCGCAACGTTTTGACGTACGGAACGTCTTTCGCAGCAGGGGGGAATGGATTCCATGAAGCTGAGTCCTTTTGGTTTTATGCACGCGACAAATCTTCGACTCGGTCAGCCGATCGATGCGGTGGGGTCGCTGAGTGGTGCTGATCGCGTCCTCGCTGAAGAAGCGACGTTTGTCGCCTTTCGCCGTGTGGTCGATCACTGTATTCAAGAAGATGTCGAATTTCTGTTGCTCACAGGAAACAGCTTCGACGCTCGACACCTGACTCCCAAGGTGCAGTCCGAATTACACGACGGACTCGACCGCTTGTCCCGGGAAGGGATTCCGGTCTTCATCGTGCCGGGAGCATTGGACCCGTCTGATGTTTGGCGGAAGTCGATCGACATTCCTGAAGGGATCACCTTTTTCGATCGCGAAGATGATGAACCGGTCGTCGTCTCGTCTCGAGGCAAGGACCTCTGCTCGGTCTTCCCCGCAACTCTGGCAGACGCAGATGAATCGCGTTGGCGAGCCGAGGGACCGGCAGTGCTGCAAGACATCTCGGCCCCATACCAGATTGGAATTGTCGCGGCGGGTAGCGACATCGGTTGGGAACAGGGACCATTTCATCTCAGCGGAACACATACCGCAGCCGCGCTCACGCGAGAGGCAATTGATCGAGGGGTGAACTACCTCGCGCTCGGTTATGGTCGGTCGTGTCAGACGCATCGACTGCACTCGGGGATTGCTCACGATCCCGGCTCACCGCAAGGTCTGACGGCCAACGCCACCGGTCCGCATGGTTGTTCATTGGTCCGGGTCTCCGCTTCCGGCGAGTCGACGACTAGAACTCTCGTGACTGCGCCACTGCGATACGAGACTCTGACTGTTCAGGTGGATAACGATACAACCAAAGACGATCTCATCGCCCACATGACGTTGCTATTGATGGACCGCGAACCGGCGGTGGGAGAAGAGTTGTGGTTGGTGAACTGGGACATCCGAGGGAAGTCGCCATTGCTCTCGTGGATTGACGAACCGAATGAGCAACGGGAGCTCGCGGGTTGTATTGAGAAGGAATTGGGGACTGGCGGGCCACGGCGACAGCACGACTTCCGGCTGATCGATCATGTCCCGTCGGGCAAGACGCCGACCACAGCACCAGTCGCTCCTGCTCCGGTGATGGCCCCACAACCTGCGGCGCCGCAAGCGAAGCCTTTGTCTGTGGCTTCGTTCCCGGTGACTCGCGACGTCGAACAAGAGCGACCTGTGCGAGTCCCATCCGTTCAACCCGTATCGATCAGTCTGAGGAAGGTCGAGGCGACGTTGTGGGAGAACCTTCATGAAGCGATGGAGAAGGAAGGAAAGACAGACCTGCAACGAATTCGTCACGATGCAAGGGAGTCCCAATGGCGCGACACCACCTGGGGACGCCCGATCTTCTCTTTGTTCGAGAAGGCGGACGACGACCAACTTCTTGAAGCGGCAGAACGACTCGGCCGCGAATGGTTGGAGGAGACACCGCCACCCGGAGAGTGATCGAGGAGGATGAAGGATTGACGAGGGAGAATGGCTGAGGGATTCGTGGTTCGCGAGTGAGTAGAAGCTAGTGTTTCGTGGCGAAGGTTGGAATTTGGGGGCAGTTGAATCTTGGGGGAGCCTTGTTCGGCATATCGGGACAAGGGAGAAAAGAGGCGACTGGTACAGGCATATTTCGGGGGACTCGACAATTCGGTCGCGTCTTCTTTGGCCTCAGGGATGAGGATCGAGACTGATGAAAATTCACGATATTCAAGTTGAGCGATTCGGCGTCTGGCAAGACCTGTCGTTGCCACTCTCGGACCCCGGAGTTTCGGTCTTCTATGGACCGAACGAAGCGGGGAAGTCGACACTCATGAGGTTTGTGCGGGCGATTTTATACGGCTATCACGATCGTGACGAACGGTCGGCTGGTCCGGAACGACGTTATCGAAGTTGTGCCGGAGCACTGCGAGTCGTTCACAATCAAGCGGAATACCTGTTGCGTCGCGAGTCGGTCCCCGGCACCAGAGGACGACTGTCGATTAACGGGAACGATCATGATGGGATGGCCGAAGAGCGACTCCAGCGGCTCATCGGGTCGACCAGCGAAGAGATGTACGAATCGATCTTTGCCATCGGACTCGAAGAACTCCAAGAACTCGCAACGCTCTCCGGAACTGATGTCTCGCGTCACATTTACGGTCTGTCGCTGGGACCGGAAGGACGACGAATTCTCAATGCTCAACAGGCAGCCCATCGCGAAACGAATCGACTGTTTGACCCCGAGCATCAACGGGGCTTGCTGGCCGACCTCTCTCGGCAACTCGAAGAGATTGACCGTGACCTCGACGAAATTCACAACTCAGAAGACAAGCTCACGAAGTTAGCCGAACGACGACACGCGCTGACAATCGAGATCGACAGACAGCGAGACCGTCAAACGGTGTTACAGCGAAATCTCCGGGGTTATCAGTTCTTAGACCGAGTGCATGCTCCGTGGTCGAGGCAGCGCGAACTGCGTCGCGAACTCGAGTCGATCCCCCTCTTCAACGGCATTGGGGACGATGCCATCGCCCGTCTGGATGAGATTGATCTCGAACTCGAAGAAACGTTGACGCGTCGCAATCGTTTGATGGCGGAAGTTCGTCAACTGGAAATCAAGGCGGAACAATCAACGATCGAACCGGCTCTCGAAGAACAGGTCTGCACGATCCGCAACCTGCTTGAACGTCAGGACGAAGTCAAACGGATTGAGCAGAAAATCCAGAATCGCTCGCAAGGAAAGTCCCAGCGAAAGGCCGAGATTCAGCGAAATCTTGACGAACTCGGGACGCAACTCTCGATTGACCGTGTCGATCGATTTGATGCATCGGCAGCAGCCCTGTCGACTTTGCTCCGAACCGGAGACGCGTATCGAAAGACGCTCATGCAGCGTTCGCGGACAGTCCGTTTGTACAAGAAAGGGATCGCATCTTCGAAGGCACGCATTTCCGACTTCGATGAACAGGCGAAACTCTTGGGGAAGGCGACCATCCCGCAGGCCAAAGCCCATGCCCGACGACGACTCGCTGAAATGGAGCAACTCGTCAGCTTGCGGAACACCGAAGAACGCCTCGCCGAAACGCAACTGGCCTTAGAAGAACAACTCCGCTTTCTCCCCGAACACCGCGATCTGCCGCCGTACTTCTATCTCGTGCTGTGGGTCTTCGGCCTGACGGGGTTGTTACTGTTTGTCTTCGGAATGGTTTCGCTCCCACAGGGGAGTGTCCGAGGGGGGAACACGGCGTGGATCGTTGGACTGGTCTACATGTTGCTGGGGGTCTGCTGCGGTGCGGTCACCTACACGATGAAACAGCACTTTGCCCAGTACCTTGGCTGGGATGGCGGTCGTCTGCAACGGCGACTCCGGGAAACTCAGGACGAACGTCAGCAGACAATCGCCACCATCGAACGAATGACAGACGAGAACGAAAATCGCAAGATGCACGCCTTGCTGGCCCCCCGTGCCGATGAGCCGAGCGATCTCAGCGAGTTCAGCGTCATCGATCGTATCCGCCGTCGCCTCGGGGAACTTGATCGATTCGAAGAAGAAGAGAAACTCGTCATCAAGAGGAAGCGTCGACTTTCGCAACTCAAGGACAAGCTGCAAGTTCGGCAACGTGCAGTTGCGTCGGCTCGTCGCGAGTGGAGCGACACGCTGCGACGACTCGGACTGGCAGAGACCCTCCGTGTTCCCGATGCACTACACACATGGCAGCAAGTGGCCGAAGTGCAACATGCCTGGCAAGAGTTGCAGTGGGAAGACCATGATCGCAATCGAGATCAAGAGACCGTCGAAGCATTCCACAGCGAAGTCACCCGACTCGCTCGACTGATTCCCGGCACGACACATCGCGAAGGGGCCTCCTACCAGACGTTGATCGAGTGGGAACGTCGACTCAAGCAAGTCGATGAACAGCGTCGCGAACGTCTTCGCCTTCTCTCGGAGGCACGACGTCAGCGGAACGAAGCCGAACAACTCGATGGCAAGATTGAAACCTGTCGGGCACGACGGATTTCCTTCCTCTCCCGTGCAGGGGCGGCAGATCGCGACGAGCTTGTCAGCCGAATCAAGGCGATGCAGCGTCGCGGCGAGATCACCCGGTTGCTGGAAGCAGCTCGACGCGACGTCGATGCGGCAACGAAGTCGGAACCGGAACTCGCGGTTGTCGAAGAAGACCTCATCGGATTCGACGCCTCCCTCAATGCCCGGAATGTGGCGAAGTCGAGGGAGGAATTGAAGGACCTCGAGAAATCGCTCCAACAGGCGCACGAAGAAATCGGACGAATTCGCCGAGATATTCAGCACATGGAAGAGGACGCCTCTCTGGAAGCACTCTCCCGGAAGCGGAAACGTGTTGCAACGGAATTGAAAGAGGCGACCTCTCGCTGGGGTTCTGCCCAGCTGGCCGGTCTGGCGATCGAGCGAGTGCGGCACCGCGTCGAGCGACACTGCCAACCTCGAACACTGCAACTCGCTTCAGAATTCCTCGAACGCCTGACGCTCGGCAAGTATCACAACGTCTGGGCACCTTTGGGGGACAAGAAACTCATTATCGATGACGATCATGGTCAATCGTTCCATGTCGAACATCTCTCAAGCGGCACCCGAGAGCAGTTATTCCTCGCGGTTCGGATGGCGGTGATTCGAGAGTTCGCCGAGAACGGTGTTCAGTTACCGATGGTGTTAGACGACGTCTTCGTAAACTTTGACCAGACCCGCACCGATGCTGCCGTTGAGGCACTGCTCGACTTTGCCGATGACGGACAACAGATTCTGTTCTTCACTTGCCACCTGCATCTCGCACACATGTTCGAGTCGAAGGGATCAGACCCCATCTGGCTCCCCGGCCACTCGCCCGCAGTTGTCGAACGTGTTGGGTAGTGGAAGTCCATTGCCAGCGAGGGGACAATCATGAAGGGGGCCTTCCTGCTGCTGACGGCGATGCTGTTGGGGGTCTCGCTGGTGCAGCCCCCCTTTCCTAAAGAGCAGTCTTTACAGCACCTGCCAACGGTGATCGGCATCGCCCTTCTAAGTGCAGACTTGCGACGCGAGTGGCTCTCGCGAGCAGCGTTTCTCTGTGTCATCGCCTTCCTGTGGCTGCACATTCTGGGGGCTCGGTACATCTACTCTTATGTCCCCTATGATGAGATTCTGCTGTCATGGACGGGGTTCTCGCCATCGCTTGAATTCGGATGGACACGAAACAATTACGATCGATTGGTCCACTTCGGTTTCGGCGCGTTGTTCATTGCCCCTTGCGCTGGACTGGCGAGTCGCTGGGGGAAACTGGATCGAGGCTGGGAGATCGCTTTTGCCCTCTGTGCTGTGACGGCTATGAGTGGAGTTTACGAAGTGCTCGAATGGTTACTCGCCGTTGTTATGGCCCCCGACGTGGCTGAGGCTTACAACGGCCAGCAAGGTGACCACTGGGACGCTCAAAAGGACATCGCGATCGCACTGCTTGGCTCCCTGCTCGTGCTCCCGATCGCGTACCTGACTCGCCGCCGTTCGTAGCAGATGTTTTGCACACCATCTGTTCTCAACGCTTGAGGAAATCTTCTCTCAGCAGAGCGATTCCTCTGAAACTCTCGCGGGCGAATCCTATTAGGAAGTCGGGACAAGGGGGGGCAAGTTTGATTGCTCTGGCGGTCATCCGCCGCGTGCCGGTCGTAGACTGCGATTTCTCGGCAGGTCCGGCGGAACACGGTCGATCCGACCAATCGTCGCAACCGATCATGCTGGTGGATACGGACCATTCAAGTCTCCTCAATCGACCCGAACGGCACAAAGGCCATCTCGGGGCGGATCGGGAGTCAGCCAGATTGTGACGGTTTCATGAGATACGCCTCCATACTCGTTCTTGTCTGTGCGACGTGGCTCGGCTGCCAGACGGTGAATGATCACACCTTTATTCGGGCAACGGGTTATCACCGGTTTGCCGATGACGTGCAGTCAGAAACCGTGGCCCGCATGGTGGCGAACGGAGAGCTCGCACGTTGTGGTGGGCGACAGTCGGCGGACTATCGACGTGGTTACCGGCAGGCATTTATTGATATTCGGCAGGGGGCGACCGGTGCCGTCCCCCCCGTTCCTCCCGAGTGCTACTGGTATGACAACTACCGCACTCCCGAGGGGCATCGCCGAGCCGACCTGTGGTTCGCCGGGTACGCGGCAGGTGCCTCCGCGGCACAATGTTGGAGTGGAGATGCCCGCTTTGTCCCGTCGTCAGGAACTCCCTACCAGCACCGGGGAAGCCAATACGAGGGATCACACTGCGGTTGGGAATCAGGGTATTAGGTTTTGAGACGGGTGCAGCAAGGATCGCTTCACCTCATAACAACTGCCGGACAAAACTTCGACACGTCGCCCCAAAGGCTCCAAGCTCACGGCCAAAAACTGAGCCTTGCGAACGACTCCTGCGTCATGGATGACATCATGCGGAATGAAATTCAGCACACTCGACCCTTGCTGCAAGCGATGTCCGGTTGGACACGTTCGTGGTTGTTGGGCGTTCTGTGTCTGGCGGGTCTCTCGGGATGTGCTGCTTTCACCCCGATTGAAGGGGTTCCTGCCAGCCATCTTCCGCCGGAATTCCTCGGTCAGTCTCGCAATCACCAAACCACAATCAGTCCGATGTTGTTGACTCGGTCTCGACCGCAACAATATCTGGTCGATCGCGGAGATGTATTGTCGATCTATATCCCCGGTGTGCTCGGAACCCGGACTCCAGACTTTCAGGCGATCGGCGAATCGCCCCCGATCAATATCGCATACGATCCGGAGATTGCCCCCTCAGTTGGTTATCCGATTCATGTGCGGGACGATGGGACCGTGTCGCTCCCACAGGTGCAGCCGATTCCTGTCTCGGGGATGACGTTGCGTCAGGTCGAAGAAGCGATCCAACGCGCCTACTCACATCCGAAGCAAATCCTGCCCCAGGGAAACGAGCGGATTCTCGTCTCGTTGTTTCGCCCCCGAGAGATTCGAGTGCTCGTCGTCCGGCAGGAAGCCTCAACGAGTGGCGGTCCGGGTGGAACCCAACAACCGGGAACGGTCAACCTCGGAAGCATTCAGCGCGGGACCTCTCGCGTTGTCAATCTGAAGGCTTATGAAAACGACGTGATGCACGCACTCTCCCGCGTTCAAGGTGTCGACGGCCTGCCGGGGTTGGATGCCGAGAACATGATCCGGGTGATTCGTCGACGCGGTAGCCAGGCAGGACCGATGCCAGGCGATGGGTTCGCCCAACAATTCCCCACCGGAATGATGCCGCCAAGCTATCAGCCGCCGATGATGCCACAGCCGATGATGTCGTATCCGCCGGGGGTGAACCCAGTACAACAGCCGATGATGTCGCCGCCGTCGGGGTCTCCACAACCTGGCTATGGACAGCCGATGATGCAACCGGGGGGGCCAGTCTTGTCCCCTTCAGGCTCGGAACCGACGTTTCGTTATCAATCACCCGAAAGCCGTTGGAACTCCATGTTCCAACGAGGGCGAAGCGACAATTCTTCCCAGGCGAGCAGCGGTCGGATGTCGGGATCACCGACGTTGTCGGGACACTCGGTTTCTTCCAGCAATCCGATGACACAGGGATATCGATCGACGAGTCCGACGACAGTTGCCGCGACTTCCTATGGCAGCACTCGACCGGTTCAGGCCGATGTGACTCGGGCGGGAAACCCGTTCGCGTCGAACCGCAACTCTTCTGGATTCTCGGCGACAGGTGGACACTCGATCTCTCGGCAGGACGTCTACACTCCAGGGCCTAACGAGGCTTGGCGACAGAATCCTTCTTCACCCAACTTGGCGCAACCACTTAGTTATAACCAGCCGTCATCAACACAGTTCCCCGCGTACTCATCGCCGTCGCTGTCTCCAGAAGCGATGGGACGGCCCATGACTTCTCCGCAGACGCCTGCGGCTTGGCAGCGGTCGCCTCAGGCACCAGTCACCACAATCCCCAAATCACCGGGTGCTCGGTTGAATCAGGTGCAGTATCTGGAACCAATCCAGGACCAGGGATTCACGCCACACTCATCATCCCAATGGTCGACGCAGCCCGCATGGGGCACAGGTGAGACATGGGCGCTTCATGAGCACGACATCAGTGGATTGAACGCCACCATTGATGGCCCCGATGTCATCAAGATCCCGATACGCCTCTCAGCAGGGGAATCGCTCAACCTGTCCGAAGCGGACATCACCCTGCATGATGGGGACATCGTCTTCATTGAATCGCGAGGCAGCGAAGTGTATTACACTGGCGGTCTCCTTGGCGGGGGGCAGTATACGCTCCCTCGCGACTACGACCTGACCGTTCTGGATGCCTTGTCCATTGCACAATCGGGAGGACGAAGTAGCGGCAGTTCCCGTTCTCTCGGGGGAGTCTCTGCCCTCAACCAAGACGTGACCGTCTCAGCGAGCAAGGTGATCGTTCTGCGAACACTGGTTGATGGCTCGCGTCTTCCAATCGAAGTGGACCTGCGACGCATCAAACGAAACATGACCAGTCGCGAGAACATTCTGATCCAACCGGGGGACCACTTGATTCTGCAATACAGCAAGTTTGAAGCCATCGGAGCGTTCCTTGAACGTCACCTGCTGGAAGGAGCGTTGTTCGGAGTGGCCGCTGCCCAACTGACGACGAATTGACCAAAATCGGCCCGAAGTCCTCTTGCCATTCTTCGTCGAAAGATCACAAAAAAACCACTACCGGATTCTTGGCAGACGATGCGTTGTCAGCGACAATAATGCAAGGTGGCTCGGTCCCTTTTTCTCAAAGCCCGCGTCGCCTATGCTTCGCCTGAACCTATTTGGTCGCTGATGTCGGATTCTCCGTCAGGAGCGCTCATGACTACCATACTCGTCGTTGATGATTCCAAGGTCGATCTCGTGCTAGCCAGCCAACTGCTGGCGCGAGCAGAGAGATGGTCTGTCATCACAGCGGCAGATGGCAAGCAGGCACTCGAACTCGTCGAACGCCTCAATCCCGACCTTGTCGTCACCGACTTGCAGATGCCCGAAATGAACGGGCTCGAACTGGTGGAGGTGATGCGCAACGAGTTCCCCCGGATTCCGGTCGTCCTCATGACTGCCGCCGGGAGCGAACTGATCGCCGTGCAAGCCCTCGAACGGGGTGCGGCCAGTTATGTCCCCAAGACTCAGCTCAACGACAGTTTGGTCGATACCGTCCGCAGACTCCTCGAATCCACTGAAGAACAGGCACATCGAGATCGTCTGCAACGACAGATGACCGAAGTGGCTTACAGCGTCGATAACGACCTGAATCTGGTGTCGGCTCTGGTGCAGGAAGTCCGCGAACTTATCCGGTCTCGGCACCTGTTTGAAGAGAACGAGTGCGTCCGCATCTCGACTGCCATCGATGAAGCGCTCGCCAATGCTTACTATCACGGCAACCTCGACGTCTGTTCCGACCTCAAGGAAGAAGACGCCGAGAAGTTTTATAACCTCGCGGCCGAGCGTCGCACTCAGCTTCCCTACGCCGATCGTCAGATTCACGTTCGCGTCCGCTTCACAAAGGATGCTCTGGAGGTCGTCATTCGAGACGATGGCAAAGGCTTCAACCCGAAGTCGTTACCCGATCCCCGAGAGCCCGGCTTTCTGGAACGCCCTTGCGGCCGAGGGGTTCTGCTGATGCGGTCGTTCATGGATGACATCAGCTTCAATGAGGTCGGCAACGAAGTCCGACTCCGCAAGCATGTCCGTCGCATCGCCGACGCCGCACTGCTCGGCAGCGAATCGACGCTCTAAGACCTCGCAACAGTCGTCGACTCGAATTCGATTCTCTTTGATTGCACCGACGTTCCCTATCCCCACCTTTTTTGGGGGTCGGGACCTCCTAATGCACTACCTAATGCATTACCAACATCATCTTTCTACGACGTCATTCTTCAACGTCATCGAACTCTTCCTTCACGTCCGAATCGTCGGGGTTTGCCGGGATGATCGTTGTCTTCGGTTTTGGACGTCGAATTCGATAGCGTTTGAGTTTCCGGTCGAGCGTCGAACGTTCAATTCCCAGGATTTGAGAGGCACGACTCTTGTTCCAGTCGGTCGCATCTAAAGTGCGGACGATATGTTGAAGCTCCACTGCCTGCAAAGACTGTTCCTGAAATACCCCCGCCTCTTCTGCCGAGACGACCGCACCGACAGGGAAACGGAGGTCGCCAATGTCGATCACTCCATCCTTCGCAAAAACGAAAGCTCGTTCCAAAAGGTTTTTCAACTCTCGCACGTTCCCCGGCCAGTCATGAACGGTCAGTCGTTCGATGGCATTGGTCGTTAATTTCGGGGCCGGGACATGGGCCCGAAGTGCGATGATCTTCAGGAAGTGATTCGCCAGAGTCGGAATGTCGGCTCGACGTTCTCGCAACGGAGGAATGGTCATGTCAAGAACATTGAGGCGGAAATACAAATCACGACGGAACTCGCCACGAGCGACCGCTTGTTCGAGGTTGCGATTTGTTGCTGCGATGACCCTGACGTTCACTCGAATCGGGATATTTCCGCCGACTCTTTCGAAGGCATGGCCATCGAGCACACGTAAGAACTTGGCCTGAATTGTCGGACTCATCTCCCCAATTTCGTCGAGCACCAGAGTCCCACCATCCGCCTGTTCAAACTTCCCCAGACGTCGCTCGGTTGCCCCGGTAAAGGATCCCTTCTCATGTCCAAACAACTCGCTCTCAAGTAGGCTCTCGGAGAGTGCGGCGCAATTGACGCAAACATAAGGGCCGGACGAACGACGACTGAGTCGATGGATCTCGTAGGCGACTAATTCCTTCCCAACGCCTGTCTCTCCCAGCAGCAACACCCCGGCATCGGTCGTCGCCAGCATGGAAATCGTTTCGCGAAGGACCTGCATCGTGGGGCTGTCCCCAATCATCTCGGGGAAGAACTTTCGACGCTGCAGCTCGCCGAATCCTGCAGAGGATGACTCGGCCCGGTTTGGAAGGGGCTTCTGCACGATCGGAGAAATGGTGCTTTCGAGTTCTGGAGGTTCAATCCCAATCTCGGTGCTCGGGTCGTCGCTGTTCGCTTGTGGACGCCCCGAAACGCCAGTCGCGTCGCGGATGGTCGAAGTCTTCCCTTTATTCTCGCCAAGCGATTGCGCATTCTCTGGATCGTTGGTGCGAAATCCGTGGTCCGTCTCCGCGGCATCAACCCGAGCGTCTGCCGGGAAGATATAGTCTTCTTCGGTCTCGTAGCTAAATCGGAACCAAGTGCGACCGATCAAGATGAGAGACCCATCCTCCAACTCGCAGCGGCGGACATTCTGCAAATCAACCTGGGTGCCGTTGCTACTTCCCAGGTCGGAAATGACCCACTGACCTCCGGTCCACTCGATAGTGCAATGATGTCGACTGCAACCGGTGTCGCTCAGTTTGAGCCAGTTGTCATGGGCACGTCCAATCGTATGACGCAACGTCCGACTGAGTCGCAACGTTTCCCTGCGTTCGTCGGCATGCTGCACCAACAATCGTGGCGTCTGCTGCCCGACAGCAGAGTCTGTGGTATTCCAAGCGTTCATCGCTTAAGCCTCCCTCATCCGGGGGCAGTAGGTAATTCTGTACATAGTGGGCACACCGCGACCTCGATTGTCGACTGTGACATCGTGGAAGTCGCTAAACGGCTAGGAAGGGGGCCGCGCCGTTGTCAAGGTTAGGGGGGTACTCCGATTTTCATTTGGCCCGCGTACACTCGCCTCTGTCATGCCCGTATCGCATGTACTGGTGGAGGAACGGCGCAATCTGCCTGGAAGGTTCTCTTGCCTGCTACTGGAATCCGAGCATCCGAAACTGGAGTAAGGATTGCAGTCGACATTCAAGAGAAAGATTTCATCAGCGGCAACATCACGCGCACATTCCGCCTTCATCTTCCACGAAAACCGTGTCGAATTCTAGCTCTACCGCACCATCGATCAACTATTTCTCGCGAACTTTCTCGATTTGCCCTTGGATGTTGTCACACCGCAACATCGCCTGAGGGAGACCACTCGAATGCCCGTGATTCTCGGCAACATGTCAGGCCGACATGCTGTATCGGGACATCGTTGGAACGATGCATCCACGCCACACTCCGAAGGGGGTGCCGTTCTGCCGCAGTCTGTGCAACTTCGCTCGACTGAAACGGGGGAGCAAATCTTCTCAACTCAACCTGTTGTCAATCTGCACTCTTGACACTCCGATGGCATCTCGCAGGAATCGCGACCCCAAGGGGGCGGAAACGATTCGGCATGTCGGCCAGCGAACGAACGCTCAACGTCATCCATCCACTCGGTAACGGGGCTGTCCGGTCCAACCCAGCTTACGATGAAGGGTGCCGTAAAAACTGTGCCCCGGTATCCGAGCAAGCTGAAAACGGACTCCCGCCTTACGGATGATCGCCCGGTCCCCTGTGCGAAACGGCACTTTGATCTGACCGTCAACAACCAACATGACCCCCTCGACACTGCGAGGAACCAGCAGTTCATAGGTCGCGTCGGCATCGTCGATGACCGGCCGAACCGTCAATGTGTGCGGACAGATCGGGGTGACGACAAACGCCTGCAAGTCTTGACGCAGGATGGGGCCACCCGCCGAAAGACTGTGGGCCGTTGATCCCACGGGAGTACTGATGATCAAACCGTCGCCACTAAACGTCGTCACATGTTCATCATTGATGTTCAGACGGACGTCGATCATCTGCAACGACGCTCCCGACAGTAAAGCCGTCTCGTTGAGCCCCAGGTATGTGTCGATTGTCCCGTCTTCCTTGTGATGTTGACACTCGAACATCAAATGCTCGACAACGCGGAAATCTCGCGATTCAATCGTTTCTACGCTCGACCGAAACTCGTGCGGCGAAAGGTCTGCCAGAAACCCAAGACGCCCCAAATTGACACCAAGAATCGGAATCTGATGCGAACCAAACTCTCGACATGCTCGAAGGATCGCCCCATCTCCCCCAATGACGACTGCCAACTCAGCCTCATGCCGCAGGTCAAGCAACGAGGCATCACTCGTCGCAACAGACAACACATTCAGCCCCTCGCGACCACGCAAAAACTGACACAACTGTTCCGACTCCATCTGTACCCGATTCGAGGGGTCTCGGGCCAGAATGATCAGGGGAAGTGGCTTCGACTTGGTGGGCATTCCGCGCTCGGGGTGATACGTTGTTCAGTCGATCAAGTGGACGCGAAGCGAAAAGGTGTCGACAAGCGACAAATGGATGATAACAACTCTCATCACGAGATGCTTGCTTGAGACAACGCCCCAGACGCATTCCCACATGTACCATCACCCTTTCGCTCGAGTCGAGATTTCGGTTTCCATATTTCAACAACAGGCAATTCGTGACCCACTCTCTCGTCAACCTTGTGCAGCTGCATCCTCAATGGGGGATAATGATCATCGTGCTGATGACAATCATCGGCACTTTCTTAGCGACTCGGCACGGGCTCCGAGTGTGCGATGTTGAACCAGGTAGCCTCCCTTGGAAGTGGAGCCTCGTTGGGGGGGGATTGAGTTGCTTACTGGCATGGTCGATGTTTCAAGGATTGGGACAGGCGACCCCGGAGGTACAACCGGACGAGTTTTGGCGACTCGCTCGCTTTCCCGTTCATGCCATTCTCATCGCCTTACTGGTTTCGGTTACTGCAACCGATCAGCGGACCTATTGGATTCCCGACTCATTGGTTCTGATCGGCATCGGTACAGGAGTCTCGATCGCATGGATCTCCGGTGAAACGCAACTGATACATGTTTGGGTCGACTGGAATCAGGAAATCCCCCAACTCCGTGGCCCCTACTTGCCCCTCTGGCTCAGTCAGCATCCCCATTGGCACGGCCTCGCCTGGAGTCTCGCGGGCATCGCCTGCGGGGCCGGGGTGACATGGCTGGCTCGCTGGCTCTCGTCCGTCGCGCTGGGAGTCGAGGCCCTCGGGTTGGGGGATGTCACATTGATGGCGATGATTGGTGCCTTTCTCGGTTGGCAGCCGACGCTCATCGTGTTCTTCATTGCTCCCCTGTGTGCCATCGGAGTGGGGATCATCGTGAGGCTGCTCGGGTCAAAAACCTATATCCCCTATGGTCCCTACCTCAGTCTGGCAGCGGTCTTGGTGATCCTCTTTTGGCGACACATCTGGATGCTGGAAATTCCCCTCTCGATCGATCCCCGTTCCGGTGATCGGGCGACCCACTTCGCCATCCGTCGTCTGTTTGGCGACATCACCGAATTGAGCATTCTGCTCGGAGCACTCGGGGGTGGAATCGTGATCCTATTAGGCGGTTGGCGATTCCTCCGAAGTCTTCCGATCACACAAAACTCAACCCCAGTAAGTCCCCCAGTCTCGGATTCCCCACAACCCGAGAGTCCCGAAGCACCTGACACAACTCCAGCCGACGAGCAGTAGCCCGTAATCCGTCGCGAGACACGTGAGCCCCGTCGTGCCGTTGCTTCCTCACTCGGGACATTACTTCTGAAGGCAAGGCGAATGGGGGTGAATTCGGGAAAAGGTCTCGTGAGCATCGCTCCTTGTGATGCCGGGATGACTTGCTAATTCGCTGGTCGCTGCGGTTTGAGATGTTTGTCGAAGAAATCGTATCCTGCCCGGCGACCTTGAGGACTCCATGCCGCCTTAATGTGATCGGCATTCGGAACCTCTTCGAGAATCACTTCGACGTCGACCTCCTTCAACGCATCCACAAGTGGCTGAGTCCATGCGACAGGAACTAACTGATCCTTTGTCCCATTGAAGCAAAACGTCGGGGCGTCGTCCTTTGTCGCAAAGGCTGCCGGGGAGGCCTGTTCGTAAAGATCAGGTTTTTGTGCCCGCGTCCCCCCCAGCCAGTAAGTCAGCGTCCCGGCTTGAGCCGGCATCGATCGAAAGTCACACGGTGCTCCACCCGCCACGATACACTGCAAGCGAGTGTCCTGCTGCCCGTTCTCCTTTGTCGGAGATTCGCCCGTGGTCCCCAACAACGCGACGAGATGTCCTCCTGCCGAGTACCCTATCGCTCCGATTTTCGCCGTGTCGATTTGTAACTCACCCGCATGCTTTCGCATCCACAACAACGCTGCGCGGCAATCGTCGATCTGAGCTGGAAACTTGTGATCAGGAGCCAGCCGATAGTCGATCGCAACGGCACAATATCCGCGATTGCACAACTCCTTGGCCCAGACCTGCAATTGCTTGCGATCCCCCGACATCCAGGCCCCTCCATGCACGACGAGCACGGCAGGATGCGGTCCATTCCCTGCCGGATGATAGACATCCAGCAACAACTTTTGTCCACCTGTTTCAGAGTAGACCACCCCAGCCTCGACCCGCTCCTTCGTCTTGCGACCCGATTGGGCCACAGCACGCCCAGATACGGTGACGCAGACCAACAGCATCAACATTCCCAACCAGACAGAACCCCAGTCTCTCAGCCACATGATCGGCACCTCTCGTTGAGTGAACAGCACAATACCCCATCAATCACGATACCAAGTTACTAAGCACTGCCACAAGCTGACCCCCACTCAATTGCAATCCGAGGACAATGTGGGCGAATCGCGGTGCCTGACATTATGGACGCCGTTTTGGACTTTGTGCTTCTGGCCAGGAGACTAAGACATTGTCGTCACCGTCGAGTAAAGTAAGCTTAGAGATCGTTGCCTGACCTGTTCCGTTGCAGACGTCCAGTCGGAACTGTTGCAGCCTCTTCTTCGTGACAATATCGAGACAAATCTGATGCAAATGGCCATCGGCGGAAACATCGAATGTCTGCCTTTGCCCATTCGGCAAAGTCGTCTTTAGATCGGTGGTGAAGTAGAGTTCGCCACCATCCTTGCTACCACCAATCAGTCCGAACGAGAGCTTGTATGGCCCATCAGGCAACGCCTTGCCACGCAGGTCAATCGCAATGCCGGGGTCTTCACCGCTGAACTGCAATTGCAAATCCTGACCGACGATCTTCAGGCTCGTATTCTTGCGGGCCCGTATGGAAGTGGTCGCTGGTGAATTTGACGTCAGTGTCTCATCCCCTTTCGATTCGGCCCTTTGCTTCCCACGAGTGAAGTCCTCAGGACGTTTGAGCGCGAAGTTGGTCCACTCACGATGGCGATGCGGTAAACTGGCCTCCTTCACGGGCGATGACGTCGCAGCAGACGCATGTAAGACACGATTCGTCATGTCGTTCCAGGTTGCGATCATCTGCTTAAGTCGTTCAGGCTCCACCTTAGCCAGGTCATTTAATTCGGTTC
Source organism: Planctomycetaceae bacterium (assembly GCA_041398965.1). GTDB lineage: Bacteria > Planctomycetota > Planctomycetia > Planctomycetales > Planctomycetaceae > JAWKTT01. Next base: position 33,824 of record JAWKTT010000021.1, on the reverse strand, counting down.
GATCTTGCGAGACATGGTACAACTCCCATGCTTCACCCTGAAAGCTGACTAACTTCCAATCGCCGTCACGAAGACCACGATCCTTAGCAAACAACAGGTGAATCGGAGGCCGCGACTTGAGCGACTCACCATTGAGAATCGGCTTCAATGAGACGCCCGACGTCGGCCTTAACTGACGTCCAGAAAACTGTTCGGGAATGGGGCTCGAGGTAATGTCAGACAAGGTTGGCAACACGTCGATCAGATGCGCAGGCTCGCGGACAAAGCTACCGGCTGGTCGCTTGATGCCGTTGGGCCAATGCATAATCGCAGGAGATGAAATACCCCCCTCGAACTGATTCTGCTTGTAATATCGAAACGGACTATTGCGGGCCCACGCCCATCCCGTGGAATCGGCAAGTGAGGTCTCGGCATTCGTCGGCTCCACATTCAATCGAGGAGCTTGACGATCATAGGGGCAGGCCCCATTGTCGGACACAAAAAGTATGAGTGTGTTGTCAAGCTCCCCATTCCGTTTCAGGTCACTAATCAATCGGCCCACCTCCTGATCCAGTCGGTCGATCATCGCAGCGAGAGTGGTCATACGATTGGCTTCGTACCCCTTCTGCCAGTCGGGTAAGTCAATCCATGCGGGAACGTGTTCTGGACGATCACTGGGGACGAGTTCATTGTCGAACACACCCAGGCTCTTTTGCTTTGCGATTCTCGCCTCTCGAATGACGTCCCAGCCCTTTTCATATCGACCTTTGTACTTTGCGTAATCCTGTGGCAGCGCATGTAGGGGCGCGTGCGGAGCGTTAAAGGCAACGTACAGGTACCATGGCTTTTTCGACGCTCTAGCCTCGTTGAGGAAATCAAGTGCGAAGTCGATATTTGCAACGGTTGTGTAGAAGTTCTCCTCAGGAACCTTCCACGGCTCGCCGTTAAGACGAAAGCTGTTATCGCCCGAGAAATAGTTACACGCCCCGCTGAGATGACCGAAGTAGCGATCAAATCCGAAATCGGTCGGCTGCTGGTCCAGGTGCCACTTGCCAGTCATCGCCGTGAAATAGCCACTCTTGGAAAGCACCTCCGCTGAAGTCACCGCGTGATTCATGGCAGTATCACCGGCTGCAAGACAGTACTGGCCTGTCAACAACGAAACTCGCGACGAGTGACACTTCGCTGTGTTATAGAACTGCGCAAACCGGACGCCACCTGCCGCCAACTGATCCAGATTTGGCGTCTCAATCTCACCGCCATAACAACCTACGTCTGAGAACCCTAGATCGTCGGCCATGATGACAACGACGTTTGGGCGATCTGCCGCAACGCAGGGAATGACGCAGAGTGTCGACAAGAACACGAATGGCAGAAGTTTTAGCATGGAAGACTCGATGAGTAGGGCGATGCCGTCAGGCCGTACGGGCGAAAGTCTGTTCAGAATCCGCTGACAACGAAGTCGTCCGGGGATAAAAACCTTCGTAACCCCGAAGTTGTTACGCGATAATCGCTTAGTGTATCGGGCGTATGGAACTGAGAAGGAGTTGTCAATCCAGATAGGAAACGGACGAAAATCTTCAGCGAGGAATTGTCGTCGAGTGTGGGGCGACTTCATAGGGGGCCCAGGTGACACCGACACGTTTTGCCCACTGTTCCCAGTGAGAGACCATTTCAGCCAAGCGTTCCGGATGCTTATCCGCCAGGTTGTTCATTTCGCAGCGATCGTCAGCAAGGTTGTAGAGTTCCCATTTCAGTTGATGTGGCATCCTCTTGCTGTACACGGCCTTCCAGTCTCCCTCACGTATCGCATGGGCCGCTTGATGATCAAAGCCGATGGCGCGTTGCGGAATTTGTTCACCCCGCATCATGGGCAGAAGGCTGAGTCCCTCGAGTGGTTGAATTTCATGACCGTTGAGTTCCTTAGGATACTCTGCGCCGGTAGCCTCAATGAGCGTCGGCAGCACATCCATCATATGTGCCGGTTGCCGTAGCCAGCCCTCCCGGCTCTGTATGCCATTGGGCCAATGTGCGATGAAAGGAGTGCTGATTCCTCCCTCGTGAGTGAAGTGCTTATACATACGAAGTGGGGTGTTCCCTAGATTCGCCCAGGCGCTGCCGTACGATTGATGCGTGCCTCGACCACCAATTTCTCGGACCTGTTCACCGGTTCTCAGCGTCGTTTCGCCGCGACGAGAGACGCCATCAAATCCAAACGGCCCCCACTCATAACAGGCCCCATTGTCGCTGAGAAACAGGATCAGCGTGTTATCGAAGGAGTCAGTCTGCTTTAGGTGATCGACAATCCGCCCCACTCCTTTGTCGACCCCTTCCACCATAGCGGCGAAAACGGCCATGCGTCGAGCGAGGTCGTGTTGACGGTCTGTGTCGAGTGAATCCCAAGCTGGGTTCTGTTCTCCTGGAAAGCCGTTCGCAATGTCGTTCCGGTCAACTGGGACGATCTCGCGTGGTGGCAATGTCCAGTGCTTTCCATCGACTAATCCCAGCTTCTGCATTCGTGCATAGCGTTCTTCTCGCAAGACATCCCAGCCTCTCAGATAGGTCTTCTCGTGTTTGTCTGCGCGTTCTGCTGGAGCTTGAATTGGAAAATGTGGCGACGAATGGCCCAAAAACAGGAACCACGGCTTATTGGCCTTTTGCCCCTGCTTAATAAACTCGATGGCATAGTCATTAAAAACGTCTGTGGCATAGAATTCTTCGGCCGGAGGGTTAATCTCCTTATGACGACCCTCCGGCAGGCGAATGTAATAGTCAGCATCGTACTGATCATGCGAATGGTCTTGCGTGTAGCCGTAGAATTCGTCGAAACCTCGTTGAATGGGGCCGGTCTCCGAGTGTAAGTGCCATTTCCCCACGTAGTAACAGCCGTAACCAGCGGCCCCAAGAACTTCCGCCATTGTGGCGCAGTCGTTCCGCAGCCTCCCGAGATAGCCTGGACCTCGGTTCGGGCTCGGCTTTCCTGTCGTGAAATCGCCGATACCGGCCTGCGTTGGATAGAGCCCCGTCATCAGGGAGGCTCGACTGGGGCAACAGCGAGCCGAGTTATAGAACTGTGTGAGCTTGACGCCGCGTTGCCCCAATGCGTCGATATTTGGAGTGTCGATCTCGCCTCCATAGCACCCAAGGTCAGAGTAACCGAGATCATCTGCCAAGATGACAAGAATGTTGGGACGCTCCGCTGCATCGCACGATCGATGGCCGGAGAATGCATTGGCCACGAACAGGCAAACGAGAATTAGAACACGGGCAGAACGTCCTGAGTGGCGATTCATAGTATCCTCATAGAGAGTCAGGCCGGCACATTTGTTGACGGACATTCGATTAGAGCGTGGGGTCAAGGATGACTTTCATGGCCCCCGGCTCGCCCGCGTACAGACGTTTGAACCAGTCGACCCCTTCATCCAGTGAAGCGGTCGCGGTGATCATATCTTCAACACGAATCTCTCCTCGGGACAACAGGTCGATGCAAGCGGGATACTCACCGTTCGACGCACATGTGCCGTAAACAGACAACTCCCGCGTAACGATCGACTGCAATGGCATTTCAACTTTGGGTGCCAGGTTTCCCACAAGCGTGATCGATCCCCCCTTACGGGCACTGTCAATTGCTGTCTTAATGGTGGGGGTGGCTCCGACAACTTCCAGGACCACATCGGCACCCCGACCGCCGGTTAACTTGCGGACTTCTTCCGCCACGTTGACTTCGTCCCCCTTAAGTCCGACGTCGGCCCCCAGTTGCACGGCCTTGTCCAAACGACCTCGATCCAGATCGACGGCGATCACCTGAGAACAGCCGGCGAGTCGAATCGCCTGAATGACCAGCATTCCGATCATTCCGCTACCGACAACGACCGCAGTGTCTCCCAGCGTGACCGGAGTTCGATTCGCCGCATGGACAGCGACCGAAACGGCCTCAATCATGGCCGCATGAGCAAAGGGCAGTCCTTCGGGGAGGCGATAACAGATGTGCTGCGGAACCGAGACGTACTCGGCGAAGGCACCGTGCCGACGGTATTCGCCGCACGAAACTCCCAGCACCATACGGTTGTCGCACAGGTTGATACTCCCTCTTCGGCAGAAATAGCAGTGTCCGCAAGAGACGGTCGAGTCGAACGTGACATGGTCGCCCGGCTGAAACGCGGTGACACGACGACCGATTTCGGTAATGACGCCAGCCGCCTCATGCCCCATCACCAACGGTGGAATTCGTCGCCCGGTGCTCCCATCGTACCCATGAATATCGCTGCCACAGATTCCGCACGCCCTCACCTGGACCAAAACATCGTCGTCCCCAATTTCAGGACGATCGAAGTCGGTGACGTTCAGTTCTTTGTAGTTGGAGAGGAGTAACGCTTTCATGAGGGACGTCTCGAAGTCCAGGCTGCCAGCCTGTCGCAGTAATGATGTTGCCAAACAATTCGGAACGCAAACTGGCCGTCCACGTCCGCCGACGACAGTTTACCCGCTTTCCAGAGCATCACAACGAGAGACTCCGCCTCGAACCATCGAACCAGTTCAAGGGGCGCGGTCGTTACGCAGGCAGAATCTCACCACAGTATCGGTGATCACTCACCGGGCGGAAAGATGACGATGCCTTGGTCGCGTGTCGCGGTGTAGTGGAGGTTGGATTTTTCTGCGATTGTGTCGAGCAGTTGTTGGAGAGTCGTGTCGCGGAGGTCGAGAGTGAGGAGCTTTTCCAGGTGATCGGCTTGCGGGGAGGTGGCGACGGCATCGCGATTGACGGGGATATTCAGCATTTCTTCTAACTGGTCGAGTAGGTCCGAAACCTTGGCCGGTTTCGTCTGGGAGTAGCGGGAGAGCTTCTGTGCTAAGGCTCGTTCGATATCGTAATCGGGTGGAGGAACAGGGTCGATCGAGGGGGCGACGGGGACGCTTATGGGGCGATCATCCGGCGATACCACTTCCTTTGTGGGAATGTTCGGGCGCATGACTTCAGGGGGAACGGCACCAACAGGGGGCTTCTCTCCCGGCGTGCCAGCGAGGGGGAGTCCGGCGGGAGGAGTGGTCGTTGGACGGGGAGTCCCCGGTTCGCCGGGAACCGCAGGATCGAGAGGGTAGCCATCTCGCATGGCGGCCATGCGTCGAACCAGCAGTGGGTCGACCTGATCCGAAACCTGACGGACGCTTCCATCGGCCATCAAGACGAACATCGAGTTGACCTGACCAGTGCCGAAACCATCAGGACCATGAACGTAAGGGGCGTCGGTCAGTCCACGAATCGTGCTGGCTCCTCCTGAGCCCCATGGGGCATGACGCTCGCGAAGTCCGACGACGAGAAGAGTGTTCGATGTCCCATCGGTGATGTCGTTCAATGTCGTGCGACGATCGTACCCAAACACACCGGCTCGCGGATGGTCGACTGCTAACAGCGGAGCATCGACTCCGACACCGGCGACACCGACGAAATTCGTCGCCGGAAACCCCTGTGCCCCGGCCGAATTGAATAGCGGGTTGAGAAAGCGTTCCTGACGCTGGCGGACAAAGGGAGAGTTCAACGGATCATCGAAGGGGCGATCCCAGAGTGGCTGCGGGGCATCGGGGCGACGGTTCGGCTCTTGACTGACCACATCGGCAAGCCAGCCGAGTCGTTGTTCTGGCGGCAGTCCTTGCGCTTCGATTGGTGACGCAGGAAATTGACCAGTTCGCTCATGATGGCTCGTCAGTAACTCGCCAAGTTCGTGTAGGCGGAGTGCCGCTGGATTCTTGAGTAACTCGTCTTGTTCCGTGCTGGGGAGCTGCGGGAGAGACTCTCGAGGAGTTGCCGGAATCTTTTCGATAAGCTCGTCACGCTGCCGCTGATCGGGTGACACTGGAACCTCGATCGGTTGCTTGTGGGCATCTGTCAGGAGTTCTTGGTCGTTCGGCTTGTCCGGGGTCGACTCGCCGCCAGTCGCCACCCACACGATGACTGCCAGCCCCAAAAGGCTTGCGATGCCCCAGACGATACGCTGTGGAGTGATGTAGGTTTTCCAACTCGGAACGGTCCCCCTTTCTGGAGACGAAGTCGCCCCTGTTGTGGCAGTTGTGGACATTGGCGAACTAGCACTTCGAGCTGTGTTCGTTGCAGCTGGGGTGACGTGAGGCCTTGCTTTTCCTTTCGGAACCTTTTCTTGTTGCGGGACGTTTGCAGCGAGTCGACACATCACTGCCCCGGCATCATCGCGGTCGAGATGCAGCATCTCCCCGCAGTCGGGACAGGCAAACGACTTCCCCAACAACGAGTCATCACGAACTCGCAGTTTGGTATGGCACTTCGGACAGTGGACCTGCCGGGCTTCCATCAGTCGTTCGGCTCCCAAGGAAAATTATCGAAGACAGCGGCACAAACAGGACGGTCAGTGCTACTCACTTTGCTCGGCTAAGGTGACGAACTGGTCGACATAGCCCGCGATGACATCGAGGCTCTTATTCCAGAAGTCTGGCTTCGTCAAATCGTAACCGAGCGACGACTGTACGGCCTCTTCGGTTTGCTGGCATCCGGTCGCCAGCAAGAACTGTCGATACGGTTCGCTGAAGGACTCTCCCTGTTCGCGGGCCATCGCATACAGACCGGTCGATAGAAGATAGCCGAACGTGTAGGGAAAGTTATAAAAGGGCCAACCTGAGATGTAGAAGTGCAGCTTGCTGATCCAGAACGACGGGTTCCAACCGTTGTCATCCAAAGCGTTCAGGTAGGCTTCCTTCTGGGCGGCTTCCATCAGTTCATAAAGTCTGTCAGCCGAAACCTCGCCGTTTTGTCGCTCTTGATGGAAGCGGTCTTCAAAGAGGAAGCGGCAATGGATGTTCATCAAGAAGCTGACGCCGTCGGCACAGAGGTTGTCGAGGATCGAGAGCTTTTCGTGTCGACTTTGTGCCTCTGCCAGACGACGGTCTCCGAGAATCGCTTCGGCAAACGTCGAGGCGGTCTCGGCGAGATTCATCGGATAGTCTCGCAACAGCAGTGGTTGTTCTCGCAGGACATACGAGTGGTAGGCATGACCGAGTTCGTGAGCCAGTGTCGACATGCTGTCGGGCGAGCCGGTGAAGGTCATGAAGATGCGAGTTTGTTGACGTGTCGGGAAGCCCGTGCAGAATCCTCCCTGACGTTTCCCCCCTCGGTTCTCGGCCTCGACCCAACCGGTCTTCATCGCGTTCTCAGCGAAGGCCCCGAAGTCGCTGCTGAACTCGTTGAGTGTCTTCGAGACGGTGGCACAAGCGGCGTCCCAACTCAGTTCTGACGCAGCGGCTTGATGACTGGCCGACCTCGATGTGCTCAAAATGGGAGCCGGGATCGGCGCCTGAATGTCGTACCAACTGAGTTTCTCCAAGCCGAGCAACTGCGACTTCGCGTCGAAGTATCGCAGCAGGCAATCTTTGCGAGATTGCACAGTGCTCCACATGGTGTCGAGTGTGTCTCGCGACATCCGGTTCAGTCGGAGAGGAGCGTCGAGATAGTCCCTGACTCCCAGTCGCCGGTACTTCGTCAGTCGGGCGCCGCTAATGTGGTTGAGGGCTTCGGCACAGCTCTCGGCGATCGAGTTCCATGCCTTGTTGGCTGCGTAGAAGTTGTTCTTTCGCACACTTCGTTCGGCGTCGTCAAACTGAACTTGCCCGGGAGACTTTAAGACAACTTCGCCCTGTTCCATCAGTTGAATGCGGAGATCACCCGAGAGTCGATCGTAGACTCGTCCCCACGCATGAATCCCGTCGACGGATAGGTCAGCGGCCAACAGTTCGAGTTGTTTAGGGAGTCGAAGCTCGGCGTTCCGACGGCACTCCTGCAAGAAGAACAGAATCTCACTCAGCCCATCGTGTCCGCTGGCGATCGTCTCCAGGCGATGTTCGGTGATGGTCTTAAGGCCAAGTTCGACGTTGGTCAGCGTTTGCTCTCGGCGAGGACCGAGGGCCGAGAGGACTCCTTCGATTCGTTGAAAGAGTTTGTTCCCTGCATCTGCCGCGGCATGACAACCGATGAACGCCGAGAGATCGTCGTATCGAGCAAATGTCTCGGCCATGCGATCAAGGAATTCTCGCCATCGACCGGGGTCGACATCGAATGACGGCAAGTCCTCGGACTCGGCAGCGAGTTGACCGAGGTCTGCCTGCAACTGTTCTAACAGCACACGAAACTCGGAAGTTTCCGGGTGCGGATAGAGAGAGTCGAGGTTCCAGTTGACCGGATAAGCGGCAGAGTCAGACATGATCGCAACGATCCTTCGAAAGGGGAATAATCCGTAGGAAAATGATGATACCCGGCCTCAACTCTCGGTTCCACCGAGACGTACTGGCGAGAAGATGATGGACACTGGGGGATGGGTTTCGTAACGTCAGGGTGATGTCCCATCTTGAATCTAGGAAACGAAGATGCCACAACGATTGATCGTTTTGTTCATTGCGTTGCTGTTAATGCACAGTGTCGCCAAAGGAGCAGAGACTGATCCGCTGCCAACGTTACTGGCGACGAAGGTCGTTAGCTCCATTGATCAACAGGAACAGCCCATTCGCTACTGGGCTCCAGCCATCGCGAAGCAGCACCCCCGTCCGTTACTGATTCTGCTGCACACGTGGAGTTCTGACTACACACAGGACCGCTCAGAGTGGCAGGTCGAAGCGGTCAAAAGGGACTGGGTCTATGTGCAACCAAACTTTCGGGGGAGAAATGATCATCCTGAAGCGTGTGGTTCTCGATTGGCCAGGCAGGACATTTTGGATGCTCTCGACTGGGCGAAGCAGGAGTTCCGCATCGACGAGTCGCGGATCTATCTGGCAGGAGTCTCCGGGGGAGGGCACATGACAATGCTGATGGCGGGCTATCACCCCGACCGCTTCTCGGCCGCTTCCGCGTGGGTGGGCATCAGCAATCTTGAAGACTGGTATCGCTTTCATGCCCCGAATGGCAAGGTTGGGAACTATGCGAAGATGATTGCCGCTTGCTGCGGTGGAGCACCCGGGAGTTCAACAACGGTCGATGCTCAGTATCGCGAGCGGTCTCCGATCCATCACATCGGCAAGGGGGTGAATTTACCGTTGGACCTCAATTCCGGTGTGAAGGATGGGAAAACGGGGTCAGTTCCAATTCACCAGACGCTCCGAGCCTACAACGTACTCGCGGTTGCACAACAGTTGCCAACCGTTCCGGAAGCAATCATCGATCAACTTTGGCGAGATGGCAAACTTGCGCATCCACTCCCGGAAGACATCGCTCCAGACGTCACTTACCCCTGTGATATCTTGCTCCGCCGTACAGCCGGTGTCACGCGGGTGACGATCTTCGATGGGAGCCATCAAGCCCATCCCGCCGCTGCCGCCGCATGGCTTGCCCGTCAGTCTCGCCCGACGAAATCACCTGAGCGCCAGCCGCTCCCTAGTGCCGATTGAGAGCAGGAAGCCCGGTGGTGGAGAGTCGTCGCCATATCAGGTTTCACCCTGATCCATCTCGCGGCAAGAGGGAATCCCTCCGATCAATGTTCGATACACCCTGATAACAACGAACCGCTTCGCTCGTGTGACAGGAACGATTTTCCGTTCGGCGAATGGTCGTGACAAGTTCTTTACTCACAGACACTCCTTTAACCCAGTTCCGCCATCATGCTCCCTCGTATTCTTGAACCCGAAGTGATGGATACCCCCGAGGAGGCGGAGGACTATGACCGCATGGACCATGCGGAGGTTAACCGACGCTTTGTTTACGACTTGCTCGCCTTCTGCGGTTTGCCTGATGACAACATGCGTGTTGACCAGTCATTCGACCCGACGCGGCTGTTAGACGTCGGGACCGGGACCGCTCTGATTCCGATCGAGTTGGTCCGTTGCCATGAAATCTGGAATGTTCACGGGATCGACCTTGCGGCTTCGATGTTGTTGTTGGGTCAACAAAACATCGAACGGGCCGGTGTCTCACAGCGGGTGCAACTGGAACTCGTCGACGCCAAGCATCTGCCGTTCGTCGATGGCTGTTTTCCGGGGGTCATCTCAAATAGCATCGTCCACCATATTCCATCTCCCATCGACGCCTTCCGGGAGATGCGGCGCGTCCTCTGTCCGAACGGGTTCCTGTTTGTCCGCGACCTCCTCCGGCCCGATTCAATCGACGATCTCGAACATCTTGTCGACCTGCACACGGTCGGTGCAATCCCCTCGCAGCGGCAACTTTTTCGTCAATCGCTCCATGCCTCTTTGACGATCGAAGAGGTTCGCCAACTCCTCAGACAAACTGGGTTTGACCCCGGCTCGGTTCAACAGACATCCGACCGCCATTGGACCATCGCCACGCGACTTCGTGATATTTAAAAGCCAATTGTCTCCTGATAGTCGCCTTTCGATAGTCGCCTTTCGCTCCGCGAAAGGTTCGCTTCTTTCGCGGAGCGAAAGGCGACTATCAACGAATCTCCATACGACGAACAACCTTGTCCGTCCTCCAGAGGAATGGCTATCCCATGCCCCCTCATGGCCGGCAGACTCCAATTCTCTTGTCCCGATTCCGTGCTTGGGAACCTGCCACTTAGCGAGCTTGTCAAACGACCGTTTTCAACCAGCGTTGTCGAACGAATCGGGTTGTCGCCATGAGACTGCGGACCAACATGTCGGCACACATTCCCATCCAGGCTCCCGTCAGCCCCCACTGCATGTGAATAGCGAAGAACCACGCCAAAGGAACCCGCAGTCCAAAGGTTGACAGCAGTGTCATCAGTAGCGGAAACCGCGTATCACCCGCCCCTCTAAGTGCCGCCACATAGATGATGCTGATCACCAAAGGGACCTGAAACAACGCGACGATGCGAAAGGCTGGAACCCCTACTTCGATCACTTGGGGGTCGTTATGCATGAATCGATAGATCGTCTCCGCTCCGAAGTAGAACAGGACTGTAATCGTCAGCCCGACGACGCTGCACTGTCGGACGGCATGGTGTCCCGATGCAACTGCCCGTTCCTCTTGATTCGCCCCGAGGGACTGGCCGACCATCGTTGCCGCAGCCGCACCCCACGCGACCGCTGGAAGATACGTGATCGCTTCGACACGAATCCCCACCATGTGAGCCGCGAAGGAGGCACTCCCTAACCCCGAAATGATTTTCAGAAATAAGAAGTGCCCAGTCCACAAAATGGCACTGTCGATGGCAGCCGGAAGACCGATCGACAGAATCCGTTTCGCGATTGCTGCAGTCACCCGGAGTTCATTCAGAATAATTCCCAGCCCCGAGTGCCCCCACGCCAATGAGAACAGCAGCAGGACACCCCCGGAAAACCTCGCGACGACCGTTCCCGCGACGATACCATCCACCCCCATGGCCGGAATCGGACCGAGCCCGTACACCAGTAACACCGATGCAAAAATATTGACCACGCTGACTGTACCGAAGATCAACATTGGCGTCCGCATGTCGCCACTCCCCCGCAACGCCGCTGCTCCCGCGATACAAAGGCTGGTGAACACGAGGCCAATGGCATCGAAACGGAGATAGTGAGTCGTCATGGTAGACGTCTCGGCGTCCATCCCGAGTTGTTGGGGAAAGAACGACGCGGTCGGCCAGATCGCACAGAGTGAGAGCAGCCCGAGTCCCAGCGCCATCGTCAGCGAACAATTCGCGATCCGGTTCGCTTCAGCATGCTGACCGGCCCCCCAGTGCCGTGCGACCAGTGCCGTTGTACCGGCTCCCACGAGCGAAAAGAGCATTGATGCAAGCCATCCGACATAGGCGGCCACTCCGACAGCCGAAGTTGCCGACTTGCTGATCGACGGGTCGAGATGCCCCGCCAGAAAGATGTCACAGGTCCCGACAAGGAACGAGAGGAACTGTTCGAACAACACCGGCAGCGCGAGATAGAGGACGGTGCGAGAGAGATTCCCGGTGAGCAACTTGGGTCGCAGTCGACGCCCTCGCAGCAATCGCGACTCGGCCACCTCGACCGTTGCCGCGTCACCAGGAGATCGTGCGGGACTCTCCCCTGAGTCGTCGGTCGGGATGTTCATGAGAAATCGCTTCCTTGCCAATTCTTGCCTGCCTACAAGTTGCCCGGCAGTCTATCCGCACCGTCGATCGTTTTGTAGCGCACCTTTCACATCTGGGCCAAGCCTTGCACGCGATGCATGGTCTCGTTCGTCTGAGCCGTGACTTTGTGACGAAGGTTGTCCGATGCTAGAATCTCGCAGTGTTTTCAGGAATATCCCCTTCACACTCGGGACGTCAACTCATGTTCTGCCACTCGCGGATTCGCACATCACAGGTGCTGCGAGAATCTCACCTGTTCTTCGTTGTCCTCTTCGCGTCCCTTTGGGTTGTGACGGGATTGACCTCGCGGCAGGTTCGCGGGGACGATCTCGCCAACTCAAAGTCGACACAGGCCGGAGGAGAAAAACGGTTGTCGATTCTCTTTCTGGGGGACAATGGACATCACCGCCCGGCAGATCGGTTTGCTCAGTTAGAGCCGGTGCTGCATGAGCGCGGGATCGATATGAAGTACACTGACGATGTCGCCAAAGGGCTCAACGCGGAGATGCTCGCGAAGTTTGATGGGGTCGTCCTGTACGCCAATATCGATGGCATCGAGAAACCACAGGCAGATGCACTGCTGAAGTTTGTCGCCGACGGCAAGGGGTTCATCCCGTTGCACTGTGCGACGTTTTGCTTTCGCAACGATGAACGGATCGTGGCGTTGATGGGGGGGCAGTTTCAACGGCACGGGGGCGAAGTCTTTTCGACGGTGGTCGCAGACCCTAAACATCCCATCATGCAGGGCTATCAGGGCTTTGAAAGTTGGGACGAAACGTACGTTCATACGAAGCACAATGAAAAAGGGCGGACGGTACTCGAATACCGTGTCCAAGGAACGCAGGCGGAGGGTCAAGAACGGGAACCTTGGACTTGGGTTCGCACGGAGGGGAAGGGGCGTGTCTTCTACACCGCCTGGGGACACGATCAACGAACATGGTCGAACGGCGGATTTCAGAATCTTGTCGAACGAGGGATCCGCTGGGCTTGCCATGATGACCCCTCGAAGGCAGGAGTCTACTCGGACCCCAACCGGTTCGATGTTCCGCAGATGACCAAGATTCCCGCCGACCTCAAGCCATTCGACTACATCGACGTCGGGGCGAAGATTCCGCACTACGTCGCCGGGGCGAAGTGGGGGATTCAAGAAGCTCCGCTCACCCTGATGCAGAAGCCCCTCCCTGCCGAAGAGTCGCTCAAACATTTCTCGGTCCCCGAAGGTTTCCGCGTCCAAATCTTCGCGACCGAGAACTCCGTTACCCCGACTGATAACGCCCCCTCAAAGCCCATCGACCGCATCGAAGGGCCCCCGCGTTACGCTCATCTCGGGGGCAAGCCAATCGCCATGAACTGGGACGAACGGGGGCGTCTCTGGGTCTGCGAAACGCTCGACTACCCCAACGAACTCCAGCCCGGCAACAAAGGTCGCGACCGCATTCGCATCTGTGAAGACACCGACGGCGACGGACAGGCCGACAAATTCACGCTCTTTGCCGAAGGGCTGAGTATCCCGACAGCCATCCTCCCGATTTTCGGCGGAGTCCTCGTGCAGAACGGGACCGAGACCCTCTTCCTCAAAGACACCGACGGCGACGACCGGGCCGACGTGCGTCAGGTGCTCATCAGTAATTGGACCCTCGGCGACACGCACGGCGGCGTGAGCAACTTCCGCTACGGCCTCGACAACTGGGTCTACGCAATGCAGGGGTATAACAATTCTCAACCGGTGATCACCGGAACGGACGAGAAGGGGCCGCAGTTTCGACAAGGCTTCTGGCGAATGAAGCTCGCCAAGCCTGTCGTCGGGAACGCAGAGTTCCCGCATGTTCCTGTTGTTGTCGAGATCGAATTCCTCCGCTCAACAAACAACAACACATGGGGCTTCGGCCTTAGCGAAGAGGGGATCATCTTCGGATCGACCGCAAATCATAACCCCAGCGTCTACATGCCGATTCCGAATCGATACTACGAAAAGGTCCGGGGTTGGGGGGCGGAAGGTCTCGGCACGATTGCGGATACGCACCTCTTCAAACCGATCACCGACAAGGTGCGGCAAGTTGACCAGTTTGGTGGCTACACAGCCGGAGCAGGGCATGCACTCTACACGGCTCGCACCTATCCGCAGCAGTATTGGAATCGGACCGCTTTCGTCTGTGGACCGACCGGTCACCTTGTCGGCACCTTTGTTTTGAAGCCGGACGGAGCCGACTTCCATAGCACTAGCCCCTGCAACCTCATCGCCAGTGATGACGAGTGGTCCGCCCCGATCATGGCCGAAGTCGGACCGGATGGAAACGTCTGGGTGCTCGACTGGTACAACTACATCATCCAACACAATCCAACCCCTCAAGGCTTCCAGAACGGTAAGGGCAACGCGTATGAAAGCGACCTCCGCGACAAGAAACACGGCCGCATCTACCGCATCACGCACTCCAACAATCAACTCTCTCCCAAGCCCATCGACCGCGTCGACGGGACCACGACTGACGTTGCAACTCAACCTCTCGCGACGCACATCCAAAACCTCGCCAACCCGACGATGCTGGTCCGTCTCAACGCTCAACGGATGATTGTCGAACAGGCTTCGCTTGCCGACGTCGCCGCACCATTGGTCGCACTCATCGAAGACAAATCGATCGACACGGTCGGCCTCAACGCCCCCGCGATTCATGCTTTGTGGACACTCCACCAACTCGGCGGCATCAGCCCCGAGCACGCGAACATCTGGGCCGCAGTCACCTCTGCCGCGACGCATCCTTCCGCCGGAGTCCGACGCAACGTCTCGCTCGTCCTGCCGCGAACCAACGACGGGCTGAAGTTGTTGCTCGACAGTTCCCTCCTGTACGACGCCGATCCCCAAGTCCGGCTCGCAGCGGTTCTCTCACTCGCCGACATGCCGGAGTCCGAGACTGCCGGGCACTTCGCCCGGGGACTGGTACAGGATGAAATGAACGTCATGCGAGACCGCTGGCTCTCCGATGCCGCGACGAGTGCCGCCGCGTCACATGCCCTGCCGTTCCTGAATGCCATCGTCCATGCTCATAATGCCCCTTGTGGACCGGCGACGTCGAACACATCCTCCGAGTGGAAAGTTGTTCGTCGCGTGGCCGAACACATCGCACGCGGCAAACCAGATGCCGAGACGACAAACCGCCTCATCGCTCTGATGTCCAAAGGAAGCAACCTCTTTGCAACCGCGACCCTTGAAGGATTGAGCGATGGTTGGCAAAAAGGGCATCAAGTGGCCCTCACTCCCGAATCGGAAAAGGGATTGATTGCCATCCTGGAGAAACTCCCTGCCGGGGCGAAGGGGCAACTCATTCAACTGGCATCGGTGTGGGGAAGCCAGGAACTTCAGAAGCACACCACAGCAATCGTCGACGCACTGTTGAGTTCCATCGCCAACGACAAATCGAAACTCAACGAGCGACTCTCGGCCGCGGCGCAGTTGATTGGATTCCGTCCCAGCGACGACGCTGTCGTGACGCAATTGTTGAATCATGTCACTCCGCAGGCCGCTCCCGAGTTATCCGCAGGACTCCTCGAAGCGCTCTCTGGAAGTACCGCAAAGAATGTCGGCCCGGAACTTCTTGATCGGATCGGCAACTACTCCCCCGCACTCAAAGAGACCGCACTGCGGCTCCTGTTGTCGCGCCCAGAAACGACTGTTGTCCTTCTGGATGGGGTCGATCAAGGTCTCGTGCAGTTGGCCGATCTCAAGCTTGACCAGAAAATGGCCCTCTCGAATCATCCGAACGAATCAATTCGCAACCGAGCAAAAAAGTTGCTCGCGATGGGAGGGGGACTCCCGGACCCCGACCGTCAGAAGGTGGTCGAAGAGTACGTTGCCATCACCAAAGAAAAGGGGGACATTGACCTCGGCCGTGAGGTCTTCAAGAAAAACTGCTCGAAGTGCCATCGTCACGGCGACATGGGGGAAAACATCGGCCCCAACCTCACCGGCATGGCGGTTCATCCGAAGGCTGAACTCTTAGTACATATCCTCGACCCCAGTCGTAGCGTCGAAGGGAATTTCCGCGCCTACACCATCGTCACCAGCGAGGGGCGTATCTTCACCGGGATGCTGACAAGCGAAACTCGTACCTCGGTCGAATTGCTCGATGCAGAAGCGAAGAAACATTCTCTGCAACGCCAAGATATCGAGCAGTTTATCGCGTCGACGAAATCGGTCATGCCGGAAGGCTTTGAGAAGACCATCACGAAGCCAGAGTTTATTCACCTCTTAGAGTTCCTGACTCACAAGGGGAAATACTTGCCGTTAGATATTCGAAAGGTGGCGACAAGTATTAGTACGAAATCAATGTTCGTCAGCGAAACGAACGACGCCGAGAAACTCATCTTCCCCGACTGGAACCCGAAGACATTCAAGGATGTTCCGTTCCTGCTCGTCGACCCGAAAGTAGACACGGTCCCGAACGCCATCCTGCTGTACGGGCCTAATGGAAAGTTCCCCCCACAGATGCCCAAAGAGGTGAGCCTTCCGGTCAATGCTCCGGCGAAGTCGGTCCACTTCCTTAGCGGCGTCAGCGGTTGGGGGCACCCTTACAGCGAGAAGGGGAGCGTCAGCCTGATTGTGCGTTTGGAATATGCCGACGGAACCAAAGAAGACCATGAACTGAGGAACGGTGTCCACTTTGCCGACTACATCCGTCGTGTCGACGTCCCGGAGAGCCAGTTCGCATTCGCCCTAAGAGGCCAACAAATCCGCTACCTCACCATCACCCCGAAACGCCCCACCGAGCCAATCAAAACCCTCCACCTCATCAAAGGCCCCGACGCCACCGCCCCGGTGGTTATGGCCATCACGGTCGAGGGGGAGTGATGGCGAGAGTGGTTTGATTCCCGGTCTTCTGGCAGTTACGCTCAGGGAGGATTGTTTCATATGGGAGAACGGGATGTATTTTGAGTTTCAATGTTCGCAGTGCAGCAAGAAGTTGAAGGTGCGGGAGGAGAATGTGGGGTCGAAGGTGCGGTGTCCGTACTGTCATACCACGCAAACGATTGCGGCCCCTCCCCCGGCCGTTGAGGAGACCTTCAGCATCAACGTCGGGGGCGGGCCCAGCGAGACCACTCCGCCGGGGCCATTTGGCGGCGGGGCTGTCGGTCGAGGGGGTGCGAGTACGTCAACAGCTTCAGCACCTTCGGTGTCATCTGCGACACCCAGACGACCAAAGGGGAGGGGAGCCAGCAACGAAGAGTTTGTGGATCCTACACAGGTCAGTCCCTGGACAACGCTGGTCATCGGCATCGGGTTGACGGTCGGCTTCTACGCGATCATGTTCCCACTCTTTCTTCGCGGGTACTACCTTGGAAAATTGTTTTGCGACCGGGGCTGGGTCACTTATGCGACGACCTTCTTCACCATGTGGTCGTTGGCGATTCTCTACATGAAATCACAAAAGGTGGTGGTGCAGAAGGACTCGATGCTGTTCGACTTGCTGCCCGAAGAAATCTCGCGAGACATCACCATCAAGTCGGTCGATCGCTTTCAGAAGCATATCCAGGAATTGCCCGTCCGGCACGGTTCGAGCATGTTGCTCAGTCGTGTCCAGCGGGGGTTGGAACACTATCGCATCCTGAAGAATCCGAGCGAAGTAGCCGACCGATTGGCGGTGCAGTCGGAGATTGATGCCAACTCGATTTCGTCGAGCTACTCGTTGCTCAAGGTCTTTATCTGGGCGATTCCGATCTTCGGATTCATCGGGACGGTGATCGGGATCAGTGATGCGGTCGGGGGCTTCTCGGCAGGGATGCAGGGTGCGGCCGACGTCGATGCGATGAAGGCCTCGCTCGGGAAAGTGACGAGCGGCCTCTCGACCGCCTTTGACACAACGCTCGTGTCGCTGGTCTTCAGCATGTTTGTCATGTTCCCGATGACTTCGATGATGAAGGCCGAAGAGGACCTCGTGAATCGGGTTGACGAGTACACCAACGAGAACTTTCTCAAGCGTCTCAAGGATGCCACAAGGCAAGAGGCCGTCACCCCCAGCGGTATCGACCCCAAGGCCCTTCGCGAGGCCATTGATGCCGCACTGACACCTCATCATGCCGAGTTGAAGGCCTGGATCACCAAACTCGACGCCATTGGTGACAAGTTGTCGTCCAAGGTGGCCGAGGGATGGTCGCGGGCCGATGGCGAAATGCAATCGCGGCATCAGCAGACGGTGGGCGAACTCGGCAAATCGGTCGCCTCGATTGCGGAACTCTCGACCCAGTTGCACAAGATGGCCGAGATTCAGGTGCAGACGATGACGGCTCTCGCTGAACGAACGGCGGAGACGCAGACCGATGTCTCCGCATCGATGAGCGACGCGGCGAACTCGTTGAAGCAGTATTTCTCCGGACTCGAACAGGGTCTGACGGAACTCAACAACGTCCTCGGTTCGCTGGGAGGAAAGCAGATCGTGATCGAGGCCCAGCCACCGGTGAAGAGCGGATGGAGCCTGTTCGGCCGAAAGAATGGAGCACGGTAATGGCTCGGAAGCGAGGCGATAATGGCGAGACAATCTCGCTCTTTCCCTTTCTCAGCATTCTGTGCTGCCTGATCGGCGTATTGACGTTGCTCATCGTCGGGGTCACCCTCAGCCAGATGGGGCGAACGCAGTCGAAAGAATCGGTCGAGCGGTTTCATGCGTACCAGGAAGCCAACGCGCAGATCGCGTCGACAGAGTCTAAGATTGAAGAGATCAAACAGTTGATCGCTGCCGCCGAGAAACTGGACATCGAGTTGAAGCGGGCGGAAGAAGAGGCGAAACGACTCCAAAGCGAGGAGTCTCAGATGACCAACGTCAACAGTGAACTCGTCAAACTCCTCTCCGAATCAAACCGTTTGAAGACTCGTCTCGTGGAGATCGAGAAACTCCCGGCTGACTTTGCCAAACAGATTGCCGAGCTTGAGAAGGAGATTGAGGCCAAGAAAAAGGGCCCGGAAGAGGCGATTGTGCAAGTGCGGCCCGGAGGGAGTGGGGTCGACATTGATCCGACGTTTGTCGAGGTCACCGCGACCGGCGTCATGATTTTGCATCGCGACAAAACGAAGAACCTGCGAATTGTCACCAGCGATCTCGACAAACCGGAGAAGGAGTTCGTGCAACTCCTCGACACCGTTTCGGCGAAGCCCAAGGGACAGATCATCTTTCTGATTCGCCCCGACGCCGTCGGTGTTTATAACCGGGCGAGAGGAGTCGCGAGATCGCACATTGGCCCGAACGGATACTGTAAGAACGGCAAACTCCCCGTCCCTTCACAAGGTCAGATCGACCTGAGTGTTTTCCTGAGGTAAGTGATGGCTCGTCGTCAATCATCTGGCTCTGCCGGAGCCAGTCTTGACTCTCTGCTCGACACACTCACAAATGTCGTCGGAATTCTGATCATTATTCTCATTGTCACGCAGCTCTCCGCCTCACAAGCGGTCGAGCGAATCAAGGGGTTCGTCGAAGAAATCTCGGAAGAGCAGTACAGTCAGAAACTGGCCGAAGCCGAACAACTTCGGCAACTTCTCGATGAACAAAAGCTCAAAGAGCTGGAACTTGCTGCAATCACGCCGCAGAAACAACTGTCGATTGAAGAGCAGCAAAAACTGGCGGCTGAGTTGAAGGATCGGATGACGCAGTTGACGAGTAAAACGGTCGACGAGGCCACGCTTCGCAAAGAACTAGAGGACCGTCGCCAGAAGACGGCCAAGATTGAAGAGCAGTTGGCCAGTCAGCAAAAGATGATCGCGACGCTCAAAGCACGATTGGCCGACACACCGGCAGCGGGACCGGCTCTCGATGCCAAGGTCGTCAACTTGCCCGATCCTCGCGAGGCTCCCAAGGGGGCAAAACCGGTCGTGTTTGTCTGTCGTGATGGAGTGGTCTTTCCAATCGACTCAACGACGCTGCAAAACGAGGCCCGCGACATTGTGAACGCCGGAATGCGAAGCTTGAACAAGGAAGGTTTGATCGACTGCGAGAAGTTGACCGAACTTTTCGAGAAGAAGACTGTCGGAGACAAGTATGTCCGACTGGGGATTCGCATCGGCGGGGACGCCAAGCCTTATCTGCTCATCAATCGACGCGAGGACGAAGGGGAGTCAACCGACCGTATTACCCGGCGAACGTCGCAGTTCAACAAGTGGCTGAGCCAGTTGAACCCACAACAGCACTACATTGAGTTTCGTGTCTGGAGTGACAGTTTTGATACCTATCTTGTGGCCCGAAATGAGGCGGCCCGCAACGGATTTACAGCGGGATGGATTCCGTATGCGGTGGGTCAGGAGTATTGGATCAGCTTCGGTTCTGACCTGAAGACAACCTGTTTTGGTCGCACGCCCGCCGCGGCCGGCCCCCCACCCGACCCCAACCAACCACCGCCCCCCCCAGACAATGTCGATTGAGATTCACAATTTTCAGACCGTGCGGGAAGTCATGGTTTTTCTCTCTCTGCACCTGTCCGACTGGAGGGGAGTTGAGTACGATGACGCGGAGCGTGAGGGAAGTCCTCGCGAGTCATCGATAGACACACACAAGGTTTGAAATCTCCCATGAGCAGGATCGGTTTTCTCTTCCCCGGACAAGGGGCACAGCATGTCGGTATGGGGAAGGCAATTGTCGAGAAGTCGCCTCAGACCGAGCGGTTGTTCGATCAGGCGAATGAAATATTAGGCTACAACCTGAAGGACTTGTGCTTCAACGGACCGGCCGAAGAACTGGATTCAACGGTCATCAGCCAGCCGGCCATCTTTGTCACCAGCCTTGCCGCACTCGAGTTGCTGCGAGCTGAGAACCCCGCCGTGGTTGACGCCTGCGAGATGACTGCGGGGCTGAGCTTAGGGGAATATACCTCACTCGTTTTCGCCGGGGCGATGACGTTTGAAGAGGGTCTGCGAGTGGTCCAGCAACGGGGACAAGCGATGCAGGATGCCGCCGATGCGACCCCATCTGGCATGGTCAGCGTGCTGTTGCTGGAGGTTCCGCAGGTCGAGAAGATTCGCGATGAAGCGAGTGCCGTCGGGACATTGCAACTCGCGAACTATCTCTGCCCGGGGAATATCGTTGTCTCGGGGACAGTCGCCGCTTGCGAAAAGGCGGTGGAACTGACCGAAGCGACGGGGGGGCGGGCGATCCCACTGGCAGTCGCCGGGGCATTTCATACGTCGATTATGCAGCCTGCGGATCAGCGTCTGGCCGAGGCACTGACCCCCGTTGCGATGCAGTCACCAAGAATTCCAGTCATCTCGAACGTCGACGCGAAGTCGCACACAAGTCCGGACGAACTGAAGCAGCTTCTCGTCCGGCAAGTCATCAGCCCGGTCCGTTGGGAGGATTCGAT
The DNA here is from genome assembly GCA_041398965.1 of Planctomycetaceae bacterium. GTDB lineage: Bacteria > Planctomycetota > Planctomycetia > Planctomycetales > Planctomycetaceae > JAWKTT01. Next base: position 12,501 of record JAWKTT010000021.1, on the reverse strand, counting down.
CCGTGCCATGTTGGACGCGGGGATCGACGAGTTCTACGAGATCGGCCCCGGCAAGGTCTTGACCGGACTGATGAAACGCATCAGCCGCAAGACTCCATGCACGACCGTCAACGGCAACTGATCCCCATGGAGGGGCGGCAGTTTGACAGATAGTCGGGTGGCGACTGAGATGGAACTGCAGCGAATTGGTGTTGCTATCTCGACGCCATCGGCGAAGTGACTTGATCCCCCGATTTTCTTTGAGAATTTGGAGAAAGTACTGGCGATTCCCGTGGCCTCGGCGTAAACTCCTATTGCGGAGTACTCAAATCGCCGCAATAACCCATTCCCCCCACCACGTTCAATTGCCGAACGAGGAGTATCATGCGAATTCTTATCACTTTGGCCTTGGCGGCTTTAACCGTCGGCGTTGCTGCGGCTGCGGAGCCTTTCTATGCTCCTGGGGCCGTTCCCGAGTTGGCGTACCAGCCTGTTCCAGCCCTTCCGCAGCGTGAAGTTCCCCCACTTCCCACTCCGGCGGCGTTGCCGGAATACGAGGTATTGCCGCCGACCGTCTATTCGACCGGCGAGCCGATTCACGCTGGCTTCTATGAAGGACCACTCGCTCCGTCCCCGGAACTGGGGATTTGCCTGTATCCCGATGTCACCGTTCGTCAACCACGCCGGGCTCATCCCCAAGCTGTCTCGAAGATTGTTTCCATCAAAGACCCCTGCCATCCTGGTTGCTGTGTCTTCGTGGAAATCTGTGCTCCACCCTGTGCCTGTGAGCGGGTCCGTGTGCGTCGCGATGGACAGCATGTCCGTTATGATTACGGTCGCTATGCCGTCGACATCATCACCCGACGGAACGGCGAAGTGATTATCGACTACGATGGCCGACTCCTGTAGTCGACGGAACTCAAGCCGTCGCGACACAACTTGACAGCGAATCTCTGGCAGACGCCAGCCGATCAACATCGGCTGGCGTCTCCTTGTTCTCACATGGTCACCTTGATGAATTCCGGGTGACCTCACAACGTTCAAGCCATATTGGGCCGTCCGTTTGAGTCGTCCCAACAACTCAGCCAATCGACACTTTGACGATGAACGACAGGAGGTCTGAATCACCGGCATCCTTCTCTCCGCCATCGTCCGGTGACTCGATTTACGGTCCAAGATTTTGGATTGCCTTTGCTGCCAATCTGCTGTTGGTTGCCGCCAACGTCCTGACCTTCCGCTTCGCGGAGTTCGTCAACTTCCTCGGCGAATCAGAAGAAACGACGGGACGCATCGTCCAGTTAGGGGTCATCGGGTCGATCCTGATTCGGTTCTCTCTCTCCCGAGACCTTGACCGTCTCGGAGCCGCTCGGCTGTGGAAGGGGAGTTCTCTCCTGTTCATCGCGGGCTGTTCGCTCCTGGTGATGTCGAAGTCAGCCGGGTGGAACCTGTACGTCGCCCGTATGGCCTTTACAATCGGTTTGGCTTCGATGTTCGCCTGCTCGAACGTGCATGTTCAGACCAACGTCCCACATCATCGAAGAACCGAAATCATTGGGAGTCTTGGTTCGAGTGGTTTTCTTGGCATGATCGTCGGGGCCCAACTGGGTGACGTCTACTTTGAACTTCTGCCTCGCGGGGAACTGTTGTTTCAAGCGTTGTTTGGAACGGCCGGAGTATTGGGGATGTTGTATCTGGTGATGGTTTGGTTCATCACACGTGGCGACCGTCCCCCGCAGCCTCACGAACACTCGCTGCGGACCATGCACCTGCTTCGCAAACATTGGCCCGGGGTCATTGTCCTGGTCGCGATGGCGATGGGGATCGGCTTCGTGGTGACAACGGTCTTCCTCACACGGTATGCGACGTCGCTCAATCTTGGCGGAGTGCGACCGTTCTTCACGGCATACGCGGTTTCGGCCTTCGGCTTCCGAGTTGTCTCGCGGCGATGGAGTCAGCAGATCGGTCGACGTCGGATGATTCTCATCGGTCTGATGGGACATGTGCTGGGGCATCTGTTGTTACTCCCCCTCTCGGACACCGGCTACCGCGAGTGGATGCAACAGCTTTCGCTCTCGGTGGAATGGGGATTCGTCCCCTCGGGACTCCTCTGCGGATTCGGCCATGCGTTACTGTTTCCGTGCGTCGTGTCGTTAGGATCCGAAGTCTTCCCCCCCGAACTTCGCGGGACCGGCACGACGATGATTCTCGGCTTCATCGACGTCGGCATGGCTCTCCTGTCGCAGCCATTAGGTTGGATCATCGATCGCTTCGGCTTCGTCACCATGATGCTCACCTCCGCCAGCCTCATGTGCGGAGTCGCCATCACTTATGCCTTGGGCACCCTGGGCCAGACAGACACTGATCTGCACCCCCGAGTCGCCACAGAGCCCTCCGAAGGGGAGTCGGGGTGATACAGAGCGACATGGAATCAGTCTGACGTCCCGTCAACACGATGGGCCACATCGTTGTATCAACCTCGGAGGGTGCGTGTGGCCATCTCGGATCGGATGCGGTCGCGGAGTTCTTTTGTCATCAGAGACGAGTGGTCTTTTCCGGGGGATAACTCGACGACCGCATCGCTGCCGAGGTCGTGCAGGGTCTGTTGCAACAGACGGGAGGCTCCGTCGAGATAGAAGGTGTCTGCCTCCCCCATGAACAGATTCAGCTTGCCAGACAGGGTTGTCTGAAGCTGTTTCCAACGAGACTGAATCACTAAGTTGATGTCATAGTCTTTCCATGCGGCGGCGGTCACAGGATCGATTTCGCCGGTCGTGCGGTTCCAGAGTTGTCGGGGTTCCCCAGCGGTGGAGAGGGGACTGAAGACGGCTTCGAAACTCTGGAGTTGTCCCCCCGGTCCCATGACGTGCTCCATCTGTGCGAAGTCGTCGTACCACAGGGCGATCTTGTCGCCGAAACGGGCCAGAGGGCGCCGTTGCTGTTGGGGGTCGACGTACATGTTTTCGCCGGGACGATAGATGTTGATCCGCTGGAAGTCGCGAAAGTCAACTGGATCGGGGGCGGTGCTCCAGACGCCGCCGAAGACTTCGGGATGCGTGATCTGCAACCAGAAACTGCTCCATCCGCCAGAGGAGTGGCCAGTCAACAGTCGACCTCGCGGTTCGGCGATGCTGCGATATTCCGCCTCGTAGGCGGAAAGAAAATCGTCGACGAGTGCTCGTCCCCAAGGGCCATTCGTGGCCGAGTCAGCGAAGACATGGTGCCCCCAAGGACAACTCGGATCGAGGACGACGCGGAGGAACTCGACCCCTTGCGGGTTCTCTTCCCGGACTGGCTCGTTTCGCAATCCCATGAGATGCGTCCCGCCGAATCCCGGGATCGTGAAAATCGTGGGGTAGCGTCGAGTGGGGGCATCAAAATAACTTGCGGGGAGTAAGACACTCGCCCGCATGAAGACCGGGCGACCATGAAATTGCGACAGGAGTGGCGACGCAACTTCCAACAGGCGGCACCACTTCAACTCTGGAAACGGAGGTTGCGTTTCGATCTGATCGATCGAGAATCGAGGCCAGCCCCCGAATTCATCTGCGGCAAGCGTCGCGGAGTAGCCGTTTCCCGGACCGTCCCCGACCCTCCGTTCCCACCGATTAAAGCGGACGACTCCCTGAGCATATCGCGACCGTAGTTTGTCAGGGGTGAGGTCGCTGGGAAACCGGAGTGTTTCCGGTGCATCGAGTGAGAGTTCAACCTCATCGCCGGGACGAAGGTCGACGACGTCTCGACTGAGGAACGGCTCGGGATGAAACCAGTTCGGCCCTCGACGTGGCGACTTCTCATTCCCCGAAAAAAACAGGTAGACTCGCCCCGTGAAAGGTGTCTCCCGAACTGTGGGGGAGAACGACAATCGAAACGTCGTCGACTTCGCCGTTAATGATTCACGACTTGCGGCGGCCTCCGAAAAACCGTCGGCTCGATCTGTCCCCAACGCGTTGATCGCCCCCCATGTTGCCATCAACCGACTGGCCCCCAGAAGCATCGCCCTGCGGCGCGACACACAATCGTTCAGTTCCAGCATGATGTTCCCACGAGACAGAGTCCGCCAATAAGCATCTGCAACACCCTGTCAGACACCCCCTCCGATTCTACATCGAACCGCCTTTGTTCCACCACATCGACCACAGCTTCGCGACGCTGGGAAGTGCATTCCCCACATGGCAACTCCCCGAACTGGAGGCGTCAGCCGACGCGAAACGCCTTCTCCCCCGCAGACGACGCTCCGACTTCAGACCGCGTTCCCACGGGGGGAGAGGGAGAGGTTGACAACAAAGATCACCCATTGGCGAGGATCACAATCCAGGGAATGCACCCGACGATGGGAAGTGTTTCAGACGTTGGCTGCCTGGAGGTGGCGGGGAGAGATCCCTACAGGGGAAGCTTGAAGGAGCCGGTGCCAGAGTTGACGAACGGGGCGGGGCGGGGTGACGGCAAAGAGGACTTCTCTCACTGTTGTCTCGGGAGAAATGATGAATGGCTCGACGAATTGTGCGGCTGAGAAGAACTCGGCATCGGGCAACGTCAGCGACGCGAAGTAGTCGTGAAACTTAAATCTGCCACCAACGAGGCGCTGGGTCAACGAGACCCAGACATTCGGGATGCCATAGGTGTCGGCGAGGATCAAACCGTGCAACGACGAAGTGATCAGAACGTCACAGCGGCACATCTCCTGGATGGTGGCTGCGACGTCGTGGGCTGGCTTTCGTGCGCGCAACAACAGTCCTTGTTTCTCTCGAACAAAGCGGTTGACCCACGGATGCTTCGCGTCGGCATAGTGCGGCAGCAACCCGACGCGATACTGTTTGCGCCCGCAGGGAGGCAAGACTAACGGCATGAGGATGGCTGGGTCGCCATAGATCGCAGGGCAGTCAATCTGTTGCGAGAGCAGTAGATCGCGCGTGAGTGGTCCGCGTACAGCGAGTATGCGCGCAGGTGCCTGTCGGGGGAGATGCGAAGGACTGAGCAGTCCGCTCCCCCAGACTGTAGCGTTTGCGGTTGCCCGATGCAGGATGCTTCCGATTGAAAGCAGCTTGGAGGTTCCTGAACCGTACGACGATGACACAATCGGTCGCCCAGTGAGACGCGGAATCAGCAGCGGAGTCAGTTCGTCACCGAGGTTTCCAGACCGATCCCAACTCACACGAATCGGCTGTTGACGGGCTTCAATGAGCGAACGATCCATCAATGGGGTACTCATGACGATTCAAGTTCATCAGGAAGCGATCGGGGCCTGAAGAACAGGGCTGCGGTTGCGCGAACGTCTCTGGGTCGAATTGCAGGGAACAAGACAGCGTCAACTCCTGCATCAATCCTTTCAACATTTCCACATCACATCACTCATCATTCGCACGCAGACGGGATTGATGGGTGACGGGGCGGACGAACGGTTACGACGCGACGATGTGGTCTGCGGATAAACGTTTTCGACGTGTCGTTGCATGAGACATCCGAGATGGACATAATCGGCACACTGCCACGGCAATTCACTTGCGGTGACTGTGACCTCATCCTGGCTTCCTCGTTCGTACGGGCACATTCATGAGCAAACCTTTCGATCCTTATCACGTCTGGCTGGGTATTCCAGCCAAAGATCAGCCGCCGAATCATTATCGGCTGCTCGGGATCGAACTGTTCGAAGACAACGCCGACGTCATCGATGCAGCGGCCATGCGACAGACGTCGTACTTGCGCGGGATGTCATCGGGTGAGCATCGACGAGAGTCCCAACAGATTCTCAACGAAGTCTCGGCTGCTCGGCGCTGTCTGCTTGATGCCGCTCGTAAGGAAGCGTACGACGAAGAACTCCGCAACGAACAGAGTGCTGCCGCAACGGAAGCCTCCGTTCCGTCGCCACCTTCGTCTCCGATTGCTGGTGCCCCACCACAAATTGCTCCGCCGCCGCAAGTATCTCCTTTTCCATCATTCCGGAAGTCAGAGCCGACTCCCCCAGCTGCGAATCCCCCAGAGACTCTGGCATTCCCGGAAGTCGAATCGTCTCCCTCGATGCCCGAGCAGGGAATGTTCTTCCCTGTCGCTGAGGATGGTCCGCGCATTCAGTCGCCCACTGTCAGTTCGTCCGCCCGCCTCCGCAAGCCGCAGGCGAACATTCCAGCCTACAAGAATCCTGTCTTCCACATGATGATCGGCGGTGTCGCCCTTGTGGTTGCCATAATCATCTTTTCAATCAGGGGCTGCGATAGCCGTCCTGGCGACCGCGTCTACAAGGAGGAAGAACTTCTCAATGAGGACGGCGGTTTCTTCAATACCCCAGCAAAGCCGCCGGCGACCGAACCGGGGACAACCGAGTCGACGAAACCGGAACCGAGTAAGCCTGCAACAAACAAGAAAAAGAAGTAAACACCACACTGGAAGGGGAGCGGGCCGCGCTGTCGTGTGGCGCTGGCTCTCTGTTGAACGAGCGGGTGACTCTTCAAACCGGAGATGCCGTGTTGCTTTTGTCGCCGTTCTGCTTGCAACTTGTCGATCACTGATGGGGGGCGCCGTCCCATGATTGACGTGCTTAGCCGACTTCGAGGCCTTTCGACACGCGGATGCGGTTGACTTCTTGCACGACTTGATTCACAACGTCGCCGTTGCGGCGAATTGACGTGTACTCGACAACACTGGCGACGATGTTGACCAGGAGCGTGCTAATCGCGAGCGAGAAGTGAATGAGTTTCGCCGACGGCATCGAGACGTCCGACGTGGGATCGGCAATCGCCCCGAAGGCCCCGGTCGCCAGGACGAGCAGAGTGCTGAGAACGAGGGGAAGCAGAATGCGGTACTTCAATTGGATGTTGCGTCGCCGAGCGTCATCCCCCAATTGATACGCCGTCGAGGTCTCTTCGATCCAGCGTCCGGTCCCCATGAAGTAGGTCAGGGCGACGGCGTGAACCAGCAGGACAATGAGGGCAGCTCCCATCGCGACGAGCATATGCACGCCGACGGCAGATTGCACTTCGCGAGTTGCCACAGTTCCGTCGCCAATACTCCAGCCCAACGCCAAGGCGACGATCAGCACACTGTTTCCCACCAGAGCAAGTATCAGAAAGATTCGATCCACAACTAGTCGTCCAAGGTACGAAACGAGACGTGCCGCCATTCACCATTCGCCTCAGTAAGCACCAAAGCGAAAAGACAGGCTATCCCCCTCCGAAAGCGGCGACAATCGCCAGCCCCACCCCCTCCACCCATTCTCAGCTTCAAGAGCGGAGAACTCGGCGATTTTTTCGTGACGGCGTCTCCCGACGTCCGGGCTTTCGCAAAGCCGAACCGTCATGTTCCTTCCCCACTCGACGCTGACTTCATACAAAATCCGACATCTCCAATAAGAAATCCGACGTGCAAACGAATCGCTCACGGAACGTTCCTGAGGGATGCCGAGGACTTTCTTTGCGTGAAAGCGGTGGTTATCGTTATTGATTACGGGCGATGATGAGTTCGCCAAGGTATGCGTCGTCATCAAGGGGGGCGGGAACGAGTGTCTATTGAATTTCAGTGCCCACACTGTCAAACAACCTTACGCACCCCGGACGAGAAGGCGGGATTGAGTGCGAAGTGCCCGTCATGTGGCGAGAAAATCTGGGTCCCTTATCAACAGTCCGCCGGTTCAACACCGCCGCCCCCACCGCCCGCCGAAGAGGATCATCCCTTCGACGCCCGCCCGATCCCACCTCCATTACCCAGCAAAGCGGCCCAGCAAGGTCAATTCCCCCCTCTGGGTGATGACGAAGACGAGGTTTTCGAAGAGGAAACGTTCGGTTTCGACGACGAGCCGTCGCCGAGAAGCGGGTCGAGTCGCCGTGAGGTAACCTGCAAGGCTTGCGGGTTTATCAACGAACCGGGGGCCCAGTCTTGCGATGATTGCGGAGCGAGGTTGAACAGACCCAGCGGTCGCAGTCGACGTCGTACCGAGGAAGAAACGATCGCCGATTTCGAGGTGGGCAGCACATTCTCGGACGCCTGGGCGGTCTACACCGACCAAATGGTCCCGTTGTTGTTTGGCCCATTGCTGCTATCTCTGCTTGTGATTCCGGGGGCCTTCATGTTGGCGTTTGCGATCGCTTGCGGTGGCATGTCGCTCGTCGCCGGAGGGGGTGGCGGCGGAGGTGGAGCCTTGGGTGCCGTGCTGATTATTGGAGGCTACCTGTCATTCTTTGGGCTGTTCCTACTTGCCCAATCGACCGTCATGACAGGAACCTGTTGGGCACAATTCAGGGCCCTTCGGGGAGAACAAGCGACGATTGGAGATCACTTCTTCACTTTTAGCGGCGGCTTCAGCGTGACTTGGCGCGTCATCGTCCTATTGATGATCCTCACCCTGGGAGTCATATTGACCTGTGGGCTGGGGGCGTTGGTTATCTGGCCCTTTGCGCCGCTGCTCGTCTATCGGAATTGTTCAGTTCTAGAAGCACTCAGTGAAGGCGTCGAACTCATCGGCAAGCATTTTGGGAATGTGCTCCTACTCGGTCTTGCCGGTATGGGAGTCATGATACTTTCGGGATTTGTCCCATTGGGACAACTCTTCGCCAGTCCATTTGTTGCGATGCTGCACACAGTCGCCTGCCTACGGATGATTGATGAGCCTGTGGTTGTGCCGATCAAGTAACCTGGCGTCTCGTCGGACGAACGACACCTTCCCATAAGCCGGACATCGAAACCTTTCCGTACTCCGGCGCGACATTCCTGGTTGTCATTGGTCGCCGAGGCGATGGATCGTGTTGTGAATCGTCCCCTGGACTGGTTCGCCGTTGGATGATTTCAGTTTGTAGCCGATTTCCATGCACCACGTCGGTTTCACATCGGTCACGATCGTGAGGGACTTCCCGTCGGCAGAGAGGGTCGCTTCTCGAATCGCCAGCGACTGTTCGTTATGGTGATCCGAACCATATCGAGCAGTCCGTTTGAGATCCCAGGTCTTGATGGCGATGTTCTCCGTCGAGACCGATGCGGGGTCCAAGGGATCGGTGAAGGTGAGCGTCATCCCGCTCTGCGTTGCGTGCAGTTCAACGGGCAAGTGCATCGCCTGCCCCGTGGCTCGGAGACGGTAGAGTCCTCCCGGTTGCGTCGCACTTCCGGCCCAGGCGAACATCCCGCAAAGGTACAATTGGCCGTCCATCGGATGGAACCGACCGCGCATCACCCCGGTTGGAAAGGTCGGGATCGGCAACTCGATCATCCCCCCTTGAACCTGTCCGGCCACCCGTTCGTGCGGCACTAGAAAGACCTTGCCATATCCATAAGAGAGGTTCAGTAGTGAGCCATTCAGCGGGCCCCATTTCTCACTACTGACCCATAACAACTCCGCGGGCGAACGGTCGAAGGAGTTCGTAATCCAGCAGAGCGGCGGCTCCATCGCCGTATCGGACGAGTCGGTTACGTCGTGATATCCAAACATGTTCCCATAGAACTTCGGCTTCCCGGAAGGGTCCAGTGTCACCCAGTTGATGCGGTTCTTGGGGTTCCAATGTCCCTCTTGATCGGTCACGACGAACGACCCATCGGGGTTCATGCAGACGCCGTTCGCGGCTCGAAAACCGTTCGCAAGAATCTCGGTCTTCGATCCGTCGGCACTCACTCGCAACAATGTGCCATGATGTGGCACTAACGCCGGGAGTGCGTGTCGAGCCGACTTGGCATAGTAGAAGTTCCCTTCCTTGTCTGTCTGCAACCCCATCGCAAATTCGTGGAAGTGTTCCGTCACCTGATGATCGTTGTTAAGGCATTGATAGAAATCGGTTTCGCCGTCGTCGTTCAAGTCATGCAACACTGTCAGTTGATCCCGGCAGGTGACGTAAATCGTCTCATCGATGACCTTGAGCCCCAGTGGTTGAAACAGGCCGGAAGCGACACGTTGCCAAGTAAGCGTCGATTCCTGAGGGAGACCGGAGACAATCCAGACATCTCCATCCCACGAACAGACCGCAATACGGCCATCCGCAAAGAAATCGAGTCCCGTGAAGCGAGTCTGTGCGAGCCACGGATTCGCTGATGGGGCGGTAAGGATGTCGGCTGCGAAAGGTTTCTTTCCGTCACCGAGTACGGCCGCTGTCGTGATTTTCTGCGTCCAGCGAGCGGGTCCCCCCTGTGTGAGTGGCTGCAAATCGGGAGCCGGATTAACGATGACGGGATTGAGCACGATACCATCAACCTGCGTCTCCGTCTTGTGGGCCTCGAAATCCCGCATCCATAAGGTAAATCGCAACTCCTCGGACCCCGCTGGGATCGTCACCCGCAAATGCCCTTTTTCAGCTGACCACTTGAGTGGTGTGCTGGCGGGAGCCACGCCAATCAGCAGCGAACTTCCATCGGGATTCGTGAGCCTCACGAGCGGAGCGGTCTCTTCGTTGACATCGTTTTCGTCTCGCGGCTTCGAGAGTCCCCGATCGATTGCGGCAACCGTTGCTTCTGCTTCTGCGTGGTCCGCCACTTGCAGCACGAGGTCGTGTTGGCGTGGACCGAAGTTGAATGTCCGCAAAAACGTCGGCGACGAGGCCACCTGCGGCGATGACAAGGCTTCGCTTTCCAACAGTGCAGGCATCTCCAACACATCGGCCCCATTGACCGTATAAGACAGCACCACTTGTTGACCATGATGATACAGCCCACGAAACTTCCCCCAAGTACGAGGGAGCGGACCGTAGCGTTTGCCGTCTCGTCCCATGACACGTTGATCGTCCACGAACGACGCTGTTTCCGGTCGGCCCCAACCGGGACCGGTCCCATTGGCGACTGTCACCTCTCCTGCCACACGAGGATGAATTCCATGCTGACCATTGAACTGAATCCCCTTCCAGTCAATGAAGTTCTCGTCAGCACTCGCTGGAATCGGGGCACTCCAGGCAGCAGCCATGCGGAGTGTATCGGTGTCGAACATCATCCAGTGTCGACCTCGCGAAACCCCTCCTGCCCCCGGATCGAGCCGAATGGCGATCCCCTTGTAGGCGATGTTGTGTTGGTTTCCGGGAACCTCAATTGTGTGCGTCAGACTCGGACCATAATCCATCGCGTTCCAAGGCTGAATCTTACTCGGCTCGGGCCCCCTTTCGTTCCCCTTGGGCAGCTTCGCCAAATAGTCGGCATCGACACGGACATACTGTGACGGGTTGTGAGGTCGCAAATAGGTTTCGCGAATATAGTGAATGACATCGTACTTCTGTGACGGAACCATCCAAGTCTGAGCCGCCATCAATCCGAAGCCGCGCGTCAGTGTTTGATACATCGTATAGGGGTCGCTGCCACTGCGGAATTTTCCTTCATGGAACTTGAGCGAAGTCGGCAATGAGCCGGGTTGATCTTCCGTGCCGTGACAGTTCATGCAAACGCGACGGTAGATTGCTTCTCCCCGCTTGAGCGATTGCTTGTTCCAATCCCGGATGAAGCCCGCATGATCGATCTTCTGTTCATATTCGGGAACAGCAAACGTCAACAGAGTGGGGGATGGTTGCAGTTCCTTCGCGCGAGCTTCGCCACCATCACGAATCTCGATGAGATAACGGATCAGATCGAGAAACTGTTGCCGACTGGCAAGTTGGTTCGCTTGTTCGCCCGGCATGATCGAGAGTTCACTCGGGATCACCTGTTCCAAGTCGGTGATCGCCAGCGAGACCATTTCCCCCGCGCGTGTCGCATCCTTCAGCACGAGTCGTTCGTCCGTCCGTTCGACCAGCAAACCTGTCAGCGTTCGACCATCTTTCGTGACAGCAGTGACCGTCTCGTACCCCTTCCGAATCACTTTTGAGGGCAACAGTACCGACTCGACGAGTTCGGCATCGGTCACCTGTTTGTCGAGTTTCGCCAAGTCGGGCCCCAGAGCCGATGGCAATGAACCTCCGACCGAATGGCACTTCGAGCAAGCCATCTGATGCTGAAAGAAGACGACGGCCCCACGCACGGCATCTCCCCGAACCTTCGCTTCGACCGCAAGGCCTTCTGCGGGAGACTGCCGAAGTTCGGCATCGAGCGATTGCGCAAACAGCGTCGTCGAACAGCAACAGGTGCAAAGTAGCATCAATAGAAAACGGAGCACGATCACCATCTCCAGTCAGATGTTTGGAAGTGAATCACCCAATGAACAGACACGTTACCGAAACCGACGACTGAGAAACAGTTGAACGAGTTCCGGTCACGAGGTACTGAGAAGTTCATACGGCATTTTCCGGACAGAACTTCCCCATCGCGACGATTGCCCGAAAGAGAGCAACAGGCGACTGCTGTCGACGGCTTGTCGTCCCAATGGGCGGGAAAGTCCCTTGGGGTCATCACGACCCTGTTCGGCGTCAAAGCCATGATTCACGCATCAAACCGCCGAATTCGTCATCTAAACATGTCGCGACTCTTTCTGAGTTTTGGAATCATTCGACCCGCGATTGCATTCTTCAGATCGCTCGCCACAATGCGGCAAGATTGAGTCTGCTTCTCGGGCGATGGTGCCATTCTTCTCAAGATGCAGACTTCTTATTTCAACTCATCTGCGAAAAGGGAACGTTGGCCATGTCCATGAAAGTAGCC
>JAWKTT010000020.1:0-98099 GCA_041398965.1 Planctomycetaceae bacterium | reverse complement strand
CTGACTTTGTCGAGCGGCCACCTGTTCGCGGCGGAACCGGCAGTGCGGTTGCTCTTTGCTGGCAGCAGTTCAACCTATTGGAATGACTTGCCGGGCGAGGTCGCGAAGCTTGTCTCGGGCCATATGGCGAAGCCCAGTGGTCGTCCGGTCACGGCTGAGATCGTTGGCCGCAGTGGCAGTGATATCCGCGTCTATCTCGATCCGGAATGCAATTACCAATACGGAGTCAAACCGGGGCAGTCTTTCCTCGACAAGGTCCGCGACGAGAAGTTCGACTACGTCAGCCTGATGGTCGTCTGCCGGTTCATCACTGGCGATGCCGAAGACAACCCGGATGGCAAAGCTCATGCGGCAGCCGTGACTCGCTACTGCCAAGCCATTCGCGACGCGGGCGGCGAGCCAGTCTTCTATGAGATGGGCTGGGGCAGCGGCGAACGGGAAGCAGAAGGTCGCCGGCGAATTCTCGAGCTGGCGAAGCAGAACCGCATCCGCATCTACGCGCCGTGTTCGACCGCGTGGGCTCGAATTCGCAGCGAACGTCCCGATCTGGAACTTCAACATCCAGGCGACAAGAGTCACCCCGGCGATCTCGGCCACTTCACCAACCTGGCCTGCTTCTACGCTGCACTCACCGGCCAGTCACCAGTAGGCCGACTTCCCCGCCGTTTCCATGTATGGCCGCATTTGAGCAAAGACGAGAAAGAGCAACGTCGCGAACAACTTGACGCGGCATTCTCACAATTTAAGCCAGACACCTATCAGTCACGTCTTCCGGAATGGATGCGCCGCAACGCTGGAGCCGGCTTCGTCGGGCAGATCAGCGACGACGACGCCCGTTACATTGAACGCGTCGCCTGGGAGTGCGTACAAGCCACGCAAAAAGAACTCGCCCCTGAGCGATCAGACAGCCAACGCTGACTTCTGACTCAGCAGCGGCGAGTGGTTTGATCGTGTCTCGTCTGAAATAAAGTCCAATCCCATGTAGCAATGTGTAGTTAATCCCACGGAACCGAACTCGCCGCGATTGGATCAAGCCCAATTCATTTCAGAAGACCGTGACAACGACGGTTTTCCCTCGCAGTTACCTCGCTGCCACAGCATTCGTGATTCATGTCGTCGGAACCGGTGAGTTGCGGTTGATCCGTCTTCGCGGCATGCCCGCTTTACGCCGGCTTCGTCCAGTCAAGTGCCAGCAAAACACCACTTGATCGATCCTCAGCCAACCCGCGCCAGCCATACTCTCGCAGCGGAACCACGAACCGGGACGGCGTGATGTTCGCATTGGCCAGAAACCGCTGCGAGCCTTGCGGACACGCAAAGCGTTGATCTTGATCCTGCATCGCCTTCGCCCCAGCCGCCTGATCGGGATTCGCGCTCATCGGGCTCATACATCAACCGCTAATACCGCCACTGTCACTGGACATCCATCCCCGGTTTTTCAGTTCCATCCAAACGACTCGACCAATTCTCCGAATTGGTGTGTCGTAACCAATGCTCGGCCAGTGTGGCACGCCGACTTGCGAACTCCCGCAGGGCATGGATCTTATTCGGCCAAAGCGAATGTGTTTCTCTGTGAGTCCCTCTTCTTCGACAAAGCGAAAAATCATGCGGACTTGACGTATTTCGCGAGCCAACCCGTGGGGGCCCCGTCCAGTCGATAACGTGGTGCGAAGTCGGGAAAAGTCTTCCGGGAAAATGTCGTCAATGCGCCGATCCGCTCCGAGTTCACTGAGTAATCTGGCGGACGAAGTGCGGTCGTCGTGAAATGTCCTGCCCGAAAGCTCTTTCGACTCGACAAGTGACTTTTTGTAGGTAAGGTATCGGTTCAAAAGATCGCTATCAAACAAAGTCGGCAATTGACGGTAAAGTCAGACCCTGGCCGGGTGGCGGAATAGGCAGACGCATCGGACTTAAAATCCGGTGAGGGGCAACCCTCGTGCGGGTTCGAACCCCGCCTCGGCCATTGGATTTCAACTTCTGGAGCTGTCGCCATGTCTTCGAGAAACCGACTTTTCACTTTCTGCTTCGGATTGGTTCTTGCCGGTGTCGGCGGACTGTCGGCGACACTGGCTGGCGAGCTGCATTGGCCGCAGTTTCGTGGGCCGTTGGGGAACGGCGTGGCGGAGGTTCACTCGGCTCCCGAGTCTTGGGGTGTCGACCGAAACATTGCCTGGAAGCGGGATTTGCCGGGACGGGGTTGGTCGTCTCCGGTTTCGGCTGACGGTCTTATCTGGCTGACGCGACCGCGGTTGAAGAGGTGCCGACGATAAGAACGGAGCAGCTTCTTAGCAGTGGTGTGGCACGGCGCCGAAAAGACTTCGTCACGACAGATCGCCCGAAAGATCACGCTGAAGGCAGTCGCGCCGTTTGAATGGAAGACCGGCGAGATGGTTCACGAGATCGACCTTTTCCAAGTCGAAAGGTTTGCAGATGCGATCTCACGCTCAACAGCTACGCGCCTGGCCAACGCCGGTCATTGATGGAGATAGTCTCGTACTGCCACCGTGACGTTTGGGACAGCCGGCATCAACCGTACCGATGGGGCTACATGAAGAGTGCCACCGTCAGCGAGTGATCCCGTCGGACTCCGGGAGCCTCCCCCTTCGTGGAGGGAATCTGGTCATCCTGATTTGCGATGTCGGTGATCGGCAGTACGTGGCAGCGTTGAACAAGCAGACGGGAGAGACTGTCTGGGAGAAGGATCGTCCCGAGATGGATGCTCCCGATGGTGATCGGAAGAAGTCCTTCGACACGCCGATTGCCGTAACCGATGAGGCGGGGCGTCGGCAAGTCATCTGCATGGGGTCGCAGTGGATTGTCGCTTATGACCCGTCGACCGGAGACGAGATTTGGAAACTCAATCATGGCAAGGGGTTTTCCGTCGTCCCCCGTCCGGTGGTCGGGGATGGTATCGTCTACTTTTCGACTGGGTTTGGTAAGCCCGAGCTTTGGGGCGTTCGTATCAATGGATCGGGGGACGTCACCAACACGCATGTGGTGTGGAAAGAACCAAAGAGCATTCCGGCGATGCCCTCACCACTGTACTCGGAGGGGCGTCTCTACGTCATTGATGACAAGGGGGTTGCGACCTGTTTTCGTGCGGCTGATGGTACGGTTTTGTGGAAGGAACGAGTTGCCGGGAATACTGTCGTCGCCATTGCTGGCTGATGGGAAGATTTACTTTGCAGCCACGAAGGTGACAACGGTGATTGCAGACAGTGCCGACATCGCATCGCCGAGAATCAACTCCCGGTCAAATCATGGCTTCGCCAGCGGCTCGGAGAGTCGCTGCTGATTCGACCGATTCGGCGTTGTATCGTGTGGTTGGGTCAGTGAAGTGGCGGCAATCAGGGGCCGATGCTAAGACACTCGTGAGTGTCTTTACTGATTACGTAGACTCTCCCGTCATGCGTCATCGCCAGTCGTTCGCATCGGACGGCACTCAAGTGATTATTCTTTGTTGATTGTGTCGCCAGGAGAGAGTCGTTTCAGCCTTTGTGTGATGCTCGGCAAATCGATCAGCTTTGACAGGAGAGCAGTGTCGACGCAATGATCGTGACGATCGACGGACCGGCAGGAACTGGCAAGAGCACTGCCGCCCGAGCTTTGGCCGAACGACTGGGATTTCAGTACTGATACGGGAGCGATGTATCGAGCACCGCGGTTGCCTGTGTGCGGCAATTGAGTGGTCGCAATGGGATGAGATATTGTTCAAGGCCTAAACAGCGCGACTCCGTCTTGAAGGGACGAGCACTTTCTTTGATGATGAGGACGTCACGCATTTATTGCGCATGACAGCGACGACAGGGGCATCGGTGGGTCGCACAGATCCTGCAAGTTCGGCGTCATGGGTGCAGCGGCAACAAGAGATCGCCCAACTGGGAGACTGGGTTTGTGAAGGTCGCGATCAAGGAACGGTCGTGTTTCCTAATGCAGAGCGAAAGTTCTATCTGACTGCCGACTCCCGAATCCGGGCGATGCGGCGACAAAGAGAACTCGAACTCAAAGGGGAGATGGTCGAATTGGAAGACCTCTTGTTGCAACAGACCGATCGCGACCGCCGGGACAGCGAGCGAGACATCGCTCCTCTCCGTCCCGCCGACGATGCACTGATTATTGACACGACGGAACTGGACGAGTCGACGGTCATTGATCAGTTAGTCGCACTTGTGCAAAGCCGGTGACATCGACTTTCGTCTGACGGCGATGCCGCCTCTGTTTCGCCGAAAACAAAGGGGCGGAAATCGCCGGGAGCATTGAGTCATCTACCGACCGGTTGATACACTTCCAATCGACTGTAGGGCGGTTCGGCTTCGAGTCGTCGCGATGTCTTGGTGTTCCTGTTCGCCCGAGGTTGGCGACTGTTATTGACAACAAAGGTTTGCATGATGCGCCGCATGACACTGTTGGTCTTGTTTTTCTTCGGTCTCCTGTTGTCGCCGGACATCTTGAGGAACGAACTTCGGGCGGCGGACGATGTCGCGAATCCGACAGAAGCTGACTACTACCCGATCACACGGTTTGAACTCCCAGCCGGTGCGGTGATCGAAGCGTCGTCGTTTCAACTGATGCCCGACGGCAAGATGGCCGTTGCCTCACGGCGTGGTGAAGTCTGGATGATCTCTGAACCGTTCGCAGCTGAAGTCAAGGCGACGCAGTTCAGTCGTTTCGCTCACGGGCTGCATGAAGTGCTCGGTCTGGCGGAGAAGGAAGGTTGGCTATACGTCACTCAACGATGCGATCTCTCTCGCATTAAGGACACCAACAGTGATGGCGTTGCCGACCGTTTTGAAGTGGTCAACGACGGCTGGGAAGTGAACGGCGACTATCACGAGTATGCGTTCGGGTCGAAGTTTGACAAGGAGGGAAACATCTGGATTACGCTCTGCCTGACCGGTTCGTTTTCATCAAACTGCAAGTACCGCGGCTGGTGTGTGCGGGTGAATTCGAAGGGGGAACTCATTCCGACTTGCAGTGGCATTCGGTCGCCGGGGGGAATGGGCTTCAACGCCGTGGGAGACGTTTTCTACACCGACAATCAAGGTCCATGGAACGGGACATGCGAGTTAAAGCATCTGATTCCGGGCAAGTTCATGGGACACCCCGGAGGATGGAAGTGGTATGAAGAGTGCGAAGCGGTGATGGGGAAGCCCCCTCGGGAACCGGTTTCCGGAAGTCGCTTCATGGCGGAAGCGAAGAAGATTCCCGAGTACGAGCCGCCGGTCGTATTGTTCCCTTACACAACAATGGGGAAGTCCGCCAGCGGTATTACTTGTGATACCACTGCCGGAAAATTTGGTCCATTTGAGAATCAAATGTTTGTCGGCGATCAGTCCAACAGCACGGTGATGCGGGTTTTCCTTGAGAAGGTGCAAGGTCATTATCAGGGGGTCTGCTTCCCGTTCCTTGAAGGGATCGGCAGTGGGACGCTTGGGTTGGAGATGACCCCACAGGGGGGCATGTTTGTCGGCGGGACGAATCGTGGCTGGGGGTCTCGAGGGAACAAACCGTTCTCCGTCGAACGGATCAACTGGACAGGAAAAGTCCCCTTCGAGATCCATGAGATGCGAGTCAAGCCCGATGGGTTCGAACTGACCTTTACACATCCTGTTGACCCGAAGACAGCCGGTGACGTCGCCAGCTATTCGATGAAGACGTTTACCTATATCTATCAATCAAGCTATGGGTCTCCGGAAGTGGATCACACCGAGCCGACGATCGAGTCGGCCACAGTCGGTCCCGATGGGAAATCGGTTCGGCTGAAGGTGAAGGGGTTGCAGGAAGGCCATATTCACGAACTTCATTCGAACGGTGTCACCAACGAACAAGGAGTACATTTACTGCACAAAGAAGCCTATTACACACTGAACTACTTCCCAGCTGCCGAGTAGTTCTCACTCTTTCAACGGGGCCACTTGACGGCATACGCCATCGCCGTCGAGTGGCCTCTTGCGTCTCCCCTCTTGATGGAACTGGCCTGACCATGTTGATGTCGACCCATAGTTTTCCCACTTCACGATACGTATTGTCCCTGTTACTCGTCGCCGCTGCGATGAGTTTGTTCGGGGCTTCTCCGTCGACACTTAGTGCGGCAGATCGTCCGAATATCTTGTGGATTACGAGTGAAGATAACGGCCCGCAGTTGGGATGTTATGGGGATGCATACGCGGTGACGCCGAACCTCGACGCCTTTGCAAAGAAGGGGTGCCGATATTTGAAGTGTTGGTCGAATGCTCCGGTCTGTGCGCCGGCTCGGACGACGATCATCACTGGGATGTATCCGCCATCATTAGGAGCCGAGCATATGCGGTCGATGGTCAAGCTTCCCGAAAAGATCAAGTGTTATCCCGAGTACCTCAAGGCGGCCGGATACCACTGCACGAACAACAGCAAGACCGACTACAACGTTGAAACTCCGGCGAATCTGTGGGATGAGTCGAGTGGGAAAGCTCACTGGAAAAACTGTCCCGAAGGAAAGCCGTTCTTTGCGATCTTTAACGACACCATTTCTCACGAGTCTCAGATTCGGAACAAGATCAACGAGAAGGATCAAATTCACGATCCCGCCAAGGTTCGCATCCCGGCTTATCACCCCGACACCCCAGAGGTCCGCAAAGACTGGGCTCAGTATTACGACCGCATGACCATGATGGACGCGAATTGCGGGAAACGATTGCAGGAACTCGAAGAGTCGGGAAAGGCGGAGGATACGATCGTCTTCTATTACGGCGACCATGGGAGCGGGATGCCGCGGTCGAAACGGATGCCCTATAACTCTGGACTGCACGTTCCATTGATCGTCTACATTCCTGAAAAATGGAAGCATCTTGCTCCCGATGACTATGTTGCCGGTGGGACGACCGACCGACTCGTGAGCTTCGTTGACCTGGCTCCAACGCTCCTGAGCCTGGCCGGCACGGACATCCCCGAGCATCTGCAAGGTCACGCTTTCCTTGGACCGAAGACAACCGAGAAGCAGCCATATCTTTACGGTTTTCGGGGTCGCATGGACGAACGCCCTGACATGATCCGCTCGATCACCGATGGACGCTATGTTTATATTCGGAACTACATGCCACATCGCCCCTGCGGTCAGCACGTCGACTACATGTTCCAAACGCCGACGACGCGAGTTTGGAAAGAGATGTTCGATAAAGGCCAACTCAACGAAGCCCAGTCACACTTCTGGCGCGAGAAGCCGCCGGAAGAATTATACGATCTGACAACGGACCCCGATGAAGTCATGAACCTGGCCGACTCTGCCGAACATCAAGAGATCAAGGGGAAATTGGCGAAGGGGTGTGCTATCCCTGGTGACACCGGCTTTTTCCCGGAAGCGATCGTCAACGAATGGAATGTCAAAACGGCCCCATACGACAAGATGCAAGACCTCGCAGCGTTCGGCGATGTTGCTTATGTTACGGGAGTTGCACAACAGGTGACGGCGAGTCGGTCACTCGACTTGTTACCGGAACTCAAGGTGCATCTCTCGGCCAACAACGACTACTGGGCCGCGATCGGTGTCCTCATGCGTGGTGCCCCTGCGGTTGAACAACTTCGACCCGAACTACGCAAGACGGCGACGTCCAAAGGCCTCCCATCGGCCATCGTCGCGGCGGAGGCTCTTGCACGGTTTGGCAACGAAGAAGACCTCAAACTTGCGTTGCCGATTTTGGTCGAGTATGCCAACGTCCAGAAGCATGGGGTTTTCAACGCGATTTCCGCTTGGAATTCTCTGGACTATCTCGGAGAGAAAGCGCGGAGTGCCAAGGCCGACATTGAAGCCTTGCCAGTGCAGGACAAATCGGTCAATGGTCGGATGGGCAGTTACTGCGACCGCCTCAAAGAGAAGGTGCTGTCGAACTTGAAGTAAGTTCGCAACCCAAATTCGACGGGTCGGTTCGGCCGTTGGCTAAGCGTCGCGTCGCGTTGCCGTTGGTCTCACCGGCACGCGGCCGAGCGACATGGCCCTTTGGAGACAGAACAGGGATGAGTGCCCCACGAGCCTTGAAGTGCCCGAGTTGTGATGGGCCGTTGGAAATCCCTGAGGGACGGGGAATGTTCTACTGTCAGTTCTGCGGGACGCCGGTGACGGTCCCGCGTGAACAGATCGACTGGCACGATGCCGGTTCGTCCCAGTCGACATCGTCAGCGTCGTCGTCGATGCCGCAAGGGATCAAACCGGTCGTCGCGATTCCTGACAAACTCCGGGTCGAAGAGTTCGGCGATGAGTTGACGATCTCTTGGAGTTGGCGTTCCCCGATCCTGTTTTTCATGGTCCCATTCTGCCTCTTCTGGAATGGGCTCTTGATTGTCTGGTATTCGATCGCGCTATTCGGCAATGGACCAGAAGGGGGAATGCGATTCGTCTTTCTCCTCTTCCCGCTGATCCATGTGGCAGTTGGCCTTGGGCTGATTTATTTCGTCGCTGCCCTGTTTCTCAATCGCACAACAGTCTCAGTCAATCGGGACAACCTGCGGTTGACACACGGACCACTCCCGGCCCCTGGAAACCGCGTCGTCTCTGTCGATGAGATGAAACAGATGTACGTCCGACACGTCACCAACCACTCCAGCAAAGGGGGGACGACGCACACCTATCCGCTCTCCGTTTTGCTACGATCAGGAGAACGGATCGAGTTGCTCAAACAGAACACGGACGTAGACCTGTCCCGCTCATTAGAGCAACTCATCGAAAAACATCTTCGCATACGAGACGAGCCTGTTCCCGGTGAACTCCTTGATTGACCGCCTCAATGAACGATCGTGATTGTGGCTCGGAACCGCATCAGGGGGTCTCGCGAACATCCTGTTCGGCGTTCTGGGCGTTCAATCGCTGTTCGATTGATGCCGTCTCATCGTTGACGAATCGAGGTTCTGCCATCCAAATCGTCAGCACACCTCCGAGAGAAATCGCGATCGTCACCATGCCAAAAACGACCATTGCCTTCGTATGATCGGTCGCGGGAAAGAGATCGAGCAGCAGGCCGATGCCGGGAGCCAGGAGCAACGGCATCAGATAACAGATTCGCATCGTGCTGAGGTAACGGGGATGTTCAGCGGGTGGGGCAAGTTCGAGCGTGTAGTTGCTGATTGTCCGCATCGCAACTGGGCTGACACCCAACAGCAGAAAGACGATCCAGTACCACTGTCGACCGAATTCGGGATCGACGGCGGGGTGCGTGAGAGTGATGGCGGCGATCGGTGCCATCGCGACGACGATGCATTGCAAACGGATCGTCACCCGGTTACCCCATCGGTCGGCCAGCCAGCCAAAGAGCGAACTAAAGACCGCCACACCGATGTTTTGCACCACAACCCACATCACCAGCCGATCATGCTCCGCTCCATACTGCTGACGGGCGAGCCACTGAAAGTGGGGGAACAGCAACACAACCGAGATTAGCAGCATGGCCACTCGGGCTCCGCGCCGAAATGATTGGTCACTGCAATAAATCGCCCAAGCCGAGTGAAACAACTGCAGCGATGACAGCCGGGGCCGTGAAGTCGCGGTGTCCGCAGGTTCGATCAATAACGGAGTCAGCAAGGCAGCCAACGCGAAGCCCGCTGCGGTGAAGACAAAGATCGGCACGAAGCCACTTCCATCGGGCCAGTTCAACCATTGTTGCAACCAGAGAAGTGCCGCCGAGATTGCCGCAACGGAGCCAAGGACACCGCTGATTCCTTGAAGTCGACCACGACGATCGACCCGCACAAGCTTCCCCTGGACGGTTCCAGTGACCAGTTGATTCACCCCGGTCGCTGCGAAAAAGGCGACATACACCAACAGGAAGAGGGGGGACAAAAAAGGAGCGAGCGAAGTTGGACGCAGGGCCGCAATGAGGGCTGCCAGGCTGAACAGCAGCGACATCAGCATTGTCGAACGCCCTAACGATCGCGACTTCCGCGGCGCATCGCGAAGTCGATCGGCAATCAACAATGGAACAATACTTTGCCCTGTTCGGCTTAACAGGGGCAGCAGTCCCCTCGCAACCCCGGCCCCCCCGGTCAGTGTGTCAAGAAAGGCGGGGATGATGACGCTCTCCGTCTTGAATATCCAAGAGACTCGGAGCACGATCTCGTAAGCTGCCAGGAGGAACAGGTTCCTCGGAGCCGCCGTCTCAATGAGCCGAAGTGATTCATCTGACGGAAGGCGAGACGTGACAGATGTCCGAGAACTGTCGTTCGAACCACTCTTCTCAATGGAGGATATTCCCACGTCCGCCGATTCTGGCGCACTCGTCGCCTTCGCGTCGCGGTCATGCGAATTGCCAGTGGAAGCGGGTGGGACAGACATGACTCTCGGCTGCACAGGAAAAGTTCTCGCCATAGGCCGCACGGGTCGTACGCGACGTCGAGCAATGGCCACGTGCTTACAGTAGTTCCCGGCCGGAGTAGAAATGGTAGTCTAGCAGCCCGTCGGAAAATCAGTAGTGGGAGAAACAAGTTACGGCCGGCCGGGCTTCCGCCTTACGGGGGTGACTACGGCGATGCACTGAAAGACGATCGGCTCGTTTTCATTGGCCAGTAACGACATCGTGACGCCTCGTCAGGAAAACTGGGCATGAGCGCGACGACACACCACTCAAGGGGACGACAGATGTCGCGATGCGACGTTCCCGGTCGCGTCGACGTTATGTAGACGATTGCATTTTAGACCCGCCAATTTCGATGTTCGAAATCGGGGCCGGGAACGGGGATTGTGATCATTCCTTCTGCCGGGGCACGGTCGATGCTTTGGCCACGTTCGATAAGTTCGATGAAGAAGCTGACGAACTCACCGTTTGTCAGGTTCAGTTCGGCTCGCGGGACGGCGATCTCCAGCACATCTCCTACGGCGGCGACGGCATCGGTCCGTAAGACTTGCGACTGATTTCGCAGGACGATGCAGGCGAGTTTTCCAGTATTCCAACCGACGACTCGCACTTCCGTTTCGTCGGCTTCCACGAAACGCACACGTATCTCCTCAAGATTGGCAAACTGTTCGCAGGCGACAGTTGGAGCGTCAAGTCTTAAGAGCAGATGGCTGGCATCGAAACCGAAATGCAACTGTTCCACACAGTGCTCGGTCACCATTGTCATGGTTCCACGCTCGCTTCCAGGGACGAAGGTTCCGGCTCCTGCCCACTCGAAATAGGTCGTGGTTCCATCGATCTGTACATCGAGAAAGTTACGAGGTAGCGAATGTAATGCATGCGTTGATGTTCCGCCGATGGCTTTCGCCAGCATTGCGGGTGGTGATGTGCCGAGCAATCGATAGACATTTTCTAAATGACGCCGGAAGAGTTGATCGAACATCGCATCAAGGTCGGAGCTATGGTCGTCTCCATACCACCAGAACCAGTCGCTCCCCTCAGCAATGTCGATCTCCTTCCAAGCCTGAGCGATTCGATCTGCAGAGACGGCCCCCTGGAATTCGGCCTTCTTGAGAAACTTGCGTGTCTCATGGAGAGCGTCCCACGCCGTTCGATCTTCTGCATGACCAATCCAGATTGCAAAGTTGTGGAAAATCCAGCTTCCTGAAAAGAGCTTGTTGATGCGGTCTTGAGCCGGATACTTCTCCAGATGGTCAGAGACTCGCACCGGATTGATCTCGGGTCGCGACGCGGCTTCGCGATACAGACGGCGCAGAAACTTCACCCCTCCATCGGGGTAGTGTTCCCAACAGTTCTCGCCATCCAAGATGATAGGAACGAGAGCAGGGCGATCGGGTTGAATGCGGGCGACCGCCTGCCCGATGCCAAAGACTCGTCCGAGCAAATCGTCGGCGGCAGCTTGAGGATTGCTCCGTTGATAGTGAAAGCCAATCTGATCACTTAAGCCATGATCGCGGAAAATGATTTGCAGGTTTCGCCCCTCTTCTTCGACTCGCCAGGGACAGTACAGTTTCTCGGGATGCCGGGAATGTCCCTGAGAATCGCGAGAGACAAGTCCATCGGTCGATCGTTCGAGAATCTGCTCATCGGTCGCGATCCACTCGATTCCCACATTCGCGATGGAGGCGAGAATTTCCTGCGATACCGACCCTTCGGACGGCCACATTCCTTTTGGCGGAGCACCAAACATCTTCGTATGATAGTCGACTGCCGCTTTCAGATGCCGGTGGACATCTTCCGGATACCGGTCCATGTGTCGGGGGAGTTCGCAGGTCGGCATTGCTTGTCGGGCCGATCGCTTGTCCCACAGTAGCGGTAAAATGGGATGATAGAACGGCGTCGTCGTCAGTTCGACCTGGCCCCCTTCCATCAGTTGGCGATGAAGTGGAATGATCTCGGCCATCAGTTGTCGCTGACGTTCGAGTAGCCATTGCTTCTCGTCTTCGGTCCAGCCTTCACCCTTCTGGCGAAACGCGGCAAGGTCGCTGTCTCGCTCGAAGACGAGCTCGTGAATCCAGGTGAGATTGTTCCACACCTGCAAGTCGCGGAGTTCATCGTCCGAATATCGACTGAGGGCCTTGGTGGCAGCATCATGACCAAGATTGCGCTTTTGCAGCAACTTCTGATAGCGCGGGTACGGATGCACCATCGAGTCGGGATTGGCCATAAAGAAGTTGTCGAGCAAATAGCAGGCGTCCGCTTCACTCAGCCCGTCGACTGGTCGACGAGACATGTCCAGATGCAAATCGCTCCCGCCGTCAACATACCGCTGAATCTGCACGAGCAAGCTCGGGACCAGATTGATGGTACAGCGAAACTCTGGAACCTCCAGAATATGCAGCGCCATGCCGATGTAGTCTTTTGTCCCATGCAGGCGGACCCAAGGCATGAGGACTTCGCCGGTTAAATCGTCCGGATAATAGGGTTGGTGCTGATGCCAGAACAACGCCAGGGAAACAGGGAGCATCGAATCCTCAAACTCTGATCAAGATCGCAAATGGTCGCGAAAACCCCGATTCGGGAGGCAGCGAAGCGGAACCCTTCCGAATCGCCGCAAGTGTAGTCTCTTGTTCTGACGACTGACCATGACCTTTCCAAAAACGAAAAAGTTTTGGAGTCATTTCTTACCAGGACGACATCACGTCCCGCTCACAATGTACGTCGGACATGCTTGTCCAACGCTCTTTGTTGAGTTCCCGCAAGCTCGGCGGAAATCATCTGTCACTTCTTGTGTAGCGATTCCTCCCGGTCGACGGAAGTCGCCGTCTAAGTGGCATGTTTGGCGAGAGAACTACGGAGCATCCGCTGCGGCTGGCTGCTTCTTCTTTCCGCCGCGTTTCTTCGGTGGGGCTGAATCTCCGTCAACATCATTCGTTCCGGCGGACGGAGGAGCTTCTTGTCGGGGCAGCCATTGGGCCAGCGCAGTCTTCTCCTCGGAGAACGCGGCATCACTTGCGAGATTCTTCCACTCCAGAGGGTCGACGGTGTGATCGTACAGTTCCTCACTCCCGTCGGCGTAGCGGATGTAGCGGAAGCGTTCCGAGCGAACCGCATGGTTCCCACGACCATGTGTCGTCATCGCGGGACGGTCCCACGCCGTGTCGGGAGACTTTAGCAAGGGGACAATGCTCACGCCTTCCAATCGGTCGGCAGTGGGAACTCCGCAGAGTTCGGTCAATGTGGGGTAGAGATGCATCAGGTCGACGGTCCGCTCGCAACGGGAACCGGCAGGGGTCATGCCGGGGACCGAGATGATCAGTGGGACACGTGTCGCCTCTTCCCAGAGAGCGAATTTTCGCCAATGCTCCTTTTCGCCCAGATGCCAGCCGTGGTCTCCCCAGAGGACGATAATCGTGTTGTCCCGATACGGGCTCTGATCGAGGGCATCAAGGACGCGGCCAATCTGGGCGTCGGCGAAGGTGATACTGGCGAGATACCCCTGAACCGCGTACTTCCAGTTGTCCGTCTTCAAGATCGTCGCATGGTCTCCCGCAGCTCCCGCCATCTTGCGTCCCGCGGCGGGGATGTCGCCGAGGTCATCTTTGATCACCTTGGGGAGTTGAATGGATTCGAGAGGATAACGTTCGTAATACTTGCGAGGGACTTGCCAGGGCATGTGCGGTCGATAGATGCCACACCCCAGAAAGAATGGCTTCTCATGTTTCTTGCCGAGGTAGTCGATCGCATAATTGGCGGTCTTGTGGTCTGCCATCTGCTGGTCTTCCACATCCAGCACACCCCAGACGATCCCGCCCGCCTTACTATGGGGATCATTGGCGACGGCAGGATTGGGCTTCGGATCGCCCCCCTTCTTGAGGTAGTCGTTCCAAGAGGCATCGTCGTCAAAGCCTCCATGATAAATCTTTCCTGCTCCGACCGCTTCGTAGCCCCCCTTCATGAGCGCCTGCGGGAGAGTGTCGATCTCTTTCAGGACCGGACTCTTGCGCCACGGCTGAGGGTTGATGTATACGCCGCTGGTCCAGGGACGAATTCCGGTCATCAGCGACGCTCGTGATGGATTGCAGGCGGGAGCAGCACAATAAGCTCGAGTGAACAACATCCCCCGCGCGGCCAGTCGATCGAGATTCGGCGTCTGACACCCAGGATATCCGCCGAGGGGAGCAATCCAGTCGTTGAGATCGTCCACTGCGATGAACAGCACATTGGGTTTCCCTCCACCTTCCGCCCCGAAGGTGACACTCTCCCCCCCCGACGTCAGCAGCGACCACAGGACGACGACAAGAGACCACTTCGGCACCTGAAGACTTACCGACGACATTTGGTAGCTCACTGGAAATGGGAGATGACTGGTGAAAGTGCGGCTGAGGTGATCACAAGACGACGAGACTGTCTGCATGCAGCTTTTGAGTGGACAAGGAGAAATTCCTTTCAGGTTGAGCCTGAAGAACTCGTTACTCCCGAGTGATGAACTCATCGAGATTCATCAGAACGCGGGAGAGGGACGTCCAAGTGGCGTACTCGATCGGAGGGAGATCGGCACGAAGCGGAGTCGTCGCGAGTTTCGCAGCCTGTTCCGGGGTCTTGGCGAAGTTCTCTCGTTGTGACTCGAGATACCGTAACATCAGGGTCCGCTCGCTGTCGGACAGTTCTCTTGAGAGAGCACACATCGCGGCATACTGCAAACGGGAGTCATCGCTCCCCCCGGCGACCTCTTGCAGCACTCGCTTTGCAAGCCCCTGTGCCAGTTCGAACTGGGCACGATCATTTGCCAGCGTCAGGGCTTGAAGTGGGGTATTTGACCGGACACGTCGAGTGCAAGTGACATTGGCGTCGGGGGCATCGAATGTCGGCATCATCGGATGCGGACTTGATCGCCAGAAATAAGTATACAGGCCACGGCGATATCGATTCGGCCCCTTCTCCTCCGGCCAAGGTTTGCGGTTTTGGGTGAAGACATAGATTCCCTCTGGCTGAGGCGGATAGACGGGCGGTCCGCCCAGCGTCGGTGTGAGCAGGCCACTTGCGGCCAATCCAGCATCGCGGACCACCTCTGCGTCGAGTCGGAGACGTGACTGTCGTCCGAGCCAGCGGTTGGCCGGGTCAATCGCCAATTGCTCAGCAGAGACTTGCGAACTTTGTCGATATGTGGCTGACGTGACGATGAGTCGATGTAGTTGCTTCATCGACCACTCTTTCGCCACAAACTCGGCAGCAAGCCAGTCGAGTAAACCGGCATGAGTCGGTCGCGAGCCTTGGAGACCGAAATCGTTCTCCGTGTCGACCAGACCTGCTCCGAAGTATCGCTGCCAGATCCGGTTGACCTGTACCCGAGCGGTCAGGGGATGAGCGGGATCGACCAGCCAGCGGGCGAAATCGAGTCGTGTCATTCGCTGGTCGCCCAACTCCGGTGGGTTGAAGACGGCAGGGACCCCCGGTTCGACATCGGCCCCCCGAGTTAAAAAATTCCCCCGAACATGAACGAACGCATCGCGAGGCTTGGGCAACTCCTGGAGCACGAGCGTTGTCGGCACCGACTTGTTGACTGCGTCAAGTTGTTTCGTCGTTGCATCCACTTTGGCTTTCAACGAGCTCCACTGAGCATCTTCCTGAAAGCGGTGTTCCTGGATGAGTTTCTTTTGAGCCGGTGATCGTTTGTCGGCGGGAACCTTGAGGGCCTCGACAAGTAGTTCAGCGGGGGGCAACAGGGTGATTGCATCACTCGTCAACGAGATGCGGAAACAACCGATCTGATACTTCAGATTGTCGGGGCGTTCATGCTTCAACACCACGACAAGTTTTTCCCCGTCAGCGAACTCGGCAACTCCCTTGAGACGAAACGTCGCGACCCGGCGAACATTCAATCCATCGGGAGCACCATTGATCGCCCAACCTGTCTCCCGACTTCCATCAAGGACCGCGGCGATGGGGTAGTCCTTCTGAGAGTGATCGGCGACCCCCTCTGCGATCGGTAAAGGCTCTCGCGTACCATCGGTTGACTCGCGAAACAGCAGGAGTTCGGTCAACACGAAGTTCCCATTCCCCGCAAGACCCGGCCCCTTGCTCTTCAGGGTTTTGTCGGGGAGAACTTCGAGTTGTAATCCAGAAACCTTGGGCAAGGGGACGGGAATGACGACGTCATAGTTCTCGTGATTGGGTGGCTCACTCGTAACAACAATCGCACCGTCTTCCCGCCTCCGAAACTCGCTTCCCGCTGATCCGAGAATTTCCGCCTCGCTGATGGGAGACCATTGCGGAGGTTGACCAGCGTCGACAATCTGCCGCTGCCAGTCGGTCGGATCGGCGTTGTTCAACATTCGCTCCCGGTCGCTTAACGAAGCTCGAAGTGTGGCGAGGTGGGAAGACAATTCCTTCAAAGACTTCTCTTGTTCTTCCGTCGGAATCGACACCTTGGGAGCTTGGCCGGCGGCATCGTTGTTGTCGGCGGTGTTATTGAAGAGGGCATACATCCGGTAGAAGTCACGCTGTGTCACAGGGTCGTATTTGTGATCGTGGCACTGAGCACAACCGACCGTCAGCCCCATCCAAACGACTCCCGTCGTATTGACGCGATCAACCACCGCCTCGACTCGGAACTGCTCGTCATCGGTCCCCCCTTCTTCGTTCGCCAGAGTGTTCCGATGAAACCCCGTCGCGACTCGCTGAGACAACGTTGCCTCGGGCAACATGTCACCCGCTAACTGTTCAATGGTGAATCGATCAAAAGGGACATCCTCATTGAGAGCCCGGACCACCCAGTCGCGGTAAGGCCACATGGAACGGGCACTATCGACAGTGAATCCATTCGAGTCGGCATACCGTGCGGCGTCCAGCCAATGTCGCCCCCAACGCTCTCCATAGTGCGGCGACGCCAACAGCCGATCCACCAGACGTTCGTAAGCATCCGGCGTTTGGTCCGCCTGAAACTGAGCGACCTCTTCCGGCGTCGGCAGGAGTCCGGTGAGGTCCAGTGTCAGTCGTCGAATCAAGACGTGACGGTCCGCTTCGGCCGAGGGGGACAACCCGACGTCCAACAACTTCGTCAGCACAAACGCATCGATCGGATTCCGGACACTCGCAGCCAAAGGCCCCTTAACGTCCGGAACTTGCGGTCGTTGCACGGGCTGGAAGGCCCAGTGGTCTGAAGTGATCCGCCGAACCGGGGCGACCACTTCATCGGCAGGAAACTTCGCCCCAGCGTCAATCCAACGCTTAATGGCGTCGACCTCTCCCTTCGCCAACTGTGGCTTGTCCAGCGGCATCTCCGACACATCGCCCGTATGGGCCACAGCCTGCCAAAGAGCACTCGCCGCGCTCTTCCCCGGCAGAACAGCAGCACCAGAGTCTCCACCAGTCAGCAGGAGCGAACCGGCATCGACACGCAATCCTCCCTGCTGTTTGTCTGGACCATGACACCCAACGCAGTGAGCCGTCAACAATGGCTTCACTTCATCAAGATACACCTGCTCCCCTGGCTCGGCCCCCCACAAAGGAAGGCTCACCAGAGTCAACGCGACCGAGAGAAAAAATGGTTTTGTATTCATCTCCTCATGATCCTTTACGATGTGAACTCCTGCAAGGCGAAGCGTTCCATTTCGTTGATGCCGGGTGTGCGTCTTAATTGTCGCCGGTTACTGTGGCCACTCGGAATGGCCCACAGATGATACGAATTTGGCAGATGTTCACCGATGGAAGGGCGTCAATCCTTCGGAAAGCAATCGTCGGAAGTCTCTCGCGTGGGGATTGGGACAACGAAGAACAGACGCTCGCTGTAAGTCATCGCAGCAAACTCGAGGGGTTACCGTACGATTGCGATTTGCGGACTACTGATTTCCTTCGGGAGTGCTAGAATCCAACATCTACTTCCTCAGGAGTGCCTCATGGAAATTTTACTGGCGAACCCGCGTGGCTTTTGTGCGGGGGTCAACATGGCGATCGAATGTCTCGAAGAGTGTGTTCGACGATTCGGATCGAACGTCTATGTCTACCACGAAATCGTCCACAACCGGTACGTCGTCGATCGCTTCACGCAGTTGGGGGTTACTTTTGTTGACCACATCTCCGAAGCGCCCGAAGGTTCGATCTTGCTGTACAGTGCACACGGAGTTTCGCCCGAAGTACGGAACGAAGCGAGGAGTCGAAAGTTGCAGACCGTCGACGCCACTTGTCCGCTGGTCACCAAGGTTCACCTCGAAGCGATCCGTTACGCCCGCGATGGTTTTAACATCATCCTGATCGGTCACGAGGGGCACGACGAGGTTGTCGGAACGATGGGAGAGGCCCCCGAGAGCATCACTTTGGTCGAGTCTCCCGAAGAAGTCGAACAACTCCCGTTCGGCCCGGAAGACAAGCTGGCTTACCTCACTCAGACAACACTGAGCGTCGATGAAGCCCAGGCAGTAATCGACAGCCTGCGAGCGAAGTTTCCTCACATTCAGTCCCCCCCAAAAGACGACATCTGTTATGCCACGACGAATCGTCAATACGCGGTTCGACTGCTGATTCCGGAGGCTGACCTATTGCTAGTCCTCGGTAGCCAGAACAGTTCCAACAGCCGACGCCTGATGGAATTGGGCATCGCACATGGCAAGCGAGCTTACTTGATTGACGGTGCCGATGAACTGAAGGACGAATGGTTCGAGGGGACCAATACCGTGCTGATCACTGCCGGTGCGAGTGCTCCGGAAGAGGTGGTCCTTGAGTGTGTGTCGCTACTTCAAGAGAAGTTCGGCGCCACGGTCCGCGAAATCGACACTCGAGAAGAGCACGTTTCCTTCCCGCTCCCGAAAGAACTCCGCACCATTCAGATGACGACACCATCGACCTGACTGCCATTGCTGACTGTCTTACGACCGACCTGATCACCCTCCATTGACACTCCATGTTTGGGCGCGTCAACGATTTATTCGACCGCGAAGACCACGTGGGTATTCGGGTCAGGGAAGTCCGTTGAGTTTACGGAGCACCCATTCCGTCGTCAGCAGGGCAAAGACGGCGATCAGGAGATACCAACTGTCCCACAGCGACGCTTCGTTTCTCAGTATCGTCTTTTCGGAGACCGACTGAAACCGCTCCGGGAGTTTGCGGAGTTCATCGGGCATCAAGAGTTCACCGTGGCTCGCTTCGGCGATCTGTCTTAGGAGATCGACGTTGGCACTGATGTCGCTCAATTCCGACGAGGCATCTTCCTGAATCAGGAACTCGCCGACAATGGGGCTGTCCCCCAAGACGGCATCTTCGGCCATCAGTTCGATGCGGTAGTCGCCCGGTCGCAATCCGATTGCTCGTCCCTGAAACTCGAGTTGCCTGCGTGTCTCACCCGGGGTGAGTTCAACGAACATCACCGGCAGATGCTCCGGGTCTTCCTGTTTTGAGATGGCAACCTTGGCACGCAGGTTCGGGAACTTACGGAGGAAGTCTTCATTCCATCGGGCGATGATAACGGCTTCGTCCCCCGATTGGAGTACAGGTTGTTCGAGAGCGAGCGAAACATTGGCGTTCTTATCCATCGCCTTGAAGGTCGCCGACCACTCGGTTAGCTGTGCCCAGAATCGGTGGTGATACTCATCTCCCACACGCTGCCGCCAACGCCACGTACTATCGATGCCAATCCAGATGACCTGTCCCAAACCGGCTGGTTGCCGGGCGATGATGGCATTCTCTCGTTCGGTCTCAAGTGTCCGCTTTTCGCCCGGAGGATACACCACCGAGAAGACACTGGCTTCCCCCTTAGCCCGTCCGACGACACCCCAGGTATGCCCAGGAAGTTCGGACCAGATCTTTCGGTTCTTCTCCGCGTCATCGGAGAGATTCAAGAATCGCTCCCGTTCGCCATCGGAGGTAAGCGTCAGGTGAAAGCCCCGTTCCGACGGAGGGGCCTCTTGTTCGGGGCCGGTCAAATTCAGGGCTCGTACATCCTCGACAGGGAGCAAACCTTGCAGGATCGCATGATTTTGATAAGCCAATGGCATCGAACGTTTTCCGGAGAGCAACACGAGCGTCCCACCATCTTCCCGAACATATCGATCGATCAACTCCCAGCCGATGCTCGATATCTGATTCGGACGCACATCCCCGAGAACAACCATGTCAAATGGTTCGAAAGGAGACTTGGCCATCGGGTCGTTCAGGTCGGTCGGAAGCGTAAGCCGTCGCGGGAAGAACGTATCTTGCAGAAGTCCCATATACGGTTGATCAAACACGATCTCGGTGACCTTCACCTTCTCGTCTCGCTTCAGGGCGTTGTCGAGAAAGCGAAACTCCCAACGACCTTCGCCGTCCACCAACAGGACATCTGGCTCGTCATCGACGACGGAAAAAGTGAAGTGACGCGAGTTGTTATCTTCACGCGTCTCACCCGGTTGCACTTCCGTCTCGATCGTGTATCCATGCTTCCCCGCCTCATCCGCCGTCATTTGAAATTCGACCTCGGTGACCGGTCCAGTCACCATCACCGTTTTCGTTTCCGGTTCTCCTTCGGTTCCCGGATCGGGCTGTAGCGTCACCTTGATTTCTTGCCCCTCGAAGCCCACAGTTCGAAGCTGTGCCTTCACGTTGGGATGCCGTTCGCGGGTAACCGGCTTGAGCGGATGGTCGACGTCGGCAAACGACAAATCCTTGGGGAACTTGCGAGACCCAACAAGTACCGGATAGATCGGATAGTTGACCGCCCCGAGTCTTGCGAGCAGACGGTTCTCGCTCCCGGTCGCATTATGACGACCATCCGTCACCAGGACGACACCCGCAATCGGGACGCCATCGGTACTGTTACTAGCAGACGACAAGGGACGACTCAAATCCGTCTCGAATGGCACGAGGTTGCCGTCCCGATTTTTGATTCGCTCGCTGAGGTCCTGGGCGTTCACACTTTCGATCATCCCTCCGAAGACGCTCGTCTCCAGTAGTCCCAACTCAGCGAGTTTGTCAATCAATGGCGATTTCCCGTCAGTCAACAGGCGTCGAGCGATTTCCCGACGCTGAACATCGGCCAGTTGCAGAAAAACCTCTTGCAGATTCTTCTTTCGCGTGTCGGTCAGGACGCCTCGTCGCTGTGGGTCGGCTGTCTCGCCGGGGGCGACCCATTCCGGTTCGCGACCTTCATCAAGGGCCGTCTGCCAACGATCAAGCCGATCATCAATGTCGGCATTCCCAATCATCCCCAGCGCACGAGCCCACCGTAACTTCTCGCCATCAGTCGCATAGTTGTCGACCGTGTCCATACTCTCCGAAACATCGACCGCAACCAGAATTCGTCCGGTTCGCTCCCGATCGATCTCCGTATGCAGCACAGGCTCTAGCAATGCGATGAAGATGACCGCGATCGTCAGGAGCCGTAATGTCAGCAGCGTGAATCCGAGAACCCCGGAGACGAGTTGCCGTTCGTATCGATACAGCATTGTCACACAGATGGCCGTAACCAGCACAATCCCTATGATGAGGGACAGGCTCAGCAGACTATTGTTGCCATGAAAGTCCAGGTAAGTTCGAAATGGACCATCTGTTCGATTCCAGCTGCATCCCGCACAGGCCAACAGCAGTAGTGACAACGTTGCAAACAACGAGCGTCGCCCCACTCGATGGGTCACAACACCACCCTCCTTCGCAACACAGTTGGTCACCTCAACGACACCGTCCGGCGACGCTGAGGCACTCTCCCGCAACGGGGTGATGTCGCGTCCAGGGGAATGACCTTCTTGGCGGACGAAAGAACGGAGGAAGTGCATCATAAGTTCAAGCCGCTGCCGCAAATTGGAATACGAAGTCGAAGTCGTCGGCCGACTTCCGATCGGGTTCGCTCTCTTGGGAAACTTCGACGTATCATAGGCTTCTCCCCCTACCGATGGGAAACGATGGATGTCAGGAAGTTGATCGATCCCGAAAGTTCCCTCCTGCTCTCGTCTCCGATACGCTATCCCCTACACTCATCAGACATTGCATCAAACCGACACCTCTTCTGCACGGTCGAATCATGGAACAGAGATTTCTCTCGCATCTATCGCAGCAGCTGGACGACATCCGCACCGCCGGGCTCTATAAGGGGGAACGTGTCCTCACGACGCCACAACGAGCCGCCGTCAACGTCGACGACCAACCCGCCCCTCTGCTCAATCTGTGTGCCAATAACTACCTCGGTCTCGCCGATCATCCGGAAATCATCGCCGCGGCTCATCAGGGGTTGGACGACTGGGGCTTTGGAATGGCATCGGTCCGCTTCATTTGCGGAACTCAGCAGCCTCACAAGCAACTCGAAGCCGCACTCAGCAACTTCCTCGGCCAGGACGACACCATCCTCTACTCCTCCTGCTTCGACGCAAACGGTGGACTGTTTGAAACCTTACTGACCGCCGAAGATGCCATCATCTCGGACGAGCTGAACCATGCCAGCATCATCGATGGCGTCCGCCTTTGTAAGGCTCAAAGATTCCGCTATCGAAACAACAACATGGCCGACCTTGAGGAGAAACTGCGAGAAGCCTCCTCCGCTCGCTTTCGCCTGATCGCCACCGATGGTGTCTTTTCGATGGACGGAACCATTGCCGACCTCTCCGCGATCTGCGACCTCGCGGACAGACACGACGCTCTCGTCATGGTTGACGATTCGCACGCTGTCGGCTTCATGGGACCGACCGGCCGGGGAACCCACGAGCATCACGGCGTCATCGACCGCATCGACATTCTCACCGGCACACTCGGCAAGGCCCTCGGTGGAGCCAGCGGCGGCTACACCTCCGGACGACAGGAAATCATCGACTACCTGCGTCAGCGGTCTCGCCCTTACCTCTTCTCGAACTCACTCGCCCCCCCCATCGTCACCGCATCACTCAAGGCAATCGAAATCGTCTCCCGATCAACAGAACTCCGAGAACGACTCGAAGCTAACACACAATTCTTCCGGAGCGAACTCACCTCAAGAGGTTTCAATATTCTCCCTGGCGAACACCCCATCGTTCCCATCATGATCGGCGACGCCGCACTCGCAGCACAGATGTCTCAACTATTGCTCGAACGAGGCATCTACGTCGTCGGCTTCTCCTTCCCCGTCGTCCCCCACAATCAAGCCCGCATCCGCACCCAGATGTCCGCCGCCCACACTCAAGAAGACCTAACCTTCGCCCTAACCCAACTCGAATCCGTCCGCAACCACCTAACAGCCCATTAAGAAACCGCCGTGGGTCAGATTTCTAATCTGACAAGAGCATCACGTACCGCGAGGTGGCATGTTCGTTGACTGTTGGTGCCCTCGCTTGCATGGGCATGCTGGGGCGGGGTCAATCGAGGAGTGGGGAGTTGATGTTGTCCTCCAGGCACGCCAGCGTTGGCAAGGAATCGCGGTTGAGAGGATGCGTGTTTCGCGACAGCCAAATCGCCTCGACCATCGACCGGCACGACCGTTCTCGACTCAGCAAGGGCAGCCGACGAAAACAGGAGCAGGTCAGAAAATGAGCGTCCCCTCTCCGGTTGTACACTTTTCGCGCCTTTCAATGACCTGTTAGCATGCGCCTACCGTAGCAACACTAACTACACGTAACATGCCTATGCAAGCGAGGGCATGGCACCCACAATCCCCCATAACCCGACAATGCCACCCCGCCCCATTAAAATGGCCGGGCCACCCAGCGTTACCCGCCACCCCGCTAGGGAGTGAAAGGTACGCACAGCGTCCCCTACTCGGCTGACGATGGGCGTATGAACTGCCTTCAAGCCACCCTACTCCATAGCGTTCTTTGGGGGTCTGGTTTTGTAAGATGCTCGAATGTCATGCCGGAAGTTTCCAGCAGTTCAACGATGCACTTCCGATGACAGAATTCCCAGTCGGGACAACAACACATGATGCACGAACGAACATCTTTGCACTTTTCCAGAACTGTTTCAATGGCATCCGTCCCGGCATCTTGTTGAAGATGTTCGTGAACGCCGTCAAAGAAAATCGTGTATTCCCGGTCTTCTCTGACTTGATGTCTCAATGCTTTCGGTGACCCCAAAGCCTTGAAGTGTTCGTACCCGATTCCATGCTCTGCCAATTCATCCTTCAATGCGTTCTTGGCAAATCCCCGTTTCCTGCTGATAGGTATCTCGCGAACGTCAATCAAGCATTCAATTTCGTTGGCTGTCAGAACAGACACGAATTCATCCATACTGAACCCGGTGTAACCAATGGTGAAAATCTTACGTTTCATAACAGCCTGCCTCCTTGCTTTCTGATGATCGTCACCGGAACGTGATACAAAGCCGAAATCATCCAATGACCTGAACGGCTATGTGTTCCGAAAATTGCAAATACTTTCTTTTCCGGGTTGAAGATACTTTCTTTAACCTTTGTTGCTGTCGCTTCAAGTGCTGCTGTTTCATCCATCGTCCGAAGTCGCCTACGAAATCCTTGATAGAGACTCCATGCTAAGACTTTGGCGTCACCTTCCCGCCCGGAATTTTTCTCCCGGTATTTCAGTCGATACTGCCACGGAACGCGGTCAGAAAGACTCTTCAAATCTTCTTCTGAAATGAAGAGTTGTCCTTGATTCATGGTCTGAAGTTGGCTGGAACTCCATTCTTTCTTTTCAGGCTTCCAGTAGAATTCAATCGGTTCGATTTCAACGCAACCGTTCGTCAATCCGGCTTCCGTCATTGCTTCCGTGCTTTCGTGAACCGTTGGTTGCATCCACTCCCAGCGGCGTTTGTCCGTACTGACCTTCTTCACAACCTCAATCTTCGTTCCCGGTTGCAAATGCCAGCTTTCCGGGCGTTGGTCTTTCGTGTCACGGTAAACCTTCACACGGATCACGTCCCAATGTCCGTACTGTTCTTCGTCTTCCAGAAATCGAAATGGAATCGGATACAATCGGACGAAGTCACCATTGGCTTGAACACCACCAGTGCAAACCGTTTCGATGTATTTCTTGCTGACCGCTGGATAGGTTTTGCAATTCACCATCAACTCAATTTCTTGTTCCGATCCAATAATCTTCGCCATGCCAAAGCCCTACGTTGTGTCTCTTACCAGAATTGTAATAACGTTCCCAGACCAAACCCATCGGGAACCATTGTTGCAAATCAGCGTTTCGTAATAAACACCACATGACCCGGCAGGGGTTGAAAGCCCGTCCACTTGCCCACCATGAATCTTCCCCCAAAGAAGACAAGGAAGGCGGCGGGATGGCTGGGGCCAAATCGCCGTTTTTGGGCAATCGGGACCTCTGAGACGCTCCGGCGATTTGCCCCCAGGATGTCTTGGACGTTCCCATGCTCTGTGTTATTCCTATCGACCATCGACCTTGAATTCAGGGGCAGTAGGGTCCGCTGTGCGGACCGAAGTGAGGACGTCTACTTGAACACGGTCCGCACAGTAGACCCTACTTTGCTGTTGGCTTCGATGCTTCAAATTCGCAGTAATCCCCACCTCCAGGGGCATCCGCCAACGCGGAGTGCCCCCGCCACCCGGTCGCCACATACAGGAAGACAGTGCCGATGGCGATCTCAGGACTATGCGAGTCGCGATTGAAGAGTGGCCACTAAGTCGCTTTCCGCAACATTGAACTGTTCTCCGTTCGAGAGTTGTTTGACTTGCCACTGACCGGCGGCGAACTCATCGCTTCCGGCTGTCAGGACGAATGCAAATCCTTTGCGGTCGGCATACTGGAATTGCTTGCCGATCTTCTTGGCTTGTGGGAAGACCTCCACTCCAATTCCCGCCTTCCGTAACACTCGACCAATCCGCAGATAGTCGAAGGTGCGAGACTGATCGAGTTGTGTCACGAGCACTTGCGCCGGAGTGGACGCTGTCGAGACCCGACCGAGTTCTTCCATTGCTGCCAACAGTCGATCAAGGCCCAAGCTGGCCCCCACTCCGGGGAGTGACTGTTTTGTGAACAACTCGGCCAAGTTGTCGTAACGTCCCCCAGAACAGACGCTCCCGATGCCGGGCAGGTCGCCAAGGAAGGTCTCGAAGATGGTCCCCGTGTAGTAATCCAGACCGCGAGCGATCGAGACGTCGAGGGCGACCCGGTCTGCTGGGATGCCGACGGCGTCGACCGCTTGAAATAACTCTCGCAGCGAACCGACTCCACGTTGTCCCGCATCGCTTGATCCGACAAGTTGCTCGACCCGCGAAAGAATCTCGGTCGGCGTCCCTTTGATGTTGGCAAAGTCGAGCACTTTGTGAGCCGAGTCGCTGTCGGCTCCGACGACTTCAGTCAATTCTTGAAGGACCACATCGGCTCCCGCCTTTGCGAGTTTGTCGAGTGCTCGGAGCACGCCGACCGAACGATCACGCAGGTTGAGTTGTTCGAGCAGACCATTAAGAAGTTGGCGATGATTGACCCGGATGGTAAACCGCTCGAAGCCGATGCGGTCCATGAGGTCGTGAATGACAAAGAGTGTTTCGATATCCGAGACGTTCGAGTCGGTTCCGATGGTGTCGAAGTCGCATTGATAGAACTCACGATACCGGCCCTTTTGCGGGTTCTCGCCGCGCCAGACGGTCCCGATGTGGTATCGTTTGAAGGGAGTCCCCAACTGCTCCAAATGTTGGGCTGCGAAGCGAGCAAACGGGATGGTCAAGTCAAACCGCATCGCAACATCCCGCTTCCCCTGTTGAAAGCGAAACAGCTGTTTGTCGGTCTCGTCACTCCCCTTGCCGAGCAGGATTTCGGTGTACTCGAGGGCCGGAGTGTCGATCGGGCTGTACCCGTAACTGCGGTAGACCTCGCGAGCCGTCTGCATCAGTGCTTCGCGAGTCATCATCGCATCAGG
Organism: Planctomycetaceae bacterium; assembly: GCA_041398965.1. Lineage (GTDB taxonomy): Bacteria > Planctomycetota > Planctomycetia > Planctomycetales > Planctomycetaceae > JAWKTT01. The sequence goes on along the minus strand of JAWKTT010000020.1, from coordinate 71,019 downwards.
AAGATAGTCTCGAAACCCCTTAATTGTTTGCGGCTTGATGAGTTTGTCTGACATCAGAATTCCTGAAAACAGGCTAGAAAAATAGGTCCGTGAAATCGACGCGGAGAAGGCGATCATGCGAATGGGGTGCAGAGTGGCAGACACTGGGCTGTTGTCAAGGTTCAGTCCAGTGGAAGTGAAATAGGATGCGACAAATCAGGATGGGTCAAATCGAGATTGCGATGAAGTCCGACCACCACGATCAGGGGTGACGGGCCGTGGTGGATTGGCGTCCAACCTCCTTGACCCACCCCGCGATACTCTGGACACTTGAGAGCGAACCCTGGACAACCGGGGAAAACGGTTCTGAATTTCTCTGTGAGGATGTGCAACAATGAAGCTTGCGACCTTAGAAACGCCTGGTGGTGATCGAGTGGTCTCGGTGATCGAGAGTCCCGCCGGTCGTCAGTTTGTTGACTTGAGAGCCGTTGATCCGGAGTTGCCGGGATGCCTCAAGGGGGTGCTCCGTGCCAAAGATGGACTGTCACGAGCGGCGGCGGCGAACGAACGGGGGATCGCGAGTAAGATGTTCATTGAAGGACGTTTGCGGGCACCAATCCCCAGGCCGGGCAAGGTGATTTGCATCGGCCTGAACTACCGCGACCATGCCGCCGAAAGTGGCATGGAGGTTCCGCCAGAGCCGGTCGTGTTTGGGAAGTTTGGCAACACAGTCATCGGTCCCGACGAGTCCATCCGGCTCCCAGCTGTGGCTCAACAGGTTGATTACGAGGCCGAATTGGTCGTCGTGATTGGCCGAGAGGCGTACGGCGTCTCGAAAGAACAGGCACTCGATTATGTGGCGGGCTATATGAATGGGCACGATGTCTCTGCCCGCGACTGGCAGATCGGTCGGCCGGGAAAACAGTGGCTCCTCGGAAAGACTCCCGACACCTTTGCTCCGACAGGTCCCTGGCTGGTCACAGCCGACGACGTCCCCGATCCCCACGTCTTGCAGGTTCAACTCCGACTCAACGGCGAGACCATGCAAGACGGAAATACCCGCGAGTTCATCTTCGGCGTCGACGAATTGATCGCCTATTTGTCACAGTTGATGACGCTGGAACCGGGCGACATCATCTTCACCGGCACACCAGCCGGCGTGGGAATGGGGAGAAATCCTCAAGTCTGGCTGAAGGGGGGAGACGTGACGGAGGTCGAAATCACCGGTCTTGGAACGCTGCGGAACCCGGTGGTAGCGGCTGGGAGATGATGTGAGTGGAGGACAGCAGAGTAGAGTCGACTGACTGGCATGGATGAGTTTCGATTGTGTCATGTCCGTACACGGTCGACGACACGTTTCGCCTTTGAGTAGGAAAAGACTATGAAACTGGCTGGAATCGTCGGATGTTTCGTCGCTGTCTTGTGCGCAATGCCTCTTCAGGCCGCTGATCCTCTGGTGTCTCGGGCGGAGGTTGAGGGAGGGCTCAAGAAGAGTGCGGTCTACTTCCGGGAGCATGTCGCTGTTCATGGGGGATATGTCTACTACCAGTCGTTAGATGGGGCGAAACGACTGGGGGAAGGGGTGGCTTCGCCGACACAAATCTGGGTGCAACCTCCGGGGACACCAAGCGTTGGACTCGCCTTTCTGGAAGCCTATTCCGCAACGAAAGACCCTGTCTATCGCGAGGCTGCCGAGGCGGCTGCACGGGCATTGCTCTATGGTCAGCTCGAGTCGGGAGGTTGGACCAACAGCATCGATTTCGAGGTCACAAACTCAGCCAAGTATCGTGGGGGACGGGGCAAGCAGAAGGGACGAAACTACTCGACGCTCGACGACGATATCACGCAGTCGGCACTACGGTTTCTCATCCGGGCCGATGCTGAGTTCGGATTCCAACAGTCGGAGATTCACGAAGCGGTCGAATACGGACTGGCGGCTTTGCTCAAGGCCCAGTATCCCAACGGCGGCTTTCCTCAAGTCTGGCAGGGGCCGGTTCCCGAGCAACCTGTCCGAAAGGCGAGTTATCCGGACTACGACTGGAAGACCGAGAATCGAATCAAGGAATACTGGAACATGTACACCCTCAATGATGACCTTGCGGGGGACATGACCGACCTGTTGATTCTCGCCGACAAGACCTACGGCATCCCGCAACAGGATTCGCGGTATTCCGATGCCTTAAAGCGATTAGGAGACTTCCTTATTCTGGCGCAAATGCCCGAGCCTCAACCCGGGTGGGCTCAGCAATACAACTACGCGATGAAGCCTTGCTGGGCGAGAAAGTTCGAGCCCCCGGCTGTCTCCGGACGGGAGACTCAAGATGTTCTGTTTGCGTTGACCCGCATCGCCAATCACACTGGTGACAAGAAGTATTTGACGCCGATTCCTGCTGCTGTCAAGTGGTTGCGTGGGTCTCTGCTGCCCGATGGGCAAGTCGCTCGCTTCTACGAGTTGCAGTCGAATCGGCCACTGTACATGAATGAACGTTACGAACTCACCTACTCCGATCAGAATGTCCCGAGTCACTATGGATGGAAGGGAAGAGAAGCGTTGGACCGCATCGAGCGGGATGCCGCCCGAATCGCCGCCGGAAAACCGCTTTCTGGCAGCGATTCGAAGTCGCCTCCCTCCCCGGATCAGGTTCGCGAGATATTGAAGAATTTGGACGAGCAGGGACGTTGGGTGACAGTTGCCAACAAGACGCCAAAGGTCGGTCAACCTAAGTTTGCCCAGGATGAACCGTACATTTCAAGCGAAGTATTCGCTGAGAACGTCACACTTCTGAGTCGTTATCTTACTTCCATCAAATGAGTTACGACGTTTCTTCCGGTCAACAAGGAGACGCGTCAACGGTGATTTCTCAGTCCGAGAAATTTCTGTAAAGCGGTCAAAAACTCAGTATTCCGGTCTTTTCGACTCAATGTTGGGTCGATAGGATGCTATTTGACTTGACATATCTGCGACGACTTTGCGGACATTGGTCGCAGTTTTGTGGATCGGTCAATCACGTTGAAGGTTTTTCGGCTTCGAGCGGCATCATCGTTCACCCTGACGGTTTGGTGGTTTGGGGTTGGTCTTTGAGGCATTCCGGAACGGCACTCGAATGACGACGAGAACTCTGTTCGCGTCGCGACAAAGATTCCCGTCAATCGTCGGGAGCGATCGGTGCGAGCGAGCACGTGTCGGGTGAAGTGAAGTGCGAATCGTGCAAGGAAGCGGTCTTCATAGACGTACTGACGGAGAGGGTTCCTGCGGTAGGAACCCAGCGTCTCTTACTTTGAATCAGCAAGCAGACAGTTCGATGAAGCTGTTCCCTCGGAATAAGTTTATTCGCTGACGATCGGACTCAGCCGCGCCTGAGCCGTGTCGATTCTGCTGTGTTGTTGCTCTTGCGGAGTTGGTCTCCTGCTCCCGCTGTCGGTCTCAGACCGTTCTGCGGGGAATGTTCAGACAGACCATCGGTTCCGCACAAATGTTCCAGCTGGTCTCCTTGGCCAGCGTTCTATTCCTCACACGTATCAAGTTTCCGTTCCACAGCCAGACCCTGGCTCACCTCAGTTGTCCCTCAAAAGACTCCTTCCAACCCCAGACAGACTCATGACGAATTCGATCCTAAAGAACACAAGAAACATCGGCATCTCGGCTCATATTGACTCCGGGAAGACGACGCTGACCGAACGCATCCTGTTCTACTCTGGCCGAACCTACAAGATCAACGAGGTCAAGGGGGGGGGCGACGGCGCGGTCATGGACCACATGGAGTTGGAAAAGGAACGCGGGATCACCATTACCTCGGCGGCCACTCAGGTCCGCTGGAAAGAGAACGTGATTAACGTCATCGATACTCCCGGTCACGTCGATTTTACAGTCGAAGTGGAGCGTTCACTCCGCGTGCTGGATGGGGCTGTGCTTGTCCTCTGCTCGGTCGGTGGTGTGCAAAGCCAGTCGCTGACGGTTGACCGTCAGATGAAGCGTTACCACGTCCCCCGTATTGCCTTCGTCAACAAGATGGACCGCACCGGGGCGAACTTCCGCAGCGTCGTCAAGCAAGTCAAAGACAAACTGCAAGTCACCCCCGTCCCGTTGCAAATCCCGATCGGAGCCGGTCCTTCGTTCGAAGGAGTCATCGATCTGCTCACGATGCAGGCGATGTACTTCGATGGAGAACAAGGGGAGATCGTCCGCCCCGAAGCGATTCCCGAAGCGATGGTTGAAGTGGCAGAGACCTCGCGGACAGAAATGCTCGAAGCCCTCTCGTTGTACAGTGACGACCTCATGGTCTCGCTGCTCGAAGGAGAGGAGCCAGCGGTGGAAGATCTGTATGAACTGATCCGCAAGGCCACCTTGAGCCACGAGATTGTCCCAGTGTTGTGTGGGTCGGCCTTTAAGAACAAAGGGGTGCAATTGCTCCTCGATGCGGTCAACGCGTATCTCCCGTGTCCTCTCGATCGTGGGATGACTGCGATCGACGTTGATAAGACAGAAAAGGCAAAGTCACTGGCCGCAGGAGGCGAGTACGAAGAAGTCCGTATCGACCTTGTGCCCGATGCTAACGAGCCACTGGTTGCGATGGCGTTCAAAACCGTGGTCGAACAGTTCGGTCAGCTGACCTACACCCGCATCTATCAAGGGACAATCAAGAAGGGTGACAGCTACATGAACGTACGAACCGGTAAGAAGGTTCGATTCGGCCGCCTGGTGCGGATGCATGCGAATGATCGTGAAGATATCGAGACCGCGTCTGCCGGGGACATCATCGCCATCGTCGGTGTTGATTGTGCATCGGGGGACACGTTCTGTGGCGACGGCCTGAACGTGTCGCTGGAAAACATCTTCGTTCCAGAACCGGTGATTCGCCTCTCGGTCGAGCCCCTCGCACGCGATGGAGCTGATCGTCTGAGCAAAGCTCTCGAACGGTTCCGTCGCGAAGATCCGACGTTCCATGTCAGCACCGATCCTGAAACTAAGGAGACGATTATCGCCGGGATGGGCCAGTTGCACCTTGAAGTCTACATCGAGCGAATTCGTCGCGAGTACCGCTGCGAAGTGGTCATTGGTGAGCCGAAAGTTGCCTACAAGGAAACCCCGACCAAGAGCGTCGAGTTTAACTACAAGCACAAGAAGCAGACCGGGGGTTCCGGGCAATACGCCCATACCGTCGGGAAGCTGTTTGTGTTGCCTGAAGAGTCGGAAGAGGACTTCCAGTTCATCAACAGCATTTCGCAAGGACGTATTCCGGTCCAGTACATTCCTGCGTGCGAAGCTGGTTTCCGTCGTGGTCTCGACAAGGGGCCTCTGATCGAGTGCGAACTCGTGCGAGTCGGTATCGAATTGACCGACGGTTCCTACCACGACGTCGACTCTTCGGAAAAGGCATTCGAAACCTGTGCGTGGTATGCACTTCGCGAAGCTCTGAGCAAGTCGGACGTCGCTCTTCTCGAACCGATCATGAAGATCGAAGTCGAAGCTCCCGAAGAGTATCAAGGTTCCATCGCGGGTCACTTGTCGAGTAAGCGTGGTCTCATCAGTTCGACGGACACTCGCGATGGCACGGTGATCATCCTCGGGGAAGTTCCTCTCGCCGGGATGTTCGACTACGCCAACGAACTGCGGAGCATGACGCAAGGGAAAGGGGGCTTCTCGATGGAGTTCGCCGTCTACCGTCAGGTTCCGAAGAACATTCAGGCCGAAGTGATCGAACGCCGCCGAAAAGAGAAGGCAGAACGTCTCGCCAAGGCATAGTATCGGTAGAAATACCGCAGAAATCGCAATATCGCCCCTGTCGGGAACTTCCTGACGGGGGCGATTTGTTGTTGATGAAGTCGGCAGATCATGCCAGTCGGAGCACAGCATCTAGGGGGTCCGTTTTAGCAAACCACAATCTCGGCAAAGTGCTGGACATTCCTATTGACCAGAGATAACCTGCGACCCTTGCCTGTGGGAACAGATCGTTGGAATCGATCAGAATTCCACAGGTTGGCTGCTGGCGACTGGTGTCAGTCGCAGCCCAAACGAACCGATGGAATGGTTTGAGTCGAGTGATGAAACGGACTTCCTCTGGCCGATGTGCCGCACGATCGACCTGCTGGGCCTTATGGTCCTCAGGGTTTGACGTTGCTGCCTGCTTACTGGCTACGCTTTCTGTTTCCCCTGCTCTCGGAATCATGCGGAACCAAACTGTCATCGGTCGTTGCCGGCATTCTCGGGGGGTAGCCTGAAGTCAGTTACCGGGTCGAGAACCTGCTCTCGTCCCGACTCGTTCCTTGAAAGGATTCAGTTATGAACAGCAAACCAATCATCGCCATCAACGCAGATTTCCGCCCACAAAAGCAAGAAGCCTTTCCTTTTAGCTGGATTCATTCAGGCTACTACGACAGTGTAATTGCTGCCGGTGGGATTCCGATGATCCTTCCTCCGCTTGCCGATGACGATGACTTGCGACGTCTCTTGGCAAACGTCGATGGACTGGTGCTGACCGGCTGCAAACTCGACCTCGACCCTGTCCGTATGGGACTCGACAAGCACCCTGCCTGTCGCCCCATGCCTGCTCGTCGCGAAGACTTCGACCGTCGACTCGCTCGTCTCGCTTACGAAATGCGTATTCCCACACTGGCGATTGGTGGGGGAATGCAGACGCTGAACGTGGTCTGCGGTGGCAGCTTGTATCAGCACGTTGCTGAGGACATTCTCAAGCCGATGCACCATCGCGACCCGGTGGAAGAGTGCTTGCGCCACCTGATCGAAATCGTCCCGGGGAGTCGTCTCGACGACATTTATGGCCCCGGCGAAATCCGCGTCAACAGCGATCACCACATGGCAGTCAATCACCTTGCATCGGTCTTTCGCGTGTCGGCCACTTGCCCGGATGGCGTCATCGAGGCGTATGAGTCGAACAGTGACGACTGGTCATGCATTGGCGTTCAGTTTCACCCTGAGTGTCACACAGCCTCAGCCCTCGACCTGCAAGTCTTCGAGTCACTGATTGATAGCTGCCGAGTTTCAGAACGCCCCGCAACCATTCCGATGACGACTCGCCGCGCTGCTTGACGTCGCAGAAACACCACGAATTCGCCCCACGCGACACCCCGGAAACCGTTGGTTTTCGGGGTGTTCTCGTCGGGGGGGGGATTGGGGGGCAACAGCCTGTTGAAAAACGTGGGTCCGGCTTTCCAGCCTGACATGGGGCCGATTGATGTCTCGGAAAACAGCGTGCGAAGTGCTCGTGTCAGATTGGAAAATCTGCCCCACGGTCGTTTGTCAACGGGCTGGTTAGTCCGGAGAGATGTCAACACGTTCGGTAAGGTGATCTTGCAGCTGTCCGCTGATGCGAGTCACCTTTGCCCCGCCGCGATCGATTCAAGGGGCAATGGCTCGACCCGTTGGTTCTTCAGAAAACGTCAACGGACGCGAACTTTACCACTCGGCACGACCTCGATTCCAATCGCTGAGCGGCGTGACATGGGTGAGACAATTCACTCGACCTTTGGTCGGTGTCGACCAGTCAATGTTCCAATTCACTCTCCCTATTCGGCGGCTGCAACGACTTTAGAAAGCGTCCCAGAGGGGGGCAGGGGGAGATGGCTTTCGTTTTCGACACTTCGAGACATGCAGGCTCGATCGGCAGTCCTTCGTCAGCGTATCAGTACGGTGCGACACCAGTCGGCGAGGTCTTGGATGTCGGCTCGGTCACTGTAATCAACGACGAGCGTCAAACGTTTGACCTTGTGGATCGATAACCGTCCGGTGGAGATGGCGGGGTCGTTCCCTTTCCGGGTGACGCGAAACAGTTCCTTGTCATCGCCCAAAACAACGAACTCGACACTCCCCTGCTGACGGGCCGCATCGTCTAATCCGACGAACGCCTGAAACTCCCGCCAATCGCCATCGATTGAGAACGTCATCTCGGTTCGGCTGACGACTCCAAAGCCACGAGGAAAGGTTGCCCCTCCCATCGTCAGGGGAAGGTCACGGGCGTTTCGATTGAGTGTCAGACGGATCGGTTCTCCGAGAAACGTCGCCCCTTGCACGAGTGCTGGAGTGAGACGGTCAAGTGGTTGAACCGTCGAGGAATAGAAATCAACACCTTGCACGGAAGAGCACGAGATTGTTAGCGACACTCCCGCATCCGTCGTCATTCGTAAACTATCGGCCTCCTTCTCATAGGTGATGTTGGAGAGCGTCAGCGTGCTGCTGTCTTGCAGCGTGAGGCTGGCGAAGTTCGTCTTTGTCGCGGGGGGATTCAGGAGTTCCGTATTAAAGACGATCGCTGCCACCTGCCCCCGTTCCAGCGTCACATCTCCGACGCTTGTGGTAAACAGCAGCGATGTCGGCCCGCAGTCTCCGAGTTCGCCGCTCAATTCGTCGCCGTTCTTCAGCAGCAGTCGGTCTGCGGCATCGGCCCAACGACCGATCTGCCGTTCGATGCGAGGCCGTTGCTGTGAACTGGCAGAGGACAACACGATCCCCCGCAGCGTCTCCAACGGGACAGCGACCCACGCCGCTGTCAGGGGCGTGACACTCGTGTCGTCCGTCTTTTTGCTGGGAACTGTTTCTGACTGGGTGGGCAGAACAGATAGTTCGCCGTCGACAATCCGGAAGTTGTTGACTTGCCAACGATCGCCGTTAACGAACAGCAGCCAGTCCGTTGCGGCGGCCTCTATTGGCCGGTTGACATCTTCCGATGAGGCTTGGCTTTGGGACATCGTGGTATCGAGAAACTTCATCGCGACCAGTCGATCACGACGCTCCGTCACGATGTTGCCGGTATCCAGTTTGACGGTTGCGACATCGCCAGTCAGTGATTGCAACGTACCCCGGAGAGGGTTTGGGCTCTCGACTGTTTCGATAAGAACAACCGGGGGAGCTGCGATCAGTAACGACCCATTCAGATTCCCCAAGATTAATAGACCGGTGACGCCGATCCAGCCGACAGATCGAGTTGCCCGAACCAGTCTCTGCCGCCAGGAGAAACATCGCAGGAAATCACTGGTATGAGATGGACGACTCATCGTTGGAAGATTGGGAGGTAATTGTTCGGAGTTTGTAACACGATCAGGCACATGGCTGTTGCGTACTCGGCGCTGATGCCCTGATCGGTCCAACTGCCGTTGGCTAACTGCATCGCCAGCATTTCGTCCCGAATGGCGGGATACCACTCGTCCCATAGTTCGCCCCCGGCATGCCAAGCGGCTTGGATGGCATAGTAGTGAGCGTAGAAGTAATAGCCCCGCTCCCTTGTCGCGGGCTGTCCGGGACGAAACTGATGCAGATATCTTCGGGCCGACTCGACCTCCGGGCCGTCATGGACGCCGCACGAGTGTAGAGCGGTTAACGCGGCGGCCGATCGGGGGAAGCGACTCTCGCTGCCGGTCAAGAGTTGATACCGAAATCCTCCGTCGGGATTCTGGGACTTGCGCAGATACTCGATGCAACGGTCAATCGTCGTGCGGGGGACCGCGATGCCGGCATTGTGAGCAGCCCGCAGGGCCATCACCTGGCAAGCGGTCACCGAGATGTCGGCCTCCTTCGGCTCGGGGGCGTATCGCCATCCCCCCTCCCGATTTTGTGTGGCGATGGTCAACTGCACCCCACGATGCAGCGATTCACGCACCCGATTTCCGGGAGACATTCCATACACTTCAGCGAGATACAACAGGGCGAAACCGTGTCCGTACATCGGGGCGTCGTAGTAAGAGATATCTTCTTCGACGAGATATCCAGTCGACTTCGCACAGGAGAGGACGAAGTCGGTCAACCTCTGGATGGCTGCACCATACGGACCGCGACCGGGGGTGCTTCCTGAGGAAAGCAGGGCGAGTCCACACAAAGAGTTGACCGCCGGGTTGAGTTGATACCGACTGAACGAGCTACGGAGTCCGAAGTTCCCCCCCTCCTGCTGCCGCCCAACGAGCCACTTTAACCCGCGCTGAATCGCCTCTTCAGTTTCCGGCGAAACCATCGACCGGCTATCGGTCGAAGGGGTCGCCTCCCCTGCGGCCCAGACGGAAGGTTGACTGCCAACCCCGATCGCCCCCAGTAGCCCTCCCGCAGTTCCCAGAAGGAAACCTCGTCGTCCGAGAGGACACGCTGCCTCATCTGCTGCCAAACCGCAAGCAGTTTCGACGGGCGAATTCGGGGGCAACACCAACGACATCTTCACATTCCGAGCTGAACTACATAGATCGACCGTCCCAACCACGGTTCCATGCTAGCAGTTTCCGGCACGGATCGCAGTCCCAGACAGACGGGTGCTTTCCCTGTTTGGGGGTGGTTCATTTGTCCAGTCAGGATCACGGTCGGGCCAACGGCCCAGCAGGTTGTCTAGCCTAGGCCATCGGCCTAGGACTGAAGGCAGGAGTTCACGCGAGAGGGCTGAAGGCCCGGCCAGTTGCCCCAGAACTTGCCAACGGGCCGGGCCTTCAGCCCTCGACAGACAATCTTGGGCCGATTCCCCAGTCCGCTGGACTGGGCTAGACAATGTTCCGGGGCGTTGCCCCTGCTGTTTCGTGAACATCGCCACGTCACCTGCCAAACTTGTTCGCGGTGAACAGATGAGCAACCCCCAATTGACGACTGCACCCCAGACAGACCAGTTGTCGGGCTGTAAGAGCTGAACTGGGTGGCAGATTTTGTGAAAGTTTGTAATTTCGGAAACTTTTTTCGCTCCATTTTCTTCGGCGGGGTGACTAGAGAGGTGTTCCATCGTCAGTGGCGGAATTCGTCGATGAAACGATTGGCCCGTCCTGTCGAGACCCTCATTAGCGAGCCTGCACCTTCTTGCGGGAAGGTGATTGATAATGAGGGGCGGGGACGGGCAATTTTGTACAGACGTCGACAGAACAGTTGAAGACAGTGGCTGTCGCCTTCTGGGGCGAGGTCATAGGAAGTACTTTTGGGGGGCTGGCTTTGGCGAGCGATGCAGAACTCCAGCGATTGCTCGACGCGGCGCGGCAACACGATGCCGCGGCGCGTGGAGCGCTGTTGGAGCACTTTCGTCAAAAATTGAAGGCTCAGGTGGAGCAAGATCTGGGGGCAAAAATCCTGCATCGGATCGGTAGCTCGGATGTCGTGCAGCAAACCTTCTTCGCGGCCCTCAAGGCGTTTGATGACTTTCGAGGGACGCAGATTCCGCAATTCGTCGTCTGGCTGAATCAGATTCATCAGCGCATCATGATGAACACATTACGTTTTCATCGTGACGCAGACATGCGTAATGTTGATCGCGAAACCGTTGAGGATGCGGCCAGTCAGCCCGCACGGCTGACCACGCCGAGTCAGAAAGTCATTCAGCAGGAAGAACATGCGGCCTTGCGGTCGCTCATCAGTGAGCTTCCGGATTTACAACAACAGGCAATTTATCTGCGATATACCGAACGACTCAAGATGACCGAGTTAGCCGCCCGGATGTCGGTTACCGAAGTCACCGCGAAAAAGCTGATTGCGCTTGCCGTCAAGTCCCTGCGAAGTCGCCTCGGAGGCGATCGATTTCCGTCGTAAGTCAGAGGCGGAAGTTTCCAATGATCCGTCAAGTTGTCAGTGAGCGACCAGCGAGAACAAACAACTCCATCGTTCGGATGGAGACTGCGACTATGCCAGAGAGGCAATTATGAGTGACCTTCAGCAATCCGAATCTCAACAGCCAAGCGAGCAACCGTTTCAGCGGGTCGTGTCGGAGTATCTGCGTCAGGTGGATGTGGGTGCAGACATTGATCTCTCCGTTCTGTGCGACGGCGATGCGACGCTGATTGCCGAAATGGAGGAGTTTATCGCAGGCGAGCAGATGTTGCTGGCTGTCGCCAAACCTCCTGAACCAGTCACCCAGCAAAGCATCGACACATCGCGTGCTGAGGCGAATCGCGAGACGATAAAACCCGGAACCCCTGCGGAGATGGATGCGGCAAGCTTGGTCGGAGCAATGGTGGGGAGATATCAGGTGCTCAGCCTGCTTGGGGCGGGGGCGATGGGGAGTGTCTATCTGGCGGAAGACACCGCTCTCAAGCGTCGCGTGGCGCTCAAGGTTCCGAAACTCCTGCATCCGGGAGACGCTGAGTATTTACAGAGGTTTCATCGCGAGGCCCGGGCTATTGCGGGATTGTCACATCCGAACATCTGTCCGGTGTTTGATATCGGTGAAGAACAGGGCCACCCCTTCATCGCGATGGCTTACATTCAGGGTGAGCCACTCTCGCAATGCCTGGGAAAGCCAGAGTTTCGAGACCAGCACAAGGTGGCAACAATACTGGCCATCGTCGCTCGGGCACTGCAACATGCCCACGATGCCGGGACGATTCACCGCGACCTCAAGCCCGGAAACGTGTTGATCGATGGGGCCGGTCAACCGATCGTCACCGACTTCGGATTAGCCCGTCGGATCGGGGAAGCAGACGAGTCGAGGATTACACAACAAGGGGCCATTTTAGGGACACCGGCCTACATGTCTCCCGAACAGGTCGATGGCCAATGGGAAAACATCGGCCCCCATTCCGATATCTATGCCCTTGGGGCGATGGCTTACGAACTCCTTGCGGGAAAACTCCCGTTTCTCGGGTCGATCGCATCCATCCTGGGACAGATCGCCCGTGATCGTCCTGCCCCAATTCGGAAGCACCGAGCCGATGTCGCTCCCGAACTTGAGGACTTGGCACTCCAGATGCTCGAAAAACTGCCGTCCAATCGCCCCTCTTCGATGAGCGAAGTGGCTGAGCGACTTGAACGGTGGATGAAGAACAACAGTCCAGAAGCGGTCCATCAACAAAAAATCGAGTCGAAAGCCGTTGACAAACTCACCGCGGGACAGCGACAGATTGAGCAGCTATTGAAGCAAGGGAACTACGCCCGAGCGATCCAGGGACTGGAGCAGATGTCCGCATTGAAGGACCCTCTGTCACAGAAGTTTGTCGACTGGGCGAAGGAACAACTGAAACGCGTGCAGTCGATCCCGCGACAGATTCGAGAGAATTTGCCGATGGTGCTCTCGACGGCTCAGAACCTCGTCAAGAAGCACGACTACGCGCAGGCAGCCGAGATGCTGCAACAGGTTCCGGCAGACGTTCGCCCCGAGCCGATGCGTAAGTTGCTCGAACAGGCCGTGGAACTTCAAGAGGAATCGGACTTACTCCTGCTGTCGCTGCAAGAGTCGGTGAAGTCGCGAAACTACACTGGGATCAATGACAATCTCAAACGATTCCTGGAGTTGAAGCCGGGGAACCGGTTCGCCAAGGAATTGCTGGTCGCCCTGAAGACCTACAGCAAGACTCCGTTGAAAGACCGGAAGTATCAGCACGACGAAAAGGGGCGACTCCTGCCGCAACGGGTCAACAGCTTATGGGACAACTGGCTACTTTGGGGAAGTCTCTGTTTCGTACTGGTCCTCGGTGTAACGCTTTGGGGGGTGATGCTGTATCTCAATCGGGGGGATGTCGCGATTGCGGTCGAAGTCGATCCGGCACTCCTCGCTGCGGGGGACCTGAAACTCGTGGTCGATGGGGACGAGTACAAGATCAGTAGTTCGCAGTTCGAGTCAGTCACGATTCAACTGGGAGAACATGACTTCTCTGTTCTGCGAGATGGCACAACGGTTCACGCCCCGAAGCGATTCGACATCGCGAAGGATGGGCGCACCTTGTTGTCCATCACTCCCTCTTCGCTGGAACTCCGACGTCCCGACGCGGAGGGGACCGGGAACATCGCGAGCACAACTCCTGCTGAGAACCCAGGGATCGGAACGGTGCCAGCGGTCGAGACGGGCGGGGTTCCGTCAGTCAATCTTGCCCCCCTAGGCCCGTCCTCACCTCCTTCGAAAGTCGCTCCCAGCAGCGATGCCTTCGCCGGTCGCAAGTTGCAGGATCGCTGGCAGGGGAATTCGATGGGGATGCCCTTTCACTGGATTCCACCCGGGCGATTTCGAATGGGATCGGAGCTGGCAACCCCGATTGAAGACAATGAAGTCCCCGTCGATGTCAACATTACGCGGGGGATGTGGGTCGGTGTCTATGAACTGACGCAAAAACAGTGGCGAGAGATCATGGGGTTCGAGCCTTGGATGGGGTTTCAGGACAAGCAAGTCAACGACAACAACGCCGCGACGCACATCACCTGGAACGAAGCCGTCGACTACTGCCAGCGGTTGACGCTCCGCGAACGTCGACTCGGAAACATCCCAGCAAACTGGGAGTTCCGCCTCCCCTCGGAAGCAGAGTGGGAATACTTCGCCCGGGCCGGTTCGACGACGATGTACCATTTCGGGGACGACCCGGAGAAACTCAGTGAATACGCCTGGTGGAAAGCCAATACACAGGATGTCGGGGAGGGGTATGCCCATGAGGTTGGTCAGTTGAAACCCAACCCCTGGGGGCTGTACGACATTCATGGGAACGTCTACGAACACTGTTATGACTCATTTGAACAACAGCTCCCCGGAGGGGATGATCCCGTGCGGGTGAACCCTCCAATTGCTGCCAAGGTGAGTCGTGGTGGAGGCTGGGCGTATTGGGGGCCTGAGTCGCTACGGTCGTCGGGGCGATACCCTCTCGGACGGGAAACGCGGCGGAATCGATTGGGAATTCGCCTGGTGCTGGCCGAGGTGACCCCCAACTCAGCCAGCCAGACCGCAAAAGTGACGCCCGTTTCGACCAAGATTCCCGGCCTCAAGCTCGCGTCGAACATGGCCCTCTCGGGGACGTTCTTGCAACCTGCCCCAGCCGCGACGTACAAAATCGAAGTTCGCCTGAAAGCACTGGACGGAAACATCTGGAAAGGGGAGATGGAAGCGTTCGAAACAACGACGCTGGCGACGGGAGAGGCGTTTCAAGTCGGATTCGTCATCGAGGTCGAGTTCGAGGTGCTCAGTGAGGATTCTGCCCAATTGGTGATGCGTCGGATTGCAAGCCTCAAGCCCGGATTTCAAATCAACGTTCCGCCAGGGTGGATCGAGCAGTTGAAGTGGGATGGGACCAAGTTCTCGAACGCGGCAATGTCGATTGTTCCTCCACTTTCTGCGTACGCCAATCGACCGCCGCTGGCTGGTTCTCGCTCAATCCCTGCATCTGAGTGGGACATCCTCCCCCAAGGGGCGAATCGCGACTGGCAGCGAAGTGGCGATACTCTGGTGGGAAAACGGGGGGCCGATCCATCCATCGCCTGGACGCGAGATACCTACAACGACTTTCAGATTTCGGTGGAGTTTCAGTGTTCAACGGACGCAAACGGCGGTATTCTGCTGCGTTCTCCAGTTGCGCATGCGGGAGGGACACCGGCGATGGAGGTTCACCTGGGGGATGGCCGTTCCAATGACCTTCACAAAAATGGCACGTCGTTTTGTGGCGGGCTGTATATCACCAATGAGGGAGAGACTGGGCTTGATGAAAAAAGTTTCGCCCATGTTGATCTCTCTGCTGATCAGAACGCCTATCGACCTGGTGAGTGGAATCGGTTGACGATTCGTCTTGTCGGCCCCGAGATTACAGTGCAACTCAACAATATCCTCGTTCAACAACGAGATCTTAATGAATTGAAACTCCCCTACCCGCACTTCGGTAACACCCTCGATCGGGCATCGGGGTACGTCGGATTGCAATGTTATGAAGGAACTGTCTCGTATCGCAAGTTTTCGATTCAGCCCCTTTAACCCTCCTGTTGTGTCTCACCCCCATTTTCCCACCTCCTGTTCTTTTGAAAGTACGAAGATGCCAAACGCAAGACTCATTTACAAGACACCTCAACAACTCCCTGCGACATCGAGTTGGTCTCGCCGTGCGGGACGCGGCTTTACGCTGATCGAACTGCTCGTGGTCATCGCCATCATCGCGATTCTGGTCGCCCTGTTGCTCCCCGCCGTGCAGTCGGTTCGCGAAGCCGCCCGTCGTTCGCAATGCCAGGACCATCTGCATAATATTGCAGTCGGCTTGCACAACTATGAAGGGACACACAAGATTTTCCCTCCCGGCTACATCTCATCCAACCTGTTCGCATGGGGAGCGCATTTGCTGCCAGCGATCGAGCAGAAGCCGCTCTACGATCAATTCAACTTTAACATTCCGCTCACAAACAACACGACCGGATCGCCGACGAACCTGGTTCTCGCGCAGACGTCGATCGCGCTGTTTCACTGCCCATCGTCCGTTGCTCCCGAGAAACAAACGTTTGACGTATTGACGAATCAGGGGACCGCTGATTACGTCGGAAACTACGGCAGAACGGCGATCCATCCCAGCGGTAGTGCCAAGCCGGAGGGGCTGTTCTATCCGAACAGTAACATTCGGATGGCAAACTTGACCGACGGGACCGGGAATACGTTTATGGTGGGCGAACGCTCCCCGATCCCAGCAAATAACAACGAGGTCGCAACATGGGCTGGCGTTCCGCAGGATGTCGAAGCGTGGGATCATAAGAACGTCGGAACCACAATCGTCATCGTGAACGGCACCGGCGACATCGCCAACTTCGATAGCCTGCATCCCGGCGGAGCACATTTCGCCCTAGGTGACGGTAAAGTGACCTTCATCTCCGAAAACGTCAACTTGCAACTTTACCAAGGACTCTCGACCATCTCCGGCGGCGAAGTCGGCCAGGTGCCGTAACCGCAAAGTGGAGGTGTACCTGACTGTTGCTATTTCCGGCAACGATTGATCGCACCGCATCATCAGCAGGGTGCTCCGTTCGTCTCTCACCAGACCAACGGCAGCACCCTGTTTCGTTTGAAAAGGCCACACGATCGGCGGATTGAGGAATCTGACGTTGATGTCGCAGGATATTTCCGAACCCCTCTCCGACCGGGAGGTTGCCGAAAATCCCAGGTAAGCCGCGCGGCAGCGAACAAGTCACTCTAGTTCGGCCATGACCAATTGTGAAGGTTACCAGGTCATTCTGCGTTCATAGGGACTTGGTCGAAACTCCGCTCGATTCCGATGTTGAGTCCTGACAGACCACAAGTACGAGCATCACCGCCCCTTGGCTGCACAACGTCGGATGTATTCCATCCCTCCGCAAGGAGAGGCGGAAAACATTTCCACAGGAGGAGGACTCATCGCCGCATCACACCGACAACCGGGGTGAATCACACCACAAGCCCGCCTTGGACGCAGCCCGAGGACAGTCTCGTCGTGTTCATTTTGCGATCAGAATCTCGCTCGCGACGCCTGTTCAGAAAAGCACTTAGAACAGGGGCAAAAAAGAAGCGGAGAGATCGGGATTCGAACCCGAGATGCCCTGTGAAGGACATACCGGATTAGCAATCCGGCGCTTTCGGCCACTCAGCCATCTCTCCGTTTGTTCGCGATTGACGTTGCTGACCCTTGTCTTAAGGCGATTTTGCCAGTGAGACGTCTTAGTCTGACACGCACACATTAGGAGCGGTTCAGCGGCAACACAGGTGCGGAGCACCCGAGTGCGTTGTGAGGTCAACAAGCAGGGAAAGTATCGACTTTCCGGTCGGTCGGCAAGCGGTTCGGGGGGACAATTTCTGACATTCGCAACGCGGGACAACTTGACGGGGTGCGAATCGTGTGGAACGGTCAGTGTTTGGCCAGGATTTGGTCGAGCTCGCGGTCGAATTGGCCGCGAGAGAGGACGAGGTCGCAACCGGCTTGCTGTGCGGCGTCGAGACGTGCCGTCTGGACATGTGGACCGTAGGCGATGACAAACGTCTGCTCTCGGGACGGAATAGCTGCCAGCAGTTTCGAGAGGGCGATCCCGGGGGATTCTAAGTCGATCAACAGCAATTCGCACGTTTCTCGGGAAAGTGTCTCCATGAGAGCTGGAAGTTCAGCGGAGATGCGGATGGTGCGAGAACGTGTCTCTGCGGCAAAGCTGACGCGACTGGAGAACATCAGATCCTGAGTCGCCAGTAGAATCATGAGTTCCCTGCTTCGAGCGATAATTTCGCGAAAGAGTTCCAGATCACGCAGACTTACGACGCCGTTTGTCGGCATGGTTGAGGACACGTGTTTTGAGACGGCGGAAGCTGTTGAGCATCTGTTCGCCATCAATGAACCGTCGACGCGGAAGCGGTTCAATCGCCTTCTTGAGAAAGTCAATCATGTCCGGATGAACCAGGCGACGGAGTCGGGCGTAACCCGCTGGTGGCCAGTCGTACGGCCATTCGGGCCACTCTCCCGAAAACATCCGGTAAAGGATCAACCCAACCGAAAAGACATCGGAACGGAGTGACGGTTTCCCCATCGCCTGTTCTGGGGCCATGAAGCCAACGGTCCCTGTCCCCCCCCCACGCACTGTCTTTTGAGCAACCTTGGCAATCCCGAAGTCGCAGAGTTTCAGCCGATTATCGGGGAACAGGATGCAGTTGTCGGGCTTAATGTCGCAGTGAATGATCTTCTGACTGTGAGCGTAGGCGACTGCTTCCAGCAGTTGTTCACCGTATTCCATCGCCACGGCAATCGACATCCGGTTTCGCAGACGGTCTGCCAGCGTCCGTTCGCCCAGTTGCAGGACGATGACGAACATATCGCCGATGAACGAGGCGTCTTTCAGGGGGAGAATGTTGGGGTGTTCGAGTCTGGCGGCCATGCGGACTTCGGTCTTGAAGTCGTTCAGGACATCTTGCCGAACGTGGACCGAATGGGGAACCTTCAGGGCGACACGAATCCCTTCGATCGTGTCGAAGGCTTGATAGACGACGGCGAAGCCCCCTTCACTGAGTCGTTTTTCGATCCTGTATTTACCGACCATCTGTCGGACACGAAGCATCACAGTGAGTGTGCCTTTCCAGTGCGGTCCATCGCCAGAGTTCCAGACGCTCCCTGCGCCGGACAATCAGGTGATGGAATCGGTATCTCAAGCAACGACCAACAAAAAAAACGGCTGATTCCATAAGACCGTCTCCACTGTTACATCTTACGTCGTTTTACAAAAGCGGTCGAGTGTGCAAAATCGCATCGTTTTCCCAAAGTTATCGAGAATCTTCAGAGATAGAAGCGACAGCAACCGTTCCGGGGGAGACCCAGGACTTCTGGCAGAAATTGGCGAATTGTCTCCCAGACCGACTCTGTTGCCGATGCGGCCCAAGTTCGTCACAATGCCACTGTTCTGGCGAACCGACTTAAGGGCCGATCAATCCGGATACCAGTCAATCAGGCACCCATGCACCAGTTGCAGTTTGGTGTCAACGACGTTTTCGTCGTTGGTGAATATCACTTTAAAATCATCGAAGTCTCTGCGGATAACGTACGAATCGGGCTTTCTTCTAACGGCAATAGTGGGAAAAGGCAGGAGATCGTGCTCTCGTGCGACTCGCTGGCATTGGCTGGCTCCCCGACCAAGGACGACGAATCGTTACCGCGGTTCGCTTCCTGACACAGCCACCGGCGAAGTCTGCCAACCAGTGGCTCTTTGCGGAATGTCATGACACACCCCGTCAAACGCCCAAAGTCTGCGGCGACCGGTAAGGGACCTGAACGTCTCGAACTGGAAGGCGCTGAAACTCTGTGCAACGATGAGGCAGCCCCCCCGGTTGTACACGCCTCTCCGACAAATGTCGCGACGGGCTCAGTCCCCTACACGACCGCGGAACTGCAACAGATGGGGCTTGATCCGCAGCGACTTCCGCAGCATGTCGCAATCATTATGGATGGGAACGGTCGCTGGGCACAGGCACGCGGAAAACTCCGCATCGAAGGGCATCGACAGGGGGTCTTCAGCGTGCGGGCCGTCGTCGAGGAATGTGCCCGGCTTAACGTTTCGCAACTCACCCTCTACTGCCTGAGTAGCGAAAACTGGAAGCGTCCACGTCTGGAACTCGACCTGTTGATGAGCCTACTGCAACGTTACGTTGTTGCCGAGCGGGCCGAGATCATGCGGCAGAACATTCGCTTTTGCACGATCGGTCGAGAGGACAAACTCAGTCGAAAAGTACTCCGAGAGGTCCATCAGACGATCGCCATGAGTGCTGAGAACACCGGCATGAAACTCTGTCTGGCGCTAGACTACGGAAGTCGACAGGAGATCACCGACGCGGTGAGGAAAATTGCCGCAAAAGTTCAAGCGGGAACGCTCCTCCCAGACGAAATCGACGAACAGACCGTCTCCGATCACCTCAACACGTCGGGGATGATCGATCCCGATCTCGTCATTCGCACGGCCAACGAACGCCGCATCAGCAACTTCCTGCTCTGGCAGATCAGTTATGCCGAACTACATATCTGCGACACCTTCTGGCCAGACTTCCGCGAGGAGAATCTCCGTGAGGCCCTCCGGGACTTTGCCAGCCGCGAGCGCCGATTCGGTGGCCTGAATCTCCCCAAGAAATGAACGCCCGCCGCACGACGACTGCAAAGACTCGACGACTGCAACGCCACAAAGTCTCCAAGTCTCTACTCCTCAGAGTGGGCGATTCTTTCAACATGAGTCGAGTTCTGCTCAGTCCCGCGTTGCTTCTCGCGTGGGGATTTCATTCAGCGTGTAGTAAGCATTGGAGTGGACCAGCGATGCCCCCTCCTTGGAACGAACATATTGGAAGTCGAAATCGTGGACGTGCCCTTGAACAAGACCATCAATGCGAAGACGGACTCGCAAACCATCGTCGGAGACGGTCGCCCGCGTCACCGTAGGAGTGGTCTGGTCGACCTCTGGACTGCCGTAACCTTGTTGGTAAATATGAGTGTAGGTCGACAGAGAATAGGTCTTCGGCTGTGCGGCGATTTCGGGGTCGACAGGTTTGGTGAAGGTGACGACGAAGCCGTCAGGTTGGGCGTTAATCTCCTTGACCTCGAACGGAACCTTGCCGGTCCAGTCGAGACGTTGCAGGGCGTATGGACGGGGGCCCCGGACTGGCCAACCGCGATTAGTCCCGCCGACGATCAAGTCACCCCGCGGCGTAAATTGACAAGCTAACAGACCGGTCGCCAATCCTTCGCGAAAAGGGTAACAGGCACCTTGCCAAACTCCGTTGATCTTCTCCGTCGTCGCCCGCATGACGACGCTCAGGCTGAAGTCTCCGATGAAGATCTGATTCTCAAAGGGGCCGAACTTTCCGCCCGTCTGATCAACCATAAACCCCGAGATCGAGCGTCCCATTTTGCGATAAGGAAACACGACCGCATACGGAACGAGTTCCTTCACTCGGAGTCGCTCAATCTCAAGTCGTGATGGCGTGTTCGGAACAACGGGAGCCGGACCAAGTTCTTCGGCCAAAGTGTACCAGTTAAAGCTGACAGGATGACCCATAAAGCCGCCGGGCTGTAATACCTTAAGTGAGCACGAACCGTTCCACGGACCTTGACTCTCGGCATAGAACATCACGCCATGTTCGTTCGGGCCGATGCCACATGGACTGCGGATGCCGCTGCAGACTGGGATCGTCTTCCCATCAGGGGTGACCTTAACACACCAGCCTCGAAACGGTACCTTCGACCGGTACGACTCAGACAGGCACAGAGCAACCCAGATATTCCCCTCGGGATCGAGTTTCGACCCGAAGGCAAACTCGTGATAGTTTCGAAACCCCCACTTGTCACTGAGCGTCTCAAAGTTGTCCGCCCGCCCGTCGCCGTCCGTGTCCGTGATTCGCGTTACCTCAGTCTGTTGCGTGATGTACATAGCCCCCTCTTTGAAGGACATCCCCATCACTTCATCCAGACCGGCTGCGTACTGCGAAAACGATGTCTTAGGGTTTTCGTCAAAAGCACCGTTGACGAACCATATTTCGCCACGTCGAGTCCCGATCGCTAATCGACCATCAGGCAGCACCTCAAAGCTGCCCGCTTCGAGTGCCAACTCTTCCGGAAAGGGAACTTCCACGATGCGATAATACTTCGCTTCTTCCTCTGCCGTCCCCCAATACTCCCCGAGTTCCTCGGCGATGGACGAACTGGAGAATGCTAGAAATAATGACACGAATAATAGAAGTCTCATATTGTTACCTACCACCGATATTCCACGATGAGTGTGTCGAAACCGTCGACGAATTTCAGTCGCATCTGGAGGTGTTGTCCGTCCACTGCATCGAGCACTTTACCTTCGTGCTGCGGATCGAGGTGAACCGTCAGTTGGCCATCAACGACGAAGTCCCCGTGGTCGCGCGATTCGATCTTCTTTCCCGTCGCCGCACGAAATGTCAGCTTGCGACTTGTTGACGCCCCCTTCAGTCTGATCGTTCGACGTAGAAAGGACCGCCCGGACTCCCCGTCGGCCACATCCAACAATACGTCTTCGACAGAAACGTCGCCAATCTCATACCGGAATGTCGGTCGTCGATGATTGTCGAGCGAGTACCCCTTGAACCGATGTTCTGGCGGTCGACCTTCGTCAACGATCCATGGGTGGTCCGCATCGTCGATGTCCGGGCCCGGTGAGAAACTCATCACCTTCGGCCCCAAGGGGCGGACGGTACCGTGTCCCTGACTTCGCCACACCCCACCTGCGTCGGCAAACTTCCCCTGCCAGATCATTGCCAGACGCATCTGTTCTGCGTCGAACACCAGGTTGACCTGACCAGGGTACCCGACACCCACACCACGTTTCCCCACTCCGGGATAGCTGCGACGGAGCATCACCGCTTCATCCGTCGCAACGAGTTCCAACGGCTCTTGAATCAGTCCACGTGGCGTCGGCGCTTGTCGACCATCCAACAGGTATTGCCAGATCGCTTCAATCTGTAAGTCGCTCTCACCATTCAAAATGTCGCGACGCATCGCCCATCCCCCCGGCCAAAACGAAGGCATGATTGTGTTCTGACTAAGTTGCTGAGGGTCTCGCATATAATGATAGAACCAATCTTTCTTGAGCCGCTCAGACATCTCCGTCAGATCGACAGCCGACATGTTTGCTGACCGTTTCAACTGAAAAGTATGACAGACAATGCAGTTGAGTCCCCCGGTCCCCACCATCTCGGCCCCGATCTTTCGCATCTCCTTTTGATCCTCGAACGCTGCATGTTCGACTGGCGGCAACTGGTCGACCTGTGGAAACAAGTCGACGAGGTGCCCCACATTTTCGGCCCCGTACTGGGGCATGCGAGTTAAGACATACGGTCGAATCGTTCGCCCGCTCACCAGCACTTGCCGCATCCACTCCGAGTTCAGCTTCGCCCCAACTCCGGTCAACGGCGGAGGGATGCGGCCCTGCGGACCAAGGTTGGGATCGGCTGTGTGAAAGTGCAAATCACGAGCCGCAGAGACGCCACCCAACTCATCCCGCTGATGACAGTTCAGGCATCGCAAACCAGTGAGCGTGACATCGATTTCATCCTTGGGTTTCCGGTCGTTCGCTTTGCGATTCAGGGCCGCGAGAAGTGCCTCTCGTTGCCCCGTCGTGAAGCTGAACTTCGGCCAGTCGCCGGCCTGCATCGACAAGCAACCTTTGTCGACACGGGCTGTTGCAAGCGACGGATGCATGAACTGATTTTCCGTCGAGTCCAATTGGTGACACTTCTGGCAACCGAGTTTCTGAAATCGATCCTTCCCCTTTGCTGCAAGATCACTGTTCAGTTGGAATGGTTCCGCGTCTGTTTCATCGTTGTCCCCTGACAACAGGTAGCTGGCAACATCGATTGCTTCCCAATGAGTCAGGTTCATCTTCGGCATTCGCCCCGACACTCTCGATTCGAGAGGGTCCTTTAGAAACCTGACGAGGCCATCAAGATTGTACTTGTCCCGCACATGTCCCAACGGTTGCGACTCCTCCTGAATTAACTCGACTCCGCTGTCATCACGAGGTGCATGACAAGCGACACAACCGACCGTGAGAAAAAGCTCCCGACCACGCGTTACCGCCTCAACGTCGACCGCCTGAACCGCGAATTGCCGATCGCTGAGTGTTGCCAGATAGTGACTGAGTTCCTCAGCTGCAGTTTCACGCTCGTTCGCCGCGAGTCCAGACAAAACGTCGGGCATCGTTGTTCCCGGTCGGACATGACTTGGGTCAGCGATGAACTTCCGCACAAATCGAGGATCGATCCAGCCCGCAGACCACTTCAGGTTGGGAGCCTGTTTCGCCGTAAGCTGCGACTTCGAGACGTCGTCTGCGTGACAAGCCGAGCAGTTGAACTCCTTCAGCAGTACGACCCCCTGCAACTCCGGCTCGATTTGTTTGCCTCCAGCCGAATGCCCATGAGAGGCATGCGTGCCCCCATTCGCCGCGAGGACCATCACGTACCGAATCAGGTCGAGAAACTGCTCACGACTCGCCAGTTGATCGACGAGATTTTCCGGCATCGCCGACAACTCACTCGGGGTGATCGACTCAATCTCGATTCGACGCAGAGTCATTTCGTTGAAATCCCCCGACGTCTCCCGAAACAGGATCTGGTCCGGCTTTTGATCCACAATTCGCCCGGTCAGCACCTTCCCCGCCGTCGTCACAATCACCGACGACTCAAACCCTTTCCGAATCACCTTCGATGGTTCAAGCAAAGCCTCGACAAGAGAGACATCCGTCGTCTCGGGACCGAGGTTCTTTAGGTCCGGACCAATCGGATGGCGGACACCTGCAGCATGACACCCGGTACAATTGAGGTTCTTCTGCGTCAACAGTACCGCCCCGCGCACTGCATCACCCCGTTGACGTGCCGCCTCCGCCAAGCTCCCGACCGGTTCCTCCCTTAACCGTTGCGACAAGGTTTGCGCCTCTGCAACCTGAGATACCATCAACACAAGAAGCACGACAACCGGACGCACCGACAAACTCACCAAGAAACCGTACACCCGCCACTGAGGAGTTCTGTCGTCCATCGTCCCTTACACCATGTGATACGAGTTACTGGAGAAGGAAGAAGAGTAGCCGCTGCTTAACGCGGCGTCGACGCTGAAACCGCGTCAACATCGAACGGTTGACGACCCGTGGGAGCCGTCCGTCCGGTCCTGCCCTTCACACTTTGGAGAAGTGTCTGCATCTGCTTTCGTCGCTCCTCCTCAACGAAGAACAGGTTTTTCGTCTCGCTAGGGTCATGCTTGAGGTTGTATAGCTGACCGGTTGCCTCAGGAGCCGCCTCTGGTAGAGCGTACTCACGTAACATTCCATTAGAATAGTTATTCCCTCCCGAGCCGACGTGGTCCAGATACTTCCAGTCCCCTTGTCTCAGCTGAAACTCACCCCGAAAACTCTGCGTCAGCATATAAGGGCGAATCGACTCATTAGGATTCTGAGTCCCTAACATAGCGGGGAGCATATCATAACTGTCGACGGCGACCCCATCGGGTAGTTCGTAACCAACAATAGACGCCAGCGTCGCAAAGATGTCCGTCGTATTCGCCAACTGACTGGAAACTCCTCCAGCCGGGATTCGACTCGGCCATCGAGCAATGAGTGGCACGCGATGCCCCCCTTCCCATCCATCCCGTTTCATCCCGCGCAGCCCTCCCGCAGCATCATGATCGTGGTCTTTCCTCATCCAGTCGGTGTGCACAGTCTCCGGTCCATTATCTGAATGAAAAATCACCAGCGTGTTGTCGTCAATTCCCAGTCTCTCAAGTTCGTCCAGAAGACGCCCTGTCAATGTGTCGAGTTCACAGATGAAGTCACCTCTCGGCCCCGCAGACGACTTTCCGGCGAACTCATCAGCAGGGAGTACCGGAGCGTGAGAGATCTGCGTCGAAAACACCGCAAAGAAGGGGCGATCTGGAAACCGCTTTCTGTGATCGGTAATGAAATTTAGCGTCTTATCGAAGAACAGCAGATCGGCATCGACAAAGCGATATCCGGGAGACATCCACCCTTCATCGTTATCCCATCGCCACTTCCCCCCGGGATTGGGGAGACGGTCCGCATGATGCCTCTCGCTGGCTGGAGTGGCCACCACCCCGTTCTCGATATACACGTAGAGCGGATCAGTCGTCGGGCAGTTGGGGGTGATAAACGACTCGTCAAACCCTCGATTATTTGGGCCATCCTCAAGAGGCGTGCTCTTGTCGTAGTCGATCAGCAGTGAATCCTTGAAGCCCCCTGCCAAGCGTTTCCCGTCACGACCATACCACGTCAGTCCGACATGCCATTTGCCAAAGACCCCAGTCCGATACCCTCGCGTTTTAAGCATCTCAGGCAAGGTCAATTGTCCCGGCTCCAGATAGCTCGGCCCGCTCGGCCCCTCAAACGCCGTCGATCCGCGACCCGTCCGACACACCAGATTGCCGGAATACAACCCATACCGCGACGGCGAGCAAATCGTCGACGGACTATGTGCATCGACAAAACGCACCCCTTCCGCCGCCATTTGATCCAATCGCGGCGTCTTATAGGCCGCTTTTGAGTTATAAACAGAGAGGTCCCCATACCCTAGATCGTCAGCATAAATAATGACAACATTAGGTAATCCGATCCCCCTTTCCTCCGCCGAGCACTTACCGGACGCTTCCGACAAACAGAGCAACACGATCACGCCGGACAGATAACGCCAGGTTCGCGACGGAATGAAACACTCACTCGGCACAACCATCATTCCGTCTCCCTATTTCTTCTGGTCCATCTCAATCAGTGCGTCGGCGAAGGCTTTCCCGATGGGGCCGAGGATGCGGGCGGAACCAAGGTAGTGGAACTCCGCGTTGGAAACGCTCTTCTTGAGCAGTTCCATTTCGCGTTCGTTGAATTCGTCGGCATACAGTTTCTCGATGCTGGCCTGTCCCACTTCGCGGGTCACATCGCCTGCTTTGATCGCCTTGTTGATCTCGTCCACTTTAGGCTTCAAGGCACTTTCTCTCTGGCGAAGTGCTGTAACTTCTAGGTCCCAATAGTTCTCCGTCAGCACGGCAGCGACGTTTCCCTGAAACTCGGGGAGTTTCGCCGGGGCGGCCATGGCGTCTCGAATGTTCTGATGGACGGACTTGTAACGCAATTGACTCGGACCGTATTTGGACGTCGGACCGCCGACGCCGATAACCCCGATGACAAACGGCAACTTGGGAACTTCAAGATCTTTGCGAATGTCCCGAATAAACATTGCCATCAAGCGACTGTATTCATCATAGCCCCCGGGTTGATCCCGATTTGGATAGGAACCCTGGTCCACCATATCGTTCCAGCCTTGAAACCAAACGAATCCCGCCAGTTCATAACCAAGTGCTTCGTCATATTCCGGGTAAACCCGTTTGATATCAGCGAGCACACTTTTCACATGATCTAACATCAGGCGATAGTACACCCCCGATGCTTTCGCACGTTCGGTAACGATCTGATCAACGTCCTTCTTCTGGTCGCGAAACTTTTGAAGTTGAGCTTCGGGGTAGATGTAAGGCCCCGCTGAGGGAGGACGGAAATCGGTATTCAGACTTTTGCCTCCCCAAGCCGTCTTGATAATAAGGATCGGCCCATCATACTTCTTCTCCATCGTGATCCCAAAGGTGAACTCGGGACCGATCTTCGGATCGCTGCTTTCTGCTCCAAATCGTGCAGTGAGATGGCCTGTCTGCTCCTCTTTGGCCGACCCAATCGACGAAATCCACACACGATCGCAAACGCGATAACTCCCGTCAGAGTTGACCATGTCCTTAAGCAGCGGAGCTGTTTCTGGGCTGAGTCTCATCGCATGGATGGTTTCGGCCCGAGCATGCCCCTGCATGTTCGACTGTCCCGCCAGGATGAACACCTTCAGCGGCTTCTTTGCAGAGTCTGCCGCAGCGAGCGTTGTGGTCCATCCCCAGAACAAAACCGCGATTATCAGGCAAGAGTGACGTCGCATCATGTGGTACACCTCTCAGTTGAAGGAAATCGTAGGGATCAATTCGCGGTCGATTTGTCACGTTGTTCGGCAGCGCGACGAATCGCCTTTTTCGCTTCATTCAGCCGCTCCGGCCATACAAAAGTCGGTGCGTTCTGATGGTCGTAACCTTGGAGATGATCGTGCAGTCGAGTGACTGGTTTGGTATATCGGAGTTCGGTGTCTCCAAAGACTTCGCGACAAAGGGCGGCCAATCGCGGATCGTACTCGAGCAGTTCCTCTCGCGTATCGACATGATTATGGTCATGATCATTTTCGCGGTTATTATCGAACCACGACTGCACACCCTCGGCAAAATACTCGTGGTGATTGACACTCGCATATTTCCCTTTCCATAGCCCCTCCGACATCGCCGAGCGATAGGTTTCCCTAAGGCGAGCATCAAACGTCGA
This sequence comes from Planctomycetaceae bacterium, assembly GCA_041398965.1. Taxonomy (GTDB): domain Bacteria; phylum Planctomycetota; class Planctomycetia; order Planctomycetales; family Planctomycetaceae; genus JAWKTT01. The sequence continues at coordinate 42,989 of JAWKTT010000020.1, read as the reverse complement.
ATCCACATTCACCATTCCCCTGAGATGAATGTTGTGAGCAAGTTCGTGGATAAGAATACACTCCTTCGCGTACGGGTCTCCGGGGTAACCTAGGAGATTCTCTTCGGCACACGAACAGAAGGGGTCCCGCTCACTCCCCCCCATGCCTCGCGCTCGAGCGTCCCAATAGTCCCGAGGAGTAATGTCCGGGAACTCTCGGTTTGGCTGGTGAATCATCCTCTGAAATTCCGGCTGGTCTGTCGTAAATTCGTTATGGGCCAGTATACAAAGGCGCGAACCGCTTTGAATCATCGCCTCGCGAACATCAGGCCGCTTCGCCAACATTAGGTTGACAAGATAGGCGGCTTCTTTGAGGGCATAAGGACTAACCTTTGCCGAGGCCACGATTGGAAAACCATTCGCACGAACACGTTGCGTATAAAACTCCGGAACCCCTTCGGAATCTGGAGGATCAAAGCGTACAGCTTGCACTGGCACAACACTGGTGACGGTGACCTCGAACTTTCCCTTTTGTCCGACAACAACAAACTTGTGCCCCAGCGTCGTCGTGATCACCGTCTCCTGGCCCGGTTCCACTCGCCCATTGAGTACCCGCTCCTCGGCAGTCTTTAACCAGAAGACCTCAATCGCCTCGTCGCTCCCATTGATGATTTGCAACACCGGCCGCCGGGAGTCCAACCGCTGGGACACATTCGGCGCCGCATCCTCAGCGTGTGTCGCGGGACAGCAACACACAACGACAGCAATCCACGACAACCAAAAACATTTCATGTCCCGCCTCAACAAGAGAACTGCGATTAAAGACTCGACAAAATCACGACATCCGCCACAAACCCGGGCGACGACGTCGACTACGCTAACAGATGACCCACGAGTAAGGAAAGCAACCGCGACACATCCACCACAACTGCCACTGCCGGTTCACCGGACATCACACCGGCTCTACCGTACAAAACCCGCCATCGCAGTCCCCCCAAAACCTCTTCCGCCTCCTACTTTTCGACTCTCCATTACTCAGATTCAAGCGGTTTCAAGCAGCGAGCCCTGGTGAATGATCGAAATATATTTCGTGCCAATGTTCCGACGACTCGGCAGTGGAACAAACTGTTTGGCCCCGTGACATGAACCGAATGTAATGGCACTCATACCGACTTCCCATCGGTGGCCGACAACGCTTCTGTTTGATCGCTTCAACCGATGTCACGATTCAACATCACAACAGTTTCACACCTCGATGCTTTCCTTCGTCGACGGCAGATCTGAAATATTCATTGAGCACTCGCTGGTGTTGTCCTTCGGATGTTGCTTGAGCATCAGTCCCAATACTTACAGAGAGTTGCGGACTTCCCCAACGCGAGGCGGTCGCATTCGACGGTTGGGATCAGCGACTATGGCCGGTTGCGATATCAGTGTGGACTCCCGGTGGCTATAACAGTTTCGGCTAATTCCACTGTCGCGACGGCGACTTAGCAGCCTATTGAAAAACGTGGGTTAGGCTTTCCAGCCTGACACAGTGCCGTTTGATGTCTCGGAACACAGCGTTCGAGATACTGTTGTCAGATTAGGAAATCTTACCCACGGCCGCTTTTCAACGGGCTGTTAGGTGGACGGTCGCCGTGAGGAACTGACCGATCCCATGTCGGTTTGTCGTTCCATCATCTCTCAATGACATGACCAACACCACAGAACAAACCCCGAACCGCTGGGTCAGTCATGGACATGCCTCATGCAGAACAGTCTCCCGTCTACCGATCGATCCATTACCTGCGAACCGAAAAACTGGCGGCCCCCCCGTCATGCCGAAATACCAGCTTGTGATCGATTACCGGTCTCGCACTCGCCATCGGTGTCCGGTCTGTTCGAGGTTGCCTGCGAGGTCTTGTGCTGAGGCGGTCAGATGTCCGTCGGCAGGAGCATCGAGGGTCAGCTTCCAGTCAACGACTCCCGCCCGAGAGCGAACGATGTGCGCAGGTTGATTGTTGACGGTCACCGCTGTGATCTCGCCGTTGTCATGTGTAGTCCCCTCTACTTGCAGCCATTTACCGTCTCGTGTGACGCGTGTGATGATTGTGGCTGGAGGGAGATCGTCGATGGGGTCGAGCAGATTTGGCCACGGAACATCGCTGACTTCCGCCACGCGAGACTCGTCGCCCGTCAATGGTTTTTCTTCTCGGTATTCGTGGCCATCCTGCATAAGTTTCTGCGCTCGCGTACTGACGATGTGGGCGTGTCGTCCTGGGCCATAGTAATCGTGAATGTAATAAGGGACGCCCCCCGGAACGTAGGGATCGACTCGCTGACTGCCGCCGCGGTTGAAGATGGCTCGGCGCGGGTCGGTGTCGCTGACCTGGACGTCTCGAAAGTGGCACTCGGCCTTGCCACTGAGATTGTTGTCTGTCATGTGGACCAGTGGATGGACTTGGGCATCGTTGCGGAAGTGATCCATCCGCAACCCGTCGACTGTGATGCTGCCGTTTTGGGCACTGGCGTCATCCATGCCACGGTTAAACGGCTCGGATCCTAATCGGGACAGATGCACGTTTCGGTACACTTGGTTGTCGAATGCGGGTCGGTAAATGCCGTACTCGGTCTGATCAATTCGCAATCCATCGATCAGCATCGAGGGGCTGTGCGGCCGGAAGGCGTAGTGGGCCTCCCAAATGGTGAGATTGCGGATGACATGCGGATGACGTGTGTCTGGACCGGTCCAATCGATTCGACGGATCGAATCTAACATGTGATCGCTGGTGATACCGGTATCTGGTTGATCGCCCCCATTGGCGGCTACGACCATGCCGGCGAAGTTGCCGTGCGCCTCGTTGTCGTCAAAACGCCAGATGGGGAGTGTCCGGACATCGACAATCTTGTTGCTGCCGTCGGGTTGGCGTACCGGGAGGTTGCTGTCGAAATTTGACCGTTTTTGCATGTCGTAGCGGAAGCCGTACTGATCGCTTTCGACGCCAATGTTTCCATTCAAGGTGTTGATCCCGTTGGCCCACCAGAACGCAGCTCCTTCGTTGGTATCGAAGGGGAGGACTTGCTTGGGCAATCTCTTTCCGGCATAGGCATGGACACCGAGATTATGATCCAGCAGGTTGTACACTTCCGTCCCATCTTCCATGAAGTAACCGTGACCGACACTCTGATACCCCACACAATCACGTACAATAAGATACTGTGTGCCGTGGATGGTTACCCAGCGATTGTGCGAGTCGACAATTGCCGCTCCCTGGACACAACTGCCCCGCATGGTGTCTCCCACCAGGTGGTAGTGAATCGGGTATCGCCCGAGCACCCCTTCTTTCCCAAGGTGACCAAAACGGGCAAAGCTGATCCCTCCACGACTGTATCGATGGTAAACCGTATGTCCGCGGACTCCCTCTGGATCGGCACTCTCAATCACCACATTGCGAGACAGATTGGCCACCTCAGCGCGAAACTCGCCACTTCCGGAATGCAACTTTTCGAGTGGACGGTCGAGATGGATGGTCGTCCCTTCTATGGACGCAATCGTCCGACGCTCGGTCTGAGGTTCTTGCTCCTGGCTTGCTCCCGGACGAAACGATCCGTAACCGTGCCGAGTCGAACCGGTCACGATGATCTCATCTCCAACGCGCCAGCCGGTCATCACTGCTGACAGCGTGACGGAAGTCGCGCCGACCTTCGCGTCGGCACCAAGCTTCGTCCAACTTGCCCCCAAGGGAGCACCGTGAATCTCCATTCGTCCCGAACAACAGGCGATGGCAGGTGCATCATCGCGGTTCATTCCATCTAGGAAATGCAGCCGAACCTTGGCGGTATGTGTGGCTGGAATGGGTTCATCACGTGTTCCGATCAGCAGCGTTGGCCACTGACCGTCCGGAGTGGTTGGGCCCTCCTCGGCTCCTTCAAATTCGCAGGCAAATCCATGCTCTGAACACGCATCACTGTGCTGTATCGTCAGTAATCCGACATTGAGTTCGGTGTTTCGATCACGGGCGAAACTGAGCGTCCCAACGACTTGCACGAGTCGGACAACATCCGCACTCTTCACGTCGTAATTGACAAAGGTGCCGCGAGAAATCAGCACACGGTCGCCCGACTTCGGAACACGGGCGGGCTTCCAAGTGGCCGCGTCCGACCAGTTCCCATCACTCACCGACACGATTGAGAATTCCACCTGCTGGTGATGATGATGGTGGCCATGCTCGGCTCCGAAAACTGACGTGGTCCCGAGAAATACGGTTTCGAAGATGACAGACAGCACGAGATACTGAGTCGCAAAGCAACACTTCCAGGGCATTCTTGCAAGCATCTCTGAACTCCGGTTGGTAAGGAATGAATTGACTAGCCGTCTTTATTCTGATCGCAAGGAGCCTGCTTGCCGTCAACGGGGCTTATCAGCGGCAGGCGCAATGAGGACATCACAGAAAGTCAGGGCGGCGAGACCGTTGGCGCCAAGGACGAGGCGGTCTTGACTCCAGTCTCTCTCTCTAAGGTACGTGATCCTGCCCGCCATCGTCTCAGCTTTGAGCTTCAGGATGATGACGTGACCCGAAGTGGTTCCGGATGCGATGGCACCCTGTTGATCGTCCAGATAGAATTCTCGGGCGAGTTCGTCTCGCCACACCATCGGTTGATCGAACTCCAGGGCAATCTCGCTTTTCTCTGCCGTTGTGAATCGGGCGGAGCGAAGATTCGGGGGCGAGATCGATTGACGAGGTGCCACGCCATAAAGGTCACGCTCGATCATGGGTTGAATCAGTCGTGCGAATTCTCCCCAGCCTTCCAGTGGGAAATGGCAGCCCCCCGGAGGCTTGATGCCGAGCGTCGATATGATGCTCATGCGAGAATAGAGCAGAGGCAAGGTGCGCTGTGCTTCACGGAGTCGGTCTCCTGAGCCTTCTCGCCCTCCCATCGAACAGGCATTAGGCCAAATCTGAAAGAGGTAGTAATGCTGAATGTTCGGCATGTCCTCTTTCCATGCAGCGGACATGTCGACAAAGAACTGTTGATAGGTCTCCCATCCAAACTGACCGGTCGGCCCATCGGCTCCCTGATCGTTCTCACCCTGATGCCAGATGACCGCTCGAATGCCATGTGTCAGCCGGGCCTGCTGAATTCGCCAGAACATGCGACCATACATCGTCTTCAAGTCGGCATGGTTGTCCGGGGCAGGCTGATGCTCATCGATACGACTCCCACCGACGGCAGCCTGTATGATACAGACAGGCACCTTCTGACTCTCAACCAGACGCTTGGCCAACTCCATTCCCCACCAGCCAATTTCTGCCTGTTGATCGGGAGCGTTCCGTTTCCAGACAGGACTGCACCACAGGTTTGGACGGCTCAGACCAGCTTGATTGGCTTCGTCCATGCGGCTCTGAACCCAGCCAGTCGCATCGCCGCGGCCAGTTGGTCCTCCATAACTGCGAATCCATTCGCTGGTCTCGCGCGGCGCGTTCTCTCCCGTATCCGTCGCCAGTCCGTTTGACTGGCCATCAATGAGATAGGCATCGCCGCAAACGAGATTGCCAATCGACTTCTCAACTTGTTCGATGTTGCCGGTCTTTGTGCCGAATTCCACACGATACTTGACCAAGCCCGGCTTCAGCTTCACGGCGAAGGCATATCGCTTGTTAGTCCTGACCGGTTGTGTCGTTGCGTGAAAGAGCTTTTCGTCAGCATAGACCTTCAGAAACACGGCATCGGCTGGCTTGTCGAGCGTGCCGTTGTAGTAGAGCGTCCCCTCGTTTCGGCTATCGCGGGGATAAAACTGCCCTTCCTCGGGTTTTTCGTCGTCGTCTGGTTCGCGGTCAACCCATGGGTCGGATTTCGGTTCGGTGACCAGAATGTCGACCATCGCGACGACTTCGGCTCCGCCATTGTCAATATACGAAGTGACTCGAATCGGTCCGCTACATTGTGAGCACCGCAGAACCAACCGATCAGGAGCGATCTCCTTGATGACCGCTCCCCCCGATACGACCCACCGGTAACGCAGTGTTCCGGCACCAGCGGCTTCCATGGCCGTGAGGTTGCTGATCTGGGGCACAACCTCAATTGTCTCTCGACCGTTCCATGCCTGCGGAGCGTTCAGCGTGTAGACCGGTTCGGGGATCGTCTCTTGAATTGTGACAGGGATGTCCCGCGTCTTCACGCCGTCGGGATAGACCGCCTTGAACTTCAACTTCCAGGCCGTCTCACTGGTCACACGACCGGCATCCAACGCATACGAAAAACGATCGCTCGCAACGATCGTTTCTTCATCCCCTTGTTGAAGAATCCAATAGACCTTCTCAGCACCGCCCGCCTCGGCCGTCACCTTGAATTGCGTTCCTTCATTCAATGCGACTTTCGATGGGGAAACCGTCAAGGTTGAGCCAGGTTTCACCAGCGTGCCGACGAGAGTTTGATTGGGTTTCTGGTTCTCGTAGCACAGTTTCACCCAGTCTGCCGACCGTTGAACGTTCGAGATGCGGACTTCATCAACGTCCCCGACGAATTGAAAGTTGTTGTACCAGCCACCCAACCACATCCGTGCCGGGTTGCGAATGTTGAGTGGACTCCCCTTGGAGTTTGAACTTCCATCGAGTTTCCCGTTCAAGTAGAGCCGGGTATCCCCCTCCTTGTAGGCATGGACGACATGAACCCACTCGGCCATCGGCAGACGACTCTTTCCCTCCACATTGCCACTGGAGAAGTAACAATCGAATCGGACATGCGGCGGGCTGCGGACCCCCATGATGACCTTGCCCTGTCCCTGTTCATTCCCCCAACCAACGACGGTTCCATTGACTTGATCAGCTCTAAACCATGCTTCGGTTGTAAAGGGTCCCAGCCCCTCTGGAAGAGTGGAAAGGTCTTCACCACAGGCGATGCCTTTGCCGACATTGAATCGCCGAGCACGACCGATGGCTCCTTCGCAGGGCGTCGTCCCTTTGTCGACTGGTGTGACACTACCGACCTCATCGTTCACAGAGCCATCCGCTTCCCCCAGATGCATCACCACTGAGAAACCATTCGACTCGTTAAACACAGCCTTCCCATTTGATTCACTCGTGGCATCCTGTTTCCCCCAGTGAAGCGTCAGTTCCTGCCGGGTGTTGCCTCGAATGACCGGGACACGCACCCAGAGGGATGCCGTTTCATGCTCCGGGTCCCATTGCTCGATCTGATAAGGGAGTGAATGTCCGTCCTGCGAGAAACGAATGTCCGAACCGTCACTCCTCGCATGATGAAAATTGAACGAGTCGGCACTGAGTCTGACGAGGACGGGAAAGTCCTTTTCATACGCCGATTCCGGCAAATTGGCGCCATCGGGGGTCGTCAGCAAGACGAACGTGCCACGGTGAGACCAGTCTGCGAACTGAGCAAAAGTCACCTGCGGTTGAAAGCAGATCACTGTCAACAGCAACAAGTGAGTCCGTAGGTTCATTCGATTCACTCCAGTAGCTGTAACCGAGTTGCTCCGCAACTCGGCATTGAAAGCGGTCAATAAGAGCAGTTCCGCATCGAAGCGAGAACCGCCCTTGTTCATACACCGTGCGAGTGACCAATATAGTGCCAAGCAGGTCCAATAGCATCATCATCGGGGGGCCATGCCTCTTTCGGGTGTGTGCGTCTTGATTGTCGGTGGAATCGTTGGGCCAGTTGGGATAGACCATCCCGGCCTCGACGAACATCACCGACCTTTCCAATGCAGGCACCTCTTTCGGAACGGTTTGCACGCTTCGATCCGATTCAGCCAATTGCCGTCACCAACCGCGAACTGCCACACTGGGAGCAGGAGAGAGCCCTCGATAAGGGGCACGGTGCCTGGACTGTCAAATGACGCTGGGATTCACTATCAATATCTCGACGTGACGATTTCGTTCAATTGTTGCAGCCGGAACGATTGACGATGGCTTCGTCGACGCCGGGTTACGCGATGATTTCGTCGATGGCTTTGCCGTGATCGATGTCCAATCGTTTGCGTCCCGGGATTTCAAGCAAGCGCGAATTGAGACCGAGTTGTTTCATGATCGTCGCGTGAATGTCGGTGACATAGTGGCGGTTCTCGACGGCATGAAAGCCGATTTCGTCCGTTGCACCATGGACGACACCCCGTTTTAACCCCCCGCCAGCCATCCAGACTGTGAATCCAAAGATGTGATGGTCTCGCCCATCCGATCCTTGTGACCCGGGTGTGCGCCCGAATTCGCTGGCAAAGACCACGATAGTTTCGTCGAGTAGACCTCGGCGACTCAGGTCTTCGAGTAGCCCTCCAATCGGCTGGTCGACCGCCAGGGAGTTCTTCGTATGATTCCCCTTGAGACCGCCATGGGCGTCCCATGCTCCCGCTCCACCGGCTCCATGCTGAATCTGAATGAAACGGACACCACGTTCGACGAGTCGCCGGGCCGCGAGCAATTGCATCCCAAAGTCGCGGCAGTGTGGTTTGTTGATCCCATAGAGCGACTGTGTGTCGGCAGTCTCTTTCGAGAAGTCGACAGCCTCGGGGATTGATTGCTGCATACGGAATGCGAGTTCATAGGACGCGATGCGAGCGGCCATCGCGGGGTCGTCGGGATACTCGACGCCGCGCAATTCATTCAGGCAACCAATCAGATCCTTCCCGATGGCTTGTGCTTCCTTAGAGACAGGTCGAGCGGAGCGGCTGAAGTCGAGCGGGTTGTTGGGGTCGACCCGCAGCGGGACGGCATCGTGTGCCGGACCCAGGTAGTGACCGTCTCGCTTGTTCCAGTATTCCCGATTGCCGATGGAGATGTATTGCGGCAAATTGTCATTCAGCGAACCCAGTCCGTAGTTCACCCACGCCCCCAGGTTCGGAAACTCGCCGTCGTTTCGGTGTCGACCCGAGTGAAACTGAGTCTGGGCTCCGTGATTGCTGTCGGTCGTCCACATGGAACGTACGATTGCCAGTTGATCCACCTGTTTCGCCACATGCGGAAACCAATCGCTGATCTCGATTCCACTTTGACCATGCTTTTGAAACCCGATTTGCAGTGGGTAAAGGGTATTCCGCTGATTGCCATTGCCATCCGGAACAACCAGTCGTTCCAACGCCAGCTTCTTGGGGTCTTGAGTCTCGGCGAAGGGAGTCTCCGCAATGGTCTTTCCACCGTACTTGGTAAGCATTGGCTTTGGGTCGAAGCTTTCCATGTGACTGACGCCGCCGTTCATGAACAGCCAGATCACGCTCTTCGCCTTGGGAGCAAAATGAGGCTTGCCATTGGGCGGGGACCAGTGTCCATCACTTCCGAAACCATCGCGATGCAACATCGCCGAGAGCGCGAGACCAGTGAAGCCCATGCCAAGGTCGGTGAGAAACGTGCGTCGGTTGGTCATGTTCTTGACTTCCTCTTGGATTAACGCAATGTCACGAAGTCGTTGTGATTGATCAGAGTCCAGATAAAGTTGGTGCGGGCCGTACGTTGACTACCGCCCGGGATATTCTTCCATGCTTCGAGAGCCGCCGTGCTGGCAGCGAGTTCGTCGCTATTGGGATTGATCCCGATGACCACTCGGAAGGCAGCACGGATGAACGCCGCATCTTCGGGCTGGCTCTCGGAGAGTCGCAGGGCAATTTCCTCTGCCGCGTCGAGTGCGAGTTTGCTGTTCGAGAGGGCGAGGGCCTGTTGCGGTACGATGCTTTGCTCGCGGCGGTAGCAATCATCGACCAGCGCCTCGTCGAACGTTATCAGGAACAGATTTCGTTCGTTGTTCGAATGAAAGAAGTAGAGACTGCGCCGCGTTGATGTCTCCTGTTGGTCCGATGGGACCGAAGGGCCTCCCTGTGTCGGGTCGAGTGTTCCGGCCAGAGCCAGCAACGAGTCGCGAACGAGTTGCGATTCGATACGGGTCGGCACACGTCGCCACCAGAGGTGGTTGTCGGGGTCCTGCTTCGCGGACAAATCAGCACCTGACATCGAAGAACTCATCCGGTACGCCGCAGAGTTCACGATCAATTTGTGTAAGTGCTTCATGTTCCAACCACTGTCGATCAGTTCGCTCGCGAGCCAATCCAGTAACTCCGGATGCGTCGGGGGCGTCCCATTGCGACCGAAATCAAACACGGTCGGAACCAGTGGCTGTCCCATGTGGCGAGTCCAGATGTGATTGACAGCAACCCGGGCCGTGAGCGGATTGCGGCGATCTGTGATCCAGTTTGCCAGCGCAGTTCTGCGACCAGTGCTTTGCGGTTGGAACTTGATCTCCGGGTCGTCTTTGCCGGAATTGAGGAACCGCGTCGGCGTCCACATCGCTCCATGGAACTTCGTGTATTGATCGGTGGGAAGGATTTCCGCTTCTGCTGCTTTGCGGGCTTTTTCCAATGATTCGCGTGCTGTTTTGAGGGTCTTTTCCGCGGCCTCCTGCTTGTCGGACGCAGCCCGCTGCCGGGCTTCCTCGGCGACAGTAACACCGTGACGAGACTTGGCGACCGCAGCCAGTCGCTCGGCACGAACAGCGGCCATCGCCTGTTCCTGCCGAGTCGATTCGTTTGCGGTCCATTCTGCCCGCTGAGCATCGGCACGTCGCTCGGCACTTTCCAGTTCGGCTATTGCTACGGCGAGTGCTGCTTCGGCGATAGTCTGTTCTCCCCGAGCCTTGGTGACCGCCTCTTGGGCCATTTCGAGCGTCAGCGATGTGTTCGCAGTTTCGGCGTCTGGCTTGCCCAACGATACCGACGTAGCGAGAGGTGTGATGGAAACTTCGTGAATCACAGCCATCGCGTCAAACGTGATGACCTGAATCGCACCATCGCGTCGTGGCAAAGTCGACTCCCAGGCAATCAGCAGCTTACCGTCGAGTGATGCATTAACCAGCGTGTCTCGCACCTGGACTCGTAGCGTGTACTCTTGGTCGAGTTTGACAGGCATGGCCCGCACCGCATTGCCTGTCGGGTAATGCCACTGCCCACCACGTTGAAAAGAGGCCTGTATCTTGGAGCCGCCAGAGACCGCGCTCACGTAGATATTCTGTTCGCTATCAGTCTTAGCAGCCGGTTGCGTAGGATTTTCCTGACTGACATCGAACGACAATCCGACACTTCGCCACTTGCTGCCCCCCACGGTCGTGAACCTCACGGTTGCATCAAAATCCCGAGGTGGTTTGTCCATTAGCCGAAGTGCGGATCGCGTGGCCCCATCTTTCTTCTGTGTTAATCGTCCCGGCTCGTGAACCCATTCACCGCCAAACAGTTTCCAACGTTTCGGGTCGAGCGTCTTGAATGTTTCGGCAACAATCGACTCGCCGTCGGAGGTGTTCGTCGGTGACTCGTTGTCCTGTTCCGCGACAACCCGGGCCTGCGCTTCGTTCCTGGTCGCCGTCAGCACTTTTTCTTGTGCCTTCTTTGATTCCACTTCGGCAGCGGTTACACGATCCTTAGCGGCTGAGAGGTGTGCATCAAGAACCCACGGTCTTCGTTCGGGCTGCCATGCTTCCATCGGCAGTGTGACCGGTTCGATCTTGAGTTCGCTGAAGCTGAAAATCTCCGGGACACCCGGCGCAATGACATTCGACTTGTCGGGATTCCGCTCATCACCGCGGATATAGAGATAGGTTGGTTCGTCGAGTTGTCCGTCGAAGGCACGGGGGATACCGTCACGGGACAAATCCGCTTCACCTGGGACGACATCCATCCGGACATGATACGGCTCAAAGAACGCTCGCATCCGGTAATAGTCGGTCTGCTCGATCGGGTCGTACTTGTGATCATGACAGCGAGAACAGTTCATCGTCAGGCCGAGAAAGCCCTTGCTCACGTGTTCGACGGTTTCTTCCATCCACTGCGGACGATTAAACAAAACATAATTTCGTGCAAGGTACCCGGTGGCTCGTAGCGTGTTCAGGTCATTGGGATGCAATTCATCAGCGGCGAGCATCATCCGGACCATCTCGTCATAGGGAGTGTCCGCGTTGAGTGACTCGACAATCCAGTCTCGCCAATGCCAGATGTGTTTCTGACTGTTCCGCAGCTGGTTCCCCAGACCCCACCAATCGCTGTATCTCCAGATATCCATCCAGTGTCGAGCCCAACGCTCACCATGTCGCGGATCGGCAAGCAGCCGCATCACGGTTTGTTCATACCACTGACCCGACGTGTCTGCTTCACATGCCTCGATCTCTTCGAGTGTTGGCGGAATGCCAATCAAGTCGAGGTGCAACCGCCGGAGAAGGACGATTCGTGAAGATTCCGGCTGAGGCTTGATCCCAACCTGCCGATGTTGCTGATGCAGAAACGCGTCGATTGGCGTGCGAACCCAGGGCGAATCAGTCTGCGGGACGTTGGGGCGATGGATTGGTTGAAAGGCCCAATGCTTATCTGGATCGACTTCCGGTTCTTCATCCGCTGGTCCCTTGGCTCCAGCAGCAATCCAACGTCGCAGGAGTGCGACCTGTTCCACTGTGAGTGTTTCCCCTTCATTGGGAGGAGGCATCCGCTCGGCTTCATCCGTCGCTGTGACACGTTCCAGCAACCGGCTCGATGCCGCATTATCCACTTGGATCGCTGCACCTGAGTCCCCACCTTTACGGACCAGTGCTGCCGTATCCAACCGCAAGTTGGCCTCTTGTTTGAGCGCGCCGTGACATGCATAACACCGTTCTCTCAGCAGCGGCTTGATCTGTTTAAGGTAGTCAACTTCGCTGTCTGCCGATGCAATCGACGAGAGCGAGCAGAACCAAGCCAGCAGGACGACGAAGAGGCAAACTCCCCGCCACAACGCCTGCACACAGTCGCAAATCTCATGTTGCCTGGTTGTCATCAAGAGGACTCTCCGAATTTCACCTGAGAACATTGAAACGATACAGCGGATGAAGCAGGCCAGTATTACAACATAGGGTATCGCGTCGCAGGGCGATTTCTGAATTGATACTCGCGAACCCGCATGCGGTTGTCGAGTCACTCTCTGTTGCACGGACAATGCAGTGATCGTTCGTGACAACGAATCATGGCATGGCATGACGGTAAGATGTCAGTGGCCAGTGTCAGGGGATCCGGTAGCAGTTTCGTCGTGCGACTCCCGGTGTTGCTGGCTGCCGGATCAAGACTCGAATCAGCGACTGCACTCGCCCGATGTCGTTGCGGTCCTCGGCTGAGGTCTCATCAGCGTGATGCGACTGGCCAGTCGAAACCGAGATCGAGAGCGGGAGCAGAGTGTGTGAGAGCACCAATGCTGATGCGGTCAACGCCGGTTTCGGCGATCTCCCGGATTGTTTTGAGGTTCACCCCTCCAGAGGCTTCCAAGGCGACCGAACGAGCCACCCGATTGCGAATCGAGACCGCTTCGATCAACTGGGAGGTGGGCATGTTGTCGAGCAAAACAACGTCGGGGCACGCAGGGAGGACGAGTCGCAACTGGTCCAGAGTGTCAACCTCGACGATGACCATAGTCTCTTCCGGGACCGCCTCTCGAGCCGATCGGACAGCGTCGGCAATCGAGTGGCTGGGGTCGCGGACCCAGGCAGCCAAATGGTTGTCTTTGATCATGACGGCATCGTACAGACCCTGTCGATGATTCATCCCTCCACCGCAACGGACCGCGTACTTTTGCAAGGCTCGATACCCCGGAAGCGTCTTGCGTGTGTCCAGGATTTTCGCGTGTGTCCCTTTGACGGCTTCAACAAACTGCAGGGTTAACGTCGCGGTGCCGCTGAGAAGGGTGAGAAAGTTCAATGCGGTCCGTTCTCCCGTCAAGAGGGTTCGCACCGATCCGGTCAGCGTCGCAATAATCGTCCCCGGCTCCAGGATGTCTCCATCCTGACACTGCGGAGTGATGACAATTTCGCTGCCGTCTGTGTCCTGCCCGTTTTGCAGGTTGCCGCCGATGGCAGCGTAGACCATCGAGACAATCGGCAACCCTGAAAGAACCCCCCGTTTCCGACTGACGATTTGCACTCTCCCGCGAGAGTCCACAGGAATCACCGTCTGTGAGGTAAGGTCCCCGACATGTGCGAGGTCTTCGTCAATCGCCAGTGCCAGCAGTGACTGGGCGGCAAGACGCTCGCGGTCGCCAAACGAAATGCTCATCAGATTTGCTGCCAAACACTCGGAACGAACATCACTCACCAACGAACACTAGACCACCGGAGGGACAGCCTGTTCGACGGGTACCTCAACAGGAAGTCTGACAGCATCGTTCGCGACGGGCTTACGGGCTTCGATGAAGATTCCCCCGAGTCTGAGGAAGCGGTGAAGCGGCGTAAACCACAATTCGTCATGCCACGGCAAACCCGATTCTTCGCATGCGCTACGCAACTCAGCACGATTGTAGGTACGACACTTCCACGTGCGGCTCGTCATGGCACCGCTGTAAGTGTCTTCGGTTGCCAGCAGGAAAAGTGATCCCCCGGGCTTCAAGACTCGCCCCATCTCGGTCAATCCGGGGACTGGGTCCGGGAGGTGTTCAATGACCCAACCGCAAGTGACGCAATCAAAACTGTCGTCCGCAAACGGAAGATGTGTCATGTCGGCGGCGACGTATGCCGGACGATCACTCTTAATTCGTTTCCGGGCCCGACGAAGCATCTGATGCGAGAGGTCGCAGGCGACGATCTGTGCATCTTGTGGGCAGAACTTCAGCAAGTGCTTGAGAATCTGCCCAGCTCCTGCACCAATGTCGAGCACCGATTGAAACTTCGTGACGTCGAAACGCCCCGTACGGATCATGCGACCGACCAAGGGCTCGTGCAAAGACAGCATGCTTGCCATCGTCAGCACAGCACCTCGCGGCCCGTCATAAAGGTTGCGAATGTGATTCTTGTACTGATTCACCGTCAGACGGCGAATACCGTCCGATTCAATCAGTCGACGGAGCGACTCGGCTCCGCGCTTCTTCTGAGGTGGAGCGGGGGGAAGTGGCGGTGTCGGTGAGACGGTCACGAGATGGCTCCGGCTATCGCCCATTCTGCACGGCATCCCGTTGCAGCCGACGATCCTGTTGTCATTCGATAATATACTCAGCCTCGAGGACGCGACTCTTTGCCCCCTCTCGGAATGGTCACCTGATGCACATGGCGTCTCAGGGCGAAACATATCGTCCACAAACCGA
The DNA here is from genome assembly GCA_041398965.1 of Planctomycetaceae bacterium. Lineage (GTDB taxonomy): Bacteria > Planctomycetota > Planctomycetia > Planctomycetales > Planctomycetaceae > JAWKTT01. The sequence continues at coordinate 27,954 of JAWKTT010000020.1, read as the reverse complement.
GGCTCAACGTCAAGCCCGCAGTACCGAAATCGTGATGATGAATAAAGTTGAGAAACAGCATGTTGCTCTATTGAGTGCTGACCGGGTATGCTGAGTCCCCTCTTTGGGCCGCGGTCAGTTTCACAGGTTCGAAGCCGAGGCGTGGAAATGCAGATTATCCGACACCTGCCACTCGTCGTGCTCCTCCTCTGGGGGACTCCCTCATGGTCGTTTGAGTCGTCGCCGGGCAACGACATCCCCGACGGAGGACGCCAGACTGTCGAGGCGGTTGACACCTTGACACCGGAGACAAAAGGGGTCAATTCTCAGGAAACTTCCGCTGCGGAATCGCTCAATCGTTTAGCCGACATTCCAGTTCCAGAAGTCTTTCAAAAAGCGGCCCCCGAAGGACTTGCAGACCTTCGGACAATTGAGCGTCATGTTCAAGAACTTGTTCGTCGTGTGCAGCCCTTCACTGTCGGCATCGAGATTGGCCGCTCGCATGGAAGCGGTGTACTCGTCAGTGAGGATGGCTTCGTGCTGACTGCGGGGCATGTCATCATGAAACCAGGGACTCGCTGCCGAATCATCCTGAACGACGGCAAACGAGTTCGGGCGACCGCTCTCGGAGTTGATCGGTTGACTGATGCCGGGCTTGTTCTCATTGACGATCCCGACTTTAAAGATCACAAGTGGGAACATGCTTCCTTTGGCAACCGGAGCGAAATTGCCCCCGGAGACTGGTGTTTGGGATTAGGACACCCCGGCGGCTTTCAGAAGGATCGGCTCCCTGTCGTTCGACTCGGTCGCGTCATTGCCGCTGGAAAGGCATTACTGAAGAGTGACTGCGAACTTGTCGGGGGCGATTCTGGCGGACCTTTGTTTAACATGTCGGGTCAAGTTATCGGGATTCACAGTCATATTCAGGAGTCGACCGACGCAAACTTCCACGTCTCGATTGGCGTGTTCAAGGATGAATGGGAACGTCTCGAAGAGGGGGAATTCATTGAGGGGCACAGCGGCGCGATGCTCGGGGTCAGTGGAACGAAGGTTGACCAAGGATTGAAGGTGACCAAGGTCTATGAAGATCATGGAGCTGCATTGGCAGGGGTGAAAGAGGGCGATATCATCGTGACGTTTCAGTCCCGGCGCGTGGTTGACCTGGACCAGCTGACCGAATTAGTTGGTCAAGTCGCCGTTGGGAAGAAGATTCAACTGGAGTTACTCAGGCAGGGAAAGCCGATAAAATTAGAAGTTACACTCGGCGCCCGCGTAGAGTAACCCTCATCCCAGCGATGGGGGACTTCTCGCGGATGCCTTAGAACGAAGGCGAGCAGCATGAAGAGTGCTGGACGATCACTTCGCGTGCCTAACCGGCATGTCTCCTTCCCAAGCCCGAGGGTCTGTCAGACCCCGTTCGATCGCGGTTCACAGCGAGACCGCTCGGCCGCTTCGTCAAGGTTCTTGCCAGGCAGACCGTTTCGAACATTGATCCCCGCGATGATCGTGGCGCTGATGCTGGCTGGCGGAATGGCCAACCGGAGTGCTGCCGCAGAAGCGGAGCCCAGAGAAAGGCCTCGCGGCCCCCGCACCGAACGGCAACTGGTCCTCAAGCCGAACCTCTACACCAATGGACGCTCGGTTCGTGAGGCTTTTCGTGACATTGCCGCTGCTGCTCGAAAGGCAACCGTTCTCGTTTCCATTGGCGAAACTCAAGTCGCCCAAGGGCTCGTTGTCGCCGAATCTGGATGGGTCGTAACGAAGGCCAGCGAAGTCTCGGGAGACCTCATCAACGGGCTCTCAGGGGACCTAAGCTGCGAACTTGCTGACGGTCGAAAGTTGAAGGGGATATTTGTCGCAGCAGATGAACCGACCGATCTCGCCTTACTCAAGGTCGATGCTGAGGGTCTCACCCCGATTGAATGGGAGACTGATGCCGTTGATATCGGTCAATGGATCATCAATGCTGGCCTCGAAGAGACCCCACTGTCGGTTGGCGTGGTGAGTGCCCTTCCGCGAAAAATTGCCCTCGTACACATTCCCGGAGTGCTCGGAATTCGCCTCGCGGCAGGACAAGGTCCTCCGACCATCGAAGAGGTTTTTCCCGACCGAGCCGCCGCCACCGTTGGAATGCAGGTGGGAGATATCATCGAGCAGGCTCAGGGGAGAGTCTTCGATCAGGTTCGCCCTTTTCAAGAGTTCGTCATGAGCCATCGTCCGGGCGAACGTTTGTCGCTGGTTGTACGTCGTGGCGAAGAGAAGCTCGAACTGAACGCCACACTTTCCTATCCCACCGACGTTTATCTGAGTCGAATCGCCCAGCAAAATCACATGGGTGGGGGGCTTAGTGTTCGTCGAACGGGGTTTCAATCGGTCTTACAACACGACTCTGTGTTAGCCCCGGCTGAGTGTGGTGCTGCTGCGGTCAACCTCTCTGGCAAAGCGATCGGAGTCAACATCGCCCGAGCCGGCCGGACCGAAACCTACACACTCCCCGCAGCAACAGTGGTCCCCATCATTGCCAAGCTCATGCAGACCCCTGTTCCGGACGACACGGAAACGACCGTCAGCCGATAACACAACGTCTTTTCGGGCGATCGGTTCGACAGGTTGCCTCAGAAGCCATACTCAGGGTTTCGGGTATCAAACTGTTGTTCGGTCAGTCCGAGGTTCGGGCGGACGCGGGCGTATGTGTATTCTTCAACCAGAATCGGCGACGTTCCCGATCTCTGGGGCCACGCGTAGTTTTCCAGGCGGACTGGAAGACCGGTTTCGACACTCAGATACAGTCTGGTGATGTGGTAGGGGAACTGCCGACGGGGCTGCGGATGCATCGATTCGATGACCCGGACTGCCGTTTTGCCGATGCGGGCCTCGGGGTAGTGCTGCACTTCGATTTCGCCATATTTGGCCTCGTTCTCCCACTGGGCGATGAGGAGTTCCAGCATTTTGTGCAGCCCCGCTTCGTTCAGCGGATGCCGATTCTCTGCTGTAATCTTCGGATCATTCAATGCCAACGACATCGTTCCAACGAGTGCTGCGACGCCGCTCCCCTCGTGGGCAAACAACTTATTGTTATTCCGTCCTGCGACGTACATCACCTCACGACCAGCATGTGGTTCACCAAATTTGAGGTACAGACTAAACGGCTCCTGTCGGCACCGCATATACATGGCATGCGTCTGTAGCTGGTTCCCCAGCATCTCCCGCTTAATAAACTGACAGTCGTAATCCCTCACTCCCTGAAGCTTTGAGAGAGACTCGCGTGCCATACTGATGGCCGGGACGAGGGGATGCTCGGGGGCGACATTGACCGGCGACCGACCTTGCTCGCTCGTTGTTCCCGTCGGCTGGGCGACAGCCTCTGACGACATCGTCAGGACCGTCAACAACGTGAGCAAACCGGACAGCACGGTCAATAAGTCGTAGCGAAACCGCGAACAATCACTGGCAGTCACCCGCATCCACATCCCTGCTGTTGGACGACTTTTTGACATTGTCCCGCTCCTTATCTCGTGTTCTGCAATCCATCGCCGAACGAAGGAGCGGCAGTATCTGCCGATTGCCCGATGAGGTCAATATGGATCACCCGGGAACCGAGGAATCCACCGCTGCCGATTCGTCCCCACCTTCCGTCGACAACATCGCCGCACATCATGACCGTGGGGACGATTGGATTTCCTAGTCTGAATAGCTACTGTAGCCACACGGACAGCACATGTTCCGGGGATCCCCAATGAGATGCCCCAAAACCCGTTCGCCAGAGTGCTGACACCTCCGACGGTACAGGACGGCCGTTCGACTTCGAAAACTTGAGAGAGACGGAAGCAGTAACACGATGCGGATTCGCGACATTTATCGGCAGACAAAGTTCGGGCTTTCGGTCGAGGTTTTCCCTCCCAAAACTGAACAGGGGGACAACGCTCTCTGGGCGACGCTCGAACAGTTGAAACGCTTCTCACCCCGATTCGTCTCCTGTACTTACGGAGCTGGTGGTGGAATGCGGAATCGTACCGTGGAAATCTGCCAGCAGATTCAAAAACGATTTCAGCTTCCAGCGACGGCCCACTTCACCTGTGTCGGCTCGACGCGGGCTGAATTGATCGAGTGGCTCGATTATGCTGTCGAACACGGAGTCGGAAACATCATGGCTTTGCGTGGCGACCCACCCGCAGGTGCCGAGTCGTTTAAGCCAATCGACGGCGGACTGTCTTATGCAAACGAACTCGTTACTTTGATTCGAGAGCACCATCCCGAAATCGGCATCGGTGTGGCTGGCTATCCCGAAGTGCATCCCGAGTGTTCGAACTTGAAGACGGACATCGACAATTTGAAACGCAAAGTCGACGCCGGCGCCGACGCGGTCTTTACTCAGCTCTTCTTTGAGAACGATACCTTCCACCGCTTTGTTGACCTGTGTCAAACCGCTGGCATTACGGTACCGATCATTCCTGGGGTGATGCCAATTACCGAGTTCGCCCGCATCAAACGGATCGCGGCTCTCTGCGGTGCCCAGATTCCTAAGGTCTTGGCGGACCAACTGGAGGACGCGAAAGAGGACCTTTCGGCTCAGTTCGAAATCGGGGTTCAATTCGCGATCAATCAGTGCCGCGACTTGATGCTCGCTGGGGTCCCAGGGATGCATCTCTATGTGCTCAACCGGTCCGAAGCCTGTACCCGCATCCTTGATTCGCTCCCGCTTTCGTCGTAGCGCATCCCGTTGTCGTCAAGAAGACAATGCCCCCTTGTTTTTGATTAGACGAAGAAAGGCCCCCGCCTTACTGAAGCGGGGGCCTTTGTCGTTCGGATTCGCAGAGAGAAGTGTCCGTGCGACCTAAAAGATCGCACAGATAATTCCGTCTGCACTACGGTAGTCGTCGTGACTACGACCAGCCATGGGCGTTACGGACATCGATCATCGCGGCGAGAATGGTGTTCCAAGTTTCCGGAGTTTCGAGCATCGAGTTCGGGAACATGCAACCATCCCAGCAGATATGCTGTATGCCCCGTTCTGCGGCTCCTTGCAGCCAGTAACCGGCACACTTGGTAATGTCGAGCCGTCCGTTCGGGTCGTCGGCTGGACAATGGCGACCGGTTTTGTCGTGGTCACCTGCTCCATGCACAGTCCCGTCGTTCTGGGCGACGTGGAAGTCGATCGTCCAAGGTCGCAAGGCGTCGGTCATCTGCTTGTAAGCCGCCCAGAATTGTTCGTCCGAGTACCCCTCTTGCAGCAATGCATGCTCAGGGGCGTTGTAGCCCATGAGATAAAGATACGTGTGGGCAAGGTCGGCCTGAAAACCGAGTGACTCCGGCATGTCGACGGCTTCGAGCAGGTCGAGCATGTCGCGCCACGAGTGCATCCCTGCCCAACAGATTTCCCCCTCGGCCGCCAGACGCTCGCCATGATCGGCGGCAATCTTTGCAGCTTCGCGGAAGGTTTCTGCGATGCGAGCCGTCCCAGCAGCCGAGTTCTCTCGCCACTTGTCGACACCGAATTCTGCCGAGTCGATCCGGATGACTCCATATTTCCGCACACCATGTTCGTTGAACACTTTGGCGATGCGGCACGCCTTGCGGACCGCGGTCAGAAACTTTTCGCGGGCGACATCATCACCCATCGCGGAGTCCCCCACAGTCCCTGGCCAAACCGGTGCCACCAGTGAGCCGACGCTGAAGCCGTATCCGGCGATTTTGTCGGCAATTCCTCGCAGGACATCATCGCTGGAATCGGGGTCAGTGTGAGGATGAAACAGGAAGTAGTCGATCCCCTCGAACTTCTGACCGTTGACATCGGCCGCCGCTGTCAATTCAAGCATGCGGTCCAGAGAGATTGGGGGATTGTCGGTCCCTTCAACCTTTCCAACCAGACCGGGCCACATGGCGTTGTGCAGCTTCGGCAAACTGTGGGGCATCCTCGTCTCTCCTCAAAGTCAAACAGGGTCTGTCCTGCCAGAAAACAGAGCAGGCGAAATGGTTCATGAACCGGCAAGATACAACACTCATTGAACGCTGTCACCCGGACCAGCGAAGAACTTTATCCAGAAAGGTCGACTCCCGTACAGTAATCCCATCACCCTGTTGAAAAACCCGGTGAGTAACGCCGTTTGAGAGTTGCGACTTCTTTCCAACGCGAGACCTTGCGATCGACACTCGTTGATTCTCTATGGAGAGAGGGGCGGGAGAGAAAAGAAAGGACACCGTCCGTCACCGCAGACTTTGCACCATGACACCGATTCTTGTCCCCCTCGTGAACCGGAAGCCCGCACGATTTTTTGCAATACGTCGTCGTCTTCGATTCCTCTTGAGGGACCAGCGGGGACTCCTTACAGTTGTCTGTTCATAGGGACTCTCAAGGAGGGGGCGATGTCGCTTTTAGAGTGCAAGGGATTGGTGAAGGTCTATCGCGGGGGTAAGCGGGCCGTCGATGGTGTGTCGTTTCATGTCGCGCAGGGGGAAATCGTCTGTCTGCTCGGGCCAAACGGGGCAGGGAAGTCGACGACTTTTCGTGTGGCCTGCGGATTGCTCGCTCCAACCGAGGGGAAGGTCTTTCTGAACGGAGACGAGGTCACCGACCATCCAATGTACCTGCGGGCCCGACAAGGGATGGGGTATCTGCCTCAGGATGAAAGCATCTTCCGTAAACTCAGCGTCGAGCAAAATCTTCAGGCAATTCTCGAATTCCTGCCGTTCAGCTACAAAGAACGATGGCATTCCATCGAGAATCTCCTGAATCAGTTCGGCCTTGCCAAGAAGCGGCATCAGATGGCCCAGACGCTTTCCGGTGGAGAACGGCGTCGACTGGAGATCGCCCGATGCCTGGCGAGCAAGCCGCGAATTATTCTGCTTGATGAACCGTTCACCGGTATCGATCCCGTAACGATTAACGACATTCAGGACATCATTGCCGACTTGCGAGACTCCGGGATTTCGATCTTGCTGACCGATCATCGAGAACGGGAAACGCTGACGATTGCTGACCGAACCTATGTCATCTTTGATGGTCGGGTGCTGGTCGATGGGGATGTCGGGAAAATTCTCGGAAGCCAAGAGGCCCAGAGGGTCTACTTCGGAAACCGTTTCGATGCGGCCTCGATCATTGCCGAAAAGCAAACTTTCGACCTCGCCCGCCGGCAAAACTCCCGCGCTGCCTGAGTGAATCCGTACATGGGACATCGTTGTCTCCCTCCGTTCGTACGCTGATTGAAGTCGGAGAGTTGCCAGCGGGGGAGAAGGAGTCTCGGGTCGGCTGACGCCTCCGTCTTGGGGAGTTGCCAAATGGGGAATGCCCCACTGCCGGTCAAGGACCCTGCGCAGGAATTCCGCGTTGGCACGGCGTGCTCGGAAATCGCTTTTCTGGCGAGCACTCGAAAGAAGTGTGACAACACAGATCGGTGGGGAGGAGTGTCAGCTGACAATCTTCGCAACGCTGGCTGGACGAATGAACGTCGGCGGTGGGACGAGCGGGAAGCGGAGAGTAAAGGCAGTCCCTCGGCCCACCGTGCTCTCGACCCGGATTCGTCCCGAATGTGACTCAATCACTTCTTTGCAAAGGGAAAGCCCCAAGCCGGTCCCCCCTTGTCCCTGTCGATCAGCTTCCTTGGTCGAGAAGAACGGTTGAAAGATTTTCTGCAGTGTCTCTCCGGTCATCCCGCAGCCCGTGTCACGAATGGTGATTTCGCCCATCTTGTCCGCTTCGTTCTCTTGCACAGTCAGGGTCAACGTCCCGCCGCCGTCCATCGCCTGCCGGGCGTTGATGATGAGATTGAGCAAAACTTGCTGCACCTGCCCCGAGTTGACTTGAGCATAGGGTTGATCCAGAACATTCATTTCCACTCGGATTCGATGGATCTGCAAGTCCTTCTCCACCAAGACGATAACATCTTGAAGTAGCTGAGCCAGAGATTGCGGCTCGCGGTGATCTCCCTTGGCACGGGCATAAGAGAGCATCCCCGTCGTAATTTTCGAGGCTCTTTGTCCTGCCATCACGATCTTGTCGAACGCTTTATCGCGAGTCGCAGCATCCTTGTGCCGCATCCCCATTTTGCCGTAGTTGATGACCGTCGTCAAAATGTTGTTGAACTCGTGGGTGATCGAAGAGGCGAGAGCCCCGATCGACGAGAGTTTCTGGGCCTGCATGAGCCGTTCTCGCAGATCAGCCACTTCCCGTTTCAGTTGCTGATTCTCGCTGAGCAGCGTCTGCTCGCTGAGTTCGCGGTTCGGTTCCGACGATGTCGACTGGGGGACCAACTGTTCGACAGGCATCTGAGACATGGGACTTCCGCAGTTGAGGGCAAACGAGGGACATCAGCGGGAAGAGGAGTGACTTTCACACCCTGCGCAGCCGCGCCCCCCTCCCGCAGGAGGACCGTATCGATTGTATCGGAATGGACGCCCCAGCGACTGCACCGGAATGCAGACGGCTTGGCCAATCAGCGTCAATCGGCCGGAAAAGTCTGGCAGCAACGGAAGAGTTGAAGTTTCCTAACGATTTCGAGTGCGGCACGGTTGCAGGAAGGAGCTTCGGATTCGAAGGTATGTCGACAGCGACAGAAAGATCGGCGTTGTGCATCGTGACTTCCCCCCCTTCAAAGTGACCCTCCAGTTCTAAAGCAAAATCATGCAAATTCTTCCGGCGATTGACCTGCGTGGCGGTCAGTGTGTGCGACTCCGAATGGGAGATTACGCCCAAGAGACGGTTTTCGACGATGATCCCGCAAGAATGGCTCGGCGCTGGGCCGATGCTGGAGCGGGGCGACTGCATCTCGTGGATCTGGATGGAGCCAAGGCAGGACGTCCGGTTAACGTTGAGTCAATCCGCGCGATCGTCTCAGCCGTCGATATTCCCTGCCAACTTGGCGGCGGCATTCGTGATGAAGCGAGTATTCGCCTGATGCTCGAAGATGTCGGGGTGGGACGGGTCATCGTCGGGACACAGGCTTTGAAGGCTCCGGAATGGTTCCGCGAAATGGTGACCCTCTTCCCCGGACGCATTTGCCTAGGAATCGATGCTCGCGATTCGATGGTGGCGACGGAGGGTTGGCTTGATGTCTCCAAAACATCGGCTCTCGAACTCGCTGCAAAGTATGCCGACCTCGACCTTGCGGCAGTGATTTACACCAACATCGCCAATGACGGGATGATGCAGGGTGTCGATGAGGGGACGATTCGGGACATGATCGCCCTGACAGAACTCGGTTTACCGGTCATCGCCTCAGGTGGAGTCAGTTCGCTCGACGATGTGTTGCGGTTGGTCGACGTCAGCCGCGAGCATCCGAAGCTGATCGCTGCGATCATTGGCCGAGCGATCTACGAAGGGGCCATCGACGTGAGTGCCGCCGTCGCAGTTTCCGGTCCGCAAGACTAGCGACATCGTCCACTCGTCATGGCAACGTCGGGTCGCCGACCACATCGGCCCGTCGGTGAGGTTTGTTGATCTCACGACTCTCCGGGGCGAGCGGGACCGGCAACGATGATGTTTCGCCCCATCGCAGGGAAAGACAGTCGCGATCGGCAGAACTTGCTGGCCGAGTGGCCGACGACATGTTGACCGTTTCGATCCTCGGTATTCCGACGATCTCTCGCTGCCATAGAGAGTTATTGCCAGTTGTCAAGATCGAATCCGTAAGTGGTCGAGTGGCACTTGCCAAAACTACGCATCAAACCTCTTCTGCGTATTGACGCAACATTCTCGATGTGTAGAATCCATCGCTGTCGGGAACGTTAGCCAAACGACTTAGTAGGGCGACCCGGCAGCAACACTTAACTCAGGAAGTAGATCAATGGCTGAAGGCACGATTAAACGGTTGACGGACAAGGGATTCGGATTCATCGACACGGGAAGTGGAAACGACATTTTCTTCCACCTGTCCAACTTGGAAGGGGTTCGCTACGAAGACCTCCACGAAGGACAGCGCGTTTCGTACTCCGAAGGACAAGGCCCGAAGGGACCTCGGGCTGAGAACGTGCGACCGGTTTAATTGCCTCGCATTGATTTCGGTTGGACCTGAAGCCGGCGGAAACGTCGGCTTCTTTTGTTTCCCCCCGTCCCATTCAACCTCACGATTCACTCAACCTCTCAATTTCTCGCCCCGAGCGAGACCGTTCAAGGTGGGAAAGATGCCGCTCTTCGAGTTCCACTGCCACGATTGCCATGCCGAATCGGAGATTCTGGTCCGAAATGGAGAACCTGTGTCCTGCCCGCATTGTCACAGCCTGCGACTCGATCGGCTCATGAGCCCCTCACGTGGACATGTCGCTGGAAGTTCACACCTCCCGATGCTCGGGGGGAACTGTCCTCCGAGCGATGCTCCCCCTTGCCATCCCCATTGTTGCCGCCTCCCACAGTAGCCGATTCGGTAAGTTCGTTTGAACGAACGATCGTCTTCAGGTCATTTTTTACTGCGATGAAGGTGCGTTCTTTGAACGCTACGGCACACCATCACGACGCAACCGCTCCATGAACTCTCTCGATCACAAATCACGGCCTGCCGCACCGCCAGGGAGTTTCCGTGAATTGCTTGTGGTGGCATTGCCACTCATCGCGAGTTCGGGATCGCTCTCGCTCATGCATGTTGTCGACCGGATTCTGTTGGCTCGGTTTAACGTCGATGCCTTAGCGGCCTCGACCCCGGCAGGACTGTTGCACTGGATGTTGATGAGCTTTCCGTTCGGCTTCTGCATGTACGCAATCACTTTCGTCTCACAGTATGACGGTGCGGGGCGAAAGGATCGGGTGGCAGCATCTGTCTGGCAAGCACTGTTCGTGGCAGTGGCCAGCGGAGTGCTACTTGCCGTCATGATTCCACTCACATCGCAGATTCCCGAACATCTCGGACACAGTGACACCGTTGTCCAACTCGAACAACAGTACTTTTCGGTCCTCAGTTTCGGATCGATTCCCATGCTCGTGTCTGCCGTCCTTTCGGCCTATTACAGTGGACGGGGGCATACGAAGGTCGTCCTCTTTGCCAATGTGCTGGCGTCGTTGTGCAACCTCGCGGGGGATGCCGTCCTCATTTTTGGATGGGGACCATTTCCGATGCTCGGCATCGCCGGTGCCGCGTGGGGTACCGTGCTCGCCAACATCGTCGCAGTCCTGTTCTACATTGGCTGGCTCTGCTGGAGCGGCGACTCCGTCGGCTACCCCTTCAAAGAGCAGTTCCGTTTTGATGCCAAACTGCTCAAGCGGATGCTGTACTACGGGTTTCCAAACGGCACACAGTATTTGGTTGATGTGGCGGCTTACTTCACCTTGCTTGCGGTCATCGGACGGATTGGCACGATAGAACTCGCTTCGACCGCGATGGCGTTCAATCTCAACTCGCTGGCATTTATCCCGTTGTTTGGGATCGGGACTGCGGTGTCGACATTGGTCGGGCGACGTGTTGGCGAAGGGGTCCCAATTCTCGCAAGACGAACAACCTGGATCGCCTTTGCGACTGGGGCGGTTTACATGATGTTGTGGAACGTCGTCTATCTGTTTCTCCCCGAGACAATCATCTCGCTCTACGACCGGGGGGCCGAGGCCGGAAGCACCGCTGCGGCAGCGTCGGTATCGTTTGCCGAGATTCGTGAAGTCACGACCATTCTGCTTCGATTCGTCGTCGTCTACTCGCTGTTCGATGCCATGCTGGTGATCTTCGGTTCGGCGATTCGAGGAGCGGGGGACACTCGGTTTTCACTTCTGTTTACGACGATCGGCCTCTGGGGGTTGATGGTGTTGCCCGTGTGGTGGGGATCGTATCATGGATGGGGCGTCTATGCCTGCTGGATCGCACTCTGTGTCCAGGTAGGCGTGCTGGGAGTTGGCTTTCTGATCCGTTTCTCTCGTGGTGCCTGGATGTCGATGCGTGTCATCGAGCATGCCGAAGAAGGGGCCGAAGTCCCCGCCCTCCTTGAACTGCCTATGGCGGCCACCGCACTTTCAGCCGTCGGGGCGGTACACGGTACCGAGGACCAAAACGTGCAAACGGTCGTTCTTGATGAACCAATGACAACCGTGGGATCGCCCGACGAACCCCAAAGTAAGTAGCGGCCTGTCAGTACATTCCCTGGATCATCCACCGCGACAGTGGCCGATTCCTCTGTCGACCCTGTGCGTTTTGTTTGAAGCAAGGACGTCTCATGAAGGGAAGTCGGAGCCTCGCGTCGGCTGTCGCCCTCGATCGGGGCAAGTACAAAATGGGGAATGCACCCGCTAGACTCTCGGGACGGAGAGTGCCCGTGCGAGTTGTTTGACCTCAGTGACACGTCTCCCGAAATATCCTTGGAGAAGTTTGAGTGACCATGACGACGATTCCTTCCGCGATTCATCCTCCGCAACGTGTCCTGATGGGCCCCGGCCCGAGTGACACCGCTTCCAGCGTGCTGCGAGCGATGTCGGCTCCGACGGTCGGACACCTGGACCCGTATTTCTTGCAGATCATGAACGAGACGCAAGAGATGCTGCGGCAGGTGTATCGAACGACGAACCCACTCACGCTGGCAGTCAGTGGGACCGGCAGCGCGGGAATGGAGACGTGCATCGTCAATCTCATCGAACCGGGTGACCGGGTGGTCATCTGTAAGAACGGGGTGTTCGGCGGTCGCATGGCCGACGTTGCTGCCCGTGTGGGGGGAGTTGTTACCCTCTTGGAACGTCCGTTCGGTGAAGTGTTTACTCCGGAAGAAGTCGCGGAAGTCGTCGCTCGAGTGCAACCGAAAGTGTTCGGGATCGTGCATGCCGAAACGTCGACCGGGGCGCTGCAGCCTTTGGAAGAAATCTCCCGAATCGTGCATGATGCCGGAGGCTTGCTGCTGGTCGATTGCGTCACGTCATTAGGTGGAGTGCCGGTCGAGATCGATGGCTGGCAAATCGATGCCGCTTATTCCGGAACGCAGAAGTGCCTGAGTTGTCCCCCTGGCCTGTCCCCTGTGACCTTCAGCCCGGCAGCGGTGAAGGTGATGCAAGGACGATCTTCGAAGATCGCCAGTTGGTATCTTGACATGACGTTGGTTGCCAACTACTGGAGCGATCAGTCGCGCGCCTATCATCACACCGCCCCCATTAACATGAATTTCGGCCTGCACGAGGCGTTGCGTCTCGTGCTGACGGAGGGACTGGAGGCTCGCTTTGCACGACATCGCCGCAACCATCTCGCACTGCGGGCTGGACTGGAAGCTATGGGGATTCGTTATGCCGTCGCCGAAGAGCATCGGCTCCCGATGTTAAACGCAGTCTTCATCCCCGAGGGTGTCGACGACAAGCAAGTGCGCGCCCGACTGCTCAACGAGTTCGGCATCGAAATTGGGGGGGGACTGGGACCGATGGCCGGAAAGACATGGCGGATCGGCCTTATGGGGGAATCAAGTCATCCCCGCAACGTGCTGCTCTTCCTCGCTGCTCTGGAAGGCTGCCTTGCTGGCGGAACCGGAGCATTGTCGGAGTCATCTGGTGTCACAGCGGCACTGACCGCCTACCGCGACCCGGAGAATGCGTAACGATTCCTGTTTGGCGACAACATTTAGCAGCCTGTTAAGAAACGTGCGGCAAGCTTTCCATCCTGACATGGTGCCGTTGGATGTCTCGAAGAAAAGCGTACGAGAATCGCTTGTCAGATTGGAAAATCTGACCCACTGTCGTTTTTCAACGGGCTGCCTGGGCGTCGCAGGTGAGACGCCAAACCTTACTTGCGTGGGAGAGTGTCGACAAATTTACGGGACTTCTCGATCCATTCGATAAGGTCCGCTTCGTTCTGCAAGCCTTCGGCGTCGATCATCACCCAACCGGTCATCGGGCGACCGGTGATGTCGAATTCTCGAACGCAGGGGAGACGGAGCGATGGCTCGTAGGCATCGGCACCGACACGGGCAATCAGAGATGACTTCCAGATGCCCAATAGCATGTTGCCATGCCGCAAAAATCCCACTCCGCCGAACATCTTCTTTTCGACGCATCCCAAAGGCCCAATCAACATTGGGCGGAGCCGAAGGGCCAACTGTTCGTCATAAGCCATCGAAATGCCTCGACAGAGAGTTCTCGCGAACGTGACCGACTGAGTCGTTGACGATCAAGGAGTTTGTTTACTGAGGTCGCCGGTAGAACGGCAGAGGGACGACGCGGGCCGTTTCACGTTTCCCTCGGATGTCGACCTCAATTTCTGTCCCGATCGCAGCCAGAGACTTCGGAACATAGGCCATGCCGATCGCCTTCTGTAAGGTTGGTGAGAACGTCCCCGAAGTGACGTGCCCCACCTGTTGATCGCCATGAAAGAGCAACGCCCCCTCTCTGGCGATGCGACGGCCAGCCAATTCGATGCCAACTCGAATCGGCAGGTCACTTCGCTGACTCTTCTCGACGAGTGCCGACTTGCCAATGAACTCGCCCCGATTCAGCTTCACTCCAAAACCGAGGCCCGCCGTCAGAGGGTCGACGGTCTCGTCCATTTCGTGACCATAAAGAGGCATGGCCGCTTCGAGACGTAGCGTGTCGCGGCAACCCAGACCACACGGGGCGATGTCAAACGAGGCTCCCGCGCTCAAGACTGATTCCCAGAGTCCAACCCCCGCCTCACGCGGGCAGTCGATCTCGAAGCCATCTTCGCCGGTATAGCCGGTACGGCTCAGGAGCACTGGGACGTCGCCGATGGTGGTCTCGATCGAAGTGTAATATCCCATGTCGCCAATGTTCGCAGCAGTCAACTGCGAGAGAATCTCAACCGATCGCGGCCCCTGCAAGGCAAGCATGAACGTTTCGAGCGTTCGGTCGGCCAGGTTGACATCGAAACTCGGCGAGTGCTGCCCGATCCAGTCGACGATCTTCTCCCGATTGGAGGCATTCACCACAAGTGCATAACGATCCTGCGACAGACGATAGACGAGCACATCGTCGAGAATCCCCCCCGCTTCGTTGCAGACAAGCGAGTAGCGAACCATTCCAGTTTTCAGTCGTGTGACATCGTTAGTCAATAACAGGTCGAGGAAAGCTGCTGCCTGCGGACCGGTAAAGGACAATCGCCCCATGTGTGCGATGTCGAACAGTCCGGCAGCGTGACGTACAGCGGTATGTTCCTCGACGATGGAGGAATACTGAATGGGCATCTCCCAACCTGCGAAGTCGACCATACGCCCCGAGTGTTGAACATGCCAGTCGTGTAGAGCGGTGAGATTCATGAAATGGTGTCGTCGTGAGAGGTGTAACTTCAGGAACAGAGCGAACGGGGGACTCCGTGATGCAGGGACCGCGATGCGAGCCGTTGCGATGTCGCTCGGTCCAATGGGTACGCATGGCGGAATCGACGCAGATGTCAGAATCATAGAGAATCGAGACGACGTTGCCACGAGTCCGAAGAGATTCGTGTTGGAGAGGCACAAACTGCTTTCGTCGAAAGCGGTGTCCATCAACAGACATCGCCCCGAGACGCGGGTGCGTTCGGGGCGATGTCGTTGGGTCTGTAACCTCGGGCTTGTTGTGCTGTTTGAGATCGTTTCAGGCCGGGAAACTCGTTGTTTGTCGGACGACTTCTTCCGGCAACTCCCCGACGTTCAACGGAAAAGGATGCCCGTCGCACGACGTCTCCAACCTGGCGTTAGAGTTGAGCATGAGCTTCGTAGCTGATGCCGTACTTCTTCATCTTCTTGTAGAGGGTCGTCCGGTTGATCCCGAGCAACCGTGCGGTCTCCTGACGGTTCCAGCCGTTTGCCTCCAGAGCTTCAACGATGATCTGACGCTCGGGGTTCGTAAGTGCCGACTTGAGGTTCCCGCCCGAGAGTCGCCCGGTGATCCCATCGGCAGGGATGTGATCGCGACGGAGGGACTCGGGGAGGTCGCCGGGGTGAATGAGTTCGGACTTCGCTAACACAACGGAACGTTCGATGACGTTGACGAGTTCGCGGACGTTGCCCGGCCAGTTGTAGCGTTGCAGAAGTTGCATCGCCTCATCGTCGAATCCTTTGACGTGTTTGCCGGTCTGCGAATTCATTTCCGAGATATAGTGCTGCACCAACAAGGGGATGTCCCCAATCCGTTCACGCAAAGGTGGCTGCACAACCGTGATGACGTTAATACGGTAGAAGAGGTCTTGCCGGAACTCACCGCGACGGACCTTCTCTTCGAGGTTCTCGTTGGTGGCGAGCACCAGGCGGACGTCGACTTTGTGAGTCTTGTTTCCACCGACTGGTTCAAACTCACGATCTTGCAGAACTCGCAGCAACTTGACTTGCATACTTGGGCTGGCAGTCCCGACTTCGTCCAGGAAGAGAGTCCCGCCATCAGCTTGCAGAAACTTTCCGATCTTTTCGTGCGACGCTCCAGTAAACGCCCCTTGGACGTGGCCGAAGAGTTCACTTTCGAGCAACGAATCGGGGAGTGCTCCACAGGCAACCTCGACAAATGGGCGGTCACTGCGGTTGCTCATCTGATGGATGGCCCGGGCAGTAATCGTCTTCCCTGTCCCGTTTTCGCCGAGGATAAGAACCGTCGTTCGAGTATCGGCCACGCTTTCCACGAGATCAAAGAGCTTGGTCATCTTGTAGTCGCGACCGATGATGTTGGAGACGCCGAACTTCTTGTCGAGCTGTTCCTTCAAGCGTCGGTTTTCTTCAACGATCTTCTTTTGCCCGAGAGCACGTTGGATCGAAAAGTTGAGTTCGTCATCAATGACAGGTTTCGTAAGGTAGTCGAACGCTCCGACGCGGATGGCTTCGACCGCACTTTCGATGGTGCCGTAGCCGGTCAGCAAGATGACGGCTGTGTCCGGTCGATGTCGGACAACATGTTCAAGCAACTGGAATCCATCGCGGTCCGGGAGATTGACGTCGCAGATGACGGCGTCGAACTTAAACTCGCCGATGCGGCGAATGGCATCATCGCAGGTGAGTGATGTTTCGGTACGATGACCGATGCTGCGGAGATAGTCTGCCATTGCTTCGCAGATGTTTCGGTCGTCGTCGACCACAAGGAGTGAGCCACGGTTTATCGTCATCAGAAGTCTCTTTCACACCGGAGGAGTGGGGTTAATATGGGCCGGAGTGGTCTGTGGTCTCGCGTTGTGCTTCATTAAGAAGGTTGCGATGAGAACAGAATGAGAGGGGCAAGCGATGTCGACGTCGACGGGGTTCCCGACGAGACGACGCAGCCTGTCTCTCCACACACTTCGGATTCCTGAGCATCCGGTGTTGTTGTGGCCGATCGCCGGCGCACTTCCGCCATGTCGTAGTTTCTCACCGCATGAGGGTGCGGTCAGAGGCGACGTGGCGACGAGTCTGTCTCCATCCAGAGACAGCCCCGTTGCAGCTGGGAGACTTGTTGCTAAGAGGGTACGAAAACCTACGTCACCGTTGCCGGAAGTCAACGAGCATCACGACAGTTCTGTGGCACAGTGGCAACAGAGCATCAAAATGCGGCTCTTAAGGACTCTGCGGATGAGCACAGTTTGTCTGATTGTGCCCGCAACGACAGGATTCGACGGACAAAATCTGAGCCGATTCAGCGTCTGACCTCGCACAGGTTTCGACGGAAAAATGCCGCATGCCGTTGACTGACCAGAGTCAATGCCCCTCCTGCGGAAGGTGGCGATTCATTCGTCGCGAGACGTCCTGAAGTGAGGTTCCTGAACTTCGTGCCTCATGTTTCACGCATCTTCGCCGGAACTCTTGAGGCGACGAGCGAGCCAGAACAGCACAAGCAGCGATCCACAGGAGACCGCAAGGCCAAGCTTGATGCTCAACGGACGATAGTGCCATGTCACTTGATGTCGTCCAGCGGGGACGGTGAGGACGCGAAAGGTCTCGTCCGGCAACATCGTTGCGGGCTGACCATCGACCTCGACCTGCCAGCCGGTGAGGTTGAGGTCGGCGAGTATCATGTGAGTCTCGACACGAGCATTGTAAGTGACGTTGACCCGATTTGGCGTCGAATCAAAGGACTCGATTTCGCCGTCTCCAGTCAACCGAACACGTCCCGGGGCATCCTTCAACCCGTAAAGAAAGAACGGAAGCGGGCGAGCCATCGCACGGTTGATAACGGGGTCGTAAACTTCGAGTAGCGGTTCCACCGGCCAGACTTCTGTCGACAGTCTTTCTTGCATCAACAGATGAGTGACGCCCCATTCTTTCAGGCGACGAGTGACCTTATCCACATCATCGGGCGACTGCCGTGTGAAGTCGATCTGTTGATCGGGTTCAAAGTAAATCTCTGGTCCCAATCCCAGATAGACCGGCAAAGACGAGACTCCCGAAATGGACGGGATGTTCGCCCCAGGTGCATACATCCGGGCATCGGCTCGGTATGCACGAAGTTGCGTGGCCAAACTGGAATTTTGCCGCAGGCTGATGGCCGGGAGTTCCATGAGCGCGGCATAAAAGACCTGCCGTCCCCAATGGGTTCCGGTTCTCCAGATGTACTCGCGGCTGACACCCCACAAATCAATACTGGTAATGAGCAATACCGTCGCCACGATCAGTCGGCTCGCTGTCAGTCGCGGTAACGACTGCCGGAGTCGGTCCCAACCGGTCCCCGCCAGAATCGCAATGGTCATCGCCGTCAAGATGCCATAACGTCCCGGCCCCATAAAGAACCCAAAGCCCGGCAGCGATTTCAGGATGACCAGTGGCCAGCCAGTCGCCAGTAGTAGCCCAGTGCCCCCGATGACGAGCCAAGGCCATAACGAAAATAGCGATTTCTGTTGCCGTCTGAAGATCAATAGGCTCAACGTCAGGAGCATCGGGATGAGTCCCGCATAGAGATGTGCTTCGACACGATTCGTCGCCGCGGGATATCGAAGGAACGATGGCTGTTCGAGGAGTTGATCGGTTGAGATGTTCGCCCCATGCCAAAGCCAGGGGGCGATCAACTGAGTCAAGGAGGCGGGGGGGATATGGCCATAGCCGGGGTCAAACGTCGCAGCGGCACTGCGACGCTGTCCGATCTGCTTGAGTTCCCATGACGGAATCAGTTGCACGGCAGCAATGCCGAAACCGAGGATCAATCCTCCCATCAACCATGCGGCCCGTCGTCGTCGAGTCTGGGGCGAAATCTCTTCTGAGCCAAACAGGTTGGTAGCGCTAAACCAACTGCCAACCGACAGCACAGTCATGGCGATCAAAGTCGCAAAAGCCAGGTGAAAGTGTCCCGCTGTCAGAAACGAACCGAGCAGGGCTGCCATCGCCCCCCAGTATCGGGCCTTTCCTGTTTGCAACCAAGCGACCCCCATCCACAAGATGCCGCTGAAGTACATCCCCCCGACAATCGCCCATTCGAGGCAGATTCTTGGTGGAAACCAGCCATAAACAAAACTCAGCGAAGCAATGGCGGCCGATGTCGGACTCAGTCCCAGTTGTCGCGACAAACCCCAAGTCAGTAGAAACGCAAGAATGTAATGCCCCATCTGCGAGACGACATAGGCGGTATTAATACTGAAGAGACTGTAGAGCACTAAGTTGGGCAGATAGAGTATCCCGGTCTGACTCTCGGCCACAGCCGGATACCCGAATCCCGCGACATCGTTCCAAAGCGGGAGTTCTCCCGTTGCAAGAGAGTCGGCCAGCAGCACCTTTTGTGGCATGTAATAGGAGTAGATGTCTCCCCCCTGCAATCCGCCCCCTTTCCACAGGGGAAACCAGAAGAGAAAGGCCAGCAGAGTTGACAGACACAATGCGGTCAGCGACTCGTGCAGAGTCGGCGTCCAGTGGACTTTTGATGTCGTTGCGGCGTAGTTCATGATGTCACGATGGTACGGGACACGCCTGTTGTGTCCAGCACGTCGACTCGTGAGCGGAACTTCCGATTGTGCTGGGCGTCGGTTTTGTGTGCGTGGAAACGATTATGACTCACCACAAGGATTCTGTGAGGTCTCAGTGAGTGGCGGTCGATGAGAAAGAATACGCGGTTCTCTAATTATCTTGGTCCATTGTACCAGCGACCTTCGGCCACTCCCCCATTTGGCAGAAACCTCTGTTTGCGGGGCGAGGAGTCTCGGAGAATCGTCGACAGACCGACCCCGAAAGTCTTTGTTGATTGAATTGAAGCATTTGCGCGGGAGGCGCGGAGTAAGAAATGTCAGGGAGGATCGAGTGCAGACTCTCCTTTCCCTTTGGCCCCCCAAATGCATCGCGACACCAAGATCGGCCTGGCGCTGGCGATCCTGCTGATTGGGTTCGCGGGAGCACTCTGCTTCCCTCGACACTCGGCTGTCGACGTCGCGATGCTCGAACTCGAAGGGGCCGACGAGCTTGATGCCGCAATTGAACTGCTACCAGTTCGGGCTTATACGGAGCGACGCCTCGACAAGCTGGTCGACGCCATTGACCTGACCGCGCCGCAGCCACTCACTCCCCCGCCGTTTTCCCCCAGTGATTTGAGTCCCCACGGAGGCGTTACGCCTCAACCCTCGGCTCCCCCGCCGAATCCAATCCCAGCAATCGGGGCAAATCGTACGACCGCAACAGGTCTCAGCATGGCGGGACTTGAACAGGGGGCCAAAACAGACTCTTCGCAAACAAACGGGGTGTCGAAGAATGCAGATGCTGTTCCCGAAGAAACGATTCATACGGTACAGGCGGGCGAGACACTGAGTGGACTGGCATCGCGGTACTTAGGGAGTGCCTCACGCTTCCCTGAGATTTACGAAGCGAATCGCGACGTGTTGGAACATCCCGATGCGTTGCGTCTCAATATGAAACTTCGCATCCCATCCCGACAGGACGACTCTTCTCAACTGGCGGACCAACCTGCCAAATCAGCTAGACGCTGATGTTGTCGAACGCTCTCTTTGCGTCACGGTCGTCGCGGGACCATAACCCCTCCTCTCGCTGAGTTCGATACCAGTCGAACCTCCCGAGGGCGAAGTCGCGACATTCCCTGGCCGGACACGCGGGGAAGACCCTTCGACTACGGAAAACTGACAGAGACGGCACCGGGTGCATTCCTCGGATTGTGATCCTTACCAACCTGTGATCTTTGCTGTCAGCCTTTCCCTCTCCCTCCGTGGGGGCATTGTTGGAAATAGGAGCTTCGCCAGCGGGGGAGAAGGAGTTTCGCGTCGGCTGACGCCTCCGATTTGGGGAGTTGCCATGTGAAGAATGCACTCAGCCGACAGGTTGGGCGGGAACTCGCCTTGTGGAATTCGGAACTTTGCGGTATTCCTCACACTTCCACCCCCCAAAGACCGGTTCCGGTCCCCCAGTTTTAACCTAACCTGGCATCACTTTTCCTCCCCCACCTTTCGTTTTCGTTGGTGTCGTTAGCGTTGATTTGACGGCAAATCACCCAGTTTTTTTTCGTTTTCATGATGAAGACGAATTCCATTCGGCAAAGGACTGCAACATCATGCGACGCCTGCTGACAACACCGAAGCTGGTGTTCGCGTTGTGCGGCAGCATGCTGTTCATCGGCAATTCTTGCCAGTCGTTGATGGCTCAAACCATCTCGAACGATGCCTCGTTCGGGAACAGTCTGTTTGACCGACCGGTAAGCGATCTTTTCGGGGGAACCGATGCGGCCCCAGACTTCGCCCCTAACACGGGGACAACGGAACCGTTGTCCCGTGATGAAATAACGACACGCCCGTTTCCAGCAACCGGTCTCTCCAGCGAAGGTGGTCGCCAGTCGCCGAACCCAGTTCCTTCGTCAGGGCAACGCCTTGCTCGGCCCGCGCCGCTGGATGCGTCACGCACACGATCGGTTGGCGACCCCGGATTGAGAAATGAACCGTCGGAAGAAGAGTCGATTCTCGGAAATAGACATTCTCGGTCAAGTCTGTTTGATGTCGCGCCCATAGGAAACAGCGAGTCTGAGGCAGGTTCCGTCCGAGGTCTCCCAACGGAGCCAGTTGGGCGAACGGCACTTGGAAATGGTCTGGTCGATACGTTAAACGAAAGTCAGCCCCCCGCTGAACGAATTGGCGGCCTGGCTCCGGCCCGAGGTGCCGACATCGCCCGGGATGCGAGAATCATTCGCGATAGCTCTGTTCAAAATGCTGCCGTCAGCGGAAATCTCGACCCTCGTGGTATTCAGCGAGTCGCGGCGACCTCTCAGGCGGCGGAGTCGTTGCTGGGCGAACCTGTCGCAGCAATTAAGATTGAGGGGAATCTTACGATTCCGACATACTCGATTGAGCGATACATCACCAATACCCGGGTTGGGCGCCCGGTGAGTGCCATTGCGATTCGTGATGACAAGACCGCCCTGCTATCAACGCGCTGGTTTGCCAGCGTGCGAGAGTTCGTCGAACCCTCCGCAAATGGTCCGGTTGTTATCTTCCAAGTCAGTGAACGCCCAATCTTGCGGAACGTGGAGTTCATCGGCAACAAGAAGTTCTCCTCCGACCGTCTTAGCAAGGAAACTGGCCTTGTTCCTGGACACGGTTACGACGTGAGCGCGAACCGAGAGTCGGTCGTCAGAATTGAGCGACTCTATCGGGAAAAAGGCTACGTCCATGCCCGCGTCGACCTAAAGAAAGGGGCGAAGGCGGAGGATCGCGAAGTGGTCATCGTCATTGATGAGGGGCCGAAGGTCGCAGTTGGTTGGATCTCCTTCGAGGGAAACAGCTTCGTGTCCAGCGCCGTCCTAAAGACGAAACTGACGACGAAGTCGCAATGGGTCTTTCTGTTCGGCGGAACCTACGATCCTGAACTCATTCGGAACGACGAAGGAATTCTCAAGTCGTATTATGAGTCGCTTGGCTTCTTCGATGTCAAAGTGAAGGGAGTCGAACGAGCAGCGGATGACGGAAAGCGGATGTATGTCACATTTATGATCCAGGAAGGTGTTCGGTTTAAGATCAGAAATATCGACACCTCAGGCAACGCAGTGCTCTCTCGTGAACAGCTATTAAAGGGCACGAAACTCGGTCGGGGAGACGCCTTTAACTCCCGCTGGCTTGAAGAAGACCTCAAAACCATGAAGGACCGTTACGACGAACTTGGTCGCCCGTTTGCTGAGATTCAGCCGGAACCGTTGTTTCTTGAAGAGCCGGGACTGTTGGACATTGTCTATAAAGTGAACGAAGACAAGGTGCGTCTGATTGGGCATATTAACGTCGCCATTCGTGGGGATATGTCACACACTCGTACCGATGTCGTTCGCCATCATGTTAATCCCTATATCAAGCCCGGACACTTAGCTAAGGCCAGCGACCTTCGTATGGCGAAGGCGGCTCTTCAGAATCCTATCTATGACAAGGAAGAGCCACCATCGTTCAACATCCGGCCGCGTGACACAACCGACTACCTTCCGCCACTTCCAACTGCCCGCGGACAAAGCGGCGGCGAAGATGTCTTCCTGTCACGGAAGTCGATGACTCCGGTCGAGGTCTTCCATGTCGACCCAGGAAAAGAAACACTCTGGGGGGCGCCAGGGGTCTTGCAACAGTATCAACAATCAGGTCAATTGATCCCATCGTCATCGCAACATGTCGACGTCCTCGCCTCAGGCAGTCGATCGTCTATGCCCAGTTCCTCGATTCAACGGGGTGTTCAGTCTCACATCATTGAAACGTCTCGAACAACGTTGGTCGAACAACCAACACAAGATTCGGCTGGAAATCCGAGACGAATCAACTCCACGACAAGCACTGAGGTTCACGGCGACATCCTGCCGCCACCAACACGGTCAATTCGCACCTCTCAGCAACCAGCAGCCTCTCCAGAGGGAAGTCGGTTTCCTTCGCATCGCCATGGGGACCGAGACCAACTTGAGTCTCGGACCTCAGGCATTGGTCTGCCTCCCGACATGGTTTTTCGGGGCCAAAGCCCAGTGATGTACGGTAGCCCCGGATATTCGCCAGAGGGATATCCCCTTATCGCTTATGGGTCTGATGGATACCCGATGACCTTAGCTCAGCAACCGGGAATGCGGGGGCAGTCTGTTGATCCTTATGGGCTTCCCGTTCCGCAGAATTATCTCAACGGCGTGTCGCCCCAGGGGAATCCCTATGGGAACGCCCTACGTAATGAGCCTCCGGGATTCGTTGACGTCGACATTGAAGTGACAGAGGGCCGCACTGGACGCCTGATGTTTGGAGCGGGCTTCAATAGTGATGCCGGGGTTGTCGGTTCGATCACATTGCAAGAAGACAATTTTGACATTATGCGTGTGCCGACATCGTGGTCCGATATCACAAACGGCCTCGCATTTCGTGGGAACGGGGAGAGTTTTCGCCTCGAACTCGTCCCCGGCAACCAAGTGAGCCGGTACAGCGTCAGTTGGCGGAATCCCTACTTTATGGGAACCGACTACAGCTTGGGGGTCGATGGTTTTTACTACAATCGTTTTTTTCAAGACTGGACTGAGGAGCGAGCAGGGGGCCGAATTAGTGTCGGCTACCTATTCAATCGAAACTGGAGCGCAGGAGTTTCACTGCGACTCGAAGATGTCGGATTCAGTGGATTCCGAACTCCTGCACCGGCGCTGTATAATGCCGCTGCTGGACACAGCCTGTTGTCAACGGTCCAGGGCCGAGTCACCTATGATGCACGGGATTCATCGTTCTTGCCTAGTAGCGGGCATATGGTCGAGTTTGCTTATGAGCAGGCATTTGGAGAGTTCTCCTATCCGCACATTGACTTTACGGGAAGTCAATACTTTACGGTCTACTCTCGGCCAGATGGCGGAGGTAAGCATATTTTGCAATTCCGTGGTCAGGTGAGTTGGTTAGGCAACGGGGCACCGGTTTACGAGCGGCTCTTTGCTGGGGGCTTCCAGACGTTCCGTGGCTTCTCGTTCCGTGGGGTGAGCCCGCGACAAGGGACTTTCCGTATCGGTGGTGATTTCATGGCGATCGGCTCGACCGAATATAGCTTCCCACTGACTGCCGGAGATGGAATCCGTGGGGTGGTCTTTAGTGATTTCGGTACGGTTGACGACGGCGTCTCCTTCGACAAGTTCCGAGCTTCTGCTGGATTTGGATTCCGAGTTTCGGTCCCGGCAATCGGACCAGCTCCGTTGGCATTCGACCTTGCATGGCCAATAACTAAGCAAGCCGACGACAACACTCAGGTGTTCAGTTTCTACGTCGGCTCGGCGTGGTAGGTGGCACATTCGGCACCGATGACGGCGTCCGAGTCACTCACTTTGTGCCAGTGAATCATCGCGAGCCACATTGCCACCCCCCACCCTGAGTGGCAGTACCTTTCAATGTTCTACTTTGAACGTCGCCATTGAGGTTCATAAGGATCAGGGAGGCGACGTGAACGGCTGGGCGATTGAGGCAGGAGCGAAAGTCGTAGACGCGATGGGGGCCATTCCAGGCATACCAAGCAAGTTCGATCACTGATCCCCACCGAACCATGCGACCGAAGTCGCACTGGGCAAGTCAGTAGCTCTCCGGAACCTCAGTGGTAGCTCAGTCGGCATGTCCGGCCGCCAACCCCCTCAGTCTGGTCGCCGTGGCAGGGAGTTTCTGCCGACTCAATCGCGTCCATGCAAAGTTCATTCATGCGTTCTCCCATCCCATTTTGCAGCGAAAGCGGCTTCAAGTCGTCTCACGATCGAAGATCGTGAACGAATGTCATCGACGCGAAGACCCTCCAGAATCTAGAGCCGTGCACGTTCTCTCCCTTCGAGATTCGACTCGTTCAAGTGAAATCTCTCGCGGTCTTGGTACACTGATGGACGACGTGAGGGACCCGATAGAGACGTGTTTGAGCGGAACCAGTCGCGAACGGTGCCGGCTCTGTCTCACACTTCCCCCAACCAGCGACGTGTGCACCGATCGATCTTGGAGACTCCATGGTCGAGCATTAAAGACAAACAGCAAGTAAGATCTGACATGTTTGGACGACTCCTCCTTTTATTCTTTGTCGCATTATCCAGCAGCAGTGCATGGGGGGATGAACCATTCACTGTGCCCAGCGGTATAGCAAGTGTGCTGGCTCAGAGTTGTATCGACTGTCATGGTGCCGACACCGCTGAGGGTGATGTGCGGCTGGATGCCATCGAGAAACTCGGGATCGACGCACGACTCGGACTGCTCAACAAGGTGCAGGAACAACTCTTCATGAAGCAGATGCCTCCAAAGGATGCCCCGCAGCCGACGGAAGCCGAACGATCGCAGTTGTTGGAATGGGGGGCCCTCGAACTTCGCAAATACAATGCTTCGCAGTTAGAAATGAAACTGCAGAACTATGAATTTGGGAATTACGTCGACCATGACCAGCTATTCTCAGGAGATTTCAGACATTTGCCCGGATTCACTTACGACCGACGCTGGTTGATTAGTGAGTCGATCTTTAATGCAACATTTCAGCGAATCCTGCAGGGTAACACCAAGGCAAGACGCTATGGTCAGAATGTTACTGTCTTGGGCGGTAATAAGATTAACTCGTTGAGTCTGACGAATCCGTTCTTGCTGCCGAACCGTTCTGGCGTCAGGTATTACGCCAACACGGACCTCACTGGCGGTCATTTGTCGAGCATGTTGACGAATGCGCAAAAGACTTCTGAATACATCACGGATTACCTCGTAAAACGTGACAAGAAATATCTTCCCGCGATTGTGGACATTATGGCATTGGAAGACAATCACCAGACCACTCTCGCATCGCGGCGTCAATTCCTGGAATCGAACATCGCAAGGCTCTGTGACGACTACTTCGGAAAGACAAACGAATCGTTGCTTCCGGTCTTCACTCCGGTGGAACTCAAAGAAGTTCAGGAGTTAGCCGAAGGAGAAACCTACAAGAAAGCTCCGTTTCACGTGGCACAGAACAATCTGAAAGGGCTTGAGGGAGACACGACGGTTTATAACTTTCTCCTGGACCCGGAACATCGTGACAAATCCGACGAGGAGTTTCGGGAGTTGTGCGAGAAGACTTGGTTTTACTTTGGCGATCACGAACGAACCATACAAGGTCGCATGGCGATCCTCCGAGATTACTTGCCGGAACTGCGTGAGTATGCAGTCAGCAGCCAGAACAAGATCAAGCCAATTCCTTACAAGCCGCTCGAAAGTGGAGAGATGGAGGTTATTCGCAACTCTCTGGTTAAGCATCGTCAACAGGGAGATCATTACATCGCAGTTATCGAGCGATGCATGGAAGACTGGGAACAGGACTTTGCGCGACAACGCGTTGTTGCGGGACCGCCACCTGATGAACAGTTGACAGATCTCGTTAATCAACTGTTCGCCAGGGTCTTGGAACGATCACCCGACTCACGGGAATTGAGCGAGTATCTCCATCTCGCGAAACACTACGTCGCCACACTTGGCAGGCTCAAGGGCATACAGAAGCTGATTCAAACGGTGTTGTTGTCCAGTGATGTTGTCTATCGTCGAGAGTTCGGAGTGGGAGAGGAAGATGAGTATGGTCGACGCATGCTCTCTCCCCGTGACGCCAGTTATGCTATTGCTTACGCCCTCACAGATCAAAGCCCCGATGCGGAACTGGTACAAGCCGTTGAGAATGACAGATTGAATACCCGAGACGATTACAGGCGAGAAGTCCAACGTCTGTTGAACAAACGTGACACGTTCTATCTTATCGACCCCATCTTGGCCGACAATAATTTCCAGGAGAACACAACCGATATCGCGATTCGTAAACTCAGATTTTTTCGTGAGTTCTTCGGATATCCTGCCGCCCTGACCATTTTTAAGGATGAGAAGCGATTTGGAGGAGATCGTCTCGGTGATGCGACATCACGTCTCGTCAGCGAGGCCGACAGGCTCGTCGAACACATCCTGAAACAGGATCAGAATGTATTCGAGGAATTGCTTACCACCGAGGAGTTCTTTGTCTACCACGACGGAGACAACGAGCGAATGCAAGCGGCATCGGACAGAATCAAGCGAATCTATGGTCACTTTAAGGAAACCGACTGGAAGAACTTCACAAAGGAAGACCTCCTCGATCACCGTGAGTTTCTTAAGGAAGTCAAGATGCGCAGCATCGACCCGGACAATCTCGATGCGAGAAATCGTCAGGGGACAACGATTCAACTCTTCAAAATGTCAATGACAACCATCACCGCCCGACTGGATAAAGGGCAAAAGGAGGCTG
>JAWKTT010000019.1:0-98984 GCA_041398965.1 Planctomycetaceae bacterium | reverse complement strand
AAACTTCGGCACCCTGGCCGTCAGCACCGTGGTCATCTACAGCCTCGCCCTCCTGCTCCGCCATCAGTTCTGAATCTGGTGAAATCAGGTGCCGTACCTTATTCGTCGTCCATGATTGAGAGTTCGATAAGGTCCGCGAAATAGCGTCGATGGGTCTTCATCAACGCTTCCTTGCTCGCAGCATTGAGCAAGACGACCTCGTGCCTGACCCCCTGGCGATTCAACTCCAACTCAATCTCCAGCCGTGCATCCTCAGCGTCGGCCAAGTCGACATCGTCGAACTCGCGATACGTGACGATCCGCCCTTCAGAGCGGTGATATTCGATTAGAAAAATCATTGTCTACTCCCGAGAAGATCCTTTATCTCTGCGATCGTCTTGATTAAGAACGAACGTTCCATCAGTCTCCATCGCTCAAGATGTTGACACCTTACCGTTTCCTTCTACCTCTTCACACTGAAAGATCAGTTCGACCAGCGACCACTCGAACTTGCCGCTCGAGTGCTCGTTTCGTTAAGGTTATCTTTGGACACATCGGAATGATGTCATGCAACTCAATCATTCCTAACTAATCATCTATACGGGAAAACAAGACGATGAGTCAGGAATCGACGAAGTATCGGTCATTCAAGGGAACATTGTGTACCAAACACAACGAATCGTATCTGTATCTCTCCGGACTCGCTGTATTTGGCCAAGACGCCGCATATTTCGTGCCTTTGAAGGATTCAATGGCCGAACTATCCAATTCATTTGGGCCCATCGGGTTTCTGTTTCAATGGTGGAAAAGTCGAGTAACTGAATTAAGTATCGACCACCCTCTGGTGCGTCGGATCGTAGATTTACCCAACCAGACGACCACTGATCCCGAATGGCCGGTTGAATTGCATCGCGGCATAATCTTCGTAATTCCGAAGAAGATGCTGGAGACTGGAGGCTATCGAGAGGGAAGCGTGGTGCTCAATACAAGTACCGACGAGTTTGCCATTACTGGAACGTTATTTTCCGGGAAAACAGCAAGAAATGTCGCCGATGCATTTGGATGGCTCACCAGTGACAACACCACGAGCCAATAGCTCCCCCTCCTATCCAAGCGATCCCAGCTTCGGGCATTCTTTCTCAGAGAGATTTTCTTCCCAAAGGCAAGGGGGCGTGACGTACCTGCAAACACGAACGTCTTCTGCGGCATGATCAACAGGAACTCTCAAAATACCTTCGAGAATGAGCGGCTGCGAGGAAGCACCGAACATGAATGCAGATTCCTCGCTGGCCGACTGATCGCCATGACGGGCTGAGTTACTGCCAAGATGGCAGCATTGACAGTCGTGCTGTTGGCGTCTGTATTCCCTAAGTGCCTTACACAACAGGCTGTTGTGGCGTTTTCATTGCTTGGCACGGCAGTTGCTTTACTGTGTGGTGCAACTGAGTTCAGGACCTGCCGTACAGGCATTCTGGCAGTCTAAGTATCCTAAAGGAGCAGCTGTGTCGAAACTGCTGAGCTTTGATGAAGATGCCCGCAAGCAATTGCTGGCTGGTGTTTCCAAGTTGTCCCGTGCTGTCGCCAGCACTCTCGGTCCCCGCGGACGCAACGCGGTGTTGGACAAGGGGTGGGGTTCCCCCAAGGTGACGAAGGACGGGGTGACCGTCGCGGAAGACATCGAACTGGAAGACAAGTTTGAAAACTGCGGCGTGCAGCTGGTTAAGGAAGCAGCTTCCAAGACTGGCGACATTGCCGGGGATGGAACGACGACAGCCACAGTGCTGGCTGAAGCGCTGTTCCGAAGTGCCCTCAAGTA
The DNA here is from genome assembly GCA_041398965.1 of Planctomycetaceae bacterium. Taxonomy (GTDB): domain Bacteria; phylum Planctomycetota; class Planctomycetia; order Planctomycetales; family Planctomycetaceae; genus JAWKTT01. The sequence continues at coordinate 97,189 of JAWKTT010000019.1, read as the reverse complement.
CATCGCAGCCGGTGCGGCTCCTGTCGCGCTTTCTCGCGGTGCCCAGAAGGCTGTCGATGCCATTGTCGAACAGCTGAAGAAGATGGCCAAGCCAGTTGATGCCAAGGATAAGAAGGCCATCGAGACCGTGGCGACCATCGCCGGGAACAACGACCGTGAAATTGGTCGCACCTTGGCCGATGCCTTGCTGAAGGTTGGCAAGGACGGCGTCATCACGGTCGAAGAAGGTCGTGGTATTGAAACGGAAGTCGAGCTTGTCGAAGGGATGCAGTTCGAGCGGGGCTACTTGTCGCCACACTTCGTCACGAATGATGACGAGCAAGTGTGCGAACTGGACAACTGCGTCGTTCTGATCTGCGAAGAGAAGATCAGCAATGCCCGGACTCTCGTGCCGCTGCTTGAGCAAGTTTCCAAGGCAAGTAAGCCGCTCTTGATTATCGCAGAAGACGTTGAAGGGGAAGCCCTCGCGACGCTCGTGGTCAACAAGATGCGTGGCATCGTCAGTGTCTGTGCCGTCAAGGCCCCTGGCTATGGTGATCGTCGCAAGGCGATGTTGCAAGACCTCGCGATCCTGTGTGGCGGCGAAGCGATTTTCAAGGACCTTGGCGAAAAGATCGAGTCGGTCGACATGAAACGACTCGGGACAATCAAGAAGCTGCGGGTCGAGTCGGGAACGACCACGATCGTGCAAGGTGGTGGGACGAAGTCTGCGATCGAAGGTCGTGCGGCTCAGATTCGAGCCGAGATTGAAACGACCGAGAGCGAATACGATCGTGAAAAGCTGCAAGAACGTCTCGCCAAATTGGCGGGGGGTGTTGCGGAAATTCGGGTCGGTGCTGCGACCGAAACCGAGATGAAGGAACGCAAGGACCTCATCGACGATGCCTTGGCGGCGACTCGTGCAGCAGTCGAAGAGGGGATTGTTCCAGGTGGTGGTGTCGCGTTGCTTCGCTGTGCCAGTGCTCTTGATGCATTGACCCTTTCGGGCGACGAAGCATTCGGGGTTGATCTGGTGCGAGGCGTGCTCGAAATGCCGCTGCGAATGATCGCCGAAAATGCCGGTCTTGATGGCTCGGTCGTCGCGAACAACGTTCGTAAGGCCAAGAGTGTCACCGAAGGTTACGACGCCCTGAATGACAAGTATGGCGACATGTTTGAAATGGGCGTTGTCGACCCGGCCAAGGTGGTGCGAACCGCTCTGCAAAATGCAGTCAGCGTCGCGTCACTGCTGATGACAACCGATTGCATGGTTGTCGAAGAGCCAAAACCTGCAGGCGACGACCATCATGACGACCATCATCACGATGGGGGCATGGGTGGTATGGGTGGAGGCATGGGCGGAATGGGAATGGGTGGCATGGGCGGAATGGGTGGCTTCTAGTTTCCCACGGTTGCCCCCGATTTGCTTTTGGCGATTCGGGGGCGAAAGCTCATCAGTTCAATGAAGACGCAGACAATTGTGAAATGAAATCAGCGGTGTGATTGTGGTCGAGCGTGGTTCTCGACGCATTGTGGCCGTATCTCGTACAGACATCTCAGCATCAAGGAGTATTTTCAGAATGAAGTTGAACCCTCTGGATGATCGCATTGTTGTGAAGCCCATGGATGCCGAAGAGACGACAGCGGGAGGGATCGTGCTTCCCGACGCAGCTCGTGAAAAGCCACAGCGTGGAGAAGTGATTGCTGTTGGCCCGGGTCGTCTGCTCGAAAGTGGCGACCGTGCCCAAATGTCGGTTGTGCTGGGGGACGAAGTCCTGTTCAGCAAGTATGGTGGGACCGAGATCGAAGTCGATGGCGCGGAGGTCAAGATCCTTCGTGAGAGCGACATTTTGGCGAAAGTCGTCCACTAAGTGTGAAAGCGGATGTCGCGGAACTGGCAGTTGAGGCTGTCAACTGGTGCGTCTTCGGTTTGGATTCTTACTCGTACTGACGAGATCATTTCATGGCAAAGCAACTTCTTTTTGATGATCAGGCACGTCTCAAGCTGAAGGCTGGCGTCGACACGCTGGCCAAGGCTGTCGCGACGACGATGGGGCCGACTGGTCGCAACGTCATTATCGACAAATCGTTCGGCAACCCGGTGGTCACCAAAGACGGTGTGACCGTATCGAAGGAGGTCGAGTTGGAAGACCCCTACGAAAACATGGGTGCAAAGCTCGTCAACGAAGTCGCCAGTAAGACCAGCGACCTCGCCGGAGACGGGACCACCACGGCAACCGTGCTGACCCGGGCCATTTACACGGAAGGTCTTCGGTCCATCAGCTTGGGAGCCAATCCTTCGATCGTCCGCAAGGGGATCGAGCGGGCTGTCGATGCTGTTGTCGAGTTTCTCGAAGGCTTCGCAAAGCCAGTTTCGGACAAAGACGAAATCGTCCATGTCGGGGCCATCTCGGCGAACAACGACAAGCACATCGGCCAGTTGATTGCTGACGCGATGGAGCAAGTCGGTCGCGATGGTGTCATCACCGTCGAGGAAGGGAAGTCGAATGAGACGACCCTGACATTGACCGAAGGGATGCAGTTCGACAAAGGATACATCTCGCCTTACTTCGTCAACGAACCGGCCGAGATGAAGTGCATCCTCGAAGACTGCTTCGTGCTGTTGTTCGAGAAGAAGGTTTCGAACCTTCGCGACTTTATCCCGGTTCTTGAGAAGGTCAGTCAGACTGGTCGTCCTTTGCTCGTCATCGCAGAAGATGTTGATGGAGAAGCGTTGACCGCTCTTGTCGTCAACCGGTTGCGGGGCATCCTGAATGTCTGTGCCGTCAAGGCTCCTGGCTTTGGCGATCGTCGCAAGGCAATGCTCGAAGATATGGCCTATCTGACAGGTGGAACCTGTATCTCGGAAGACCTCGGCATTAAGCTTGATGCTGTCGAATTGTCGCAACTCGGACAGTGCAAGCGGGTCGAGATCACCAAGGATTCCTGCACGCTGATCGATGGTGGTGGCGACACGGAAGAGATTCAAAAGCGAGTTGCACAGATTCGTCGTCACATCGAAGCGACTGACAGCGAATACGATCGCGAGAAGTTCCAAGAGCGACTTGCCAAGATGACCGGTGGCGTGGCTATCATCTCGGTTGGAGCGTCGACCGAAGCCGAGATGAAGCAGACCAAGGCCCGTATGGAAGACGCCCTGCATGCGACTCGGGCTGCTGTCGAGGAAGGAATTCTTCCCGGTGGTGGTGTCGCATTGATTCGCAGTATCACCGCCGCCAACGCGGTGAAGGCGAAGGGAGACGAACGAATCGGTGTTGATATCATCGTCCGTGCTCTGGAAGCCCCGATCCGTCAGATCGCCAGCAACTGCGGCAAAGATGGAGCGGTCATCGCCGACGAAGTGAAGGGGATGACTGACAACGTCGGTTACAACGCGGTCAACGGCGAATACGTCGACATGTACAAGGCCGGCGTCATCGACCCGGCTAAGGTCGTGAAGTCTGCTCTGCGGCACGCCGCGTCGATCGCCAGTTTGATGCTGACGACACAAGTCCTCGTGACTCGGACCGACGATCTCGACGGCGGAGCACGTGCAAAGGTGGAGGGGGCGGTTCGATAACCCCTTGGGCGGCTCATTCGTCAGAATCAGCGCGAGCCACCGCCCCCGCGGTGGCTCGTTGCATAAGATATGGAGGAAAATCAACGGTGTACCGAACCAGATCGCTTCTTTCTCTAATCGTGACAATCTGTACATCCAACATATTTGGGTGTGGTAACACGGAAACGCCCTTGTCTTCCAAGGAGGTCGAATCGCCTTCTATACAGAAATCCGTTCAAGAGAGTGTTAGTCCGCCAACTCAGATAACTAATGATCTGGGGATGAGGTTTGTTCTTGTATCACCAGGAACGTTCACTATGGGTGGACCAAAGAGAACCGAGTATGACATCTCCCATGATAAGCAGCCACATACCGTCAATATCACAAGACCGTTTTACTGCGCAATTCACGAAACCACGGTGAAGCAGTTCAGGGCGTTTGTGGAAGAAACTGGCTACGAAACTGACGCCGAGAAGACGGGAAAGGGTGGGCTTGGCTGGGATGCCGCAACATCAAGAGTGCGGATTACTAAAACGAACTACACTTGGAGAAACCCTGGCTTCGAGCAAGGCGATACTCATCCCGTCGTCAATGTCACCTGGAACGATGCGCAAGCCTTCGTGCAATGGTTGTCGAGGAAGTCGTTGCGGAAATGTCGGTTACCAACCGAGGCCGAATGGGAATATGCGTGCCGCGCTGGAACGGGGAACGAACGAGCGCTGTCCTTTCTTGGAGAGGCTAGATACGAAGAACTGTTGAACGTAAGTGATAGGTCGCTACACAAGATATCGAGTCCAGATTCTTTTTGGACGGGGATCGACGGAAATGACGGGTATCCGTTTACAAGCCCAGTTGGCGCCTTCCCCGCGAATGCATGGGGAATACACGACATGCATGGGAATGCGGCGGAATGGTGCGAGGACTGGTATGACAAGGACTATTATCAAATTAGTCCGCCGGACGACCCAGTCGGTCCGCCCGCAGGTGAATATCGCGTAATTCGGGGTGGGAGTTGGATTGGCGCACTGCATTTGGCTGCATTTGATGAGCGCGACAACGCTGAGGAAAATGATGTGGACGGCGACAGAGGGTTTCGCGTAGTCGTCGAAATAGAGAACAACTGATGAAAGACACAAACAAAGTCGGCGATCAAAGTTTCCGAGAATTCGAGGGGTTGAGCATGTTGCTCTCCAAGTTACCTGCGTAAGCATTACCGAACCTACAAGATCGCATTTATTAGTGGTTGAATCCTGCGGTATGTTGTGCATTGGCCTTGTGCGCACGTAAAAGCCTGAGTTGGTCCCGTTCGAGCTGTTGGAATGCGGATTATCGTTCCGTTGGCGTTGCTCATTTAGGGGGCATGTTAGACAACGGGCCTCAAGCCGACTAATGATCACCACGGCTGAATTTGTGAGGTCCCTACAACACTCATGTCTGTCATGCCTGAACAACGCTGTTATTACGAAGTCCTCAGCGTCGCCCGGACGGCGACCGCAGAGGAGATCAAGAAGGCTTACAAAAAGCTGGCGCTGGCAAATCATCCCGACCGGAATCCGGGTGACGAAGAGGCGATCGGTCGCTTTAAGGAAGCAGCCGAGGCTTATGAAGTTCTGAGCGATGACGACAAGCGGTCTCGCTATGATCGACATGGTCATGCGGGGGTGCGGGGTGGAAATGCACGGGGGCCGCAATTTCAGGACCTTGGAGACATCTTCGAGCACTTCGGCGACCTGTTCGGCGGAGCGTTTGGAGGGGGGGGACGGAAGCAGCGAAGTGGGGGGGCCCAACGAGGGGCCCATCTGCAAACGGCGATCACGATTGACCTGCTCGAAGCCTCCAAAGGTTGCGTCAAGGACCTGGAGGTTCAGCGAAAGAAGCCATGCGATGCCTGTTCTGGCAGCGGTTCTGAGCCGGGTCACACCCCAGAGCAGTGCGACTACTGCGGCGGCGCAGGGCAGGTCGTGCAGTCTCAAGGTTTTTTTCGAGTTCAAACGACGTGTCCAGCCTGTCGGGGGACGGGGAAAGTCATCCGGCACAAGTGCAACAAGTGTTATGGTTCGGGTCGAGAAAACGAGAACGTCACGCTGTCGGTGAATGTTCCTGCCGGGATCGACAACGGGATGCAGTTGTGTCTGAAGGGGGAGGGCGAAGCCGGAAACAACGGCGGGCCTCGGGGGGACTTGTACGTCGACATCCGAGTGAAGGAACACCCCCGCTTTCAACGCGAGGGGACACATCTCATCTGTGAGGTACCCGTCAGCTACACGCAAGCCGCTCTGGGGACGGAGATCGAGATTCCGCTATTGGAAGGGACGCATCTCCTCAAGATTCCCGCGGGGACTCAACCGGGCGAAGTCATTCGTCTTAAAGGGAAGGGACTGGCCGACCCGCGCGGAGGTCGGGGAGGGGACTTGCATCTCTCGATCAAGCTGATCGTCCCGAAGAACTTGGGGGAAGAGCACGAACGATTACTCCGAAAGTTGGCAGAACATGAACAAGCCCGAGTCAGCCCGCATGAGAAGTCGTGGCTGGAGAAGGTCAAAGGGTTCTTCACCGGTGACGACGACGATCCTGAGGAAGAACAGTAACGGAGAATCTTCACGAGATGTACGTTTCAGGAGCCCGAATGTTGATCTCAACGACTTGCCGAAGAGTTGCTGAGTGACCGAGCCTCTGACGATCTTTACGACACGATTTTACGACACTGACACGAAGTAAACTTTCATGACAGATCAACGCAATCCTCAACAAGCTGCTGCCGAGGGGGCTTCCCCGCAGCCATCGATTCATCAACCGGAGTCCGAAACGACAGGCGACATGCCTGAAACCTGCGACGACTCTCAGGGTGAGACCTCTGACGTCGAGTCGACCTCCGAAGACCCGTTGCAACTCGCTCTGCAAGGGAAACAGGAGTACGAAGAGAAGTACCTGAGGGCGATGGCCGAGATGGACAACATGCGTCGCCGGATGCAGCGTGAGCGAGACGAAGAACGAAAGCTCGCCGCGTTGCCGGTGCTTCGGGAACTCCTTCCGGCCATCGACAATTTGAGTCGTGCGGTCGCAGCGGCGGCTCAAGGAAGTAGTGTCGACGATCTTCGCCAGGGGGTCGAAATGGTGCTGGCCCAAACAGTCGAAGCGTTTGGACGGCTGCATGTCTCGCCGATTGATGGCCTGGGTCAGCCGTTCGACCCGAACGTCCACGAAGCGTTAACGCAGATTCCAAGTGCCGAAGTTCCGCCGATGACCGTGGTGCAGGTTGTCGAACAAGGTTACCGTCTGCACGACCGGGTTATTCGTCCCAGTAAGGTCATCGTCAGCGTCGAGCCACCGACGGCGTAACTCCTTTGCCCCGGTCTTACAGACAACTTTCCCCTCCCAACTGACACCAACAACTCATCATGCCGACATACGACTACCACTGCACCAAGTGCGATCACCATTGGGAGTTGTTTCATTCCATCAAGGCGGAACCGGTGAAAACCTGTCCCGCTTGTGGCGAAGAGACAGCCAAGCGACAGATCGGCCCCGGAGCGGGGATTATCTTTAAGGGAACCGGTTTCTATCAGACCGACTACCGCAGCGACTCGTACTCAAAGGCGGCGGCGGCGGACAAGAAGGCATCGGAGAGTCCAAGCAGCGAATCGAAAAGTTCCGAAAGCAAGTCTGCCGAGTCAAAACCGACCGCTCCACCAGCTTCGTCGAGCGAGTGATTTCCACAAGCTGTCGAACGAGGGAAGAGCCTGTTCGTCAGGGGCGGTTTGTGGGTTGCGGTTGGCGAACAGGTGATATGGGGGTTAGAATGGAGTTCGCCATTCCCTGAGCCGCTCGCAAAGGAGGTTCGTGATGCAACGAGGTACCGTCGGACGAGTGATGGAAGTGTTGCTTGTCGAAGATAGTTTACCCGCCGCTCGATTGACGATGGGGGCTTTAAAGCGTGGGGGGATCGAGCATCGGATGACTTGGATCGCTGATGGAGATGAAGCGTTACAGTTTCTCACACAGCAAGAACCGTTCACCCGGGCTCCGCAGCCAGACCTTGTGCTTCTCGACCTGATGCTTCCCGGTAAAAGTGGTCGCGAGTTGTTGCACGAGATTCGCGAAGGGGGCGAGCTGTCAGACATTCCGGTCGTCATCATGACCGGGAATCCGGAAGAACAAGCGACGTTGCATCAGGAAGGGCTCGAAGTTCAGGGCTTCATTGAGAAGCCGGTGGACCTTGACGCCTTTCTGGCGCTAATCGCCCGGCTCAAAGATTTCTGGAAGGCAGACATGATCCTTCCCGAGCAGGCCCATGCGTCGTCATCGGCGGCCAAGGTGACTTCTGACGATGATCTGATGTAGCGGATATTAATGGAGTGATGGGATGATCGGGTCCCCACCTTGTAAAGGTGGGGCATTGCGTTTGAATTGCGCAAACCGATTGACTGTTACGCGAAGAGGTCGAGTGCGAGTTGTTTGACGGCTCGGAGGTCGAGTTTTCCGGTTCCGAGGAGAGGGATGTCGGGGACTTCTCGAAAACTGTCTTTTGAAGGCAACCAGAGATTCGGCAACCCCGCTTCGGAGAGTCGACGCAATGCTTCTTCGACGCTGCATGACAATGGTCGATGCAGCACAACCAGTCGTTCCCCTTTGGCGGGATCGGGGACGGCAGTCACGACGAGACGGATCATGGCGTCGTCGTCGTCGCACTCCGAATCAGCGGTCAGACGGAGCAGTTCTTCTTCGATGCGGATGTGCGGAACCATTTCCCCGCCGATCTTCGAAAAGCGACTCATGCGCCCGGTGATCGTGATGAAGCCATCAGCGTCGATCTTGGCGAAGTCGCCGGTGACGTACCAGCCATCGCGGATGACTTCGGCCGTTTTCTCCGGCTGATCAAGGTAGCCCCGCATGACGTTGGCTCCTTTGATGAGCAGCAGTCCCTCGACGTTTTGTCCGCGTTCGGCGAAGGTGTCGGGGTCGACGATTTTGGCCGAAACCCCTGGCAGTGGACGCCCGACGGTCCCTGGTTTGGTGCCGACTTGATGGGTTCCGTGTGAACGATGATCGGGAACATTTGCAGCGGCGACTGGTGAGAGTTCGGTCGTTCCATACCCTTCGGTCGGGAAGACGTTGAACTTCTTCTGAAACTCTTCGCCAAGGTCGATCGGAAGTTTCTCGGCCCCGACGACCACCATGTCGAGCGACTTGAACTGCTCCGGTTCGCAGCGGCGGAGATACATTCTGAGGAAGGTCGGAGTCGCGAGCAGAATCGTCATGCGATACTTCTCTGCGAGTTTGCCAATCATCTTGGCGTCGAGCGGGTTGTAGTGGTAGACCACCTTGGGATCGAAGGACATCACTAACCACAAACAGATCGCGTAGCCGAACGAGTGGAAGAACGGCAACACTCCCATCAGGCAATCGTCGGCTGTGAGGGCCAGAAGTTGATCGACGGCCGCGATGTTGGAAGCGATGTTGGCGTGCGACAGGACGACCCCTTTGGGCTCACCCGTGGACCCCGAAGTGAAGATGATCGTGAGGGTGTCATCGACATCAACTTTGTGCAACCCGAGCAGTCGATCGAGCAGACCGGCGGGTAGCATGTAAGTCCCGACCAGCGAGCAGGCTTTATCGACCAGACTCATCTGTTCCTTGATGTCTTCGAGGTAAATCCATTCGGCCCCTTCGAGCGCCACCGGTTTCTTTTCGAGGAACTTGCGACTCGTCAAGACATGCTTGATCCCGGCGGCCTTCACGCAGTGATTGAGAACGTCATCCGAGAGGGTGTAATTGAGGTTGACGGCCACACGTTGGTCGAGAGCCAGGGCCAGGTTCGCAAGGGCGGCACCACCCGCAGGGGGAAGCAGCACTCCGACGTTCTTCTCCCCTTCAGAAATGGCGGTGCGACGAAGTGTGCGACGCATGGCGAGCGACGCGGTCAAAAGGCGACCACCAGTCAACTCTAACCCGGATGAGTCTGCAATCTTGAGTCGCCGTTTACTCGACTTGCACTGACGAATAAATTGACGAACCGGAATGAGTCGTTGCTGTTTGTCCATGAGTTCGGCCTCCGTACCGAGACGTTCGACTTCGCTGCGGACCGAATGCACATCTTTAGGATCATGCATCGGTTCTCCAAATGCCACGGTGACAGGATAGGGGAATACGCGGGGTCGTTTCCAGAAGAACTTTCCCCCATGAAAGCTGAAGATGCTCCCCCAGAGACCATGAATGTTGGCCGGGATGACCGGAGCATCGGTCCCATCGATCACCTTCAGAAAACCCCGATTGAACGCCTGCATCTGACCAGTTCGGGTGATGGCCCCTTCAGGGAAGATGCAGACCACTTCGCCATTCTTGATGGCCTCTTTCGCTGTGTTGAGGGCTTCAATAATCGCACGGGGACCAGATGTCGCCTTGATGGGAATGATCCCCATCGTGCGAGAAATCCAGGCAAGCACCGGCTTCTCGGTGTAGTCGGCGTAGACGAGAAACCTCACGAAACGCGAACTGCTGACGAGCATCAACATGCCGTCGACGAACGAGACATGGTTCGCCACGATTAAGGCTCCGCCGTGCTCGGGAATTCGAGACTCGCCAAGGATGCGGACACGGTACAGTGTGTGCGTCAGCATCCATGCGATAAATCGCAAAAAGGCGGCGGGGAGACGGCGGAAAATGTACCACGCAACCGGAATCGTCAGGAGGCCAGCCACCAGAAAGATCCCGGCACTCGAAAGATGCAGCACCTGACTTAACAGAAAGAACAACCCACAGGAGAACAAGATCGCCGAGAATGCGACGAAGTTGGCCCCTGCCAGAATTGTCCCCCGGGTCTCGGGAGAACTCCGGTATTGCAGGTTTGCCTCCAGGGGGACATCGAAGAGACCGGCCGATGTCCCCAAGAGAAACAAAGCCGCACAACAGAGGTAGAATCCGAACTGTGTTAATGGCGACAACGCCGGATCAACGAGATGCGACGCTCCGTACAGGGTGATGGCACTGAAGACGATGCCAATGGCTCCCAAAGGGACGATCCCGAGTTCGACGTGCCCGCCGGACCAGTACCCCGCGAGCACGCTGCCGAAGGCCATACCGGCGACTAACACCGCCATCAGAATGCCGATCTGGTCCTTCTCCATGCCGAGTGTACGTTCCCCAAAAGGGTCGATGTTCATCTGGGCGAGCGAAGCCAACAGCCAGAAGAAGGCGATTCCGAGCGTCGTTCGCCCAAGATGCGGATTGCCGAAAAGGAGCCTTAAGGCAGGGACTGTCTCGGTGATGGGGTCGAGACGAATCCGCGATTCCGGAGCGGCAGCGGGGACTCGACGCAAGAACAGACTCGCCAATGTTCCGAAAACGGCGATCCCCACAAGGGCAAAGGCCGCAGGAAGAATGTCCCCGAGAGATGCCGCAACGATCCCTTGTGACGAGTTGCTGGAGGGGTCTTTCAACACGACCGACCGGATGACTCCGAAGAGTTGATATCCCCCGACGGTTCCGAGAGCCGTCGCGATAACGGTGACCATGTTCAGCAAGCCGTTGGCGGTCGAGAGTCGTTTGCTGTCGAACAGTTCGGGGAGTGTGCCGAATTTGGCTGGGGCGAACAGCGCACTCTGTGCCCCCATGAGAGTGACGATAGCGAACAGCATCGTCAGGCTCCCAGTGCAGATGGCGAGCACTCCGAGCAGCATGAGGAGAATCTCGGCCACTTTGCAACCGACGATGACGGTCCGTTTGGGAAATCGGTCTGCCAGCGAACCGGCGAGCGGAGCCAAAAACAGGTAGGGGAGGGTGAAACAGACTCCCCCGAGCACGAGAGCCCCGACTTCGCCGAGGATCAGGGATTGCTGCCCAATTGGGACCGCCAGCCAGCGGAACAGGTTGTCGTTGAAGGCCCCGAGAAACTGCGTCACCATCAGCGAGAGGAACCCCACCGACGTCAACGACTGGTTCGCCGCTTGAGGTGCCCGCGGGGTAACATCGGGGGGGAGAACATCTGGTGGAGTGGCGTCGATTGCCGCTTGGTCGAGCAACGCCCCGGTGAGGTCAATGTCGGGTTCGCTTGCAAAGTGATCGGGATCAGGTGATGTCTGATTCATGTCGTCTGGCGGGCGATAGTTGGGAAGAGATGTCCAGTTCGGCAGTCAGGATCGCACGCCTCAAGAGTGCCCTGGCGACTGTCAACCACGACACTCGCCCCGACCCGCCGTCGCAAAGCGTAACGAATCCTCGGGTTTCGTGCGGCATCAATCTGCACGAATCGAAGTCAGCCCCGGCCCCGAGAGAGCTTCAGGCGTCGAATGTCGAACAATAGCACGCGAAATCGGGTCCAATTTCATGAGACTCCGATCATCGCCGCGTCACCGTTTGGCGGCGAACCTCGTCGGCCCGTCAGGTCGGCCCCCGCCCCCCTTACTCGTTGCAGAGTCGCTCGGGAATCAAAGCATCCTTCTGACACGACTCAGCCTTCTCAGCCCGATTTGGTGCCGCATGATGTCTGGGCAAAAAGCGTACAAGTTGCGGAGCAACTCGGCGGTAGAAGGGGAGGGCGGGTCAGCTCAGGGCGGACTGCATTACCACACCAACAAGCAGATCATAAAGTGCATGGCTGCCGACCGTGATGCCGAAGCCACGGAGTACGAACAGCATCGAAAAGCAGAGCCCGGCAAGCAAGCGAAAGGCAAAGCTGTACCATAAGGCCGGGGTGTCGGCGATGTGCCAAGCGGTGTTTACAATCTGGCTGGGAGCGAATCCATCGACGGTTCCCCCTAAGTAATGAGCCAAGGCAAACAGCAGACTTGTGCCGACGACCGATGTTGCAACCGCAAGTGATCGCGGCACAAGTATCGCCCGCAGCAGATAGAAGCAAGCGGGAATGGCGGCGAGGCGAAACAGGACCTCTTCATACACACCGGCCCCGATAAAACTGATCGCCCGAGACGCGACCACAGACGACTGTCGCTGGGCATCGCCCGGAATCGAAGCGGTCTCCAGTCCGTAGTGGCGGAACCCGAGATTCAGCAGTTGACCGAAAGTCACGAGGAGTATTGCGAACAGCAGACTCTCGCCGAACATCCCTTTGAGAGTCTCGAAGGAACAACGCCAACGGTCTCCCGTCTGAACGTGCCAAGTGATGAGCACACCCACCACCAGCAACGGAAGCACCCAGTGATGCGTCATCCCGACTTGCATCAACCAACCTCTCATCCAGCAGTCAGCCCCGTTACGGGCGATGACCGATTCGACCCCGAGAGACAGCACGCCGAATTCATAAATCGCCAAAAGTGGCAACAGAAAAAGCAGAGCCGCAAATGGACGACGAGCCTCGAACCAGTAACGACTGGAATCGGCTGCGTCGACCGAAAGATCGGGAGTAGAGGTGGTAATGGCACTCATTGAAAGAGATGGCAACTCCCGAAACGGAATTGGCTGTGGAGACGCGACCAGTTGTGGAGCAGCCGGGACTGTGATGAGAATCGGATCGAGGTCAAATCAGAATTCAACCTGTTGCCTTGGCGGAAATGTTTCGTTCCACCTCATGTCGAATCGGCAAACTGTGCCGTTTAGGGGGTGATCGGGCTGTTCTGGTTGTCCGAAGGGAGCCGATTTTGACGCACTCAGGAAACGTTCAACTCGCATTGGCAGACCGGTCGATCTAATCGATACGAAGGGAACAGTCCTTGAATGGCGTCCGGCGAGTCGTAGAATGGCGGGAGATGCGTCACACAAAGCGACGAGCCCTTTCGCCTACGGCTGGACCACATCACGAGTGACCATCCGGCAATTTGAACGGCAGACGTCGCCGGTTGGGACTGGGGAACGACAGACACCACCATGCACGGAGAGACCGACAACAAGCGGTCCACCGGGGGAGACAAGATGGCGACCGACTTTCGCCGAAAAGAACAACTGGGCGATTTAATCGACTCTCTGGTCGACAGCTATCAGGAGATCGGCACCATCAACCATCTTGGTCACTGTCCGTTACCCAGTGCACAAGGGGTCGTCGAAATTGTCGAAGACCTCAAGGAGGTTTTGTACCCCGGCTATCGTCGCCGTCAGAATCTTCACATGGGGAACGTCGCCTACTATGTGGGGGACCTCATCGACTCATTGCACGACCGCTTGACACAACAAATTGCCCGTGCCTTGCGCTGGGCGGCTGACATGCGAGGCGAAGCAACCTGCGAGAAGGGACGTAAGGTCGACTTTGAAGCAGTCGGGCAGGAACATGCCATTCTGTTCCTCGAATCGCTCCCTGCGATGCGATCACTCCTGGCAACCGATGCCCAGGCTGCCTATGACGGCGACCCGGCCGCCATTGGAATCGACGAAATCATCTTCTGCTATCCCGGTCTGGAAGCGATCACTGTCCATCGAATCGCCCATCAACTTTATCAGCAAGGGGTTCCCCTGATCCCGCGTATTATGTCGGAGTGGTCGCATCGACAAACCGGCATCGATATTCACCCCGGTGCTCAGATCGGCCCCTCCTTCTTCATCGATCACGGAACCGGGGTCGTTATCGGCGAAACAACGCAGATTTCCGCCCACGTCAAGGTCTATCAGGGTGTGACCCTGGGAGCGCTCAGTTTTGCCAAAGATGACGAGGGGAACCTAGTTCGTGGGACGAAGCGTCATCCCACGATCGAAGAGGGAGTTGTCATTTACGCCAACGCCACAATCCTCGGGGGCGACACCATCGTCGGTCACCACTCGGTCATCGGTGCCAGCGTCTCCCTCAACAAGAGCGTCCCGGCCAACACAGTCGTCACCATCGAAAAGCCCTCCCTGCGCTTCCGCGAAGCGAGCTGACGAATCCGCGACACGGTACAATCTCACAGCGGATATTGACTTTTCCTTTGTATAACGTAATCTTCCTGTGTCTTCTTTCGGCGCGAGCATTCTGCTGCGCGATAAGACGGTGCCGCAAGGTCGCCGCATGAAACTTTCGTCCGATCGAGTTTTCATTTCGTAGTTCCCGTACCTTTTCAGGAGTAATTTCATGGTCAGACTAAGGCGTCATCGCGGGTTTACATTGATTGAATTGTTGGTGGTGATTGCGATCATCGCCATCTTGGTGGCGTTGTTGCTCCCTGCTGTCCAGTCGGTTCGCGAAGCGGCCCGTCGGTCGCAGTGTCAGGACCATCTGCACAACCTCGTCATCGCAATGCACAACTACGAAGGAACGTACAAGGTGTTCCCCTTTGGAAGCATTTCCAATGGCCTGAACAATACCGGTGGTGGTGCCAACAGTGCTTGTACCTGGGTCGCTCAGTTTCTGCCGTTTATCGAACAAAAGCCGCTGTACGATCAGGTCATGCCGTTGATGAACAACGGGACCTCTTCGGCCTCGCTTCCGAGCGATATGTTTAACTCCGTGATCTCGGTCCTGGTCTGTCCTTCTGATCCAAACGGTGGAAAGCAGACCAGCGTGCATGGTGGCGGGAGCCCTCCACCAGACTACAACGACGGTTTCTGCTCGAACTACCTCGCCTGCAACGGCAACGAACAAGTGACGACCGCCAACTCCAAGTTCATGAGCGGTATGTTCTATTATCGCTCGAAGACTCGGATGTCGGACGTCGTCGACGGGACCGGCAACACGATCATGTTCAGTGAAACGGTACTGGTTCAGGAACAAGGGGCGGGACAGCGAGATTGGCGTGGCCGTGTCTGGCGTGGCGATCACTTGACCGCAATGTTCAGCACCAACCTGAACCCGAACACCACAACCGCCGACACGCTGCGAACCTGCGAAGGCCCCAAGCCGAGCTACGCACCCTGTAACGGTGGCGACCCAACTCAGGTCATCTATGCACGCAGCCTGCATCCCGGTGGGGTGCATGTCTCGGCAGCCGACGGAAAAGTCACCTTCGTCTCCGAAAACGTCGACCTCGGCATTTGGCGCGGATTAGGAACCCGATTCGGACAGGAATCAGTTTCGATGCCGTAATCGCATTCAATGCTTCACATGTTGAGAACCCGTGCTTCCACCGAAGTGCGGGTTCTCTTTTTTTACCGGCATCCTGTCGGAACTTCCCCAATGGAGTTGTCTGAAGTCTCTGGAACGAGCAATTTCCAGGGAGGGTGTCGAAGTGACGATGTTTTGATTATCATGAAATTCCGAGGGCCAATGGTGGCTGTCTTGCTCTCGATTCCATGCTCACAACACCCATCGAGTCACTCGTTTTCAGGAGAATTCCCCATGTCGCGCGTTGCTGCCTGTAGTCTCATCGTCATGATGTCTTTGATCGTCGGTTGCGGCGGCGGTGCGCCAGATGACGCACCGGACCGCTTCACCGTGACGGGAACGGTTCAATTGGACGGGGCACCTTTGGCCAAGGGGTCGATCCTGTTCCTTCCTGAAGGGGGGACTGGTCGTCCCGACGGAGCCGAGATCGTCGACGGCAAGTACGAACTCAAATGTACTCCCGGAGCGAAGCGTGTCGAGATTACAGCCCAGAAGGAGATTCCCGCCAAGGAAGCGGGGGGGATGCCGACCTACGAAACTCTCGTTCCAGAAAAGTACAACACCAAATCGGAACTCAAGGCCGACGTCAAATCGTCGGATGACAACGTTGTCCCCTTCGACCTGAAGTCGAAGTAACACATCTCGACAACAAAACGAGCTTTCCCAGGGGGGCGAGTGACCAGATCACTCGCCCCCCTTCTGCATAGACCGGCCAGACATCGCTCTCTGACGACTGCGACGCACAGGAATGTCCGTCGGACCTTGAGGTATCACTTTGACGCAGTCGGCGTGGCTGGTGGACTCTCATGTTCCGACTCGTCATCATTCTCTGAGTGCCAGCCTCTGGAGCAGGGTGATGGCAAGGGACGGATTGACATCGTGTTATCATGGAGAAGAATCATGCGTCGCGTGACAAGTTTCGGAGTTGTGTTGATGTTTCTGGGTTTGGTCTGTTCGACCAAAGCCTATGGCGAGCAAACGATCGTGACCGAAACCGTCACCTACAAGTCGGGTGACGTCACCTGTCAGGGGTATCTGGCTTACGATTCCTCGAACCCCAACCCCAGACCCGGTGTGCTCGTCGTTCACGAGTGGTGGGGGCTGAACAAGCATGCCAAAGAGCAGACCGTCCGGCTCGCCAAGCTGGGGTACATCGCCTTTGCTTGTGACATGTACGGCGAAGGGAAACTGACCGAGCACCCCCAGGAAGCGGGGAAGATGGCGGGCATGGTTCGCGAAAACGTCGCCCAATGGAGAGACCGGGCCACCGATGGCCTGAAGGTATTGACTTCGCACAAACTGTGTCAGAGCGAAAAGGTCGGGGCGATCGGCTACTGCTTCGGCGGGTCGACCGCGCTGCAACTCGCCTACACTGGTGCCGACCTCAAAGCTGTCGTCACCTTCCATGCCGCACTCCCTTCCCCCACCGCAGCCGAGGCGGGGCAGATCAAAGGGCGTATTCTCGTCAATCATGGTGCACTGGACACCTTCATTTCCCCCGAATCGATCCAAAGTTTCCGGTCGGTTCTGGACGCGGCGAAAGCAGACTACAGCATGGTCTACTATTCGGGGACGGTCCACAGTTTCACGGTTCCGACGGCAGGCGACCGAGGCATCCCTGGCATGGCCTACAACGAACACGCCGACAAACGTTCCTGGTCTGCGATGCTCACCGCCTTCGAAGAAGCGGGTCTGACGCCCCCGAAAACTGAATAGTCCGAGTCACTCCCTTAGTCTGTTCACACGATTGACTCTGTGACTCTGATCGTCTTGCGATCCCGCTGAAGACGTCCGATGGCTCTGCGTTGCGTTCAGCCAGTTGCTCTCAGGGAGTTCCCAGTCGCGCGAGTTCCTCAAGGAGTCGCGCGACTTCTTCCGACGTGTTGTAGTGAAGAAGCCCAATTCTCAATGTCCCCAGCGGCTCCAGTCCGGCGACTGTCGTGAAGGGGTAGGCATAGTGATTACCCGGCCAACAATAGAGCCCCGCCTGAGCCAGTTGTCTTGCTAGCTCCTGCGGGGCGATGTGTTCGTGAGTCAGCGAAACCGTTGGTACCCGGTCCGCATCATCCCGCCTTGTCGACAAACCCCAGAGTCGGTACGGCAGCGACTTCAGTCCTTCCAACAACTGACGCAGCAACTCCTCTTCGTGCCGTTCAATTCGTTCGAAGGCAACCCGAAGCCGTTCGCGGCGAGACTCTCCGTCGCCCAAGCTGGCAATGTAGTCCACCGCAGCGCTGGCTCCTGCGATCCCTTCGTGATGTTGTGTTCCGGTCATCCATTTGCCTGGCACACTCTCGGGGGCGGGTCGAAGTTTGTCGGGCCGCAACTCGTCGAGCAGTTGATATCGCCCCCAGAGCACACCGACATGCGGGCCGAAGAATTTGTAGGCCGAACAGGCGAGGAAATCGCAGTCCAGATGGGCGACGTCGATGAGTCGATGCGGCGCCATGTGGACGGCATCCACAAACGTTAATGCCCCAACCGCATGTCCCTTGGAGATCATCTCGCGAACCGGGTTGACCGTTCCGACGGCATTCGATGCGTACCCCACAGCGATAAATCGGGTCCGTTCCGAAAGCAACTCGTCATATACCGCCATGTCAAGAGTGCATGTTGCCAGGTCAACTGGGACGTGACGGACGGTCGCTCCCGCCGACTCCGCAGCACGAACCCAAGGGGTCACGTTGGCATCGTGGTCCAGTTGAGTGACGATAATCTCATCACCCGGTTTCCAAGTTCGTGCCAATGCCCGACTGAGCGAAAAGGCACAGGTGGTCATGTTCGCCCCGAACACGATCTCCAAAGGGTCGCTCGCTCCCAGAAAGTCGGCCAGTGTCTGCCGTGCCTGAGAGAGTATGGCGTCGGAGTCTCGACTCGTGCCGATGGGAGCACCACAGTTTGCGTTGGTGTTTGCCAGGTAGTTCGAGACCGCTTCGATGACGCTCTCGGGCACCTGGCTTCCCGCTGGACCATCAAAGTACGCGACGGGGCAGCCCCGCTCCTGTCGCCGAAACGCCGGGAACTGTCCACGGATTTTGGTCACATCAAGTGCTGACATCATGTTCCCATGTTGTTGAGGTGCTTAACACAAGTGGCTGCCTTCGCGACGAGTCATGGTTCATCGCTGGCGAAGAGTTGCTTGAGTTCGACCAAAGGCTGATCGAGTGGTCGAGGCGACCCGTTGAGGTAAGAGGTGTGGCCGGATTGGTCGACGAGGATCGTCCCTTGCTTCAATTCGCCGGTCGTGGCGTCAATCATCTGCCACAGGTGATGGACCGGGGCTGGTTCGGGCGAACGCAAATGAATGTCGTTGAGCATGGGAAAGGGCCAGTCTTGCCCTTCCTTATCCGCACTGTTTCGGATCGTTGCTCCGGTCTGCGTGCTGATGCCGATGACTTCGTAACCGGCTTTTTTCACACTGTCGTAATGTTTGCGAAGCCAGTCGAGCGACGGGTCAGCAGAGGCGGGGAGGTCTGCACGAAAGAAGACGACAACAACCCCTTGCCGACTTCGGTAGCGTTCAAACTTGACCAAGTTCCCTTGCTGATCGGGCAACTCGAAGCTCGGGGGGATCGCGATTTCTCCCGATTGAACAGTGGGGGCCTCTCCCATTTGCGGGGCAGGGCGGGGTGGTCGCGTCACACGCCAGAGGGTCAACGAGGCGATCACAGCCCCAGCGATCAGCAACATCAAAAGCCGACGATCCATAACGCTCAGATGTGTCAGAGGATGTGGTTGAGAAAGTGGGGGAAGAAACGGGTCAAGAAGTCGATTTTCGATCGGCAATTAGTGGGTCGGCGACGTTGGATTGAGGGGGCCGATGCAGTATGATACCGCTTTCGCGACGCGGCGGGAGGGATCGCTTGATCTCGACGAGTTTTAGGTGCTTCCGCCCCTCCAGAATTTCCAGGAACGGAGCAGACATCGTTGGCTGACGACATGACACCTCAGGATGAGCCGTCCCCCGAATTCTCGGACAAACCCCAGGACGAACGGGGGCCCTTGGTGGGTGGTCGCATCCACCCGCTCGACATTCGCGACGAGATGCAGCAAAGCTATCTGACGTACGCCATGTCGGTGATCGTCAGCCGCGCTTTGCCAGACGTTCGCGATGGTCTCAAACCGGCTCAGCGGCGCATCCTCGTCGCCATGAACGACCTGAACATCGGCCCCAGCAGTGGTCGAGTCAAGTGCGCCAAGATCTCGGGTGATACCTCGGGTAACTACCACCCCCACGGCGAAAGCGTTATCTACCCAACGCTCGTCCGCATGGGCCAGGAATGGGCAATGCGAAGCACGCTCATCGACAAACAGGGGAACTTCGGTTCGCTGGCCGGTCTGGGCCCTGCCGCCATGCGATACACCGAAGCACGTCTGTCTTCGGAAGCTGCCGAGATGCTGGCAGACATCGACCGCGACACGGTCGACTTCATCCCCACATACGACCAGCGCAACCTCGAGCCGGTCGTGCTCCCGAGTCGGTTCCCTAACCTGTTAGTCAACGGATCGCAGGGAATTGCCGTCGGGATGGCGACGAGCATTCCGCCTCACAACCTCGGGGAAGTGGCCGCTGCGGTGCAGTTGCTCATCGATCAGCCCGAAGCGACCGTCGACGACATTCTCGAAGTGCTCCCCGGCCCCGACTTTCCGACCGGCGGTGTCATCTGCGGACGCTTCGGCATTCGCCAAGGCTATCTCACCGGACGTTCGACCCTCACGCTTCGGGCGAAGGTCGAATTCGAGACCGAGAAAAACACCGAAGTCATCGTCATCACCGAGATTCCGTATCAAGACACGCGCGACCGTGTGAAGGAGCGGATCGAAGACCTTATCAAAGAAAACAAGATCGAAGGGATCTCGCGGATCGTTGATTACACCGACCGCAAGACCCCACCATGGCAAGTTCGTCTGCACATCTATCTCAAACGGGATGCCGACCGCGAAGTCGTCCTCAATCAACTCTGGAAATTCTCGTCTCTGCAAACGACCGTCAGCGTGATCCTGCTGGCACTCGTCGGCAACCGACCGCAGACACTTTCCGTCAAAGAGATGATTCAGGAGTTCATCCGTCACCGCGTCACCGTGTTGCGTCGACGAACCGAGTTCCTTTTGGCCGAAGCCCGACGACGTCGGCACACGGTTGAAGGGTTGCTCATCGCGCAGATTAACATCGATGAAGTGATCGAAACGATCCGACGTTCGCCAAGTCGAGCGGAAGCGAAGGTCCGATTGCAAGCGATCGGTGTCCCGGCGGAAATGGTCGCCCGTGCCTTAGGTGATGACGGCTTCCGCGAGTTTCAAGCAGAGCAGGGGGTCCGAACCGAGTACTCCCTCTCGACCAATCAGGCCGAAGCGATTGTCTCGATGCAGCTCGGCTCGCTCGCCAATCTCGAACGAGACAACCTCCAGGGCGAGCATCGACAACTCCTCGAAAGCATCGGTGGACACGTCCGTTTACTCAGCGACGAAAAGCATCTTCTGGAACTCATTCATAGCGAGATGGAAGACCTGCGGCGGAAATATCCCTCCGCCCGTCGAACGGAGATTTCGGAAGAGGAACTCCACGACGTCAACCGCGATGAACTGATCCCCGAAGAGCCGATGGTCGTCACCATGACGCAGCGGGGCTACATCAAGCGGACCCCTCTCTCCACCTATCAAGCACAGAACCGCGGCGGCAAAGGGATCAAAGGGGCGAAGACCGACGAAGAAGACCCCATCGAACATCTCTTCGTTTCCAGCACGCATAGCTACCTGCTGTTCTTTACCAACTTGGGGAAGGTTTACTGGCAGAAGGTGTACGACCTCCCGCAGCAGGCCCGGACCGCCAAGGGACGCGCGCTCGTCAACCTGTTGAACCTCTCCGACGAAGAACGGGTGCAAGACTGCATCGACGTCCGCGAGTTCAACACCGAGCAGGGCTTGCTGATGGCCACCGAGAAGGGGGTCGTCAAGAAGACTCCCCTCACCGCGTACAGTCGCCCCATGAAGGGAGGGATCATCGCGATCAAGCTCGATGAAGGGGACCGCCTGATCGACGTCGTCAAAGTGGCGCCCGGGCAGGATGTGGTCCTCAGCACCGCGACCGGGATGGCGATTCGTTTCAGTGAAGCAGACGCCCGATCCATGGGGCGTAACACACGCGGCGTTAAGGGGATTAACCTCTCGAAGGGAGACATCGTCGTCGGCATGGTCGTCGCCGATGAAGCGGGGACACTGCTCACCACTTGCGAAAACGGTTATGGAAAGCGGACCCCCTTCGGACAAGGAAGCCTTGATGCCGAAGAGGGAGACGCAGCCGATCCCGATGCCATCGCAACCGACGAGACGACACACGATGTCTCCGCCGAAGGCATCACGAACGACGCGACGGACGATGCCCAGACGTCAGACGATGCCACTTCAGAGACCGAGGGTGATGCATCTCCTGTCAGTTCGGGTGCGAGATACCGTCGCCAAAAGCGGGGGGGCAAAGGTCTTCGCGACATCAAGACAACCACTCGCAATGGTGCCGTCATTGGCACATTGACCGTGCATGATGGTGACGACGTCCTGATGATCTCCTCCTCCGGGAAGATTCAGCGAGTTCGAGCCTCCGACATCTCGATCATCGGCCGCAACACACAGGGGGTCCGCATCATGTCCCTCGACGCTGGCGACAAACTCGTCCAAATCGCCCGCATCCCTGCGGAAGTTGTCGTCGAAGAAGCCGATACAGAACTGCCGGCAACAGCCCCGGAGACACCGACCGCTCCACCAAGTCAGCCCGAGTGATCAGCGTTCCCCCTTTCACACCGAAAGGGAAATCGGTTCGGAATTCTCGCCCGGTTCATGACTCCATCTGTTCGACACTGATCTCGAACAGATGGATCGGAGACCAGTTGCCGGGATACTCCCCCGTGTCGTCAAGTCGGCGACCGTTGCCATTGCTGCCTTTGTTGGTTGCCGTAACGACACAGTGTCGACCGTCGGAACTTAGCGAAACTCCGTGGCAGTTGGCCAGTTTCTTTTCGGTCAACAGCACGCTACCGCTGCCAGGATCGACGCACAACACTTGGCCGGTCCCGGGGCTGCCACTGGTCACGACCAGCAACAGTCCCTCAGAGAGGAACTGCATATCTTGAACAGAGACGTCTGAGTCAGACCCCAGTTCGATCAATCGTTTGTCGCCCGTCTTCCAATTGAAAAGAAGGACGACGGGCTTCCCCTGGACGCTGCCGCCGTTCTTGGGGCGTGTCCCTCCAACTGCCAAAGTCTGGCCATCGGGCGAGAAGACCATGCGTCGTACTCCTCCGACCTGTTGCAGGCGATGTTCCAGAAAGAGATCGCTCGCATCGAATGTCCGTTGCTGCGTTCCGTCAGTGCCCCAGATGATCACTTCGCCGAATCCATCACCACAAACGACAGACGATTCCGTCGGATGAAAGCGAACAGCAAACAGGTCACGACCGGGACGCTCCATCTGCTGTCGCAGGCTACCATCACTGCTGTTCCACAACTTCAATCGACCATCGCGACCACAGGTTGCGAGCGTCCCACCATCCGGACTCAACGAGACTTCTCGCAACCAACCATCGTGTGCATCAGTCACTTCCCATTCGGGCGAAACGGTGACATCCCTCCCCTCAGCCACCTCAACACGTCGGCAGCTCAACCGACCCCAAGTGTCTCCAGTAAACAGCTTCGATCCATCAGCCGAGAATGCAAGTCCCTCGACCCAGCCGCGATGCCCGGTTACAGGAGGCAACTCTCGCCAGCCATTCGTTGAATCCCCCTTCGCCCCTTTGACTGGGGGAACACTCTCCCCTTCCGGCATGGTTTCGACTTTTCGCCAAAACCTGATGGTGGCGTCATAGCTACCGCTCGACATGAGCCCCGTTACTGGCGAAAACCGAACGCCACACATCTGTCGATCGGTCGTCAGTGCGGCAACTTCCTTCAGCGAGACTTTCACAGAAACGGCAGGTGCAGTGTCGGCCATCAAACTACTCAACAGGAAGGACAATTGATCGAAAACCCTGGCGACATGCCAGTGTCGAGTTACGCCAGCACATCAGCCACGGGTCCACAGTCATCATGAGCGATCGGCAGCGGCTGGCCGGCGTTGTCGTATTCCGTCTGCCTGGAGTCGATCCCTAACGCCTTGAACCAGGTATGGAACAGGTGACCAATATCGTAGGGTTCGGTCGAGACGGAGGTCCCCTTTTCGTTCGTCGCTCCCACCACCACGCCCGGTTTGATTCCCGCCCCCGACATTGCCAGCGACCACGACTCTGGCCAGTGATCCCGACCAGATTGACCATTGATACGCGGCGTCCGTCCGAATTCCGACAGGCAAACCACCAACACGCGGTCCATCATCCCGCGATCATGCAGGTCCTCAATCATCGATGCAAACGCCTGATCAAAGCGGGGCATTAAACTGGCATGACCGTTGAAATTGTCGCCATGCGTGTCCCAGCCGTACGATGTCACCTGCACAAACCGAATCCCCGCCTCCAACATCCGCCGTCCCAGAAGCATGTGTCGACCGAATTCATGCGCCCCGTAGCGATCGATGTCCCGCTGATCGACAAGGGATGTATCAAACAGTTCCTTCCGTGCCAGCAACGATGACGCCATGTCAAAGACAGCCGAACTTGCCTCGGTGTTCGTCGTCATTCGTCCAGCCAGATAGCGACGATTCGCCAGTTGACGCAATTCGTCGCGGAGTCCTGCGGCGTCTTCGGTCAGCATCTCGGGTCGCTGCAAGTTCTCGGGAGGCAATCCATCACCGAATGCCAACGCCCCATACTTCGGCCCAAGGAATCCAGCATTCTCATGTTTGAATCCCCCACTCCCCGGCTTGATCCAGACATAAGGGGGCAAGTTCGACGACCCCGGCCCCATCAGTTTCGCGACTGCTGAACCGAAGTATGGATACGTCACCCCACGATTCTTCGGATCGCCGCGCAGAATCCTCGGCACCCCGGCCGAATGCGAGTTGTCCTGCGTGCAGAGACTGCGAACCACCGCAAGTCGATGCATCTGACGAGCGGTTTGGGGCATCAGCTCGCACAACTGGACGCCCGGCAACGACGTCGAGATGGGCCGAAACGGTCCGCCAAACTGAGAGTTTGGCTTGGGGTCCCAACTCTCGAACTGACTCATCCCTCCATCAATCCAAACGAACAGCACCTGCTTGTCCAACCCCTTCAGTTCTTCGCCAAACGCCGCAGTCGCGAGACCGCTGCCAGTCCCAACACCAATGCTGTCCGCCACTCCCAACCCCAGCGCCGTAGTCGCCGCAACGGCACTCCCAGCTTTCCCCAACCACTGACGGCGCGACCAGAGATGCTCCTGCGGAGTACACATCGGCGAACGACTCATCGACATCGCGATCTCCTGTTCCTGACCATCAACTGGACGACACCACGAGAGTCGACCCGACATTAAGGCACGACTCCTGCCGGTCGACTGCTCGACTAATGATTCAACGCGAACTCAGCCGACGCCACCAAACTCCATACCAAATGACCGACCCGAACCGCACGCTGTTCTGGCTCCGCTTGCAGAAACTCCTGCACCGTCTTCCGCTCGTCGTCGTCTGGCAGTCGAGAAAGGACCGTCAGATACAGTTCATCGGCCAGTTGCTCATCCGATAACGGAACGAGGCGGCTGACTGTTTGACTGCGGCTCGGTTGAAACCAGGTCAGTACCTCCGCGTCGTGCATCAAGAACAGTGCCCCCTTCACCGACGGTCGGAATTCGATTTCCGGATCTCGCGCGATGTTAGAAAAAGCCTTCCGAAATCGCTCGAGTTCTTGTGTGTAAGCCTTGGATTCCTTGTCTCGTGGGGACAACACCAAAAGCGACAATTCTGGCTCCCCCGTTGCGAGAACGACCGAGGCGAGCAACTGTTCGGACGACAGGGGACGTTCAATCGCGACCCGATAAGAACTCTCGGCCGGAACCTTCCCTCCGGACTGAACTCTTGCCCCCGCCCAGCGTCCGGACCGCTGATAGGTTTCGCTCAACATGAGTTCTCGAATCAGCCAGCGGACGTCCCGACCATGACCCGCGAACTCCTTCGTCAGCAATTCAAGCAGCTCCGGATGCGATGGAGGGTTGTCGGGGTGATGTAAATCCAACGGATGCACGAGGCCGCGTCCCATCAGACTGAACCAGATTCGGTTCACAGCATTCCGGTCGAAGTTCGTTTGTTCATTTGCGGTGACTTGCTTCGCCAATATCTCCAGTGGGCGGAACTTTGGACGTCCCGGAAACTTCGTCGCTTTGTCTGGCGGAACTTCAAACTCTTCACCTTTCACCAACGACGGAACCTCAACTTCCATCCCGCCAGGGAGTCGTGGGCCTGTTGATCCTGACACTTTCGTAAAAACCGACGTAAACTCGATCTTACTTCCGACCGGCTTCTCACCGACTGCCGGGTACTTCACATCGGTCCGCAGAAACGTCTGTGCCACAAAGGCGGATAACCCTTGGAAGTCGGCCTGATGGTACGTGTCGACGAATAGATGATCGTGGCACTGGGCGCATTGCAAATCGACACCGAGAAACAACCGACCGACGTCCCGCGTCAGAGCAGGGTAATCGACCGGATTCTGACCATAGTTTTCCAGTCGCTTCGTCCAGAAGAACGCCGCCCCTCGCAACGATTCGTCGCTCTCTTGCGGGTCAAGAATCTGACGCACGGTTTGGTCCCACGGACGATTCTCCCGAAACGCCTGCTCCAGAAACGACAGCCACTCGGGATGATCGCCGAGCCGCTCCATCAGGACGACATGCCAAACATCCCGCATCCTGGCTGCATATTCTGGACTCGCCAGCAGTCGATCAATCTTCCGCACCCGCTTGTCTGCCGCATCGGCCAGGAAGTCTCGTACTTCGTCCGTCGTCGGAATTCGTCCAGCAAGGTCGAGCGTGACCCGTCTGAGAAACTCGGCATCTGTCCCGCGCGCTGCCAGTTCCCCGTCGCTTTTCGCCAGAATCAGGGCGTCAACCCGCTCCCACAACGGCCGGTCCCCTTCCGCAGCACACACGCTCCAGACTGGCCACAAACAGGCCATCAACAGAAACATCCCGTGTCTGAACATGTCACCCCCCGCCTTCACGAATTTCCCGCAGGACTCCCATCTTCAACCTCACACCATCGCCCCTCTCCATCCACTCGATAGCACGGCAGGAGACAACAATCAAAGATCGCTGATGCTACCCGATTCTCATATCCCCTGGCAATTCCAGAGCACCTTTCCAGAAACGCAAAAAGGAGGGAGGCCATCCAAACTCGGACGGCCTCCCTCCCTGTTGACGATCATGAACGGCGAGCGAATCGAACCTCCACTTTGCGAAAGCAGGGTGAGGGACTGACTGAGTCAGATCAGTGGAACGTCGGTTGATCCACTCACATGACTACAATTTGTCGAGGTCCCACGTAAACGTGTTCTTTGTCACGTCGGCATCGACATCAGCGCTGATGGGGGACTTGTCGGCTGTGCTGAACTTTGCATCAACAGCGTTCTACTTTCGCTCTTCTTCGAGTTGCTTCATCCCTTCCGGATCGCTGGGGATATCGGTACTCGCAGTACCGGCGACGATCGTCACCTTATGTTTCCCAACGACCGCACCATCGTTCGCATCGAAGGTCGAGAGTTCAAACTTCCCCGTGGCGTCGGTCTTCCCCGAGGCGGCTTTACCAATATCTCCGGTCCCTTGAGGATGGAACACGACGTCCGCATGAGCGACGGGTGTTCCGCCGCGGGTGATGGTGCCGGTCACTTTGGCGACCGAAGGACGCTCTGGCGCCCCGCCACAACCGACAGCCAACAAACTACAAAGCAGGGCCAGAGTAGAGAGAGCTTTCATGATGCCTACCAATCAACAGCGAGGATTGAAGTGTTCCGTTCGCCCAAGATATCTTTCACCAATGAGCGACACAAAGAGAACGAACCCGGTGGCTGACAGAGGGACAACACACCGGGTTCGTTGCAGTCAGACAAGAGACATTCGGGGATACTCACGTTCTCCGCACCCCGAATGCTCCCTAACAGCCTGTTGAGACTCGTAGGCCGGGATTTCCAACAATGACCTGGTGATGTTACGTGCCTAGGAAAATAAGCGGACGAGTTGCTCAAGTCGGCTGGAAATAGCTGCCCCACGATCGCTTTCTAGCGGGCTGCTAAAGAACCACCGGCGTGGCGACACTTCCACGCGTTGACGGCAATTTGCGGGGACGTTAAGTCGTCATCCTGATCATGAAGTGCGAGCAACGTATAGCTGAAGGACCACTGCGGTCGAACGAAATCGCCCCAACTCGACGCAGTGAGTCAACACTTTTCGAGATCAACGGGAATAACATCTGGCATGAGAATTCCCCTCAATCCATTGAATACCGCCACAGCGAAATGAGTCTATGATAAACAATTGTTGCTGACTCATCTCATCACACAACAAGATCGACTCGATTAAGAAACGATTGAATGTCGTTTCTGAAATGTGGAGACCTCTATTGGGGAGACTCCCCACAGTCCGCAATTCCAAAACTACTTTGCCGGCTCGCTGGCTGACGACTTGAGGCCGACGGTGTTGACGGCGGTCACGCGATAGATCGGCTTTGTTTCTCCTTGAGGGTTTTTGGTGTCTTGACTCTTGTCGACGAACCGAAATTCGGCGAGTGGGTACGTGGGGGTGTCGCTGTACTGTAAGCCTTGAAAGAGTGGTCGACCGAACGGGTTCTTAGGTTGCTCAGGAACATTCGCCAGAAACTTTCCGTCACGTTCGATGATGAAGCTGGCCAGTCCACTTTCGAGGTCCGCTTCTGCCTCCCAGACAATCGCCTCCCCTTCGACTCGGACGTTGGTCGGAGCAGGGGGGGGCGTGGTGTCGGGGAGTGCCGTGTCGGTGACGTACTGCATCCAGGCCTGGGCGATTTCCTGGTTTGGCAGCCAGCCCCTTTTTAAGGGATTTTCACGCTGTGCCCCTAATTCCACCGCTCTACCCTGGAATATCGGCGACACATAGGTTCCTTCTTTCGACATCTGCCGTAACGGTTCGCCCGGCAACTTTGGCAGCCGTTGCGCGAGACAAACGTCGAACCAGCGAATGGCAAAGTAACGTTGATTCCCACACTCGTGAGCAGTCAAGGGATCAACAGCAACAGCGATCAAACCTCCACGTCCCCGCACTTCCGAGAAGAACGCTTCGTTCGCCGGCCAGACACCCGCAAACCGCCCCTGCTTCTCCGTCACCCCTTCCTTGGTCCCGAGGTTGCACATCACGGGAACAAGGAGAGCCGCATCGGGAAGCGTGTGCGGCTT
This sequence comes from Planctomycetaceae bacterium, assembly GCA_041398965.1. Taxonomy (GTDB): domain Bacteria; phylum Planctomycetota; class Planctomycetia; order Planctomycetales; family Planctomycetaceae; genus JAWKTT01. Next base: position 68,376 of record JAWKTT010000019.1, on the reverse strand, counting down.
GATCTCGGCCCGCTCGGGATTCGCTTTCAAGAGGGGGACTCCCGACCGCAACCAGGCGGCCGCCACGCGATCAGGATGTAACAGTAGCATCCCTCCGGCCCAATGCCCCCCGCCGCTATGACCCCACAACGCCCACGGTACCTCGGCCAATTCGGGATGACCCGACTTCGCCCCCAAGTCAACAAGTGCTTTCTGAAACGCCGCGTCGGAACCGTTTCTTGGATCGCACCACATCTGACAGTTCGCCTTGTCGGGCTGTTCATACGCCGGAGCCAGCAGGGCACAGTGATGCCGTTTCGCCAATGCCTGCCAATGCAGGTCCCACGCTCCGGTCAACCCTGACTTACAAGACCCTTCGCCACATCCATGCTGATGCACAATTACCCCTCGCAGCGTCTCCACCCCCGGCGGAATCCAGACGGTGTAATTCACCCCATACACCAACTCCCCCGGCTGCTGCGACGCTTCATACCGCACCCGATAGTAGGGAGGGGCCGCCTCAGGGAAGAGGTCATAAGGAGCCGACTGCCCCCACAGCGATGTCGCCGACAACAGCATCACCAACCCGATAGCCCACACCGTACCGCCTGTTCGCGTCAGCATCTCTTTGCTCCCTGAGGGGTCTCGAAGTCTCGATCACTTTCAAAGGACTGACAGCCACATGAGCGTCGCCCCGTGTCATCATGGTTACCTCATGCCATCGCGGCAAGTCTGTCGTATGACCTGTGTCATGTTCTCGCTCACATGTGCCAGACACTTCCGACGGCCCCCATCACGAAGGCCATCCATCAAGACCGCACCCCGTTCGCACCGCTCACCGTCACGGTGTATCATGGCTCTCAAGCATCTTGCCACCGGCGACGGAGGCGCCACGTGTACGAAATGAACGAGGACTCAACATGAAACCGCATCGTCCCGCAAAACTTCTCCTCATGCTCGGCATGCTGTTCCCCCTCGCGCTCACAGCCTCACCAGTCGTCGCTCGCGAACCGAGTATTCCGACGATGTCCTTCGAACGACCACATCAACTCCAGGCAGCGGGCGAGCCCATTGATCTGGGGTCGCACGTCGCCACTCGATGTGTCGACTGGAACGCGGATGGCCAACTCGACCTCATCGCCGCTGCCGGTGACGGGAAGCTGTGGTTGTTCCGCCACGTCGACCCGAAACAACCAACCACCTTCGCCAAACAGGAACCAATTGTGGCCGGTGGACGGGACCGCTGGGGGAACTCCTACACCGGAGCGACTCTCGCCCACGTCATCGGCAGCACGCTCCCTGATCTTGTGGTCGCGCACTCGGCGAATCAGATTTCGATTCACGAAAACATCGGCACCCTCCGACGACCCCGGTTCCAGGAGAAGTCGCTCGACCTCACCGTGCAACAGGGCTGCCAAGGTCGATTTGATATCGCAGACTGGGACGGCGATGGTCTCCCCGACCTCATCACCGGCTCGTTCGGAGGGGCGGTTGTGTGGTATCGGAATCAGGGCCAATCGAAGCAGCCAAAGTTCACAGAGGGTCAATCGTTTCATGACATCAGTATCGCTTACAACTCACATCCGCGCATTGTCGACTTCAATCAAGATGGACGACTCGACCTGTTACTCGGGGTCAACTGGGGTTCCGTCTCCCTCTTCCTCAACGATGGAACAGCGAAAGCACCGCACCTTGCGGGCGGAGTACAAATGCACTGGTCCCACGATGGATCGAACCTCAGCCTGCGGGAACTTAACGGAGACGACACCACGCCCGAACTGGTCGACCTCGACCAGGATGGTGTGCTCGACCTCGTCAGCGGTGGCAAGAACGGACGCCTCTTTCTGATGCGCGGAGTCGGCGTTTCGTCCCGTCTCGCCACGCTCAACGCGGCTCTTGAAAAACATGGACCTCAACTCACAAAACGACTTAGCGAACAGGACGAACTCAAGCAGTCTGTCTTCGGAGCGATGACCGCCATGCAAGCCGACCTCGCCGGGGGGCTCATCCCTCTTGCTGCTCGAGAGAAGCTCTTTCAGCAACTCGCCCCGCTGGCAAAGAAGTACCCCACACTCTTCCAACGGCAACAGTTCGACTTGAAGGCGACGCCCTTCGCCCCCAGCTTCGCGGCTCAGTATTGGGTACTGATGTTTGAAGCCTTGCCCGACACCCCGGCTCATCGCCAACAGGTTGCCGACGCCATCAACTTCACGGGCGGATATCGTCAACTCCTTGTCGACCTCGGACTCATTTTCATCGACAACAACACCGCCACTCCGGAACAACTGCAAGTGATGCATCAGTTGCTCATGGCGATGCCCCGTAGCGTCTGGGATGTCGAAACCATCACCGTGGCCGGTTGGCTAGGGGACGGCTTCCGCGAACAGAAAATCCGTTCGCGAACTGGGGTCAACATCTTTGATCTCCCTCTCGGACGCATCGAAGACAGCTTCGCGGGCGACTCGCCTCGACCGGGAGTAACCGACGTCTACATGATCTGCCTCGCCCACGAGATCGCCCACAACATGCTCGATACCATTGGTCGTCGACTCCGTCCGGAACTGTATGAGCGGAAGTTTGCAGGACTCGCTCAGGCAGCCGGTCCGCTCGTCGTCTATCACACCCCGAAGTCACGAGGGATCGACATGCCCGCCACGAAGGCGAAGTTTCAGGCAGCGGGCGTATGGGACGGCAACAACGATTCCTGGCAGGCGTCGTGGGTCGCCTACTTCAAGGGAAAACCTGAGTTCGACCGGGCCTACAGTCGGGGGAACATCCAGTTCTTTCTCGACGCCCCTCAAGAAGCATTCGCCACGTTGGCGAATCAATACTTTGCCGACAGCCAGCTCATGCTCGAATTCTGCAAGACCCGCTGGGACGCTGGCCATAAGTCGAACATCAACCAGTTCCTGTTAATCGCCGACTACCTCAGTGAGAACAGCAACAAAGTCCGCTTCTACACAATGCGCCCCGGCGGCGACCTCACCATCACCCCCGCGACATTCCGCCGCGACAAACAAAACCGCATCATCGAAGTCCGCTCCACCAAGTCCACAGCCCACTTCGACTACGACGCAAACAACCTCGTCACCACCTTCACCCTCACCCCAAACACACCCTAACAGCCCGTTGAAAAGCGACCGTGGGTCAGATTTTTAATCTGACAAGAATATCTCGTACGCTTTGTTGCCGAGACATCAAGCAGCACCAGGTCAGGCTGAAAAGCCTGACCTTCGTTGTTCAACAGACCGCCAATCGGTGCGATGAGTAGAACACCCTGAACAATTCATCGTCGCCACAAACCTTGACCGGCGCGGTGACTAACTCATGAATGCTTCGATGGGGCCGTGTTGGTCGATGGTCAGGCTGACGTCGGGGCTGCCGTAGTGGGAAATGGGGTTTCCGTAGGCGTTGAGCAAAGTGGTGTACCAGTTGCCGAGGGTCTTGTGGCCCTCTTGGCCATAAGCGGGAAGGCGGATGTAGCGGCGGCCGATATTGAGGCGGGAGTTGGAACCGGCGAGCACGACGAAGGGCCATTCGCCGCCGTTGCTGTGGTGTGTCTCGCCGTTGTCAGGGAAGTAGAACAGCACGGTGTTGTCGAACATCGTCCCCCCCGCTTCAGGAACGCTCTTGAGCCGGGTGACAATGGTGTCGATCAACATCATGTGTTGTCGTCGAATCTTCTCTCGGACCTCGACGGCCTCGAACTTGCCGACCCCCTTGCCGTGGCCGACATCGTGCTGGTTGACGCTCTCGCCTTCGATGCCGGGGAGTCCGGTATACAGCGTGCCGAGTTCGTCCACAGTAAACGTGGCGACATTGGTCATGCCCGAAATTAAGGTCGAGAGGAGCACCTCAGTCAGCCCCGCCTGCCGATCGGTTGTCGACAGGTTCTCGGCGAAATACTTGTTATCGAGTGTTGGGAGATGCCGGCGAATCACATCGCCCATCGCTTCGACGCGGCCGTTCTGATCGCGAACATCTTGCAAAGCGTCCGCATAGTTGGCCACCTTGAGCTGTTCCGGCCCCGTCAGCAAACCGGCTCGATCTCGTTCGTTTGTCGCCAGAAACTGCAACATCTGACGTTCTAACTCGTATTGCTTCCGAGCCGACTCCTCCGTCGAGACCGACTTGAAGAGTTCCTGCATGGCCACCTTGGGCGAGCCGAACGCGAAGTTTGGCTGTTGCGGGCCCCGAGCAGAAAAGCCTTTTTCAATGCCGTTAATGTTCCCGCGTGCGTTTCCGCCGCCGGAGGGGAAACAGGCGAGTTCGATGTGTCCGAAGGGGGAGGGGTACATCTTTGACAACTCGAAGTCGACCGTTGCCCACTTGATCGAACTGAGCCGTTCATTCGCCTTGAAGACCCCGAGCGAAGAGCACCACGTGTGATGCCCTGTCGTACACATCTTGCCGGAAAGCCCCTGCAAGATCGTCAGGTTGTTCTTGTGAGCGGCAATCGGACTCATCCACTCGGGCAAGTCGTGACCATCCAAGTCGACCTCGAACGCCTCTTTGCGACGCTCGGCTTCTAACTGTTTCTGGTCAAACGTCGGCAACATCAACGACTGCGGCAAGAGGCCGTTGCCCTTATGCAAAAAGATAAACCTCGTCGGCGGCACACTGGACGATGACTCGGCCATCAGACACCTCGACGCAAAGCTCAATGCGGCAGCGCTGGCAATCGATCGGGTCAGAAAATCTCGTCGGCTTGGCATCGGAGCGTACCTTGGGGTGATGAGTCAATCGTAAGATCGGGCAATCGTCTGGTTGTGGTCGACGAAGACCTAGCGGTGATTCGGTATGGGAGTCGTGTCTCAGGAAGCCCCACGACTGGATGTTATCAACTACTTACGATACATGAAGGAGTCAGACGTTAATAGTGAGACCACAACCGCGTTAAAGCTGCCCCCACTCTGGACATAGGCATTATCGGCATCGATGAGCGTCTGTGCGTCGGAAAGCATTTCGTTTCGACCCAGAAAGAATCGGAAGGCATGGCGAATGATCGATTGTCGGACTCGTGTCGACCGAGCAAGGCGGTCGATCAAGTCGAACGCATCGGTCACCTCTCCGTCAAGGTTTGCGTCTCCGGTCCCATCGAGTCGCCCGGTCACGTCGACAGGCTTGGTCTTAAAGAGATCCGCCTGATTTCCGTCCCGTCTCTCGACCACGTTCTCGGGGTGTTCCAAACTCTCTTCCAGCCGAAAACGTCCGAAGTCGTCGAAGCTCTCGAATGGCAACCCGAGCGGGTTCATATGCTGATGGCACTTCCAGCAAGTTCCTGCCCCAGTCACGAGGTCGACTCGCTCGCGAAAGGTCTTGTGAGGATCATCCGGCACCTGCGCATCGACCGTAATCGGGACGTCGGGGACACGGCCTGCCAGCAGCTTCTCACGTATCCACCGTCCCCGTCGAATGGGGTCGGTCTGAAAGTTTCCTGAATGGGCGATCAACCACGCCGGGTGAGTTAACAGCCCTTTGCGATTGGGCAGAGTAAAGGGTTGCTCGACCGGGTAGTCCCAAAACTCGACGTCGTCTAGTCCCTTAAAGTTCTTCTGCTCTATCGCCCCGTAACGAAAAATGTGAGGTGTCGGAGGCAAATTGTAAAATGGTGAGTGGTTGTAAGTATATCCATGGGCAAATGAGACGGTCGTAAACGGTGTTCGTCCCTTACCAATCGTCTCTTCAAAGAAGTACATGTGACGTAAGAATTCGCGTCGCTGATGGCCACCAAGGATTCGTAATGAAGGCTTGGACTTAATGAAGTCTAGGTTTTCCTCAAGGACCTTGTCGGGATTCGCCTTCCAGTCGGTCTCCTTCAACTTAGCATAAGCTTCTTCCCACTCGGTGATAATCTTGCGACCGGTCTCGTTATCTTTGTCGTGATAGACGAAGAACTCTTCTGTTGTCAACAGGTTGAAAAAGACCTCTTGATCCTGCTGCAAATACCAGTCCACCACACGGTCTGCTTCTTTGACGAGAAACCCCGGCGTCCCGGCCGTTCCTCGGGAAGGGTTTTGATAATAACCATCACTTCGCTTCTCGTCCTTAAATACCTTCACCGCATTGGTGTAGCCGAAGAACTCGCGAAAGAAACGGACCAGCTTCGGATGCGTCGCAACGTGTGACTGCATATTCTTCCCGCTCAGGCTCGGATCAACCGGACCCGAAAACAGCGTCTTGTCGCTCAAGAGACGCAACACTTCTCGCCGATAGTCCTCCTTGGTGGTCAGCCGACCTTCATCAGCCGCCTGCTGAAGCAGCGGATCCGGGCCACGATCTCCCAAAGCATAGGCAATTGCCTGTGCTGCCTCGCGAGGGGAGAGTTTCTTCCGTCCGAACTCATCCGGTTCACCGGCTCCAAACTCCTGACGATAGAGAAACTCCGACTCCAGCAGAACACTCATCAGCATCTGCCTGAGTCCCTCGACATTCCCGCCGAGTTCAATCGTCGAACGGAGCAAGGCCAGATATCGCGTGGTCTCTTCTTCGCTCGGCTCTCTTCGAAGCACATTGTAAAACTGTGCCTGAATGGCGGCGATTAACTCCTGCTCGCTTGGCTGGGACTCTTTCCCGACAATCGTGACAAACGCTGGAGAAGAAAGCGGCGGCAACCAGCGGTCTGCGGCATTCTCGAAGGTGACTTTCCTGAGGTCTTTGCCAGAGTAGAGCGCTGCCAGAACTTGTTTCTCAGCAATCCACTTGGCGTTGTTCAGCATGACCAGAAGATGCCCGCCATCGAGCGTCGCAATGTCGAAATCGCGAACCCCAGAGTTGTCAGGCAGGACGAACGGATTCGTCACGCCGTAAAAGTTTTGTTGCCTTGCCCGGTCTGTGAGGCCGAACACTTCGTTTACCCGTTCATGAAAGATTTGCGGGCTGACCAACCAGCGACGCGACGGAGTAAACGGAGCCTCTTTGATGGTGCCACCGAAGAGCAGTTCGTGGTCGACATAGTTTCCGAAATCGGGATAACGTAGCTTCTTGTCGAGTTCCGAAGCATTGTGGGACCGCAACTCGGCTCGCACCCAATCCGCGACAGCGGCTCGCTCCGCTGTCGACAGCGGGTCCGCATCCGCTGGGGGCATCGTACCGAAGAAAACCTGATCCTGTACTTTGTTGAGAGTCGTCAATCTTTGAGCCAATGGCATGTCAGCGATGCCATCCAGTCGCAACTCGGCCTCGGCCGTCTCCGGTCCATGACAATCGACGCATCGCTGAGTGAGCACCGTCTGCACTTCTGCGGGGAGCAAAAAAGGGGGCTCTGTCTCTCCCTGCACCGCAGACACCATCGTCAACAAAGGCAAACCGATCAGCAAAGCGACGCTCGCAAGAGTGACAACCTTCGCATGTGCCCGTTGGATCGCCCGGAAACAACGAGCCGCAGTGTCAGCAGTCGCTGCGGTTCGCCTGTCGGTTGCATGGCAAATCAAGATCGTCTCCCCAAAGAGCAACGTTTGAAACGACGGAGAATCTCATCCATCAAACATCGTTTGTACTGGAGTGGGAAACGGTGGTCAATTCCCAAACAGGTCGCTGAACGTTTGCTGTACCGCTTTGATGCCGGCGTTAAACAGACGGACATCATTTGTCGGTGACAGCATATGACACCCTTTGTCGGCCAACATCCGGGCATGTTCGGGGGTTGTTGTGACAGCTCCCCAAGTCTTGCCATGCTTCTCACAAGCCGCCGCCACCCGATCGATCGCCGCGAGGCAGAGGGGATTCATGAAGTCTCCCGTGACTCCCAGTGCCTGGCTGAGATCGGACGGACCGATGAATAACAGGTCGACCCCATCAATCGCCGCGATGGCCTCTGCCTCTTCCAGCGATCCAAGTGTTTCAATCTGAATCGCGACGAACGACTCGGCGTTGGCCCGCTGCGTAAACTCGGCCTGAGTCAAGCGACCGAATCCGCCGTCGTAGCCCCCAGTGTTGAGGCCGCGAGTGCCGCGAGGGGCGAACTTGCACCAGCGGACGAACTCTTCCGCCTGAGCAGCAGAGTGAATTTGTGCCGCCATCACCCCGCCAACTCCCGACTCAAAACAGCGGGTCACCAAGGCATAGTCGGTCGGGGCGATTCGAGCGAACACATCCAACCCCTGACATCGCCCGGCCATCGCGGCAATCTCCATATCCGTCGCCGAGAACCCGGCATGTTCCGCATCAATCCAGAATCCATCGAACGAGCCAGACATCCCGAGCATCTGGATCAGATTGTGATGAAACAGCCGACTGACGGCGAATACAATCACCCGTTCTTTTCGAGCGAGCTTTTCCTTGAGAGTCATCATGATGCGGAACTGGTGTGAGAGGAGATCGCTGAGGAGGTGTGAAGCAAAGGGGGCGACGTCAATCGACGGCGGCCCGGACATCGGCAGCAACGTCGTCAATCGGGCGAAGCTGATCGTCGATGGCGAGTTCTTCTCCCGTGACGTCGCCGTGAACAACATCGACCTTTCGCCAGTGCGACTGCTCACGGGCAAGTTCGAGATAACACTCTCGGACGCGACGTTGGTAATTGGTGTCCGCTTCCTGAAGGTCGGTCGTCTTCGATGTGTAGTTGCGTGCAGCTTTGCGGGCGATCAAGGTCCTCGAAACATCCGCAGGAATGTCGAGCAGAATGACCCGATCGGGGCGGGGGAGGGCGTACAGTGTGTGTTCGAGATGTTCGATTTGTTGCCAGAGTTGAGTCCGTTCCGCTCCCTCGAATTTCGCCCCCTGATGGGCCGCGTTCGATGCGACGTAACGATCCAAGATCACATACTCGTGAGTGTCAATCGACTCGAGCAGGAGTTCCTTCGACTCCCAGCGGTCGCCGGCGTAAAGCATCGCTGCCAGCATCGGATGGACGTGATCGAGTTCTCCGTAGACACCGTTGAGAAACTCACCGATGCGGGCTCCGAAAAAGGTCGCGTCGTATCGGGGGAAGCCCAAGAGAGCGACCGTACGCCCCTCGGCCTTAAGCGTTTCGGCCAACCGAGCAGCCTGCGTCCCTTTCCCAGATCCATCAATCCCCTCGATGGCTACGAGACGTCCCATGGCATCGCTTTGAATTGAGGATGGAAAAACGAGAATTCAGCCGGTCAATAAAGAGCGGAACATGAGCATTGTCTAACGTCTGCGACGCGATGTCGAGGCTATGGACTAGAGATCGAGACTCGCAACAGAAGTAAATTGACAGGCGGACGCCACCGTCGCGGCACACTGAATCACCTCTAATATCTGTTCGTCCTTGAGCCCCATCTGACGAGCAGCATCGACATGGCCGCTCGTACAAGGTTTGCAGGCGTTGAGATTGCTGATCGCAATGTTAATCATCTCGACCCACTGCTCGCCGAGCGAAGTGGCCGAAAAGAGATGTGCCCGCAAGCCGACGGCCATGCCGCTGAACAGTTCACTGCCACTGAGGTCGCGAAACTTAAAGAACGTGTTGTACATCGAGTTGGTGCTGACGACTGCCAGAACCTCTGTCAACTGTGTTTCTTCGATCCCCAGCGTCAACGCTCGTTGCCGGAGGATGTCGATCCAGACGGTCGACTTTGCCTGACACGCTGTCGCGTAGGCAATGACTGCTTTAGTCCGGGCATCAATCGCACCGTCTGTCGCGACGAAACGTTTGAAGTTCATATAGAAGTCACGCAGGAACGGTTCGACACGTCCCATCGCGAGAATGGCGTCCGGCAGTTCGGCAACCCCGAGCGTCTCTTTGAGACGAGCGTAAGTCTGAGCCGTCTTGTCGACCGCTTCCGCTTCAGGAAGTGGGGCGATGAGAGACATGGGTGGTTCCTGTGCGACCGTCGAGTGACTTGTGAATGAAAAAAGTGCTTTGCGTCGAAGTGTGCTGTGCCAAAGCGTTTTTTGTCGAAGCGATTCGTACGACGGACATCCTTGTCCATCGTGCGAAATACTGAAGGTTGTCGCCGGTACGACTTACGTTACGCTGGAGACTTAGTTGAGTGTTCCTTCGCCCTTTTTCCAGTTGCAGGGGCAAAGCTTGTCGGTCTGCAAGGCGTCAAGAACACGCAGCACTTCGTCGACATTACGTCCGACGCTGAGGTCGTGGATCGCTGACCAGCGAACAACTCCTGTCGGATCGATCAGGAAGATGCCCCGATAGGCAATCCCGGCATCTTCCTTCAGCACGCCGTAGTCTCGCGAAAGTTGATGGGTGGTGTCCCCCAGCATCAGATGCTTCATCTTGGCGAGGTCTTCGTGACTGTCACACCACCCCTTGTGCGAGTAAACGCTATCCGTGCTGGCGGTCAGCACAACACAGTCACGGTCTTCAAATTCATCCAACGCACTGTTGAAGGCGACGATCTCTGTCGGACAGACAAAGGTAAAGTCAAGCGGATAGAAGTACAGGCAGACCCATTTCCCCTTCAGCTCTTCGAGTGAAACGGAGCGAAACTGGTTGTCGGTCCCATCCTTGGCACGGTCGTACGCCTGAACGGAGAATGCTGGTGCCGGTTGCCCTACCATCGCGGACATGTCTGTGTTCCTTCTTTTGCGGGATGTGACTTCAATGGATGACCAGCTCGTTCGCTGGACGAAGCGGAATTTTAGTTCACCGTCACAGGTCTTCAACCCACGATTTCAGCAGGAACTGCTGCAATCCATCTTCACATTCCGGAAAATCCTGCCTCCTTTCGATCGTGGATTCTTCAGACTTCGTCGATTCGTCACCACAGAGCTGGAGAGAATGCCCCTATTCGGACCGATCGGGTGCAGTCGTCAATTGGGGGTTGCTCATCTGTTCACTGCGAACAAGTTTGGCAGGTGACGTGGCGATGTTGGCAAAACAGCAGGGGCAACGCCCCGGAACATTGTCTAGCCCAGTCCAGCGGACTGGGGGATCGGCCCAAGATTGTCTGTCGAGGGCTGAAGGCCCGGCCCGTTGGCAAGATTCTGGGGCAACTGGCCGGGCCTTCAGCCCTCTCGCGTGAACTCATCCCTTCAGTCCTAGGCCGATGGCCTAGGCTAGACAACCTGCTGGGCCGTTGGCCCGACCGTGACCCTGACTGCACAAATGAACCAACCCCAAACAGCGACTGCACCCGGACCGATCGGTTGCCCGAGACACCTCTTGACAGAAACTCCCTTGAGGTCGTAGCTTACCCGCCCCGCAGTCGGTCCAGGACGGATCGACCACACCTGAATGGAGTCTCCCGATGCCCCGCGAGGTCCTTCCTTACACCCACAGCGAGTCGTCTCGGCTATCCGAGAATTCGACTCCTGTCCCCATGATTGACCTGACCGAACAGCATCAGGCGATCCGTGACGACATCCAAGCTGCCGTCCTTGACATCTTCGACTCGCAGAAGTTCATCCTCGGCGAGACTGTCGCCGACTTTGAAGCCCAAGTTGCCGCCTATTGCGACTCTCGTCAGGCGATCGGCTGTGCCTCGGGAACAGACGCCCTCATACTCGCGCTGATGGCTCTCGACATCGGCCCTGGTGACGAAGTCATCACCTCCCCATTCAGCTTCTTCGCGACAGCCAGTTGCATCCATCGTGTCGGTGCCCGGCCAGTGTTCGTTGACATCGATCCGGTCTCGTTCAACCTGGACCCCGAATGCGTGGCTGCTGCCGTCACTCCTCGAACTCGAGCGATTCTCCCGGTTCACCTGTTCGGCCAGTGTGCCGATATGGAGCCGTTATGGCGACTCGCCGTGCGGCATGGCCTCAGTATCATCGAAGATGCCGCTCAGGCAATCGGAGCCACCTATCGTGGACGCAAAGCAGGAGTTCTTGGAACTGCGGGTTGTTTCAGTTTCTTCCCGACGAAGAATCTGGGCGGAGCAGGGGATGGAGGTCTGATCACGACCGACGATCCCGACGTCGACGCCCGGTTGCGTCGCCTGCGGATGCACGGAGATGTTGGTCGGTATCAGCATGTCGAAGTCGGCTTGAACAGTCGACTCGACGCCATTCAGGCCGCTGTACTGTCGGTCAAACTTCGCCATCTTGATGACTGGACTCAGGCCCGCCGTCAGAATGCAGCCCGCTACAACGCCTGGATTCCCGAATTCGCTCTGGGCGATTCCCTCACCTTGCCTTCAGCCTCAGCGGACAATGGTCACGCCTGGAATCAGTATTGTGTCCGAGTGAGAGACGGCAAACGAGACGAAGTGCTCGAAGGGTTGAAGCGTCGCAACATTGGATGTGCGGTGTACTACCCACAGCCGTTGCACTTGCAGGAGTGCTTCCAGTTCCTAGGCTACCGTCCCGGTCAGATGCCCCATTCAGAACAGGCATGTCGCGAAGTGCTGGCGCTGCCAATCTATCCGGAGTTGGGGATCGAACGTCAACAACGTGTCGTCGAGTCACTCGCCGCCGCTGTCCAGGACGCTTGCCTACCCGCCACCATCCCCATGACCACCGAGTTCCGCAAGGCGGCGTAGTCTCGACGCGATCTTCACGCCGTTTCCACCCCCAATTCACCCGCGAGAAAGCCCCACCCTTGCAAGGTGGTGAATATTGCGATCGCTGAATCGAACTCGGCAGCGTCACACCAAACCAGCTCCGAAATCGTCGTTCGTCGACTGCTTCGTCACAGGTTGATTCCTGTTCTCTGTCGGCAATGTCAGGTTCACATGGGGAGCCCGCGGGGTATCGTGTCCGGCTCTGCTGATGTGGCCGGACGTCGTCGTTCCGCCGTCGGATTCCGCAAAATCGTCGCCATGCTCCTGAGTCGAGACATCCCCCTGATCTGACACCTTCGCAACACTCGACTCTTTTAGCACATCCGACGCAGCCGGATTGCTTAAGTCGGTCGACAGCGACCCTCTTGCCCCGGTGTCGACGGAATCGTCTTGGTCCTCTTCATAGTCCACATAGTGATCCTCGCCGAGGTCGTCGTAACGACAAACGTAGCCTGGCAACGCGGCCAGTCGTTGCTCTTCCTCATAGGCCAGGATGACAGCCGACTGGATCATCTCCCGGCAGGTGCTATTAATCGGATGAGCAATATCCGCGTACAGCTTCGCCCGCCCATCCGGATTGCGAGGGGCTCGAGTGTCGAGCAACTTCACCCCGCACTGATTGCAATAGGCGGCACGATACGGATTCTTCCCGCCACATTTCCGACACCGGTCCGTCAGTTTGCGACTCGGCATCGCCACGAAAGGCCCCTTGCCCCCCAGAATGATCTTTAAGTCTCGGACGACAAACGCATTGTCGAACGTCAACGAACAGAACCCGAGCAGTCGATCCTGCGTTTGCGGCACGATCTTGATCCGCACCTCGGTGATTTCCATAGAGTCTCCTCCTTGCACTCCCCCTGACCACCTGGAGAAGTTCGGTTTCCGCCTCTTGATGCCACCACGCCCCGCCCTCGAACCCGCGACATGCCCCACTTCAATTCATCCTCAATCGCCTCTCGTCGATCGCACTTCCTGTCGACTCAGGTTGAACACCTCATCACACCGACCCAGTACCCCCCCCTCGCACGGAGTCGGGCCGCCATCGTTTGACATGCTCGATAGGTTTGACCAATCGCATAACAGGCCGAACCACTCCCCGTCATCCCGCTGACCACGCCCCCCGCATCACGCAACTGCCCGAGGAGTTGGCTGACCTCATCACTCAGTAACTCGGCAGGTTGTTGCAACGCATTGAAGACTCCACTCTGCAAATCGGGGAGTCGACCTTGTGCAAGCATTTGCAGGACTGGTGTCGCACAGCGGGGTGCGGCTTGAGGTTGCCAATGGCGAAAGACTGCCGCCGTCGACAGGCCGACAGGGGGTTGAGCCACCACGACCCAATAGCGGCGACCAAGTGGCCGCGATTCGATCTGCTCTCCCCGCCCACGACAGAGGGCCAACGGGACCGAGTCGAGAAACACGTTGACATCGCTTCCCAGTCGACTTGCCAACTCGTGTAGGTCGACAGATGCGAAGCCAAGATTCCAAAACCGATTCAATCCAACGAGAGCCGCCGCCGCATCGCTTGACCCCCCTCCCATCCCTGCTTGCAAGGGGATACGTTTGGTCAAATGAATCGCGACTCCCGGTAGCCCGGCATTCTCTAAAGTATCGAAGGGATCGCGGCCGAGTGTTTGAAGATGGCGCTCGACGAGTAGTCGGGCCGCTTTCAGAACTAGGTTTGAGTCATCGACGGGGCAGGGGACATCTCCCAAGCCGCGGGAGGTGCAGACACTCAACGACACCCCCGGCGTCGCAGTTGGCACAAACTGCAACGTGTCGTACAGCCCAACAGAAACCATCACGGTTTCCAATGAGTGATACCCGTCCGACCGTCTCCCGAGCACCTCCAAAAAGAGGTTCAATTTCGCAGGAGTATCTACGACCAGAGAGGCTCCCTGCCTCCGGACTCGCATCCGAATCTCCACCTCAGTTGTCTAAACAAGGCTGTTCCGCAAGACGCCAGTATGTGGCGGACATTGATCATTTTGTGATGTGTCGACGCCCAGAACTGAGCCAAAGAAAACGACCACTTATCGACCACTGATCCTAAACAGTGACAGCGGATTGTCAACAACTTTCGGCAACCCGTTGTGAACAAAAGAGTTACAAACAACAACCATGCACCACAATTCCCTGCCTACAGCGGACATCCCTGTTCGTCGTATGCTGACAACGACAAAGAACGAACATCACCGATGTACGGCAAGTGGTGCAACCTGAAGCACCTCAGTGAGTTTCGCAGGACAAGGATGCGTCCCACAAGGGGATCACGAGATGCGTAACACCAGGACTTGTGCTGTTTCTGCGGGGGAGAGCCAAATTCCTGTCTCCGCGTCACCGATAACCACTCTCACTCCCTGGTCAGCCTTTTCGACGACCGAAAGTTCAATGCCGATCGAAATGTTCAGGCCGGAAAGGTAACGCAGAAACTCGGGGGACTGTTGCAAGACTCGTGTGACCCGAAATCGTTCTCCCGGTCCGGCTGCACTCAGTGGATCGCCGTGTGCTTCCTCAACCCTCAGTGTCCCATCAGACTCGGGGATCGGGTCGCCATGGGGGTCGCTGGGAGGATGCCCGAGAAAGGCATCAATGCGGTCGATGAGAGCATCGCTCACGGCGTGCTCCATGTGCTCCGCCTCTTCATGAACTTGGTCCCAAGTCAGGCCGAGCGTCTGCACAAGAAAGGCCTCGATGAGCCGATGCCGTCGCAAGACCCGCGTCGCCAATCCCTCCCCCGCCACAGTCAGTTGCACCCCTTCATAGGGGCGATACTCGACGAGCATGGCATCCGACAACGTCCGCAACATGCTGGTCACTGTCCCCGGTGTCACCCCCAGATGGCTCGCGATCTGCCCCGGAGCGACCCAGGGCCAATTCCCTCGCTGCGACAACTGTCGAATTGCCTTGCAGTAGTTTTCGACCGTCAAACTCGGCATGACCGCGTCACCATTCGTGTCGTGTGATCTCCCCCTCACAAACCAGAGCATAACGACAGTGGACTACCCGTCCCAGTCGAAGGGGAGAATCTCATCGACCTGCATGGCATTTACCAGCCGGACCACATCAGCGTACGGTACCAGGCGCGGTGGAACAGGTTCCAGCCCAGTGGATGCTTGTCTGTCGTCACGTAAGCTCGCCCCTCCATCCCCGGACGCAGCAGCGATTCCGGGTTGTCGAGTTCGACCTCGGCCACAAAGAAGTGCAGCCGGTCTTTCGTCTCCGACCGAGGGTGGATTCGCCGAATCGTCCCAGACCAGGTCCGTTCGGGATATGCCTCCAGAGTCACCTCAACGGTCATCTGCTCGGCCACATGAGCCACTTCGTCGTTCGGGATTCGGACATCAAGGGTCACCCGATCAAGTGGGGCGATTTCGAACAACGTCTGCCCGTTCTTCACAGGGATCCCTTCCGACTTCTTCAGGTCGCCGGTGATGACGATCCCATGCACCGGACTCCGCACTTCCAAGTGTTCGATCCGATGATCGAGCAACTGTGTCTTGAGTTCTAGCCGTTCAACCTCCAGTGCCGCGATGCGAGCCTTGCCGGGGTCTCGGACGGCCATGTGACCTGCTCGTTCCGTCGCTGCTCGATTCAGGTCCGCTTCGAGCCCTGAAAGCTCCCAGCGCAGTTCTCGGCCATCAAGTCTCGCCAGAAGTTGCCCCGCTTCGACGACATCCCCTGGTTCGACAAACGCACGTTCGAGGGTCCCTTCAAACTGAGCCGCCGCATAACGACGAGCTGCCGGCTGCACCTCGCACTCGCAACGGACATGGTACGTCATCGGAACGAACATCGCCCCGATCAGCAGCAGACACGCAAAGACAATCGCAACCCCTTTGGCTCGCCACAATGCCGCTCCCGTCCGATCGATCGACCGCAACAACCAACCTTTCTCTGTTCGTTTCCAGACTTCTAAACAACTCGCCACCGGGCCTGCCAACGCGGTGAACACCCGTTGAACATCCTCCTGAACGGCCGGCTGCCCTAACAGCAACAGCACTCCTGTCGGGGCCTGTCGACCATCCACCAATGGCACAGAAAGTACCGGCACCCCGTCGGCCAATTCGCTGACATGTCGATGAGCCATCAACGCATGCCGTGCCCCATCGTCAGACGCCGGCCAGACCGACAACTCGCCTCGCAGGACCGACTCGTCAGCGGCCCAGTTCAAACCTTGACGCAGATCGGAGTCCGACAACGAAAACTCAGCCGACGACCCGACAACGACGCTCATCGGACCACCGGGAACATCGGGAACCGCCAGTAAAACCCCCCCGTCCCCTAGAAAAGTGGCCAACTCTCGAACCAGCGTCTCTCGTGCTCCCGTCGAGGACTCGCTCCGTTGAACTCGACCAATGAGATCAATGACCGCGGCTGTCAATCGTGACGTTTCCGCCACTTCCATTGCTTCGACATCCAACGGTGACGCATGCTGACGAAACGCAAAGGACTCGAGCGCACACTGCAAACTCTCCGCAATCATCGGGAGTCGACGGACGTCACCTTTGAACAACGCAACCCACGCTGTCCCCGCATGACTCGGCCCCGGAATCGAAGCTCCGACCGCATACCAGCCACGCCCCTCAGCATGCCGCCCCACCTGAGGCACGCCGGTCGAACAGGCCGCCGCAGCGACCTCGACTAACAGCGCCCCCAGCGATTCATCAAGAGCCTCCAGACCCTGCGGGGCCAGCGACGTGACCTCAGCAGATTTCGAGCCTTCCGGTCGCCGTACCAGCACGACACGATCGACCCCCAACTCGGCCACGACCACAGCCGCCAGTCCGAGATGCTGCTCCTGTTCATTTTTCGCCGCCAACGCAGTGTTGCGGCACTTCACTCGAAACGCTTGCGGAACCCCCGCTCCTCCACCAGCACCGACTCCCCCCGCCGAAGAACTCCCCACTAAGGGTGACCGCCCCCCCGCCGCAGACCTTGTCCCCGTCGACGCCCCACTCTGCGATGCGACAGCTCCCTCGACGACCGGTGGCCGAAGTGGTGCCTCATCTGGCAATTGAGTCGACGATAATGGGGTGGCGGACACTGAGGTTCCATTCCTTGGAGTCACGATTTCTGATACGCGTCCTTCGCGAGACCTCCCTGTACCGGGAAAGTCGGTGAAGTCCTTTCACATCACATCGTTACCGTGAGACTGGACGTTGCGACGTCGTAGAGACAGGCACCTTTGCCGTCGCGTCGACTGTTCGATTGATCGGCCCCACTCCTTCAATAGTCAGTAGACAACGTTCGCCACTGCGGAAGTCCCCCTTGGAGTTCGGGACGCGCACCTTCACCATGACAGTGCCGCTCTGAGCATCGATGATTGGCGAAACGAGTTCGACAACGCCGCTCAATTTGGCTCCCGACGCACCCACCGTCACGGCGACAGAGGCATTCGACTTCAATTTTTCCGCTGCCCCACTCGGAACCGCAAAGACCGCCATTAACGGATCCAACTGAACGACATTCAAGATCACCGGATCATTCGGTGAGACGAATTCACCAGCATCCTTTTGCAATCGGGTCACCACACCATCAATCGGCGACCGAAAAATCCGCTGCTCGATCTGAACCTCGATCCGCTTGTGTTCGAGTTCCCGAATCTTGAGTTCTTCTTGAGCAATCTGCACGCGGGCTTCGGCCACTTCCTTATCAATCGCTGTCCGGTCGATCTCTTCTTGAGTCGCATGATTCCGTTCCAACAACACTTTCAGCTTCTCTAACCGCTCGGCATGCATCCGAGACTCCGCCTGTGCGGAGACCAGTTTCCCCATCGCCTTGCGGCTGACATCGGCGATCTCCAGAGTCGCCTTCAACACGTCCAGGTCGAGTGCCCCTAACTCCTGCCCGACAGTGACATGGTCCCCTTCATGAACCGTCAGTCGCTCGATGACCCCCGACTCCATCGCTGGCACATCGATATCACGATACGGCTCGGTAAAGCCTTCCACCTCACCACCATGCACAGCGCCCGACAGTACCCCCCCCACCATCAGGACACCGCACAATATCGCCCCGCGCAATCGGGGGACAGCCGTCAGATAGTTTTTTATCAACATGTTCGTTGACCTTTCTCGTAACAAGTCTCTTAAACCTACGATGTGTGAACCGTGTCGAAGGAACTGTCTCGACACTATTTTCCGTCCCCCGCCGTCGACAACCGTCGCCCCGAAAATCGATGAATCAGTTGATCCCGAGCTTCGTCCGCTTGCAGCATCTGTTGACGCCGCCTCGCCTCCATCCGTTCCAAACTCGATTGCACGCGGGACAGTGTCCGATCGGGCTGAACCCGACTTTCCCCATGACGGTCTGCCGTCCGGGCCATCATTTGCGCCAGCCAACTGGCATGAACCTTTAATAACGGATCATCAGCCGAGACAAAGAATTGAGCCGACCCCGGGTCTCCTTGCCGAGCGGCTCTTCCGACCAACTGCCGATCAACACGGGCCGAGTCATGCTTCTCGGTCGCGACCACATGCAATCCACCCTTAACTCGCGCCTCAGCCGAAGGCTTGATGTCGGTTCCTCGACCCGCCAGATTCGTCGCGAGCGTTACCGCGCCGACTTGTCCTGCGGCAGCAATAATCTCCGCCTCTTCCGCATCCTGACGACCGTTCAGCAATTGAAAGGGGATTCCCCGATCAACCAGCATCGACGCGAGTTCCTCACTGTCGAAGATCGACCGAGTCCCAATCAATACCGGTTGGCCCGATTGATGTCGATTCGCGACATCATCCGCCACAGCTTCCCATTTCGCATGTCGACTGCCAAACGACCGTGTCGGCAATAACTGTCGCCGTGAAGGTGTCCGCAGTGGAATCGCGTAAACCTGAGTGCCATAGACCTGCGCAAACTCTCGTTCGCTGCCGGTCGCTGTCCCGGTCATGCCGCACAAACCCTGATACATCCGATAGAACCGCTGCCGCGTCACCCGGGCAAGTGCCTGCTTTTCTGCCGTAATCTTGATCCGCTCTTTCGCTTCCACCGCCTGATGCAAGCCATCCTTCCAAGTCCGGTCCGGGAAGATTCGCCCAGTGGACTCATCGACGATTCGCACCTCATCCTCTTCGACAACGTAATGGACGTCTCGCCGCATGAGCCACTCGGCTCGCAATGCTTGCTCGACATACTGCACCCACGGACGCAAGAGGTCCCCGAGCAACTCCGTCGGCAACTCGTCATGAATCCGGTCGAGTCCACGTTCCGTCAGCGAGATCGACGACACCGCCACGTCACAAAAAAAGTCGACGCCCGAAACTAGCATCAACACTAAGTCTCGAGCAAGTTCATGTAGCTTCCTGTCAGAGGCCTCATCACCCCCCGACTCACTCAGTAGCAACGGCGACACCGCATCGTCAAGCAGCACGTTGTCGGCCTCATCGACAATCGCGAACGCCAACCCTCGCTGCATCTGCGGGCGGCTGTTTCCATGTCCCCGAATCTTCAACGAAAAGTCGGCCCCCAACCTTTGCCGACGCTGTGTCCGCAACACAATTTCGTCTCGCAAGAAATCGAACCCAAACTCGTGTCCCGTCCCATACGTAATCTCCGCTTGGTACGGACCCCGTTTCTCGTCCGCTGCCACTTGCTCCGGCAGCAAGACGGACGACAACCCCAGCAATTCAAAGACCGGTGCCAACTCCTCCTGATCTCGACCGGCGAGATAATGATTCGACGTCACCACATGCACCCCTTCTCCCGTCAGTGCATGGGTGAAAGCCGGGAGCGATGCCGTCAAAGTCTTCCCTTCGCCCGTCGCCATCTCTGCGATCCCGCCGCGAGTCAACACGGCTCCCGCCAGTATTTGGACGTCATAGAGCTCAAATCCAAAGACCCTTCGCACAGCTTCGTTTACCAACGAAAACGCCATCGGAAGGACGACCCCACTCGTCACTGCGGCCCCTTGACGGACCCGCTCCCGCAGATCATCGGTCAGCAGTTGCAGGTCTCTGTCCGAAGCTGTCGCCAGCGCAGCAGTCCGCTCGCGAACCTGTTGCACCAGCAACCGGTCCTCGCGCCGGGAACGACGACCCGTCAGGCCACCTCCCAGCAATCGCGGAATGTCGGCAAATCCGATCATGGAAAAACAGTTCTCAGTGATGTTCGTGTCGAGTTCACCGGCACAACCGGAGTCCCGCGAGTGCGCGATGCTCGTGCCTGAGGACCGGGCGGAACGAGTGGCCCCTCAACATCTGGAAGTGGGTCTTCAAACAACGGCCCGTTTTCGACAGGGACCGGCTTGGGCGAATTTTGTTGACGCGGAATCGGTTGCAACTCCGGAACCGGGGCCGCCTCCATCGGAGTCGACTCCAATGGTTTGAGTGCATCAGGAATCGGCCATTGCTCGTGATTTCCCGGCCCCACGACGCCCGGTGCCGGCGTCGGCTGCATCTCACTATTGGAACCGTTTCTGCTACCGAATTCGTCATAGGGAATGTCCCCATATCCGGAGGGCAAACGCTCATGATGCTCTCCATAATGCGTGTCACTGCCCTCCTGATAATACTCGCCAACCGGAGGAGCAAGTCCCTGAGTCGGCGCCGCCATCGGCTCGGCGATATGAAGTAATGTCCCAGTCGCCTTACGAACCGTCGCCAATGCCACGACGTAATTCACTTGAGACTGAACAAACTCCCCTTCGCTATCGGCAAGACGCTCCTGAGCCGCGAGTAGGTCTTCCAGAAGTAGCGTCGTCCCACGACCATCACCCGCGAAGACCCCCCAGCGAGACTCCAGATATCCCGCTTCATTCTCCGCCGCCACCAACGCCTGATGCCGACTGAGCATCTCGCGATAACTTGTCTCGGCCTCGCGGACTGCGAGTTCGACCTCCGTCATCCCGGTTTCGACAATCGCCCGGAATTCTTGAACGGCACGGGTGTACTCCCACTTACGAGCCTCATACCGCGCTTTCGCGGCACGGTTTCCCAGAGGTACCTCATACAGAATTCCGAACCCGTAACTCGGTGCCCCCTGACTAAATTGATTTCCCCACGACTGCGGAATGTTGGAATCTCCCTCCAGACCAGAAACATAGGTCCGCAGTACCAGATCAAGTCGCGGCAACAACTCATTTTCTGCCACGCCGATCCGGACGCTCGCCCCACGCAGTTCCCGGATCGCTTGGGAAACATCGGGACGATGCGTCAACGCCGACTGTAACGCTCCCGAGACCGACAGCGGCACATACTCGAACAAAGGGGTCTCTTCCGGAAT
This sequence comes from Planctomycetaceae bacterium, assembly GCA_041398965.1. Classification (GTDB taxonomy): domain Bacteria; phylum Planctomycetota; class Planctomycetia; order Planctomycetales; family Planctomycetaceae; genus JAWKTT01. The sequence continues at coordinate 46,750 of JAWKTT010000019.1, read as the reverse complement.
CAATTCGAGGTGCCCCACATCCAGAATTCCCGGATCGTTCACCAGTAACCGCAAGCGTGACTCTGCATTCCGAATCGCCGCTGCCGCTCGAATGATCTCCGAACGCCGACTCGCCACCGCTGCATCGCCCCGTAAAATCTGTCGTTGCTGGGCATCCACATCTTGTCGACCATGCAGGGTGTCGCGAATCATCAGCGCACTCCCCAACAATCGCTTCCGCTGCAAGAAGACCGCACGGGCTCGATACAGTTCCCAGTACGCCTCCGTCACCTTCAACAAATGCGACTGCAACTCGGTTGCCGCCTTGTCATGAGCGATGTTGGTATCAATCTGAGCCAGCACGATGCGGCTCGTGTTGTAAGGAACTCCCGCACCATTCATCAGTGGATGGGTGTAATTCAACTCCAAACGAGTCGTTCCCTGGGGCGAAGGCTGCAAAAATCGCGAATTGTTGTCCTGCCAACCAATTCGCTGACTCAACTCAACCTGTCCTCCGTACTCATTCTTCCGACGAACGCCCCCCTTCGCAGAGTAGTTTCGATCGTTGAACCGTGACGAGTTGGTCCCGGTCGTCAACGTACTCCCCACAGGCTCATTCAGATGATCCCAGCGTGATTCCACAAACGCCGTCCAGTCGAACGCCGCATCCTCTGCCAGAAATCGTGAGTAACGAACATTTGGCTCCGTCCGTATCGCAATCAACTGAGGAGCGAATTCCAACGCCCCAGTCACCAGCAGGTCCACATTGACCGGCAACTGCTCGCTCGAATCACGCAACGACTCCGTGATCGGTCCCTCCCACCAGCCACGAAACTGCGGTGTCAAACCAACCTCGAGCTCCCCCTGACCAAACGTTGACTCCTGAACTGGAGCGCGTCGAGCACGGTCCTCATAAGGGGCCAGCCAAGCATCAGAATCAGACTCCCGGTTCAGATGGCTCTGTGCATACTCAGAACTCGTGTACGGTGTTCCCACCTCAGGCAAAGAATAGCGAGACGCATTCGCGCTCAACGGACCAGTTGGAGTACCACTCTCAATCTCGCGGAACTCCGAAGGCCCTCGATCAAGCGACTCGACAGGTTGTGGCTGAATTCGCTGAGCCCCAGGCAATGGAGGATCAGTGACGTCCACGAACTCCCCATCGTCATTCGTAATGACCGTCCCTTGAACAGGCCGTATCCGAGGCGTTAACCGGCCACTCTCCTGCTGCCAATGACCGCTTCGCTTCCCGTCTGAGTTTGACTGCAAATCATTCGAGGCCGCTGCCAACTTGTTGCGAGTCTCCGGGTCGAGCGAAGCCGCACGTCGCTGCGGCAATGGCTGTGTCGTTCGTTGAAATGCCTGCGGTTGTTGCGTCACCTGCGAATCGAGTTGAGCCATCGACGATGACAGCTCCCGCCCCTGGCGTTTTACCGGGAACCCAGCCGTCGCGTGGGGCTTTGACGCGGACGACGCATCGTCGTCATCAAACTCCGGGGCCAACAATGTCACCGCACGTCGGGCCTGCATCTGATCGGACGGTGTCTGGGCGCACAGGTCCATTCGACTGACGAACAGACCCGCTCCACAGAATAACAGTGCACCACTGCTAACGATCCACCTGCGACGATGTTTCATGAGTCTTCCCTAACTGTACGTGTCTCAGTCCGGACTAACCCCCAAACCGGAGAGACTCTCCCACTCATGTTCATCGGTATCACTCCGCAATGGCAGCGAGTCCCCTTTCATGCAAACATGGCTCACATTCCAATTTCATGTCCCCCATTGGTACAACAGATACAGCCTGCACCATCGACTCCATTCCGGTCAGGAAAACTGTAACGATTCTTCTAATCATGACGCTCCCAACGCACTCGCCACTCAGACATGCTCTTTTCATGGAGCCCAGGCGAAAGTCCTCCCGACAAACGCCATCTTTGTCCATGAACAGCGAAGAACCTGTCGAAAAGCGACCTTGAGTCAGCTTTTCCACGCTGACATGAGTCACTCGTACGCCTTTTTCACCCGGCCATCCAACGGCACCGGGTCAGGCTGGAAGGACTGATCTTCGTTCTTCAACAGTCTGCGAAGACTTGCATAACAGAGCATCAACGGTCCTGGGCCGACGGAGCAGGGGGCCAGACCTCATCCCTTCACCTCCCGGATTTATACCGTCTTGACGGACTTCAATTCACGTCAATTCATTGACGCCGAAGCGGAAACGTGTGAAGAACCATTTGCTTAAATGCTCTCCACAGTGTCCCGCTCGATTGCGTCGCTCGGCCTCAGTCGGCAGAAATTACCGAGCGACCTTCATCACGAAGGGCGCGTTATACGGGCAGACTTTGTCAGAGGAATGAGTTTGGGAATCGGAATCTGAAGTCCCCAAACACCACCATGAGCTTCATGGAGAGCGCGGAAATCACACTTGAGCCAAGTGTACAAATCACGGTCTGGGTTCAGCGACAGGTACTGATCGACGAAACGGCCCATCTCGCGGTCGTACTCTTTCTGGCTGTGCGAATGGACGTGATAGCGACCATCGAAGCGTCGAATATCCCCGTCGAAGTGCTCACTGATGTGATACAACTCATGGAGCACCGTAATCATCTTCTCACGGAACGACTGATTGTGGAACCGCGGGAGATAAAACGTCAGGATGTAGAGCATCTCTGCTCCACCGATCCGAAGTCGTTGACAAGTCCATTCACGTCCTTGCCGACGCGTCGTCACGGCCCCGCGCTCGAATCGCATGGGGGTCAACTTCGCCTGAATGCCATACTGGGAACCGCTTCGAGCCTGAGCATACGAAACAGCGACGCGGGACATGTCGATGTGCAGAAACTCCTCCAGCCGATTCGTGACATCATCACACAACAGCCACATCGCTGAGGTAAAGTCAAACCCTCGATTCGGTCGCCCCGAAGCTGGTTCCTGATGCAGCATTCCGTTCCCTTCCCTGGAATCGATCTCTGACGGACCTTTCGTCACCCGCCGAAGGACCTCGAATCCTTCCCTCCCGGCGTGGCAATCGTTGACAGGAGACCGACTGGACAGTCATCCCCTTGCCAAGAAGTCCTTCGCATCAAGGTATCCCATCAAAAAAGGCCCTGTCGGGTCAAGCCTGACAGGGCCTTTTTCTTGAGAATCTTTCGCGTCACTCACTCCCCTAAGGGAAGGTCCGCGTCGTACTTAAGGTTATTCGCCAGAAGTCTCAGTCGTCTCGGCTACGGGCGCTTCAGCTGGTGCCACTGCGACCGGGGCAGGGGCTGCGGCAGGTGCAGACGACTTGACGACCATTGGAGCCTTACGCTTGCGATCGCGGTCACCGAGTCCGACAAACTCGACTAGCGCCTGCTTGCCAGCATCCCCAAGACGACGTTGTGGCAATTCGACGATCCGGGTGTACCCCCCTTCACGTTCCACGTACATCGGGGCGATTTCCGAGAAAAGGATATCGACCGCTTCACGATCTCGCAGGGCATCGTAAGCACGGCGCTTGCATTTGACGGCGGGAGCGACAGCTTCCACCCACTGACGCCATTGATCAGAATCTCGCCAAGACTTCCACTCGGCCGAGTTCTTGGCGGCAGTGGTCTCGAACGCCTTTGCGGCCTCCTCATGAGGTGCCGCCTTCTTGGCCAGAGTGATCAACTTCTCCACGATCGGGCGAAGTTCCTTAGCCTTCGGGACGGTCGTCACAATTCGACCAGGAACTGCTGGCTTGTTAGGAGCATCGTCATCGGAACGGAGTGTCCGAATCAGGCTGACAGCCATGTTCCGAAACATTGCCTTACGGTGCGAAGAATTTCGACCGAGTTTACGGCCGCGTAGTCTATGTCTCATGACTCGTGATCACCTTAAACGAACTGTTCCCAGCGAAACTTCAACTGGGACACCTGCCTGCTATTTCCTTCGGGGTCAACCTTCTCAAAAGTCCGTCGACCATCCACCATGACAAGTTACACTGACAACAACACTCAAACTGTCATTTAACGCGATGTCTGTGGAACACGCATTCCAAGACGCAACCCGATCAGTTGCAATTGCTCCTTCACTTCGACCAGTGTCGTCTCGCCGAAATTCCGAACGGTCAGTAACTGATCCTCCGTCCGGCTGACCAGTTCGCGAACGCTGGTAATCCCTTCGGACTCCAGGCAGTTCGTGGCCCGGACCGACAGATTCAACTCCGCCAGAGATTGCGACAGCTTTTCTTCCAACTCCAGATCGATCGGCGAATAGCCGGTCGCTTCCAACATGCCACGAAGTCCCGACTCTGGTGGGAGCTCTGGACCAGGCTCGCGGTAGTTGATGAACGGATTAAGATGCTTCCGAAGAATCTTGGCAGCTTCCACCATCGCCAACTCGGCTGTGATGGTTCCGTCGGTCCAGATCTCCATCGTCAGCTTGTCGTAATTCGTCCGCTGTCCGACGCGGGTGTCTTCAACCTTATAACGCACGCGAGTCACTGGAGAAAATGCAGCATCCAGTGGAATCGCCCCGACTTCGGTTCCTGTTTCATATTGTTCACTTGCAGGGACATACCCACGGCCATTCTCGACCGATAGCTCAATGCTGAGCGGTACGTCATCGGTCATCGTGGCGATCACGAGATCGCGATTGATGACGACAACCTGATCATCTGTGATCACATCTGCGCCTGTCACCACGCCACGTGTTCGCTTATCAATACGAATCGTTTTTGATGTCGTGCTGTAGTTCTTGACAACCAGCGACTTCAGATTCAAGCAGAGATCGGTCACATCTTCGACAACACCGGGAATCGTCGTGAACTCATGTTGCACGCCGGCGATTTTTGCACGAGTGATGGCGCTCCCCTCCAAACTCGACAACAGCACGCGACGCAAGCTGTTGGCAATGGTATGTCCAAAACCACGCTCAAAAGGCTCCGCAACGAAACAGCCGTAATTAGCCGTAACCGTCGCCCGATCCAAAGCGACACGGTTGGGAAGTTCGAGATTCCGCCAACGAATACGCATCGATAACTCCTAGCCAGACACCTAATGAAAGCCGATCGACTCAACCTGAGACGCCACCAGCACGCGACTGCTACAACTCCCTCCCCGAAACCTGCAACCACAGACTCCGGGCACGGCAAGATCAGACACGTCGCTTCTTGCGGGGACGGCAGCCATTGTGGGGCAATGGAGTCACATCTTCAATCGTCTTAATACTTATCCCACCCGTCTGGAGACCGGTAATCGCACTCTCACGGCCCGACCCTGGCCCCTTGACCCGAATTTCCATCTCCTTCACACCGAATTTCTTCGCCCGATCGGCACAGGTCTCCGAGGCTCGCTGAGCTGCAAATGGAGTACTCTTACGAGACCCCTTAAATCCGCTCGTCCCGGCAGTCGCCCAACACAACACATCACCATTCGCATCTGTGATGGTCACGTGGGTGTTATTGAATGTCGCCTTAATATGCGCAATCGCCTTGGTGACATTTCGCCGAATCTTCTTCTTAACCTTTTGCTTCGCCACGCCAGAATCTCTCTTCCGAGGACTAATCGAAGACCAGCAAGAACGCATTCTTGCCGAGAACAACCTGCAATCAAACGCGCCACTTTCGACGCCCACGAACCAAGCACCCCCAGACAACCCGAGCCAGTTCAGCTCAAACAACTTGTTGAAAGCAACCCACACAACAAATTGAAGCCAAACGGAACCAGCATCCTAGTGCTTCATATCCTTCACACCCTTCTTCCCCGCCACCGTCTTCTTGCCACCCTTGCGAGTCCGGGCATTGGTACGAGTCCGCTGACCACGAACTGGAAGACCACGACGATGCCGAATACCCCGATAGCTCTGCACGTTTCGCAGACGAGCAATATGCTCCTGCGTCTGACGACGCAACTGTCCCTCGACAGTGTACTCGTTATCTAACGCAGCGTTCACCCGTTGAATTTCGTCATCACTCAACTCGCGAGCCTTACGCTGCAAGTCGAGACCCAGACGATAACAAATTTCAATCGCCCGATACTGACCCACCCCGTGCAGATACTGCAGCGAGATGTAAGTCGGCTTGTCATTGGGAATATCAACACCAAGAACGCGGGGCATTCCAAACCTCAAAAATCAAAGAAGTCTCTAAGACACAAACCCAACTGACAACCAAAACACCCAACCACAAACTAGAACGAAGCCACAACACCTGAGCAGCCCCAAGGGGCCAGAAGTTGCCCCATTCTAGCGAGCGACTAACCCTGACGCTGCTTATGGCGAGGATTGGCAGAGCAAATCACATACACACGCCCATTGCGTCGCACCAACTTGCAGTTTTCGCAAATACGCTTCACGCTCGAACGAACCTTCATGTTCTCACTCAGTCGGATTCTGGCACACGAGGTGCCGACAGCAAACCGTGGGGGAATACCAAGACACCCCAAGGAGAAACGACGCGAACAAGGCAAGAATCACCTCACCTTGTCGACACCGCACCCTCGCGAGATTCGCACGTCATACAAACAGAGCGCACCTCGGCCACCCGAATCGTCGGAGTATAAGCAACATCACCCCGGACTCTCAAGCGAAACGGCACACGATTTTCCGGTAAACTTCGCAGTCCCCTCACGTTCCACCAGAAATTGCCTCTTTGTTCTCGAAAATCGCTCACTTGATGCGGCATACCCCACTCGCGCCGTTCGCGTTGCGCTCAAGTGCCCACTGAAGAACGACCGTGGGTCTGATTTTCCAATCTGACAAGACCATGTCGTACGTTTTTCCGCCGAGTCATCAAGATACACCGGATCAGGTGGGAAAACCTGACTCACGTTTTTCCACAGGCTGTCAACCTGCTAGATCGCGAAGGATGGCCTCGAAGTTGCAGGGTCGTGCCAACAAGTCACGCTGATTTCGCGTTGCGACGTTCGGTAGGAATTGGAGGAAACTGGTCCCTGCGTCGCATGCTCGCAGAGAAATGACTGAACTTGTGACATTACCAATGACACGGCACCGCTTGCCTTGATGCCATGCACATCCCCACTCTCCCAGCGTGAAGCAAGTCGACAGGGGGTGAAACAGGGCGTAGGGTGCGATATATGCGGAAAACTCGACTCGCGTTGGGGCGGGGGGTTGCGGTATCGTCCCACCCGGTTGGTTCCGACGTTGCCAGCGTCGGGCTATGTGAATTCGCTTCCCTCGACCCGCGGTAAGTTCTCAATTGTCCCCGAGCACAACGATTCCCGACCTCTCACATCCCGCAACCGGTTGCCTGATTGGGGTTTGTGGCGCGGGAATGAAGGGATTGGCCGAACTTCTCGCCGACCGGAACTGGACGCTGTTTGGCGCCGATAGTCGCCCGATTGCGGAACGTCCGCCAAGTCTCGGGCGGCTCGGCCTGCGTCATTTGGACGAAACAACCGCAGTCAAGCTGCCAGCGGTCGACATGGTTCTCTACAGTGCGGCCATCTCCCCCGAGCACCCGCTTCGACAACAGGCGACCGCGAGAAACATTCCGCAGTGGTCGTATCCCGATATTGTGGCGGCTCTCTCTCGGCAATCGGTCACCACTTGCATCGCCGGGACGCACGGGAAAACAACCACGACCGCTCTTACCTCTTGGATTCTGCAACAGGCAAAGCAACGGCACAGTCTCCTTTGCGGGGGTGAAATCGTCGGTAGCTCCCGAAATGGCCACAGTAGCGATCTCTCCGGCCGAGAGGCTCCCTTGATTGTCGAGTCTTGCGAATATCGACGCCATTTCCATCAGCAGTCCCCCGCAACCATCGTCATGACCGGCATTGAGTGGGACCACATCGACTGTTACCCGGATGCCGCTGCAGTAACCGATGCCTTCCTCCAGTTTTGTCGCCGACTCCCCCCCGGAGGGACATTGATCGTCAATGCAGACTGCCCCCTCGCCCGAGAAGTCTCACGGACTGCGGCCCGCGAACTCGATCTCCGCCGCATCACATTCGGGACTCATGAAGAGGCGGACCTTCAACTCATCACCCAGAGAGACCTCGCATGGTCGGCTCAGTTCGAGGTTGCCGTTCGTCCCGAAAACTTTGCGATGTTCGACAACATGGCACTCCCTTCGGCCTCGAATCCCCGTACCTTCACGCTCCCGCTGCCGGGACGACACAACGTCCATAATGGTCTGGCTGCCATCGCAGCCGCCTTGGTCGAAGGGGTCGAACTCGACACCATCGACTCGGCGATGTCTCGCTTCCCCGGAGTGAAGCGTCGACTCGAACGCCACGACTTGCTGCCGGGGGTAACTTGGATCGACGACTACGCCCATCACCCGACGGCCGTCGCCGCTGTGTTGAGAACAATTCGTCATCAGTTTCCCCGTCGACCGTTACGGGTGTACTTCGAGCCACACCAGGAGTCCCGGACGAGTGCGTTCCTGCACGAGTTTGCAGTGGCGCTGTCAGCGGCCGATGAAGTGAGTGTCCTGCCGGTGTATCGTGCTCGGGAAATTGGTTCGCCCCCTGCGGTCGATGCCGCGGCTCGACTGGTTTTCACGCTCCGACAAATGGGACGACAGGCCGATCTGCTTCCCTCGCTTGACCATGCGGCACAGAGACTAGAAACTGTCTCGCGACCCGGAGATGTCGTTGCGACACTGGGCGCAGGTGCTATCGAATGGATTCCCCATGAGTTCTCTCGACGACTTCCAAGACATTACGCGTCGTGATGTCCCGTTAAATCAATACTCCTGGCTCAAGACCGGGGGACCGGCTCAATTCCTCATCGAACCTCGTACGTTCGACGAATTGCAGAAGGTCGTACGTTGCTGTCACGACGAACAGATTCCTGTTCACGTCCTCGGCGGGGGTTCCAACGTCCTGATTCGCGATGAAGGAGTGGCTGGTGTGGTCCTCCGACTGGTCGCTCCTGAGTTTGAACAAGTCGCGATTTCGGGCAACATTGTGACCGCCGGGGCAGGGGCATTGCTGTCGCATGTCGTCTCCCGCAGCATTGAAGCGGGATTGGGAGGGTTTGAAAACCTTGTCGGCATTCCAGGGACCATCGGCGGCGCCCTCAAAGGGAACGCGGGAGGCCGCAGCGGGGACATCGGCAGTTACACGAAGTCGGTGACCGTGTTGACCGCGAAGGGGGAGCGATTCATCCGCACGGAAGAAGAGCTGACCTTCGAGTATCGAGAGAGCAGCATCAACGAACTCGTGATTCTTGAAGCATCGTTTGAACTGCAACCGGGAGATGCCGAGCAGATTTCGCAGAAGATGCGTCGCATCTGGATCACCAAGAAAGCCGCTCAGCCTTTAGCATTCCAGTCGGCTGGCTGCGTCTTTCGGAATCCGCGTGGACTCAGTGCCGGTGCCTTGATCGAACAGGCAAACCTCAAGGGGACGCGGCTTGGACATTGTGAAGTGAGTGACCGGCACGCCAACTTCATTGTCACAGAAGATGGGGCAACGACTCATGAAGTGAAGCAACTCATCGACATGATTCGTGCCAAGGTTTTGGAAACTCACGGAGTCGAACTCGAACTTGAGTTGCAAGTCTGGTAGCTCACTCGAACATGAGTGCTGTCTGATTGCAGTATTTTGCGACCGTGACAGTGGAATCTTCTGCGGAGTGCGAAACACGTCGTGCAGAGCGTCGAATCTGACGGCACGTGGCGGTGGAATGGAATCGTCTGAGTCAGGAAAGGGAACGGGGGTCATGGCACTTCGCCCTTACCATTTCGCAGAGGAACTGGCTCAATGGGGCCCCGAGTCTCACTCGGCCAGCGGAGTCGCTTCATCCCCCACGATAGCAGAGGCCGAAAGTTATACCCGCTGGCTCGCCGAGTCGCATTACGAGAACTTCCCCGTCGTTACCCGACTCTTACCCAGCGAACTCCGACAGCACTTTCGGAATGTCTATGCCTTCTGCCGTTGGGCTGACGATCTTGGTGACGAAGTCGTCGACCCGGCAGAATCGTTGAGGTTGCTCGCCTGGTGGCGGCATGAACTGCATCAATGCTACGCCGGCAGTTGTCGCCATCCCGTGTTCGTCGCCCTACATGAAACAGTGCAAAAGTTTCGGGTTCCGCTGCAACCTTTCGACGATCTGATCTCCGCTTTCGAGTCGGATCAAACGACCACACACTATGAAACATTCGACCAGTTACTGGGCTACTGTCGATGCAGTGCCAATCCAGTTGGGCGAATCGTCCTCTCGCTCTGCGGAGTCGACACCCTGGAAAATCGCGAACTGTCAGACGCGATCTGCACGGGGCTACAACTGGCGAATTTCTGGCAAGATGTCGCCCGCGACGCAGACATTAGCCGTGTTTACCTCCCGGTTGAAGATCGACGCCAACACGGCTATTCCGACGACGACATGCAGCGACGGGTCACTAATGATTCGTTCCTGCTGCTAATGCAGTTTGAAGTCGACCGGGCGAAACAGTATTTGCTGAGGGGGCTTCCACTTGCCGACCGTATGCCCGGACGGCTCCGCATCGACATCGAACTCTTTGCCCAAGGGGGACTGGCGATCGTGCGGAAGATCGAGCAGATCGGCTACCGCGTCTGGGAAACTCGCCCGGTGCTGACTCGCTGGGATTTTGCGAAGTTGATGGGCCGTGTCGTCTGTCGTCGAGCCACTGCCTGGACTCGGCGCAGATCAACGATGCGGGTCGCCGAGTCATCGACAGTCGCCCCGACCCCAACGACAGAGGAGCAGGAATGTCCCTCAGCCTGAATGACTCCTTTCGATACTGCCAGCAGTTGGCCCGCCGTCAGGGACGAAACTTCTACTTCTCCTTTCTGACGCTCCCTCGCAGCATGTTCCGGGATATGTGCGTCCTCTACACCTTCATGAGGTTGACCGACGACATCGGAGACGACACGACCATTGATGTTGCCCGGCGCCAAGTGAACCTGACTCAGTGGCGAGAACGTGTCGTTTCGATATTCCACACAAACGCACCAAAAACTGAGCCCCCCTCACCCCTCGAACTGCCAACCTCCAATGGGGTCGACTGTGCCACCCTCCCCAATTTGGCGGCCCACAGCAAGAGCGCGACCGGCCAGCAACTATCACCTGCGCTGGGTGAATCAACGAACGTCTTCCCGGCTTTGACCGACGTTGTCTATCGGAATCAAATTCCGGTGCAGTTGTTGCTCGACGTGATCGAAGGGGTCGAGTCCGATCTTTCACCCCGACTGATGGCTTCCTTTGGCGAATTGAACCAATACTGCTATCACGTCGCCGGGGCCGTCGGACTGTGTTGTCTGCACGTTTGGGGCTACGACGGGGCTGAGGCAAAAGATCGTGCCATCGATTGTGGGACCGCGTTTCAACTGACCAACATCCTCCGCGACCTCCGGGAAGATGCTCAGATGGGACGAGTCTACCTTCCGGCTGACGAACTCGAACGCTTTGATTACACCCGCGATGAACTCGCAACCGGACCGCTCGACGACCGCTTTCGGGAGTTGATGGCGTTTCAGGTCGAACGGGCACAACATTACTACGACCGGGGGCGTCACCTTTTTCGCAACTTGCATCGACCGGGCCGTACCATCCTGTCGGCCATGTTCCGCATTTACGGCGGGTTGTTACAGGAAATCCGACGTCAAAACTACGACGTCTACTCGCGGCGAATCCGACTCACCACAACCCGCAAGCTCGGCATCGCCGTCGGCAGCCTCATCCTTCCGTTCCGGAAGTGATCGGCCATTCCGCTCTGCAGCTGATTGACAGTGGCAATATCGGTCACATTGAATTTTATCGAACCGGCAAGGCATCCATTCGTCAAGTTCTCGACAACTCTCATTTGACACAGACGAAATAATGTCCGTTGGCGTGAGGCATTTCGCGGCCTGTTGAAAAACGAACGTGGATCAGATTTTCCAATCTGAAGAGAGCATCTTGTCCCCTTTTTTGCTGAGACTTCAGACGGCACGATGCCAGTCTGGAAAGCCTGACCCACGTTTTTCAACAGTCTTTTAAGGCTGAACCCGATTCTGCAGCGTTTCGCGATGCCGGTCTCTCATGCGTTGTCCACCCGAGGATGGGGTACTTTCCCCGGATTGTGATCCCCGCCAACGGGTGATCTTTGTTGTCAGCCTCTCCCTCTCCCCCGCTATCGACTTTCCTATTTCATAGGACTTTCCAGCGGGGGAGAGGGACGGGGTGAGGGGGATAAGAGGCGGCATCGATTGACGGGAATTTGCCGAACGAAAGGTCACTGTTCGCCCCCTCAACCCGACCTTCTCTCCCCGTGGGAACGCGGTCTGAAGTCGGAGCGTCGTCTCCGGGGGAGAAGGAGTCTCGCGTCGGCTGACGCCTCCGGTTCGGGGAGTTGCCATGTGGGGAATGCACCCGAGGATGCTTCTTCGCAAAACTGGTCGTGACCTCGACTTGCCAACTTGTATAGAATCGGCGGCAAGGGAGTGTGAACACTCGCTCGGGTGGGGAAGTATTGATCGAGGCCGTGTCTCTTTGACATCAAGTCTCAGATTCGGCGGAGTCTTGTGAGACTCGCTGGCAGCCTCTCCTCTCGAGGTGAGTAACGCAAAGAAGATGGCTCGCAAATGCATCCAGGGAGTGGAGAGATGTTTACCATGTCGACGAATTCAGCACAGCACAACGCAGGCCCCAGTTCATTGGTTTCAAGCCGGCGACTGTCTCAAACGCTGTTACTGCTGGCCTGCACGATTGCGGGAGGAAACTACTTCCCTTCGCTGGCGATGGCTCAGGGTGTTTCTGTCGAACAGATTCTCAAGTACCGCCCGGTGCAGCCGGGGGTCGAGTATGACATCCCCGCGTCGGACGAGATCGCCAAGTGTACGGTGAAGGTCGAAAAGAGTCAGAAGGGGTCGGGCTGGGCCGTCCTTGGTCCAGCCGGGCAGCCACTCCGAAGGTTTGTCGACACTGACGGGGACAACGTGGTCGATCAGTGGCGTTACTTTCAACATGGCCTCGAGGTCTACCGCGACATCGACACCAACGCCAACAACGAGGTCGACCAGAGTCGCTGGTTGAACGCAGGGGGATCACGCTGGGGGGTCGACCAGAATGAAGATGGAAAGATCGACCGCTGGCTTCGAATTTCGGCCGAAGAGGCATCGCGAGAGGCGGTTATGGCGATGGCGACGAATAACATCGCTGGACTAACCGCCACCTTGATTGATGCACAGGACATTAAGGCCCTGGGGATCGAATCCCGCCTGGCAAGTCAGATTCTCGAAGGTGTTCAAGACCCCGCGACAAAGGTTCGCGAGTTGACGAGTCGTTCCAAAGTCTTAACCAAGGGAGCAAGCTGGATTCGATTCGATAGCTCGATGCTGATGCCCAGCGTCATCCCGCGAGAAGACGGGAAAGCAACTCGGGATATGCTCGTCTATGAAAACGTGATGGCGATTATGCAGATCGGAACAGAGACCGGATTCGTCCAGGTGGGCGAAATGGTTCAAGTCGGTGACGTCTGGAAGCTGACATCAATCCCCCAGCCAATCGAGCCGGGACAGACCGACATCGCCTTCGCGACCCTCCTGATGAACCCGGCCACACAAGGAGCCGGCCCAGAAGTTGGCGGGCAGCTTTCGGAAGAGACGCGACTTCTGATCGGGCAGTTAGAAGAACTCGACAAACGAGCCCCAGGACCAACCGCCCCGAAGGAAGAGGCGATTCGCTATCACACGATGCGATCGAGTTATCTTGCCAAGCTCGCGACAGCAGCCGGGACAGATGCCACCGACCGGGACATGTGGCAACGGCAACGTGTCGACGGAATTTCCGCCGCAGTTCAAATGAATCTCTACCCGAACGGGCTGGCCGAGTTGCAGCAGATTGAGGAAGAATATCGCCAAAAGTATCCCAACTCGGAATTGCTCCCGTACACCTTGTTTCAGCGCAAGGGGGCCGAGTACAGCCTGCAAGCTCAGACCGCTGATGCGGAATCTCGTGCCAAGTTACAGACTGCCTGGATCGCACATCTGGAAGAGTTTGTTCGCGACTATCCGAAAGCCGAAAACGCAGCGGACGCCCTGTTGCAACTGGGGGTGAGTCAGGAGTTCGCCGGAAACGCCGACGCGGCAAAGAAGACCTACGAACGACTCGTCAGCGACTTTCCACAAGCCCCCACGGCTGTTCGGGGACAAGGGTCTTTGCGACGTCTGAATCTCCCGGGTGGCCCGTTGCCTTTGACCGGGAAATTGATGGGTGGGGGCACAGCCGATGCCCGTCAGTATCGTGGCAAGGTTCTCGTCGTTGTCTACTGGGCAACGTGGTGCGAACCGTTCACCAAGGAGTTGCCGCAACTCATCGAATTGTACTCGACCTATCGCCGGGAAGGCTTTGAGGTGCTGGGGGTCAATGTCGACACGGAAGGGGCACCGGTTCAGCAGTATCTTCAACAATATAAGATGCCGTGGCCAAACATCGCCGAAGAAGGGGGCCTCGAAAGCCGTCCGGCTCAAGAGTTTGGCATTATCACCATGCCCACAATGTTCCTCGTCGGACAAGATGGCCGCGTCCTCTCAACCGCTCTCTCGATCGAAGACCTCAAGAAACAACTGGGAGAGCTGCTGAAGAAGTAGTTGTTTGTCCGGCACAAGCCATTGGGCCTCTTCCTCACTTTGCGGTTGACGACATACCCGCCTCCCTCCTTCCCCACGATCGATTCCCCAACTTCAAGGACTGTCTCAGGGGAGAAGGAGCCTCGGGTCGGTTGACGCCTCCGATTGGGGATTTTTGACAAAGTTAGGAATGCCCCCCAAAACATCACGCACCTTAGCGACACCGTGCAAGCGGTTCGGTAACAAGTCCCAGGCGGCTTGATGTTGGCGAAGGATGTCTGGCTCGCCGAACGGATTGCGACCTGCCGCAGATTTGGAGTTTGAGGAAGTGATCGTTACGAGCCTGATGGACCAGTCGGCTCTTCACAATACTCTGTCATGATGACGCACAATGTCTTCAGCAACCGCCTGGCAACGATTTCCCTGGACGATTCCCGTCTGTGCCGTGCTGTTGTCAATTGCCGGCCTGCTGGGACTCTCGCGGGGTGACGAACTGACAGGGCAGGGGGCCTTCGCCCTTCGGCAGACCATCTGGATGGTTGTCGCCTTTCCCATCTTTCTGGCGACAGTGGCGGTTCCCTATCGTTTGCTCAAACCGTGGTGTACCGGGGGGTTTCTGGTCTCGCTGTTGTTACTGATCGGAGTTTATCTCTTTCCGGCGAAATTCGGCTCGCACCGTTGGATTCCACTTGGATTTGCCGACTTGCAGCCGTCGGAGTTCGCGAAACTCACCTTCATCATGATGCTCGCACATCACTTAATGTACGAGCAAAACCATCGAACCTTGCGGGGGCTGATGATCCCATTCGCCCTCACATTAGTCCCACTCCTGCTCATTCTGCGAGAACCCGACTTAGGGACGTCGCTGCTGTTTCTCCCGATCCTGTTCGGGATGTTGATCGCTGCCGGAGCCAAGTGGCGACACCTGCTCCTCGTCACGATCTCCGGACTCGCGGTGACCCCCTTGGTTTGGACAGCAATGAGTTCCGAACAGAAGTCTCGCGTGACAACGCTGTTTCAACAGACAGACAGCGGCTTTGCCCCCCAGGGAGACGGCTACCACCTGCATCAGTCCAAACTCATGATCGCCCTCGGTGGTACCACCGGCAGCTACCATCAGGGAGCCGCTGTCGATGACCCCTTCGCCTATCACCTTCCTGCTTCGCGGACCGACTTTGTCTTCTGCCTGATTGCCGAACGCTGGGGCTTTCTCGGGGTGCTGACGGTCACTCTCTTGTACCTCACCCTTTTTGCCAGCGGCCTGTGGATCGCAGCGAAAACTCAAGACCCTTTTGGACGCCTCTTAGCCGTCGGCATCGTGATCCTGCTCGCCTCGCAGATGTTAATCAACATCGGCATGACCGTCGGATTGATGCCGATCACCGGACTCACTCTCCCGCTGATGAGCTACGGCGGGAGCAGTTTCGTCGTCACGATGATTGCCCTTGGTCTGTTGGCGAACATCTCCCTTCGCCCCGGCTACGAAGTGACCGGGGCCCCGTTCCGCTTCCGCGACTAACGGGCATTGGTTCACCGCCGCCCAAATACAGTTCGGCTCGATTCCTGCGATGAGGTTGGAGGAACACTTCTCCCTCACCCACGGTCGATGTCACTCATTCATCAGGCATTCCCATGGAGGAGAAGCAGCCTCGTTTTGCCCGTGCTCTCCGAAATTCTTGTGTCGAACAGGTATGACAGGAGGTCACGGATCATGGAAACGTAAACGGTATCGAGGTTAGGCAAGGATGTCGTGAACGACCTTGGCCCCTTCGACGCCGGTGAGGCGCTGGTCGAGCCCCTGATACTTGTAGGTCAGCCGTTCGTGGTCGATCCCCAGCGTGTGGAGGATGGTTGCGTTGAGGTCGTTGATGTGGACCGGGTTCTCCAGGATGTTGTAAGACCAGTGATCGCTGAGGCCGTACTCGAAACCTCGCTTCACTCCGCCACCGGCCACCCAAGTCGTAAAACATCGTCCATGGTGGTCGCGGCCATGGTTGTCGGCCGTCAGTGCTCCTTGCGAATAGATCGTGCGGCCGAACTCTCCGCCGCAAACGATCAGCGTGTCTTCAAACATGCCACGTTGTTTCAAGTCGGTGATGAGTGCCGCAGCGGCCTGATCGACGTCTTTACACTGGTTGCGAAGGTTTGCTGGCAATGACCCATGCTGGTCCCAGCCACGATGGAACAACTGAATGTAACGGACCCCTTGTTCTAACATGCGGCGACCTAACAGCACGTTGCGTGCGAAGGTGCCGGGCTTTCGGGCCTCTTCGCCGTACAGTTGAAACGTCGACTCCGGTTCGGTGCTGACGTCGAACAGTTCGGGAACCGCGGTCTGCATCCGGAAGGCCATTTCGTACTGAGCGATGCGGGCACTCGTTTCGGGATCGCGAGAGGCTTCGAACTCTTCGGCATTGAGCGTTGCCAACGCATCGAGTTGACGCCGTCGACTCTCCCGGTCGATGCCCGGTGGGTTTGTCAGATAGAGGACCGGATCGGACCCGCCCCGCATCTTGACCCCCTGATGCTCGCTCGGCAAAAAACCGGCACCCCACAGTCGCGAGAAGAGGGCTTGCTGCTGTCCACGCCCCTTCGAGACCATCACCACATACGCCGGGAGGTTCTCGTTCATGCTCCCTAAACCATAGCTAAGCCACGACCCCATCGAGGGTTTGCCCAACTGTTGCGTTCCCGTGTTGATGAATGTCATCGCAGGGTCGTGGTTGATCGCCTCGGTGTGCATGCTCTTGATGAGCGTGATGTCGTCGACCACGGAAGCGGTGTAGGGGAGCAAGTCGCTGTTGACCCAGGTCCCGTGCTCTCCATAGCGATCGAACTTGAACATCGGCGCGACGCACGGGAACGACTTCTGCCCGCTGGTCATCCCGGTGAGCCGTTGCCCCTGACGCACTTCCTCTGGAAGTTCCTGTCCATGAAAGTCCCGCATCTCCGGGTGATAATCGAACATGTCAATGTGCGAGGGACCATCGGAAAGAAACAGGTAGATGACCCGCTTGGCCGTCCCGGGAAAGTGTGGGAGGCCCGGGAGTCCTTGTGACTTCAACTCCATCTCGGCCCCGCGACTCGATCCGGGAGCCATCAGGGTCGACAGCCCGGCTGCTCCGA
Organism: Planctomycetaceae bacterium; assembly: GCA_041398965.1. GTDB lineage: Bacteria > Planctomycetota > Planctomycetia > Planctomycetales > Planctomycetaceae > JAWKTT01. Next base: position 29,138 of record JAWKTT010000019.1, on the reverse strand, counting down.
GCGCCCCACAACTTCGCTCCAGGAAGTACCGGCGGGTGATCTCGCTGAGTCGTTGTTGAATCGGATTCATGTCGTGCCTCGGTGCGGTCTGAGTCGATCGGAAGGAGTGATGCGTTTCGAGTTACCGTGGGGTCTCATCGACGCCCTAGAAGGGTGTTGAAGGGGGTGTTTCATGCTGCACGATAAGGTTTAGTATCGCGTGAGGGCTTGGTCGAGGTTGAGCAGGACGTTGGTCACCACGGTCCATGCAGCGTGCTCCGTCAGGGGGAGCGCTTCATTTCGTTTCGATTCCCCAACTGACAGCAGTTCCTTGGCGGCGGCTTCGTTTGAGGCGAAACGAGTCTGCTCGTCCTGAAGCAACTTGAGCAGAGTCTGCATCGTTCGTTCGCTCGGCTCCTGTGACGTCACCTGACGATACGCCAGACGGAGACGCGACTCAGGGGTCTGTTCGGACGAAGTGAGCAATCGTTCGGCGAAGTTCCTGGCGGCTTCGACAAACTGCACGTCGTTCATGGCGTATAGGGCTTGCAGTGGCGTGTTTGTCACAGCCCGCTGGACAACGCACTTCTCGCGAGTCGGAGCGTCAAAAATCTGCATCCCCGGATGCGGTGCAGAGCGCTTCCAATAGATGTACATGCTCTTTCGATACAGGTCGGCCCCCTTGTCCTGTGTAAACCGTTCGCCAGTCAACGAGACCTCGAACCACAACCCCGGCGGCTGATACGGTTTAACGCTCGGCCCGCCGACTTGATCGACCATCAGACCACTGACCGCTAGTGCGGTGTCGCGAATGAACTCACCTTGAAGACGGAACCTTGCCCCCCGCGCAAGCAACTGGTTCTGGGGATCCTTCTCGGCCAATTCGGGGGTCTTCCGCGACGTCTGACGGTAGGTGGCCGACATCATCATCTGCTTGAGGGCTCGCCGTGTATCCCAACCATTTTCGCGGAAATCGACCGCCAGCCAGTCGAGTAACTCGGGATGTGTCGGCCAGGTTCCTTGTGAACCAAAGTCCATCGACGAGACGACGATCCCTTGTCCGAACAGCATCGCCCAGTACCGATTGATTGCAACGCGGGCCGTTAAGGGGTTCTCGGGAGCGAACATCCACTGAGCCAATCCGAGCCGATTCTGAGGTGCTCCTGCGGGCAACGGTGGAAAGATACTTGGGACGTTCGGCTTGATCACTTCGCTGGTATCCGGGGCAGCATAACTCCCTCGCATCAACAGGAAGGTGTCGCGTGGCTTCTCCTGTTCCCCCATCACCATACTGGTGACGACCTGTTTCTTTAATGACTCGATCTCGCCGGTGAGTTCCTTCTGTTCGGCAATCAGACGCAGATTCTCGGCGTCGATCGTTGTCAGGTAGTGCGTCCGCAATGTAGCGAGTTGCTCGGGCTCGATACTCTCCGAAGCGATGGCGAGCAACGGTGCAATCGGGTCCGATCCGGCAAGGTTCGCTGCCTCTGCCGACGTCAATTCCCGGCCGTACAAACGGAGATCGTCCACAATCCCCTTGAACTGGCCGCTGTTGTTGCGGCGACCAATCTTGAGGGGGACTTTCGACTTCGTAGTTCCCGTCAGAGAATCGGACGCGGCATCCCAAGGTTGCAACTCTCCATTGAAGTACACCTTGACCCCAGCCGCTTTGCCCGACCCGTCGTAAGTGACACAGATGTGCCCCCACTCATCCTTCGGCAGTTGGTTCTTGGTGATGATCTTGATCGCGTTGCTCGGCCAGTTGTGAATAATATGGACCGTCAACTGTCCGTTTTGGAACAGCATGTCCCAGCCACGATGCGAGTCCCCTTCGTCCATCTTGGCGACCGGAGCCCCATTAGGAACTCCGTCGGGACGAACCCAACAACTACTCGTGAACGCCTCATCACGGTCGAAATTCGCGATATCCCCTAGGTCGATAAAGTTGCTCCCATCGACGGCGAATCCGTTGCCAAACTTGCCCGGTTGCCAAAGTTCTTTCCCGTTCACCTTCCCCTTGTGCTGTTGGTTCTTCGCCGTCGACAGGGTGCCGGTCACAGCCTTGCCGGAGAGCTCATCGAAGGGGAAGTGGGCGAGCAGATCCCCCGGAGGTTGCGGACCACCTTTCGACTCTAACTCTCTGCGGGCCGACGTCAACCACTCGATAAACTGAGGCTCGCAATTGGCAACATGTTCTTTCTGAGCCTTGTCGTTGCCGGCCAATGTCGCTTCGAGTTCGGAAATTTTCTGATCCCGAACCGCGTCCGGAACATTCACGATCGGGGCCTGATTTCCCTTGCGGGTCTGCATTCCAGGATCGGAGGTTTGATTAAAGAACGCGAAGAATGCGTAGTATTCCTTCTGTGAAATGGGGTCGAACTTGTGCGAGTGACACTGCCCGCATTCCATCGACAGCCCGAGCCAAACGTTGGATGTGGTCTGCACCCGATCCACCACGTAATCGACCCGCCACTCTTCGGCGATTGCTCCACCTTCATCCGTCGTCGCATGATTTCGATTGAAGCCCGATGCAATCTTCTGATCGACCGTCGCGTTGGGGATCAGGTCGCCGGCGATCTGTTCGATCGAAAACTGATCGAACGGCTGATTGTTGTTAAACGACCGGATGACCCAGTCTCGCCATGGCCACATATAACGGGGGCCATCGGCATGCAGGACGCTGGTGTCGCCGTATCGAGCAGAGTCTAACCAGGCGAGAGCCATCCGTTCGCCGTAAGCAGGACGACTGAAGTAGTAGTCGATCATCTGGCTGTAACCGGCTTCCGAACTGTCCGCCAGGAAGCGGTCCAGTTCTTCGACGGTTGGGGGGAGACCGGTCAGGTCAAGAGCAACCCGGCGAATCAACGTCGCTCGGTCTGCTTCAGGAGACGGCTTCAGACCATGCGCTTGCAGACGTGCCAGCACGAAGCGATCGATATCGTTGCGAGCCCAGCCTCCGTCGTCCACTTGCGGGACAGGCGGTTTCTCCGGGGTGATAAACGACCAATGCGGCTGATACTGCGCTCCCTCTTCCACCCAGCGTGTCAACAATTGCCGCTGCTCTGCTGTCAAGGTCTTCTTCGAGGCGGGGGGAGGCATCATCACGTCGGGATCGGTCGAACGAATCCGACGAATTAGCTCGCTCTCATCAGCCCGACCCGGAACAAACGCGTCCCCTTCCAAGGCCGCTTCCCGCACATCCAGTCGCAGGTCTCCCCCACGCCCCGCTTCGCTGGGGCCGTGACAGGAGAAGCAGTTGTCCGACAGCAATGGGCGAATGTCTCGGTTATAGACAATCTGTTCCGCCCCTCTGGCACTCGCAACACCGACTGTCGCCAAACCGACAGACCACAACGTCCACAGACCACAAAACCACAACAAAGAAACTCTGTTCAGCATGGTGTCTCACCAGTTGACAGGAAACAAACGTCAAACCCGATTGTTGCAGAGGAATGGACATCCATCAAGAACAACTGATGTCCATTCTCAAGTCGCGACATGGTTCCCGCCCCTCACTTGATGTGTGGGGCGACATCATCACTTCCTTTTCCTCTTGAAGGCCGGGTTGTTGGCATCGCCACGGCTGAGGAGATAGGCCATGAGATCCTGGACTTCCTGCTCGTTGAGGGCTTTCAACAGGCCAGCGGGCATGAGAGAGAGGTCGGATGGTTTCAGGACTTCGACATCGCTCTTCTTCACGTCGACGATCTTCGTCGAGTCTTCGGGGTCGAGCAGCATCGTGAGTTGTTGCTCGTTCTCGGACAGGATACGACCTGTGTAACTCTTCCCTTCACTGGTGATGACTGTCGATGCCTTGTATTGATCGCTGACCACCTTCGAAGGGTCGACAATTGCTTCGGTCAGGTCTTTGATGTTGAAGCGACCAGCCAGTTGCGTAAGATCGGGCCCAGTGCTCCCGCCGTCGCCGCCGAAGCGATGACAGACGACGCAGCGGGTCGCCTTGAACATCTTCTCGCCGTTCTCGAAGTCGCGGGTCCCCTTTTCCAACGCCCGCTCGGCCAGTTGCCGAACCTCTTCGAGTGTGTAGTCTTTGCCGGGGCCAGTCGGTTTGGGGAGTTCGGGGGTCTTGTACGCGTTCCTCAAACCTGCCGCTTCCACGAGAATCTGATCGGCATTTGGCGACGCATCGAAGAGTTCGTCTTCCATGTTCGACAGGAACTTCTGATAGCTGTTCCCACCGCTCCAAGTATGAGCCAGCTTCATGAATTCGAAGTAGTCTTTTCGCAGTGAAGGGGTCCAACCGACCGATGCAACCCGCAGACAGAAGGCGTACCAGATGCGCTGTTTGTCCGGCTGATTCTCCTGCACCTTCTTGATCGCCCCACCGTATCCGCCGTTGCGACCGAGCACCGCCCCCAAGTCTGGCTCCTTCCAACCAGAGTCTTCTTTCATTAAAGCGATCGTCTTCTCAATCACCGTTGGCGACTTGAGGTAGACCAACATCTGACACAGTTCACGATTCAAGTCAAAGTACCGCTCCGCCCCCTTGGCGACAGGGAACAGTGGGTCCAGCTTCGCAATAAACGTCGCCCGCTCTTCGTCTGAAGGCTCGCCCAGACGAATGAAGACCAGAGAGAGAGCACGGAGGTAGTCGAGTTGCATCCGAGGCGGAATCTGGGCAATCTCTTGAGTCTGGAGGGCCCCAAGCAATTCGGCCCGAGTCTCTTTCACTTCCAGTCGAGACAACATCACTGCGGACGAAAGCAAATCATCCACTGGGATCGATCGCCCCGAAAACTTAATCGATTCAACGGGAGGCTTGAGTTGTGCAAACGCCTTCTCGTACGCCACGACCGTGGCCGCTCGCAAGAATCGATCACCGTTACTCAGATTGGATTTCAGCAGCAGCATTTGCGAATTGAGTTCGGCTTGTGGAAGCGATTTCAGATCAACCTTCCCATGTAGTGCCTCGATGGAGTTTCGTGTCGCCCGATTTTCGGCGAATGCTTCATCATGCCCACTCACAGGGTCCGTTGTTTCCTTCCCCGCGTACGTCACGCGATAGAGTTCCGATTGTGTGCCTCGCCCCCCAATGGTGAAGTACATTGCCCCGTCGTGACCAATGGTGACGTCGGTCAGCGGGAGCGGCGTGCGTGACAGGAACTCTTCCTTTGTCGCCTTGTAGCTCGACAGATTAGGCTCGATATGAATTGCGTACATCGTGCCGAACGTCCAGTCGCAGAGGTACAACGCCTTCTGATACTTCGCGGGGAACTTAGTCCCGTATCCGAACTCGACACCGACCGGAGAGCCGGGGCCGATGTCGACGAGTGGGGGGAGGCTGTCGACATAATAGGTTGGCCATTTGCCGGTCCCGCTCCGCCAGCCGAACTCGCTGCCACTCGTCGCATGCACGACGCGAGTGGGGCGATACCACGGTGAGCCGAAGTCCCACTCCATGTCGGCATCGTAGGCGAACAGTTCTCCATCGGCGTTGAACGCCATGTCGTACGGGTTCCGGTAGCCGATCGAGAAGATCTCCCACGTCTTTCCTTCGGGGTCGGTACTGGCGATCCAGCCGCCGGGTGCCATCCGTCCGCGGGCATGACCGTTGGCATCCCACATGCGAGGGAGGAGTAAGTCTTCGCCCCAGTTCGTCGGGATACGTGATGAGAAGTTGGGGTTTTCCTTTTCTTCGCCCGCATTGAACGGGGGGTCGGTATGGTTTCCGGCGATGACATAGATCGACTTCCCATCGGGGCTAAGTCGCAAGGCGTGCGGACCATGTTCGCCGCCACCTCGAAACTCTTTCAGCTTCTCGACCGGTCCATAGTTGTCAGTTGCTTCCAGATACTTCGCCCGATACAGCCCGCTGCCGGGGCCACCGTTGACAGAGAAGTAAAGATGCCCGAACGCATGCAGCATCCCCTGAGCACCGGTCATTTGCAGGTCGAGATGCTCGACCAAAGTCGGCGGCACATCCCCCGACTTCGTGGCCCCCAGAGGGCTCGGGGTGATCCGGCAAATCCCTTTTCCCCCCTGATCGCTCGCCAGGATGCGTCCCTTCGGATCGGTCGTAATGCAGACCCACGAGCCGAGTTCTTCCTTTGGAACGGTAAACAGTTTCTCCACCTTGAAGCCGGGGAGCAGCACGAATGTATCACGTGGAACCCCGGTGTCTGTGCTCGGTTCGTTCGAGAAGACATTCCCCCAAGGGCCGGTGCCGAGCTTCCCATGCTCCGTAAGAGCGACCGCTTCCAGTTTCTTCCCGGCTGTCGTTGCTTGCCACGTTTTGTCACTGACGATGTACGTTGCCTTCCCTTGTTCATCGACAAGAACGATCTTACAGAGAAACGCCGCCACGCCGCCCGCATTCTTCACATCTGCCGTGATGGTGTTGTCGCCGTCACCCAGGTGCGAGGTGATGTCGACTTCGATGGGGCTTTGCCACTCGTCACTGCTTCCCACCTTTTTTCCGTTGACCATCAACGTCACGATGTTGTCGCATGACGCCTTGATCTTCGCCGTCTTAAACTTTCCCTTCACGGTTGTCGAGATGAGATAGTTCGCGTCGTTGTTCGGCCCCCAGACCCACGTCGGATTTGGCCCCCCTTCAAAGAGCCCCTTAGCCGTTGGCATCGGCTGTTCAACCGGCTCAACTCCCACCTGTGAAGCCGCCGGCTCCGGAGCCTGCGCCCACTTGCCATTCCCCACAATCACCTGAGCCGACGTCGTTGACGACAGCAACAGGATCGTGGTGGCCGCTAAACAGAAGTGCATCCAACGGCGTATAGTCAGCGAGTCAGTCGCAGGCATCTCGATGTCTCCAGAAGAGCAAGTCTCGGAAGGTGAATGGTCCCTGTTGAGCCATCAGAATGGCAGAGACAAGGGGGAGCCGTCAATCGACCGGCGATTGTTGATGTTTGAAGAAGGAGAACGTAAGGGGGCGATGGGAGCGTCAGGAGGATTGATCCGGCAGGGGAGGGCTTCTTGAAGGATTCAAGGAGACCCATCTTGTCGCCGACTTGCTCCGCAATTCGACATTTCGCCCGTCATGGGGAACATTGATGTCCTCCTCTCATGATGTTGCGATGGCGTTGCATTCGCGATTTGTCTCATCCACATCGCTTTATGACACTCTCGCCCTGTCAGGGATCGAGCCGATCCCGGAAAGAGTCTTCGCAGGTTGTGTCCCGGCTGAGAGAACCGTTGATTTCTCCTGGTGTTCTCAAGAATCACCTTCATCAGGCGAAAGCAAGTCATAAACGGTGTATTGCTGTCGATGTAACGCCCCAAAAACAGACTCGACTGGAGCGATTGGCTAGCAGACCCTATCATGTGACGACAACATCCCCTTCCGGCTGGGTTACTCTGTTTGGAATCGAAACAGCGCCAGACGGAGAAACGTCGCCTTTCCTGCGTAGTTCGGGCGAACCTGTTCCCGTCAATACGATTGGGGACGCAACACGTCAATTCGATGCGGATTACCATGCAGAACCAACTCATCCCCCTGAAAGACCGCTGGCTGGCCCTGCTCCTGGCGTGGCTGGTCCCGGGAGCTGGACATTTTTACCAAGGACGACTCTTCAAGGGGGCTGTCTACTCGGTTTGCATCCTCGGTCTGTTTCTGACCGGTCTCGCCATGGCCGACTGGTCGACGGTCAACCCTCCCGATTTCTCCCAAAGGTTCAGCGACAACAAGGTCCTGATGCTCAAGTATGGGGCCCAAATGGGGGTGGGGGCTCCCGGCCTCTGGGGGATCGCCCAAAGTCGACGGTTCTATAGCGAAGACAACCACCGACTCACATCGATCAGCTCGCCGATGACATCCAACTTCGAGGGTTGGTATCTCCCTTATGGATCGAAACAAAACGACTTCCATTCGATTATTTACAAATTCGATTCAGCCGACGATGACTTCAAGTTGAAGACCCCCATCGAAGACGGGGACAAAGTGCCTGCCGCCGGGACTTTAGAACTGAAGCCGATTCAACTGGCATCAGGCCCCTCGATCGAAGCCCACTTTCAAGGGAAGATTAATGGCGAAGACTTCAATGGAGCACTCGGGCGAGTCTCCATCGAGAAACCGGTTCGGTCCAGTTCCGAGCGACTGATTCTCGTCGCTGTCGAAGACCCGCAGACTCAGCGATATCTCGGCACACTCGTCGCTTCAATGCCTCGACCGCTATGGAACCATGTCTGTTCGCCGATCCTCTCGGGCGAAGAACATCGAATGCACGGGAAATACGGAAACTACTTGGAAATCTGGTCGGTCTGCACTTGGATTGCCGGTCTGTTAAACTTGCTCGCCATGGCCGACGCCTTCTATGGCCCAGCCTACGGCTACGGTGACAAACCGTCGACATCCAACCCCAATCCACCACCCCCCGGCCCAGCCCCTGCGACATAAGTCAGAAGTTGTTCGCCGACAAATTTATTCGCCAAGAATCCTGTGCTGACTTGAAACTGCCAGTCGACAGACTTCCCCTAACTCATCACCTTCCGGCCCTGAATAGAGTTTGCTCCGATGACCTACATGGCCTACCTCGTTCCGATCACTGCGGCAGTCAGCCTGGTTTACAGTGCGACCCGTTACGAGCAGACCGAACGCATCGTCCGCAACGCTCTCGATCTTTTCCTGCGTATCCTGATCTTCATGGTCATCGCCCTCGGCCTTCTCTGGCTGCTCTCCCCTTAATCTCGGGAAGCGGTCAACCTCATGGACACTCCCGCAACCGACGCTCTCCTGACTGCACTGCGGGACTCAATGCTCCGCCTCGGGATACGACAAACGTCCCTCATCGTCGGCGTCTCGGGGGGAGCTGACAGTGTCGCGTTGCTCTCTGGCCTTGCCGAACTGCGGTCCGAGTTTGAGATTCGTCCAATCATCGGACACCTCAACCATCAACTTCGCCCCTCAGCTGATAAGGAGTCCATGTGGGTCTGCCAATTAGGGAAACAACTTGATCTCCCGGTCATTACCGAGGCGATCGATATTTACCGGCGGGCGGAACAGTCACAGCGAGGACTCGAAGAGACGGCTCGCAATGTCCGCCGCGACTTTCTCACTCGCATCGCCCGAGACCGGCAGGCCCGCATTGTCACCGTCGCTCACACAGCGGACGATCAAGTCGAGACTATCCTGCATCACCTCCTTCGTGGGACCGGACTCGCCGGACTCGCGGGCATGTCCGCCACTCAGCCTTTGGGAGACGAATGCACGTTGTGGCGACCACTTCTCAGCATCACACGCCAACAAGTGGAGGCGTATCTGCGCAACCTCGATCTGCCCTGGCTTACCGATGAAAGCAACCTCGACCCCCGCTTCACTCGCAACCGCATTCGGCATCAGTTGCTTCCCCATCTGCGCGAGCAGTTCAACCCGCAAGTCGATCAGGCCCTCTTGCGAATCGCCGAGATCAGTAACGAAACTCAACAGTTCGTCTCAACACTTGCGATCCGAATGCTCGATGAGTTGCAGATGTCTTCAACTGAAAACTCTGTGCAGTTCCATCGAGAGAAATTGATTGGAACATCCCCTCTGGTCATTCGTGAGATGTGCGTCGAGATTTGGCGACGCCAACACTGGCCCAGACAATCGATGTCTCAAAAACACTGGCAATGGCTCGCCGATCTTGTCATCCACACTTCCCCCCATAGTTCCCTCTCACTCCCCCATGGCCTCCAAGCCACACGCCGCCGCAATACCGTGAGAATCGAACGCCCCAACATTTAGCCGCCGACCAATTCGGCACATCGCGACAACGGTCGGCCCCATATCGCCGCAGCCATTCGTGAGATGTCGCCGAAAGACTGAGGTCGGTAACCCATCTTCTTAGATCGCCGATGTGATCGACACATGAACATCGGAGACTCAACCAGACGGATCGAAAGGTTGATTCTCACGTCTGTGAAACTTATGATCGGCGAATCAATCAATTGTCACTGATCTCTGTCGGCCGACGCTGACCCTGATCTCCGCAACTACACAGGAGTCAAACATGTCGATGAAACGTCGCGACTTTTTGCAACATGCAGGCTTCAGCCTCGGGGCTGCTGCCCTTGCTGGAAAGGCGGAGTTCGTCCAAGCCGACGACAAGCCACAGAGTTCCAGCCCGAACGAGAAGCTTGGCTTCGCGATCATCGGCTGTGGTGGGCGCGGGGGGAGTCACCTTGACGCCTTCTCGAGTCGTAAAGATACCGAAGTCCTGTACGTCTGCGATGTCGACGCCGGTCACGGAGCACGGGCGCAGAAGAGTGCGAAGGATCGTCAGGGGACCGAACCCAAGTTCGTCCAGGACTTCCGCAAAGCCCTCGAAGACCCGGCCGTCGACTGCATCAGCACCGCCACCCCCAATCACTGGCATTCCCTCGTCTCCATCCTCGCACTGCAAGCCGGAAAGCACGTGTACGTCGAGAAGCCTGTCTCGCACAATGTGTGGGAAGGTCGACAGATGGTCCTCTGGGCACGTCACGAAAACCTCATGTGCCAGGCCGGAACTCAATCCCGTTCAAGTCCCTCGCTGCACGAAGCTGTAAAGTACGTCCGAGAAGGGAACCTCGGGAAGATTCAATACGCCATCGGCACCTGTTTCAAACCGCGGAAGAGCATCGGCAAGCTCGACAAGCCCCTCTCGATTCCCGATTCCATCGACTACGACCTCTGGTGTGGACCAGCTGCCAAGGTCGATCTCTATCGTCCTAAGCTGCATTACGATTGGCACTGGGACTACAACACCGGCAACGGCGATATGGGGAATCAAGGAATTCACCAGATGGATATCGCCCGCTGGTTCCTGGGTGAACAGACCGTTTCTCCCCGGATTCTCAGCATCGGTGGACGACTCGGATACGACGATGCTGGCGACACCGCAAACACGCAAGTCGTCGTTCATGATTACGAAGCAGCCCCACTCTACTTCGAAACCCGCGGCCTTCCGAAAGCCAATCTCGACTGGGGGACCGGCATGGACAACTACCGTGGCTCGCAGATCGGCGTCATCGTTCAGTGCGAACAAGGTTACGTCGTCATCCCGAGTTATTCGAGTGCAACCGCGTTCGATAACGATGGGAAGCAAGTCGCCAAATGGGGCGGCGGCGGCGATCACTTCGGCAACTTCGTCGAAGGGGTCCGGGCGAATGACCACAAAGTTCTCAACGGCGACATTCTGGAAGGTCACCTGTCGAGCGCCCTCTGTCATACCGGCGGCGTGTCGCACGTCCTCGGTCGAAAAGCAACCGTGGCCGACGTCATGCAGGCCCTCGGCGATGACAAGCAACTGGTCGATTCCGTCGACCGGATGTGCGCCCATTTGCTGTCAAACGGCGTCGATGTCACCAAGGAAGCGATCCTCACTCTCGGGGCCGATCTGAAGATGAATACCTCGAACGAGTCGTTCATCGACAACCCGACCGCATCGCCACTGCTGACCCGGCCGTACCGCGACGGATTCGTTGTCCCGTCGGGCGAAAAGCTCGCGAAAGCCTGAACACGGCACAACGCTTAACCACACGCCCCATTTAGCCCCACACTTCATGTGTGGGGCTAAATGCGTGTTTGATTCGCTCTAAGAAGGTTGGCGATTCGCAATCGCTGTGAGTTCAGCAACCAACCGCTCTTTAAGCCACGGATCAAGCTGCATGAACCCATTCGCGGTCATCAGGCGATATTGGGGTGAAGCACGAAATCCGATCATCTCCCCACGTTTGATTTCGACGCGCCCGATGAGGTCTGCTTGAAGCACGCCGTTGCTGGTTGCCGGGGTGCGATCATCGAGGATGTCGATGAATCCATCCTGTTGGCGTTGCATGGCATCGATCAATCCGGGACACGACGAAACGTGTTTCCTGATCGTGTCGGCAAGAAACTCGATGAACTGCGGGTTTTGTTCGAATGCCTCATACGTAAGCATCTGGGGGCCCCGAGTGAATTCGCCCAGGATGGCCTCTGGAGGGAGACCAGACGCGAAAACCTCGTCATGCGGCAGCAGCGTCGCAAAATATCGATGCTGACCGTCGAAATCAGTTTCGACAATGTGGAAGCCTTCGGGATTGGACCTGTCCGCTTTGCTTCGTGCGGCAGGGAGTTCCTGTGGGCCACTCTCTTCCCGATGAATCGAGATCCCCAGATTTTCCAAAACGATGCGGACGCCGGCGAAGAAGGCAGCCGACGCGAAAATGCCGATCAGGCCAAAAAGCTTCTTACTAGCGCGGCTCTCAAGGACCACATCGGCCCCCTGTTCCATCCCGATTGCGACGAACACACAGGCACCAATGAACAATCCGCAGGTGACCAGAAACAGCAGCCACCCCTTCCAGTTCAGCTTGCCAAGATCGAAGTACATGATCTTTTCAAGCATCACGTCTTTCCTCAGTCATTGAATGGAAGGCGATCCGTTCTCTTTCGCGATTGCCGACCACACCATGCCAAAATGGCCCCTGCGACATCGTCGAGGGGCCTTGGAAATCGCACTGAGCCGCAGCCGACTATTCAGCAGCAACCGCTTCTTCCTTGCGAGCAAGCAACGCGGCGTTCTGTTTCTCGATCGCTGCCACTGCGTTAAGCCGCCGCGTCAATTGGCGACACACGGCGTTCAATTGACGCCATTTCGTCTGCTTCTTGACTGCCTTATCCACGATCCCTTGTTCTGCCAAAGCCTTCTCACACGCGGTGCGAGCGTCGACAGCCAACGAAATCTGGCGTTCCAGTGAGCTACGTGTCAGTCCCATCGTTGCATTCCTTCGACATCGAAATCAGTTAGAATCCGGCATTATGGCGATTCGTCGCAGAGAGTTCAACATCATCACCACGAAGTTTTTTGAAGCCGCCCAATTCCGCCACCTTTGCTGCGGCCACACAACTTCTCCCCGACAATCCGACGACTGAGGGTTCTCATGACGCCCCCCCCCGACTCGCCGCCGAACCTGCTCTTTCGAGCGGTCATCATCGCCGGGTCATTCTTTGCCATCACCGTCATGTCGATGGTCGCCGCCACTTTCGGCAACCCCGAAGCCCCCCCAAACAGGTTCTTCAACTCCTATGGCCTCCTCATCATTCTCGTCGAAACCGCCATCCTGTTGATCCTCATTTTCCTCGCGATGGCCATAGATCAACGTCGAACCGCTCAGAGGCTCCATCACGAACAAGTCCGAAAACTCGAACAACTCGCTCAGACATCGCAGCAGCCAGACGACATACAGGTCGACATCCCGCAGTCCAGCAATCCCAGTAATACCAGCAGCTAACAATCCCACGCACCAGCCTTATGTCGCCTTTCGCTCCGCGAAAGAGACGTTCCTTTCGCGGAGCGAAAGGCGACAAACAGTGACCTCAAATTGACCCCAGAAACCTCATCACTCCAAGGTGTTTCCATGTCCACAAAACGCTTACTGTTACTCGCCGGAGACTACGTCGAGGACTACGAGATCATGGTCCCGTTTCAGGCACTGACGATGGTCGGGTATGCCGTCGATGCGGTTTGTCCGGGGAAGAAAGCGGGCGAAGTCGTCCGGACCTGCATCCACGACTTCGAGGGGGATCAAACCTATTCTGAAAAACGGGGACATAACTTCACCCTGACCGCGACGTTTGATGACATCACACCTGCCGACTATGTCGGCCTTGTCATCCCCGGCGGTCGAGCCCCCGAGTACCTGCGTCTTAACTCGAAAGTTCTCGACATCGTACGTCATTTTTCGAACGCCAATCTCCCCATCGCCGCGATCTGCCACGGGGCACAAGTCCTCGCCGCCGCCGACGTTCTGCGGGGCCGACGCTGTTCCGCATACCCCGCCTGCAGCCCAGATGTCCGCCTGGCTGGAGGAGAATACGCCGAAATCCCCCTCGATGCCGCCTGCACCGACGGCAACCTCGTCACCGCCCCCGCCTGGCCCGCCCACCCCCAATGGCTCGCTGCCTTCCTGAAAGTGCTCGGAGCAACAATTACCATCTAATCTGCGCAGAGACGACAGCTGAGTTCGCCATGTTTCAGGGCCGGTTGTTCGTTGTGAATTCAGGTCTCTCACAATCAAGTCAAGGATCAAGGGAGTGATCTAGCAGCCCGTTGAACGCGCCGTGCATCAGATTATCCAATCTGACAAGAGTCACTGAAAACAACCGTGGGTCAGATTTCTAATCTGACAACAGCATCTCGAACGCTTTATTACCTAAAAGTCAAACGCCATCATGGTAGGCTGGAAATCCTGCCCCACGATTGTCACCAGGCTATTAGTTTACAACCTTCAAACCCTCCACCTGTCTCCCCTTGCCGTTGCACTCGCTGAAGAATAAAATCCCCACTGTCGCCAATTCCCATTGGTCGATAAGGAATTCCCCCAAATCACAACCCACGGCCCCTCCAACAACAAGTCCCATTAGACAGAATCAACGCCAAATCAAAAGGCAGATGACTTCTGTCTAAAAACAGGTTACCCGACTGAAGGTTGAGCCGCATGAAGTATGGGACCGCGTTTGCAATTCTCGCCGCATTGATGGCAATCTACGCGGTTCGCAACGGCGGCTGGTGTTACATCCTTCTTTGGCCTGCCTTGTCGTTCTTTCTGGTTTCGATTGCATACTTTGGCGCCGGCGTTTTTGTCTTTGGCAAACGGCCGAACGGGACTCTTCCGCTGGGTCGCTCGCTGCTTCTCGCACCATTCCTTGCGTATCTCACTTTTGTGTGGCATGTGGTTCGCTACTTTTCTCATGAATCCGCATTCAACCAATTGACGGAGAACGTATTTATTGGCCGCCGCCTGCTGTCACACGAACGTCCAGCACATTTCGATCACATCGTTGACCTTACATGTGAATTCAATGAACCGTTCGGTCTACGGTCGTCCGGCTATATCTCGTTTCCCACGCTGGACGGGCGTTTCACGCTGCCGGACCTATTGCTACAGCGCGTTGCTCAGATCGCTGAACTTGATGGCAACATTTACTTGCACTGCGCACAAGGTCATGGTCGTACCGCGACGTTCGCCATTGCATACTTACTTCACGTTGGGACCTCGACCTCGGTCGACGATGCTGTAGAATATGTGTTGGAACGCCGACCTAATGCACACCTCAATCGATCGCAGCGTGCCATGCTCTGCTCGGTCTATGACGGCGGGTAACAATCGCGTGCACGCGAGTCAGCGTTTTCGAAATGGTAGATCTTTCTCGCGTACCGGGTGACGCGTGACGTTATCCGAACAAGAAGTCCGAGCGTTCCGATGAAACTGCTGTTGATGCTCGAAGATGATCTCCCTCGCATCCAGCGGTTCAGAGCCATTGTTGCCCGCAATCACCCCGATGCAGTCTTGAAGATCGCACGAACTGCACCAGATTTCAAAAACGAATACTGGTCGCTGACAGAAACACCGGATCTCATCTGTCTTGATCACGACCTGTCCACTGACTCACCGGACGATCCTGATCCAGGTGATGGGCGTGACGTTTCTGCGTTCCTCATCACGCGATTGGCAAAATGTCCAGCATTGATACATTCAACAAACGCCCATGCCGCCGACTCGATGATGTTTTCGATGCGTGATGCGGGATGGACCGTTGATCGAATCGCACCGATCGGAGATGATTGGATTGAATCTTACTGGTATCCCGTTGCGCTGGAGATGATCGCACGCGGTACAAGTAACGACGACTCTAACGAGATGTGACCGCAACAAATCGGATAATCGGGTAAGGGCCATCCTTGCGGATGACCCTCCCCACACCACCGAACATGCGGGTCCGTCAGTGTGCTGTCTTGGGGGGCGGTGCAGCGAAGGTGGGGTGTCGAGTGCGATAGTCGCTTCCAGTGAGTAGCGGACTGAAAACGATTGTCGCCTTTCGCTCCGCGAAAGGTGTGGAAACACCAACCAGACGCGACTTTCGCGGAGCGAAAGGCGACAATCCAGGGTCGTTCGACGCTTAGCTTCTGGGGAAGTTGGGTTAACGGGATCGGTGTTGGACTCAAGGAGGACGGCTACCGTCAGAAACTGATCGCGTCGACTCAAGGCTGGCTGCTCGGCCCGCGCCGCAACGGTTGATCCCGGTCGGAACAATGAAACTGTGGTCTCCGAACTGTCGCCACCTGGACGAGACTGGTCGACTTGACCGGAGGGGTTCCCTCGCTACGAGTTGGCCGATGGCTCCTCCTTGTTCTTCATCGTTCAGCCAATCCCCACTCGATGGGACTTCGGACACCCTTAGGGCAACAACCTCCCGCTCGGTGCCCGCCTTCGTCTTGTACTTCCCTTCTGAAGCAAAACATCAGATACTCATCTCCAGAAGTTACCAGCCTCGTGCAGGGGACTCCCACCCCAAAACAACACGTCCGTGCCGGGCGTACACAAGCCGTGAACCGGAGCTCTCATTCACGCGGCAACTGATACCAAAGCCTTCCGTTTTTCCCGGTTACGGCAGGCGTTCGGCGGAGGAACTCATGCGTCGAAATCTCATTCAAGAACTCGTCAAAGTGCTGCCGCCGCCTAGCAAGCCGCTGGATACAGATGAATCTCTGTTGGTTCGGCTGGAGACCTGTACGAGAACACCATTTCCCGCTGACTTCATTGAATTCGGCAAAGTCTATGGGAGCGGACAGATCAAGTCCGCGTATAGCTGGGAAGTCTGGAGCCCGTTTCGTTCGACATATCCACTGATCATACTCGAATTTGCTCGGACCTGGGAACTATTTCGGGACGCCATGGAATTGGGAAACGAACCGTTCCGCATTTTCCCCCAAGTTGGCGGCTTGCTTCCATTTGCGCAAAGCGATGGAGGCGACTGGGTGTGCTGGGAAACCGTTGGCGAGCCGGATGAGTGGGGAGTCGTGGACATCTACAGCTTGGACGAAGGGCAATACGAGCGTTTGGATATGGGGTTCTCGGAGTACTTCTACAATGTGCTGACCCGGAAAACGGTGTTAAATCGACATCGGGAGGGGGACAGTTGGAATCCGGAGACTGACCTGAGTTTTTCGGCAGTGGCCTACAACTATCAGGACGAACACCTTCTCTGACCAACATACCTAACAATGCAGCGGATCGGACGGGCTTTGAAATTAATCTCACTCAGCCGCCGCCGGGTTACTTTCGTCGCTCTGCCTCAATGTATGGCGAGATTTGCATTTCTGATTTTTTCCCTGCTTGATGGCCCTTGGTTGTGGCAGTTGACAGACCGAGGTTTATGTCATACCGAAAGACGACCATGGGACAGGCTTTCCAGCCTGACATGGTGCCGTTTGATGTCTCAAAATAAAGCGTTCGAGATGCTCTTGTCAGATTAGCAATTTGGCCCATGGTCGCATTTCAACGGGCTGCTAGGAGTCTTCTGACTTGTGTGGGACGAACTGTTGGGCGATGAAGATGGCGAGAGCGGAGGGGAGCAGGGGCATAGCACCGGTCATATAGCGGTCGTTCGCAGGTTGCACTCCTAAAACGAGCATCACCTTAAAGACGGCCAGGCCGAGAGCGATCCAAAGCAAGAGATGTTGTTCAATGAAGAGTTGCCTTGAGACTTTCGTCGCTTCTTGTGGCGAGAGGTTTGGAATCTCGGCTGTCGTTCCGGGTGAACCACGGAGGCATCGTCTGGCATGAAGCAGTAGAACCCCCCCAACCAACAACAGTGTGCCGCGATCGAATGCTGTGAGCAGAATGATTCGCTGAACGGCGTGCCGAGCGTTCCAACGAAGCCAGCGCAGGTACGGTCCGGGCCGTTCGCGAAAGACTTCCAACGAGAGACGCATCAGGCTGTTGTCCAGTGCGACAGGATCATGGGGGTGACTTGCGTTGGCGGCGGGGATGGCCAATCGATAGACCGTTGGATCGAACATCGACTCCATCGAAAGAAAGTCGTTTGGCGGGGCGAACTCGATCAGTTTGCGGCGGTTGAGAATCTCCTGCGCAATCGGCTTCACTTCGGGCGATAGGTCGGCGAGTAGTGGTGCATCAAGAAACTGTCCGGCGATTCCGATGGTGTGGTACCCCGTAAACGACACCACCCCGAAGTGCCCCACGACGACCAATCGTAGTGTGCAGAATGCCAGCAGTGGCGTCCATGTGATGGCTACATATCCCAACATGCGTCGCCATCTCTGCCGCCAGGTTTCGTCACGACGCAGTACCAGTTTATCAAGTAGCAGACCCAGCACGGGCCACAATACCACAAGAAAGAGACAGGCCGGCCGAGTCTGCCAAGCAGCCACGGTGAGCAGCATCAACGACGTCCAGGCCCCAATTCGGCGACCCGTCGCCAACGTGGCCAGGAAGCATCCACTGCATGCGATTAATAGGGACACCGCAAGCGATTCAGACAATACCAGTTGACTGTAGTCTAACAATCCACGAGACAGCATGGCTGTCGTCGCGCAAACGGCAGCGACGTCAAAGCGATATCCAACCTGACATAGCCCCCAATATAAACACCAGGCCGCCAACATGGCTGCGGCCCACTGCATAAAAGGAACGGCCCGCTCACCCTCCCCAAAGAGAGCACACCAACGGAGAAACAACGGATATCCACAGGTCCGAATCCGCGTCAGACTGATGTCTAAAGATGACCAGTCAAAATTGGTATAGCTTGCCGAATCGGGTTCATAAGTCGGACTCAACCGTCCCGAGAACGACAGCCATCCAAGAATTAACCACGGGACCAGGAGCAAAACAATGCGTCGAAAGGGCATAGCGACGGATTCCTAACCGATGGTCTCGACTTCAGGCGATATAACGTTGAGCGTAGGAGTACATTCTTAGTGCCGAGTCGCGGCTGGCAAAGGCGACGACCCAGACGCGGTACGAGAATTGCCCCTCAGCATCGTTAAAATTATCCATACGGTCGAGCAAGGTGGGGTAGGGGACGAAGGTGCTGCTAAAGACGTTTAAGAGGTGTGTTCGCCAAACTGTGTTGTAGCATCGTTTCGCCATACGGAAGCACCAGTTGCCCCAGAGGTCTGAGGCGAAGATCGAATTCAGGGCGAATCCGCCGCCCCCGGCAATCACGAGACTGAGTATCACCATCCAGCCTGTCCCCCCCGACGGAGTTCCGAACATCCACAACAGCGGGAAGTAGATCACGCAATAGAGCAGAGGGTACAGCGAGAACCGAATGTAGGGATACAGATAGGCTGTGAGGTTCCAGAGGCGTCCGGTCGAAGTGCGGTCGGTGCGGTCTTCGATCTCGCCCAGGATTGACCGGGCCCCCCTTCGTTTGCGAGGGCCTTCCTCATCATCCATGCTGGCTGCACTCTCGAAATACTCTCGTTGCAACCAGTGCCAGAGAATCGTAAACGAATCGATCCCCGGAGAATCATCCCACAGAGGGAAGGCGTCGAGGAGGTCTTGTCCGGACGAGGCCATTCGCACCTGACAGGCGATAAACGCCCGCTCGGCCCCAACCTCGTCACTCTCGCAGCAGGTCCGTAGGGTCTGGTCCACGACACGGCGAAATGGGTGCATTTGCAAAAATCCGTTTCGATCCTGGACGTAGTCTCGCAACAGATACAGAAACTCGACATCTCCCTCCAGAGAATTGGGGACGTCACGTTCGTTCCCTTCAACCAGGTCGAAGGCGGCTGCCGTCCAGTCGGCATCCGCCACCCACAGGGCCGGCTTCAGAAGATGGATGTAGAAGACGAGTTTTTGCGTCAATCGAAAGTCCGACAGGTTCGCTTCGCACGCTTCGAGCTGCTTCCGAAACTCAGCGAACGGAACCTCTTTCAGTAGACGATCCCACAACGACTCGGTCAGCGAGAAGTAGCGATCATCCTGCACAACTTGCGAGATCGAGCGGAGCAGTCGTGGGATGTCGGCAGCAGGGATCGGTCCGCGAGTGAATGCGGCGAGCATCTGTTGCAGGGCCGGGTCGCGAGGATGCTGTTTCACCCCAGCAAGTACCCACTTCAGAAATCGCTGCGGATCGTTCGGCGATATTCCATCAGACAGCACAGCCAGTGCGAAGTAATGATACGGCTGCTTCCGTTCGATCGCCTTGAACTCGTTGTACAGGTCAGCAATTGGCTCCTCGAGCACCCGTTCGTGCAGTGGCTTGCGACGTGGCGGAGTCGGGACTCGCTGTTGATCCGGCACTGCTTCGGCGGGTGTTCCGATCTCTCCCACATCGACATCAGCAACGACTTCAAACACGTCGGCCTCTTCGACCGGCTGGCTCTCGCCCCAAGTCGGCTTTGCCTCCGGCTCAACCACTTCCGGGACCGACCACTGATACGGGCTCGACGCATCGAATACCGATGGGGGAGGGGCGCCGTAGCGGAGTTGGTTATCGAGTTGCTCGTACGCCTCACGAATTCGTTGAAACTCAGCTGGATGCTTTTCGGGCTTGAACTGCTTTATAAAGAGGTTGTAGCTCCGCTTAAGATCTTTGCGATCAAACTGATCGTTCAGACCAAAGAACTTCTGCGGATGGGACGGCAACAGTTGCCATTGCGGGGTCGCGTCTGTCATGCCGATTAGTCCCTGAGGGCATAACGTAAGGCCCTCAGGCCGATGAAGATCAACACCCAGATAATCCAGCCCATTCCGTCCGTCCACCCGCTCCCATCGCCCGAATCAATCGAGGCCTTCTTCCTCTTCACCGGTTGGTAACTCGCGATGGAGTCGAACCAGTCGGCTTCCATCTCGTAGAGTGCCGGGAGCGATGTCGTGACCAATTGAGCCATCTTCTGAATCGACTTTTGTTCCCTGCCGCGCAACGCCTGCAACAGGTCTTCCTTTGCCGCCACAGCCTCGCGAGGGGATTGCACCAACACAGATTTCATCGCCCGGAAGAACTCGCTATTGAAGTCAGGCGACTCCGCCAATTTCGGCATCCGGTCCCGATACTGAGCCACGATCTGTAAACGACGAACTGCATGTTTGAGGTCGGGAAAGTCATCGACTTTCAGTTTCGCGAGTCCCTGTTGCAGCTTCGCCAAGTCTGCCTTCCAGAACTGTTCCCGCACTCGTTGAATCAGATCGACCACTTTCTGTCGACGCTCTTGCAGGTCGTCATTGGAAGCGAACGCCTGAGGGCGATCGTTCTTCCATCCATAGTACGTCTGGCGAAGCTGCATCAACGTCTCGGCCTGATCGATCGGGTTGATCTGCAACGCACGACTCAAGAACCGTACCTGCCGGGCAGGATCATCAGCAGCAGACGTCGATTGATTCCGAGCCATCAGCGTCACGTCTTCCTAAGATTCGAGTGGAAGGGTTAAGTTACCGAAAACTCTTTGGGGTGAAAACGATAAGACACCTGTTTGCCTCAGGTCCCCTCGACCTCGTTAAGGAGCCATGCTTCCTCCTCGTCCCTCAAGTTTCTCCCTCAATACCGTTCGGCACGAATCTTGCGTTGAGGGTTGAACCACATCTCCCCCTCTCCCCCACTGTCGATGTCCCTGTCAAATAGGGCTTTCCAGTGGGGGAGAGGGACGGGGTGAGGGGGATTCCGGTCAGGCATCCACTTCATCGACTCCGCAAAACTACCGCATGACAATCAACTGTTGCCTCCTCATCCCAGTCTTCCTCTCTCACTCCTCCGGTTCATCATATTGAAAGCCAAGTTGAGAGAGGATCAGCAGGAGGCCACCTCGCGTCATCTCGAACAGCTCGACATCGCCCGACGACATCGCCCGTTCAAAACTGTCGATCGCCTCTTCTAAGGATTGACGATGGAACGGGCTGACCTCGCCGACGATCCGTTCGCAGAACAAAACGAGTCGCTGGTTCCTCACATCATCGCGGGGATAGAACTTCAGCTTCTGCATTCTTGCGACCGCCTCTTTGACCTCCCGCTCGGTGAGGTCCTGGGCATGTTGGGTGATGACCGTCTGATACTTCTTCCCAGTTCCAGGGACGAATGCTTCCACTTCAAGAATGCCGTTGATGTCATAGGTGAAACGGACATGCACCAGTTGACCTGCCGGCCCCGGCGGAATCCCATTGACCTCCATCTCGCCGATCTTCAGGTTGTCCTTCACCTTTCGGGCTTCACCCTGATAGACATTTAACTTGACCTGGGTCTGATTCGCGGTCATCGTCGAAAACACCTCTTCCTTCGTCACGGGAATCGTTGTGTTACGATGAATAATCGGCACATAGTATCCGTCGGCGATCTGATTCCCGAACTCCTTGGCCGTTTCGACACCTAATGTATAGGGGCAAACATCGGTCATCACGATGTCTTCGACCGCAGCATCATCCGTGATGAGAGCCGCCTGAATCGCCGCTCCTAAACCGACCACTTCATCCGGGTTGTGCGTACAGAGTGGCTCCGCTTTCAGGAAGTCCCGAACGAAGTCTTTTAGCACGGGCATCCGAGTCGCCCCACCCACCAGAATGACGTCGTCGATCTCTGTCGGCTCGCAGCGACCATCCCGCAACACCTTCCCGACCGGCCCCTTCAACCGTTCAATTAACTTCTTCACCACCTTGGCGAACGTTTCGCGACTCACCTTGGCCGTCTTCGAGCCCTCGTGCAACAGTCCCATTTCATCGGGGATACGCACCACCGCATCTTCACCGAGGTGAAACGCCCGCTTTGCTCGCTCGCACTCTTCCCGCAGTCGCGACACCAGCAACGGCAGCTTGAGTTCTGCCGTCTCAAGCTCCATGTTCATCGTCTTCAGCACGGTCGCCAGGAGTCGATCGGTAAAGTCTTCCCCGCCAAGAAAGCTCTCGCCTGCTGTCGAAATGATTTCGAGAGTCCCCTCGAAAATCTCCATCAGCGTCACGTCAAACGTTCCCCCCCCGAGATCGATGACCATCAGCTTCTTGTCGGCATTCCGTTCATGAAAACCGTAGGTGAGTGCTGCCGCCGTCGGCTCGTTGATGATTCGTCTCGCCTTCAGCCCCGCCAACTCGGCCGCCAACTTCGTCGCCTTCCGTTGATTGTCGTTGAAGTAGGCCGGGACAGTAATCACCGCCTCATCAACCGGCCCCTTAAGATACGCCTCCGCATCTTCCTTGAGCGACTTAAGGACCAAACTGGAGAGTTCCGGAGCAGTAAACTCCTTGTCCCCCACCTTCACCTTTCGCGGCGTCCCCATCCACCGTTTGAAGGCGGACGCACAACGCTCGGGCCGCGTAACCCGCAGTTCCTTCGCCGGCGACCCCACGAGCAAGCTCCCATCATCCAGCATCCCGACGACGGAAGGGGTCAATACCTCCCCATGCGCATTCGGAATCAACCGCGGCTCCCCTCCCTCAAACAAGGCACACAACGAGTTCGTCGTCCCCAAGTCAATCCCGACAATCCACCCCATCTCACCCTCTCCCCCGACAAGACCAATCACAAGCGAAGTAGTCTAACCAGTTTCCTCCCTCTTGCCGAACGAAGATGCCCCAGGAAACGACCTTGAAAGTGACCTGCTCCCACTCCCCGCCGCCCGGCTCGCGCGAGGGGTGCAATTCATCGGTGAGATGGTAGATTGGTCTCTCCTGCTGCGGAAGATCGGGGTTCCGTGGGGCGGGAAGAGTGACTGAGGTTGACAGAACCGTGGAGGGGTCGATGCCGGAAGAGTGGATGCCACAGATACTCAAGACGGCCAGGGAAGCCGACGCACTCCTCGACCGGGCTGCCGATGAAGCATGGACAGAATTGGCAATAGCGGGTCCCGAATATCTTTTCTTCGACTATACCGGGATTCCAGCGAATCGGTCGTTTTACGCTCGTAAGTTACCAGACCTCACCCATCGCCAGAAGTGGCCGCCGTTGAAGCGGCTGGTTCTCGTCGGTTTTGGGCTTGACGCGGCGGGGGCCATCGCGATTGCCGAGCACCTGCGCCAACTCACGTCGCTGGACCTGTCGGAGAACTCCATCGGCGAGGCGGGGGCCGTCGCGATTGCCGAGCACCTGCACCAACTCACGTCGTTAAATCTTGGAGGCAACTCCATCAACGAGGCGGGGGCCGTTGCGATTGCCCAGCACCTGCACCAACTCACGTCATTGGACCTCGGCAGCAACTCCGTCGGCGACGAGGGGGCCGTTGCGATTGTCCAGAACCTACACCAACTCACGTCTTTGGACCTCGGCAGCAACTCCATCAGCGACGCGGGGGCCGTCGCGATCGCCCGGCACCTTTACAAACTCACGTCGCTGAGCCTCGACGGCAACTCGATCCGCGACGCGGGAGCCGTCGCGATTGCCCAGCACCTGCACCAACTCACGTCGCTGAACTTGAGGTTTAACTCCATCGACGACGTGGCGGCCGCCACGATTGCCCAGCACCTGCACCAACTCACCTCGCTGCTCCTCGCGTGGAACTCCATCGGCGACGCGGGGGCCGTCGCGATTGCCCAAGCGATTCGTGACGGGAGACTCCCGAACCTAGAGACTTTGGATTTGAGGTCCAATCGCCTTGCCGTAGACGAAGCCGTGCTGGGGACAAGAAGCCCGGAGCGGATCGCGGAGGCGATTCTTTCGGGCCAGGCCCTGGACGACGTCCGGGTTATGTTTGTCGGGATGGGGAACGTCGGCAAGAGCTGGCTTTATCGGCGGTGCTTCCAACAGGAACTTGTCGACCCGCTGGAAGAACGCCGGATGACCGAAAGCATCGAACTGATTCGCCCTGAACAGTCCAAATGGCGCCCTCAGATTGAGCGAGAAGGGAAACCGCTCCGCCTCACTCCCCGCGTCTGGGACTTTGCCGGCCAACTGGTGACCCATGGGGTTCACGAGACCTTTCTGCGAGGAGAAGGACAGACAGTCTGCATCCTGGTCGCCAGTGCCCACCGGGTCCCAGGGACCATGCGGGATCACGAACAGGAAGAGACCGGAAATCACCTCGCCTACTGGCTCAAAGCGATCAACTACTTCGCCGGAGAAACGGTGCCGACAGTCATCGCCGTCACGCAATGCGACCACCCCTCAGACCCACGCCCGATCGATCAATCGATCACCACGCAGGTCAATGGTCAACCGGTCACATGGAGTCTGACGACATCAGAGCCAGACTGGTTGACGGAGACGTTCAAAACCTGGGTCACCAACATCATCGACAACTGTTCCGCCTGCGACAAATCACTTCCGATCGAGCCATTGCAAGAGGCCATCAACAGTGCCATCGGCTCGCTCACCGGGATCGGCAAGAAAGTGACCCCCAAGCTGCCCGCATTACGCGATCGAGTGGAACGGGAACTGCAATATCATCCATTCGTCGACATCGAGACTTTTCGCGAATGGTGCAAGGCCGAATCGATCATCGAGGAGCAGGAACAGGATGACTATCTGGAAATGCTCGACCTCATGGGGTCGTTGTTCTTCTTCGGACGAACCAGTCGTCAGCAACGCCGCTGGGACGACGCTCGGGAACGCGAGCGGATACTCGAGGAACTCCCCCCCGGACGACGACGCATCGCCGCTCAGGTTCCCGGCGATTTACTCTGCAAGTACGTCCACAACCCACACTGGCTGAAACAGGCAGCCTACGAGATCATCCGTGAGACCGACCGCGAACGGGTCATGACCGAAACCGAGATGTCCGATTTCGTCGCCAAAGCGGGAAAAAATCTGTCAGGTGCGGCTGCCAACCGCACTCCTCAGACCGACGAAGTCAAAGTGGTTCGAGAGTTTCTGAAATGGACGGAACTCTGCTTCGAGGAGCAGGGGGAATACCACTTTCCTCGTGGTTACCCGCTGCAAGAGGAAACCCGTTCCGACAACTGGACCACAAGGCGAATCTTCACCTGGGACTTCATCCCCGAAGCGATCTTCCACCGGCTACTCGTCCGCAAGAGACTCAGCAAACAGATCGTCCGACACGGAAACACCCCCCTTCAGTGGCGATATGCTGCAATCATCGAGGAGCAGCAGACCCGAGCCGCCATCCTCTGTTCCCCCGAAGAGGGCACCATCGAACTCCGCTGGGACCCCCGCAGTTCGCCAACCGACTGGGACTACCTGTGCCGCACCACCCGCGATCTCTTCACCAGCGACCTCATCGGCAAAAAGCCGCTGTCGGACCATCAACAAGGGGAGATCGCTCCGCAGAATCATGGCGCTGCAGCAAACGCCGTCGCACTACCCCCGAAGCGAAAACCGGGTCGGCCACGAAAGTCGCCAGAGGAAATCAAGCGTGACGCCAGAATCTACAGGGCGTGGAAAGCGTCCGGTGAAACACGACATATGGCCTTTTTTGAAAAAGAAGGACACAATTATGAAATCAAAGATCTGGAAGAGCTTCAACAGATATTGAACCGACATCCCAAGCGGAAAAAATGACGAACGTCGAAAGGTGTCAATACCAAAACATCCGCCATCAATTATTCCGACGAAAGTTTTTTTTGACCCGTCTTTTTCGGCTCCCAACTCAGGAATAAATATTATTCCTTCGCCGGAACAATTCCTCGTTTCCTCGGACAAAACCGGCGTTTCCAAACCTGATCGTAGAACGCTCTGCATGGCCGACCGCACGTCGCGGCGGCAAGCTGTCACTCATGCAGAGAGCTTATCATGCCTACGCCCAACACGCAGAAGAAGCGGACCAGTATCGTCGTCTTTGTCGACCGCGACGGCTCAGCCGACGCCTACCTCCGCGAAGAAAACCCCGAAGCCGCTCGCGTCATCTACCGCCCCCTTCCTCTTTTCCGGGTCAACGGTCCATCCCCAACCTCGACCCGGCTGAGTTGGCTGCAAACGTTCCTCTCGATCTTCGTCGGCCTTTTCACCTGAAACCTGCTGTCACCGGACCAGACTTCCCCAGAAAATGTCGACTGAAACCCCACTCGAACGGCCCGCGTCGCCGATCATTCGGATTCGAAGTGAGAACCGCCATTTGACCTCTCGCCGGGGTGATAGAATAGGGGACTTCCTTCGAGGGCGACTGGATTTGACTGGTTTCTCCACGGTGTGAAGGTCGCGTGTCGTGGTTGATCAGTTGGCCACGTAAAAGCTGATCAAACAATAATTGCTAACAAGCAATTCGCAATGGTGCCTAGAGATAGGCTTCCCGGCTTAGGAATCGCGAGGAGTCCGAAGCCGGTCTAAATTCAGCGGTCTCCGGGTCAACGGACACTACGCCTGTGACAGACAAGTTTGTGACCCGCTCTGCGACCCGCCGCGTCCTGTTGTGCGCCGTCGCGGCTAAGACTGAACAAGAGACTACACACGTAGAAGCCTCACTCCAGGGCTCACAGGACGGGGTTCGATTCCCCCCGCCTCCATCGAAAATGGCCACTTGCAATTGCGCAAGTGGCCATTTTTTGTGGGGATACGGCATTTTGTGGCCTAACATTTGTAGTTCAAAAAATCCAGAAATGCCCCAACTTTGTCTGTTTTGGCGGGCTGAAATGTCTGTTTTCGTGCTAGGCGTGATCCCATATCACGGGTACGATTCTGGAAACCAGACATTTTTCCTGCCCGGAAAACAGACGAATGCCAACCTACGACAAGAAGCTCAAACGGTCGTCCAAAGACGGATGCGTCGTCCGATACATCGGGAAAAACCCCAAAGGCGTCTCTGAGAAGTTTCGACTGGGCTTCGATCTCCGAGAGGCTGAACGGCGAGAGGCCCTCATCCGAGAACTCTGGGCTCACCAAGAAGCAAATGCCGACTACACGCTCGGCGATTTTCACTGGTCGCCATCTTACCTCAAAGCAGCGAAGGCGATTGCAAAGGGCAAGCAACCGGTTCTGCCGCCAACCTTCAAGGTGAAATCTGATCCCGCTAAATACGTTGAGGCGTTGAATCAGATTGGAAGTGAGTTCCGTCCCGCTGATGAATCGCTCTACGAGGCAGGACTGACTCAGATCAGCCAAGGAATCCGAGAACAAAATGGCGTCCTCTCCGCCCGTGACAACGTGGCTCGAACCGGTCAAACGGTCGCTGATTCAATTGCGGCGTTCCGAGACCACCTGCACACCGCTGCAATCAAGGCTGGTGACGATGAAGCATTGACCAGTTGGGGGAAAGCTCGTCTCACGCAACTTGATTCATGGAAGCGGTATTTGACTGAAGCCTTTCAGATCAAGAATGGCAAGAAGGAAAGCCGTAACCTGTTGGAACTCGATCTGGCGTTGGTGACGCTGCCTGTGTGCCAAGAGATGATCGACGCTGTGCGACTCAGACCGATCTCCTTCCTTTCTCGGCAGAAGGCCAAGAAGAAGTCGTCCCGCTCGCTGACTCGCCTTACAAGAAAGAGCGCATCGAGCATCATCAAAGTGGTGTCGAACTTCTTTGAGTGGCTCGACGATTCGGACGAATTCGAATGGACCCAGCCACGAAAGTTTCGCAGCCTGCAAAAGAAACCGGAAGGTCTGGACGCTGACGAGAAATATCGTCAACGACTGAAGAAAGACGTGTTTACGATACCTGATGCGCACATTGCATTACTGTCGAAGTACGCTCTTCCCGCTGAAAGAGTTTTTCTGTTGCTGGGGTTGAACTGTGCGTTTGGTCCGGGAGAGATTGGGCAGTTACGAATTCCATTCATTGACTTTGAAGATCGAGTAATTGACGGGATTCGATTCAAAACTGGCAACGACACAAAACACAAACTCTGGCCGGAAACAGTCGAAGGGCTGGAGTGGCAGATGGAGCAACGATGTGGACTGAAGAAGATTGACGACCAGAATCAGCACGTACTTTTCCTAACCGACACCGGCAGACCGCTTTGGAGAGTCACAAACGCAGGCAATTACAGTAATGGGATTTCACGATACTGGAATCGTCTCATTGAGCGGATTCAACATGACCATAAGGACTTCCCCAGCTACAGCTTTGGAAAGTTGCGCAAGACGGCGGCGACTCGGATTTTGAAGGTTGCTGGTGCGGAATCTGCCAGCATGATTCTCGCACACAAAACGATCAGCGAGGACGAACTGCTCCAGTGCTATGTGCAGCTTCCTTGGGAGCGACTTTTCAAGGCTCAAGAAGAGTTCGGTGAAGCCATCGCTCCATTGCTCGCAATTGATCGCCCGGCGTTCGAGCGACCTCCAAGAATCCATATTGGACTGGAGAAGTCCGAACGAATCTTCGAGTTAGATGATGCCCAAGTGCCAAAAACAGAAATTGCCAAAGCCCTGAACATTTCCGTGATGACCGTTTACCGACATCTTCAACGTGGGAAATCAATTTAGGGCGTTCTGGAGAACACGAGTATCGGCTCTGCCTTTCTCCCCCAACCAACTTGCTCCCGATCCTTGCCCGGCTTTGAACTCAACAGCATCGGAATCACCTGTTGAAGTTCGAGTCGAAGTTCTCGTCGAACGAACTCGATGACTG
>JAWKTT010000018.1:0-107849 GCA_041398965.1 Planctomycetaceae bacterium | reverse complement strand
AAGTATCCCGGCTCCGTCTCCACGCTGGAATCCATCAAAGGACTGATCAACCAGTTCCTGTCCGCGAAAGGGGTGAAGTCGACGAAGTAATCCGCTGCTGAACTGTTGCCCCGTTTCTGTTCTCCACCATCACGAAAGAATGCCCATGTCCGGTAACGATGCCTTCCTCTGGTACAACGTCGGTGACTGGGGCCGGTTCGGCCTCGCGATCCCCAACTTTTCCAACGACACCAAATCGCAGAACGACACGATCCGCTACCTGACCGATGTGGTCGGTCGCAATCTGCAGGCGATCCTCTGGCATCCCGATGCCCGGCTGCGGACGCCGCCGTCGATCAACACGCTGACGCGTATCCACAAGCTCTGCACGCGGGCGCGGTCGATTCTGGCGTCGCGGGCGGTGCCGGCCAACATCCTCAACATGGAGACGGCGCATGCGCTCCCGGCTCCGGAGGAGTTCCTGGTCTACCCGACCCCGTACTTCAAGGTCCGTAACCAGTGGCTGAAGCAGTACGCCGGGCTGATGCTGATCGGCCTGACCGAGGCGATGCAGCACCAGGAGAACGCCCGCCCGCTGGAAATCAGCGAAGCGTTCGCGGGACTGATCGGTCAGTACGTCCAGCGGGTCTACCGCCTGATGGCGACGGAGCTGTTCCGTATCCCGTTGGCGGACGCGACCAAGCCGGACTTCACGATCAGTGAGGAGCAGCTGGCGGGCTACAACCCGTCCGCCTGGTTCACCAGCACCGAACTGCTCGACACCGTTGCGCCGCTTGATGACTGGCCGACCGAGGATGACCTCGAAGTGCTGACCAACGGTATCCCGATCAGCCACCTGCCGGTCCTCGGCCGCTGGCCGTCCGGCCCGAGTGGCACGGTCGGAACGGGAACTTCGGTCCCCGTCGGTGAATCGTTCGCGCCGGCTCCGACGGCGTAACCGGGAGGTAACACGCGATGTACGAGTACCGGGCCCGGATCACGCGGGTGATTGACGGTGACACCGTGGAGGCCGAGATCGAACTCGGATTCCACGTGACGTTCACCGCCACACTCCGGCTGATCGGGATCAACGCGCCCGAGACCCGTGGGACCGAACGTCCTCAGGGTCTCGCGGCGACCCGGTATCTCGAATCGCTTTTGGATGACCTGACCGGCGAGACCCGCGAACTGACCATCCGGACGCAGAAAGATATCACCGGGAAGTATGGCCGCTACCTGGCGGAACTGATTACGGGCGAGGTCAACCTGAATCACGCGCTGGTCGCCGCCGGACATGCTGTCCCGGCTGAGTACTGAAGGCTCTTCCTTCGGCGTAATAATCTCCGTTCTTACGTGGCTGTTCCCGGTTGACGGAGTTGGTTAGTCGGATGTTCTACTTGCCTCGCTCGCGGTGACCGTACCGCTATCAAGTCTCGCCTGTGCCATTTGAGGGACTAAGGACAGAGTATTGGTAGGTCCAACCCTCAACCTGCACTACTTTGTCCTTCCACTTGAGGGCTGTTACGACTCCGCAGTCAGGACGCTCCTGGACCCACTTTTCCAGATCTTGCATCGAACGGGATGCGCTCCCGGTCGTAAGCTCATGATGAAGGCTCGACCAGTCAATTGCCCCAAGTCCACTCGGAATCTCCACAGGGATAGGAAAGGGCCAACGCGTAAGAATCAGTCCGAAGACGCGAGGTGCACTTGCTGAAGTTGAAAAATGCTGTGAAAGAATCTTCGGGTGATCCTTGAATGCGGCAACGTATTTGCAGAGTTGGGGTTGCCACTCATCCACCCATGTCTTCAGGTCCACAGCGACATCACCTGCGCCGAAAGGCGGAGTTGCGTTCTTAACGTCGACAATCAGCAATTCGGAGCCGTCCGCAGCCAACGCCACAATATCCGGAGTGATCTGAGTTCCGTCGGGCAGGCGATAGGTCTTTTCCAGCGCAATCGTGCAGTTTGAGAGGCAACCCGAGCGGATATCGCCCCCGATTCTCTGTACGACCGCCTTCTCGATCGACGTGGATACGTCGTCATAGGCCGCTTTGGTCACGGAGTTCAAGTTAAGCGCCCCAACTACCATTTGCGAAAGAGGCAGGCCGAGGAACAGTCTCGGCGAAAGGAAGATTCGGTCATCGGCCCCCAATACCAATGGTTTATGAGCGAGTGTGACTCGCAATGGCTCGCTGTCGAATATCAGCATCAAAATCATTGCTCGAATCTGCGTGCGATCCACTCCGGTAAGTCGATAGAGCCAGTCCAGCAACTCCTCTCGCCGCCACGACAGAACATGGGTCAAGACACGAGGCAATTGAGGATCCTGTTGATCGGACACCTCCTCGAGTTTCACTTGAAAAAGTGACGCGACGTGCAGAGCCGCCAGTATTCGACGGAGACTTCCAGCTTTGAAGGTTCCGAGTTGTCGCTCATCCGGACACTCTGGAAGACAGGTGCGTTGCAGCCACTCGATCACAACATCCAAGACACCGCTCGTTGCAATGGTGGAATCGTCAAATCGAAATCCTGTTTTGTCGCGCTGCACCGATTCGTACCATGCCGACGACAACTGGGCCAACTGCTGGTCGGGATACAGCGCAACTTGACGCAAATCCTCGGCCTTTCTCGCCTCAACCTGCGAGACAAAGTACCGAGGATCTGGGGGATCACACGGCACGAAGGTAATGTGCTTCTTGGCCTCACTGACAGTTGCTGTGACGAGGCTCCTGCCGTTGACTCGGCGTGATAACGCAATGTGCTGATTGCAAAGCGGATCGTATTGCACTCCCCAGCGAAGTAATTCGAGGGCTTCCGCATGCAGTGTTTCTAATCCCACGGATGGGACAGCAATCAGCCGAGGACAACTTGATCTGATCCACCGCAGGCAATGACTCAGACCGCGGAAACCCTCGTTGGCGGTTTGATGCCGAGCATCATCTGTGTCTTTGGGAATGGAGCCGTTTTGAAGACCACGAACGATATCGCCGTAGCAGCGAAGCACAGCTGCGACCGCATCGGATGCATTCCGCTGAAGCAGAGAATATTGAAGGTGCTGACGGTCAAGCACTTCGCATTCCACTGCTCGGAGAATCTGTTCCTCATGACTCATCTGAACACTTCATCCAATGGGGCCCATCCACCAGTCGTTGCCTTCACGTGAAGACAGTTATATCGCCTCGATGGTTCGCAACACAAAGTCCTCAAGCACTCTACCTCTGCCCCGCTATTGAAAGGACCGTAAGATGTCCGTCCGTCTCGGACTTGATGCCAGACTGTTCCGCAACTCCAGCAGCTACGACACCCCCAGCTGGCAGGAGATGAAGAACGTCAAGGATCTGACGCTGAACGTCGAAGCGGGGGAAGCGGATGCCTCCACGCGCGGCAATGGCGGCTGGCGGGCAATCCTGGCAACGCTCAAGGATGGCTCGATCGAGTTCGAGATGGTCTGGGACACGGCCGATGCCGGGTTCACGGCGATCAAGGACGCATTCTTCAACAACACGCCGATCGAGTTCGCTGCCCTCGATGGGGATGTCGCCACTGCCGGTTCGCAGGGACTGCGGGCCACGATGGCGATCACCAACTTCAGCCGGAATGAACCGCTGGAAGAGGCGATCACCGTCAGCGTGACCGCGAAGCCGACCTATGCCGAACATCCTCCCGAGTGGATGACCACCACGTAACCTGGAGTAACCACCTCGCATGAAGTCATTCACTGACCGCCAGGGTCGCTCCTGGACGATCGAGATCAACTACACCTCGCTGCGGCGGGTGCATGCGCTGACCGGGATCAACCTCACCCGGATCGTCGATCCGAAGTCGAACGTGATGGAGCAGCTGACAGGCGACCCGTTTGTGCTGTTCGACTGCCTGGTCTCGATCCTGCAGCCGCAGCTGGACGAGAAGGAGATCACCGCCGAGCAGTTTGGCGAAGCCCTTGATGAAGAGTCCGGCGACAAGGCCTCGATGGCGCTGATTGAGGCGATCATCGATTTTTTCCCGGAAGGGAAGCGGATGCTGCTCAAGCGGGCGCTGACGAAAGTCCTGACAGCCGCCGAACGCCGGCAGCTGGCGACTTTGGACAAGGCGCTGCAGGCGGTGGAGAGTCCGGAGTTCACCCAGGCGATCGAGACGGCGCTCGACGAGGCCAGCCGATTGACGTCTGGAAACTCGGCTACGAACTCGCCGGCATCATCGGTGTCGACGCCGGCCCGTTGACACTCCGGCAACTCTGCTGGATGGCCGATGCCGCTTCCCGCGACCGCTGGAACCATACCGCTTCCCTGCTGGCGCTGATCACCAACTGCCATCGCGATCCGAAGAAGGCCCGTGCCGCCCGGCCGAAGGACTTCCATCCACAGGCGAAGGCACACCGCTCCCGTCATGAGCGTAAACCCCGCGTCGGTGTGGATGTGCTCAAGCAGGTGTTCGTCGATCGGCGTCCGCTCGATTCCCACTGATTCAGTGACTGAACCAAGGAACCCAATGTGCCTGCTGCCGGTGCGATTCGTGCTGCCCGCGCTTACGTCGAGTTGTTCGCCGACGACTCGAAATTGGTGCGGGGACTGCGTCGTGCCCAGGCGAAGCTGAAAGCGTTCGGGAGATCGGTCCAGCAGTTTGGCCGTCAGCTGCTCACGGTGGGGTCGCTGGCGGCCGTGCCGTTTGCACTCTCTGCGCAGACTTTTGCCAACTTCGAATCCCAGATGGCTCGTGTGAAGGCGCTGACCGGTGCGACCGGAGAGCAATTTACACGGTTGGAACAGGAGGCGAAGCGGCTCGGAGCCACGACGGTCTTCTCCGCCAGTCAGGCAGCCGAAGCGATGAGTTCATTCGCGCTGGCGGGGTTCAGCGTCGATCAGATCCTGTCGGCGATTGGTCCCACACTTGATCTGGCGGCGGCCGGGCAGATAGAGATCGGTCAGGCGGCTGACATCGCTGCCAAGATCATGGCGGGGATGGGACTCTCCGCCGAGGAACTCGGCAACGCCGTCGACGTGATGGCGAAGGCGATGACCACCGCCAACACCGACCTGACGATGCTCGGCGATGCGTTCAAGTTCGTCGGGCCGATGGCGAAGTCGGCGGGGATCTCGCTGGAAGAGATCACGGCGGCGATACAACTGCTGTCGAACGCCGGTATTCAGGGGGAGATGGCCGGTTCCACACTGCGCGGAATGCTGTTGTCACTGACATCCCCCTCGGCAGCAGCAGAAGGGGAACTCAAACGACTCGGAGTCCGGATCACGGATGAAGCCGGCAACGTCCGGTCTTTGGCCGACATCCTCGCCGATCTGGAAGGTGCTCTGTCCGGTGTCGGTTCCGGCGAGAAGCTGCGTGTCCTGGGAACAATCTTCCCCGCGCGGCAGGCGGCTGGCGCTGCGGAACTGGTCTCGCAGGGAGCAGACCGGCTCCGCGAGGCGACGGCCGCATTGGGTGACGCCTCCGACACCGCTTCCCGGATTGCCGGGACGCAGCTCGATACGCTCAAGGGAGATGTCACGATCCTGCTGTCGGCGCTGGAAGGAGTCGCCATTGCCGTGGGGGAAGCGTTCGGCACGGAACTCCGGGCAGCCGTCCGGGGCGTGACATCCTTTCTTTCCGCACTCGGTGTCTGGATCGGTGAGAACAAACAGGTCGTGCTGACCACCGTCGGGATCGTCGTCGGGATTCTAGCCGCCGGTGTGGCGCTGGTCGGACTCGGGGGAATAATTCAACTGGTAGCGTTCGGGTTTGGCGGACTGGCGACGGTCATTGGAACTGTCGCGTCGCTGCTGGGAGCACTGCTGTCTCCGATCGGCCTCGTCCTGGCGGGGATCGGGGCGCTCGGCGCATATCTTATTAATACGTCAGATCTCGGCGGGCAGGCGCTCGACTGGCTCGGAACGCAGTTCATTGCCCTGAAATCGACCGCGATTCGGGCATTCGGCGGGATCGGCGATGCCCTGGCGGCAGGCGACCTCGGCCTGGCCGCCCGGATTCTTTGGCTGACACTCAAAATGGAGTGGCAGAAGGGAATCAACGCCCTCAACCAGCAGTGGGTCGAGGTGAAGCGGTTCTTCGTGGCGGTCTGGACGGAGGCGGTCTATGGCGCAGCCGAAGTCGCCGCCAATGCCTGGGCGGGACTGCAGACCGGCTGGACCGAGACCGTCGATTTCCTGGCAGATGCGTGGGCGCTGTTCACGACTGGTCTGACGAAAACCTGGAACACGGCCGTCGGGTTCATCCGCAAGGCCTGGGTCCGACTGAAGTCACTGTTCGATTCGGAGATCGATGCCGAATCGGAGGTCACCCGGATCAACCAGGAGGTTGCGGGAAAGAATAGCGCGGCTGACTCCCAGCGGAATCAGGAGATCTTCGCCCGCGAACAGCAGCGCCGCGCCCGGTTGGGACAGATCGACGGTGAACGCTCCGGCACATTGGCTGAACTCGAACGGATGCGGGACGCAGAGCACCTGCGAAATGCTCAGCAGTTTGCATCGGAGGTGCAGGACTCCCAAACCGCGCTCGATGCCGCCCGTCGCGAATGGCAGGCCGCGTTAGAAGAAGCCTCCCGCAAACGGTCCGAAGCGGACGCCGGTGACGCGACCCAACCCAACGCACCTGCCGATCTGATGCAACAGTTGGAAGAGAAACTGGCCGCTGCCGGATCTGGATTGCAGTCGGCCGCCGACAAAGTCAGCGTCAGTGGGACGTTCAACCCGTTCAGTGTCCGGGGGGTCTCCGGGGGGAGTGTCGCCGAGCGAACCGCGCGGGCGGCTGAGGCGACCGCCCGCAATACCGAGCGTCTGGTGCGGGAGGCGCGGTTGAGCCAGCAGGGGTTTGCATGACGATCTCCGTCGAACCGACATGGCGGGGGGCCGACATCGCCATCGGCCGGGATAACTCGTCGGTGGCGATCTCGCACGTCATCCGGGGGACGAGCGACGAGTTTGTGGCGCAGGCCGAACTCGATCGTCTCACTCCTGATGACTTCGGCGATCTCGTCAAGGAGTCGGTGCAGATTACCGAGCGGCTGGGAGAGGAGGCGTGGCAGGGGGAGGTGCGGTGGAGTCTGCGGGTGCCGCCCGAAACGGGTGAGTCGACCTTCACGTTCGATACCGGCGGCGGGACGCAGCACATCACGCAATCGCTGGGGACGGTCGGCCGTTACGCCCCGCTTGACGAAGTGGCTCCCGACTTCGGTGGGGCGATCGGGGTGACGCCGGACGGTGTCGAGGGGGTCGACATCCAGGTACCGGTCTACCAGTTCTCGGAGACTCACTACCTGCCGCCCGAGCTGGTGACCGCGCAGTACAAGGGACTGCTGTTCTCGCTGACTGGTGCGGTCTGCAGCGAGCCGTTCCGGGGGTTCCAGCCGGGGGAGGTGCTGTTCCTTGGGGCGAGCGGTTCGGTCCGCAGCCAGACGGACTGGGAGCTGAGCTACAAGTTCGCAGCCAGTCCGAATGTCGAGGGGCTGGTGGTGGGAGAGATCACCGGCATCACGAAGCGGGGGTGGGACTACCTCTGGGTCCGCTACGAGCCGGTCGAGGACAAGTCGTCTCACACACTGGTCAAGCGGCCGCAGGCGGTCTACGTCGAACAGGTCTACCCGTACGCCAGCTTCGCCGGACTGGGGATCTGAACCTGAGACTGAAGACCGTAGGCGGAAGGCTGAAGGAAAGTTGCTGATACCGCGTCGACCTGGAACCCCTTCAGCCTACAGTCTTCCGTCTCCGGCCTGATTCATGGGCGATCCCTTCAAGAAAGTGCAGCGTGGCGATCGGCTCCGCATTCCGGCGGAGACGTTCAACACGTTCATTGATGTCGCCCGCGATTATCTTGGCGGGCGGCATCGTCGTCAGCCGGGCGAAGGGACCGAGTCGCTGCAGCCGGGGGTGGTCCTCGTACAGAACCTCAGCGGCGCGGGGCGTGGGCGGTTCGAGGTACTGGGGATCGACCAGTTGCTGATCGACCCGGTCGACAACCTCCCGCAGTTCCAGAATCAGCCGGTCCTCATCGGCGTCACTCCTCTCGTCGAGGACCATCGAGGGCGGTTCGTCGTGCTGCTGGAGCCGCTGGCGGAGGGAGCGATCGGCCGGGCACTTCTCTCGGGAGTGACGCCGGTCCGTCTGCGAATGGTGCAGCCGACCGATCCCTGTGCCGAGGTGGACGACGAGTCTCCCGCGCGGCTGAGGTCGGCGGCGTCGGGTGCAGCGCAGATCCTGTGGCGAGAGCCGGGGGAGCAGGCGGAGTGCTGGGGGCTGGTCCGGCTCGGTCCGTTCGTACGGCGTCCGTTCTTCGCGCGGCTGGTTGACCGAGAGGGGGAGAACCTCTCGCCGGCGTTCTCCTGGCACGAGATCGAGCCGGTGATCGGCGAGGAGGGTCCGGCCTGGCGCGACGTTGACGGGGGGCGCAGCGGTGCATGGAATGGAGCGCATCCCGCCTACGAGGTGAACGGTCTGCGGGCGACGCTGGATGAGAACCTGCAGGTGCTGATGTGGCAGGAACCGGACGGGCGGTATTACTTCGACAGTGCCCATACCGGATACGGGAACGAACAGCCGGATGACCGGAAGGTCTATCAGCCGGTTTCCGATCCGCATGTCGACCCGCCGTTCCTGTGGGAGATCAACGCGCAGCCAAAGCAGCCGGACGATCCGACCCGGGCCCATCACGGCGTGGTGGTGCTGCTGAAGGTGAAGGACCCGGCCGTTGAGGGGGAGGAGGGAGAACTCTGGATCGATGCGCACTTCGATACCCTCGGTCACCTGGTGCGTCTCGACTTCCCTCCCGACCTCTCGTCGTCGAGCGAGTCGGCCAGCGGCTCATCCAGCGCCAGTTCGTCTTCTCTCAGTTCCCAGTCGAGCAGTTCCCAGCCGAGCAGCAGCAGCAGTTCCGGGTCGGTCTCCGCGAGTGGTTCGCGGGTCAGCAGCTCGCTGAGCACTTCGGTCAGTGGTGAGAGTGGCTCCGGCTCGGCAGGCATCTCCAGCGTCTCCACTTCTGTCGGCTCGGTGTCGCAGTCTGGCGGGAGCGGCCACGATCCGAGCGGCTCCGGTACGAGTCAGACCCCCAGCAGCAGCACCTCTGGCGAGGGTAGTGGCTCTGCCGGGGGGAGCAGTCATTTGGGATCCTGGGGAGGTTCCGGTTCGGGTTCGGCCGGTTCCAGTCACTCTGGTTCGACTGGGAGCGGTCTCTCCTCAGTCGGTTCCACGGGGACCAGCAGCAGCGGGTCGACAGGGTCGGCGAGCAGCGGTGGTTCGTCGGGGGGAGTCTGGAACTGTCAGGGATGGCCCGCCGTCACCTGTGACGACTGTGCTCCGCAGCCGGAGGGGTTCATTGTCTCCGGAGACCTCGGTTGCCTCACAATCGCCGAGGCTTCGGTGCCGAAGCTGCCGCACCTCGGGTGCTCCTGGTATGCCGAACCGCTCAACTGCAACATCACCATCGACCCCTCCGGGCCGGCACTCACCCCGGGTGGTCCCCCTACCCTTCGCCTCCGTCTCTACGTGTATGCGGTCGATCCCCCCGTCGAGTACGAGGGGCTGCTCTGTACCTGCTCGCAGACCTCGATCGTCCCGATCCAGGGTGGCGGCGGCGACTGCGCTCCCGCAGCCGAACTGCTGATCACCCCGTACTTCTAAGGCCCTGATCCCGTCTCCCCCTGACGTGGTCACACCCCCTTGTTCCCATGAACCAGACCCAGGCCCTCGCCGATCATCGCTGGTCGCGACAGCAGTGGCAGCATCGCGACCTCTCGACGCTCTCTCCGATGTCACTCCCCGAGCCGTGTCGTCACCGCGGCCCGCTGCTGCGCACCGTGGGGTGTACTGCCTGTGGGACACCGCGGGTCCGGCTCAAGGTGTATGCCTGCCCGCTCCACCAGGAGTGCTCGTTGATCCCCTCTGCCGGGCCGATCGCCTGCTGCCGCAGTTGTCCTGACCGGCAGAGCACCCGTCTCCGCTGGGGCGTTGGAGTCACCACCGCACCGCGGCAGGACCCGACCCTCCGCACCTGCGTGCAGTCGCTGGTCGATGCCGGCTGGCAGCCGACGGTCTTCGCCGAACCGGAGACCGATCTCTCTGCACTCCCTCCGCAGGCGCCAGTGATCACGCGTCCGCAACGGCTCGGGTGCTGGCACAACTGGCTCACGATGTGCCGCGATCTGCTGGAGCAGCATCCCCGGGCGGAGGCGATCCTCACCGTGCAGGACGACACGCTGTTCCACCGCCAGGCCCTCGAGTTCGTCGACCAGCAGCTCTGGCCAGCCGACCCCGAAAGAATCGGGTTCGTCTCCCTCTATACGCCGCAGCATTACTCCCATCAGGTTGATCTGCTGGATGCGCAGGGGAGACGAGTCTACCGCGGCGGCAGCTGGCATCATGCCCGGGCACGTGCCCGCCGTCACTCCGGCTGGCGCCTCACCCTCGGACCACAGAAGCCGACCGGCTGGCAGCAGGTGGTGACCCGCAGCCTGTGGGGTGCCTGTGCGATGGTCTTTCCACGGCGCTCGCTCGAACGGATCATCGAGCATCCGATCGCCCGCCACTGGACCGGTGCGAACCCCAACCCGCTTCGCCCTCCTGCCGACGTCCGGAACTCCGACACCGCCATCGGCAAGATCGTACGGACCCTCAAGCTCCAGCAGTGGTGGCACGTCCCGTCACTGACCGATCACATCGCCCAGCACTCCACGCTCGGCCACGGCGGCCGCGAAGGCCGCCGCCACGCCCCCTCGTTCGACCCCACAGTCAATTTGCTCTCCCTCTCCCCCGAGTGCATCCCGGCTGCAGGAGAGCCGCTGGTGACAAAATGATTGCCTGCCCCCCCTGGGCCACGTACACTGCACTCGTCGGCGGTGGACAGTTAGCCCGCTTTCACCGCCTGGCGAACCCCAGTGAGACCCCGTGGACTTCGGTCCCCGGGGTCTCACGCTTGATGTGCGGCCTATGCAGTCATCCCGTCACGTGAAGCTGCAGGCGGTTGTCGGGTCCCTAATGGATCACGTCACCAACATTGAGCGCCCGACAAGGCAGATCCGTCGCCCACTGGTTTTCGACGTCGTTTCCGAAGCATCCCCAGGCGGTCCCGTCCTTGCAGAACCAGAACAACGGTTCGGCCAACACCTGGCCTGTGGCGCTGGTGATCGGCTCCTGCCGAATGTCGAATCGCTTCCAGAGATCGACCAGCCACTTGCGATGCTGGTGTCCGATGTGGTCCAAAATGTCGTTGAGGTCGTCTTGGATGCTGGTCGAGGTTTCAACTTCAGGTGTCGCGATCATCGTGTCGACACACGAGGAAATCGTGGCAATCAATGTGCGAGATGCGGTTGAGCCCCCACGGAGACCGTAAATGGCGAGTAACGATCGGGCACGAGTCATTGCCACGTAGAGGTTGTTGGCGAGGATCAGCCCGTCGCCGGTGACGTACTGATCGACGCAAGGGATCATGACCACTTCCGACTCATACCCCTTGTACGAATGCGAGGTCGTGACGACCAACGTGTTCTCTTGACGTTCGAACGGCCGGTTCGTCTGCACGGACATTTCGACACCGAATTCCGCCAGCTTCGGTTTCAGCTTTGATTCGAGAAGCTGTACGACTGCTTTTCCGTTGTAGACGACGCAAATGTCTGCTGGCGAAATCCCCTCCTTCTGGACCAGGTGCTTCAAGTGGCCGCCAATGGCGTCCATTTCGTCGTTGCGATTGTCGAACGCGTGGAAGATTGGTTTTGGTCCCTCGACCTGGTTGAACCGCACACGAATCCATTCTCCCCCGTTGCGCTGAGCCCTTTCCATCAGCCCCATGCTCATCAGTTCATCTTGGTCCTGCCGCTCGTCGGGTGGGGTCAGCCGGTGTCGCACATTGACGGCGAGTTCCGCGATCGGAGTTGTCGAGCGGAAGCTCTCGCGCATGATCGTGGAGCGACCACGCATGTCGAGTCCGAACTCCGACCACTTCGGTGTCTTGCGTCCATAGATGTTCTGGGCATTGTCATAGAAGATGTGAGCGGAGCGGCTGTTGGGGTCATCGGCATCGGTCTGCTCGACAATCGACAGCAAGAGCTTGAGTGTGGACGGCCCCATGTCCTGCGCTTCGTCGATGAACAATGCCGAGCACCGGGGGAGGAGTTCAGAGGCATTCTGCCGGTTCAGAAACTCTTCCGCTGCGCGATCGTAATCGAACTCGAAGTTATCCATTTTCAGCGAGGCAGCTGGCAGCATGCCAGCGAGCACGTCCTTGACGTGAAGCAGGGAGACTCGCTCCCACGGAAAACTCGGCTTCTCGAAGAGGTCTTCCTCGAACAAGCCATCCCATGCGGATTCCACCGATTCTCTCAGCAGTTTGTGCAGGGATCGATTGGCGTAGACCGCCCAGATGCGGACGTTTTTGCCGCCTTCCATCCGCTTTGCTGTCTTCGCCAGCCAGTTGCAGAGCACGACTGACTTGCCGCTTCCGGCGACACCGCGAACCAATCGGGGCTTGCCATCGAGATTCAGATTGGTCAGCCGCTGTTGCTCCTGCGAGAGCACCGGCTTCATCTCGTGGCGTTGGGCGATCTGTTCCCCCATGCCACCGCTACCAGACTCAGTCCCTTGTGTGTCCGCCTTCGGTCGTCGTCGAAAGCCCTCACCGGGGGACGTGATTCCTTCCCAGCGAAGCTGGCCACCACTCTCAACCAAAATACTCGGCGTCAATCGACGGACCAACGGCTTGAGATAAGGCTCATCCATCTCGCCGCGGCTGGCGAGCACGATGACCGCCTCGCGGGCTCGGCTTAATGCAACGTTGACCAGCCGCTTCCATTCTTCGTAGGGCCAATTGCAGCTGCCCGCGTTCACTGTATCGAAGATGACCACATCCGCTTCCGCCCCCTGCTGGCTGTGGACGGTAGAAGCTTCCCATTCGGTGAGCTTCCAAGCCGCAAAGAGATTGGCGATGGACTGAGCCTGTGCCTTGTACGGTGAGATGAACAGCCCCTGGGACTGCCGGACCCCTGGGTCCAGGAAGAGTCTTTGCAGAATGGTTGGCGTGATGGATCTCACCCAGCTCTTGTTACCGGGTCCCCGCTCGGCACGTAGGGAGGCGAGGTCCTTCGCCTCCTCATCGAGGACGTACCAGATCGCTCTGGAATACTCCGCCAGTAACGAGGGAAGCCTCGATGATCGCTGCCGGGTTTCCTCTGCCGTTTTCAGACGCCCGCCGTATTGGAAAGCGGAAATGACCTTACAGACATCCGGGTGCATTCGGCGTTGTTCGGAAAGGACGTGAACCGCGTGGGGGTTCTGGTCCAGATCGTCGAGATGACTCAATCCGCTGCTCGCCAGCCATGTCTGTTGTCGTGTTGGCAGGATGCGAGAGATGCGGCTAATCGGAGCCAGCTGCTTTGAGTCACCGACAAGGACGACGCGGCGTGCGGCCAGATACGATAAGGCTGCAATTGCCGTTCGTGACATCAAACCCGCTTCATCAATGAAGATGGTAGTGAACGGGGCGTCGCCCTCTTCGAGCATCTTGATGATGGCGTTATCGTTGAGGTGGCTCATCGCCTTGAACGCTGTGGCGGCGATCACTCGCACGTCAGGGTCGACAAACAGGCGTTTGCTTTGGTCGCCGCCCGCACGAAGCTCGCCGATCTGCTTGCGCGCAAGAGCTCTCTCCTCCCATGTGTCGAACAGGCGGAGCTGACCGGCGAGTTCATCGATCTTGTGCAGTGTTTCGGACTCTGTTCCTCGCAGCATTGACTCCATTCCGCTGCTGGTAAAAGACTGAAGTGAGGCCCCTTTGCCGAGACGGAGCAACTTCCCTTCGTCGAGTTCAGCCAGCGATCGGCTTCTGGCTGCGTTGCCAATGGAAAGGGCCACCGCGTCGGTCGCACGGTTCGTTGTCGAGACAACCAGAATTCGCTCGGTGGGGTCATCGAGGACAGCGGCAATCTGCTGCCCGGTGGTCCACGTCTTTCCGGTGCCGGGTGGCCCCCACAACACATTCCATGAGTGCTGCCACCATTCCTGCAGGTGTGTCAGGCCGACTCGACTCGGACTCGATACGGGGGGGTGAATTCCCCCTTCTGCGGCAGCCAGCCGGTGAGGCAGGTCCTGACGAACCGCTTCAAACACAGGCTCGTTGAACACTGAGTCGAGCACCGACAGGAATTCGAACGGACGAACAAAGAAGGAACCGATGGTCGGCATCGCCTCCGGGTTGTCCAGACTGATAAAGAGGCAGCCATTGCGCTCATCGACTTCGAGAACTTCACCCTTCCAGACGATTTCATCGTCGTAGCCGGCATTCTCATAGGTGGAGTCGGAGAAGAGAGCGTTTTCGTCGAGTGACTTCGGACGGAAGGCGACCGCTCCCTCCCATGTCCAGTCAAACTCAACCGAGCTGCCGACATGGACAACGTAAACCGTCCCTCGATCGCGTTCGGCAAAGAGACTTACCTTGCGGCAGCGCAGCCGCTTCCACTGCGAGCAGCCTCGGTACTCCTGCCGGACTGCAATGGCGGCATCGGCAAGCAATTGATCATCGGCTACCGGCAGGCCAAGCCTGGCACGAAATCGAGCAGGCTGAAACTCAGCGATAGGCATCGCGTCATCGTCATGGTCGACCTCTTCAGACTCGTCGTCCATGACCATCGCGACTCCTTTCTGCCGAGCGGCACATGTCACTGATTCCACGCCCCGTCACTCGTTCTGGCAACGGACGAAGGCACCGATTGTTCCTGTGTGAATCGTCTCCCTGTCGCCTTCGGCACCTTGTGCACCTGAGCCAACGTCCTCCCCATTTTCATCCAGAGCTTCGTTCAATTTAGGGACGGCGTCCTCGCTGCGGTAGTCATCGACGGTCCCGAAGGCACTTTCGGCCGTCAAGGCAGACAGGCCCTCCCTGAGAGCGAAGACGGTGTCGCCCGACCTCCTCTTCGGGGCGGCTTCTGTAACTGAAGTTATCATTTGTCGTTGCGATGCCGCTACCTGTGGCTTGCGGGCTCTGATTCAGACCGATCCCGTTCGTCTACCAGAAACCGGATTCTTTGTGCAATCGCTCCATGTTGTTGACGGCGGTTCAAAGTGGTGGCGGGGGGCGGCCGAATTTGGTGGCGCTGGGTGGGTGATGGTCTCCAGGAACGGGGTCGTGTGTCGCGGGAAGATTGTGATTGGGGGAGCTGTTCAGCGAGTACCGCGGGGTGTAAAAACTCTGTCCGGGGTTTGTTGACCGGAAGGAAGCGGGGTTTCGAGAGTTGAACTGGTGCGGAGGCAAAGGAGTGTCGGGTGGGATGGTGATCAGATCCTTGATCACCGGGCCCAGCGGGACACCGAACTTGTGCAGCTGCCGTTGCTCCTGAGGCGTGACCCGGATCGCCCTGGGGAGGCGGTCCCTGAGAATGCGGTTCTCGATTTTCAGGTACTGCAGAGCCTGGGCCAGCTCCCGATCCGAGGCCGTGGCGATCAGAACGAGCAACGGATGAATCAGCTTCGAAAACACCGGAAAGCCACCAGAAATCGAAAGAGGACAGAGTTTTTACACCCCGCGCCGTTCGACTTCTGGTGAGGTTGCCGGTCTTTCGCGTCTGCA
The DNA here is from genome assembly GCA_041398965.1 of Planctomycetaceae bacterium. Classification (GTDB taxonomy): domain Bacteria; phylum Planctomycetota; class Planctomycetia; order Planctomycetales; family Planctomycetaceae; genus JAWKTT01. Next base: position 92,315 of record JAWKTT010000018.1, on the reverse strand, counting down.
CGAATTTGCCCGGAGCGAGCTCGACGGGCGTACCCGGCGGCGCTACGACGAACAAAACGCGGCGAGCAGTGCCTTCCACAGTCTGTGTTGCGGACTGGCAGACGGACGGACGGAAGCCATTCCGTACCGGAAGAACTCGGCGCAGCGGCGCCATGCCCGGGCGGACCGGACGTACGCCGCTCATTGTTTTGTGGTCACGACACCTGCGCCGAAGTGGGCTGCGTCCAGAAAGTTTCCTTCGGCATTGCCAGTTCCTTGTCCACCTGCCGTGCTAATGGCCGAGAATGCGAAACGCACTCTGTTTCCGTGCGACTTAATCTCGGGCTCGGCTTTGTTGTCGTAGACCACCCATTCCTTGTTGCCAGTTGTGTATTCTTTGGCAAATAGCTCTGTGTCGTCGCCACCGCCGGCTGCGTTGTCGGCACCTAAATCGGTAATGGTGAGTTTCAGTGTGTCTTCGCCGTTCCGGCCACGGTGAGCGAATGTGAATTCGATTGAAGTGTCTTTCTGGATGCTTCTTACGTCCTTGAACAAAGTTCCTTCGCTCCTCGCATTGAGTTCCACGAATTGATTGCCGTCGTACGCTGGGACCCCAAGAAAGCCTGTCGGCCAGATCTCAAACAGTCCACGCGTCGATCGCCAACCTGGAATTGCCGTGCGGAATTCAAAAGCTTCCTTCCGAATGCGCGGCTCTTCAAAGCTGGGATTCGACCGCTCGTCGACGGGCGTCAGCTTGAGCGTTTCGGTGACCACCGGAGACAGGTAAGGATCGAGGTCACGACCTGCCTGCTCAAACTGTGATTTCAGTTCGTCGAAGGACAACAGCAGTCCATCGTGATACGCCACTTGCTCAGGGGCATTCTTCGCCAGCAACGCAAAATGGTGAGTCGCCGCGAACCAGTTCTTAGCTTCAGCCGCTGCGTTCGCCTGTTCCAGTTGCCAGGCCGAATCAAACTGGGCTTTCCGGGCTCGGTACTCTTCTTGAATTGGTGTGTTCTTGAATTCCAGGTCAACCAGAAGAATGTCGTTCCTGTCGCCACTGAGAAGCCAACGTCCGTTGGGAGAAATCGTTGCCTCATCGGCTGGGGACTCCCACATTGTGCTCCGATCAATTTCTTGCCTTGCCACGTCCCAGACAAGTTTCTCATTTTGCGACTCCGAGTAGATTCGCCTGCCGTCATCACTGAAACCAAAGTGGATGGGTGGGGCGGTGTGACCGTTCAACGACGTGGCTTCCCGTTCTGTCGGAGCATCGAAGAACATTATCGCTCCGTTCTCCATGCCTGCGGCAATTCGGGTGCCGTCTGGGCTAAAAGTAAGACCGTGTGCGCCGTACTGACCTTGATGTATTGTGAAAATCTCTCTCCCGTTCGGAACATCCCAGAGCTTTAATCGTCTGTCGAAACCGGTCGAGGCGATTCGACTGCCATCGGGACTGTATGCAATACCCGTGACGCCTGCCTCATGTCCATTCAACCGCGAGATGCTTGCGCCAGTCAGGGCGTCCCAAATTCGAATTGTGTGATCGCTGCTGGATGTGGCAATTTGACTGCCATCAGGACTGAATGCGATGTCGACAACATTAACCTCGTGCCCGACGAGCGACATGAGTTCCTTCCCCGACTGAGCATCCCAAAACCTAATCGTCCGGTCTTCGCATGCTGAGACAATGTGAGTCCCATCTGGACTAATGGCCACGCAGTTGACTCGTCCGGTGTGGCCAATCAATGTCATGACCTCCTGCCCTGCAGCGACATCCCACACTCGAATGGTATGGTCAAAACTTCCTGAAATAACGCGTTGACTATCTGGGCTGAAGGCAACAGTACAAACATTACTCTCATGTCCTGCCAAAGATTTCAGTTCCGCTCCTGTCCTGGCGTCAATCAACTTCACTGTATTGTCGTCGGCACCGAAGGCGATGTACGCCTCGTCAGGGCTCCAGGCAACCGTATGCGATCCCGGAGCGGAGCCATTGAAATGGCCATTAACACTATAGATTTCCGCACCGGTATGAACATCAGTCATCTTAAGTTTGCGGTCAAAGCCGCCTGAAACAAGACGATTGCCATCTTGCGAAAGGACAATTCCGTTCACAATGCTTCCATGCGGTCGAACGGAAACGACATTCGCTCCTGTTCGCACGTCCCAAAGCCTAAGTGCGTCGCCGAAACTTACCGTTGCCAGCCGCGCGCCGTCAGGGCTGAAGGCCACATCATTCACTGCATCGCTGTGACCAACGAATGTCATAGTTTCCACACCGGTCTCAACATCCCAGATATGAGCCTTGCGGTCGCCGCCTGATGTCGCGAGGCGAGTTCCATCCGGACTGAAGTCTAAACCTCGAATCCAACCCGCCTTTCCATCCCCAGTCCAGAGCGAATGTGTGAGCTCTGAGTCCCAGAGGGTCACAGTGTCGTGGCAGGCGACGGCGACATGGCGACCATCGGCGCTGAAGACGGCACTTATCGGATACGGCCTTGTGTTGGCTTGCCTTCTGATTTCTCGCCCAATCGCGGTGTCCCAGAGAATGAGTCCCGAATTGTTGAAGGATAGAAATCGGCTGCCATCGGGACTGAATGCACCGCCGGTTGGATTCTGGCGGATTTCCGCTTTGGACATTTCCTGACCTGAAGCCGCGTCCCAGCGCCTGATCGTGGCTTTATCGCTTGCCGACAACAGCTGTGTGCCATCTGAGGTGAACGCAATTGTCAGGATATAATGCTCGTGTCCCTCAAGCTTCGTGGTAATTTCTCCAGTCCGTATGTCCCAAATCCTGATGGTTCTGTCGCTACCACTTGAGGCAATGTGCGTTCCATCGGGGCTGAATACAACCTGGTGAACTGCCCCCTCCTGCCCGCGTAATGTTTTGATTTCCGCGCCGGTGCGTGCATCCCACAACTTTATGGTGGAATCCATACTTGCCGTGGCGACTTCGGTTCCATTTGGGCTGTAGGCGACGCGGCGGACAACTTGTGAGTGGCCGTAACACGTAAAGTCGCTTCCCTCGAATTGCCGGCGACAGAATCTCCACTCGAAGTTGTCGCGGTACTCAGGCGGGATTTCCTGCAGCAAGTCTCGCGCATCGCGCGCTCGACCAGCCTCCCAGCGGGCGACTGCAAGCTGGAACTTCGCACTGGCTTCAGAATCACGAGCGCGCTGCGACTCTGCTTCAGCATGCAATTCGGCAGCGACAGCCCGTTTTTCATTGGCGATGGCACGTTGTTCGTTCGACCTCGCCTTATCTTTTTCGAGGTTTGCCAGATGTTCGTTGCCTAAAGCCTTCCCCCGCTCAATTTCAGCCTCGCTGGCCTTCTCATTCGCGCGAAGCAGTCCGTATGTTGTCCCAACAATGCCAGCCACAAGTGCAACACTTACCGCGAGTACAGCAGCGACGAGTACTCGATTTCGGTTGGCAAACTTCTGCAGTTGATACCACGCCGAGGGTGGCCGTGCGGCCACCGCTACGCCCGTCAGGTAGTTGGTCAGTTCCTGAGCCAGGTCATTGGCCGTCTGGTACCTGCGGGCCCGATCTTTTTCGAGGGCCTTCATCACAACCCAGTCGAGTTCGCCGCGCAAAATCTGCTGGAGCCGGGCAGGATGCACATTTCGCAAATCGCTGACCGCGGAATTCGCTTCGTACGATGCTGAGCTCAAGCGACTGCTCGGGCGAGGAGGGGCGTCCTCACGGATAATCTGTAGAACCTTGAGCAGCGCGTTCTGTCCCAGCGTTCCCTTGTCAAGCGGAGTGGTGCCTGTCAGCAACTCATACAGCATGACTCCCAGTGAATAGACATCTGTCCGCGTGTCGATGTCTTCGGATTCTGATCCTCTCAGTTCAGCCTGCTCCGGCGACATGTACTGCACGGTTCCGACGACCTTGCCGAATTCCGTCTGCAATGTGGCGTCACTGAGCATTAGGTTCTGCTCGACAGCTTTCGCGAGACCGAAGTCGATAACTTTGGGAACGGGCTGGCCGTCGACCACAGTCACCAACACGTTCGACGGTTTCAAATCGCGATGGACAATGCCCTTCTGATGTGCGTGTTGCACGGCCTTGCACACTGGAACGAACAGCTTCAGGCGTTCGTCGACACTCAACTTATTGTCGTCGCAATACTGAGTGATGGGAACTCCCTCGACAAGTTCCATGACAAAATACGGACGACCGTCGTCGGTGGTGCCGGCGTCAAGAACGCGAGCGATGTTGGGGTGGTCCATCATCGCCAGGGCTTGCTTTTCGGCTTCAAACCGAACCATCACGTCCTTCGACGGCACCTCTGACTTGATGAGCTTGAGAGCAACCCGACGTTTGACTGGCTTGTCTTGCTCTGCCAGCCAGACAACCCCCATTCCGCCGCTGCCGAGTAGTTTGATGAGTCGAAAATTCTCCAGTTCCAGTGGAGCCTCAACCGGTGACTCGATCCGACTGTTATTCAGAATGGTACGGTCGTCGCGACATTGAGTTCTAGATGCGCCAGAAAACACTCCCGCGATGACACCTCTCTGCTGAGGGAATCTTTCGACGTATTCGTCGGGACGTGGTACTTCTCCCCGCCGGGTGCGATATTCGATCTTCATCGCCAGCAGTTCCGCCAACAGTCCCTCTCGGGCGACTTCCGAAACCTCTGCCAAATACGATTCGATGCGCGGACTTCCCCCCGTCACCAACTCCCGGTCAAAACGATCGCAAAGTTCGTCAATGTCCGCGAGTTGCTCGTCTGTCAGCGACTGGTAGGTGGAATTCCTGAGGGATGGGTCATTCATGGATTTCGAACCGATCTTTTCTCAGTTCTAATGGTCAAAACCTGATCAAGACCGACAGGAATTGACTGGAAAAACTGAATTTCCGCAAACTAGCAGATTCGCCACGTCGAAATCCCGCAGGTGGCGTGGCCCTAAAATTGCTGGTTGTCGTGCAGGCCAGCCTCGACCCAAATTCGACGAATTCGTTCCAGCTTTCGTTCAACAGTTCGTTCCGTGCACTCCAATTCGTCAGCAACCTGCCTGTTCGTGGCCCCCTGCCACTTGAGCAGTACAATGCTTCTCAGATTTTCGCCTGCAATTGCGTTGAGCAACTGGTCGCAACTTTCGGTGACCTCGGCCGCCACATCGGGTGGCAAGTCGCCCCCCTGGAACTGATTGATGCCTGCATCACCGAATGCAGATTCCCCGCTGGTGTTCCCGCCTCCCCGCTTCTGGCGATTTGCATGGCGCCGCTGGGCCGAGATTTTCCGGGAGGTAATAACTGCTAGCAGGCCCCAAAAGGCGTCTCGATCCTGAGCCTCTATCCGACCTTCCGCCAAGCCCAGACACAGGCTGTGGAAGGCACTGTTCGCCGCGTCCTGTTCGTCGTACCGTCGCCGGGTCTGAACGTCCAGCTTACGTCTCGCGAAATCCTCAAGACGCAGAGAAACATGCCGCCAAAGCCGTTCAGCCGCCGCCTTGTTGCCTTCCGCAAGCTGGTCAATCCAGCCCGTTACCGATTGACTGTCCACTTTGATTTCCGGGTACGACTCAAGGGCTGTGCTCAACCCCCGCAGCCCCAGAGGTTTACTACCAGGATGATAGCGCCGGCCGGGACTTTTTTCAACGAGATTCCGAAATCCTCCAAATCTCCTGTCGGGCTTGAGCCGGACTTGGACATTGGACTGTTGAGGTTGAGGAAATTGAGCTGGTTCGTTCGATCCGCAACAAGCCGCAGTTGGCTTCCACTTTCACCACACTGAACCAACAGGAGAACACGATGAACACAAAGGTTGCTGCGGGATTTGTCGCTCTCGCTGCCGTGCTTGCCATGCTTGCCGGGAGTGCACAGGCTGAAGTCCCCGAGGACGGACTCTACGATTTCACAAACAGAACCGACGCTGGTGTTGTGCAATTTGATGCGCGGATTGAGAAAGTCGGTGACTACAACGGGGATGGAATTTACCTGCTTCACACTGGCGACGGTAAGCCGGCTTTCCTTTCCGCCGAGAGTGCCAATGCCGGAGCCAAGGTTGATTATGCAGGCCCAAACGAAACGCACTGGTGGCTGCATAAAAATAAGGCTGGCTGGAGCCTGCACCATAAGGACAATGGAGCGAACTGCCTGTCGACGAAAGGCGGTTATTCGCTCACACGCGCCCAAGGCACTAAAGATCAGCTCTGGGAAATGAAACTAAAGTAGGCTTCGTTCCTGGGGTCGCTGGCGTTGCCTGTGTTGCAATCCTTAACTGCAAAGTGGCTGCCAACAGACCATGACTCTTCCAGCATGACAAGCGTTGCGACGCTTGTTGCGATTGACGGCAGCGTGAAGTTCTTTAGGATTTTACCAGGAAACTAGACACATTTCCCCATTTTCCTGTCGGGCTTGAGACGCATTTAGACATTTTACTTTGATGTTCAGGAAACTTGAGATATGCCGTTGGGCCGCGGAATTCTCTCCAGACCTTGAATCGGTTACCGGTAATCTTCCAGCTCTGTGGGAAACATGTGCTCCTGGCCAAGTCCAGGTTGCCCAGAGCTCGAACTGCGGTGGCATTTGCAACACTGTAATGGCCTGCCGGGTTCTCGCCTCGGTTGACCATTTACCATCTGTGCAGGCCGGGCGTGTTGATCCGGACTGTGGAATGCAACACTTTAGAACACAAGGATTCTCGTTAATGAAACAGATCATCTTCGCACTCGCACTTGCTGTCGGGGCACCAATTCCCGCCACATTTGCACAGCAGTCGAGCAAACCGGCACAAAGAGGCCACATCAATCCGAGCTTTGAGCAACCTGCCATTGAGAAGGAGATTGATTTTGTAGAAGACATTGAGGGGTGGACCACCACCGATAATAGGTTTGAGATTTGGAGGGGATATAATTCTGTCAAAGCGTATGACGGCGAGCAGTGCGTGGAACTCAACGCGGACAAGGACGGAACCCTTTTTCAGGATTCCGATGGCATTAAGGCGGGTGAAATCCTTGAATTTACGTTTGCTCATCGCGGACGCAATGGCAACGACACGATGAAACTGACGATCACCGACCTCGGTCCCGACGGTAAAGCCAATACACCTGACGACGAGCCGTTGTTCTCAAAGCAATACACCACCGGCAACGACAAGTGGATGAAATACACCCACGAGGGCGAAAAGCAGATCGTAGCAAAGGGGAATACGATCCGATTCGCCTACACCGCCATTTTTGGTACAGCCCCGACAGGTAACGACAAGTCACAAGGCAATCTTCTGGACGCCGCAGACTTTGGTGTTGGCGTGGTGACTACTCCGCAGTTTACGTTCGTCAACAAGAAGGGTGACGGCACAGCGGAATTGCACCTGACGTTGCATGACACGGGGGAGCGAGTCAAAGGCCCACAAGGACAAGACAACCACGTCTACGAAATTGAAACCGCAGACGGTTGGTTGCACTCCGAAGGTAGTGGAGATGGCGCCGCCGTGAAAATGAATGGCACTGAGAAGACGAAGTGGGTACTTCATCAGCACTCCAAAGGCTATCAGTTGGTCTGCCTCGACGATCAGGCAAATGTTCTGTCTGTCGACGGGGTCAACCCGAAAGGCGGAGGAAAGCCAACGGGCAACTTCAAGCTCAGGAGAGCCAACGCTGGCGGTGCCGGCATGGAGGACCAGGTTTTTGAGATGTTCAGGGGTGGGCTCGCCGATTCGGTTCCGAAGGATGCCGCAAAGCTGGACATCAAGGGTGGCCCCTTCCAGTTCGGCTACCTCTCGATCGCAAGCGACGTCGGTTCGTTTAAAGAGTTTGAATTGACGGACCAACCGTTCGCTAAAGACAAGATCACATCGATCGAGAGAAGAAACAAAACGGCGGAGGGATATGGAGCTTGGTGGTCCGTTTGTCAGAACACGAGTGATTCTCCGATCAACCATAAAACTGACGGGTTCATGATTCACTACCCTGCCAAAAGCGAAGGCTCAGTCATTTTGCACCCAGGGCCTAACAAGGGCGAGAGCGTGGTTGCTCAGTATACGGCACAGGAGGACGGCCATCATGTGTTCAATTACAACATGTCTTTGATCATGGAGTCGCCCACTGGGGTCGGGGTGAGTATTTACGGACCGAAAGCCAAAGGTAGTGCGCCGTTATGGACCAAGGCGCTCGACAAGAATACAATCAAGGCAACCCATGAACTCCAAATCGACCTCAAGAAAGGTGAAACTGTCACCCTTGTCGTGGACAATGGCCCCGATGGCATATATTATAGAGACCACTTGGCGGTCACTGCAGCGGCATGGATAAGAAAGTAAATCTGTAATGCCGGCGACGGTTAAACCCCGTTCGCCGAAAGCGGATTCAGAATCGTGATACAGCAAGCGTCGCAACATCGGTTGCGACGCTTGTTTTGTTTGAAGGCTATTTCTTCGCAGTCACCATGCAAGTTCCGGAATATTGCGGGATTTGTTCGGCAAGCTGTCGGACTTTCGCAGATCGCGCGGGGTGTAAAAACTCTGTCCGGGGTTTGTTGATCGGAAGGAAGCGGGGTTTCGAGAGTTGAACTGGTGCGGAGGCGAAGGAGTGTCGGGTGAGATGGGGCTCAGGAAGCAGTCGACGAGCGTCTCAGTTCGACTCAAGGAAGGCTGAGAAGCGTTCTGCGGTCGACCTTGCGAGTCTGCGCAGACGTTGATCGCTGTCCCTGTCCCGGTGGACCGGATGGGACACAATGGTTCCAGCCTCAGGCGGCGCGGGGGGCAAAGTGTTTCAGCACTCCACCGAGATGGTGCTGGCAGACGAGGTCGGCCGGGTTTGGCGGGGTGTCTGGTGGAGGAGTTGATCCTACGGGGAGACGATTCTCGATTCCCCGATGTGGCCGGAGGGTGTGATAGTATCGGGCGCGAGCGGTCAAGAGGCCGTCAGCTCATTAATCGTGACCAACCGCCGCAGATCGTTTGCGTAACGACGAGAACGGCTCAGTAAGTAGCTTCGTCTCATTCTGCAAGGCCGCTTCCAGTGATTCAGCGAGTTCCCGATCCTGATCCAGGTATTGCTCGATCAACTTCTGTACACGTGCCGGCTCCTGCCCCGCACGAGCTTTACGAAGGGCCGCCACGGACTTTGCGAGCGTCTCTTCCTGCTCGGTGGCGGTCTGATTAAACAGGGCTTCAGCTTCGTGGAGTGCCTGAATGGTGGTGTCTTCATTCTCTGCGAACGACTCAGCGACCTGCTTCAGCCAATTGAGGAGTTCTTCCTCCGGGACTGCTGCGGTGGCGAGCGTCTCCGCGCGAATGATCTTGGCGGCGATCGACTCCGAAAGAGGGTCGGAAGTAAAGTGTTTCAGGAGAGCCAGCTTCAGTTCCGCGTTGTTGTCGAACCATTCCTGCCCCGCGGGCAGGATGAGTCCTGAGAAACTCAAATCCTCAAGCGTCGCATCGACCTTCATCTGGATACGTGCATCACGGGATCCGGCATTTCCGACACGTTCGATGTGCCGCATGAAGGGCCTGATTGTGATGAACCTCGCGTAGCTGAGATCCACGTCCGCCGCGCCGTTGAGACATGCAATCGAAACGGCATGGCTCAGTTTGAGCGGCGTTTCATTCTCCCCGACCCCCGTCGAAGGAATCATGATGCGAGCGGTTGTGGCCCGCAAACACCAATGTACCAGCAGGAACTGCGCCGCCCGCGCACGCGGCGATACCGGCTTCGCCTCGCCCTCGGCAGTCGGTCTCTGAGGATGCGGTTCTCGATTTTCAGGTACCGCAAAGCCTGTGCCAGCTCCCGATCGGTGGCGGTGGCGATCAGAACGAGCAACGGATGAATCAGCTTCGAAATCACCGAAAAACCGCCAGAAATCGAAAGAGGACAGAGGCCGAGGCCAAAGTCTCAGAGTCTCTGGGGCCAGATCGCATCCGGGTTAACGCTGGTGTCCGGACCTCTTAGCCTGGGGAGCGAACGGCTCACCGGAGCGGCGCCGGATCGACTGACGCACCGCTGTCACATCCTGGAGACGAAAGGGGAAAGCTACCGGCTGCCAAACGGCGTCGCAGGCGTACTCGCTGAACAACTCCCCCAGTCACGCTTTTCCCGCGACACACGACCCGATTTCTGGCGGCCTTCACCCACCCGGCGCCACCAGATTCGGCCGCCCCCCGCCACCACTTTGAACTGCTGTCAACAGGAAGTCACCACTGCGTCAACGGCATCTTTGTCGGCCTTGTGTTCGTATTCCTCGCCTCCGGTTTTAGACCAGCCAATCTTGACGAGGCATTCTTCGTCGCGGATGAATCTTGGATACCCGCCCCCCTTTGGTTTCCTGCGTTTCTGCGGCTTCTTGCTTTTGCGGCTGGCTGCCGAACCAGCGAGGCGTTGTTCTGGTGCTCGTTTGGGCTCGAGAGTGTCCAGTTCACTGGCAAGCTCTCCGAGCTGGCGGGCCCAATCCATCAGCACTGGCACAGCGGAGTAGTCACCATCGGTTGCAGCGCCTGCAAGGAGCCCCTGAAGCGCCTGCTCCGCATCACGAAGTACCTGTCTGCCGTTTTCGATTCTGCTCATGAAATCTACAATAGCGGTACGACGAATGGTGTCAATCAATAAAATATAGATACAGCCAAATTCGCTGTGCGACGGAGGCATAGCCCTTTGGCCGTCGGAGGACTGCACGGGGGCGTTCGAGCGAACCCAGGAAAAGTGGTCGGTTTGCCGCCCGGTTCCTGCTCGGACAGGCAGGGTGCTTCATGCCGCTCGGCGCGAGTACGAGTTGAGCAGTCCACACCCAGTCGGGTCTTGCAGACGACGTCGCTGGTTCTGATGGACTTGATCTGTTCCGGCGGCTGCTCGCACGCTGGCGGCAGGTGGTCGCGAAACTCGTGGGGCCTCTCCGTGTTGTAGTAGGCGCTCCACTCGCGGCAGATGTGGTTCAGGTGTCGCTGGGCCACGATCACGAACTTGTCGAGACACTCGTGTTTCAGGCTCTGGATGAACCGCTCGACATGAGCCCGCAGGTTGGGTGAGACGGGAGTGTTCCGCTTGATTGTCGCCCCGCTAGTCTCGAAGACCTGGTCGAACTGGGTGGTGAACTTGGTGTCGTTGTCCCGCATCACCATCTTTGGCGCGAGGTCCATGTCCTCGGCCTCCATCAGGAAGTTCCTGGCTTGCTGAGAAACCCACGCGGAATCGGGATTCAGCGTACAGGGACTGATCCAGCACCGCCGTGTTCCGAGATGCAGAAACACGAGGAGGTACAGGTCGACCAGGCCCGTCGCCGTCCACATCGGCTTGGTCAAAAAGTCACATTGCCAGAGCGTGTCGGCGTGACGCTTGAGGAACGCGTCCCAGGAATCCTGGTTGTCGGCATCACCAGGATCGGGTGTCAGACCGGCTTCGACCAGGATGTTCTTTACGGTCTGCCGAGAAATGCGAATACCGAATTTCCGTAGTTCGCCCAGGATGCGGGTGTAGCCGAGGTTCGACTCCTTGCGAATCTTGATCACCAGGTCACGGATCTCATCGGGTGTCCGAGGACGCCCAGGTTTGCGGGCGGTCTTCTCTTTCGAGTTGGTCTGCTTCGTCGTCCCGTCTTCTTTCTCCCGCACCCACCGGCGGAACGATTCGTAGCTGGCGATCGACATCAGCTCGCGGAGCTGGATGCCGAGTTTCCGACCGACCTTCAGCAAACGAGTCCGCTCCTGTGGAGTGGTCACGATTCGCGTGGGCAACCGGGCGCGGAGAATCCGGTTCTCCTCCTTGAGGTACGCGACCTGGCGAGCGAGTTCCTGGCGCGTCACTGAGGCCAACAGGGCGAATAAGGGGTGCAGAATCCGGCCCATCGTGGTACTGTCCACTCTCTTGCAAAACGTGGAAAATCACGGGGTACAACATATTTTTACCCCGCTGGAAAGCCGCTCAGCGTAGCCACGCTGCTGAACAGGACCAGCGCCACGGTAGGGGCGATTTTGGACGGGAGCAGTTCCGTCGGCTGCTCGCCGGACGATCAGCAGAACCGGCAGAGTCACAGGTCGCATGCTGTTAAGCGACGCTTCTCTGCAACACCCGAAAAGTCGCTGCGCTCTCGAAACTGTTCAGCAAATTCTCGTCCCAACTTGCCAAGCTGTTGAGCAGTTGATCCAGCGTTCAAGATTCGCGTGATCGAGCAGCATCGCGCGTACCAATCGCGAAACCTCGATACCGTTGATGCGAAAGAGCTTACAGCGAAAGCGCTCTCACGGACCTGTTCGCGTGTGTGTTCTGTACGGGGAGGGGCCTGTGAGAAGTACAGCCCGTGCTTCTTGAGGAACGGAGGGTAGTTCGCACAGTTCGCGTAGCCGCCCCAAATGTAGAACCCGCGACCCGGTACCAGCACGCGGGCGATGTTGCCGAACCAGGCATCCAGCAGCCCGTCGAACTCATCGTCGGACACGAAGTCGTTCGCCAGTGGCCGATCCTTGGCCCGGAGCTTCTTCTGCGTTGGTTTCGACTTCTCCGGATGCCGGGCCACATCCATCGACTGGTGATGCGTCGTCCCCTGGAACGACGACATCAACCTGACGATGAACACCTACACAACCTTGTCCCTGGAAGATCGGCGCGGCGCCATGGAAAGCCTCCCGACGGTCCAACCCAACCGAATCTCACCCCCTCGGCTTGTACCAGGGCTTGTACCAACTCGAGACATTTCGGGTCCCAGCGGGTCATCTGGTGACACTGGAACAACATCCAGTGATGAGTCAAGTGATAACCCCAAAAACGAAGAAAACCCGGAGAAACAGGTTGTTTCTCCGGGCTCTCATCGAACTACCGAAGGTGGGACTCGAACCCACACGGGTGTTACCCCACTGGATTTTGAATCCAGCGCGTCTGCCATTCCGCCACTCCGGCTGAGTTTGATTGGAGATCATTTGTTCGATCTTCCGGGGAGGCGAACTTTGATCAACTGTTGCCCGCAACCGTTCGGGGTGCGGCGTTTGTACAGGTAAGTTCGGAAATGGTCAAGCGTCGACGAATCGAGAATAACGGGGCACACATGCTTCCACTGTTGTCAGCAAACCGGGGCATCGACTTTCGGCGAGTTCTTCTGTGCGTTCTCTTTCCAGTTTCGGAGCGATCATCCCTTTCAGCACGGCTTTCTTGCGAACCTGTTTAGCGAGAATCTGGCGACGCCCGTAGTCGACGTATTGTTGGTCAAAGGTCTCGTCCAATTCGTTTGCCGATCTGGGCGAGATATTCCCGGCTATCGTTATCGACGGTGACGTTGTCACATCGTCGTCGCGTCTTCGTTCATGGCTTGCACTATTTGTCAGCCCGGAACTGTTGGTTTCCACCGCAGATGACTGGACGAATCTCGACAAGAAAGGAGGCGGGTCGACACGTGTCGCCCCGCCTCTCTTGGAGATCGGACTCGATCAGGAACAACTTGAGGATTGGTCACGATGCCATGGGAGCAACCTCAACCGGCGTTACTGCGGGCTTTTGCTTTTTTCGCTTCCAGATGATGCCGTCGACAACGTAGTGATGGAAGTTCATCACCATCGAAACCATCAAGGACCAGCGAACGGCCCCTTGGACGCCGCCGAGGGATCCCATCCCTTTCAGTCCGAAGAAGATGACCGTCGAGATTGCGATACAGATTCCGAAGTAGGCCACGACGTGCTGTTTCTGGCTCAGGGTCGAAATCAGTTTTCGTTCTGGGTCGACTTCGTTTTTGAACTGTCGGTTGTTAGCCCACCATACGAACATGATGTACTGCAAGTTGTGCCAGACATTCAACACGAGCCAGCCCGACGTGATGTTATCGATCAGGCAGTAACTGACAAAGAAGATGATGTGATGCGTGCAGACGTACAAGAAGTGAGGCACTGCGAGTCGTCCTTGTCGGAAGGCCCACAACGAGTGGCCGAGCCACATCGCGAGGTACACCGCAGTCACGGCAGCCACTCCGAACAGCACCGACTTGGTGATCGGCAAATGCAGGACTTCCATCGACAAAAAGGTCGACTGGCCCTGCCAAGCACGGTACAGAATGCCAACTCCAGCCACGAGATACAACGATCGGGTCGTGAAGTAATCGTTGATCAATGCTCCTTCACCCGCATTTCGGCGATACATCCGTTCGATGCCGTAGCTCTGGCGGGTGTAATGGAACCACTGCCAGTAGAGGTAGGTCGTGGGCAGAATCCACTGTCCAGCCGAGAACAACTGCGTTGCGGAAACAACAGCTACGCCATCCATCCACAGTCGAACCGCACCGACACTCAGGATTGCACCGGCTGTTGCCCCGATGACTATCAGGGGGAGCTGAATCACCAGAAACCTATGTTCCTGAAAGCTCTTCTTGTCGAAGCAAAGTCGAGTAAACGTCGAGACCACATGGTGATAGCCCAGCAACCACATGTCGAACAGGAAGATGATCGGCACCACACTCGGATGTTTGGCAAACACAGCGATAATGCCGACATGCAACGCCAGCAGGGCGCTTCCGACCACGAGTGTGAGGTCGAAACTCGGGGAGAGTAACCACCCGGAGGTTGGAGCCGCCAGGGCGCGCGGCTGAACGTGTGAAGCGGACATATCTGCACCACGGTGAGCGTTGAGGGGAGACGAAGACGTGGCTCCTGCCGCGCCGGATGCCAGCCAGTGCGGACACCTGAGCAAAAGTAGGTCAGCAAAGTCCGTCCGACGCCCGAAACTCTTCCACATCGCGTGATGATCTATCAACTCCGATCATTGAAAGGGGTCATAGCGATTGTAGCGACTTCTCCAGTTCGGCGGAGAGCGTAATCCACAGGAAGAGATTCTACGGGCATCGATGAGAATTCGGCCTGAGGTCGCCGGAAAAGCGTCTCTCGATTGCGATTCTGTGAGAGCCTGATAGTCTGGCAGTGTCCTCTTTCTCAGCGGAGGGAGGCGAGGATCGAAAGGTCCTTGAGCGGTCATCTTACAGACTTTCGTTTTTGATTCAGAAAAGGGACATCATGGCTGACGCAAACGTCTCGGCTTCCTCAACCGACATCACCAAAACAACTCCCGGCACTGCCAACACACCAGAGTCTGACGCATCAAGCATGCAGCGTTACCTCGATCGGGCACTGAGCGTGTTGGGCCGCTTCGGGATCGGTCCGCGTGAAGACACTCCGCAAGAACTCATCTCCCTGCTCGAGGAGGTTCGCGGTCTCGACGAACCGAAAGTGCTGGCCATCGCCAATACCATCAAGCACATGAGCACCTTCAACGCACTGGTCCGCGAGAACGTTGAAAACATCAATGTCGGAAATCGCTATCTCGCGATCAGCCAGATGTTCGATTCGGTTCGTGAAGACTCGAAGATGCTGATTAACCAACTGGCGGACGGGAAGATCAGTCTGACCGAAAAAGTCCAGAACCTCTGGATGAAGGTTCGCCGTGGCACTCCGTCGGCCCGGTTTGAGGAGATCGTTGAGGTTTATCGCGAAGTCTCGAAAGACACGAAAGAACAGCTTCAGCGAGAAGACGCGATCATGGACGGCTACATTGATTTCCGCTTCGCCCTGAAGGAGGCGGAGATTCTCTCTCAGGACTTGCTGAATCAACAGATACCACGCCACGAAGCGGCCCGGCAGGCATTAGCGGCTGCTCAACAAGCGGTCGAGGCCGAAGCCGGGGCCGACGAAAGCAAGAAGTCTCGACTGGAACTGGCTCGCGACGAGAGTCGTCACAAATACGAACAGGAAGACCGCAGTTATCAACTGCTCAAGGATATCACCGAGAATCTCTCAATCGGCTACGATGTCGGCGAGACGCTGATTTCGAAACTCAAGCAAACGCACGACGTCAAAGACCGCGTCTTTCGCCGGGCTGTTACATTCTTCACGACCAACGAGCACGTCTTTACGATCCTCGGGACCGTGTACACCTCACAGCACGGCCTCAATGAAATCACGCAAGCGACCGAGGCGATGAAGGATGGCGTCAACAAGGGGCTGGAAGACGTGGCCGAACTGGGCAAAGAACTCGAACGTGCTGCGATCAAGGCCGGTTACGGTTCGACGATTCGTCCGGAGTCGGTGCAAAAACTGGTCGATGCCATCTCAGACTTCCAGATCGAATCGCTCGAAATGATTGCGGAACTGCGTAAGGAGAGTGAAGAAAACGCGAAAGAGATTCGTCGCGTCGTGGAAGACGGCAAACGCCGTTATCAACAGACGCTTGGTCGTTTCGCTCGCGGCGAAATTGCCAAGGGATAACTCACTCTTAGCAATCAGGTGCTTCTGTTTAGCCCCACACGATCTGTGTGGGGCTAAATTTTGCGCTCACTACCTTGGAACAGATTGAGGCTCGACGGCCACTTCGACGATCCCGTCGTCTCCCTCCTTAAGTGTCCGTTCATCACAGGTTCGATCGACTTTGATTCGAGAACTCTCACCAGCAAAGCCGACGACGGTGTTATGCAGGCTACTGCTCCGCGACATAATCCTCCCATCTTCCAGATGAAACTGAATGATTGACGATGGGGTCCTTTGAATAAGTTGCGACTCTTCTTTCGAGTCCTGCAAAGGGGTCAATACCATAGTCACCATTTCGATGGTCGCCAGTCCGTCCTTCACTTCCTTCAGCGTATAGACTTTTTGCATCTTAATGGTTTTCTTCAGTGCTGGTGGAACAGAGATCTGTTCCTCGTACTTCTCTTTCCACTGTGCCCCAACCTTCACTGGTTCATTGGGCAACAGCGACAGCACATCGACGTTCCTGTCGTCCGCATCCTTAACGTTTTGCTGATTCTTGAGGAGGTGCTGAACCGCCGTCACTTCCCCCACAGCACTGACAATGATCTCAGCAATAGGCGGCCCGACAGTGTCGCGAATATGGGTGAACTCAGCGGGTGCCGTTCCCGGCTTGGCACTGTCGAACTCGAAGTCACCAGATTCCCCTTTGGCTGACATGATGACACGGTCGATCTTTAGCTCGAGCGTCGCACTTCCATCCGCTGCAACATCCTTCACCGTGTAGCGTTTCCATGATGTCGTCTGATACCCAAACTCCGTCTGAGCCCCTTGTTGTTCGACGTCAAACTTCGACACGTCATGTACCAATGTTCGGACGACCTCTCCTTTTCTAAACTGATACCGGAGTAGATGAGTTTCTGCCGGCGTGTCATCGGCAACGCCTAACGAGCCACCCACACTGGCCATTAGTAGGCCGGCAAGCAGAAAGACACCCCATCGCCGACCCGCCCGGACAACAGGCTCTCTTTTCGGTAAGTCATAATCCCGCGTGACGCTCCGCAACGACACGGAACTCTGAACTTGTGATCGAGAACAAGTTGACTGCCTAACGTCCATGTCTCATTTCTCCCTGATAAGCTAAACTCTGAGTCTGGCTCTCGCCTGGCTTTCTGTTGAACATTGACCGTGCAAGTGTCCGATATCATTAACCTGGGCATACTTAGGATACGACGCGGTCTCGTCGCGACTATTCACTCAGGCGACCTGCCTGTCTCGCGCTGACATCGACACATCACTACTAAAGTAGTAT
The DNA here is from genome assembly GCA_041398965.1 of Planctomycetaceae bacterium. Lineage (GTDB taxonomy): Bacteria > Planctomycetota > Planctomycetia > Planctomycetales > Planctomycetaceae > JAWKTT01. The sequence continues at coordinate 74,867 of JAWKTT010000018.1, read as the reverse complement.
TTGTGTTTAGCGACGTGATTCGGCCGACCGGACATACGGCTTTGCCTCGACACGCTGGCTGGCTGAAGTTGTCACGATCGACGACTTAGGTATCCTCGGTGTCGCCGCGAGTTGGTAACTCGCTTCGAGTGAAGCAGGGCGACGTAAGGTCGGCGAAGACACAACACGATGGGCTTTATATCCAGTTTCCCGATAGGAGTCTCGCCCTACCAGGACATCCGTCGAATTAATTGCTGTGAGCCTTTCAGATTCCACGTCACCCATCGCGTCACCGCGAAGATAGGAGAGGAGCTTAGGACTGGCCTGATTGATAATCACGACGCGACTCGCACTCTCCGGCTGATTCTTCGGACGTACGATCAACACGATCTCGGCCTCTTCGGCATTGCCCCCCAGGGCGTCAAGATTTCCTGTCGCTCGTGGAGGAGAGTTTTCCCCTGAGGTTGTCCGTGTCGATAGTTCACGCGATTCGCGATAGGCACGATCATCGTCGGTTAATAGACTTTCCCCGATTCGCTTCTCGTCGTAAATCGCTTGAATCGATGCTGGATCAACGCGACTACCAGCATCTCGCCCCGATGCTGGCAATTCACTCGGGCGACGTAATGATTCGCCAGAAAACAAGGATGAGACATCCGGTGCAGCAGCACCGCCCGCAAGCGATTCTCCGGGAAGGGTTGCGTTCGCAGGCAATTCAAACAGTCGAGCCATTCCGTTCTGCCGCAAGGTGTCATGGACAACAGTGAGGCCGGTGTAGATACCGAGCTTGCCAACAGGGTCAGCCGCAAAGCAGACGCCGATCAGTTCACCATCGAGATTGAAAAGTCCCCCACCGGATCGCCCCTGCACCGGGACCCCTGTGCATTCGATCGTCGAAGCCCCTTCGTAACGATCGATGCTAGTCACTTCAATTGGCAGAGCGGTCGGAAGTGCGCCTCCATCACAGCCGATTGACTGCACGCGATCCCGTGCCCTCGGGAGCGACTGAACGCTTGCAATCCGCACAGTCGGAAGTACATCAGCCGACGGAATCTCAATCACGCCAATTTCGTCTTCAACGCTATAATCGACGACTCGGCCGACAACTGTCTGCTTCTGCCCCCCAAGAAACAGGTCGACTTCAATCTTTGAATCTTCTGTTATCCCACGGAAAATATGTCCACAAGTGACGATTCTCGCGACCCCTTGCACGCTGTAGATGATCGTTCCCGACCCGAGATTGACATGACTTCCAATGGTCACTCGTAGCCGGACGCTCGCCTGCATCGGGTCGGCCTGGCCTTGATCGGGAAGTTCACGACTCTCCTGGCCAATGAGGTCATCATTTCCGCGATACTCCGGTTGAACCGCTTCCGACCCTCTCGACCCAAACGGCCAGAGAAACTTCTTAGGAGCAGCAGGCTTCGGATCGGCAAGAGGTGCCCCGGGATCGATCGGAGCGGGTCGTCCGCCACCAGCGATAAGTTGAGGAAACGGGGCCGGAGAGCCCAGATCAACGTTAGGGTCAGCCACAAACGGACGCGAACGAGCAGCACTCGGTTGCGAAGAGGCAGCAGGTCGAACGGGTATTTCTCCAGAAGCGGTCCCATTGGTCGCCGTTTCGACTGCGGGAATCTTCGCCAACCAAACTCGTAGTTGCTGCTCGGTCATTTTCCCAATATGTCGCTCCAATTCGCGGCCATCAACCACCAACACAAAGGTCGGCAGTTGACTGACGTTATAACGCTCCGCCAACTGCCTGTCCTTGTCAGTGTCGACAGTGCGAATCGAGTGCCCTTCTTGTTCCAGCTTGTTGACGATAGGGGCCACTTGCTGGCAAGGGCCGCACCATGTGGCAGAGAAGTCAATGACCTCTCCACGAGGGTTCGGGGTCGCTGCAAGAGTGAGGGACAGCAAGAGCGCGGATACAGTCGACATCAATCGGCCTCCATGCCAGTGATTACTTGTAACAACTGCAACGGTCGACAGACATTCTTACAACAAAGAGGTCAGTCGATTCGATGTGTTTGAGGGACGCAACAGGCGGGATGGTGCGTTCGATGCGATTCCATTCAACATCGACGACGCGGGGAGGGCAGGCAGAACGCCTGTTCCTGTTCGTAATGCACCTTGCATACCGAACCGGCAGATTTTGCCACAAACTCCCGTTTACGGAAAGACCAACTCTAAAGAAGTAGCAGAAACGCGTTCAATACACGGTTTGCGAGCCAGGAATCGAGCGAAAAGAAGCAAGCCCTTCGACAAACTCTCCGACAAGCCAGCAACAAGGGGCAATCAGCCCCCGGCCGCATGTCACGTCACCAAACCGCTTGCGTCGTACGACGAATTGGAGTCCAACACGCCAGAAAGGCTCAGTATTCATCCACTCAGGATTGGCGATTGTTCCAACATGTGAGGACGATGCTGATTGCGTCGTATCGGACCCACTCACTTTCGGGGACATCGTCGTTGAGCTTGATGAAAATCGGCTTCAGCCTTTCGGCTCCTACTTCCAATATCGCTTCCTCAACGCGGGCGGCGACCTCGGGAAGAACCCAGGGGGTCGGGTCGGTAATATTCGCGAAGTCGACATAGCTCCGAAGATGTCCCCAGACCGTCGATTCCTTGAGCCCTTTTTTTTCCGCCACTTCTGCCACAGAGAGACCTTGTTCAAAGAGCGGAAAGTTGGCGAGTGCCGTGCTCGCGGGTCGAGGGGAACCGCCCGACTCGCGGGGGACTGCGGGACGGGGGGGATCGTCGGTTGTCGGTCCGATCTCGACGTCGGTTGTCACCTGATGTTGTTCGCAATACGCTCGAATTACTTCAGTGAACTCGTCTCCGAAGTCGTCGAGCTTCTTCTTCCCGACGCCGTTGACCAGACGAAAGTTCTGCAGCGTCGTCGGACGACGACGGGCCATGTCGCGCAGGGCAGCATCTCCAAAGACGATGTATGGCGGTAGGTTCAACTCGACCGCCTTCGACGTTCGCAGTTTCTTCAACACCTCGAACAATGGGCCATCAACACCCTCCCACGAAGTTGGTTCTCCCTTATTGCTGCTGCTCCCGCGAGTGCGAGTCGACGATGTCATGCCGACGCTCGATGCGACTTTCCGGGGGGCCATGAGACGCGGGGTCACGTCACCTTTGAGCACGGCTCCCCCTTCCGCAGTGATTTGCAAGACGTTGTATTCGCCGACCTTTCGCAAGAATCCCTGCTGAACGAGTTGTCCGACCCAATCAAGAATTGTCCCCTTCTCTTCCGTCGAGAGGAGTCCGTAAGTCGACAGGCGATCGTGCCCGTTCTCGATGATCCTCTTGTCTTTGGACCCCTTGAGCACAAGAGCCGTGTAGTCGGCACCGAACCGTTGCTCTTGGCGAAAGACGGACGAAAGAATCTTCTGAGACGTCACAAGGGGGTCCGATACCATCTCCTTTTCGTCTAAGCAAAAGTCGCACGCATGACCGCAGTCGGCATCAAGCGTCTGCCCGAAATGTTGCACAAGCATCCTGTGACGGCAGCTGACCCCTTCACAATACTGAGCGATTCGATCTAGCGAATGTAGAGAGTGCTTGAGCACGTCCGGAGGCTGATCGGAAAGAATTCGTCTCCACGACGCCATGTCTCCAGCGTTATAGAACAGACAACACTCCGCCTCCAAACCATCTCGCCCCGCTCGTCCACTCTCCTGTTGATAGTGTTCGACCGACTGCGGCATCCCGGCGTGGATGACATACCGTACATCCGGTTTGTCAATTCCCATCCCGAAAGCAACCGTCGCGACGATGGTTGTCACTCGATCTTCGATGAAGGCTTCCTGGTTCTCCTGTCGCTCTTCATCACTCAGACCAGCATGGTATGGCCGTGCTGTTCGACCAGAAGCGTTGAGGTACTGTGCGATTCGTTCGACCTCTTTCCGGGTGATGGCATAGACAATCCCGCTCTCGTTCGGATGCCGGTCGATCACTTCCTGGATCTGCCCGATGACATCGGTCTTGCGATCAGCCCGGTATGTTAAGTTAGGACGATCAAAGTTTCCGACAAGGACCCTCGGCTGTTCGAGTCGGAGTTGCTGAATCACGTCGTTGCGAACATGTTCGGTCGCCGTCGCCGTAAAGGCATGAATGCCCACACCGCTAAACAACTCCTTCAGTTGATAGAGTTCGCGATAATGGGGGCGGAAGTCGTGCCCCCATTGACTCACGCAGTGAGCTTCATCAATCGCGAAGAACGACAACGGGATGCCTTGTAACTCCGGCAATAGTCCATCGGCAGTCAATCGTTCGGGGGCGACATACAGCAGTTTGATGTTGCCCATCCGCAGGTCAGACATCACATCACGTCGTTCGGGTGCCAACTGAGTGCTATTGAGAAACGCCGCCGGAATCCCGCAGGCACGGGCGGCATCCACCTGATCCTTCATCAACGAGATCAGAGGAGAGACGATGATGGCCGTCCCATCCAGGCACATCGCGGGAACTTGATAGCAGAGCGACTTCCCGCCCCCCGTCGGCAACACGACAAGCGAGTCCTGGGCCGACATCGTCGCCAGCATCGCTTCGAGTTGGAGTGGTCGAAAGTTTTCGTACCCCCAATACCGCCGCATCACATCCCGCAATAGCTCAATGTCGGCAGCAGGGGGAGAAGTTGTCGCGAGATTCATATTGTTCCCTTGTTCAGTCGGCCCAGCCCTGTCCGCTCTGTCCGCTTCGTCTGCACTGGCACGCTGGGTTGCCCCAATGCGATAGAGGTGCAGTGTGCTCAGTCACTGGCCAGATGTCCAGACAGCGCCCAGTCAACAGTTGCCCGCCCCCACATTCCTGGCACTCGAGCCAATGTTCGGTTCTTCGGGAGACTGTTGGACTTGACGACTTCGGGCAGTATGATGCTTAGGCGGGTTGAGTCTCGCGACTGCTCAATACACTCACTCGGCGAGGGCACGGCATGATTCCGGTTGTCAGATGGTCTGTATTGTCACTCTTCTTGGTTGCGATCTCCTCAGCAAGCCTCTTCGCTGTTGAGCCGCCGGAGTTGCCGACAGATCCTCAACTCTGGATCGGATCACCACCGGTCACCCTCAAACAACTCGCCGGCAAGGGGGTCGTACTGACCTTCTTTGAAGAGGACTGTCCGAAATGTCGAGCCGAGATGCAGGCCCGCGTCGAGCTCTCGCGAAAGTATGCGAATGAACCGGTCTTTTTTATAGGGATCAACTCGGGTTCAACTCGACAAGAAATCGAGACTTACGTTCAGCAGGTCGGCGTCACCTGGCCGGTCATACTCGACCCGGACCGCTCACTTGAAAAGGCGATGGGGATCGGCGAGATCAGTCTGCAAAACATCTACCAGTTCAGGTACATCAACTCCGATGGGGAACTGAAGCGAACCAATTCCTTTGACTTCGAGACGATGGCGAAGGATGCCCTCATCGGTGCCAGCTGGTCGGTCTCTCCCGACAAGATCCCCGCATCGCTCAAAGGGGCATGGTCGGCTATCGAGTTGAAGAACTTCTCCGCCGCCGCCTCGACACTGTCGAAAGCGGTCTCCTCCCGAGACGACGAAGTCCAGTCAGCCGCAAAGTTGCTGATGGAAGAAGTTGAAGCGGAGATCGAAGCGGCATACGTCGCTGCGGACATCGCTGCGACATCCGATGACCCTTGGCTCGCCTACAATCTCTTTCAGAAAATCTCCCAACAGTTCGCCGGCTACAAGCAGGCCGAACGAGCGACAATGGAAGCAAAGAAGCTTTCGTCAACCCCTGCCGTCAAACTCGAAATCACCCTCTCCCGCAAAATCGACTTAGTCGTTCAAAGCCTGAACAAACGGGGCCCTTCCAAAACCGCCATCGCGAACCTGGAAAAGATCGCATCAGAAAACCCCAACACCACCGCCGCCAAACGAGCCACCGAACTGTTGGAACAAATCACAAAACAGACCAGCGAAGCCCCTTAGCTGCCACTGGAAGATCGCTGAAAGACCATTTTCCTGGTCAGTCACCCGAATCCAGTCTCGACGGGGTAGCGCCGTCGACAGATCTTGATCTTGGCATGACCAACTCCCCCAATGCCGCAGTACGATCACGAGAATCTCTGACCAAAGCTCCCCAGACCATCGAATCGAATTGCGGCCAACATCCACACTCCACACCGATGGAGCCAGTGGCAGCCGGAGAACTTCCTCGCCTCGACTGTTCATAATTATCTGCGATAACTACCTCCCCAAATGGCCATGCCGACGGTGTGGATTCTAATCAACTTCGTCAGGGGCGTCGTGGAGGGAGGCGATGAGTTCGGCGAAGGTGTTGCAGACGAAGTGTTCGGTGCCGTTGGATTCGATCAGGATGATCTGCGGCTCATCCGGCTTGTCGGGGGGGACGTTGCGGTAGTCGAAGCAGATCAGCAGTTCGCCACCGTCATCGGAAAACATGAACACGTTCTTGGGCCAAGGTCGAAATCGTCTTAATTCATCATTACTGCGTATCATACCTTGGTACTCCCTCCCGTTTGGCCAAACGCCATCATTAATTGGCGTGAGATAACTGAATGTCGTCGTGCCATAGAATGTAGGGACTTGAAAATCATTCGGGCGAGGAACACCTCCGTTGTAGTGTTGCACAATCTCCACGTAGAGTTCCGGAAACTTCACATCGAAATGTTCTTCCACATTTTGGACAATCTCTCGACTCACAGGCTCATTACATTTTACCCAACGAATCTCTTCGCCTCGACTGTTTGTGATCATCTTGCATAACCTCCTCCCCAAATAGACATGCCACCGGTATGTGGCGTGTCGCCATGAATTGTCACGTCAACCAATTGCATTCTCCCTGAATCCTGATGGTGGTGCCAGGTGAAGCCTGGAGGTGCTTCACTGGATGTCAACAGGTCGGTGACGTCCGCATCGGACAGGTTTAACCTTTGCTGCAATGACGGATCGGCCTGAATCTGATCGTACAGCGCCTTGTTGGCAGCCTTGTTATGAGTCTTTGGCAGCCGATTCCCCCAGAGTGACTCGTCAAGGATAACATCCTTGCACTCCGACTTGAAGATGGGAAACCCATCGGCGTCGGCTCTTACACCGTTCGGCCATTTCCCGTTCGGTCCGGGGCCATCAATTCGATGCCATTTTCCATCCATTCCCCAGACGTTGCCGTCTTTAACGAATGGCCTACTGCCCGGCTTTCGTGTTTTTGCCGACCCTCGTAAGTCGTCGTAGCGTCCTTCGGCGTCTCTGAGGTGCTTTTTGATCTGCCACTCTGGTATCCCTTCACGACGAAGTTCCTTTTCGAGCAGGTCGCGAATCACATCGCCGGGTAAAGTGTTCTCAATCTTCTCCAGAACCCGTTTCGCCGCTCACATGGAAGACGTCTTAGACGTGTATTCCCAGCCGTATGACGCCAACAGTCCGGTTTTGTGCATGGACGAACAGCCCGTTCAACTGGTGGACATAGCCGCGAACCCCCAAGGCCTGATACAACACACTCATCGACATGCCGGACTCCGGGAATGAAAGGTCCTAATACAAGCCCAAATCAAACCGGCATTTCCAAACCTTTAAACCCCGCGCACATAAAAACGCGATGAACCGTTATTCAGGTTCGGCCAACTATGACTCTCAGACTTTGAAGACACGTTCTGAGCAATACCCCGCGCAGGCCAATCAAACTGTCGACTCAAAAGGACTTTTCAACTGGCTGCTGAAGGTTGCGTCGGCCGTGTGGCGGGCCACCGAGCGAGATTAGGTGAGTAGGGCACGTGCGAAGATTAGTAGCCACATCGCAATAAGAGCAAGCTATAAGAGCAGGCCGACTAACATGATCCTCTGTGCGAGTGTCTGGGGTATCGAAAACGCGGAGCTCCAGAGGGCCATGAGTGTCTGCCCACCATTCAAGACGGGAATTGGCATCAGAATGATCGCAGCTAACTTTGCCGCGGTGATTCCTAAAAGTGCTAAGCCGTTGTGGGACTGAATGTATGCCAGAGCCAGCTTAGCATATGCAACACCGGCTCCATTCGCGTCAGTTGTTCCTCTGAAGATTTCAGGGAAGGCCGACAGGAATTCTGGAAATCCATTTGCAGCTGGAACACAGATAACGGCAATAACAATTAGCAGAACACATCCCGACAGCATGACGACGATTTTCCGCCAACAACCCCCACGATCGAAATCATCGCCAAACTGAACATTTGCGGCAATCGGAATGCACCCCATGCGGAAAGTCATTCCAAAACAATCGAAGGAAATGATCGTCGGTCCGGAAAAGTACGACACTTCTTTGGGGTGAAAGCCGACAAGGTGGCCAACAATCGCCATTGTCGTGACATGCACAATGACGCAACAAACGACACAAAGTAACAGAAACCATAGAGCGCATTTCAAAAGGTGTTTGATTGGCAAGGGAGTTGCATCATTCGTGGGAGGTTACTTTTTCCCACGGAGGATTTCATGCTCATTTCCCTGTCGATGTGGCCGCGACGACGGCGGCCGAACACGGCAGGGTCCAGGTCACGCCTGTCGGCGGGCGTGCCGAACACGGCCCCGAAGTCATTTCTCTCGGATTCCCAGTGGAATCTTATCAAAGACCTCTTCGAGGATCCCGATCCATCTCCCCTTGGTGGGCGGCCACGAGTCGATGCACGCGCCTGTCTGGAGGGCATCCTTTGGATACTCAAGACCGGTGCTCCCTGGAAATATTTACCAGACCATTACCCCTCGGTTTGTACATGTTGGCGTCGGCACCGTGACTTGACTGAGGCGGGACTCATTGTTGCTGCGTGGAAACGATTGCTCCAACATCTTGACCGTCGCAAACTGCTCGACTGGTCACAAGCCATGGGCGATGGTACGTTTTCGCCCGCTAGCAGTTAAGTCTTTCGGCGACGACGCCGAACGGGGTCTTGACGTAGGCAAAACCAAGAAAGGCAAAGGGACGAAGATCATGCTGATGATCGACGGGCAGGGCCTGCCGGTCTCAGCCTTCACGACTTCAACTCAAGATGCCGAGGTCAATACGATCGAAACTCTGGTCGATGTTCGACAACTGAAGAAGTGTCCTGAGCGACTACTTTACGACAAGGCAGCCGACGCCGACTGGTTGCGTGACGCGTTGGAACATCGCGGAATCGACCTTGTGACGCCGCATCGCAAAGGTCGCAAGAAAGCACCCCGACAAGATGGCCGTGCCTTACGAAGATATCGCCACCGCTGGAAAGTAGAACGCACCATTAGCTGGCTCGGCAACTGGCTCCGCCTCCTCGTCCGACACGAACACCACGCCCACCTCTTCGAATCCTTCCTCCACTGGGCCTGCATGCTACTATGCCTAAAATCGTTTTGAAATACGCTCTAATGTCTTATTTTGGTGGGGTGGGGTTGGGGGTTTTGGTGGGGTGGTGTTGCTCGAATTCGGTGGGGGTGTCGTAGTTCAGCGATGAGTGGCGGCGCTCGTTGTTGTCGTAATGGAAGTACTCCGTCAACTCGCGGACGGCTTCTGCGGCGTCGGCGTAGGCGACCAGTTGCAGCTCCGTTTTGATCGTCCCGAAGCAACTTTCCATGAAGGCGTTGTCGTAACAGTTGCCAGCTCCGCTCATGCTCTGATGCATCCCGGCTCGCCTCAGAACGTCTCGGTATCTCGTGGAGGCGTATTGACGCCGCGGTCGGTGTGGTGAATCAACCTGGCTTTGGTTGTCGCTCGATGATCGCTCGTCGCAGACTTCCCAGAACCAACGCTTCGGTCATCTGAAGACCGAACTCCCAGCCGACGATCCGCCGCGAGAACAGGTCAATCAACAATGACAGATAACCGAATCGTCCTCCTGCTCTCAATCGAATATCGGTGATGTCGCCGACCCAGACTTCGTTGACTTTTGAGGGTGCCTGTCGACCACTTAAAAGGTTCGTGTTGTAGCCGAGTCGGTGACGACTCTCGGTGGTCTTCGGCTCGAAAGATTTTGGTTGAGTCGCTCGTAAACCCTCTGTCTTTAGCAGTCTGGCGACTCGTGCGACTCCGCAGGCGATATCCCGCCGAGTCAGTTCTGCCGCAATTCTACGTGCTCCATATCTTCTCCTGTGATACCAGAATATCTCCTGAAGACTGGCATCAGTTCCTGATCCCTTAACTCTCGCCGAGACTTCGATCGCGACCTCCACGAAGAGAATCCCGACCGACTCACCTCCAAAATGTGACAGACCTCAGAGACCGTAAACTCCTCTCGGAGAACCAACTGATCGATCGTCGCGTACACGTCTGTCACTCGTCTCGGCCGAAAATGGCTAACGCTTGTCGAGCGTTAGCGAGCCTTCAAGATCGCAAGATGTCCCTCTCACGCTCGACTCGTTTCGAGTCACGTTCCAACTCCCGGACGCGTGTCTCCAGTGTCGAAGCCGTCGCTCCCGCCTGGCCAATCACATCCTTCTTCCATCGATACAACAACTGCGACCCCGCCAGCCCCAAACGCTCCGCCACTAATGCTGCCGTATGACCATCCAGCAGCATCCGCACCGCCTCCTCCTTGAACTCCTACGTAAATCGACGATGCTTCTGCCGACCATCTTGAAGTCCAAACTCAACCTTGCGTGCACGACTCCCTGATCTGCTCTTTGACATCGGACGGCTCCTGGTAGACCATCCAAAATAAGCACAACACCTGTCCGATAAAACCGAAGCAGGCCAGGATTTACTCTAGGAATTGTTGATGGCTATCGAGCTTTCATGCAGGGGGAATGTGCGTGTTTCGATTCAGGACGCCCGATTGCTTGTTGAACTCAGAGTGTTGAAAGCGATGAGTCGAACGACCGGCAGCGCCCATGTCTTTGCAACATCAGAGCGACGAGACACCCATGTCCAGGAAGTCATGTACGGCGTCTGACCCACAAAGACTATTTAGATGTGGCCTGCTGGCCACGAAGTGCGAAGGGGAAGCACTCTGGGTGAAGTTTCCACACATCGCATCACCGCAAATCCACGCAAGCCCCCCCAAGCCGCCGCCCCCAACAAACCCACACGCCGTCTGCACAAACCCTCTCTCAGCAAAGACACCCTTTCCGGACAGGCTGCTAGCCATCATTCCCAGTGGGGTGACGAGGGACGGGTGGGCGGGTAGAATGCTCTTTGGTCGGTCTCCCGGGAGACCGCTTCGGCGATGCTCGACTGGTTTCGGGCTCCGATTTCGCACGACTCTGACCGCTACGGAGAGCCATGAGCGACGCTCGGCCATTTGCACATTTGCACTGTCATACGCACTATTCCCTGCTGGATGGTGCGAACAAGATTCCCGCGCTCATCTCGCAAGTCAAGAAGCTCGGGATGAATTCCTGTGCCATCACCGATCATGGAAACCTCTATGGAGCACTCGAGTTCTATCAGGTCTGTCGATCGAATGACGTCAACCCGATCGTCGGTTACGAAGCGTACATCGCTCCCGGACATCGCACCGATCGCACCGCTTCACGGCTGAAGGAAGCGGCTTTTCATCTCACTCTGCTGGCGATGAACGCGACTGGGTTTAAGAACCTGGTCAAACTTTCCTCGAAGGCGTTTCTGGAGGGATTCTATTACAAACCCCGCATCGACAAGGAGATTCTCAAGGCCCATAGCGAAGGGCTGATTCTCCTCTCCGGGTGTGCCTCCAGCGAACTTTCGCGACTCTTGTTGGCGGAGGAGAGGGAGAAGTCGGAAAAGCTGATTCAATGGTATTCCGAAGTCTTCGGCGACCGCTTCTACCTGGAAATTCAGGATGCTGGGGTCGAAATCCAGCAGTCCTGTGCTGAAGCGACGATCGACATCGCCAACCGGATGGGATTCCCGCTCGTTGCGACCAATGATGCACACTATCTCTGTGCCGACGATGCCGACATGCACGACGTCTTGCTCTGCGTGAACACAAAGTCGTTCCGCAGTGACGAAAATCGAATGAAGATTCAAACCGACCAGCTTTTCATTCGTTCGCCGGAGCAGATGTACAATGCCTTTCCGCAGCAGGCTGAAGCGGTCGCTCGATCTCAAGAAATTGCGAATCGCTGCGACATACAACTTGATCTGACCAAGCGTCACTTTCCGGTCTTCACTCCCCCCCCAGGAAAGACCGACGTGCAGCACCTGCGAGACGTTTGCGAAGAGGGATTGAGGTGGCGTTATGGAGACAACCCAGATGCCGTGTACAGGGATCGACTCGAGTTTGAACTTGGCGTCATCGAGCGAATGGGTTATTCGAGCTACTTCCTGATTGTGTGGGACTTCGCCCGATTCGCCAGAGAGAACGGCATCCCCTGTACCGCCCGTGGTTCGGCTTGCGGAGCAATTGTCGCCTATCTGCTCGGCCTGTCTGATGTCTGTCCGATCAAGTACGACTTGCTGTTCGAACGATTTCTCGATCCCAGCCGATCCGAGGCGCCGGATATCGACATCGATTTTTGCCGTGATCGCCGCGAAATGGTGATTCAATACGTCAAGCAGAAGTATGGCGTCGAGTGTGTCGCCCAGATTGGCACGTTCGGCACTCTCAAAGCCAAAGCGGCCATCCGCGACGTCGCCCGGGCCTTGTCGATCCCGTTGAAGCGAGCAGATGAGATCGCCAAGATGGTTCCCGACACGCTGAACATCAAGCTCAAAGACGCCCTCAAAGAGTCTCCCGATCTTCGGGAAGCGTTCGAGTCGGACCCGCAAGTCAAAGAGTTGATCAACTTCGCAATGGCGATGGAGGGACTCGCCAAGTCGGCAGGGACCCATGCCGCCGGCGTCGTGATCGCCGACTGTCCGCTGGATGAGTATGTCCCTTTGCAGAAAATTACCGGTAAGGATGACATCCTCACGCAATGGACCGATGTTGAAAAGGCCGGTCTGTTGAAAATGGACTTCCTCGGTCTCCGCAACCTGTCGATTCTCGACAAGGCGGTGCAGAATGTTCAGAAGACGCACCCCGACTTCACCATGCGGCCCATCGACTTTCCGCTTGATGACAAAGAAACGTTTGCCCTGCTGCAACGGGGCGAAACAAAGGGAATCTTCCAGCTGGAATCGGGCGGGATGCGGGATCTCCTGACGAAAATGCGCCCCGACAAATTCGAAGACATCATCGCCACTTCAGCTCTCTACCGTCCCGGCCCGCTGGAGGGGGGGATGGTGATGCAGTACGTCGACGTGAAGAACGGTCGCAAAGAGCCTGAGAAAGTTCACCCCATTATCGACGAAGTTCTCGAAGAGACTTATGGGGTCATGGTATACCAAGAACAGGTCATGCGCATCCTTAACCGTCTCGGAGGGATCGAACTCGCCTCCAGTTATAAATGCATTAAGGCCATTTCCAAGAAGAAATTCGACGACATTGCTAAGTATAAAGAGCAGTTCCTGGATGGGGCCGTCTCGCAGGGCATGTCCAGAGACCAGGCGGCTGACATCTTCAATCTGATTGAGAAATTCGCCGGATACGGTTTTAATAAGTCACATAGCACAGCCTATGGAGCGATCGCCTACCAGACGGCCTACCTTAAGGCTCACTACCCGGCCGAATTTATGGCGGCTCTTCTCTCCTGCGGGATGGAGTCGAGTGACCGCATGAGTGAGCATACGGATGATTGCCGGCGAATGGGAATCGGGATTTTGCCTCCCGATGTTAATATGAGTGATGTGCTCTTCCGAGTCGTCACCAGCCGAGACGGGGACGCAGCACTTGCGGCAGGGAATGCTCCCGCGACAGCGAAAGGTTCCCCGCGGAAGAAGAAGGGGGCAAAAGAAGAAGTTGTCGAAGCAACCCGGACGGGGGGGACCGCCGGTCAAGGGAGCGTCGCCTTCGGAATGGGAGCCATCAAGGGGGTCGGAGAGGGGGCCGTGCAGGCCATCGTTGACGAGCGGGAAGCCAACGGTCGATTCAAACATATCTTTGATCTCTGCGAACGCGTTGACCCGAAACAATTGACCAAGGGAGTGCTCGAAATCCTGATTAAAGCCGGGGCACTCGACAGTTTTGGTGCGAACCGAGCACAACTCATGCTGGTCATGGAGCGAGCCGTACAATCGGCAGCCTCTGCTCACCGTGATAAGTCGCGGGGGCAGTTGTCTCTGTTCGGCGGCGAGAGTGCTGCGGGGACCGAAGCCGATGACGACATCTCGATCCCGCCGGCTGATGACTGGACGCACTCGCAGAAGCTGCAAGCCGAGAAAGAGGTCTTTGGCTTTTACTTAACGTCGCATCCTTTGACAGAGTTTGCCGCCGAGCTGGAGTCTTTTGCGCAGCACACGATCGCCGACTTGCGGACGCTCAATGATGGACAGGAAGTGCTCATCGGCGGGATGGTCTCGGCCATTAAACGGGCTGCGACGAAAAATCCATCGCGAAATGGAAATAGCAAGTACATTAACTTCGACTTAGAAGATCCTAAGGGGGTTGTGCGATGTATTATGTGGCCGGACGACTTTGCGACTCAAGGAGAGAAGATCGACTCGGACGCAATATTAATTGTTAAGGGGCGAATAGACGCGCGAGGGCGTGAGCCAAATATCATTTGCAATAAGGTGATGACGCTCGAAGAGGCCGAAAAGGAATTCACGAAGCAGATATTTATTAAGTTTGTGCGAGGGATGAATACTGAAGATGAGATGAAGCGCGTAAGGGATGTCTTGTCTCGTTTCCCAGGGAAGACACCCGTCGCCATTGTGGTCGAGACTTGGATGGACCTCCCTGTCGCCACGAGCAGAATGGTCGGTACCAAGAACGGCGATGGGGCGTCACTCACCTCTCGAACCAGCGGACTCGTCACCGCAGAACCTCAGGGGAATGGACATGGTAACGGCAATGGCAACGGTAACGGGAGTCATCACGGGGGCGATCATCTAAAGTACGGTCAGGGCGAGTTGACAGTTGGTCGATCGCGGTTGGACCACGATGGGCTGTCGGGTCTTGATGACGATGAGTCGGACGACGACGAAATGACGAGTTTGGATGCCATTCCGGTCGTAAACAGTAATCGTCTCCGGGCAATCCTCTCGACGCCGTTTCAAGTATCCGCCCGTCCCGAACTCAAACAGGCCCTGAGGGACATCCTGGGGAGCGGTGGATTCCGGTTCATGGGAGATTCGAGCGGCCATTGATTTCCGGCCAGCGATCCCCCAGAGTCTGCGATTCTTCGCAGTTTGCATTCCCTCTCAGCGGCAATGTCCTGGAAACAGTTGGGTGGTGCTGTTTAGGTTGCGGATGGACGTTGAGTTTGAGTCTTGGTGGCTATGATTTGTGTTTACCTCTTGCGAAAAGTGTTATGTCGGAAAGTTCGGAAAATGCTGCAACTCCTTTGGACGTGCTCTGTGAGGATGGTCCTGTCATTGCTGTCAACAAGCCATCAGGAGTCATTACGCAGGGGGCCCCGATTGGAGTCACTGGTCTGATCGACATGGTGAAGGGGTACATCGCAAAGAAGTACAATAAGCCGGGAAATGTCTATCTGGGAGTGCCGCATCGACTCGATCGGCCAGTGTCGGGTGTGGTGGTCTTTTCGCGAAACTCGAAGTGTGCTGCCCGACTGTCGGAGCAGTTTGCCAATCGACAGGTGAAGAAGGTCTATCGAGCGGTTTTGGAACGCCCTCCGGCTGAACCTGTGGGGACGTTGGAAGACTGGATATTTCGGATTGAAGGAGAACCGCGGGTTGAACTTGTCCGTGAGGGGCATCCACAGGGAAAACATGCTCGCTTACACTATCGGACGTTAGCCACGTCGCGAGGGAGAGCGCTGGTCGAGGTGGAGTTGGAGACCGGTCGAATGCATCAGATTCGGATACAATTCGCCAGTCGGGGCTGTCCGATTGTGGGAGACCTGCAGTACGGAGCGACGACGCAGTTCGGGCCACAAACGGGGGAACCTCGCGATCGCTCCATCGCCCTGCACGCCTGGAGCCTGACGATCTTGCACCCGGTCCGCTACGACGAACTGACCATCACCGCTCCCGCGCCGCCAAGCTGGAACGACTTCTCGTTCTCAATCTAGTTTCTACGCTGGGCATTTGTGGTTGTCGCTCCGAGGTCTCTTGGGCGGACATGGATGTCTGTCGTACGCAAGTATCGAAAGCTGCTTCGCGCAATCGTCATAATCGTTGAACTTGACGGGGACATCGAGAAACGGCGCAGGCTTCCTGACTGGAACTCGATTTGCTGCTTCGACATGTCGATCAACGTGGAGGACCGACAGGAGGTTGTGGGTGACATCTCAGGGACGGGGGCGATGCTACTCCTTGGCGAGTAAACCGAGATGCTTCGAACCTTTTTCTTTTCCATCGGCACATTTGTCATCCTCAGTGGGATGTCGTTGTTTGCGATCGATGGTGTTGTGGTCCGGGTCGGCGAAGGGGCGCAAGGGAGCCATCTGGTACAGGCGGTCTCACAACCTACGAAGGATGGTCGCCGCTTCATCGATCCCCCAGACTGGGTTGGCTATACGATGGTCGGCATCGGCGGCATCACGCTGCTCTATTCGGTTGCACTGCCAAGAAGCTGACGCAGGGTGTCGGAGCAGGGATTGACGGAACTTTCCCGGCAACTATTCCGGGGGCTTTGCGGGAGGGATCAAAGCCCGTGCAAATCGCTCGCCCCATTGACGACTCTTCTAAGTGTTGCGTGATAAGCTTTGCTCCATCGCATGGAGGGCGAGCCGGAGGTTGGCTTGGGACCAGAGGAGTGGGGTCAGGTCGTTGGGAACCCGTTTTCCTCGTTCCAGATAGTAGCTCTCGGGGCATCGATAAGGGGGGAATGGGGGAGAGCCATCGGTCAATTGAGACAGACTGCGACGGAGGAAAGCACGCTGTTCTTCGAGATCGGCTACGTCACCACTTGCAAGATAGCGTGTTCCTGCGGCGATCGAGATGATCGGGTCGAAGAGACACCATTGAGCTTCATCTCCCGGTTTGAGCAAGGCATCGCGGCGACCCATGTCGTCGCTGAAGTCGGCCGTCCGCTCGTCTGCGGGGAGCAGTGTCTTGTAGTCGGCACACCAGTATGAGTCGCCGTTGTAGCGTCGGATGCCGCGCTCTCCGAGGAGTTGCGACTTCACCCGGTCGAGAATCTGAGACTCCTGCTCGGGTGAGACCACGTTGTAGGGGAAGATGAGAAACAGGAGGGCTGCGTCGGCATCGCGTTTTTGTGCAGGGTTCGACTGACGGCACTCGTGAGGCAGAATGGCGTCGAGTGCGCCGCGCCCTTTGTCGATGAGGTGATCGAGTTGTGCGATGTCGATTGGCCGTTCGAGGGCGGCAAATCGCGGTAATTCGTCGGGTCGAGTAACAAACTGACGCACCGCCAAAAGACCCGCCAAAGCGACACCAATACTTGAAGCGGCGATCTTGCGAACCTCTTCCCAATGCCCCGCATCTTCGTCCTGCCAGTATTCGATGAGGGCCAGAAAGTGAACGAGATCGGCGAGTACCACTCGTGCGGCATCGTTGAGACTGACGTCGTGCGTAACGGCGAGCCTTGCGTAGAGCCAGAGGAAGGCGCCCAGAGCATCGTTTTGAGCGTGTGCCCAGTCTTCTGTCAGTTCGGTGCAAGAGGTTCCATCAAAACGAATGTGGGGACGATGCATCGGGACTGAAGGGTCGAGTCGTCCTTCGAGTAAGTCGACGAGCCGAGACTGATGTTTGACGTAGAAGGTCATGATCGCGTTGGCGACCGCAGCGGCTGCGGGGCGATCGCCAAGAATGAGATGGGCGTTTGCGACATGAACGTTGTCGCGGACCCAGACGTTCTGATAGCCGGTCGCTCCGAACTCTTCTGCGACACTGGCCGCAGCGGAGAAGAGCCCGGAGGGAAGTTGAGGAAAGACGAATGTGCCTTGAGCTTCCAGAAAGCTGATAAGTTGGCGTAGTTCGTCGACATGATGACAACGATCAAACCACTCAGCGGGGGAGAGGCCAGCAGGGGGGAGGGAGTGTGAGGGGGTGTTCATCCGCATCATCCTGAAGTGTGAGGTTCCGCAGTGCCTGTCGTCCAGCCATCCTGTGGCCTGTCGTGACTGCCTTATAGAAACGGAATCTCGAACTGGCCAGTGCAGGTTCGCGAGTTCCATGATTGTGGAAAACGTTGATTGTGAAAGTGGTCGTTTTCCCCGGTTGTGGAGCGTTGGCTCGTTGACAGTTCCGTGAACGCCTCCTAGCATGGCGAAGGTTGGGAGTTGGCGAGAACGATGGCACAAAGTGTAACCGTCAGCCCCCAAAGTTTCGTGGCATTCATCTTCCCGTTCGGGTCCCTTTCGCTGAATGCAGGCCATGCCTTCAACACACAAACCTCCACTTCGTCGTGAGAATGCCACGCTCCCCAAGAACGTGCATGTCCCGGTGCTGCGTGTCACCCGATACGACCGTGTGAGTGCAGTGATGATCGCCCTCATGATGGGAATCGTGCTGGCAGCGATCTATTCGTATTTGCAGTATCTCTCAAATCGTCGCCCTGCCGATCCGCCGTTGATTGCGCTCGATATGATTGACACTGGCGGGGGCTTCGAGGACGGCAACCCCGAGGACTCGCCGCAGGTTGACTCTCCCGACGAGGTTGACCCCAATGCCACGCCCGTTGATGAAGTCGTGGAAGATCAGCAGGTGACAGAGACCCTCGAGACCGTTGTAGAACTATCAGAACGGGCGACGAAACAGGTGCAGGAAGTGCTCGCTTCCGATTCCGAGGCAGGGGTGGCAGGGAGTGCAGTCGGGACCGGAGGTCGCCCTTTGGGGTCGGGTGGTGGGCCAGGAAAAGGGATCGGCATCGGACAACGTTGGTTCATTCGCTTCAACGAGACGTCGATTACGGAGTATGCCAAACAGCTCGACTTTTTCGAGATCGAACTCGGCATCTACTACCCTGCCACCAGTAAGATGACATACATCTCGAAGATTTCCGGCTCGCCGGTCATTCGACAAGCAAACGAATGGAAGGATGATCGCTGGTACTTCAAGTGGGGCGGCGGAGCGAGAGAGAATGTCGACCGGGAGTTGTTCAAGAAGGCTGGAGTCAACACTTCCGGGGGACAGATTTTTCACTTCTATCCCAACCTGACATTGCAGAAACTGTTAACGATCGAGTTGAACTACGCGAACAAGAAGCCAGAAGAGATTCGCCGCACTTACTTTTCGGTCGACACTCAGGGGAGCGGATATGTGTTTAAGGTGACGAACCAAACGTATCTCCGTTGAGAGCGGTCCCCTCCGTGTGTAATGCCGCTTATGGGGTTACTCGCGGGACCAGAACGGACGACTGAATCAGCACGACGACATCGATAACCCCAATCGACATTCACTTCCACACGCACTCCATTGCTTAAACCCATCACACTCCGACTCGTTTGACCAGAGCTTCGACCCATGTTGGAAATCGCCGATAAACTGATTTACGTTGCGATGGGACTCGCGACGGTGTACGCCTTGTTCTGTGCCGTGTTGCTGATTCGAAAGATCGGGCAGAAGAAGTTCTCGAACAGCCGGGTCGCTGATGAGTTTCTCGACGAGATACGGGACTCACTCACCGAACGGGACTTCGATGGGGCCGCGGAATTATGCGACACCCCCCCCTATTGGAGCAAAGCCGTTCCACAGTTGATCATCGTCGCGTTAGCGAATCGACAGATCGGCCCAACAAAGCTCCGGCAGATGCTGGCGGAAAAGTTCGAGAGAGAGGTTTTGTCGGACTTACAATACCGGCACTCTTGGATCGGGACCGTGGTGAAGACTGCCCCGATGCTCGGGCTCCTGGGGACGGTCATCGGGATGATTTTGTCCTTCGCGACAATTGCAAGTGCTTCATCACAAGGGGGCGTAAACCCTGCCGACCTGGCCGACAAGATCGGGGTCGCATTGTACACGACCGCCATCGGACTGACGATCGCCATCCCCCTCACAATTCTCGGGGCGTGGGTTCAGGTCCGCATCAGCAAGCTGACCGACTCGGTACAAGAACATCTCTCCGAGTTTCTCGCTGACTTGGAAGCAGCCATGCAGGAATGATGGCCCGAAATGAGATGAGTTGATGAGGAGGGATCAGAAGACAGGAGTTCTGTTCGTCGCGAATCGCATTCAACTGTTCGAGAAAGATCACAGTCGAAGAGACCACTGAGCACATTGGGAGCAAGCGAGATGTCGAGCGGCATGTTTGGTGGAAAAAAGAAGAAGCGGAATCCTGAGGATGATGAAATGGACATCACCCCCATGATTGACTGCACCTTCCTGTTGCTCATCTTCTTCATGGTCACATCGTCGATGAAACCCGAAGGGAGCCTGCGTCCACCGACCGCAAAGCATGGAGCCGGGATCGAAACAAAGAACGCCGTCATGATCACCATCTTCGACGATGACGGCACCCCAGCGGCATTCCTCTCGGACGGAAAACGAGAGAACCCCTGCACCCCCGAGCAAGTGACGGCTCACGTTCGAGAGAAGAGCCCCGAAATGGTCATCATCAAAGCGGACCGGTATGTGCAGTCGGGCTTTGTGGAAGAGATCGCCCGAGCCGCCAACGACACCGACCGCGAGAATGTCAAGTTTTACATCGCGGTGAAAGACAAGTCATAACCACATAGTTCGAGATACCACACGTCGGAAAGAGTTCCGACCTATCTAGTCACTTCGCACTTACCTTCGCGTAAACCATGCCCGTTCAGTTTCGCTGTGAACATTGCCGCCAGATGCTGAGCGTTTCGACGAAACGTGGCGGGACCGTCTTGGACTGTCCGGCCTGCAAGAAGCCGGTTCGCGTGCCGACGGTCGAAGAGGTTCAAGAATTACTCAAGAAGAAGCAACAGCAAGCATCAACTGCCCAGAGCGATCCTCCCGTTGCACAGGCTCCCGCTGTCTCCGCGTCCACCAGTCCACCATCTTCCGTCGAGAAGCCAAGTTCGTCTGTCCCACGGGAAGCATTACCCTCAGAGCCTGCTCCGTACAACAAAGAGGATGACCGGTTCTCAGATAAGCGTCCTAATTCATCGGGAGTTGATTCATCGGAAGATTTGCTGGATGAAGAGGATTTCCTTGAGGACCTGGAAACAATTCCGGCACCGAGCGAAGCAGAGATTGCTGCGGCTTGGGAGAAACGAGAGAAGCCCCCCAGTCCGTGGTCTCGGGCAGCACAAGAGGAGCCCGAGGAGGAGGAGTTTCAGTTGGGGGGACGCGATCTCGACGAGAGTGGTCTCGATATGACCCCGATGGTCGACGTGACCTTCCTGCTGTTGATCTTCTTCATGATTACTGCGTCGTTCAGCATGCAGAAGTCGATGGAGGTGAACCCTCCCGAACCGGATGAAGACGGAGCGACAGCAAACGTTGTGATCGAGGATCAGCAGGATGACTCAATCATCGTCGGAATCAGCGAGAATGACTCGCTGACGGTCAACGATGAACCAGTCAGCGGGCTCAGTGCTCTCGTCGATGTCATGAAGGCTCGAATGGGAGAGAGTTCCGAAACCAGTATGACAATCGAACTCGACCCGCGGGCGTCGTTCGGCGCTTTGGTCGGGGTGATGGATGCGGGGATAACTGTTGGAATGCAGTCCATCAAACGTGTGACGCGGCCGGTTGACGAATAGTCTGTCGATCTGCCAATTTCATTGACTTGCCCACTTTGTAGAGCAGCATGGCTCATTTAGAAATAGTCTATCTCACCGGTGACGTAGAACGTCATGAACTCTCGAAGCAGCAGCCGATTACGATCGGCAGCCATCGAACGAACGACATTTGTGTCGACGAAGATGCGGTCGAGATGATGCACGCTCGGGTTTCGTGGAACAAGACCGGGTTTGAAGTTGTCGCGGCGGGTGTCGAAGGGGTCGAACTCAATGGCACCATTGTGCAACGGTCCCCCTTGAAAGGGGGAGACGTGCTCCGGTTTGGGTCGGTCGATATCCGTTACCGGACCGCACCAGGAGACGGACCGGAAAGCGCGAATGAGTCGAATGACACAACAGGGCTCAAGGGGGCCGAAGATCTCGAACCAACGGTCAAGGAGGCTCGCGGTAAACAGACGTCTGCAGGAAAACCGAGCAAAGGAAAGAAACAGAAAGAGGACGCAGGAGACGCTCCGGGCGAACCAAGCTGGGATGCCCTTGCGGCACTTGCCGGCGGAGATGCCGAATCTCCGATGAACGAAAGCGATCTGTTCGACGACGAAGGGGACGACTTCGTCGAATACGAAGAGGACAACTCACCGCCCCCTGCCGGTCGAAGTTCTTCCAAGGGGGCCGATCCTCCGGATCGCGGAAAGAAGGTTGATGCGGGATCGGACGAGCTTCAGCCCTCACGGTCAAGCGGGAGTTCGAGTAAGGATCGGAGCAAGGTTCGCGAAGCGATGCGGCATCGTCGTGTTCGTCCGGGCGAAGAGGACACGATCCGGTCCCCTCTGATTCTAGGACTGGGAGGAGGCGCTGCCATCCTGACACTGGTCGCCTTTGTGTTCTATTACATGGCGTCGCGAACCGACATCGAGACCGCTTTCGCCCAAGGAGCCGAGCCATACGAGGCCAAGAAGTATGGAGAGGCGATCCAAGCCCTCAAAAAGTTCACGCTCGACTATCCCAAGCACGAACTCCGTAAGAATGCCGACGTCTTGCTGGGGATGGCGGAATTGGACCAAATCGTCTTCGTGAATAAAGACTACCCGCTGGGGTTGGAGAAGATCGACGAGTTGAAGCGAAACCTCGCTGAGCATGGCAAACCTTTCGAGGACCAGGCGGGCAACATCGCGGAACGGGCACGAGTCATCGCGCTGGGAGCCGCGGAACGGGCCGGGGCCGAGCGAGCCAATATCGAAAAGGCCACGACTCTATTGGAGGTTTCTGACAAGGCAAGAACGCTCTTTAAGGCAGCGAACCTCGACGCGGCACTCAAGCCCGAGGAACAGGTGGCCCAGATCGAGAAGGCCAAGCGAGCCTCGCAGGCGGCGATCCTCAAGTATCAAACACAGCAACAAACGAACAACTCCGTAGCTGCCAGCTTGAACAAATCGGACACCATTGCCGCCATCAAGGCTTGGCGAGACTTGGTGAGTCGTTATCCGGAACTCAAAACCGACACCAAAACGCGGGCTCTTTTGACGAGCATCTTGCAGGCCGAAATGAAGCAAGTGAAACGCGACGAAGACGAGGCGGATGCCGAAACCATGGAGGCTGTCGCCACAATCCCGCCGACACTCACACCGGTGTTTCATGCTCGAAGTCGAACAGATGAAGTCTCCGTGGGGACAGCGGTCTGTGCGTTGGCCCAAGACTGTTGCTATGGGATCGACACGACGACGGGACAGGCGATCTGGCGACGATCGATTGGTGTTCGCACCCCGTTCTTCCCAATCAGCGATACTGCCAATGGTGCGGCGCTGTTGTTCGACACGCGCCGTCAAGAGTTGGTCTCCGTCAACCAGAATACTGGGGAACTCATCTGGCGACAGTCGATTGGCGACAGGGCGAGTTCTGCCCCCCTCCTGTTGGGTGGACAGGTCTTTCTTCCAACCGAGAGTGGAGAGTTGATTCGGATCGACGCCCAAACGGGTAAACGAACTGCGTCACTGAAGTTTGCTCAGGCGATTTCCACTCCAACACCCTTGCAAATGGAAGGCGAAGATCGTCCCCAACGCCTCATCGTCACAGGTGCGGCGGAGATGGTCTACATCCTGTCGCTGATCCCGTTGGAGTGCGTGCGAGTGGATTATACCGCTCACCCCTTCGGATCGGTTGCCACACCGTTGCTCGCGGCCCGTTCCTACTTGTTGATGTGTCAAAACGAATCCTCCAAGGGGACGGCGACATTGAGGCTGTTTGACGCCTGGCAGGGTGACGGGCCGATCGTCGAAGTGGCAAAACAGAACGTCCCCGGCCTTATCCTTGATCCTCCAGTGATACGTGGACGCGACTTGTTCGTCCCCTCCTCCGGCGAGATGGTTTCGGCCTTTACTCTGTCCGAAGAACCAGGGCAAGAGAAACTCTCGTTGGGACCGTTCTATCAAGAACCGGATGGTCGTAAGAGTCCGATCTATTTGTCGACCGGACCAGATCGTCAGGTCTGGATGTCATGCAGTGCCGTCCGTCGTTTGCAACTCAGTGGCGATGGACTCACTCCCGATCAGAAAGTTGTGGCAGTCGGCATTGCTTCGCAGCCATTGCAATATATCGACCGTCGACTGTTTAACGGTCGCCGAAGTGTCTACGCCGATGCTGTTACGGTCACAAGAATAGAACGAGACGAACTCGACAGCGACACGCAAGTGGTGCTCGGTGCCCGCGTTCTGGCGTTGAGCGTCAACGAGACCGATGCCTCTTCGATGATTGTGGCGAACGAGGCGGGGCAGGTGTTTCGACTCATGGCCGATCGACTCGCCACTGGGGGGATTCAGTCAGACGGAGCGGAACGCTTGCCCATTGATGAATCGGTCAAAACCCCGCTGGTGGCTGTCCCCTTGCCCAAGGGGCAATTGGCAGTGGCAGCCGGAGGTGACAATCCCAAGATGTGGATTCTCAATCGTCTCGGACGAATCGACCGCTTCGTCTCTCTGGATGACGTTCCCCAGACGCCCCCCGTGGCAATGGGGACACGAGTTCTCATTCCCCTAAAAGGTCGACTCTCGATGGTCTCGATCACTTCCGGGCAACCCCGAGTCGAAGACTTCACGCTGCCGACCGATGCTGGCGACGACGCCGTCTGGTCGCAGGTGTTCGCCGTGAATGCAACCGACTGTGTCGCGGTTTTGAAGAACGGCACGGTCCATCTCATACGGCATCAGTCATCGCCACGTCACTTTCTCAACTCCGCCGCAACCATCTCGCTCGGAAGTCCTGTCCTGTTGCAGGGAGCGACCAACGGCACCTTGGTCGCTCTTGCCGATGCGACTGGAACACTGCATCTGTTGAAGGCCGAGGGACTCGAACCGTTCGCGAAGGCTCAACTGAAATCGATCGCCAGCAATATCCAAATGGTCAACGACACCGTCTTCGTCGAGACTGGCGACGGCACACTTCATTGCCTCAAAGTAGATGCAACGCTGGGAGAACTCTGGAAACTGCCTCTGGATGGTTCGAGTCTCGCCGGTTCCCCGTTGTTGCATGAAGGGCAACTTCTGGTTCCCGTCGCCGATGGACGTCTCCTTGCACTTGATCCAGTAACCGGCGAAGTCAAGAAAACGATCGAATCTGGCGGAGCACTCAACTCTGGCCCCTATCTTGTCGGAACAGACCTGTATCTCAACCTGCTGGATGGTAGCCTCGCCAAGATCACCGAACTTCTCAAGAATTGAACGATCTCGCAGTTGCGAGGACTACGGCAGATTGAATCGAGACGATGAGCGGAGAGGACATGGATTGGTTGGAACTACTGCTGATCGTCGGGTTGTTCCTCGTTGGTCTGAGGGCGTCGGCCTTTTTTAGCGGATCGGAGACTGGGTTTTATCGACTTAGTCTCCCCCGGTTGGGGATTGACGCCCAGTCTGGAGAGCGTGCCGCCCAGCACCTCTTATGGTTCGCAAGGCACCCCGCCTACTTTGTCGCAACGACACTCGTGGGGAACAACATCGCGAACTACATCACCACCATGTCCATTGGCTTAGGTGTGGTCTGGCTTTTCAGTCGCACAACCGACTTGCTCGAAGTGGGGGCGACGCTTTTTGTTTCGCCGATCATCTTCCTCTTCGGTGAACTGTTGCCCAAGAACATCTACTACCGGTCTCCCATGGCGTTAATGGAGCGTGAGGTCTGGTTGTTTCGATTAGTCTTCTGGCTCACGCTGCCGCTGACGTGGCCACTTGTGCAACTCAATCGCCTGTTGGAGCGGGTCTCCGGCACCGTCAGTCGCCCGATGGAATTGCTCTTGGGGCGAAGTCGACTGGTGCAGATGCTTGGACATGGCCATCACGAGGGAGTGTTGACCACCGCCCAGAGTCGCCTGGCGAACGGGGTCTTGCAGATTGCAACGCAAGCAGTCGATACCACAATGACTCCCTCGGCTCGAGTCTTTGGCGTTGATGATTCGGCAAATCGTGACGAGGTGTTACGTTTCGCCAAGAAATACGGCGTGGCGATTGTCGCCGTCTGCCGTGCCCAACTCGGACGCCCCGACGACTGGTATGCGTACTATCTCGTGTCGGAGGTGGCGACGACCACCCGTCCTTTAACCTCGTGCAAGAGAGTCATGCCCCGGCTTCCCGTCGGCTCGTCGAAGCTCGAAGCATTGCGTCAGCTCCATGCCAAATCTGTGACAACGGCAGCAGTTGTTGGTCCCGATGGTACTGTTCTCGGACTCGTCAGCGAACGGGGACTGATCGAACAGCTCTTCTCTCCATCGCAAGCCACCCACCAAATGGTCGCCCGCGATGAGGTGTCGTGACGATTTCGGTGCGAATATTTTCACGAGAAGTGGTCCGTTCCCAGCGACGCAGTCGCAGGGCTTGGGCTGATCTGACATACTTCGACTCATCGAGTGAACTGCCCCCGAATTCATCCCACCACATTACTTGCGACTTGATCTCGACCTATGCGGAACATCGCCTTGAGGCTGGCCTACGATGGGACGCGGTTTGCCGGATGGCAGGTGCAAAACAACGCCCGCACGGTACAGGAGGTTGTCGAACAGGCCATCCTCAAAACGACCGGAGAGTCCGTCCGTCTGATGTCGGCCGGGCGCACCGATGCCGGGGTGCATGCACTTGCTCAGGTCGCGAACTTTCTCACATCATCCAGCATCCCAGCGGAACGCTTTCGCCGTGCCTTGCAGACTCGGTTACCCGAAGATGTTGTTGTACTCTCTTCATGTGAGGTTCCCGCAGAGTTTCATTCCACCTATTCCGCCACCTCGAAACGTTACCGCTATCTCATGCAGTTGAGTGAGGTCAACGATCCCTTCTTAGGTCGATACGCCTGGCGGATCGGACAGTCGCTCGATGTCGCTGCGATGCACGACGCGGCCCAGTCGTTGTTAGGGACACACGACTTTCGCTGCTTCGAATCGCACTGGCCGAACCGTGCGACCAGCATCCGCACGATTCGCGATGCACGCATCATCCCACTCGCTCAGTGGCCTGGCTGGGAACCTCGTTCTCTCCTGACGTTCCCCGACACCGCGACTGCGCCGCCGGCCCACTGCGAACAGACGTCGCATGAGCCAACAGGTTCGCGGTCACCGACACCGAAGATTGAGCTTTCCAGCCGACTTCTGGCGTTCGAGGTCGAAGCGGACGGTTTTCTCTACAACATGGTCCGAGCCATCACCGGGACACTCTACAAGATCGGCATCGGCCAGTGGCCCGTCACTCGCATGCGGACGATTATTGAGGCACAGAATCGCTCACAAGCAGGCGAGACCGCCCCCGCTCACGGTCTCTACCTTGTGCAGGTGCATTACCCACAAGAGGCCGGTGGAGTGAACCAATCATGACGGTTCGGCGTCGTCCTGATAGCGTGTTTGCGTGGTCGGGACCTGTTCCTCGGAAGTGTCACGAAGGAAGTGCGGGCCACGGAGGATGTCCTGAGTCGACTGCTCGATTCGGATCATCCGTTCACCGATGTATTGGACACGTTCGGTCACTTCGTGAGTTGTCTGTTGCATCCCGCCGGAGATAAGCGTAACGACGCCCAGCATCAGCAGCATCTGGCCACCGGTGGCAACGAGCCAACCGGTCGACGAGTAATTCTCGACGCCGCCAAAGTGACCATACAACACAAGAACCGTTCCAACCGTCAGCACAGCGACGCCAGCATACGCGAGGAGTTGCCCCCAAAGGGACTCCCCTTTTCCGGGGACACCTTCGGGACGCGCAAAGCGTTGGACGTCAAAGTGTGGCGTGCCGACAACCGCATGAGCCGAGTCATGACGACGACCATTCGACGTTTGACTAGCATGGTGTTGTTGCTTGTGGTTGCCCCGATGATTGGTCTGATGATGCTCGTGGTCAGCAGTCGAGTCGTGGCCGACTCCTGCCAGTTGCGAAGGTCGACGGGGCGTTGATCGAGGTGGGGTTGCCGGAGCATGTTCACTGGGATGGGCCGAATCGATGCGGAACTTCGGCTTACTGGATTCGGGAGCCGGGCGAGCACGATTCGACGGGTCTCCAGAAGCGGGGCGACCTGCGAATTTGTCATCGGCACTGGTGTCACGAGTGGGCTTGATCGTTCGTGGTGGCGAGGCACTCTTGGAGACGGGAATCTCAGGAGCAACAGGTGGAAGCTCTTCGGGTATAGCGTCCCCATCGTCGCTAAAGAGGTCTTCCGACGCCCAGCGACTCAGTAACTCGCGAGCGTTTTGCGTCTCCGGATGCAGGCTCGGCGCGAACACCTTCCGAATCTCCTGCGAACAGGAGGTGCAGAGCATCGACTGCCCATCGGCAGAGATTTCACTGGCCAGATCGGCCTGACAATGGGGGCACCACATCCTTGTGATCCCACTCAATTAGAAGGGAATGCAAATCGAGCCGCACACCATGCGCGAACCGCTCTAACTCATCATGGGGGGATTCTTGGGTAACTCGGCAAGAAACGCAAGATCGATTTGCGATCAATCCCACCATCCAAGTCGATTCGAGGGATTTGATGTCGCCTTGGCGCGGACGGCCTCGAGGGCGGCACTCTGAGTACGACCAAAGCCCTTTTCCACAACATCCATCGGATTGAGCGTGACGCCGCCAACCGCTCCGACTGCCGTTCGCGCCGTGACTTTCCCCATCGCGACCGACGGGACGAACTTCGGCGTGGGAAACGCCTCCATCGGGATATCGTTTGAGTTCAGCAACAGGTCCATCTTCCAGTCGATCCGTTGTGGAATTCGTTGCGACTTGAGGATCGCCGCAAGCACAGCAAGGTCGAACTCATTCTGCAACGTGGCGAAGACCGGAGCCTCCTTGGCAAGATCGTCGAAATACTTCGTGAAGTCTTCGGCGAACTTCTCAGTCGAGGCTCGCGTGGTGGTGGCGTCGGATCGGCGACCAGCGGCGTCAACCCACTCTTGCTGAGCCAACAACTGACAGCGTTGCCCCGACAGCCGAAAAGTCAATTCGGCAGCATCGGTCTCGATCGGATCGTAAAGGGGAATGAACCACCAGCGTTGCAACGAGTCTCCACCCGGCTTCGCATGAGCCAGGTGACTCTTAATCCGTGGGACAGGGGACTTGTCCACCCCCATCGCCATCCGCTTCATTCGATAATCTGCCTCCACCAGATTTATCGCAAAGTGAGAATTCTCCGGCACTCCGGTGAGCGTAATGTTCTGGAGACCGAGGATTCTTGCCAGCGTTTGAAACCGTTCAAGCGACTCCGCTTTGGAATTCACGACACTGTTGTTGGCCAGATACGCTTGCATCTCGGCGAGCCTTTTCGGCTCGGGGTCGATTGAGACGCTCATCATCTCGCGTCGTAGATAGATCCCCCGCAGTGCGACAATGAAGTCGTCGAGTCGCAACGTCGGACGACCTGTCGTGAGGCCGACCATGCGACCTTCGGCATTGGGGGCGAACGCTTCCGCCGGACCGGCAATGAGGACATCAAGCTTTTCAGCGTCGACGAAAATGTAGTCGATACGTTGCAGACCATAAATGGATTTGACGTCATCGGAGAGTGGCATTTTTGCATTGATTGCCGCCTGAATCTGCATCTCCAACTGCTTCAACGAGACCTTCCGGAGCGGTGTCGAAACGCGGAGATCCTCAGACAGTTGCTCCTCGGCAAAGGCTCTCATTCGTCGTTCACGGACGCGCGGCGACTCGTTCGGGACGAAAGAGGTTACGACACCTTCCGCATCAATCGCGATCCCGCCCCCATTAAACTGGGCCGCACCTTCACGAGCCGTTATCCCCAGCAGAAAGCAAATGGCAACAGCGAGTCGCCCGAAAGACAATGCAATGTGTCGCACCGGCTGCCCCCAACGATGTCGGTTGCTGGAATGCCGAGCGACCAATCTGTCAGCATTCGTTTGAGCCACAATTCGATCAAGGGGGGCCGACTGGTTGAGTTTTTCACGATGCTCCATGACATCCCGCTCCTGTTCCGAACAATCGAGTCTCCAGCATCATTGTGCCCATGCCACGCCGAGAATGCCAGTCGTTTCTATCGTATTCACCACTCGCCAACGCAAACTCCGGAGTCGTGTTTGCTTGCAAGGGACGGGGGGATTGTCCAAGATCGTCGTCGGACTGGAATTTCCTCTTTGGATGACTCGCTCATGACACGCCGTCTTCGATTTGCTGCATGGTCTCTCTCGCTGGTCAGTTGCTGTTGTTTGATGTCGCAGAGTGTTGCTGCCGAGGAGCGGAGCGGTTCGACAGCAGTCGCCGCCCCGCCCGTCTCTGATGCTCCTGTCGTCGCGAAAAGTCTGGAGATTCCCGCGACCGATGAAGGGCTGCCGGGTGAAGGTCCGATCCGTCGATATGACTGGTTTACCAAACTTTGGTCGGCCAAACGAAGCGGTTGGGCTAAGAAGGTCGAACAAGATCAGAAGTCACTCGTCTTCCTCGGCGACTCCATCACCCAAGGCTGGGGCGACGACTTGCGAGGGAGCTTTCCGGGAGTAAAGGTCGCCAATCGTGGGATCAGTGGAGACACAACGCGCGGTATGTTGGTACGCCTTCAAGAAGATGTGCTCGATCTCAATCCGACAGGCGTCGTCCTGCTGATGGGGACGAACGATCTGGAAGAAGGGGCCGAGCCGGAGGTGATTGCCGGGAACCTCAAACTGATCATCGCCGCATTGAAGCAGCACAATGCCGAGATGCCCATTGTGTTGTGTCAGGTCTTCCCGAGTTCCGCGACAAAGAAGCGGCCGGCTGACAAGATTCGCAAGATTAACAGCCTTTACGCCGAGGCGGTCAAAGGGGACGCTCAGGTCACGCTCGTCGAGACTTGGCCCCTCTTCGCCGACGAGAATGGGGACGCTCGCAAAGAGGAATTTCCCGACCTGCTGCATCCGAATGCGAAAGGCTACGCAATGTGGGCTGCTGCCATTCGCCCCATATTGGCAACTCTGGGGTATGTCGAAACCGAGCCGGATGACTTCAAGCCCGAAGAAGGATTCACGAGCCTTTTCAATGGCAAAGATCTCACTGGCTGGGGCTATCGTGAGATGAAGACGCTCAACAAACTGGAACAGTTTGACGGCAAAACGAAGAGTTCCGAAGGTCGCTACGTCGCCCAAAACGGACGGCTGATTGTCACGACACCTGCCGAAGGTCGTAAGGTGGCCCAACTCTGGACGACTGCCGAGTTCCCGAAGAACTTCCGATTGAAGCTCGAGTTTCGAGCGACTCCGAATGCCGACAGTGGCATCTTCATTCGCAAGCCACAATTGCAATGCCGGGACTATCCTCTGGCCGGCCCGTACAAGATGCTGACAAAGTACCGTGCTCAGGATTGGAACGAAGTCGACATCACCGTGACCGACGGTGTCGCCCGTTGCCTGTGCAATGGAGAAGTCCTGGAAGAAGCTTACAAGCTCCCCGAAGCGGGTCCAATCGGCTTGGAAGGAGACCGCGGCCAGATGGAGTACCGCCGCATCCGAATTCAGGAACTCCCTTAGCAGCCCGTTGAAAGGGCAACCGTGGGTCAGCTTTTCCAATCTGACACGAGCAACTCGTACGCTTTCTTGCCTGGACATCAAACGGCAACAGGTCCGTCTGGAAAGCCTGCCCCACGTTTTTCAACAGGCTGTTTGGCCGACATCTCGGTCTAACGGATGACTCCGTGAGCCTTTGCGTTGCTCCTATTGAGGGGCAAGAGGCGTTGAATCTAACGCCTCTGTTAAAGCGATACGTTTCGCCCCACATGAGAATTGTGGGGCGAAACGGGGCGAATGCGGGGTTGTGTCAGTGGACTCTCATGCCGGGAGTGGCGCCGGTATCGGGGTTAAGGAGGAAGATCTCCTTGCCTCCCGGACCGCACGCGAGGACCATTCCTTCGCTGAGGCCAAACCGCATTTTTCTGGGAGCAAGGTTGGCACAGCAGATCACCAGACGGCCCACGAGGTCGTCCGGGTTGTAGCAACTTTTGATCCCCGCGAAGACGTTGCGTCGCTCATCGCCCCCAAGGGAGAGAGTCAGTTGCAACAACTTGTCTGCCCCATCCACATGCTTCGCCTCGAGCACACGGGCGACTCGCATATCGACCTTCATGAAGTCTTCGATCGTACAATGCTCGGCAGTCATCGGCTCTTTCGCAAGTGCTTCCGGACCGTCATTGTAGGTGTTCGTTCCCGCCGACGCGGCATCTGTTGGTGGTGCGGCGGAGTCTTTGGAATCTTCAATCATCGCTTCGACTTTCTTCGGGTCGACCCGCTGGAGCATGTGCTCGAACGGGCCGACGGGGGTGTTCAGGAGTGGAGACTGGGCATCGTCCCAGTGGGTGATGGGGGTGTTCAGCAGTGTCGCGGTTTGCTCGCTGAGTTTCGGTAGCACTGGAGTCAGATAGACCACGAGTTGCCGGAACAGGTTCAGACCGACGGAGCAGATGTCGCGAAGTTCTTGCTGCTTGGACTCATCTTTTTTCAACTTCCATGGCTCTTGCGATTCGATGTACTGATTCGCCTTGTCGGCCAGCAGCATCACTTCCCTCATCGCGGCAGAGAAGTCGCAGTTTTCATAAGACTCGGCAATCCGTTCGCCGGCCGCCGCCGCCGCCGCGAAGAGTCCGCCGTCGTCAGGGTAGGTCGCGCTAAGGTTCTTCCCCGAGACGAATTTCGCACAACGGCTGGCAATGTTGACCAGTTTCCCTACGAGGTCGCTGTTGACCTTCTGCTGAAAGTCGTCGAGATCGAGGTCGAGGTCGTCAAGCCGGGGTCCGAGTTTGGCGGCAAAGTAGTAACGCAGATAGCTCGGCTCCAGATGTTTGAGGTACGTCGACGCCATGACAAACGTCCCTTCCGACTTAGCCATCTTCTTTCCGCCGACGGTGAGGAATCCATGCACATGGACCTTACTGGGGGTGTTGTACCCCGCCGTCTTGAGAACCCCCGGCCAGAACAGCGTGTGGAAATACGTGATGTCTTTCCCGATGAAGTGGTGAATCTCGGTGCCGTCACTCTTCCACCAGTCGTCGAGCGATTCCCCGTTCTTTTTGCACCATTGGAGCGTACTGGAGATGTAACCAATGGGGGCATCGAACCAGACGTACCAATAGTTGCCGGGGAAGTCGGGGATCTCGAAGCCGAAATATTCGGGTGGCCGTGTGACGTCCCAGTCCATCAGTTCTTTGCGGGGATTCTGTGCGTCGCCATCAACACCGAGAAAGTGCCCCTTCAGGTAGTTCGCGACCTCAGGTTGTAAATGCTCGCCCGATTGGGTCCACTCGTTGAGGAAGTCGTGCAATTGTTCCAGTTGAATGAACCGATGTGACTGCGAACGAAGTTCTGGCGTCGCATCGGAAAGAGCACTCTTCGGATTGATCAAATCTTTCGGCGTGTAGTTGGCCAGACACTTTCCACAGTGGTCTCCGTACTGGCCTTCTGACTGACATTTCGGGCATGTCCCTCGGATGAAGCGGTCCGCAAGATACGTCTGGGCTTTCGGGTCGTAGAACTGCTCGACCGATTTCTCAATGACCAGCCCCGCCTCCGTCACTCTCGCCCAGATCTCGTTACAGACTTGCTGATTCTCCGGGCTATTGGTGCTGCCGTAGTTGTCATACGACAGCCCGAAGCCATCGAAGTCTCGGAGGTGAGCTGCCTGCATATCGGCAATCACGTCGACCTCACTCCGCTGTTCCTGTCTCGCGCGAATCATGATCGACGTGCCGTGCGTGTCATCAGCCCACATCCAGAGGCATCGATGCCCTCGCAGCCGTTGAAAGCGGACCCAAAGGTCGGTCTGAATGAACTCGACCATATGCCCAATATGGATGTGACCATTGGCATAAGGGAGAGCCGCAGTGACGAGGATGCGTCGTGGAGTCATAGGAAAACGTGTGAGACAAAAGGACGAATTAAAGTGGAAACCGTCTTCGGCGTACGGGCCTTCAAACGGCCGTCATTCTAGGGGACCGATCGTTCGACAGAAAGGTTCGTGGTCAGGATTCAAAGGTGTTGGACGATTACGAGAGATAAGACTCTGTGGGGGCATCAAAACAGGAAACCCCCGCAAGGCAAGGTGCCCTGCGGGGGTTTCGTATAAGCCCGGAAACGGCGAATCCCAGGGGGGGACAAAGGACTCAAACCATTTCCGGGGGCGATGGCGCGTTGTGTTTGTGTCGGGGTCTCTTGTTCGACTTTACCTCGGCTTGCGACAGGTTCAGTTCGCTTGCCGTCGTTGACTGTCGTGTCGTTGACCGTCATGTGCGGGAACTTATCCGGGATCAGGCGAATGGGTCAAGAGGTTTTTTTCAGAACATCTCCCGATACGGATTCCTCTGCCGAACGCTTGCAGGTTGCGGGGGAACATCCGATGCTTACCACCTGATTCCTGCGAGAAAAAAGAGATTTTCACCCCTTCAGGTTCTGATGTTTCTCCTGGACCACCTCTTCCGTCCGACGACGAATTGTCATCGACAACCAAATTTTTTTGAAAGAACGTGACCGACGATGAGCACAACGACAGTTCTCGACGACCTGCGGTCCCGAATTCTCTCCGGTTATCCGATCCTCTTTCTGCGGACCTATGAGGAACAGCGATGGGAAGGGGAACTCGCCGAGTTGGCTCTCGACATCGAACGGGGACTCGTCACCTGGTCGGTGACCGCCGGGCCACAGCCTCCAGTGTCTGGCGACACCACTCGACTCGACACCCTGGATTTCCTGTCAAAACTCTCGGAGTACCCTCCTGAGCATTTGTTCCTCTTGAAAGACATGCATCCGCACCTTTCCGATGCTCGGATCGTCCGAAAACTGCGAGACATCATTCCCGAACTCATTGCTCAACGGAAGACCTTGCTTCTGATCGGACCAGTCGATGAAGTTCCCTTTGATCTTGTGAAGGAGGTCACCACACTCGAACTCCCGATCCCCGAAATGGAAGAGATGCGATCCGAGTTGCAGACAGTGCTCGACTCGCTCGCCGAAAAGGCGCCCGAACTGACGGAAGCCCAAACCGAGCGACTGTTGAAGGCAGTCCTCGGACTGACAGCTCACGAGGCTCGCAAGGCGTTTACTCGCACCCTGCAAGGGGTCGAAGTGATGACTGACGATGTCTTTACCGCGTTAGTCTCAGAGAAGCGGCACATGGTGCAAGGCTCGGACCTGCTTGAATTCTTTGACCTCGAAGAGGGGATCGATGACATCGGCGGCCTCGATGGATTGAAGGAATGGATCACACAACGGGCACAAGCCTTTTCAGCCGACGCTCAGGGACGCGGAATCTCGAACCCCAAAGGGGTCCTTCTCGCGGGGGTTCAAGGGTGCGGAAAGAGCTTGAGCGCGAAGGCGATCGCTCGGTTGCTTGGATTCCCACTGGTCCGTCTCGACATGTCGGCCCTCTTGGAACAACAACGGGGTTCGTCAGAACACAACCTGCGAGAAGTGCTGCGATTGATGGAGACGATTGCCCCCTCGGTATTGTGGATGGAGGAAATCGATAAAGCGTTCGCCGGTTACGAAGACGAAGCGGGGACCGATGCCACTATGGCCCGGCTTGTAGGCCGGTTTCTGACATGGTTGCAGGAACACAAAGAACCAGTGTTCGTCGTGGCGACCGCCAACAACATCGCCGGACTCCCGCCAGAACTCCTGCGTCGAGGTCGTTTTGATGAGTTGTTCTTCGTTGATCTCCCGAACTATTACGAACGAAAATCGATCTTCGAGATTCACCTCAAACGACGAGGTTGGAGGCCGGACAAGTTCGACACTGACGCCCTCGCTCAGTCGTCCGATGGCTACAGCGGGGCTGAGATTGAACAGATCGTCAACTCGGCCATTATCGAGTCGTACAGTAAAGGGGGCGTTCTTTCGCAAGACGACCTGAACGATCAGAAGGAGCTGTTGGTCCCCTTGTCGGTCACCATGGAAGACAAGATTTTTGCACTCAGAGAATGGGCCCGATCTCGTTGCCGTCCCGCCACCCTGGACCACCGGGTGATGCAGTTAATGGACGAAGAAGAACGTCTCGGTCAGGCGGATGTCGCGGATGGAAGTAACGCCGCAATGGCCTTCAAATGGAAGGCGTTAGCGGAACACGGCCAGACCGATGCGGCCTTGGTCGAATATGTCAAATTCATGGAGTCGGTCACCATTGCCCAAATCGTCGACGACTTCGCCCCCTACATGACAACTGCCGGAGAGTTTGGGCTTGTTCTCAAAGCCGAAACCAAGGTGGTTGTTTGGACCCGGATCAGTCAGGAACTGGCGGACACTATCTCGAAATACATCGAGAACAAACGGTTGTACCTGCACCCCACCGATTCTGAGCCTTATGGGGGAACCAAGCATCCCAACCTTCCTGCCCTTCTCGAACTTCCGGAGGACAAAGTCGCCAAGCCACATTGGATGCCGTTTCTATTGAAACAGATGCCCCCCATCGGCAGCGACAAACGCTTCAGCCGCCTGACACGAATCAAGATGGGGAGATGATGCGGCAAGAACAACGAACGGAAAACCCGCACCACGGTGAACCAAAATGTTTGCTGCCGATTTCGTTGTCAATGCCTCGACAGCCGCATCCATAGCAAGCACGGCGAACAGGTCGAAGAGGTCAATACTCTCGGATCACACCGGCGACGACACCGAGGATTTCGACGTTGTCAGAGTAGATCGGCTGCATTGTGGAGTTGGCGGGTTGTAGACGAAAGCGGGTTCGTTCCTTATAGAACCGCTTAAGAGTCGCGTCGGTTCCATCAACCAGAGCGACGACGATCTCGCCGTCGACCGCTGTGCTTTGTCGTCGGACAATGACGTAGTCCCCTTCGGCGATCATGTCTTCGATCATCGAGTCCCCTTTGACTCGTAGGCAGAACTTGTCTTCCGACTCAAGCAGGTCGCCAAAATCGACCCATTCCATGTCTTCAACGGCAAGCACCGGAGCCCCCGCCACCACTTGACCCGCCAGCGGCAAACTCGTCCGCTTGAGCTGCGGAGCATCGGTCAGTTGAATCGCCCGCGACATCCGCTCGTCGCGAACAATCATCCCCTTCTTTTCCAGGGCCTTCAGGTGGCACATCACCCCGTTAGGAGACTTAATGTCGAAGCCTTTACCAATCTCCCGAACCGTCGGCCCGTAGCCTCGGTTCATGATCTTGTCTTTGATGAAGTCATAAATCTCTTGCTGACGACGAGTGAGACCGGGGCGAGCATTCATGAGCAGACCAAGTGAAGTGAGGATATTGTTGGAGTGGAATCTCCCAATTGCCCGATCGCAATATACTGGCCGAACGTGCAAGTGTACAGACGTACCAAGAGTTTTTAATATACGAGTGTTTAGGCTGCAAGCAAATTCTTCCAGAAACTTCAAGAAACGATCAGTCGCCACGAGCACTGAACTCTGCCGAGAGACTCGTTGGTTCGGTCGGATCAAGGTTGAACCGACTCAACGAAAATGGCCGAGCAGTTTTTGCCTCGAGTCGGTAGACTGCGGCACTTGTCGGATTCGCCCCTTGCGAGATACGTCGAGAAAGCAGCGGATTGCGGGGCCACGTTTTGAAACAACTCGGTTTTGGTGTCATGTCTCGATCGAGAGCCAACATGACCCGCTCGTTCCGTCCCTCCCCTTTCGGCAATTCCCGCGCACTCCAGGACTTTCTTTTCCGCCATGTCGACCGAGAAAACCGACGCCATCGTGATTCGTCTGGCCGACTTCAGCGAAACCAGCCGGGTCGTGACCCTGTTTTCCCGCAGATTTGGGAAGATTTCGGCCCTCGCCAAAGGGGCAAAGCGGCTCAAAGGTCCGTTTGAATCCGCTCTTGACCTGCTCGCAAGAGTGCGGGTAGTGTTCATCCGCAAGTCTTCCGGAGGCCTCGATCTGCTCACCGAAGCACAGATTCAAGAGCGATTTCGACCTCCAGCCAGTAGTCTCGATCTGCTCTATGCAGGCTATTATGTCGCAGAACTCCTGGACGGACTAACCGAAGTTCACGATCCCCATCCCCAGTTATTCGACGACTCAGCGGAGACCCTCACCCGGTTAGCCGCAGGCTCCGATTTCCGACTGACAATCTTGCAGTTTGAAATTGCGGTCCTTCGAGAAATCGGCCAACTTCCTCCTGTCGATTCCTGTCAATGTTGTGGTGAACCAATCTCGACCGACAGTCGTTCCCGTTACTCCATGACCAGTTCCGGCCCGATATGTGCCGATTGTGGTCGACCAGATGAAAAGTCCCAAAGTCTTCCGGCAAGTACGATTCACCTGCTGCAAAGTTTAATGCCCCCATCCGATGCAACGCCGTCAACCGACGACGACACCCCTTCATCGTTCCCCTCCTTCGACATCACACCGGCCCAATTCAAGGAACTCCGACAGGTCTTTAATCTGATTCTGACGAGTGTCCTCGAACGACCGCCTAAGATGTTGCGTTACCTTCGATTTTGAAGCACAGTTTCCCCCTCTGCCCCCGAGTGAGCCCCCATCGCGTTTCCTGTCCGTGAAATGGATTTCACCACCCTGATGCCTGTCATTCAGAGATATTCCGAAAGTCCTCGTCGAGAGAACTCGCGACGTGTGCTGCCGCTCTGCCTGCTCGGGTTGATCGTCATTCTTGGGGCCACAGGTTGTCAGACGTTCGGTCCGAAGTTTACCGGGCTTCGCAAAGATCGAGGCGATGGAGCGTCAATTGCCGGGGTGCAGGGTCCAGAAGAACGAGCGGTCCGCAACGCCACTCAACAGAGAATCCGACGCGATGTCTCAGAACTGGAATCAACACAACTGGGCAAAGAGTTTGCCGAACTCGAAGCGGCCCAGCGTCTTTATGATGACGGACGATATGCCCAAGCCGACGAAGCCTTTCAGCGGATCGCCGAGAAACATGGGCGATCGAAATGGGACGTTCGCAACCTGGGGCGTCGTAAACAGGTCTCAGCACTTGCCGAGTTTGACCCGGAAGGGAATCCCATCGAAGAAGATGCCATCTTCATGCGTGGACAGTCCCTGTTTAAGCAGGGACGATTCTCTGACGCAGAAGAACAGTATGCGTTTCTGCTGAAGAAATATCCAAACACCCGCCACCTTGACGTCACCACACGGCAACTCTTTCGCATTTCGCGAGAATGGCTCGGGTTTCCTGATGCTGAAGATACCGAACTCGTTCGGCTCGCGTATGGCAACAATCCCCCATCTCTTGCCCAGCGACGAAACGGAGCCTCTGGCTTTCCAAAGTTTGGCGACAAGTCGCGTCCAGCGTTCGACCCGAAGGGGCGTGCCCTCGAATCGCTACGGCTTATCTGGCTGCATGATGCCTCCGGAGACCTTGCCGACGACGCACTCATGATGGCAGCGAATTACTATGTTCAGCAAGAGAATCCCGTCGAAGCCGCACAACATTACCGACTGTTACGCGAGCAGTTCCCCGACAGTCCACACACCAAAGACGCTCTACTCATCGGCTCGAAAGTCGCACTCGCCACGTATAACGGGCCGGGCTACGACCCCACGCCGTTGAATGAGTCTCGGCAACTCACACTCGCCGCTCTGCAATACCCCGATCTCGAGCCGGGCGAACGGAAGTCGCTCGAGAATGCACTTGAAAGCTTCAAAGAGGCAGAAGTCGAACCGTATTGGACGGAAGTTCAATTCTATCTCACCAAGAAGCAGCCGGAGTCTGCCATCCTGACTTGCAACTACATCATCAACAAGTACCCCAACTCGAAGTTCGCCCGCCGAGCCTACGGCGTCATCGATCAACTTGTTGCGTCGGGATCGGTGCCACGAAACAGCCCGCTGGTTCAGGCCCCCCCGGTCAGCAAGCAGACCGAAGAGTCTTCGCGTGGGCGGCAGACAACTCCCTCCGACAACCGTGCCGCCAACACTCCACCTCCCCGTAAGTCGAGCGAGCCTCGCCGACTTCTGGATAGCCTGTTCGGACGTGACGGAAAGGCGGAACCGAAACCAATCGAACTCCCTGAACTCCCAGCCGAGTCGGCCACTCCTCCGGGACGGGCCTCGCTCTAGCCTGTGCTGCAACGTCACTTACAAGGTACAAATAGGTCCTGCGAACTGATGCCTTCGTCCTTCGATGACCGTCTGATCTCTCGCCGACAGGCCTTGCAATGGGGCCTGCTAATGTTCCCGTCCCTCGCCGGGTGTGGCTACATGATCGGCGGACAGTATCCGAAAGAGTTTCGGACGATCTACGTTCCGACCTTCACGACCGAGACATTTCGACGAGGGTTTGAAACTCAGTTGACGGAAGCGGTCCATAAACAGATTGAGGCCCGCACTCCGTTTCAGATCGTTGGGGGAAACTCAGCCGACACCGTTCTGACAGGCCACATTCGTCGCATCGACAAGCGTCCGACAAATCAGAACCGCTTTGATGATCCCCGCGAATTGGAGATTTCGCTGGCGGTGGATGTCCACTGGGTCAACAATCGAACCGGTGAGCCGATTTTCCAACGACAACTCGGGGCCCCTGCCGCTCTCAATCAATTGGTCGGTGACGCCAGTTTCGCGCCGGAAGCAGGTCAATCACTTGCGACCGCCACCCAACAAGCCGTCGACGATCTGGGGCGCCGCATCGTCGGAATGATGGAGGGGACTTGGTAATCAATGGTGTCTCAGCCTGCACTCAGCGGGCGACAGGACCATTTTTTAACAGCCTTCACAAACGTGATCACGTAGTCCTGGGAGCGTTGTCGACATGCGAATTCTGGCAGTTTATCGCCACTACTGGCCGGACGTAACGCCTTACGCCAGACTGTTGCGATCGATGCTGGAAGAGTTTGCCGCCGTCGGGCACTCAGTATCGGTCTTCACTGCCCAGCCCAGTTACAACGATGTCACCCATCAGCGGCAGCCCGCACTCGAAGAATTGAACGGAGTCGAGATTTATCGTTGCTCACTCCTGCCAGAGAGAAAGCGATGGACGCTGCTCAGGGCGATCAACTTTTCCATTTTTCTTATGCGAGCCGTATGGCACGTCTTTCGACACCGTGACATCGACCTGATTATCGCAAATACTCACCCCCCTGTGCTAATGGGATGGACGCTCCGCGTCATGCACTGGCTATTTGGTATCCCATTCATCATTCATTGCCAGGACATTCATCCCGAAAGTGCCCAACTCGCGGGGCAACTTCGTTCGCCGTGGCTTATCCGAAGACTTAGGGCGATTGACCACAACAATTGCACCGTGGCCAAGTGCGTCGTAACGCTCTCTGACGACATGCGTCAAACGCTCTCCGAACGTGGCACTGGCCCTGATGTCCGGGTGATCAACAACTTCCCCCTCGACCGCTACCACGCTCAGGCAACCCTCCCGGCCATCTTCCAAGAGGCAGCGCCGGAAAATGAGAGCCCGTTTCGTGTCCTGTTCGCGGGCAATATCGGCCAGTATCAACGACTCGAACAACTCGTCGCGGCCGCGCATCAACTGGCCGGGCAAACCGAGATTCAGTTCATCTTCATGGGGGCCGGTTCGGCTCGCCAATCGCTCCGAGACCTTGCGGGAGATCTTCTCGACAAGACCGTCTTCTTCGAAGACTTCCTCCCTGTCGAGACCGCCTTTGCCTGTATGCAGTCGTCACATCTGGGGATTATTTCTCTGTCACCTGGCCTCTACCGTGTCGCCTATCCCAGTAAGACAATGACCTATCTTGCTGCCGGATGTCCCGTTCTCGCACTCGTTGAGCCTGAAAGCAACCTGGCCCACGAAGTCATCAACCATGGATTTGGGACAGTCCCACACAGCCTTGATCCTGTGGCGATCGCACAGGCCATTCGCCAAGCATACGAAACGCGCGATCAATGGACCCCAACCGCTCGTCAGGAACTTGCTGACCGTGCCGAAGCCCACTACGGTCGCGACCGAGCGATATTGCAGTGGAAGGAACTCTTTGATGACCTGTTCGAGATTGGCAACGAGCACGAAGTCATTGAAGGTGCGGAAATCAAGATCAATCGGGCAGCTTGATGCCTCGGCGAACCGAACCGCACCGACCAAATTCCAGAAACCATGCTCGAAGTCCACGATGTCACTCCGTGCGGTACAGCGACTTGGGAAATGATGCAACTCGCGTCACCCATCCACGAATGAGCCGAACGGAATGAAGTCGTGACTGACCTGCTGGGCGACTTCTCTTTGGGAATTCCAGCTCACGGTCGCCGGCACTGCGATGATAGTCCACCTTACACGACCAAAGCTCCGGACCTCAATTCTCGCGAATCTTCCGCGGACATCAGCGACATCTTCCACAACGACTGAGCCCCCCCTCAACCGTTCACGTCCCTTTCAATCAGAACGATTTCCCACAGGGCACCTCACCAGTGGTACGCAATCGCCGAAGACGACAGCGTTCAACAACCACTTGGGTCGACAAAGTGGTCATAGATGAGGGACCTCCCAGTGGCGGCAGGCCGAGATGGCTTGACGGTTTTTGTCCCGTTCTCATGCGACTCCGCTTGATCGACTTCTGACGAACGAACTAGAATCCGCGACGGCTTGGGAGAGTGAGTTGATCCTCACGACGGAGTTCGCTGGAACTTGATTCTGTTTTGAGGGCGGCTGTGCTCGAGGTGCCATGTGAGGAATCAACTTCTGATCAACGCCAAACCTGATCCACCACCCACTGAGTCGTTGATGTTGCGGCGGCTCGTCTGTCACAAAACTTCTCTCCATTGATTGGCATGTCCACCCCGACCGACATTCGTATCACCGATGCCGTACTGACAACTGAGTCCTGTCCCTTTCGGACCCCGCTGAAGTTCGGCGGGCGGGTGATGTCCGAACATACGATCATGAACGTCAAGGTGACCGTGGAAAACGGCGAGGGACGCCACGCCATCGGCGTGGGGAGTATGCCTGTCGGGAACATCTGGGCCTGGCCATCTGATCAAGTTAGCCCCGAGCAGGCACAAACCGCCATGCTCGACTTCGCCGAACGGGTCGTGCGACTGACCGATAGTCTCGACGAGTTTGGACACCCGATCGACATCGTGTTTCAGGCATCGGCCGAGTACTACCACCTCGGCAAAGTGGTCGCTGTGAAACATGGATTGCCAGAGCCGCTCCCCGAACTTGCACAACTCGTTGCCGCCAGTCCGCTCGATGCCGCGCTCCACGACGCCTTCGGGAGAGTGAACGACATCAATTGCTACAACGGCTACTCTCAGGAGTACATGACCTATGACCTGTCCGAATATCTGGACGAACAGTTTGCAGGCGAGTACCTCGATCAGTACACGCTGCGTTCGCCAAAAGAACGAATTCCGTTGTATCACCTGATCGGGGCCCTTGATCCATTGACGGAGGGTGACATCGCAGAACGTCTCAATGATGGCTTGCCCGAAACGTTGTCGGAGTGGATTCTGGCTGATGGTCTGACACACCTGAAGATCAAACTCAACGGGGACGACATCGACTGGGACGTCGCCCGGGTCGTAGCGATTGAGCGTATCGTCAGCGAGACCCAGAAACAGCGCGGATGTTCCGAGTGGTTCTACTCGACCGACTTCAACGAGAAGTGTGCGAACGTCGACTATGTGCTCGATTTCCTTCGAAAAGTGCAAGAGCAGGCACCGGGAGCCTATGACCGAATTCAATACATCGAGCAGCCCACGCATCGGA
Source organism: Planctomycetaceae bacterium (assembly GCA_041398965.1). Taxonomy (GTDB): domain Bacteria; phylum Planctomycetota; class Planctomycetia; order Planctomycetales; family Planctomycetaceae; genus JAWKTT01. The sequence goes on along the minus strand of JAWKTT010000018.1, from coordinate 31,288 downwards.
ACCTGAAGGATCACCCCGAAAACCGAATGCACGCCGCCGCTAAGTTGAAGCCGGTGGTCATTGACGAGAGTCTCATCGATTACGAATCGCTGCTGCTGGCGAGAGAGCAGGGGTACAGCGGGGTCGCTCTCAAGGCGTGCAAGGGACAAACCGAAGCACTCTTCGCAGCGGCAGCGGCTCAGAAATTCGGCATGTTCCTCTGCGTGCAGGACCTCACCTGCCCTGGATACTCGTTCCTGCACTCCGCTTCGCTCGCATCGCGAATTCCGACAATCGTTGCAGTCGAAGGGAACGGCCGCCAATACTGCCCCGCCGCGAACAAGAAATGGGCGAGACAGTTTCCGTCCATGTTCGAGATCACCGATGGCACCGTCGGCACAGGCTCACTCGATGGATTCGGCTTAGGGTTTTAAACGGTCGCGATTGCTGCTTCATGTCCGCTGTCGGTTGACGACAAGAGGAATTGGGAGGCATCGCTGGACGAGTAGCGGGGCGGTACCCAAGACGACCGCACAGAATAGCGTAATCTCCGCATTCAATTCGTGAGACCTAACATCCCATTGAAATGCACGGGTCGGGCCTTCCAGCCTGATTTGGTGCCGTTTGATGCCCAGGCAAAAAAGCGTATGAGTTGCTCGTCAAAGATTGGAAATGCTGTCCCAAGGTCGTTCTTCAACGGGCTGCTAATTCAGGATGGCGGGGCGGAGGCGGCGGATGAAGAAGTCGATGACTCCCTGCCAATCGGCATGCGTGAGCAGGTCGATGTTGGGGCGAGCGGAGGTGCGAGGGCGGCGATCAAAGAGCGTCATCCCATACGCGGGGCCCGTTTGGGTCACGACATCGACAGGCAAAGTTGTTCGCTCGAATAGCTTAGGCTCGATCAATGACGCGATTGCGACAATCCCTGCCAACGGCACCCCCTCCGTCCCGAGGTACTGACGGTGTGTTCTCAAGGCAAATGGTACGGTCTCTTCGATCAGTCGTCCGAGCCTTGTTGTGCGTTCAATCTTCTGACGCTGATAAAGGTCAAACGAGAGGATCGGTCGAGACGAGATGTCGCGTGGAATGATGGTCTTGGTGGCAGCGGCCAAAAGTACGCTGCGGGCAGCAGCGGGGTTGCTATAGATGTTGAATTCAGCCGCCGCGGTGATGTCGCCTCCCGCTTGCCACGCACCGCCCAGAATGACGATCTCCTTGACCTGACTGAGAAATCCGGGGTGTCGCTCCTCGGCAGCGGCAAGATTTGTCAGGGGGCCGAGAGAGAGAATCGTCACGTCGTGCGGCCGATCTCGAACGAGTTCGACCAACAGTTTGACAGAGTCGACACGGTGATGAAGGTCGACATGAGGAATCGTGCATTCTCCGAGACCGGTTTCGCCATCCAGGAAGACAGGGTCGATCCAGTCCTCACCCGTGGGTTGGGAAGTGGCCCGTCCATCGCCGCCGCCAATACGCGGCCATCTTGGCGGGTCGAGTAGTGATGCGACTCCCTGGAGGTTACGGAGCCCCATTTCTCCACTGACACGACCGGCCACTGAGGTCAAACCGATGACGTCGAACGTCGGTTCCAGGAGGGCCAAAGCGACAGTCAAGGCATCGCCGATGCCGGGGTCGGCGTCGATGATGAGGGGGCGTTTCACTGTGTGATTCCTTTTGTGATTGCCATAAAGGCATCTTCCAGTGTTTGCGTCTTGCCACTGAACTCAACCAGTTCAAACCCATTCTCGATGATCCCCTTCAGCAGGGTGAATTGCGCTGACGCGTCGCCACTGAAACTGAACGAGATCTGTTGTGGACCAGCGGCAAGGTCGCTCACGAAAGGTTGCTCAAGCAGCCAGCGTTCGAACCGCTCGACATCACTCAGAACGCGAGCCGCAAGGATGACTCCGGTGTCGATTCCCTCGACGTTCGTCGATCGTCGTTGTTGGAGTTCTTCGACGGTGCCGTGCGCCAAAATCTGCCCCGCTTCGATGATCGCTGCCGAGTCACAGATTTCGCCGAGTTCTGTGAGGATGTGCGAACTGATGAGGACCGTCTTCTTCATTTCGGACGCGAGCAGCAGAATCAGTTCTCTTAACTCGACGCGGGCTCGTGGATCCAGGCCAGCGGCAGGTTCGTCCAAGATGAGGACCTGCGGATCGTGGATCAACGTACGACCCAATCCCAGACGTTGAGACATCCCTTTCGAGAGTGAGTTGATTGGCTTGTCGGCCAGCTTGCGCAACTCTGTAAACACGAGGACTCGCTCGACGGCATCGCGACGTTGTTCCCCCCGAAAACCATAGGCCCGGGCGAAGAAGTCAAGGTACTCGACGACATTCATGTTCGAGTATTTCCCGAAACTGTCCGGCATAAAACCGAGGAATTTGCGAACCTTGTCCGGGTAGTTGACGGTCGACCAACCACAGACGAAGGCGTCGCCATGTGTGGGGGTGTCGAGGGTTGACAGAATTCGCATCGTCGTCGTCTTTCCCGCACCGTTGGGGCCGATGAAGCCGACCACTTGTCCGGGATATGCTTTGAAAGAAACGTTGTGGGCCGCCTTCAGCTTGCCAAAGTAGCGACAGAGCCCGCGGACTTCGATCGTTGGTTCGCCAAGGTCTTTGGCAGGGGACTTCAACGGAGCCGCACTGCCTGCGGGGGCAGCCGTACGCTTTGCCGCGACTGGCACTTCCAGCAATTCAACATCATCGAAGACAACTTCAAGCGGTTGCCCGGGGTCGAGCGGCTGAGAACCGGGAGGATGCTCAGATTGAGGGTCTACCATGGCTTACCGTTCGTGCGATGGAGAGAAATATGGGAGAGTCGTGAAGTAGTATGACGCCAAACCATAAACGGTTGACCGCTAGTAGATTCCGTGAATAAGAAAAGTCGACGCTTCGACATGGGTCCCTTCCAGTCCGATGTCGACACTGGGGTTGAGACTGGTGAAAGCCGTAAAGGTCGAGGCTGGAATCTTCTCAGCCGAAATCAACCTCAATAAATCTCCCCGAGGGCGCTCATAGACCCCGTCGCTATAGTTGACCGTCGACATTCCATAGTCGTCGTAGTAGTAACCCCGACGATAACTCGAGTTATTGTAGCTCGGGTTGTAACCGGGAGGAGGCGCCAGAGGATTCTCGGAAAATCGTTGGCTCAGTTGTGAGCGTTGCGAACTGGTCATCTCGTGCAGTCTTGCCGTATCTCCGGCCGCAAGTGATTCAATGAAGTACGGATTGCCAGACTTGTCGGTTACGACCAGCGATTCGAGATCAACCTCCAGTCCATTCGCCACAACAAGCTGATTCCCTTCTGAGGTAATCTCCAGACGCCCCCGTTGATCGAGATGCGTCGTGACGAGAAACTGAACGCGACTGCGTGAGCGTAGCCACCCAGATGCAAAGTGTTGCGATTCGGTCCAGTTCACTTCTCCGTCATCGAACGAGTCGTCGTCGGGCCAGATTGGATAGATCGCCGAGTCCTTCGAGAACGTCAGACCTCCCCCTGGCGCGAGCCCCGAGTACAACGAGATTCGACTGGTAACAATCGCTTGATTGGTCCGTTGGTCAAGAAACGTCATGCTTCGCACGCGAGAACGGGTATGAAACCCATGAGCGACAGCAGAATAACTGAAGAGTGACAGACTGGTTATCAACGCGATGATCGGGATCGTCAACACTAACAGGTAGAGGCGTTTCTTATTGAGCAAATAGAAGTAGTTCACCGGGCCGATGACAATGCTGAACAGGGTGATGAGCACCAGAAAGGCAATCACCGGCACCCCTTGAACGCTGGGAATCGACCAGTCTGCAAACGATTGGTTCCCGCCACGCGCCGTGATGCCATTTCGACTGGTCCACACCCATCGCCCGTTCCCGATCTTGTTCAATAACTCGACCCAACACGTCGTCAGATCACTAAAATGTGGGGCGATGAATGGGCTGGTGCTCACGGCGTAGACACGCCCCAACTGCGTCTGACGGGTCATGAGGTCGGGCATCGCGATTGTGGCGGTTTCCGACCAGAGTGCCAGGTTGGAAACCTCATCAGCCGACAACAGGGGATCGACAAGTTTGGCTGCTGATTCGGGGGTGAGCCGACGACTGGCGGATGTCTTGACTTCATAGACAATGAGATTCCCACCAACCTCGACCCACTTGCGGATTCCATTACGTACTTCTGGACGGAGCGAACGAAGCGTGTCGTAATCAACCAGGACGATGTCGAGTCCGGTGTACGCTTGCCACTCGGAAGGAAGCGCTGTCGGTTCGACATGGGCATAGTCCTCCGCAATATTGACGTAAGAACCGGTTGACGAAGAAAATTTCTCTTCCACTGCGGCTTTTAAATGCCCCCAGTCGGGGCCTGCACTGGAGATCGCCAGCACCGCAGGGCCAACTTCAGAAGTGCGTTTGTCTGGAAGCGTGATCCCTGATTCGGACAGTTCCGCAACATATCGACCGTTGACCTGGACGTTCACCTCTCCCCAGTAAGAGTATGAGACACAGGGAACCAGCAGTGTGAACTGGGCCTTTGTCGCCCTTCCGTCGGTCCCGGGGGCCGCCATGTCAATGGTCCGCGTGACGGTCGGAGAACCGTCGCCACGAAATCGAAACGTCAAACTTCTCGCCGCACCACGGTTGGATAGCGAAATACGGATCGGAAAGTATCCCCCATACCCACAGCCAGCCCACGTCGTGTGATAATCAACCGAGAGGTCTTCCCAGACGGCCCCCTCGGCAGGAGTCACCATTCCACTCATCAACAACGCGACCAAGATCAGTCCGGTGAGGCTGAAACATCGGCAGAAATTCCCAAGTCGCATGGCCGCATCCTGTGTATTGGTTCTGTCACAGACGTGTGTTGAGTTTAGAGTTGTATGTCTTCAGGAATCTCTCGCCCGACCTCGGGGACCGACTCCAACAGCCGAGTCACCATCTTGGGCGACGTCCAGCCCTCCAGCCGGGCCGAGTAGTCGAGCAAAATACGATGTGACAAGACCGATGGGGCAACACGGCGGACCTCGTCGAAACCGACATTCGGCTTCCCGGCGAGCAACGCTGCGGCTCGCGATGTCGACGCAATCGCGATGGCAGCACGGGGAGAAGCACCAAACCGAACAAAGCGGCGACATTCCTCCGGGGCCTCGTCCCGATGAGGGTGCGTCGCGGAGACGAGTCGCGCGATGTAATTGGCCACAGCTTGCGGCAGATGGACAGAGTCAACCAGTTGAAACGTCCTTTCTAGCTCTTCCGGCGTAATGACGACTGCCATCTCGGGGACCTGTCCATGTCGTCGCTTCGAGATGATCTCTTGCAACACGGCACTCGACACCCCCTCGACGTTCAGCTTAAAAGCAAACCGGTCGAGTTGCGCCTCAGGTAAGGGGTAAGTCCCCTCCAACTCGATCGGGTTTTGAGTCGCGAGAACAAAAAACGGCGACGGTAACGTGTGTGTCTCCCCCATGACGGTGACGCGGCGTTCCTGCATCGCCTCCAATAACGCCGACTGAGTCTTTGGGGTCGCCCGGTTGATTTCGTCAGCGAGAAGCAGATTCGTAAAGACTGGCCCCTTGTGAAACACGAGCTTCCGCGAGCCCCCCTGATCTTCAAGGATAGGGGAACCAACAATGTCGCCAGGAAGTAGGTCGGGCGTAAACTGAACGCGCCGAAAGTGAAGGCCCAGCAAAGCAGAAAGTGACTTGACGAGTTCGGTCTTGCCGAGTCCAGGCAAACCTTCCAGCAACATGTGCCCCCGAGCCAGAATGGCGATCACCGCCAACTCCAACAGGGCCCGTTGCCCTAGGATCGCCTTGCCGAGTCCATCGACCAGCCGCAACACAAGAGCCTGAGCCTGTGCGACTTCAGCCGGCGTCAACAGGCGGTCGGTTGAAACTTGTGAATTTGCCACTGAGGTAGAAGAGTCGGTCTGAGCAGTCACTATGGGCTCCCGAATAATGATCATCCACTGAGCATGAGATCATAAACTACAAGCCCAGCAGAGAACATCAAGGAGCGATGTGACTCCCCAAAAAATAGACTATTGAACCATCTCCCAGGCAAACCCAGAAGTGAGATGCCGTCCGGATAGAGGAGTTCTTCCCTCCCTTTCCTCACTTGACACCTGCCGACAGGCCGCACCGTTGTCTGGCATCAAATCGGTTCAGACACGCAATCGCCGGGAACAACAGGAACTTTCAAACTCGACCGAGACCGCAAAATCAACGTCGTGCGAGTCGTGCGAAGCGTCAGCCCCACCCAAAACAAGCGTCCTCCCTTGTTGCCGCAATGAGATCAAACACTGCGGTAACCGATGAAAAACGGACAGGGGCGGGAGGGTGCCAGGAGGCTGTCATGGTCGGCTCGGACTGTTTGTCGGCCGACCTATCGACGTCTCGATCAAATGCTGGAACTCGCTTCGGAAAGTCAGTCGCAACTGGTTTTCGCCGCGATGCCAATGGCGAAACCTTACGAGATTCCGAAGGAACTTCAGAACATTCTCGAATCCTCTGCATGCACTTTCATTGATTGTCGTGACGTGTCGGGAATCACGGCCGAAATGATACCCGACGGCGTACACATCAACGAAGCCGCGGCACAAGTCTACTCACGCTATCCTGCGCAACGATTACCACTGCGACCTCGGAATGAAACCACATCCTCGATCACGTTGAAGTAGCGGCACAGGTACCGCGATCAGGTTGTGATTTTTTGAATCGACACTCCCGATCGGGGGAGTCAGATGTCCAGTGACCTTCTGATCGTCGATGCTGAGTGATCCTGAAAAGTTGCGTTTGGCATCGAATCTCGATGACATTTGCCAATCCCAATAAACATCCTCTCACAGACGCCCTGACGCCGCTACTTGCAAATCCGAAGTCACCTTGTCGCCATCAGGTCAGTTACTTCGGCGTTCGTGTCTGCAACAGGATATTGACCCCTTTCTTATTGCTGAGCACGATGTCGGGGAGGCCGTCGGCGTTCATGTCGGTGATGGCGAACTGGGTGCCGATGCCAGTGTCGAGTCCGGCTGGGATTTCGTGGCGAATGAACTTGGGGGGGGCTTTTTCTCCCCGTTCGATCTCGTACCAGACCATCTGCACTGGATCACGTGATCCCGGATCGCCGCCGTTATGGGCAAAATATCGCTTTCCGGTGACGAGGTCTTTTTTGCCATCGCCGTTGATGTCGACAAAGTGCATGGCATGCGTCTGCGAACAGAGTTCATCGACGACATGCCCGGCGAACTTCGTTTGTTCCGCTCCATCATTCTCGAACCACCAGAGACCGTGAGCATGGGCCGAACTCATCATAAAGTCGGCATCGCCATCGCCGTCGAGGTCTTCGGCATAGATGTCAGCCCCTTTCTCTGGACCGCCACCCGCCTGCTTCGCCAGAGCATGTTCATGAAACTTCCAAGGTCCCTCGCCGAGTTTCTCAGGATGCTCCCACCAGCCGTGCGGGATGACGACATCAAGCTTTCCGTCGCCGTTGCAATCGGTGGCCCCCAGTCCATGATAATATTTGAAAGTGCCGTTTTTGCCTGGATCACCCGGTTCGCTGATCGCGACAAACTCCCATTTGTTGTTGACCGCTTCCCCCTTGGGAACTTCGAGATAGCCCATTTGCTTTTCCGGGTCTGAGCCGAGGACAACTTCCGGACGACCATCTCCGGTAATGTCAACGAACAGCGGCGTCTCGTTGCAGGCACTGTGCCAGATGACGTGCTCTTTCCAATGCCCCGGCTCGTTTTTGGGGTTCTCATACCAGTGAAACGGTGCCCCTGGAAAACCGATGTAAATCAGATCGTCCCAGCCATCTCCGTTGACGTCATACGCCCAATTGGCGAACGAGTTCGAGTACCCGTCACCGGCCCAGTAATCGCCCGCCGGGCGAATCTCGCTCCGTTTCCAGTGGGGAGCGGCATACCAGACATCACCGGCAAGCACGTCCATCTTACCGTCATGATTCACATCGGCGACGGCAACCCCCTCCGAGCGAAATCGGGAGTCGAGTTGCACCCTTCGCCAATTCACCTCGTCGGCCATTCCGACGGTTCCCCACATCGCGAGCATCAGCAATGATCCGGTCGTCTGTCGCCACATTGTGTTGTGTTCCTTGAGAGAGACGTTCAGTGAAATGCAAACTGCATCAGTCAGCAACAGCATACCACCGACTGCCCAACAACGGAATCAGCGACAGAGTTCGGGAACCACAAAGACGTGTGACACGAAAGCCGTAGTCTCACCCTGGACTGGTGGAACGGCGTACGTGCTTCGGCGAAAGTGCATCCCGCGTCGACCATCATCAAGCTGCGGCGTCACTGTCATCGGATGACCTGCACCGTTCCACTATAATCCGGGAATCCATTCGGGCAGAACGAATGTTCCTGGAGCCAACCAAACCGTGTCGACTTCGATGCTTACATTGTCGGTCATCGTTCCTGTGCTCAATGAGTGTGCCGTCATTGGACGGGCAATCGAGGCGTGTCGGCAGGCGGGGTGTTGTGAAATCATTGTAGTCGACGGGGGGAGTGTCGACGGGACCTGGGAGGCGGCGGCATTGGCAGATATTCGGCTGAAATCTCCGGCCGGTCGGGCGATGCAACAGAACTTTGGCGCGGCCAAAGCGTCGGGAGATGTCCTGCTCTTTCTCCATGCTGATTCGATTCTGCCCGCCGATGCCTCCAAGCAAATCGTCGCAGCGATGCAGGATTCGAGTGTGATTGGCGGTTGCTTCCAACAGACAATCGATGCCCCCGGATGGTGTTATCGGTGGATCGCCTGGGGGAACGGACTGCGAGTACGGTTACTCGGCTGGGCGTACGGGGATCAAGGCATTTTCATCAAACGTACGCTCTTTGAAGAGGTTGGCGGCTTCCCCGAACTGCCGATTCTGGAAGACCTGTACCTTATGAAGCGACTAAAAGGTCGAGGCCGATTCGTGTTGGTCGAAGCCCGCCTCGGGGTGAGTGCCCGTCGTTGGCAGCGAGACGGAATTCTGCGCCGCACGTTAAAGAATTGGAGTCTGCTGCTCCGTGCCCACCTTGGCTGGCCCCTGACTCAACTCGCCAAAGAATATCGCAACGTCCGGTGAGCCCCTTGGCGACAACTCCCCGCCTGCGCAACACTCTGACGGCGACTTCATCGTGTTCGCAACTCTTGACGTTTTGTCCTGCCGGTTTCATATGCCGCCGGTCTCATGGGCCGAGGTCCACCATTCCCGCATCTGCACGAGCACCGCTTCTTCCGGGGGCAACAGAAGATGTATGCTGCGAAAAGTATCGAGAAAACTTGGACGGACTCGCGTCGACAAGATGAGCGAACGTGGTGATGCTTCAAAACGTCGAATGGTCACCCAACTCTGTCGAGTTGTTCGCCCCAAATGTTTGACGGAGATTCCCTGCGAGTCCACCTCGTACTCGGTCGCAAAGAAGAAGTGTCGAAGTGAAACGAGCAGTACGAATCCAGAAACCGCTCCCCATCCGACATGCTCCATCAACTGAGCCGCCAGCACCGCGAAGAGGACAATCACGAAGAGGGCGAACGCCGTTGCCCACGGACGGTCTCGGGCGGGATGCCTCGACCATGCGATCGCGGACGGAGTCATTCGACAGGGTCCAACTGCAGATAACGGTTTCGAGCTTCGGCCAGAATCGAAGTGACACCATCACCGTCCCCGGCCCGGATGGCGTCGGCCAACGTTGTCAATTCGCTTTGAAACTGATCAATCGCAGAGAGGACCGCTTCGGCGTTAGAAAGGAAAATCGGCGTCCAGACCGAGGGGTCTCCTCCGGCAACACGAGCCGTGCTCCGAAATCCGGTCGCGACCAAAGGGATGATTTCGTCGGTCAATAATAGCGACATCGCGGCGGCGGCGGCATGAGGGAGATGACTGGTAACCGCCAGCAGTCGGTCATGCTGCATGGGAGTCATCACGTCGACCTGCATCCCAAGCAGTTGCCAGAACTTCTTCAGTTCATCAACCGACGACTTGCGCACATTGGGAACAGGTGTCAGGATGCAGCGTCGACCACGAAAGAGTGTGCCATCGCTATGCTCCCAGCCGTGCTTCTCGGATCCAGCCAGAGGATGCGAGCCGATAAACACCGCATCGACGAAATCGTCGTCGTCGTCATCCTGAGGCTCGACATCGGTTTGGCCATCGAAGCCCTCAAGCTCTCCACAGATGACCTGTTTCGTGCTACCAACATCGGTGATGAGACCGTTCATCCGCAGCGACTGCGACCAATATCGAACATCTTCGACAACTCGATCCACAGGGGTGCAGACAATGACCAAGTCGGCACCTGTCACCTCGTGCGGAGCATCAGCGACATCGTCAACGACTCCGGCACGCTGTGCCTCTTTGAGCCTCTCCAGATTCCGCCCTGCTCCGACAATCCGCTGAGCCAGTTTGGCCTCTCGAACGGCGCGAGCCAGGGAACCTCCGATCAGACCGACACCGACGATGACGATCGTATCGAACAGCGGCAGATGGTTGTCGGAAGAATTCATGCGGCGATTCTAGCAACCGTTCTCCGCCTGCTGTAGCGCACACAGATCAGAGAAAGCGAGAATCCGCTGAGCCGCCACCTGCGTTGTGATGACGCCATAGTCTTTACGCGAAAGACGAGCCTTCAATTCGACCGGCGGCTCTCTGGCGATGACAACCCAAAGCTCTCCTTATTGGTGCCATAATGGCACCTTCCGACATCTATCTCGCCTGCTCGTGCGACTGCCACAATGACACCATTATGGTGTATTGTTAATCATGAGTGATATAACTGGCATATGCCAAACATGTTATGTCAACATCTGCCGACACGATTTGTCTGGCATGGCGATTGCATTGCCACCATGGGCATCTCGTTCTTTTCAGGAGCATTCGCATGGCACTTCGTATGGATAAGTTGACCGTCAAGGGACAGGAAGCGGTTCAAAAGGGGCACTCGTTGGCCGAGTCAGCCGGGCATCGGCAGTTGACTCCGCTACATCTCCTCGCCGGATTGCTCGCCGAGTCGGACGGCATACCTCGGGCGATTCTCGGAAAGATCGGAGTGAATCTCGGGCAGCTGAACTCGCAGGTGGAAGGGGAGCTGAAGAGGCTCCCGTCGTCGAGCGGGTCGAACGTCGACATTGCCCCGAGCCGAGAGTTCATCCAAGTCGCGGATGCTGCTCAGAAGTTGGCCGACTCGATGGGGGACCAGTTCGTCTCGACGGAACATCTGCTGATTGGACTGACAAAGATCGATGATGCGGCGAAGCGATTGTTGCAGGTCAATGGGATAGAAGAGAGTGACCTTACCAAAGCCATGAAGACGGTGCGAGGGGGGCACTCCGTCACCGATCAGAATCCAGAAGACAAGTATCAGGCTCTGCTGCGTTACGGCAAAGACTTGGTCGATCTTGCCCGACGCGGCAAGATTGACCCGGTGATTGGACGCGATAGTGAAATACGACGAGTTGTGCAGGTCCTCAGTCGTCGGCGAAAGAACAATCCTGTCCTCATCGGCGAGCCGGGGGTCGGCAAGACGGCCATCGTGGAAGGGCTGGCCCATCGCATTGTGCTGGGTGACGTCCCGCAAGTGCTCAAGGACAAGACAGTTGTCGCTCTGGACATGGGAGCCCTGATCGCCGGAGCGAAGTACCGGGGAGAGTTTGAAGACCGACTGAAGGCAGTGCTCAAGGAGGTCGAAGATGCACGGGGCCAAGTCGTCCTGTTCATCGACGAGTTGCACACAGTTGTCGGGGCTGGGAAGAGCGATGGAGCGATGGATGCATCGAACCTGCTCAAGCCAGCGCTGGCTCGGGGAGACGTTCACTGCATCGGGGCGACGACTCTCGACGAGTACCGGAAGTACATCGAGAAAGATGCCGCACTTGAACGTCGGTTTCAGCCGGTGCTCGTGAATCAGCCCAGTGTCGAAGACACCGTTGCCATCTTGCGTGGTCTTAAGGAGCGATACGAAAAACATCACAACATTAAGATTCGGGATGCCGCGCTCGATGCCGCCGCAACGCTGTCGGATCGTTACATCACCGATCGTTTTCTTCCCGACAAGGCGCTGGACCTGGTCGACGAAGCGGCTGCGAGAGTCTCGATGGAACTCCATTCGGTCCCGACCGAGATCGACGAAATCCAGCGACGCATCACCCGCTTGGAGATCGCGGCTCGTCAATTGGCCGAAGAAGACGAAGCCTCAGCCACGAAAGAACGGAAATCGATCCAAGACGAGATGGCCGAGCAGAAACAGAAACTCGCCTCGTTGAAGGAGCAGTGGGAAGCGGAGAAACTCGGCTTGGGGGATGTGACGCACGTTCGAGAGGAACTGGAGAAAGCCGATCTCGACTATGCACAACTCGAAGCCGCGATTCGCGAGAAACAGGCGACAGGTCGAATCGTTGAAGAGAGTGACTATCAGCGACTCTTCGAGATTGACTCACGTCGTCAGCAGTTACGAAAACAGGTGGCCGAGCAGGAAGCCCAGACGGATCAGACCGTTGAAGGAGATCGAGCGAATCGGCCAAGACTCTTGCGAACCGAGGTCGGCCCGGAAGAAATCGCGGCCGTCGTTTCGTCCTGGACCGGAGTTCCCGTCACGCGGATGTTACAGACGGAACGGGAGAAGCTGTTGCACATGGAAGACCTCGTGCATCAGCGGATGATCAATCAGAGTGAGGCGGTGTCTGCCGTGGCGAACGCGGTCCGTCGTTCGCGGGCTGGGCTTCAGGATCAAAACCGTCCGATCGGGTCGTTCATCTTCCTGGGGCCGACAGGTGTTGGAAAAACCGAACTCTGCAAGGCTCTCGCCGAGTTCCTGTTTGACGATGAGCGGAACATGGTCCGCATCGACATGAGTGAGTTCATGGAACAGCACTCGGTGGCGCGGCTCATCGGCGCCCCGCCGGGCTATGTCGGGTATGAAGAAGGGGGCCGTCTGACAGAGGCGGTCCGACGACAACCATACTCGGTCATCCTTTTCGATGAGATCGAAAAAGCTCATCGCGATGTCTTCAACGTGCTCTTGCAGTTGTTGGACGATGGACGTCTGACAGATGGTCAGGGGCGGACGGTCGACTTCACGAACACCATCGTCGTGATGACATCGAACATCGGTTCGCAACATATTCTTGAAATGGCCGAGCAAGGGGACGAGGAGAGCATCCGCAGCACGTGCATGGAAGCGTTGCGGCACAGTTTTCGGCCCGAGTTCCTCAACCGAATCGATGAAGTCATCGTGTTCCATCCGCTCGGACGACACGACATCCGCAAGATCGTCGAGTTGCAGATCCATCGACTGGCCAAGTCGCTCGAAGAACATGGCTATCAGTTGGAAGTGACCGACGACGCGAAGACGTTACTCGCCAACGAAGGGTATGATCCGACGTACGGTGCCCGACCGTTGAAGCGAGTGATTCAGAGTCGACTGCAAAACTCGCTCGCCAACGCAATCTTGACGGGTGAGTTCCCGGAAGGGTCCACGATCACAGTCAATACTCAGAATGGTGAGTTTACGTTTAGTCGGAAGTGAACGGTCTGCTGAAATGACTCGTCCTCGGGGACGTACAGTTTTGCCGATTTCATGACCTAAAAAGCAAGCCCCAGTCATCCATTGGGCGACTGGGGCTTGTTTCGTCATAGGATTTCAGGCTTTCAAACGCTGGTGAAGTTTGAGCACCCTTTTCGGCAATGACCAATCTCTTTCATTCAGTGCGTCAGCAACCATTACCAGTCGGCTTGCGTCCTTCCACGAGACTTGGGGTCATTGAAGTGGATGATCCCAGCCCGAACGAGCACTACTTGGCGGCTGCGAAGCGGCGGGCGACTTCGTCCCAATTGACGACGTTCCAGAATGCGGAGACGTAGTCGGGACGACGGTTCTGGTAGTTCAGATAGTAGGCATGTTCCCAGACATCCAGGCCCAGAATTGGAGTGTGACCTTCGGATAGTGGGGTGTCCTGATTGGCGGTGCTGTCAATATGCAGGCTGCCACCCTTCAGGCAAAGCCAAGCCCAGCCGCTACCGAACCGAGTGGCGGCTGCCGTGTTGAACTCCTTCTTCATCTCGTCGAAGCTACCAAATGCCGCATCGATCGACTTCGCGAGATCCCCAGTTGGGGCCCCTCCCCCCTTCGGCGAAAGTACCGTCCAGAACAGCGAATGATTTGCATGGCCACCGCCGTTGTTACGGACTGCCGTCCGAATCGCTTCGGGAACGCTCGACAGATTGCCCATCAAGTCCTCGATCGACTTGGCCGCCAACTCGGGATGCGACTCCAGTGCCTTGTTGACGTTATTGATGTAGGCTTGATGGTGTTTCGTATGATGAATCTCCATGGTTCGAGCATCAATATGCGGCTCAAGGGCATCATAGGCATAAGGAAGTGCTGGAAGTGCGTAAGCCATGGTGTTACTCCTGTATCTCTGGGACATCGTTTGAGGGAAAGTGCCACTTCAGCCACCTGAACGGGGCCGCAAAGTGGTTCACGGGAATCTGGCGCCGTCAACAAGGGTATTCTAGTCGGTTCGACGGAAAGTGCGACCAGAGAACCGTACACGATTCTCGACATTCAAGATTCTGCCTTTCCGACACGGGGCATGTGGCGATTGCCCAGAAATGTGGGGCGCATTGGCGTCTTGTCTGTTTCGGCAGCAACCTCTCCCGCTCCCTGTTTCCTAATCGGGACGATGATTGAAGTCGTCGCTTCGACTGCGGGGAGGAGGGGCCTGAGTCGGTTGATGCCTTCGATGGGGACGAATGGTGAGCTTGGAATGCCGCCGAATTTACGGTGTCTTACCGGACGAAGCTTGATTGAGGAAACGCAGTTTGGGCTTCGGCTGCGAGAAAAATTGATCCTGTCACGCAGAGAAGATCGTCGTGCTGGCAGAGTTCGGCGGTCAATTCGAGGGCCGCAGCCGGGGACTCGACGACGCGGCAGGGGCGCCCAAGCACATTGAGGGACAAATTCTCGAGTCGTTCGACGGAAAGGCTGCGCGGGTTACCGAGGAATGGAGTGAGGATCAGTTCGTCGAACGACTCCCCCATCAAGCGGAGCATGGTGTCGGCCTCTTTGTCTTTCGACGCTCCGAATATGGCCCATCGCTTGGCGGCCCGGACATCTCGCAGTGTGTCAATAAGGGAGGTAATCGATGCCGGGTTGTGGGCTGCGTCGAGTATGACAAGGGGTGACGTATGAACCGTCTCGATTCGGAGCGGCCACTTCAAGTTCCTCAATCCAGAGACAATCTGTTCTTCACCAATCGTAAACGTTCCAGACGCATCAAGGCAGTCGACAGCGGCGATCACCAGGGCGGCGTTTCGGGCTTGATGCCGACCGGCAAGAGGGACAAAGATCCCCTCATGTTTCCGCCAGGGAGTGACAACGTCAATCCATGAGTGCTGCGGAACAACCGGGGTAGCGATCGTTTGTGGTCGATAGGTCAGGGAAATGTTTTCGTCAACCCGATAGCAGTCAGCCGTTCGTTCCTGACAGAGCGCTGTCAACACGGTGATCGCTTCTGGTTGATCGACCCCAGTCAGCAAGGGGACTCCCTGTTTGATGATGCCCCCCTTTTCTGCGGTAATCAGCGGTATTGTTTCGCCAAGAAGGCGGGTGTGATCGCGGCTGATACTCGTGATGATGGTGACGAGTGGGCGACAGAGGTTTGTCGCATCAAGCCGACCGCCGAGGCCGACTTCTAACACGACGAGTTGCACTCCTTGTTTGCGAAAATGCATCCAGGCGAGCGCCGTCACCAGTTCGAAGAACGTCGGACCTCCCCCTAACTCCTCATCCATTGCCTCGACGAGAGGTCGTAGCTCCTCGACAAGTTGCTCGAACTCCGTCGGACAAATCGGAACCCCTTGCACCTGAATGCGTTCTTCAAATCGATAGAGGTGTGGAGAGGTAAACAGGCCAGTCTTGATCCCGGCGGCCTGCGTAATAGCGGCCACCATCGACGCAGTCGATCCCTTCCCTTTTGTTCCAGCGATGTGCACGCAGGGGAGGCTGAGTTGCGGATTTCCGAGGCGATGCAGCAGGTCAGCCATCCGGCTGAGCTTGAACGGGTCGACTGAGTTCCCAGAAGGTGGGACCCGCTCGTAGTCGATTCGCTGCATCAGAAACTGGTGAGCCGCTGATGACTGTTGCGGGGTGGAGTCGCTGATTTCGTCAACCACTTTGGCCCCAGCAGCGTGCAGGGAGGTCTGAGCGGCGGGAGCATTCACGGGCTTCATGACACAAAACGAGCGACGAACTTTGAGAACCCGGAAATTCGTCCGCGAACCGCTCGCGAGAACCGAAGGCTTGGGCCGAACCGGTCACTAGGAAGGTCGGTTCCCCATGTCACCACGTTTACGGCTCACCGGAGGTGACAAGATTTCCGACATGACGACAGCGGCCCGCATCCCATACTCGGAGCGGATCTTTTGCATCATGATGGTGCCGGGAGAGGGGCGATGATATCGGGTGTCAAGCTGTCCACTGCCGGTAACGGAGTTCTTTCCGGTTGCAGTGAAGTCGCCGAGATGTTCGTGTACCGACTGGCTCACCTGTCGCTTGAGGTGCTCCTCCACATGCTGATTGACATTCGACGCCAGGTGAGAAGCTGAACCTGTTAATTGAATCGCCGACACCGGCCGGGGACCGCTTGGAGCACCCGGGGCAGTTCTGGAGACGGGGTTGGGAGTACGAGTCGATTGCGGTTTGCGCTGAGCTTGTGGTGTTGGTTTGGCCTTTTGCTGTTGTGGTTGCTGCCGCGCTGCTGGGGGCTTCCGCGTTGGAGTCTCAATCACTTCGATATCATCGAGTGAGACCTCGATCGGCACTGCCTTATTCCGCCAAGTCTGTTGTTCGCCGGTCGCTTCCTTGAGAAAGGCATCGAGTTCTTCCTGAACCTTCGCGTCACGATTTCGAGCGACTCGGGGATTTGCCTTCTGCCGCTGCTTACGATCTGCCGCTTCCTTCTGACCCGAAATGAAGTTCGAAATCCAGCCGATGATGGCGATAACGAAGAAGATGATCCCGACGATTCCACCGGGGTCAGCTGCGAGTAGTGTCGAAGGAGATATCAGCATGGCAAAGCCGGCTGGAGTAAGTGGTGAATCGATTTCGCTCGTTGAAGCGCGGAACGTCTCATTGCAAACGATGTCGAGAGTCTCAGGAACTTTAGAGTGCAGCGATCGAATGGAAAAGATTACTTCTTGCCACTGGCCACTTCGTCGCCAGTGCCGCTGATGGCGGTTCGCATCTTTGTGTCGGCCTGAACATTCATAATGTCGTAGTAATCACCCAGCCCCAACCGACCGCTCCGGAGGGCAGCCGAGATGGCGACAGGTACATGTGTTTCCGCAAGAACAACTGCTGCCCGGTTCTCTTGGGTCTTGGCGACCATTTCCTGCTCGCGGGCAGCCGCCAGCGCACGACGCTGTTCGGCACGGGCCTGAGCGACCCGCATATCGGCTTCCGCTTGATCGGCTTGTAAACGGGCACCGATGTTGTCTCCAACGTCGATGTCTGCAATGTCAATCGAAACAATTTCGAAAGCAGTCTGTGCTTCCAGTCCCTGACCGAGCACGGTCTTGGAGATGGAGTCGGGGTTTTCGAGAACGGTTTTGTATGACAGCGTCGAACCAATGGCCTGGACGATCCCCTGACCGACTCGGGCGATGACGGTTTCCTCAGTCGCTCCCCCGATGAGTTGCTGAATGTTCGTGCGAACGGTGACTCGGGCGCGGGCCTTGAGCTGCACGCCATCTCCGGCGACGGCGTCGAGTGTACCGGCTGTCTTCTTTGGATCGGGGCAATCGATGACCTTGGGGTAAACCGATGTTCGGACGGCATCCAGCACATCGCGGCCCGCAAGATCGATTGCCTGAGCATCTTCCCAGTCCATGTTCAGCTTCGCTTTGTTTGCAGCGATCAAAGCTCGGATGACGTTGGGGACGTTGCCACCGGCCAGGTAGTGTGCTTCGAGGGCTTGAGTCGTCAAAGGATACTGGCTCGTCAACCCTGCCTGGACCGCCATGATCTTGCTGCGAACGATCGTCGACGGATTCACTTTACGAATCGACATCATAATGAGATTCGGGAGCGAGATCCCGGCACGGGTCATCTTGCACTGAATCCACAAACTGAAATACCTCGCGAAGATCGCGAAGAAAATCAATCCGAATACGACAATCGCCGCGACGATGATTACGACGAGCAACGCGTTGTCGTCCGCTGCGAGAAGTAGCCCAAAATGTGTCATGGGAACCTGGGGATCGAAGGTGCGAGTTCAAGGAACGGCAGTCGTCAGCCGGCCAACATCTCCCGGCTGCTGCTCACTTTGGGAAAAGGGGTCGATTGATGCCAAACCTCACGAAACGGCATCTGATGTCAACAATACCTCACGACAACGGCCATTCTCGACATCTGCCAAACAGGTTTCAAGAGATCGTTGACGCGTGTCCAATCACCCCGCAGAACAGGAGACTGGGCATTGGAGCAGTTTACGACTTTGGCGGACGATCGGCTAGTCTCGGGTCAACTTTGCGGAAAGTCAAAGTCGAGCGGCGACTCTGGCGGAGCGTCGCTCTCGGCGAGCCAAGGATCGATCGGCGAGGGTACTGGTTGCGATGCGCTCCCCGAAGTGACGGCCCTCACGATTACCCGAGTCCCCTTCACCGCGATCACTTCGACCGGCGTTTCGGGCTGAATGAGCAACCCTTCGGACTGTGCGTGCAGTCGTTCCCCGGCAACTTGCACCATCCCGCCGGGAGTCATCAAATTCAGAGCGACCCCCTTCATGCCGATAAAAGAGGAGAGTCGTCGGACCTCTGCTTGATGTGGAGTTACCTGCTCTGAAGAAGGGATGGGAAGCAAGACCCGATCGCCAAGCGACGTCTTGTCGAGTGTTCGGAACAAACCGAAAATTGCCCCGGGAACCAAGACCGCCAGAGCGCCGATGAACATCCAAAACGAATTGGGAGAAGTCACCCACCAGGCTTTGTAGCCGCACCAAATCGACGAGATGAAAGCGACCGCGCAGAGAAACGTCAAGAACCCCAGAGACGGCAGCATGATCTCTGTAAAGATGAGTGCCAATCCCACGACCGCCAGCATCAGCGCCAGTCCTTCGTATGTCATCCGCTCTCTCCTCTGTCCACGAATCGCCCCAACCGATCAACACATCGCTTGTATCACCCGTTCGGGTCAAGATCGGACGCTGCACTCCCGTCCTGGATCGTATTCTATCGCAGGAATGACGATCGACAACATGTCACCCTGCGAGTTACCGGGACCTCGGATGTTTTCCCCATGTCGTGTTCGCTCGCAATTGTGGGCGCCAGACGGCATGAGTCTCGATTGACCACGAAACGTAAGAGTTGCCCGCACTGTCGACAAGAAATTGTGATGTCGGTTGGGGCTATTCCTGCACCGAGTCGAGATGGCTCGTGTCGTCAGTTGCTGTTGTCGACACCGGTTGGGGGTCGACGCGGGGGGGCATGGTGCCGGTGGTGGTTTCTTGCGCGAGGAGACGTTCTAACTCGATGATGGTTTCGGCATCAAGAGCGTGTTCGATGAAGTCCGCACTCTTGTGAACGTGTTCGGCGGCAACGTCGGCGTAGTGCATCAGGAAGAGTTCCCACAGTCGATGGTTGCGGGCGAGGTGCATCGCTTCATCGGCTCCGACGGAAGTCAGGTACCAGTGTCCATGTCCGTCTGTCGTGAGCAACCCGTCACGGGTCGCCTTCTCTAACAGGTTGGTAAGTTGCCAGCCGTTCCACGAGTGTTGGCGTGCTATTGCCTGCGGCGTAAGAGAGAAAGCGGTCAGGGCGAGTGGTTGCAAACTGAAGGACAGGGCCGATGCCTGACGTTGATGCAGTGATTCTTCGACGATCTCGTAACAGGACCGCAACAAGTCTTGTCGGACGATTTTCTGACGAAGCCGCCGCCGTTCTTGCCATTGTCGGTACAGTCCTCCGCGACGTCCGAAGATCAGGCTGAAAAGAAAGGCCGTTGCCCCGACCAGCACGATCGTCGGACCCGCGGGGGCCTTCGGGATGATGCTACTGATGGCGACGCCGATCAAGCCGCTGGCTCCCCCGATGCTCCCGGCGAGCCAGACCATGCTGCGAATGCGATTCGTCCAGAACTTCGCCGTGCTGGCGGGGATAATGAGCAGGGCGACGACCAGTATCAATCCGACGCTTTGCATGCCGATGATGGAAACAAACGCCACCAGAGAGATGAGCAGTGTGTCGAGCCAGAAGACGGGACGTCCCGCGGCTGCGGCAAATCCATCGTCGAAACAGAGCAACACCCACTCTTTGAACAAAGCCATCGTCAGTGCTAACAGGATCGCGGCAAGCAGTGCAAACAGGATCGCATCATCGCGAACCAGAGAGGCGGTCTTGCCGCTGAGGTACTCTTGCAACCCGGCACTTGCCCCTTCAGGAAGCTTCTGAGCCATCGACAACAGCACCGCTCCGCTACCATAGAAAATGCTCAAGACGATCGCTAAAGCAGCATCCGCTTTGATCTTCGAGAACCGCTCGATCAGCATCGTGCATCCTGCCCCGATTAGCCCGGCCACAAAGGCCCCGAGCATCAACCAGGGAACCTGTCGACCGGATCCTGCCTGATGCAGTTCCAGCAACAAGAAGGTGATCCCAATCCCCGGCAACGCCGAGTGACCGACGACGTCCCCAATCAGTGCGCGGCGTCTCAGAACCATAAACACCCCGACGACTCCCGCCGCAAATCCAAGCAACATCGTTGCCAAAATAACGATCCGCGTGTTCGGGTCACGCAAGGTGACCAATCGCCCGATGCGGGTTGTCAGCGAGACGTCTTCTGCCTCGAAGAATGGTGACGTGTTCATTGGAGGGAGACCGTCAACATGGACGGCCTCTTTCGAATCCGATGCACCATGTGACGTCGTCGTTTGTGCTTGAGTCGTTCGAGTCCATGGGACAGCGAAGAGGCCGATGATCAACAGGCCGATCAGGAGCAGGTTTCGGCTCCGCTTCGTTGCCCTTCTATGATGCCTACCAAGTTGTAAAGACCGTCGGGGCACACACGGGCCATCTGAATGCTGCGGGGCAGGCAGTTGGCGTCGAGAACGGCGACCGGTCGTCGTGGAATCGGACATCGTCGTGACTTACTTTCCCTCTGCCATGCGCGAACCGATCTGATCGAGCAACGCCAATCGTCCACCATAAGTTCGCTTCAGATTCTCTTCATTGAAGACGATCTCGACCGGCCCGGACGCGATGAGTCGCATATTCAACAACAGCACTTCATCGAAATACTCGGTCACGGTCTGCAAGTCATGATGCACCACGAGGGCTGTCTTTCCTTCGGAGCGTAGTCCTCTTAAGAGTTCGACAATTGCCCGCTCCGTCCGGGCATCAACCCCGGCAAACGGTTCATCCATCAGATAGAGGTCTGCATTCTGAACGAGGGCTCGGGCCAGAAAGACTCGCTGCTGCTGCCCTCCCGACAACTGACTAATCTGCCGCCTGGCAAGGTCTGCCAATCCGACTCGATCGAGCGCCTCGAGTGCCTGTTGCCGATGCCGTTTGCCGATCCAACGAAACCAACCAATCTGACGGTATAACCCCATGGTGACGACATCAAGGGCACTCACCGGAAAATCCCAGTCGACACTCGTCCGCTGGGGGACGTACGCCACTCGCCCCCGATCTTCCGAGTATGGTCGACCAAAGAAGTGAACCTCCCCTGAAATCGTTGGAACCAAGCCGAGGCAACCCTTTAAGAGCGTGCTCTTGCCGGCCCCATTCGGCCCGATGATGGCGACCAACTTCTCCGGCGGAGCGTTGTAGTCGACGTCCCAAACCACCGGTCGACGCTGGTAGGCAATCGTCAGGTCATGGATTGCCAATGGTGCTGATGCAGGATGCTGCGAGGAATCGTACACAGTGGCGACGTCAGACATGGGGCTCATTTGCAATCACGGGATGTTGCATCAAGAAGTTGCAGCAAGGCGTTGTTGGGGTTCGAACCTGCGGAATCTAGTCGCTTGAAGGGAGTTTTCCATTCAATCCCAATGGGGGGACCGTCCCTCCCAAGGCTCGGACGATCGTCGTGATGTTATGGTCCATCATGCCAATGTAGGTGCCGGTGTAGGTACCCTGGTTCCCCATCGAATCGGAGTACAACGACCCACCGATGGACACGGTCCATCCGTGCGCCTTCGCCCCCTCAATGACTGACATTAAGTTTCGCGAATTGACCGTCTCTTCGACAAACAACGACGGAATTTTGTTACTTACAAGAAACCTCACCAGTCGATTCACGTCATCGAGCCCCGCTTCGGACTCTGTCGTGATTCCCTGGACCGACTGAACCTGCATTCCGTATCGCGCTGAGAAGTACCCAAAAGCATCGTGTGCCGTCACGAGCACGCGCCGGTCTGCTGGGATCGAAGCAATCGACGTCATGGCGTAATCGTCGAGTTCTCTGAGTTGCGTCTGGTAACGAGTGGCGTTCTTCGCATAAACGTCACTTCCGCTTGGGTCATACTCGGCAAGCACCTCAGCGACATACCCTACACAGCGACTCCAAGCCGAAACATCCCCCCACACGTGCGGGTCGGGATGGGTGTCGAACTCGGGAGGATGCCTGAGAAATCCGGGAGGTTCCTCCAGGCAACTTGCGACCGCTCGCACAAGCTTGCCCTTCTTGCCGACCTTCTCTAGTGCAGGTTGCATCTGCCCTTCGAGATGCAGACCGTTGTAGAACACGACGTCGGCACTCAATAAGTTTTCGACATCTTCCAGCGTGGGGTCGTACGTATGAGGGTCAACTTTCCCTAACAACCCGATGACTGTCGCACGTTCTCCCGCCACTTCACGGACGATGTCGGTCACCATCCCCGTGGTGCAGACGATGCGATAGGGAATTGCCACCGGTCCGCTTGGCGTCGACGAACCCGATCCCTCCTGCTGTTCAACGCACCCCTGAAGTCCTGCAACAACCGCAATGAAAAGGGCGAACATCCCTAGCACAATCCCCAGCCACAATCGCCGCTTTCGGTTCACGCCCTGCGACAATATCCATCCGGAATCGGTAGCGTTCTGAGATTGTGGCCCACTGGTCAGACGCTCTCCGTGAGAGCCAGCAACGTTCGATGCGGGAGGTGTTGGGTGCATTTGGGGCCTATCGATTCGCAACGTGAAGTAAGTCACTGACGATGAATCGCCAAGACTCGGCCTGACTACCGGGCTTAATGTTAGGTCGCTGATACAAATCCCGCAACCTTATTGAGACGGAATCTCATCGTTTGGAAAAGCCAAAACCTCGTCAAGCGAGAACGATTGCGGCCTAAGCCGTTATGGAACATCCCATAAGATTCTGGGAGAGATTTCTCGTATCCTCACTCGGTGAAGACTGTTCTTCCGATTTCAAACTGGCTATAGTCCGCACGAACGACCCTGACAAATCGGCTCTTCCCATGAGGGAAGTCAGCCGTCGGAGAAAGAACAAGGTACAACTCATGAGTTCTGACAAGCACGCTATCAAAACCGCTCTCGCGGAAAAGTACGAACGTCTCGCGAATATCACCAAGAGCACGCCTCGACGTAAGCAGTTCGCCTTTAAGGCGTTGCGATATCGCCGTCAAGCTCAGCAAGTGCTGAACGAGCAACGATAACCTCGGCGTTTCGCACGCTGGCAACGATAACGGTTGTTGCGTCTTGGATGCTCGCAGAGGTAGTGCTCGCGGCGTCAATGGTTACAGGAAGTTCGTGCAACGGATTGTCATTGGCAATCCGTCTGCTTCAGGCTGAACACTCTGCCAACTTCGCAGATGTCTCTCGCTCGCCCCTTACTCCTCACCGCCCATGCGACAGGACGATCCGCTGCTTCAGCCGGTTCAGAACCTTACGGGCATTCGGGGTGACCGGGCGGTCCTCTTGAAGAAGCTCGGAATCGAAACCGTCAGCGATTTGCTTTGGCATCTCCCACGCGACTTGCTCGACCTCACGGTGGTCAGGAAACCACACGATCTTGCCGAGCAGAAGGAAGAACAGACTGTTCGCGGGACCGTCGTCGATATGGATGCCAAGACGACTCGTCGCGGCTCGCTCGTGGCAGGGCTACTCGACTGTGACGGCGAATACGTGCGAG
The DNA here is from genome assembly GCA_041398965.1 of Planctomycetaceae bacterium. Classification (GTDB taxonomy): domain Bacteria; phylum Planctomycetota; class Planctomycetia; order Planctomycetales; family Planctomycetaceae; genus JAWKTT01. The sequence continues at coordinate 7,171 of JAWKTT010000018.1, read as the reverse complement.
GCATCTGGTTCAACCAACCTTGGATGATGCGACGCCTTTTGCTGGGGCACAACGTCCTTTTCTCCGGCAAGCCAAAGCGCGGCTCCGGGGCAAGATGGGAGTTTTCCCATCCTCGCATTCAATGGCTGGAAGAAGACGACAATATGTCGCATGGCGGCCTGCTCGCCAAATATCCGCTGACGGAAGGTCTGCGGATGGAGGAGATGCGACGCCTTATGGCGATTGCATTAGAAGAAGCGGGGCATCTCATCCCCGAGCATCTCCCCGACTCACTGCTGAAGCAACTCGAACTCCCCCGGCTGGAGGAGGCGATCCATCAGGTTCATCGTCCGGTCACGATCGCCCAGTACCAAAGTGCCCTGCGGCGCATCCTGTTTGATGACCTCTTCGAGTTTCAACTCGGTCTGGCGCTGCGGCGACGTGCCTGGAGGTTTGATGCTTCGGCTCCCGTTCTGCCCACTTCGGCCAAGGTCAACGCTCGTATCCTCAGGCTCTTTCCCTTTCGGCTCACGGCCGGACAAGATCGTGTCATTCACGAAGTCGTGGCCGATCTTGAGTCGGGACATGCCATGCACCGACTCTTGCAGGCGGATGTCGGGGCTGGCAAAACGGTCATCGCGATCTATGCGATGCTGGTTGCCGTCGCGGCTGGTTTTCAGGCCGTCCTGATGGCTCCTACAGAACTCCTCGCCCAGCAGCATTGGGAGACGATCGAAACCATTCTGGCCCAAAGTCAGGTGCATCGTGTTTTGCTCACCGGCAGCATCACCCCTGCTCAACGTCGCGAGGCACTGGCAGATATCGCTTCGGGTAAGGGACAGTTGATTGTCGGCACACAGGCGATCATCCAGGAGAGCGTACAATTCGCCCGGTTGGGGGTCGTGGTGATTGACGAACAACATAAGTTCGGAGTGGCCCAGCGGGCGAAGTTTACGACCGGGGCCGAACGACCTCATGTGCTCGTCATGACTGCCACGCCGATCCCGCGCAGCCTCTGTTTGACGCAGTTCGGCGACCTTGATCTCAGTCTGATGGACGAACTTCCTCCCGGTCGACAGACCATTGTCACCAGTCGCATCACGGGCATGGGAGCACGACGCAAAGCCTGGGAGTTTTTGCAGAAGAATCTTGCATTAGGTCGGCAAGCCTATGTGGTCTGCCCCCGTGTGGAAGCGGACGCCGACACCCCTCCCGATGCCAGTGCTGTCGAAGCGCATCGCGTCCTCTCAACTCGTGAGTTCCGGGAGTTTCGGGTCGGACTGGTGCATGGTCAGATGGATCGTCAAGAGCGGACCGCAACGATGGACCGTTTTCGAGAAGGGGAGCTCGATGTGCTCATCTCCACCACTGTAATAGAAGTGGGGGTCGATGTTCCCAATGCGACGATGATGGCCATCATGCATGCCGACCGCTTCGGACTGTCGCAACTGCATCAACTAAGGGGACGAGTCGGTCGCGGAAAGCATCAGGGATATTGCTTCCTCTTCTCCGAAACGAGCACCGAAGATGGCCTGGCAAGACTGTCTGCCATGGAGCGTACCGCCAACGGCTTCGAGATCGCTGAACAAGACTTTCAACTTCGTGGCCCGGGGGACGTGCTCGGAACCCGGCAACATGGAGACATGCCCCTCCGTGTGGCCGATCTCGTGAAAGATGCCGACATCCTCAAGCAGGCCCGCGAGGTTGCCTTTGCTCTCGTCGATAGCGGTGAGTTTGACTCCAGCGACTATGCGATGACCAAGATTCGCGTACTCGAACGATTTGGCCAGCTAATGGAACTCCCTCAGTCTGGCTGACATCATCTGTCGCCTCATGGCATGGCCGAGTGTTTTACGATTCGACTCGACAACTGGAACTCAGCTTCTTCGTTGTGTGGAGACCATCCAAATTAGAAGAGTTGTTGCACGACGACGCTGGTATCGTATCGCTTTCTTTTCGGTGTCGGCATCCCGTAAGATCGGCCTGATGGTTCCCCATCAACTCGCCAGACAGAACAAATCGTTCCATGGCATCATCAAGACATGGGCCGCTACGGCATTTCGAGGAGATAGACTCATGAAGTTGGTCGGTAGAATAGCTTTCTTGTTAGTCCTGATGATGTTGTCGTGGAGTGATTCGTCGCGAATCGTGGCTAACGACGGTCCAGAAACAGACGGACGTTTGACAGAGAGTGCGAAGGAGGATTTCGTTCAGCCTGCATGGGGGCAGATTATCGCACTCCCGGAGCAACCGCAGTGCTATCGGTTCGATGTCCGGCAAGTTCCAGGTGACGGAAAGCTCGCCGTGCCAGTCGGCCTTCCCCAGATTGTGCGGGCCCGAATGCTCTCAGCCTCTGGCGAGCCGGGGACGACTGTGGGGGTCGAGTTCAACGCCGATGCGACTGAAATCTCGCTGCGACTCCCGAGTGATGGGAAAGGGACGGAAGCGATTCCTCCGGACGAACAGGGAGTCTCGCTCTTAGTCGAGACGGCTGACCGGACGGCTCAACTGGCAGATGGGCGGATTCTGTTCACGGCTCGGGAAGCGGAAGTGGTTGGCGACCGAGCGAAGTTAGAGGCACACCCCGGCAATTACCGCATCGGGTTTTGGTCGAACGAGAAGGATTCTGTTCGATGGAAGTACCAGGCCAGCCGATGGGGGAAGTATCACGTGGCCTTGACCTACTCGACTTCGGCAGCCGATGGGACGGAGATCGAGATTGAGTTTGGAGGGGCGACGTTGCAGAAAACGCTGAAGTCGACTGGGAGTTGGTATCGCTATGCGACGATCGATGTCGGCACGATGTACCTCGCTGCCAGCGGAGAGACCGAGTTGAATGTGCGCTGTCTCAAAAAGGTGGGAGGGGCGGTGATGAATCTGAAGGGGGTCATTCTTACCCCCGCATGTGAAGGAACGCCGCCGAAGCAGTCGGACGATGGGCAAGTTGTCATGCACAGTCGCGACTCCACCATTCGAGGAACGATGCTGCGGTATGAGCCTGCCGAGAAGAAGCAGACCGCAGGTTACTGGGTCGTCGCGGGTGATGCCGTCACGTGGGAGTTTTCTATCACCAAACCGGGGGACTACGACATTGAAGTTCTGCAAGGCTGCGGCACCGGACAAGGGGGAAGCGAAATGCGAGTGACGGTGGATCAACAAGAGCAGACCTTCGTCGTCGAGGAGACCGGCCACTTCCAGAACTTCAAGCCCCGCATCATCGGGAAGGTTCGCCTTGAGGTAGCAGGGAAACATCGGTTGTCGATTCAACCTCAAAGAATCAATAAGAATGCCGCTTGCGACATCCGACAAGTGAGACTTCTCCCCTCACCTGCCTCGTGACTTGTCAGTCATCTTCGGCGATGAGTTGCCGAATGAACACATCACCCAGGCGATAGAATTCACGTCCATCATCCTGTGCGTCTGATCCGGTGTTGCAGAGGATGACGACCGCCACTGGAGGGTCTTGACAGAAGGCGTTGCACATCTTGAACCCAGTCGTACCGCCGTTGTGCCAGTAAACTTTGCGTTCCCCAATGTCTCGGATGAACCAACTCAGACCAACGTTGTTTCCAGGGAAAGCTGCACGCTGCCTGGCAATGGTGAGGTTCATCGCTGGACGAAGTGGCGTGTCGGCTCGATCACAAAACGCTTGTTGCAGAGCCAGCATGTCACCTGGAGTCGAGAGAATGGCCCCGCAACCGTGAAGTGTTTGGAACGTCCATCGTGGGAGAGGTTCTCGCTGACTGCTATGTCCGCTGGCCATTCGTTCGAGTTGTTCCATCGACGGGTTGACCGTTGTGTCGGGCAGTTTCAATGGTTCAGCGATGCGGGTCCGTACGAGTTCGCCGTAGGTCATGCCCGCACGATGTGCCAGTGCTTCACCGAGGAGTCCGAAACCGAGATTGCTGTAAGCGAAGGAGGGTGTCTTGTCTTCTTTGAGACGAAGTTCTTTGAGTCCCGCAGCGAGTCGCTCAGCATCGTACTGACCATAAGGGTTCATGGCGACCTCCGCGTCATCGTTGACCGCTTTCGCTGCTGATTCGGTGGGTTTCTGGGGAGTCCTGCGGTGTGGTCGCGAGTTCCCAGGAGAGCGAGGGATTTTCCTCGCTCCTCCTCGACGAGGAATGGATGAACTCCGGAGGGAGGTGCTTTGCACCGGATCACTCAGTTACTGCTGCCATTCTCAACCATCTGAGCCAGGAGCAACGCGTTGATCGGCTTCGTGACCGAACCGATTTCAAACGATGTCTCTGCCATGGGGACCGGTCCCCACCCGAGTCTCGCCGTAGCTGGCTAGAACTCCATAACCGTTCGGTGGAGTTCGACCACCAGACCACCGTCTTCTCACTCGATCAAGGCTGATGAATCGACTCGTGACGCTCCAACGCGGTCTTCCGGTGGCTCGTCGGCAGGCACATTTGAGGCGCAAACAGTAGCAAGGTCCCCACGATCAACAGATGACGGAGTCGCCAGTGCGTTGGACGTAAGACCCGGTTCGAGTCGAATTGACAGGCTATTTTAATGTGCTCGACTCCTCCGGAGATGTTGCAGATTCGCCGGGAAGAGAAGCGTCCAAGAGTGAATTCGTGCCTCTGCTCGAGGGAAACGATATCGGGTCTCCAATGAAGGTGACGACGAAAGTCACGATCCGGGTTGGAAGCTGTCGGTGTTCTCGATCGCCGTTCATCATGGCGGCGTCAATGGATTCGGCGTAAGTCGATGCCCTGCAGCAGAGTATCGACCCGGTGAACAAAGAGTGAGAAACGGCCCGGGTCGATGGTTTGGTGGAATGAACAGGTTGCGATCGATCAATCGAATGCCATTTGTGCGGCACGTCTCGTGAAGAATGTTCGCCAGTTGTTGGGCAGCCGCTGGAGAGAGCGTTTCCATTGAGGAGTTTGTGGCATCCATCTTCTCCAACATCGCTGCGAGTTGCCACGCGGAAGGGGCGGTGGTCACAATGAGTTCGGCCGACAGGCGATTTGCCAGTTGATGTAGATCGATGATCGATTGCAACATTTGTTGCAAGGCGACTTGGCTTTCAGGGGAGTCGACATCATTCCATGCCGCAAAATCGGTGCGTCGCCCCAGGGGAGACTGGCCATCGGGAAGAGAGCTAAGCCATTCGCGGCTTAAGCCTTCACGAAGCCACTGCAATGCCAGGAACTCGGCATCGAGTTCGCGACTGGCGTTTGACTTCAGCCCTAAGCTCGGATGCATTGCGGCAACGGCGTGGCCATCGTTGTCGTGACGAACGTATCGAACGATTGCTTCTTCATCGGCAAGGTCAGAGAAGTCAACATGCAAAATGATGAGTTGGGGTTGTAAGGCGGCGAAACGGTGTTGCAGTTGCAGTAGCGACAACGTCGGACAACCTCGCGGCATCGACCCGTTCAACACTTCAATGGGAAGCTGTGACCGCTGCTGCAACATCTCCTGTAAGATCGAGGGGAGCGTCGAGGTCACAGGTAGCTCGGCTCCGAAGATCGCATCATCACCCAGCACGAGCACCCGCGTCAGTTCCGCCGGTCGAGGGACCGTCACTTCGGTATTGCTCCGCAATCCAAAGGAATTGAGACGCAACTCGAACTCGATGCCCGTTTCCTCTTCGATCAGGGTTTGTTTGAAATGAGGAGGGGCTTCGAAGAGCGTCTGCCGGTGAGGTTGGACAAGTTCCGTCGTCATCGAACTGGCATGCACCACCTTCTGCCGGCATCGCTGGACGCGCAGGGCGACCTCGACCACACAAGGAACTGCAATCAACAGTAACAGTGCAGCCGCGATCCGTCGCAGGTTATCGAGCAAAACTCGAAACATACTCCTCCCGCAGTCTCCATGAGAGTTGGGAACTGGAGACTATTTTGCCGCTGATGCTACCGGCAAACGCGGTTTTCAGGCAACAGGAGTTCTTGAACGTAAATCGCTGCAAGTCCGTAAGTTGCGATCTCAATCGCACTTCCGCTCACTCGGCGATGCACGGCGGCAGCAAGAGTTCCGGCAAGGCAGCCGAGCGAGAACCTGGGATGGGTGGCGAGTCTGGGCCGCGGAAGGTGAACACGACCGAGTACTTTGTCCGTTCCGAGCGATTGCGAGTGGCAGCATGCAGGGTTCGGCTGTGAAAGAACAGGACATCACCCGCATCAAGTTCGACGACCACTTGTTGAGCGATGAATGGGGCGTTTTCGGGGAGATCGTCGCGGAAAAACAGGTCGTCGTCGAACTGCGACCGTTGAAACGTCATTCGGTGTGTCCCCGGAATCACTTTCAAACAACCATTTTCAAGCCGCTCAGGGCCCAGTGCCAGCCAGACGTTCACGAGTTCTCGCTGGGCGAACGACCAATATCGGACATCCTGATGCCAGCCGGTGTCGCTGCTGAACGCCGGAGCCTTGGTCATGATGCAGTTGTGATGGGCAAGCGGAACGTAAACCGTCGGCCCGAGCAGTTGTCCCATCCGATGCAAGATCCCTGGCGATGTCAGCCATTCGGTGAATGCGGGACCGCGACCATGAGCTTGTTTCAGGCGACGAACCGTTCTTCCCCCCTGAGCCGAACGCGAGGCGGGAGCGCCGGGGTAATTCAGATCCGCCTCGTACTCGATCGGCTCAACCAGTCGCTCGACCCCCTCCATCGTTGCCGAAAGCATTCGTCGGCAAATGTCGGCTCCTCCCATTCCACGCACGACAACGTATCCGTCTCGTTCAAACTGGACGAGTTCCGTCGGCGAAAACAGGGTGTTCGGCAATGTGTGGGTGTCCACAGGGGTGACATCTCGACTGGACAAAACGATCGGTTCCGAGTGTTGGCATCGATGGTCGGCAACGTCTGCCGGCAACAGAACGAACCCATTCTACTCCCCCCGAACAAAGGTGAACACGATACCCCAAACGATTTCTCGCGACATCTTCCGCCGATCTGTCATTTCTCTCTGAATACACGTCAATGGTCGATGGATCGTGATATGCGGTTGTCGCCTCCATGACGACAGCGTGGAGGAATGCATCTCCAAGAATCGTCGCCACAGAAGTCCCCTGGAGCCGAGATGCCGAGGTTCCATCCAACCTGGTCAACTGCGGTCCCTCCTGAGTTTCGCAACTCTTCAACCACCATTGGAGGAGCAAACTCAACGAAACACGATCGTCTGTCGATCGCTTGACGAACTCCCCCGCCGGGATCGATAGTGTGATCATGT
>JAWKTT010000017.1:0-112211 GCA_041398965.1 Planctomycetaceae bacterium | reverse complement strand
GCGACCCGAGATCAACTCCTGCTCCAGTTCAAATCGGAGCATGATGTGCAGATTGTACGTCACTTCGTCCGCTTCGACTCGAATCCACGAAGGACGAACATCGTTGATGGCACGATAAAACGATTCGAGTTCGACCCCGCCCAGTGCTTCCGGGAACGTCTGCTGAGCAGCCGGGTAGAAGTGATTCCAGAAAGGACGACTTCGCCCCACAAGGTTCTCCCACATGCGAGATTGCGATTCGTGAATCCCGAGTGACGCTGCTTCCCCCAGACCAGTGCCAAAGTGTTCGTGAGGCAAGCCCTGTTCGTACATCCCATGCCCCGCCTCGTGAAGTGTCCCGAAGAATGCACCGGGGAAATGATGCTCGTCGTAACGGGTCGTCAGACGGCAATCGCCGGGACCGAAGCCGCTACAAAACGGGTGGGCTGCGATGTCGAGACGTCCCGCCTCAAAGTCGAACCCGATTGCCGTCGCAGCACGTAGTGCGAACTCCTGTTGAGCGGACACCGGATAGCGTCGCGAAATGAGCGAGAGATCGGCCTCGACTCCCGAGCCCCGAATGGCATCGACCAGCGAAACCAGTTCTTCCTTCAGTGGTCCGAAGACCCCGGCCACCATCTCGGAGGTCGCTCCCGGTTCGTAGTCGTCCAGGAGGGCATCGTACAAATTTCCCGAAGGGCTCCCGACGGCCGCCGCCTCTTCTCGCTTAAGCTGAATCACCTGCGAAACCCAGGGGAGAAAGTCGCTAAATCGCTTGGCCTTCCTCGCCTTCACCCAAGCCTGTTGAGACAATGTGGTGACTCGGCTCATCTCCTCGACGAGTTTTCGCGGTAGACATGTTGCCCGCACGTAGCGATGCCGAGCCTCTCTTACGACCGCCGCCTCTGCACTTCCTGCACCTCCGAGTTGCGTCGCATCTTCCAGTTGTGACAGGAGTTCTCCAATGCGAGGATCGGTCCCTAGTTCATGCGACATCCCGGCCAGTAATGCGAGTTGGTTCGCCCGATGTTCGCCCCCTTTGGGGGGCAGGTAGGTCTGTTCATCCCAACCGAGAACGGAGCCGCAAGAACGAAGAAGTGCCGCCCGACGCAACCGTTCGACAAGTTCTCCATATGTCTTTGCGACTGAGGCGGTCATCTCCATGTTTGTCTCCTGAAAAATCGGGAGTCGATTTTCGACTCCAGGGAAAGTTGCAGTAATTCATCAGAACCGCATTCAACCGAGACCGCGTTTCGTCATGGACCGGGCCGTGACCAGTGTTTCCACTCGAGTGTCGACAGCGTGATGTCCGATGGCGAGTTCACCGTGTCGAGCAGAATAGAGCGTCGGCCACTTGGTGACCAGCGGGAGCGAGCAATTTCATCAGCCGTCAGACCTCTGCGTCCATTGGCAGCGGACGGCCGAGACGGATGTGGATGTCCGTCGCACTGGGGAACCATTCTCCGACACCGCCAGCAGAGCAGTCGCGAGGCTCAGGAAGCAACTCGGAGTCGTACTTCTTCCGACTTCAACGCCACAATGGCGACCCCGAGTTTCTCGGCCAGGGCAACCACTTCGGGTTCGTCCAACAAGATCGTTCGATCTGCCTCAATCGCCAGACAACGAGCCCCCGCTTCGTACATGGTTTGCAACGTCCTGACTCCAACCGTCGGCACATCGAACCGCATATCCTGTTGAGGCTTCGCGACCTTGACGACCGTCAGTCCGCCGCGTCGACAGAGGGACCCTGCCCGTTGAATGCATTCGTCGGTCCCTTCGATCGCTTCGACCGCTATCACCGCAGCATCATGAACGATGACGGTTTGACCAATGTCGAGGCGTCCCATCTCTTTGGCGATTTCCCAGCCGAAACGAATATCTCGCCACTGAGCTGCACTGGGCTGACGATGCGTAATGAATCCATGTTTCACGAGTAGTTCCGGGCAAAGGTTTAGAGCGGAATCAAAGTGGAGTCCATCCTTCTCGAACTCTCGAATGATCGCCAGCAACAGGGAATCATCTTTGCGATTGTCGCGACAGTAGTGATACCACAGTCGCAGCATCCGCCAATCGGGAAGCAGACGAAAGAGTCTCAACGGATGAAACAACACCCGCTTCTCGACCTTGCCCGCCATGACGATGCTGGGGGCTTGTTGTTTCTTGAAGTAACGAATCGCCTTGCCGATGCGAGCCAAAGGGACGGTGTCGTACGAATCGCAAACAGCCGAGAGCGCTTCGTCGTCTGCCATCCCTGAGATGCCGAGGGCTCGAACGGAAAGCCCCATTTGTTGGGCGGCCTCGGCGAAGACCAAGGGGAAACGCCCCCATCCTGCCAAGAGCCCGACCCGTCGCCCTTCGGCGGGGGTGAACGGAATTGTGTCGAGTGAGTTGGACATGAGAAATCGCCGCTAAGCCCCTCGCTTCATGCGGGGGATGTTACATCGGAGTTATCCTGCGTTACCGGAGAGGTCCTGCAGGGCTGTGACCTGTTGCGTCAAGACCTCGATCTGTTTCTTCATCGTGCGTATCTGTTCGCGGATTTCCGGAATCTTGCGAGTATTGAGGACGGTTCTTAAGAACTGCTTATCCGGCTCGGCTGGTGCCCCCAGCCAGGACTCTTTCGCCGGGATGTCATCCTTCACCCCCGCTTGTGGTCCGACGAGTGCCCCTTCGCCGATCGTCAATTGATGCGCGATCCCGGCCTGTCCGGCACAGCGTACGTAATCCCCAGTCACCACCGAACCGGCCAGTCCGACTTGCGATGCAAAGGCGTTGTGCCGACCGATCTGGCAGTTGTGGGCAATCATCACCTGATTATCGATTTTCGTGCCGGTCCCAATGACGGTCGAGCCGATCATCCCCCGGTCAATGGTCGCCCCAGCTCCGACTTCGACATCTTCTTCGAGGACAACGGTCCCCGTGTGCGGAATTTTGACGTACGCCCCATGCTCAAAGCGATAGCCAAACCCATCAGCTCCGATGACTGCAGCGGCATGAATCAACACGCGGTCGGAAATCTTCATCCCTGGATAAAGGACAGCACTGGGATGAATGGTGACATTGTCGCCAAGGTGACAGCCTGCACCAATGACGACCCCAGGATGAATGTCGCAGTTCGACCCGATGACAACATCATCCCCAACGACGGCCGCAGGATGAATGTTGGTCCCGTCTCCAATCTTAGCCGTTTCGCTGACAATGGCGTGAGGGGAAATGCCAATCGCCCGTCGTGCGGGAGCAGGTCGAAACTGCATCATCACGAGGACAAATGCTTCTTGCGGAGCGTCGACCCCGATCAGCCAGCCAGAGAATCGTTCCCGCGCGTTCGCGAGAATCGACCGTGTCACCAGCACGGCTCCGGCTCGGCAGTTCGTCAGTCGACTGAGGTCCTTCTCCGACTGCACATAAGCGACATCGCAAGCTGTTGCGATGTCGGAGGAAGCGACATCCAAGAGGAGAACTTCGGTCGTCTCGCCCCCCGGCTCGCAGACAGGAGCCCATGCCTCTCCCTGGACCAGATTCGCGATTTCCTGCGGGGTCATGGGCACGATTCTGTCCTTCCTGGACATCCAATAAGACGATTCCTTGTCAACAAGAGCAGCCCACCACCGGCCCCCCTTCCGACGACTTCTACCAAAACTCCCCCCATTTTCACAAGAGAGCTTTGACGTGAAAGAAACAGGAGGGTGCATTCCTCACATGGCAACTACACAAATCGGAGGCATCAGCCGAGGCGAGACCCCTTCTCCCCCGTTGGCAACACTTCGAGTTCAGACCACGTCTCCACGGGAAGAGAAGGTCGGGTTGAGGGGGCGAACCGGGAACTTTCGTTCGGCGAATTCGCCCGTTCGATGCCGGTTCCGATCAGCCCGTTGAAAAACGACCGTGGGTCAAACTTTCCAATCTGACAAGTGCATCTCGTCCGCTTTCCAAACGGCTGTCAGGCGTCGTTTCTTTTGACGCCGGATTTCTTGGGGTTCTTGGCTTCTGCCGGGACCTCGAAGTCTTTGGTGCTGTCGGATTTGGGGAACTCTTCTTCCACGCTCCATTCGGGAAATGGACCGGGGTTAGGAGAATCGTCGGCAGTGTCCGTTCGTGGTGGTCCAGTCGGGACGATGCGGACATTGAGCTTCCCACCAGCATGTCCTTTCCCCCCTTCGGCTTTCGTGTCATAAGCGCCATCCTTGATCACTGCGAAACCGACGTGCCCACCCCCCGCGACGGTTGGTTCGAAGAAGATGCTGCCATTCTGGACCGGTTGTCCCTCGAACGTGATCTTCCCCGAGAGATGATACATATCAGGGACCGGTTCCCCTCCTCCGCAGCCGGAAAGAGAGAACACGACACCCATCACGAGAATCGAAAGCAACTTGTACATAGAGTAAGGGTCCAAATTCGAGGTCAGATAGAACAAAAGCGGGAGCGACCTAAGCCGCTCCCGCAGGAGGATCACGCGAACAGTAGCAGATCGTTACGGGACGTTAGCGTTCTCGGCCCCTTCGCGGCTGCCGAGTGCCTTGTAGAGGAGGAAGTCGATGTTCTCGCTCAGGAAGGTCACTTTGCCGTCACCCAAAGCAAAATGCGCCCCACCGGGGTGCTCGCTGCCGAAACTGACGTCGTTGAAGTTGTTGGAGCCGTTATACGGTGTCGCATTGATTGGATTCTGCAGGTTCTTAATTCCGCCAGTGGCAGAATTATCAGCACCGCGGGTCCAGACTCGGTAATTGTTAGACTTGTTCCAGGAAATCTCACCAACCCACAGAGTGTTTCCAGTTCCGTCAGTGTTGTCTCTCATGCGATGGGCGTGAAGACGTTCCAGCATCCCGGCACGAGAATGATCCCCATGGCCAGCATTTCCAGTGTACTCGGGATAGTTCCCCCCAGCCATCGATGCGCCGGTCGGCCCCATCACGCCGTAATAATGCGTGGTTCCACATCGACTACCACCCGAGACATCCGCAGTACTTTGACTGGTTTCTTGATTACCGCTGGGGCAGTAGAAGAGGTTAATGTTCGCCAGAGCGACGGCAAGGTTTGTCGCATTGCTGTAGTGCACATTCAGGTTCAACGAATCGTACAAGGGCTTTTGTTCGATATCGTTGAGAATCATGGCATGCCAGCCCATGCTGTTCCCAGTGGCCATCCCCCCTGGAGGGAGAATCTTGAACTTTCCTTCGTAGTTGTGCATGGCGATCACGAGGTTGTGCAGGTGATCCTGGCATTGGCTGCGGCGGGCCGCTTCTCGAACCGATTGCACAGCCGGGAGCAGCAAGGCGACCAAGATGGCGATGATTGCAATCACCACCAACAGTTCAATCAGAGTAAATCCACGCTTCAACGTTTTCATTCGCACGTCTCCAGACCAGAGGACAAAAGAGGAGTAATAGTACAGACGATTGACCGGAACCCGACGAAGCACTTCCATTGATCGGATGCGCACACCGGTAACTCAAAACAGACCATGAATCAAAGAGAGAAGGGGATCAAGACCTCTGGAACCAGATTGATCCTGATAGATATCATACGACGAACTGGAGGGAAATCTACCGTGAAAGTGACAAAATGGCGACTTGCCTGCCCTCGAGGGCTTGTTGGTAACGATCTTCCAATCTGTCACCTACTCCCGCCAGCGACCTTGAGACACCGCCTCACATCAGCTCAAATGCGAATTCTTCATCCTCTTCCTCTGGTTCTGTCGGCTCCAGTTCCGCGACCGAAAGGCGGGCTTTCACCGGACGGGCCGCTTCGTAACCGGGGATGGTGTATTCAGGAAGCAGTTGATTCACACGCATCTCGATCCGCGTGAGCATCTGTCCCTCTTCTCGCATCACGAACGTAAACGCCCGGCCATTGGAGTCGGAGGAGAGTCGACCGGTGCGGCCGATGCGATGGACGTAGTCGTCGCAATCTTGTGGCATGTCGTAGTTGATGATGTGGGAGACACCGCTAATGTCAATCCCACGACCCACGACATCCGTCGCGATCAACAACCGAACCTTTCCAGCCCGCAGATTCGACATCACTTTGTCACGGACACGTTGTTGCAAGTCTCCATGAATAGCGGCGACATGCTCCAGACGCTGCGAAATTTTGGCATGCAGCTTGTCGGCTCCGCGCTTCGTGCGGCAAAACACAATCGCCTGTTTGGGGCGTTCCTGCATGAGCAACCGGATGAGCAGCCCAAACTTGCGATCCTGATCGACCGTGCAGAAATACTGCTCGATTGACGAAGCGGCGACTCCGTTGCGCGACAGGTCGACCCGTTTCGGGTCGGTCATGTACTTCTTGGCGAGACGTTCGACCTCGGGAGGCATTGTGGCCGAAAGCAACAAAGTCTGCCGTGACGCGGGGCAACGTCGCAGAATCTTTTCAATGTCCGGACGAAACCCGATGTCCAGCATCCGGTCGGCTTCGTCCAAGACGACGACCTTGAGTTTCGAGAGGTTAAGGTTCCCGCGATTCATCAGGTCGATGACCCGACCAGGGGTGCCGACGACGATGGTCGGATTCTTGGCGAGTTTGGTGATTTGAGCCCCCAGCGGTCGGCCCCCGACCAGCAGTACGGGATGACAGTCGTGGTCGGCGGCCAGTCGCGTCGCCTCGGCGGCGACCTGTTCACTCAGTTCGCGAGTGGGTGAGAGGACGAGAGCCTGCATGTCGCGGCTGTCGTGATCGATCTGTTCGAGGATCGGGATGACAAACGCTGCCGTCTTGCCAGTTCCTGTTTGAGCCTGCCCTGTCGTGTCCCCACCAGTGATCGCGAGCGGGATGAACGCTGCCTGAATGGGTGTCGGCTTGGTGTAGCCAACTCGTTTAAGTGATGCTCGCATTTCGGGACCAAGTCCCAGTTCGTCAAAGCTCTCTGCTGTGTTGAGTTCGTGTTCTGCCTGCTTCTCCATGAGCCTTCCTGATTCCGGCTCCCAGCCGGTATTTTACCGATGAGTTCTGTTCGGGAGCCTATACCTTGCCAACACCTGCCGGGAGCGACATGCTCTGACGTCGACCAACAAGTCGACTGAACTCCCAGCGAGCGGAGCCTGCCCGAAAGAACCGGCAGTCGCGTGATGACGCATCGAGTGGGAAGAAACCGTTCAGGCTGAACGGACGAGTTGTCTCAAGATTCGTATCGAATCGAAATCGACAACCTGCCTGTCCAACAGAGAATACGCGACCCGAAACCCTGCCGTCAACGAGAGTTCGGGCAACTTTCAAGGAATTTCATGTTTCGATCGGGCCATTGACGGACAAACAGAACGCTCCCGTCAGCCGAAATGACCGTCTCAGCTACTTCGAATGGTCGTGGACAGTCGAAGGCGGCTGAGTGATTGGCTGGGGAGTCGGTTCCGCCACACGACCGGGATCGATCCGAAGTTGGAACAGATGCTCAGACGCATGAAACCGCGACTCGATGCCGGGCTGTGGAAATAGACCTCCCCCGACAATCAGGGCTGTCATCAACAGGATCGCAACCCGCTCGGCAGGACGGCTGCCGATCGAGACGGAAGTCTCTCGACGGGTCCCGGTGAAGACTCTCAGATACGCTTGAAGCACCGCAATCCCATTGAGTGCCGTCGCGAGGACCACGATCAACCCGATCGACGGATAAACATCAACCGTCGCATCGATCAGGAGTTCCGAGGCAAAGAAGCCAAACGTCCCAGGAAAACCGACGCTCGCCATTCCGGTGATGAGAAAGAAGACGCCAAACGTCGGGACATGATCGTACAGACCGTGGTAGCGGTCCAACCTGATCGCTCCGACGCGTGCCTCAACCGATCTCAAGACCACGCCAAAACCGGTCAACGATAGTCCGACAGCCAGCCATAGTGACAATGCCCCTGCGAGTCCTTGAGGCGTTGTGACTTCGAGTCCGACAAGAACCAGTGATGAGTGACTCAAAAAGAGATAGCAGAAGAAGCGGCGTGCATCGACCTGAACGAGTGTCATGGCAGCCGCATACAACGCGGTGATCATCGAGGCGATTGCGATCAAACGCAGAGCCCAGGTCGGGGCGATGGGAAATACAAAGTGCATCGCCGCATAAATGCCGACCATCGGAGTACAGAACAGCAGAGCCGTCCCGAAAGATGCATTCTCGAAGAGGTCGGTCAACCAGCAATGCAGAGGGGCGATACCGCAGCGAATCAGAACAGCAACAGTCAACAAAGCGGCTGCCGTCAGCGAGGGCCCCTGCCAATTCCATAGCCCCCATCCGACTGTCAGCAACGTGAGAAACAGTCCCATGTGAATCGTGAAAATGCGGGTCGACTTTCCACGCATCCTCAGTTCAAAAAAGACTGGCAGAGTCCCAAGAGCCAATAGCCCAACCAGTAACCAGGACTCGCCGGTACTGAGTGTCGCCATCAAGATCGACAACGAATAGAGCGTCCCGGAATACGAAAACCGCCGGGCCTTCGTCTTCGCCGTCGCAATGAGCGTGACAAAGTAAGTGAGTGCCGACAGGCTAAGCAGCGGGGCACTCAGTTCATCAATGACCAGAACTCGTTCGCCAAGTAGGTTCTTGGCAAAGTACCAATGGTCATGCGCTGCGAACTCGTGCAGCGTGAGAAAGTCTCGCCAGGCCCCAAGCGTTGTGAGCAACGTCAGCAACGCCGTTCCAATTCCAATTCGAGGTCCCAGTCGAGGGTGAGCGTACTGACACAACACCGCCCCAATCAAAGGGAACAGGATCGACGACTCCAGCCAAGGGAAATGCAGTTCATTCATGATGCGACCTCCTCCGTTTTTTGTTCAGCAGACACAGGGAGAGTTGGAGTCGCCAGACCTTGAGAAGTGGGGGTCCCCTTCAGCCAGTCGGTCCAGTTTCGCTCCCAACGGTCAAAGGTGCGAAAAGTGACCGCGAAGGGATGAATCAGCAGTCGATCGAGAGCATAGTCCAGAAAGCCTCGCTCCATCCCCAGTCGATACCACAACAACCCTCGCGGTGCTCCGTCGGCAGCCTGCCGCGTCCCGGCATTCTTACCGACGGCATCTTCAATTCGACGATAGTCCAATAACAGCGATGGAGCACGAACCAACTGCAACGTACGGAGACAGGCGTGTCCCAACAGATGAATCAATGCCAGATATCGCAAGCCAAAACCAATCTCCGCCACGATCAACCCGACCTGCGTCAGCGAGGCAAATGAAAGCGAACTCTTGATGTCGGTTTGAACTCGTCCGATGAGCGTGCCGAACGCAGCGGTCGACAGTCCCAACACGATCACAATGACCGACAGCGTTGTCGACAGTTCCAGAATCGGACTTATTCGCAGGAGCAAGTATGCCCCCAGATGCACCGACAAGGCTCCGTAGAAGATCGCACTTGATGGTGTCGGCCCCTCCATCGCACGCGGAAGCCAACCGGAAAACGGAACCAGTGCCGACTTCCCAGCGGCTGCAATTAACAGCAACGAGCCGATGAACAACGCCTGCTGAGAAGTCATCGACGCGACACCTCCGGGCCATGCGTTCTGCCCCATCAGTCCGGCAAAGTCCCCTTCCCCCGTCAGTTTATGCAATGAGATTGCTGCGAGCAGGAAGGCGGCATCAGCAAAACGATACACCCCCCAGACTCGCAGGCCATTCTGCACTGGACCGCTTCGATTTTGATAGAATGCGACGAGTAAGGCGGATGAAATCCCAACCAGTTCCCAACCTGCAAACAGCGTCTCAATGCTCCCTGCCAGTGCCGATGTAATCATCCCGAGTTGGAAGACCGAGAAGAGCACGAAGAACCGCCGATAACCGGGTTCATGGTGCATGTAGGACCGAGCAAAGGCTCCGATCGTTGCACAGAGAATAAACGTCAACAGGACGAACGGCACCGACAACCGATCGAAGACGAACTTCACTTCGAAATGAAAGTGCGGATGTGAGTGTACCGCGACGTCGACCGGATCCTCTGTAACCAACGTCGCCACAGCCCCAGACTCAACTTGAACATTATTAACCGCTGCACTGTCAATTGGCGGCTCTCCGACTGCTGGCCCCTCAGACTCAGTCATGAGTTCACCTTCCGTGACTGGATCGCCCTTGATTGCCAGACTCTCGACCTCCTCAGAGACGAGAGGCTGCGATTCCAAGCGTGCTTCCTTGGAATGGTCTCCGGGGACTTCTGGAATCGGTGCCGATGATGTGGTCTCTGCTGTTGAATGCGGGAGACCATTTGCCGGCTGTGGTGATGAATCGGAGTGCGAGGGAGACTTCTCATTGTGTATCCCACCGACCGAGACCCACTGCCACGGTGTCATCGTGACGGATCGTTCACCATGAGTGAGCATCAGTCCAAGAATCCCCAACGCAGCCATTAACCCGAATGCCGATAGAGTCTGTGCGATACGGCTAATCCATCGTTCGCTCATCTCCTTTTGAGAGAGAGAAGTCAGTGCCATCATCGCGACCAGCAAAGCGGGACACCAGATGACGAGACGGCCTAATGCCTGATACACGGATTCATAGTCCATTTCAACACCCCTCCGTTTCAGCAAACATTTCTTGATCCGGCCTCATCCCTTTATCGATCACTGCAAACGGCAAATGTTCTCGGTGACCACTGTACCAGTCAGCCGATGTCGGTACTCGCGGGAGCGTTTTTCGTTGACTGACATAAGGCCGATACTCTCCATGATCGTAAAACAACAGTTGCGGGGAGTTGGGATCGAGCAACGCCAATTGAGCCCAACCGTTTTTCAAGATGCGTTCGACGACCGGGAACCGCGACATCACCTGCTGTAAGCGCTCCGGCGTCGTCTCCATCACGAACATCAATCGCATCGGTTCGTGAATGTCAGTTCCCTGCCAGGGGAGACCGCTTCGCAAATCGCTCGCGGCTCCGTCCATGACTCCCAACAGCGATGTGATGTTGTGCGGCAATTTCGTCCCGGAACCCCACCCCGCCACATCCATCGCCGACAGCGTGTACTGCATGTTAATTCCCGAACAAACCGGAACAACGGCTGCCAGAATTCGCCCGAGAATCATCGCAGAGTCGTCATCCTGGTCGTGATCGTAAGACATCAGGAACGATCGACGGTCGAGAAACAGCCCCCTCACGCGCGAACGTCGGCCGACAAAACAGAGGGCGTTCGTACAGTTGCCATACTCCGGGCGAGTCTGAGCCAAGTCTTCTGTCCGCTCATCCACCAGACGTAACGCCTGGCGGGGCGAAACGTCGAGGGGGATAGAGTAAAACCGTCGACTCCTCTCTCGGGCATTCCGCTCACACGCCAGATCCAGGACGTTTCGAGCTTCCTGAAACGACTCCCTCAAATGGACCGGGAGCAGGTCCAAGTCGTAAAAAACGATGGTGTCTTGCCCCGTGTTGTGCAGCCCTCCTAAGAAGGCGGTTTCGTTCGGTATCACAATCCCTCGTTCGGCAAGCACACTCCGAACACGCCGATCGTTCAGGATGTAAGCCAGTGCCCGCGCGTTCGGCCCCCCAGCACTACCGGTACAGGCTCCGCAGTCGTAGAGGGACTTGTGCGGGTTGTTGAGACAGGAGGAACCATGACCGAAAATCATGACCAACGGTGCATAACCCGATGTCAGCCCGGTGTCTCGCAGTGCCCGTTCCCCCATCGCCACCATCTCCTCCAGGTTCAGCCCGATCCCAGCTCCCGTTGGGCCCGGCTGTGCCGCACTCCGTTCAAGCCGCAAACGAGTACTCGGCGGCGGAGAAACGAATCGATCAGCCGTACGACGCAGTTTGGCCGACATCCCCGGAAACAGAATCCGCATCACCAAAGGGACACTGGCCAACACTCCCAGACCGGCCGAGAGCACAGCCCCGGCAGCCAATCCTCGCGAACCCTGATGCACTCGATGTGACAATCCCCCAAGCACACGGCGGGCCTGTGACCGTCGGCGATGCTCATCCTCCATCGTCAGCGACACCTCTTCTGTCACCCAATGCTGAGCGCGCACAACCACCGGACACAACGCCGTATAGTGCGCATCACCCGCACCTCGATAGTAGATCGGAACATTGAAAAACCCGGCGTTTCCGAATGTTTCGGCCCTCGGGTCAATCTCTTCAACGTGCCGCCGAAACGACTCTTCCCGGGCGTCGATACAGTACATCGACTGGAACGAAGGGTTCTCCACGCGCTTCGCCTTTCGATGGCAGAACGCGGCAAAGGCATCGAGAGCCTCGACGCGATAATGCCGCTCGTAGGCGGAATGAAACAACTGTCGACGCCTTTCGACAGGAAACTCGGCAATCTCGTCCAGCAGCTTCTTCCATTGTCCCCCTGTCAACGCTGCTAACTTCGCGATATCCCACCCGAGCACCTGCGCCAGCTGAAACACCTTGAACGCCCATTGAGGCGGTTGACGCCCGACATCGTTTGTGCCTTGAACCCGCTCACGAATTTTGGACAAGTCAACCTCTTCGGTCCCCTCCTGCAACAAGTCTCGACATTCCGAGTCGGCGGGAATCGTCTCCCGTATTGACCAACGCTCCAGCAGCAACTGAACAGCAAGATACTCGAGCAATGTTCCCGGAGGAACGGGTTGCGGAACGCGATCAGGTCGCACCTCCATCTGCCACAACATCCCCGCCCATCCGCGAAACGCCAACAGGCTGGCAGTGACATAGTCCTCAACTTCCGCCTCTCCCACTCCGAGATCATCCATGGACTCCCGGAGCAAATCCGTTGCAGTGAGTTCCCCCCCGCGGACGCGCCGCAAGGTGTCAGCAACAAACGAGTGTCGCCCCCAAGCCGTTGGAAAACGATCATCGTACAAGTTGGCAAAGCTCTTCAAGAATCCAAGTTCTCGACCGGGCAATCGCCACTGTGCCAAACCCTGATCAATGAATGCCGCACAAAACGGACCCAACACTTGCAGAACAGTCCGGTCGCTGTCGACGCCACAGGACAATCGCACCGCCTCACGATGCCGCGTCGAAGGAGGGCTCGCTTCTCCCTCCAGTTTGCCACTTTCAACTCCATGCTGACAGACCGTCCACAGCAGTCGAAGTCCGACACTTTGCCAGTCCGTGTCTGACCATTCCGTAATTCGTTCAATGTGGAATGATCCGAGTTCAGACATTAAGTCGGTCAACGGCACACGCCCGGCACAGGTTGCTTCCATCACCCAGTTTCGAACTTCATCCAACCAGACCTGCCGCTGGCTCCCCTGAAGTTCCGTACGACAATGCACGAGAGCGTCAGTCTCGGCCATGACCCATTCCAACTCTTCGGCATGACCTGTCGGAAACGTCGACTTTAGCAATGCCATTCGCAACTGGAATCGGGTGCAGTGTGCCACCAGTAGCTCGTCGGCGGATTCCCCGAGTTCTCGTCGCAATGATGCTTCCAAGTCCGAAACATCAATTCGCTGGGCCGCCAGCAGTTCGCGATACTTCGACTCAGGAAGATATGGCTCACAACCGTTGAGCTTCGCCCCCCGCTGCAACCCTTCGTGAAACGGCAACGTCTCCAACCCTTCCAAAGGGTTGAGAAAAGCAAAGGAAGTTATCGGTCCCTGTGCAGGAAGCAGCGAACCAGCCTTCGTCACTGCCGCCTGAAAGTCGATCCGAGTTGCGTCAACTTCTGCGTGCTTCATACTTGGCATCGTCATGTGCCTCAGAAAATAGGATTATCACAATATTGTTGAAACAGTGCTCTAACCGCTCTCTCGGTGATTCCCCGAAACACTCACTGGTCCTACGAATCGGGTGCAAGCAGTCTCGCCCCGAGAACCGGCTTACATCCCAAGACTTTGCGGGCCGCGACATACATCTGCTTCAAGTTGAACATGTTCGCCGTCACAG
The DNA here is from genome assembly GCA_041398965.1 of Planctomycetaceae bacterium. Lineage (GTDB taxonomy): Bacteria > Planctomycetota > Planctomycetia > Planctomycetales > Planctomycetaceae > JAWKTT01. The sequence continues at coordinate 98,455 of JAWKTT010000017.1, read as the reverse complement.
TTGTTCCGCGGATGTCGCGTCGATTCGCAGAGACTCTCACTGAGAGTCGAGCGATTCAGCACATGGCACCAATGAAGGCACGCACTTCCATGGAAACATCAGCAGCACGAAGCGTCCTCGTAGTCAGCAGGAATCGAGAATCGCATTCAATATCACCGCATTCAATGAGCGCAGCGGTGATCGCCCTGTCCTACACCCGTCTCAAGCACAATTCATTCAGCGAGACAATGCGGATCGGCTGCGTCAACAACATCGGGACTGTGTCGACAGGGGCAGCTATAAGAGTCGCCGACCCGGAGGAAAAATCGCCCCCTCCCATGGCCAGTTCAACTTCTCGCTTGCGGCCTTCCAACTCTGTCCCCTCGCAGAGTGGCACGGAAGCATGGTCACCCCATTGAGAAAGCCGGATTGCAGATTCACACTTGGCCGGGGGGGCATACACCGAACACGCACACTCAGCTCCAATAAGCAAGAGGCACTGCAGCGAGATCAGAATATGACCAATAATCAACAACCGACAACCTCTTCCGAATCAACAGTCGCACGGACATTGGGGTGAAGTTCGGAGAGTATACGTTTCAATCGAAACTGCGGCAAGAAGAGTCTTCAAACTGAGAAACACTCGCCCCGCCATCCCCTTCCACGCGGGGACTCTGGCCAACCTCACATCCCAACGGTCATACCTCAACTCGCACTCACAACAACTAAGCATACAACGCCGGAACCGCCTCGGCCTTCACTAACTCGCGAGGTTGATTGAGATGGTTGTACACAATTGTATCGGGAGCAATCCCAAAGGATTCATAAATCGTGGCGAGCAACTCCCCTGGGTGAACAGGGTTCTCCAGCGGAGCCGATGCGGTTTGATCGCTCTTTCCATGTACGTATCCCCGCTTCATCCCCGCCCCGGCCACGAGAGCCGTGTAACAATAGGGCCAGTGATCCCGGCCATCGTCGCTGTTGCCGTTGCCGGAAGTTGAGACCCCTCGTTGCGGGCTGCGTCCAAACTCACCGATAGCGACCACAAGCGTTTCTTCCAGCATCCCTCGTTCGTCCAAGTCGGCGATCAGAGCCGAGAGACCCCGATCAAGCATCGGTCCCGACTGGTTCTTCATCCGATTCGTCAGGCCAACGTGAACGTCCCACGAATGGTTATCGCTGTTCGCCACCTTGGGCCAGACGACCTCGACCACTCGTGTTCCCGCTTCAACCAACCGACGCGCGAGCAAACAAGACTGCCCGAACGTATTACGTCCAAATCGATCACGGGTCTCGCGAGACTCCTGTTCAATCGCAAACGCATCGCGGGCATTCCCCGATGCAATCAGCGACAGGGCTTGGCTGTAGTATTCGTCCAGTTTGTAGTCTTTGACCGCTCGATCCACCTCGGGCATCCCTTCATTGATGACGTCTCGCAGTCGAGCACGTCGTTCCATCCGTGCCCCGTAGACATCGGCTCGCATCTCTAGGTCAGAGACGTTGATCTTGTCCATTTTCGAGTTGTCGAGATCATCCCCCGGCGGATAGAGCGTGTATGGATCAAACGCCTTCCCAAGAAACCCTGCCGTTCCCCCTTTGCCGACAACGCCACTCTCCTGCAACGGTCGAGGCAACATCACGAACGGAAGCATCGGCTCCTTCGGCGGCATCATGCGGATGATGTTCGAGCCGAAATTCGGGAAGTCCTTCGGGGACGGTGGCTCCAGCTGCCCCGATGGGCTGACCTTGTCAGTCGTGTACCCGGTCATCATTTGATAGATGGCCGCCGTGTGATTGAACAGGCCGTTCGGCGTGTAGCTCATCGAACGAATGAGCGTACACTTGTCGATTTCCTGTGCCAGCATCGGCAAGTTTTCCGTGAAGTGGACCCCGGTCAACTTCGTTGGGATGTTTTTGAAGACCGACTTCACATTGTCCGGAACGTTCTCTTTCGGGTCCCAGAGGTCCAGATGGCTCGGACCACCCTGCAAGTAGCACATAATGATGCTCTTGGCCTTCCCCCAACCACCTGACACGACCTTCCCCGACTCTTTCGCGTGAGCCTGTGCTGTGAGCATTCCTCCAAGCGTCAGTCCCAGCATGCTGCTGCCCCCGACACGCAGGACGTCACGCCGAGACAACCCAAGATGGGAATCGCACAGGTCTTTACCGGGAACACCGGGAACACGAATCAACATGGGACTCTCCAAAAGGTTGAATCAACTGTCGTGAATATATTCGCAAATGCTCGTCGATGCCAGTGATTTCTTGTGACATGTTGAGTGTTGGCCCCTCAAATCAACGCATCATCGAGTGCGACCGGCATCTTCCAACGAATTATCGATTAAACAGGAACGCCGGACTGTTGATGAGTGCCCAAGCCACATCCTGAGCGACGGTGAGCCGCTCATTCTTCAACTGGGATTCGCTCAACTCGACCGCCCGTTGTAATCGAGCCAACTGCGGATCGACAGGCAAAGGCAACTTCGCCTCATCAAGCTTTCCTCGAAGTTCCACGAGATGGGCGTCTTCAACACGTGGTTTCTGGGCTTCTGCCAGTTCCTTCTGTCTTTTAGAAATCTCTCCATCCTGCTGGCTGTAGAAATCAACCAGAGTCTTCTTTTGCTCGTCTGTTCTTTCAGCCACAGGAACCTTCAACACCGCAAGAATGTTGTCAGCCAATCCTTCCGACAATGGAGGAGTGGCATCGGTTACCGAGATACGGAATCGACCGATGGTGTGATCCTTCCCTTGATACTTCTGATCGAGAGTGAAGAAGAGTTTGCTCCCCCCTTCCCGCGCGACGGGAGACTCGACTTCGAATGTCGCAGTCCGGTTTTTGCCTGTCTCGGGATGCGTCGCCCAACCATTCCCCGATGCGTCCTGCTTTCCATCGATGGCAGAGGCAATTGAATACCCGTCTTGACTGAAGTCTGCCTTCGGGTTGATGAGCTTCACGGCACCCGGTTTTGCTCCTTTTTCTGTACCTGCTGCCTGAACGGTGAACTCGGTCAACACAAAGTTCCCATTGGGAGAACGCCCCGGACCGTTTGAAGGCAGACGTGGATCACTCAGCAACTCCAGTTTGATGCCAGTGACATTCGCCAGTTCGGTTTTGGCTTCGAGGGTGTAGTTCCCCTGTTTATTGTTCGGACCCGTCACCCAGACAGACAAGTCACTCTCCTTCGTGAACTTCACCCCGAGATTGGACTTGAGGTTTTCGGGATCGAGTGGAGTCCAGACGGTTCCCCCTTGGGAGACCGATGCTTCCCATTTCGCCAGCTTCTCTGGGATCAGGGCTGTGTACTCGTCCACAGCGTGTTTTGCTGCGGCAAGTCGATCGGCGTGCGCCTTAGTCGCAGCCTCTTCCTTATCTTTGACGGTGGCCCAATGAGCATCGTACGCCCCCTGTGCCGCATCGATACCAGCTTGCCGAGTTGCTTCCTTCGCTGCCAATGTTGGAGCAATTTTTTGTTGATACGCCGTCAACTCCGCAACCAAAGACACGTGTTCTTTCTTCAGGTCTTCCATGAGCGACTTCGCCGCCGCCACTTCTGATGGCCGTGCGGAACGATTGAGAATCCGCAGGAACAACTCGTCGATCACTTTGGCATCGTCCGATTCGCTCTGCACCAGTTTGGCGATCGCGTTGTCACCCTGAGAGATTGCCCCTGAGACCGTGGGCCCATTCATCAACGCCATCACGGGACCAAGTTGCAGATCATGTGATCGTTCACATTCACAGGCCGATTCCCGCACCGGACGTCCGAGATTCGCCAAAAAGTTGTCGGAGAGTTCAACCCCCACATCCGGCAATGCGGCGGCTCGTGTCCCAGCCGGAACTCCCGGAATGCTAAATCTCGCTCCGGTAACCGTATACACCGCGTCATAGAGTACTTCAGCCGGAAGTCGTTTCGGAACGGCATGAGAATAGTTTTGATGGTCATCTTCGTTTAGAGGATTCGTCCCAACCGAAAGCTGATATGTTCGACTCTTACAAATCTGCCGCATCAGTTCCTGAACATTGAAATCCGACTCGACAAACTTCGTTTCAAGAAACGACAAGAGCTCGGGATTCGTGGCGGGGTTTCCCGCTCTGATGTCGTCCAATGGTTCGATCAGGCCGATCCCCAGCAGATAACCCCAGACGCGGTTGACATAACTCTTCGCGAAGTAATCGTTATCGGGAGAGGTAATCCATTTCGCCAAAGCTTCGCGCCGAGTTGCCATTCCATCTGTTGCAATCTGCCGATCGTAGGGAACAAGTGGTGGAGTCACGGCACCAGTCCGGTCGTGCTTCATCTCACCTTCTTTTTGATCCGAGACCACTTCCCACAACGGCTTCGCACCTTCGACAGCAGTACCTCCGATGTTGCCATCTTTATTCTTCGGGTCTCGCGAAAGACTGGTCTGCGCGAAGAATGCTGCTGTTTCGTAATACTGATCCTGAGTCCAGCGTTCGAATGGATGGTCGTGACACTTATTGCAGTTAAAACGCACTGCTAAGAACAGATGGGTCGTATTCTCCATCATCACATCGGGATCGCGGAGAATCTTGTAGTATGAAGCGGGAGGGTTCTCTTTGTTGGAGCCTGTCGCCGTCAAAATGTCGTAGCAAAACTCGTCGTAGGGACGATTCGCAGCGACTTGATCTCGAATCCATTTCCGGAAACTCATCGCCCCTTCCGGCCCGAGGAATTTTCGATTCACCTGCAAGAGATCGGCCCACTTATTGGTCCAATAGGTGACATACTCCTCCGATCCGATCAGCGAGTCGACCATGGCGTCCCGCTTCTCCTTCGAGGGTCGGGGGTCGGAAAGAAACGCTCGAACCTGTTCAACAGTAGGTGGAAGACCGGTCAAATCGAGATACACACGACGTAGGAACTCGTCATCAGTACATAGACCGGACGGGACGATCTTCATCCGCTGCCACTTCGCCGCCACGAGATTGTCGATCTCGTTCCATGCCTCAATTGGCTCGGCCGTATACCCACTGCGATCCCCCATGACCGTTACTGTTGCGGCGGCGTATGCTCCCTCGAACCTGGCCATCACTGGGGCCTCGCCACGACGGATGCCGGTCATGATTCCCACACGATTCCCCACGGCCACTTCGGTGTTACCACTTTCGATGTACGCTTCTCGGGTCACATCTCGCGTGCTTCCATCGCTATAACTCGCGACGACTCGCATCTGCTGACGCCCGTTGATCGACGCAATCACCGGCTTCTCCGGTTCGATTGAAATACTCACCACTCGCGGAACATCCAGGTCCAGCATCGCCCCTTCAGCAATCCACTGCCGTATCGTTTCGTAATAGGGGTGCCCCGGCTTCATCAATTGCCCGCCGACGTGCGGCACCGCCGCGGTCGCCTTCATCAGCATCAAGCTGTCGTCTGGCGAAGCAATATTCGTCCGGCGACTCTTAAGGTCGTCAGTAAAAGCCCGGATGTCGAACAGAGGATCGTAGCCTCGCAACGAAAGTTTGAAGCCCTCTTTTCCATCCTTAGCCCCATGACACGTCCCAGCATTGCAGCCGACACGCGACAGCACGGGATTGACATCGGTAATAAAACGAACAGGCTGCGACTTACCGAAACCGGCGACATGCGCCTGAACTCGAACCGTCTGACCTCCGAACGTCGCCTGTATCGTCGACACCCCATCTTTGAGTGCGAGTACCCGCCCAATTTTGTTAACGCTAACCGAGTCCCCCTGTTCGACAGATAACTGCGAGAGGCGCGTTACGTCGACCGCTTCGCCACCGCTGTAGTTGGCTGTAAACATCAGTTGCGTATAGGCTCCTGGTCCTTGCAACGACACCTCAGCCGCCGACGCGACGAGTGACGTTACTTGCCCTTGCGTCGGCAGCGGTTCGTCGCCACTGTAACCATCTTCGTCTTCAGGAATGTGGCCGACCAGTCCACCACTGGCCATCATCGTTTCGGTTCGGGGAGGTGCCGGGGTGACAGTGACCGGATTGAACTCCTGCTGTATCACTCCATCCGCCGTGCCAACAAACCGAATAGTTCCGTCGGTTCCGGCAACCGCCACTTTCTGGCCATCGCTCGTGAAGGCGACTGCAAATGGTGCGGTTGGTAGTTCGACCTGTTGCAGCACCTTCACATCAGATGTCAGCCACTCTTCCAAACGCTTCTTTTCGTCGGCGCTTTGACTGGTCACCACCTTCTGGACAATGCCGCTAATGTCTGCGGGCATCGCCGAATCGAACTCGGTCGCAAACGTGAACAGTTGCCCCTTTCCATCTAGTGATGAGATGCAGGCGATGCTCTTCCCATCAGGGGCGAAGGCCGCACCAAAGATACGTCCACGCATTGCGGGAAACCGTCGAATCAGGTTTGCGTCATCGCCAATCACTCGTTTCGTGATGCGATTCATCCGATAGATGCGGGGGACTCCATCGGAACCGCCAACAAGCACTTCGTCCCGCATCGGATGCCGCGCCACGGCGGAGATGCCCCCCTTCAGGGCTCCAGGCGTAATCGATGTGACGTTGTCAATAAAGCGTTCCGTCTTCACGTCATACAACTTCGTTGCCATATCCCGACCGACTGAGACAATCTGCGATCCATCGACGGAAAACACGGTGTCGAGCGGCCAGTCACTATGGGCCCCATTAAAGAACTTCTGCTCCCCAGTCGTCGAGTCGAAACCTCGCACGATGTTGTCGCTACATCCGACAGCAATCAGCGATCCATCGGGGGACCAAGCAGCCCCATAGATGGTGTCGAACGTCGTCGGGATGGAAAGTTGAAGCCCCCACTTGGTCGGATCGGTTGAAGGCTCCTTCGCCCCCCAAACCTGGAGTTCCCCCATCCGATCGGGGTTCCCCCCCGCGACGGCAAGCCGTGTTCCATCGGCAGAAAAAGTGACCTTCTCGATCCGCTCACTGACGCCAATCAGTCGAGTCACCAACCCACTTCCATCAGCCTTGTGAATCAGCACCTCATGAAAACCTGCGACCGCCAACAGCGATCCGTCGGGCGAAAAGGCGAGCGATGTAATGATCGGCGGACGGGTGTAGACAGGGGGGTGATCGACATCGATCAACGAACCCGCACTCGCAGGGGTATCATCTTTCGCCCCTTCCGCAATCCACTTCCGAATGATGGCTATCTCTTTCTCGTGCAGAGCGGGCTTCCCCTTGGGCATCGCCGCCTGACCGTCAACAATCGCAATCTGCTCGAACAAGTAACTCGAATCTGGCTTCCCCGGGACGATCGCCGCTGCCCCCGATTCGCCCCCTTTCAAGAGCGAAGCAAATGAGGTCATGTCATAATCGCCCCCCTTCTTCGAAGGCTGATGACATCCCTGGCAATGTGCTTGAAACAGCGGACGGACCTCTTTGTGGTAGCTCACCCCGCCGGTGGCAGGTGCCACATCATCGGCCCGCGTGACACTCGACCAATGGCCCCAAGCCATGCAGAGCAACAGACAGACGGCAGAGCAGGAGATGTTCCGCAAGCAGACCGTACCCGGCAGCGAATCACGAAGCAGCATGAGTCGAACCTCTTCACGTCCAATGAAGAACCGACAGTGAACCAGCAAGAGGAAGGAACGCCAAGGGGAGACCGAGACAGGCTCGTGTCGTCCCCTCGCAGTCGTTCGTTTCCGCTTTGCCAGAACCGTACCGATTCCAGAATCAACGGGGGACGAACACCGGTCCTCCATTTCCACAGGGAAGTGGGGTAGCCAGACAAGTCATCCGGCAGGCGGGCGTGCGACATCCGCACGGGTCGTTAGACCACCTTTGATGCTAACCAAGTCGCCAGCCCCTTGCAACAGTCGTTGTCGATGATTCGGGACTCGGCGTGCAATCGTTGATTCGGAGTGGAAAGGGTGAAGAGACGTGGTAAGACGGTGAGACCCCTCAATGGGGTGTGCCGTTGGCACTGTTGAGTGATGAAGTCTCACTTCCTCAAGGCAAGTCCTCACGGAGGTTCAAGGGTTCCCTTGAAGTTGGGCGATCAGGACGAACTTTTTTAGCAAGTCGTCGAACGGACGGCCCCTGATCAGGAGAAAATCGCTCGTCGATTGAGCAAGGAGGTGGTACGGTTGTGGCGGCTCCCGTGGATCATTCGCGTCAGCAGAGCAAGCCACGTTGTTGTTGGCGCCAGATGTCGCTGCGGGACCACCGCTCGGCGACACCCAAGCGGTTGGACGATGAATCGCGGATTCGGCGAAGGCGGGGCTCTGTCAAACCTGTGGACGTGACGCGATGGTCGGCGATGATCAACGGCAATATGGTCTGCATCGCGTGACGTTTCTGTTGGCGAAGCGAGTCTGTCACTTGGCCACGACCGAGCATTTCACGAAGATGCCCGTGTTGCTGTACAATTAGCACGGCGTACGAACTTGTTACGAGGAGACTATTGTTCGTCCCCATGACGTGGCGACCGCGGCGAATCGGCTACAGATGACAGAGTCAGAAGTCCGGATCGCACAGAGACATCACCAAGCGACCCGGCCAATTCAATGGCCGGGTCAACCGGCGAATGGAAGTGAGTCACTCGAACGTCATTCAACCAAGAACGAAGTTCTTGAGCTTAGGGGCCTTGGCGAAGGTGGCATCGAGATCGAAGAGGGTGCCGGGGGTTCCTTTGGCGGCGAAGGAAACCGTGTTGCCAAAGATCGTTTCGTTGGCAGGGTCTCCATGACCGATGTGGACTTCGGCGTTGCTGCCCATCTTGACGGAGACCTTGCCGTCGAAGAAGGTGTCGGTTCCGTCATCGTCGATCATCTGTTCGATGTTCAGGATGCTATTGGCTCCTGTGGTCTGCATCGCGAAGCTGTTGAAGTGGGAGTTTTCGATCGAGACGTTGTCGAGTCCGCCGTTGAGCTTCAGTGAAGTCTTGCCGCTCACGGTGACGTGATCGAAAGCGAAGGTGTCGTTGCCGACCTTGGCGGTTGCCAGGGCGAGACTCGAGAACTGACTTTCCAAGGCGGAGAAGTCGAGGCTGGTGCCGATCTTGCTGACGATCTTCGTGGCCCCACCGGTGAACTCGTCGAATCGCAGGATGTTATCGCCCCCGTTCAGGTCGAGGGTGATCTTGTTCGCTTCGCCGGAGATCAGGAGTTTTTCGGTGTTGTTCCCGAGTTTGCCGCCGAGGGACGTTACCCCCTCCAGAGTGACCATCGTCTGCCCATCCAAGGTGGTGCCGTTGAGGGCATAGAGGGTGACGCCGGTGTCGGTGAACTGCACCTTGATGTCGGCCAGTGCGTTGATGTCGGCCAACGAGAGGTTGGCTGTCCCCTTCTTGACGACAACATGAACATCACCCCGCCCGCCCCCTTGGTCCTCAAAGGCTCCGATGTCGACTGTCCCCCCGATGATGCGACTGTAGAAGAACTGGTCATCTCGCTGGTCCGAGGTGAGCACATTCCCGTCTGTATCAAGAGCGTCGGCGTTACTCCCTGCATTGATGGCCGTGCTCCCAGCGATGAGGGCATGCGTGAGTGTTGTGCCACCATTGTTCGCCAGCGTTGTATCGAGGACGGTTCCGACCGCCTGATTGAACAGGTTGTTCGTGCCGCCAAAGTTGTACGACTGCCCGAACAGGTTGTGATGGCTGGCTCCGTTCAATCCCCCATAAAGGTCCTCATAGACTGGGCTACCCGCTGTGTCGTTGCCAGTGAATATGGAGTTAATGGTCGTCACATACCCGGAATTGAAGCTGTACAGCCCCCCTCCGTAGAATCCCAACTGCGTGACATTGCCAGTGAAGGTGCAATTTCGAAGAGTTGCGACGCAGCTTCCATCATTGAACATACCACCGCCGCCATAGGGACTGCTCGTGAGATTCGACGTATTCCCGGAGACGGTCACGTTCGACAGCTTCGCGGTACCATAGACGGTATATATCCCGCCCCCCAACCAGTTCGCCTGGTTGTGAGAAATCGTGGAGTTCTCGATCGAAACGGCGGTCGAGTTGGTTGCAATCCCTCCACCGAGACTGTTTGAGTTGTACGTGGCCCGGTTGTTGTCAATGGTCGAGTTTTCGATCGACAGAGTGCCATAATAACTATAGATTCCTCCCCCTTGGTAAGCTTGGTTGTCGGTAATCAGGCAATCGCTGATGCTGAGCCTACCAACGTTCACATAGACCGCACCACCTAGATTGCTTCCGGCATTGCCGTTGCGGAGGGTGAGACCTTCCAGGTCAACTTCACCGAGTGCCGAGTTGTAGTTGATGAAAAATATCCGGCTGTTGTTCGCACCATCCAGAATGGTATTGGCCAACCCATTCCCTTGAATCGTCAGCGGAGCATTGATGTTGATTTGAGCACCGGAGATTACGATCGGATCGGCATCAAGGTTGCTGGCGAAGACGATCGTATCATGAAGATCAGCACTGGAGATGCCGTCGATCGTGGTGCCGGGCGAGTTGGCAATCGCAATCGCCTCCCGCAACGAGATCAGTCCATCACCGTTCACGTTCACGTCACTTGCCGTCGTGACAGTAATGGTCGAGAGCAACGTCCGGTCTTCCAGTTGCTCGAACCCGAATCGTCCGGCCCCTGGGGCGAGCGGTTGAACCGTCTGACCCATCTGACCATTGATCCGCATCCGCAAAGCATTCCAAAAACGACGTCCTGCAGTTCCTAACAACATCAGATGTCTCCCGCTCAAAGAAAATGGCCCCGCAGGTAAACTCGTTACCCCCGAGCGGCATCCTGTCTCGTGTAGACCTGCCGAGCACCTAACGTACCCCCCCAGCCGACGAGACGCAACCCACCATGCTCGACAACCAAACCTTTTGGCGAAATCAATTGAAACGCCAAAACGACCTTCGAGTGACTCTCGCCGCTCGTCGGTGGCGAAGCAACGGCACCCGCAAGCCCCAGTCGCGGACATGGTTCTTCTGAGTATTCCCTGCTGCAATCTCCGTGATTCGGTCATTGCTAAATGGTGATTCGCAGGAGGCGTCGCAGCAGGTTGCGGACTTTGTGCGTGAACTGCTGTGGGGTTGTCGTGGTCGATAGTTCGTGGGGCAGGCAACAGACTTGTAGCTGCCTTTTGAAAAACGTCGATCAGGCATTCCAGCCTGACGTGGTGCCGTTTGATGTCCAAGAAAATGAGTGAACGAGTTGACTGAGCGGCCTGCAGTTCTCGCGATTCTGTCAGCTTGGAGGCAGGTACGACCGGGAATTTTGGTCGAAACGCGATGTCTCACAGAGATGGGACGTCTGGAAGTCGAACGGCGACTGAGTCGGGAAACGAAACAACGGCGCATCTCCTTAAGGGAGATGCGCCGGCTTTCGCGGGGTGTTAGCGATTTTTGAGAGGCTTCAACGTACCGACGTAGCGATTCTTCCCGGCTCCGAGGTCCATGACCGCACTCTTCGCCCGGCAGGCGATGACTTTCAAAAAGTCCTTTCCTTCGCCGAGAGACACGCAGCAGTTCCCCAAGTCGCAAAGCAGGATTCGCAGATCATCGTCCCCCTGTCCCAGATCGACAGTGATGTTCGGGTAAGTTGCGGTCTGCACTACTTCAAACCGACGGCCATTGATCCGGGACTTTCCCAGCCCGATCACCATGAGGGTGGTGTCGCTCAGACGCAGGACGGTGATGCGGTTGTCGCCACGATTGCCGTTAATCAACACCTGATTATCATCTGCCGAGTAGTGCAGCGTGACGTCCGAGTCGATCGGTTCATCGACGCGAAACGGATCGGCAGGGACTGCACGAACAGTGGTGTTCGTACGCACGACATCGGCCAGACTGACCTGATCCAGATTCACCAAAGCGGCGACGAGTGGTTGCTTCAGATCGGCGTCGTTCCATAGTGAGAGCGGGTCTCCTTGGGCAACTCGGGTGAATTGATCAGCCAGTGCCGCTTGCAGCATCGGCCCGACGCTCGCCCCCGACACATGATCCTCGGCCAATGTCCCGATCCACACATCGACATTGCTGACCGACCCATAGGTGGTCTCCAACTGCTCGGCCAGCACGGGGTCCGAAGTGATCTCCGAGAAGTCCGAAACCTGTGACAGTCCGAACGCAGCACGAAAGGCGTTGTAATCGGGCAAACCGTGGTCGCGACCTCGTTGAATGTTTAGTGCTGCCAGATCAAGCCCTCCGGCTCCCGGTGGGCCAAACAGGAAACTCCGAACATCTTCAACGACGCGGGCATCAACCTCCTGGCAAACTTGTGTCCCCAGCCCCCCCAACAAGCGGTCGACATTACCGGGATCATCCCCCAACAATGACGGGTTGAAGAAGGCCCCCTGCAGCGGCACGCTCCCTTCGATGTCGCCCCGTTCGCTGGCCAGTTGCAAATCCGAAGAGAGCAAACTGTGACCGAATCGGTAGAACGCCGTGGAGAACGAATTGGCAATCCCCGGCGAAACGGACGCATCGAACGTTAGTCGATCAACACTCGGCGCGGCGTCACCTAACAATGCGGGAAGGAACTCGCGGTAAGTGATCGCCTGCATCTCAGCGGCGACGATCTTACGAGTCATTTGATAAATCTGCTCGTCAGTCGCATCGGGTTGTTGCAGCCTGATGAGACTGGCAATTCGGTTGTGTTCTCGGACAAAAATCGTATGGAGCGACGAGAGGACAACGTTTTCATTTGCACGGATATCCCCCGCCAGGAACAGCGACGCACTCGACCCTCCGGCATTGTCGAGGCCGACGTCATTCCAAGGTAGCAAGTCTCCTTCACCCGTGAGCAACTGACCATCGGCGAAGGTCCGAAGCGCCGCCGCCCGGACGACATCCGAACCGTAGACGTTCGAGGCATCGATGAACGAGGTAATACTGTTGATCTGTTGCCGTGGCGAATCCGCGGTCCCTGTCCCTGCGACAAAGTCTGAACGGCTGAATGGAATCGCCTGCGGTCCAAGTATGTCAGCATCATCCAGGATGGCAATGTCCGCTGTCCCGTTGTAACTACCACCGTTTGAGAGGTCGATGTCATGGTCCAGAAACTGCCCCCATGCCCAGGTGAAATCACTGAGGCCGCGAGCACTGGGGGTCGAGACCGTCTGCTGACAGATGATGTTCGACACCCTCCGCGGATTTGTACGGAGAGAGTCGTCGACAATCGTCGTTCCGGAGCCATCGCCAGGATAGGCCGGTGTTAACGTGCGTAACAGTGTCGCTCCAGCTTTTCCCTCGATTGCAGAGCCAGTTTCATCACTCGCATCGACTGCACGAACACGAGTGAGCGTCAGGGGCTGCACCGCATAAGGTGGCGCGGTCTTGTTGTCAGCCTTCGCAGCTTTCGCTGTGGCTGCTGTCGGCTTTCTGTCAGCACCAATCGCCAGACTGACGGTAAGAAAACTGATCGCCATAAACCAAAGCATGAACGGTGAACGCGGGTATTCCGAACGGATTTGCATCAGCGGCGGAGACGTGTTGTGTCCCTCGCGAGTGGTCGCTTTCGTTCGACCAACGCCATGCTGTTTTGATGGTAGGGAATGTCCTTGCGAGGTACCGAGAGTCCTCGCTGGGCAACGTGTGAGCGCAGCTCGATCCCGAATGGGTTCCATGATTGCTCCTCAGAGTTGATGGAGTGAGAGAGGACGACGAAGAGAACCGGTTGTCGACGAGGTGGCGGATGTGTCTCCGCTGAGTGTCTAAACGCGATTAAGTGTCTGAATTCAACGGCGGTACCTGCCATTTTTTTAAGACACCAATCAACATTGCTTTGCACCCTCGAACAAACAATCGGCCAGGAAGACACCATCGCAATCACCAGATTGCAGACTCGCAGACCAAGCCATAGTGGCACTGCCAGGCTGCCGTTTGCTCCAATGTTCGCGACAGTTCGTTTTACCGTCGCGCAGGACCAGAATCCACAGGGAAATTTTGGAAACTAGCGAGAAGTCCTTTCCAGTCCCTCTGAGGTGACCGTCCAGCAACGGGCTCCGACATTTCGCCCCGCTCAACGATATCGAACGCACAGACCCACCCGCTGTGGGCGATCCGCCGGGTTACGAGCCTGCGTCGAGTTGCACGAGATCGTTGGGAGGTGATGTCACAGAAACCTCACCACGTGCGATGAGTGCGGGAGCGGAATTCTGTGAATGGTCGCGGCCCTTGTAGACGTCGAAGCTGTTGAAGAACCAGCGCTTCGCGAGGCGGTACGCCCAACTCCGTTCCGGAATCGCCTCTTCTGGACTGAACTGAGACGGGCGAACCTGCATCGCTGCGAGTTCCGCCAGTGCGGTCTGTCGAGCGGTGCCGTCTTTGGCTCCGTGATCTTCGACCAGTTTCTTCAAGAGATCGGGACGTTCGAGCACGATGCAACCGCGTGTCGTGTCGCGGGTCAACTCTCGGAAATCGTTGAGATAGGATGAGTTGAACTTCTCGCTCAAAGACTTCTCTTCGTCGTGGATATTGTCAGTCACAAACTGCACGATCGGGCAAGGCTCGATCCCCCCCCACGGGTTGATGTGGTGGCTGATCCCCGTCGCCGCCGGGCAGAGTGCCTGGCCCTGATCATCGTAATAGGCATCGACAAACACAATCGGCTTCGTCGCCCGCATATCAACCACGAACTGCCGAACACGACGCTGCTCCTCCCGCGACAAACACAATTCGGGCGACGCCTCCGGCCCCATCGGGCGGTAGATGTGGAACCACGTGTAGAACACCCCCATCTCGATCAATCGGTCGACCCATTTCTCGGTCACTAGATCGTCAAGATTTGTCTTACACACCGACGTGCAGACCCCCGTGAAGACCTTGTTGTTCAAGCAGTTGTGAATTCCCTGCATACTCTTCGAGTACACGCCGGTTCGTCCCCGACGTTCATCGCTGACGATCTCGGTCCCTTCGATACTGATCAGCGGCGTCACATTCCCGAGCTGACGCAATCTCTTGGCGACTTCATCGGTAATGAAGTGACCATTGGTAAACACTTGGAAGTAGCAATCGGGATGCTGAGCAATGATGTCGAGCAAGTTTGGGTGCATGAATGGCTCGCCCCCGACAATACCAAAGAAGCTGTTCCCCATCGCCTTGGCTTCGCCGATGAGACGATTCATCGCCGCCACATCGATCGTCTGCTGCTTGGCCGCGACATCGACCCAACACCCCTGACACCGGAGATTGCAGGAGTTAATGATCGAGATGTACAGAAACGGCGGAAAGTTCTCCCCCTTCCGGAGTCGCTTCTTAAACTTCTGGACTGACCGTGCCCCCTTAAACCCCATGTTCCACACGAGCTTCCACAATAACCGTTTGTCGGTTTCAAACAGAGCACGCTTGGCGAGTCGAAAGTACATCAGCAGTTCCTCGAAGGTTTAGTGCCAGGCCGTTATGATCGACGTCCCAGAACCATCATATCAACGTTGAACCGCTGGTTGTACTACCAGGTGTGACATGGCAGGATTCGATGTTTCGATCACTCTGCGGTGGGGCAAGGCGTCAACGATCGGTCAGTGCTGACGATGCGACCGACTGAAACGGTCGAACACCGAACCACCGAGGTTTGACCATGTGAACTCAGGGAGTGGTAGTCGGTTGCCCGTTAGGATAGCGCGGAGGCAGCCCCCGAGAAATAGCCAGGGGGCGAACAGGCGGTTCTTCAGTGGGACTGTTGTGCCGGTTCCCGTCGGGCGAAACAGCAGCACAGTGACGTCATCGTCAGTCAGGTTTTCGGGATGGATCGCCGCCAGTCGTTTCAGGACTTCTGCGATGACGATATCCGGCTGTGTCCCATCAATTGTTGCGACAATCTCAAGTAGCCCGTCGGGACCAAGTAACCTTCCGTCGGACCGTTTCGCTTCGATGAGAGAATCGGTGTAGAACATCACAAGGTCTCCGGGAGAAGCGGCGACCTTGAATTCCTCGTAGGCCATTTCGTCCAACATTCCCAACGGCATGTCTGTCAGCGATTCTGAATCTCCGTCGACATTGAGAATCGACCACGTGCCGGTACTGCGACGGTGAAACAATGGCGGGGGATGCCCGGCATTTGTCACGGTGAGCCGACCATCGGGCGAGAAGAACGACGCCGCAACGGCAGTCGCGAAACCACTGGAGTGCCGCACCGTACCGAATTCCCGGTTCATCTCTCCCATGAACTGCGTTTGTTCGACATGATTGACGTGCCGACGCATCAGGGAGCGGAGTCGTGCTCCTGTGTCTGCGACCTCGGCTCCGTGGCCGCTGATGTCGGCCACCATCAACCGAGTGATTCGTCCAGTGGCACAGCTAGAAATGTAATAAACATCGCCACCACCAGCTGCCTGTTGATAAGGTCGACTATAGACCCATGTTTCCAGCCCCAAGGTGGAAAACGCTTTATCGGTCGCCTGGTTTCCTCCCCAGACCTCCATGCAGGCCATGGTTGGCGGTGATGTTGGGGCGAAAGTCGGCATGAAGCATCAGTCCGCGGTGGTTACCGACGAATGGAAAGCCTGCGTCGCCTCCTGACAATAGCAGGGAATTCAATCGTTCCGTCAAAAGCGATTGCCGCGCTCGCCCCGATGATGGGGGGCGAGCACGGCGATTTGTTGCACTGACTGCTGAACCAACTTGCGAAATCAACTCTCCGCAGTGTCGTCACTTGTCGGGGAAATGTCCTATACGGAGGACCCCTGCTGGGGACGACAGTAGGGATGAGGGCCGACTACTCGGTTGCTTCGGCAGTTTCTTCGGTCGCTTCTGCAGGAGCATCCCCTTCGGCACCTTCTTCGACGGCGGCCTTGGGTGGCTCGGGCTGCTTGGGAGCGATGAGTGGTGGCGCCTCTTTGGCGACACCCCAGTTACCAGCTTCGACCTTCTTAATCAGAACAGCGACGTTTTCGGAGGGCTGTGCCCCGACGCTGATCCAATGGCGAACGCGATCGAGATTCAACTCGACTCGCTTGGACTTATCGCGCACCATCGGGTCGTAGTGACCAAGTTCCTCGATCGCCTTGCCATCGCGTGGCTTGCGTGCGTCCATGACACAGATGCGGAAGAACGGCCGATGCTTTCGGCCGAGCTTTTTCATGCGGATGCGAACTGCCATAGTCTCAAATTGTCGTAAGGAAAGGGTGGAAAGGCCTCAATGGCTCCAAACGGACCTTGCGGTCCAACGGGGATTGTCTCAATTCTGGTTTGTTTCGGTCTTTACCTCAAACAGACCCAAATGAAGACAGTCCTACTTCTTCTTGTTCTTCTTGCGAGCGTTCTTTGCCTGTTGACGCTCTTTCTTCTTTTTTTCTCTCAGTTTGGACTGGTCGACCGGTCCACGCTTACTTCTTTGCTTGTCTGTTGAGATGCGACCACTGGGTGACATTCCGTCCAGAGCCGCTAAATCCTTGACGGCACGCATGCGGTCCATGGTCCCCATGCCTGCCATTTTCTGCATAATTCCCGACATATCCTTGAATTGCTTCAGCAATCCCTGAACATCAGTCGGGTCCGCGCCGCTACCATTGGCAATGCGGATACGGCGCGAACGGTCGATTCTCTCAGGATTCTGCCGTTCGTCAAGCGTCATCGACTGAATCATTGCCCGGATCCGGTTCATATCCTTCTCAGGGTCGGCCCCTTGCATCTGGTCGAGAGCATCTGCCATCCCCCCCATGCCGGGGATCATCTTCAAAATCGACTTCATCGAGCCGAGTTTCCGAATCTGATCCATCGCCTTCATGAAGTCGTCCAGGGAGAACTTCCCCTTCAGCATTCGCTCCTGCTGACGCCCCATTTCTTCCTGATCGAGCCGAGCGTGCATCTGCTCGGCCAGCGTCAGGATGTCCCCCTGCCCGAGAATTCTCTGAGCCATCCGCTCGGGGTGAAACTGTTGCAGGGCGTCAAGTTGCTCCCCCATCCCCATGAACAGGATCGGAACGCCGGTCACCTGCTTGACCGACAGGGCCGCCCCGCCGCGAGTGTCGCCGTCGAGTTTCGTCAGAATGACGCCGTCCAACTCTAACGCTTCATTGAACACTTTCGCCGAATTGACCGCATCTTGACCGGTCATGGCGTCGCAAACGAGCAGCGCCATGTGCGGGTTGAGCATGTTGTCGATCTGCTCAAGTTCTTTCATCAGCGCATCGTCGACATGCAGTCGACCGGCCGTGTCCAGAATCAGAACGTCGCACCCCTCGATGCTCGCCTTTTTGCGACCGCTCTGGCAGACTTTGACCGGGGAACTCTGTCCCGGCTCTTCCGAGTAAACCGGGACGCCGATCTGGTTTCCGATCACCTTCAACTGTTCGATAGCAGCAGGTCGTTGCAAGTCGGCTGCCACGAGCATCGGCTTATGGCCTCGCTCCTTGAGCATCTTGGCAAGTTTGCCGCAAGTGGTCGTTTTCCCCGAGCCTTGCAGACCGCACATCATCAGCACGGTCATTTCGCCGCGGCGCAATTCGATCGTACGGGGCTCTTCACCCCCACCAAGCAGACGGATCAGTTCGCGATACACGATCCCGATGATCATTTCGCCCGGCTTGGTCGACTTCAGAACTTTCTCGCCGACCGATTCCTGCGTGACACGATCGCAGAACTCCTTGGCGACATCATAGTTGACGTCCGCCTCCAGCAGGGCTTGCCGAACCTTGGCCAAACCGTCCTGGACATTTCGTTCCGTCAAGCTTCCCCGGGCGAAACTGCCGATCGCCTCTGTCAAACTTGATGTCAGACCTTCAAACATTCCGCTCTCCTTCGCACGACGGCACGGTCGCGTGAGTCACCTCAACTCGGTCTGCGACTCTGCGCAGATTCAAAGCCGCAATGTCTCGCACAGCGGGGAGCAAGTCAATCGAGTCTGCGACAAGTTCCGAGATCATCCGAGGAAAACGAGGTCGATTCCGATTGAGGAAAGGAAAGTTCCGGCATGCTTCTCAGGCAAGTTCGTCGCGTCACAAATCAGGATTGTCATGCATGGACCGAAATAGAAAAGCGACCGTCAGTGGGGAGACACCACAGACGGTCGCTCGAACAACCTTGAACTTCCTGAATGGGAAGTGGACACAACCGAGTTTCAGGCTTTCTTCAAGGAGTCCCGGATTTCACGCAGGAGTTGGATATCTTCTGGCGGAGCTGGAGGGGCGGCGGGTTCCTTTGCTTCTTCCTTCAGCTTGGCGAGAGACTGGGCCTTGTTCATGACCTTGATCATCATGAAGATCGCGAACGCAACGATTAAGAAGTCAACAATCGTCTGAATGAAGACGCCGTACTTCAACGTCGCCATATGTCCTTCGACCCCGACCGTCCAAGAAAGGCCGGAAAAGTCGACTCCTCCCATGAGCATCCCGATGGCGGGCATAATGACGTCCGCCACCAGTGATGCGACGATCTTGCCAAACGCAGCCCCAATCACAATACCGACCGCCATGTCGACAACATTGCCGCGCATGGCGAAATCTTTGAACTCTTTTATCAGTCCCATAATAAGCACCCTAAGTATCAACAGAGATAATGAAGTCAGCCGTCACATGGCGTGCATCACAGCACAGTTGTCGTGAATGCGAGAGGCGCCACACTACACAGGGGGGCCGGGGGTTGTCACGCAGAAACTGCACACATTTTCGATGTGCGCAGCAACCGACCTTGAAGAAGTCCGTTCACAACGATCAGGAAAACCCTGCCATGGCCAACAATAAACGATCCCCCCGATCGCCAATTCCATCGCGACCGATGTCACATCGCCTCGTGACGCCCCACACTTCATGTGTGGGGCGTCACGGCGTATCTGCCCAGATCGAATGGCTTAGTGAGCGTCATCGTCGTTGAGGACTTGCTTGAGGAGTTCGTCTACTTCGGCTTCGGACAGTTGGCCAGTGGTGTCCTCGTAACGTACGTGACCGAGTCGAGCATACACAAACAACGGGCGGAGCCCCTCTTCGAGGAGGTCGTCGACTTTGATCTCGACCTTCTCTCCCCCCTTCTTATTCAGCGTGATGTAGTACACATGACTGTTCCAGAACCGGTAGCTCAATTCCTGACGCTTCGAATACTGAACCGACTCTAACTCAGAAAACACAACATCATGCTGCTTCCATCCCCACGTTCCTCCGCGATAACGGAATCCGTTGGGGCTGATGTTAAGGTCATTGACGAAACAGGCGGGGCCCCAAACGATGACGAAGTAGGTCCCAACTAACACGACGGGCCACCTGTATCGAGGAGCCTCGATTGACCAGCCCCCTGCAATGGTCCACAAGCCACAGAAGAGTGCTAGCAAGGAGACTCCGAATGTGTATCGGTACGACACGAACATTCCGTGATCTAATGATGCCGCCACGCAACCACATGTTGCGAGGCAAAGCCATGCCAGAACCAAGCAACGTCCCCAAGCCCCCTTCATAGCCCCACCTTAGTTTCGCTCTGAACAGATAGGTCAAATGAATCAACTCTACCAACCATCAACCAAGGACAAACTTGGCTATATGCCGCAAACTTAGTGGCAGTCGATGCACATGTCTCTCCCACATAGAAAATGTGGGGCTAAACCGGGCCGTTACTCGCGGGTCCAGCGGACCCCTTGTTTGCCGTCTTCGATCGTGATCTTTAACTGTTTGAGGGCGTTGCGGATGGTGTCGGCGACCGACCAGTTCTTTTCGGCCCGAGCCTGCTGTCGGATGTCGATAATCAGCTGCATCAACCCTTCCACTAATTCGTCACTCGCACCGCTCCCCTTAGCCAGCGGCTGACGGAAGACACCTAGGATATTCGACAGTTCTTTGAATAGGGACACCGCCGAAGTGAGGGCCGCTTTCTGATCGGCAGTTGCGGCCTCGGTCAGTTGCTCCTGATGGATGTAGCCATTAATCGCGCGACGCATTTCAAAGAGTTGGGCAATCGCCCCGCCGGTGTTGAAGTCGTCATCCATTGCCTCGCGAAACTGCGTCGCGAGTTGAGTGATCGTACTAGAAACCTCGGTCGGCAAGGAGGCCGCCGGGGTCCAAGGGGTCGCGTCGGCTTTACGGGTGGCGGGGGTTGGAAGGTCGTAAAAACTGGTCCCGGTGATCTGCTCGAACATCTCGAACAGACGATAGAAGCCGTCCATCCCCTTGGCCGTATTCGCGATGTTCTCTAACGAGAAGTCGATCGGGCTGCGGTAGTGGGTCGAAAGGAGGAAGAACCGGACCACTTCGGGCGAATGATGGGCGAAGACCGCCGTCTTCACCGATTCCGCCCCGGCAGACCCCGCAAGCTTATTGGCGATTTGATTTTCCGCAGCGGCATCGTCCATTGCCGTGCCAGGGGGCGCCGTTTGCGTGACAGGAATGTCCCCCTGCTTCGAATGGGCGCCGCCGACCTTGCCGGTATTCTTTCCGCTTTGCATCAACCCATTATGCAGCCAGTATCGGGCGAACGGTTTTCCTGAGGCCGATTCGCTCTGTGCCAGTTCGTTCTCGTGATGGGGGAACATCAGGTCGAGGCCGCCGCCGTGAATGTCGATCGACTCCCCGAGATGCTTGCACGCCATGGCCGAACACTCGATGTGCCAGCCGGGTCGCCCCGGTCCCCAGGGGGAATCCCACGACGGCTCTCCCTCTTTTGACCCCTTCCACAACGCAAAATCAGCAGCGTTTTCCTTGGTGTCGCTCGCTTCCACCCGGGTCCCTGCCAGCATTTGATCGATACTCCGATGCGACAGCTTCCCGTAATCGTCGTCGGCTGTCACCCGGAAGTAGACATCTCCATTCAGGGGATAGGCACATCCCTTGTAGATGAGTGTTTGAATCATCGACTGCATCTCGCCGATGTGGTCGGTCGCATAGGGAAATTCGTCGATCGAATCGATCCCCATCAGCGCAAGGTTGTCGAAGTAGTCAGCCGTCATCTTCTCGGCCAACGCCTTGACCGTCGTCCCCAACTCGGTTGCCTTGTTGATAAGCTTGTCGTCGACATCGGTGATGTTCACGATGAACTTCACATCGTAGCCGCTGTAAACGAGATACCGCTTAATGGTGTCGAAGATACAGGGGCCAACCATGTGACCGATGTGGGCCGGCTTGTACACCGTCGGCCCGCAGAGATACATCGTGACCCGGTTGGGTTCGATGGTGGTAAACGGTTCTTTTTCGCGGGTGAGTGTGTTGTAAACTCGCAGTGCCATCGCAGAGATTCCTTCCGACAGAGATGGTCGGGCTGTTGAGATTGTTCGTGATTGGTCGTTAATCAGTCACCAATGGGGCATTCGTCATTGTCGAGCCCTCGCAATGACGAATGAAGGATAGATAAAGTGTCGCCGCTTCGATGTGTCCGCTCCCGCTTTCGCCGGGAAGATAGCGATTCTTGCCAAGCGAGACAAACTCTGCCAGTCCAATTGCCCGAACTCGCTTTGCAAGTGACGACACAAGCCTCTTCGTCACACGCGAAACGGGGTCGCTTGTAGTTCGTCGACGAGTGTTTCTCGCGTCAGATCGAATCGCAGGGGGGTGAGGGTGACGTAGCCATTTTGAATTTCGGTGACGTCAGAACCGGCATCGACTTCGTGACTCTTGATTGGGTCAAGGCCACTCCAGTAGTACGGTTTGCCTCGCGGATCGAGACGCCGTTCAATGGTGTCGCTATGTCGACGTACCCCCATCCGACAGACCTTTACCCCGAGTGGCCCTTCCTTCGATGAGTTGGGAAAGTTGATGTTCCAGAGCATCCCAGATGCGGGAGCCGCCTCCTGCAATTGAGGGATGAGCGTCACGGCACGCTTCGCAGCGGCAGGGTAATCGGGGGGCGTCCCCTGTTGCAGCGAAACTGCGATCGACGTGATCCCGAAGAAGGCCCCCTCAATCGCTGCCGCCACGGTCCCCGAGTACAGCACATTGATCCCGACGTTTGCTCCCGAGTTGATGCCGCTCACGATGAGATCGGGACGTCTCGGGCAGAACTCCAGTATCCCCATTTTGGTGCAGTCAGCCGGGCTCCCATCGACCGCCCAGCCTTCGTGCTCTCCAGCCTCGTCAAACATTTCGTGGACCATGAGCGGGTGACGATAGGTAATCCGATGGCTCACACCGCTCTGTTCGATCAGCGGAGCCACGACCTGTACGTCCCCCAGCTGCTTCAGTTCGCGAGCGAGTGCCTTCAAACCGGGGGCATGGATTCCGTCATCGTTCACAAGCAAAATCTGCATCGATTGTTATCAGTGGTCATAGGGTTGCCGATGGACTGTTCAAGATTCCATCGGGCGAAGAGAAGAAAACCGTCAGACGAGACTGTATCATCCCCGCTTCAGAAGACGAGTCTGCTGTCACGACAACCCGTAAGAGACTGAAAAATGTCCCCGAAATCTCCCCCGACGAACCCATCCGCCGCCGAGACCGCACGACTCCCACTTGGGTTTCGGGCCGGACATGGGGCCTGTGGCATCAAGGCCAACTCGGCCCTCGACCTCGCGTTGTTCGTCTCCGATGTTCCCGCCTGTTCAGCCGGTGTCTTCACGCAAAACCGTGTTGTCGGGGCTCCGGTGAAGGTTTCACGAACTCGGGTCGGACGGTCGACCTCGCGGGCTGTTCTCATGAATTCCGGCAACTCCAACGCCTGTACCGGTGATCGGGGGATCGCCGATGCCCAGACAATGACCGCGACAGTCGCCGATCAACTCGGCTGCGAACCGGATGACGTTCTCGTCTGTTCGACAGGTGTCATCGGCCGCTTCCTGCCCATCGAGAAGATCACCGCAGGCATTCCTTCGCTCGTGGAGAGTCTCGGTGATTCGCCCGAGTCCATGACTCAAGCGGCAACGGCGATGATGACGACCGACACCTTCTGCAAAACGGTCTCGCGAGAGGTTGTCATCAACGGAAAGACGGTCACGGTCTCGGGGGCCGCCAAGGGTGCGGCGATGATCGCTCCGAACATGGCGACAATGCTCTCGGTCATCATGACCGACGCCGCCATCTCCCTTGCCGATGCCGATCGACTGTTGCGACTCGGGGTCGATCCGAGCTTCAACTGCATCTCGATCGATGGTCACACGAGCACGAGTGATACCGTCATTCTGCTGGCGAACGGAGCCTCTGGTGTTTCACTCGACCCCGAGACCGAACCGCTCCTCGCCGACCTGATCCAACAAGTTTGCACCGCGTTGGCTCAGATGATCATCCACGATGCCGAGGGGGCCGACCATTTCGTCACGGTCGATGTCTCCGGTCTCCGCACCGTCGCCGAGGCTCGTGTTATTGCCAAAGCGATTTGCGAAGGAGACCTTGTCAAAACCGCCATCACCGGTAACGACCCGAACTGGGGCCGCATCGTTTCCGCCGCTGGTTACACCGGCGTCGAATTCGAAGAGTCCGACGTTTCCCTCTGGCTCAATGGTTTTCCACTGTATCAAGCAGGGACTCCAGTCCCCTTCGAAAAAGCGACGGTCTCGGAAGCCATGCGAAGTGGGAACGTCCACATCGACTTACGCTTCACTCTGGGCGAAGCCCACTGCCGCATGTGGACCAGCGACCTCACCGCCGAATACGTCCGCCTTAACTCGGACTACACGACGTAACCGCCAAGAGTCGCACATGGCCTCCGTTTCGCCCCACACCTCCTGTGTGGGGCACCAGAATGCTCTACACTGACGACCTTACCGGCCGCCGAGGGGTTGCAACGGGGACTTGGCGGCGAGGAAAGATTGGTCAGCGTCGGCGTCCTGGAAGCGGACGGTGATCGTTTTCTTGGGGCCAAGTCCGCTCACCCCGGTAACGAGTCCGACGCCGTAACGCGGATGACGGACTTGCGAGCCAACGGCGAAACCCTGTGGCAGAGCGACGGTCGAATTCGTTCCGTTGACTAGGTCGGCCCCGGTCTTCAGTCGCGACATCAAATCTCCGGGGAGCCCGACTCCGACCTTGCTCGAAGTCCCACTCGCCCCCTCACTACGGGGCTTGTTCCACTCCTGCTCAAACGGCAGAAGGCGCTCGGGCTGCATCCGTTCCGCTTCTAACTCACTCAGAAACTGGCTCGGAATCGTGATGCGATCTTCACCCCGAACCATCCGACGGCGGGCATAGGTCAGCGTCAGCGACTCTTCGGCCCGGGTCATCCCGACGAACAACAGGCGACGCTCTTCTTCTAACTCATCCGCACTACTGTCCCCTTCAATCGACCTAGAGTGGGGGAGCATCCCCTGTTCTAACCCAACGAGATAAACGACCGGGAACTCCAGCCCTTTGGCCGCATGCAGGGTCATCAGCTTGACCGCCCCTTGCGATGGATCGAACGAGTCGGTCTCGTTGACCAGACTGGTCTGCTCCAGGAACCCTTCGAGCGTAGCCTCCTCGCCGAGTGCCTTGTCGTAGGACCGTGCCGCGTTGACAAGTTCCCCCACGTTCAACATCCGATCCTGATCGGTGTCGACCGGCGAGTTCTTCCACGCAGCTGTATACGCGGTGACGCTGATGATCTTCTCGAGCAGGTCGCCAACAGAGCCACTGTCGGCATAAGTACACCGTTGAATCAACTCAGCAAATCGCTTGAATTGTACGACTGCCCGCTTCGAGAGCTTCGGAACCTCACTTGACCGAGATGCCGCTTCGAGCAACGTGACCCCTTGTTGCCCGGCCCATCTCGCGAGTCGATTCTGAGATGTCTCCCCCAGTCCACGCAACGGCTTATTTACGACACGGAGAAACGCCGTATGGTCGGCAGGGTTGAAGACGAGCCGGAGATAGGCGAGCAAGTCTTTGATCTCGGTCCGGTCA
The DNA here is from genome assembly GCA_041398965.1 of Planctomycetaceae bacterium. Classification (GTDB taxonomy): domain Bacteria; phylum Planctomycetota; class Planctomycetia; order Planctomycetales; family Planctomycetaceae; genus JAWKTT01. The sequence continues at coordinate 72,855 of JAWKTT010000017.1, read as the reverse complement.
TAAAAGGCGACCCCCGACGCGACTTGAAACGGCACTCGCTCTCGCATCATCGCCAGTTCCAGCACTCGGGAGAGCGCGTTGACCCGATAGAAAATCGCGACGTCGTCCCACTTCCGTTTCCTCCGTTCGACGAGATCGCGAATCTCTCTGGCGATGCTGTCCGCCTCGTCGAAGGCACTGTCGAATTGAAACAGCCGGACGGCATGTCCGTCCCCTTTGTCCGTGAGCAACGACTTCTCTTTGCGACGTCGATTGTTGGCGATGAGCGAATCAGCCGACCGCAGAATCGCCCCGGTGCTGCGGAAGTTCTGTTCGAGGCGGATCGTTTTCGCCTCGGGGAAGTCCCGCTCGAAGCGAAGAATGTTCTCGATCTTCGCCCCGCGCCATCCGTAGATCGATTGATCGGGGTCTCCAGTGACGCAGAGGTTGTGATGCCCCGCCGCGAGGGCCGCAACGATTTGATACTGTGCCGAGTTCGTATCCTGATACTCGTCCACCATGATGTATCGGTATTGTCGCCCGAGATTGCGGCGGACCTCTTCGTTCTCGCGAAGGAGGATCGCGATGTGCATCAGAAGGTCGTCAAAATCGACTCCGTTCGCCTCGATGAGGGCCTTCTGGTACGCCGGGTAAATGCGACCGATGGCCGCTTCCCAGTGGTCGGCATACGAACCTTCCAACTGCTCGCGATACGCCTCTGCGGAGATGAGATCGTTCTTCACCTTCGAGATTTGCCACAACACTTTGGCGGGGCTGAAGTGTTGCGTGTCGAAGTCCAGATCTTGCATCACGCGGCGGATGAGCGTCTTCTGATCGCCGGTGTCGAGAATGGTGTAGTTGCTCTTCAGGCCCGCCATCTCGCCGTATCGCCGCAGGAGCCTCGCACAAAACTTATGAAACGTGCTGACCCGCACTTTCGCATTGGGCAACAGTCCCTCGACCCGAAACTGCATCTCCTCCGATGCTTTGTTTGTAAAGGTGATGGCGACGATCTGTTGCGGTGGTATACCTCGTTCGACCAACCGGGCGATGCGGCGGGTCACCACGCGAGTCTTCCCCGACCCCGGCCCCGCCAACACCAGCAGCGGCCCGTCACAGTGCTCGACCGCCTCCTGTTGTGACGGCGTCAATCCTTCGAGTAAGTCCACAGTCCGTTCGCTCCTTGACGTTTCCTTGCGACGATGCGTGACGCCCCACACATGCAGTGTGGGGCTAAACGGGAACTACTTGGACGTGAACATCCACAGAGCGTTCTCGCTGCGGATGAACAGATTCTTGCCAGCGATGGCGGGGGTTGAGAGGACGGTTTCTTTCAGTTCGTGCGTGGTGAGGACGGTCCCCTCGGTCGCGCCAAGCCGAATCACTTGCACGACCCCTTCTTCATTGGCGACGTACATTAAGTCCCCGGCAATGACCGGCGTGCCACTGAACGCGCCGGTCAGTCGAAGTTGCCAACGTCGCTCGCCATCCTCCCGACTGGCACAGGTCATTGCTCCAGACCGGTTGATGACATAGATCGAGTCCCCCGTGACAACCGGGCTTGCGGTTCCCGGCGAAAGTGGGCCCTGCCGCCAGACAAGTTCCGGCACCTCGGGATGACTCTCGCTGGGCCGAATCGCCGTGATGCCATTGGACGGCACAAACGCCAGTCCCTTTGAACAAACGAGCGAAGGGATCGTTGATGCCCCCTCTTCATAGGACCATTCCACCTTCCCGGTCATCGGCTCGACTGCCACGACCCCCTTTGACGATTGCAGCAACACGCGGTCTCCTTCCGACTTCTCTCCCCGCCAGATGGCCGGCGACGTCCAGTTCGCCTTGCGGGGGCCCGCCAGTTTCCAACGTTCGGTTCCATCGACGACATTCAGGCCGACGGAGAATGAGTCATCATCACACTCGGCCATGCAGACCAGTGTCTTCCCGACGACGACCGGCGACGACGACATCCCGAGGCTGTTGCTCGAGTTGGGGTAATCCCATGTCAATCCGCGAAACCATTGCAGTTGCCCGTCGAGATCGAGGCAGACGACATCGTTCGACGAGAAAAAGGCGAAGATGCGTTCGCCGTCGCTGCATGGGGTCGGGGCCGCGACGGAAGTCTTCGGATGCGACACGGTTCTCCCTGTCGCCCAGAACTGCCGCTCCCATTGCAACTTGCCGTCAGCAACATTGAAGCAGAGGACATGCAGTCGTTCTTGTGCTCCGCCGGAACTCGCGCTGACGACAACCTTGTCCCCGATGACAATCGGACTTGCTAACCCGCGACCGGGCAAGTCGACCCGCCAGCCAAGCGTTGAATCATCGACTGCCGCTGGAGGCGTCCCCCCCTTCGCAACCCCATTCGCATCATTCCCCCGAAACTGCCGCCAGTCCTCCGCCGAAGCGGTCCCGACAAACAACAAGGCGACGATCAGCAGGCTATATGTTTTGATCATGGTCAATTCCATTGAGATGTCTGTTCTGTTTGACTTGCTGCCGCAGTGGCCTGTTTGTCGTCGAAAAGTCAACGGCACGACACAAGCCGTCGGAAGCATTTTTGTTGATGTTGTGTGTGACCGGACTTGTGTGGCCGGTCAGCGGAAGTCTTGCACCTTTCCACCAGTTTGTGAGTTGATCCAGCTTTGTATTAAGGGGGCACTCCCCTTTGAAAACCGAACTTCTCCTCCCCGCAACATTACTCGCCACTATGCAAAGCGCGGCCAGTGAGGTCGCAGATGCGGAATTGGAAGCTCCAGTCTTGGGCCCAGTCTTCCGTTTGTTCGTTTTGACAGACCTTTAACAGAATGAGGTTGTCTCCCTGCTTCAGGTGGCCGGGGATGCGGTATTGATCAAACCGCATCCCGCGATGGTACTCCTCGCGGGCGAAAACGAGTTCTCCGTTGACCCACAGTTTCCAGGCATTGGCCGTCGCGATGCGGAACTCGACATCACGTTCGCTGCCGCTGTTGAACGTCGTCGCCGCGTAGTCGATCGCCCCTTTGTGAGGCTTCGTCAGTTTGGCGAGATCGAACTCCCCCTTTTCGTTGTCCGACACGAATTCTTCCCAACGAACCTTCCCCAACTGGCCGTCATACTCGGCATCGAATTTGACTTCATTCTCTGGCGGATAGACCACGCTGAAGTTCTTCGACCCCACATTGTCGAACGGGCCGATGACCTTCCATGACGTCAGCAATCCGAAGTGTTGAACCCGGTTAACCTTCACGTCGAGCTTTCCGAGCTTGTCGATCAACGGCGTCACTTGATCATCGTCAGTCGCCCCGGAAAGAGCCGCCTGGAACGACTCGACCGCGTTTTCAGTGTCCCCTTTGGCTTGCGCTGCCTCCCCTTGCTTCAGCAGTCGGGCAACGGCATCTCGGCGCATTTCGGCACTTGGATCATCCAATGAGAGCGGGACAATCTGGTCGGCCAACTTGGGATCGACCTGAATCATCCATTCGTATGCCAGTCTTCGAGCCCGGCCATCGTGCTCTCGATTCTCAAAGAAGGCCGTCAACTCCTTCATCGGTAATGGCTGTTTGTTCTTAAGTGCGTCTGCTGCGATCGTTTCGAACGTCCCCCGCAGCCAGTTCGTCGCCAGTGGATTCGCCCCTCCCATCGCCTTGAGCACTTCGGGAAGGACGTCAACTCCCTGGGCCGACAATTCCTTAACAGCCGCCTGTGCCGCCGCGTGCCCTTCCCCCTTATGGCCGATCTTGCGGATCGCTTCAAGGTTGCTTGCAGCATCGGCCCCTTGGACAATTGCGCCAGTCGCCGCCCACAACACGACCCCCGCAAGGCTGCCACACACCAGTGATCTGATTCCCGTCATCGCACTCTCCTCGGAAATGATTGATTCCTGTCGCCCAGTTCGCAGAGTGTAACCGATCAATGGCCGACAACGAATCGTCGGGTCGTCACTCTGTCGGGAAAAGTTGACAACGAGCAGGTTGGCCGGTGGGCAGTGCGGCTGCTGATCGCTATCATCTGGATTCGGTCATTAACGAACATTTTCTCCCCTCCTTTTGCCGTACGAGTTGAGCAGTCGTTTCATGGACGCATTTCAGTACATTGATGGTCAGCTATACTGTGAGCAAACCCCTGTCACCCAGCTCGCGAAAGAGTTTGGGACGCCGTTATGGGTTTACTCGAAGGCGAAGTTTGAACACGAATTTCGGGCCATTCAAACGGCTTTTCAAGCTGTCGATCCGGTCGTCTGTTACTCGGTGAAAGCGAATTCGAATCTCTCGATCCTGAAGTTGCTCAACGAAGCGGGATGCAGTTTTGATGTTGTCTCGGGGGGCGAACTGTTCCGCGTCCGCGAGGCGGGGGCCGACACGACGCGGGTCTGTTTTGCCGGAGTCGGAAAGACCGACGCCGAGATTCAACTGGCCCTCGAATCGAACATCCTCATGTTCAATGTCGAGAGCGAGCCAGAACTCGACGCCATCTCAAACGTTGCGGCACGTCTCGGAAAGATTGCCCCCGTCGCGCTCCGGTTGAATCCGGACATCGATGGCAAGACACACGCGAAAACGACCACTGGCAAGAAAGGGAACAAGTTCGGCATCGATATCGAACGACACAACGAACTGGCGGCCAAGGTTCTCGCCGATCCGCACCTCGAACTTCGCGGCATCCACATGCACCTCGGTTCCCCCATCAACACCGTGGAACCCTACGAGGAAGCCGCGAAGAAGGCGGTCGATGTCGTCCGCGCCCTCCGCAAGGCCGGTCACAAGACGAACTGGATCAACCTTGGAGGGGGGTTCGGACTGAACTATCGCGGCAGCGAAGCCCCAACGCCGGATGTTTATGCGAAGGTCATCATTCCTTACATCCAAGAGGCGGAGTGCCGACTCGCTTTGGAACCGGGACGTTCGATCTGTGGTAACGCAGGGGTGCTGCTCTCTGAAGTGATCTACATTAAACACGAAGGGGGCAAGCGGTTCATCATCCAAGACGCAGCGATGAATGACCTCGTTCGCCCGGCCATGTACGATTCGTTCCATCGCATCTGGCCAGTGAGCCCCAGCGTCGCTCCCCCGAGTGACTACGAAGCGGAGAACATCTCTGGTTGCAGCACAGCCGACGTTGTCGGCCCCGTGTGCGAATCGGGAGACTACCTTGCCAAGGGGCGAGAGTTGCCAGCTGTCGAACGGGGGGACTTGCTCTGTACGTTCAGTGCGGGGGCGTACGGGACCGTGATGAGCAGCAATTACAACAGCCGTCCGCGTGGAGCCGAAGTTCTGGTCAATGGAACCGAATACCGCCTCATCCGCCGTCGCGAAACCTACGATGATTTGATTGCCCATGAGCGAGTCTGACTTTCCCACGCCCTCCGCACAACCGGGAGACGCCGCGTCGAACGAGGCGCCGGAAGTCTCACCCCCTGCGGTTGGTCCTAAGGTGACTGCGATGGGGACAACCTCAGGGTTTGTGCCGCCGTTTCAGGGGATGCCGTTGCCGATGGAGGGGGCGATCATGGGGATCGATCATGGGGAGAAGCGGCTCGGCTTCGCGATCTCGACGACCGATCAGACGCTCGCCAGTCCGCTCGAAAACTACACACGACGCAACAACGATCTCGATGCCCGCCGCCTAAAGGAGTGCGTTGTTGACTATCGTGTTCGGGGAATTGTCGTCGGGCTACCTCTGCATGTGGGGGGAGACGAAAGCACACAGTCGCATCGGGCTCGCCTCTTCGGGAAATGGGTGCATGAAGTAACCGAACTTCCCGTCACTTTTTATGATGAGCGATACAGCTCGACCCTTGCGGACGACTTCATGCTCGAAATCGACATGTCTCGCAAGCACCGCAAGAAGCGCCGCGACATGCTCGCCGCTCATCTCTTCCTGCAAAGCTACCTCAACCATCTGCACCCCGCGCCACTGCGAGACGAGGCGTCCGAGAGGGACTCATCTGCTGATGTCTCGCCGACCGACGACTACGGCATCCTGTAAATCTGAAAGCGACCGATCCTCGGGAGTTGCGTCCCTTTGACTGTCAGGTTCTCGAACAGCTTTTTGGTGAACTCACTGTTGTACTTGTCCTCGTCATCGTAAATGACGAGTTTGGGAATGTCCTGTTGAAGATCATCGATCAGTCTCGATACGGCGGCGTCATCCTGAATCCAGAGGGCGAGGTTGAAGTAGCCGGTCGGGTTTCGACGACCGCTGATGAAGTAGAGTTCTGCGTTCGAGGGGATGGCGAGAATCGGGTCCCCCAGCTTGGTTTGTTGCTCGATGACTTTGGTCAATTGGCGATACAGAACGACTTGATCGAACGTCCCCTCAAGGCTCACGCGAGGGACCCCTTCGGATGGCACCATGTTTCTCCGGACGCCGGTCAGGATGCCATGAGTGCCCCGCTCCAGCGGCTGCCCCGCTTGAAAAAAGAGGGCGATCACACAGAGGAACACGCCAAGATACTCGACCATAGTCGGTCGACGTGACGGCGAAACAACCTTCCCTCGCAGCAGGAGCCAGCCGGGGACAATGATCGCACAGGTGTAAAGCAGGTAGATCAATATCTGGTAGTGCAAGGCGACCAGGGCCGCGAACGGGGCGACCGTCAACCAGATCATACGGACGGACTCACCGTTGGTATCGAATACTCGTGTTTCCTGCGATGTGGTCCCTGGGACAACCGCCGCCGCCGATTGACTGTCGGGGACCGGTTGCACGAGTCGCCAGCAGTCTCTCACTGCGGCAACTCCCACGACTGCGGGGGAAATCAGTAGAGTGATCCAGAAGATTGCATTGAGACGTGGGACGATTCCCGGACCGAGCAACAGGATCGTGAGTGAGTCGAACAGTGGCTTCGAGAAACTGGTCCGATCCAGGAACGATGACCTGCCGAATCGAACGGCTCGAACGACCGTATCATCCAGCCAATCGACAACTGTCCCGTGACTTAGGTGGTACAGCACGACCGGCATCAGCGAGACGACACCCCCTAAAACAATCGGCCAGATCGTCCGCAGTGCCGCCCGATTTCCGGCCTCGGTCTTCCACGTCGCGAGAATCAGGATCACCAATGGGCAGAGACCGAAAAGTGGTGTGATCAACCCATCCCAACGCGTCTTGAGATACCCCGCGAGCCCTACGGTGGCGATTAGGAGCACGGTGCGAGAAACCAGTGTCGACCGAAAATCGGCTCGTTGGGTGATGGTGTCAGCCTTGCACCGGTCGACGTCCGGTTGCGACAGATCCGTGGCAACTCGACCTATTCGCCCGAGCAGGCAGACGAGCGTTGCCATCGCCATGAAGACGCCGTTCAATTGGCGATACTGCGTAATGACTCCGATCAACAGGCCGATCGTCAGCAGTGTCATGAACGGCGTATGACCGTTCGCTAAGGATTGGCGACGGGCACGGTCGAGAGCCGCAATCAACAGCAGGCTGAAGAAGAGGGCATACCAATGGGCGGTCGGGTTGAGGAATTGGATTGCCCCCAAAGAGACGGCTAAGCAACCGGCAAGAGCAGCCTCCCTGCGTCCCAGCGGTAAAAACAGCCACGCGGTCAGCAAGCCCTGCAACACACCGATGGCCGCCAGCGGATACCGGAGGCTGACGAGGTCGTCCCCAAACAACCAGAGGGCTGCGGCATTGGTGAAGTTGATCGCCCCCAGATGTATGTCGTGTACATCTCGATGCAGTCGTTCGCCATCGAGCAGCCTCTGGGCGACGTGGGCATAGTTCCCTTCGTCGGGACCATACCAGAACTGATTGTAGAAGTGCCCCCAGATTGCGAGTCCGAACAGGAGTACCCCCAGCAAGACCATCCGGTTTGGACCGCGGGAGTGAATCGGCAGAGGATTTTCCGCAGGAGTCATCGGGTAAAGTGTCGCTTGGAAGCGGCTGATTGAGTCATCCGAACGGCTATTTCGGCGCGTGTCCGGCCAAGGGGAAGGATGGTGAGATTAACAAAGATCGGATTGGGAACGCAGTGGCAATTCGCCGGAATGATCGGGTGTCGAGGATCAATCCGCAAAGTTTGCCAAACCGGACATTCCACTCAACTTGGTCCAATCCGAACGCCGAAACAAATGAATAACTGCCACCCTCGGCAGAACCGGTACAGACGGAATCCGCCCATAGGGTGGATCGCGTAAGAGATTGCGCATTCGTTCTGGATGGAACGAGGGGTCGACGTGGGTCTGAAACGACCCGGGACGATTGACAGCAGGACGCTGGAGCAATCGATGAAAATCGCAAGTAAATGGTGTCTGGGAATCTTGGCGACAGTCCTCCTTACGGGAGGGACTGTGTTCGGTCAGTCGTCGTTTGACGACCCGAATTCTGGAAACGTCAGGATTAGTTCGTCTGCCCCCAAACAAGGCATACGCCCTGTGCAGTTCGAGTCGGACCGCTCGGGAAGTGCCGTTGCTGGTGGGGGCTACGACCCCATCAACGACTTGGCCCAGGGGCAACCGATCTACGATCCGGCATTTCGTGCCGCTAACGGTCTCGGCGAGCCGACCTATGGCGACTACGACCATGCGTGGTATCGCGTCGGTCATCAGGCCGGTCAGTTGTATGGCTACGATGACGGCTACACGACCTTGTCGGCGTTGTTACCAGTCCGGTTCATCGATCCCGACACGATGTTCGCCTTGAACCCATACGTCGTTCTGAACGACAGTGCCGGGGCTAGCCTCAGTGCGGGGGCGTTGTGGCGTCGTCGCGATGTCGAGCACGATCGCGTGTTCGGTGCCGGTCTGTGGTGGGACTACGACCGTGCCAACATCTTTGACTACCATCGCATCGGCCTCAGTTTTGAAGCGATCACCCGTTACGTTTCGTATCGTTTGAATTACAACGCCGTCGTTGGCGAACATCAACGGGTTTACGGAGCATCGATTGGGAACAACCTGTTCCAAGGGAACTCGATCGCTTATCAAGTCAACCAGTTGATTGAAGCACCATACGACGAAGTGGCTCTCAACGTGGCCTGGCCTTTGCCAGTGGCCGGGAAGTATGGTGCCGAAGGGGGCGTCGGAATCTACGGACTGTTTGGCAATGGACAGACCGGTACCGCAGGCTTCCTCGGGCGATTGAACTGGCAGTTGACGGAAGACCTGTCGGTGACCGGCCTCGTCAGCCACGACCGGGTGTTCGATACCCGCGTCTCGCTCGGTTTCGAGTTGACCATCCCCGACGCCAAGCCTTCCCGCATCCTCCGACCGAACCCCGTCGCCATGGCGATGGTCCAGTCAACTCAGCGTAACTTCCGAACTCCAGTGGTTCGAAGCACTCGCACACTCTTGAGAGAAGAATTCAACCAGAAGACCAACGCGGCCTTCCGGATTGCTCACATCGACCCGAACGCGGCAGCAGGCGGAAACGGGACGATCGAGACTCCGTTCCAGTCGCTCTTCGAGTACGAGCAGGTCGCCGCAGCCGACCGTGCCGCCTTCGACATCATCCGGGTTGTTCCTCGTGCGGACGGAACGTCGACCAATCTCGACACCGGGATCGACATCTTCAGCACGCAACGACTCCTTTCATCGTCGCTGGCACACAACTACACCTCGGCTCGTGGAACCTTTGCTCTTCCTGGCCAGACGGTCGGAGCGGGCAATCCCTTCATCAGTGACGCCGACGTCGGCGGGCTGCTGATGGCACCTCGAACCAGCGTCATCCAACTCGGAGACCCGCTCAATGGGCTCGCCGGTCACGCGACCGAGATCAACGGCTTCACGATCGGTTCGCCCACGTCGGGGATCGGGATTGCCAGTGCCGTTGGGACCACTGTCGACGGCTATAACATTCATGGCAACACCTTTGTCGACGCCATCAACACAACGGTCATTCGGTCCGACACTTCGGTCTTGCTGAACTGCCCAGGCGAAGACTTGCTGATCTTTGATGATAACGTCCTTACTGGAACAGCCGGGACGTCGTTGGACGGAACGATCCTGACTCACGTCGCTGGCGATGCTCAGTTCTCGATCGCTCGCAACACGGTCACCGACTTCGATGGCGGGACCGGTCTGCGACTCATTGCTGATGGTCCTGGTGCGAACCTCGTCGGGGTCTCTGCCGATGGCAGCCGCGGGGTGCTTGACAACACCGTCACCGGTTCGGGTGGCGGGATTGAACTTGCAGCTCTGAATGGTGGCTCGATCAATACCGACTTCGAACGGAACACTGTCACCGGCAGCACCGATCCGACACTGGCCGGATTCACGGTGACTGCGGGGGCCGGAAGCTCCGTCACGCTGGACACCTTCAGCAACAACTCGGCCACGGGGGGAGCTGGTGATGGGGCTTCGATGGTGGCTTCGGCTGGCGGACAGATCATCGGCGTCGATCCCTTCATCAGCAACACATTTGATAACAACGGCAACCACGGGTTCTTCAGTCAGTCGACCGGCGGCGGAAGCCTGACAGACTTCGATCTCGGAGATCCTGATCCGCTCAACCCGGTCGGCAACACCGCAAATGGAAACGTCGCAGACGGCTTCCATATTGAAGCCGACACCACCGGACTCGCCGACGTCGGCCTGTACAACAACACGGCCAACACCAACGGTGGGAACGGGATTCAGTACCTGCTCAACGGGACGACGGAAGACTTGATCGCGATGATCGGCAACACTGCGACCGGCAACACGCTGGACGGTGTGCTGATCTCGGCCACCAACACGCCGATTACCGACATCACCCTCGATACCAACATCCTCGACGGCAACACCGTCAACGGTCTGCGATACTTCGGCGACAATGGCGATGTGACCGGACTCTTCTCGGTGACCAACAGTTCGATGGATGGCAACACCACCGGCGACGGCTTCAACATCACGCAGACCAACGGCAGCGACATCACCGGCCTGTTCATCGACACCAACAGCATCGACAACAACACAGCCGGGCACGGGATCAACTTCAACACCGTCAGCGGTGCCTTGCCGACAATCGGCAACGCGGGGACGATCTCAAACAACACGATCAACGGCAACGGCCTGAACGGGGTCAATCTCGACCTCCCGAACACCGGCGGCGTACCAATTGCCCTGAACTTCGACACCAACGACATCAGCGGCAACACAGGTCTCGGGATCAACGCGATCATCGACGACACCTCGGGGAGCCTGACCAGTGCGCTAACCGCCAATACGATTACAGGGAACGGCGGAATCGGTGCCTTGTTTGATGCGTCGCAGAATACAGTTCTCGATTTGACGATTGGTGGAGCTGATCCGTTGCTGGGGAACGTGTTCGACGGTAACGCCGATGCGAACCTGGCGATTCAACTGACCGACAACGCCACCATCCCAACAACGATGCTGATCCAAAACAACGATTTCACGAACGCCGTGAACGGTGCCGATGTGACGCTTGATGGGGAAGGAATTAACATCGTTGCCCGAAACAATACCGCGATTCGTGATGCTCAACTTCTCGACAACACGATTACCGGAAACGCATCTGACGGTATTCGGGCCATCTTCAACGACAACGCTCAGATCAACGTCGCTGGCGATCCCACGATGGTCGGCTTGACGATGGCACGTAACATCGTCGGGGCAGCAGGAGCGGGCAACGGTGGACACGGTCTCAACGTGCAATTCAACGACTTCACGACCGGTGCCATCGACATGACCGATGACATCTTCACCGAGAACGGTCTGCACGGTATCAATATTCACAAGCGAAACTTCGCCACCCTCGGTCTGCTGAACTTCAACAATGTCGAATCCTCGACGAACGGACAAGACGGTGTTCACCTGCTACTTCAGAATGACCCCGGAGCGACCGTCGCCCAGCGGACAGTCACTTTCAATGTGGTGCAAGGGTTGTTCGACGGAAACGGAACCCTGAATATTCCGAACGAAGACCACGGCATTCACGTGGTGGCACAGCACAACGCCATCTTCAACAACACGATCGATCAGGTCACCAGCTCGAACAATAATGGTGATGGTGTCCTGTTCGAGTTTGACAACGCTGCGACAACTGGGACTCCGATCACCTGGACAAACAACATGTTCACGGACAACGCGACCGGGAACGGTGGTCACATCTCGACGGCTGGGGACTCGATTACCACGGCCAACATCCTGATGAACCTCTTCTCTGGAAACGTGAACGGCTTCACTCAGACAGCAAACAACGCGTCGTCGAATACCGTCACCTTTACAGGAAACATGCTGGTCGACAACACCGGCAACGGGGTCGACCTGAACGCACTGGCCACCTTGACTCAAGTACCTCCGGGACAGTTGACGTTTAATGGCGACATGAACATCTACACCGGCAACACACTGGCTGGTCTCAGCCTGGCAGGGAATGGCGGAACCAGCACCGTTGGGATTACCAACAGCTTCTTCCAGAATAACGGCGATGGTATTAACACCAACGTCACCGGCGGTACTCATACTGTCACGATTGATGACAACATGATCCTCAACAGCACCGATGACGGTATCGAAACGATCGTCACGGGCGGTACGCACGTCATCAATGTCGGAACCGTCTCCGGAAACACCCCGACAAACAGCATTGTCGAGGCGGGTGATGACGGTATCGTGATCACCCAATCGGGCGGAACGTTGACTGGCGATTACAACAACATCCTCGTCCGGGATAGTGGCGACAACGGCGTCCAGATTGCCTCATCGGGTGGAACGTTTGACGTGATGATTCGTAACTCGAATATCCTCTCCAACACCGGACGGGGTATCGAGGCGATCTTCACAGGGACCAACATCGGCGCGAATTCCGGCGCAGAGGCGCAGGTCTTTCCATCGGGCATTCTGGTTGCCGGTGACTTTGACCGTAACCTCCAGATTCTCAACAACGCAATTCAGGGGAACGGCGAAGAAGGTCTGTTCCTCCATTCGGAAACCGATTCCCTTAATACGACTAACATTGTTGAGGAACTTGGGCAAGGCAATCGAAATATTCCATTCGAGATCGATTTCACAGACCGCCTGAGGGTCAATGTCGTCGCTGTTGGCAACGCGATCACTGGAAACGGGACAATCGTCGATTCTCATGGAACGAATGTCGAAGTCGGGATGAACACCCTGATGCAACTCGACTATCGTCAGAATGTCCATTCGGGGAACCAGCTCACCGACTTCTTTACCCGGTCCTTCAATAACCTCGGCAACCCGACCAACTCGACGTTCGACGACGACACCGACGGTGGTGGACCAGACCCGAACCTTCCGGAAAGATACCGACGTGACGATGTCGCCGAACTGCGACTTCGGTTCCGCGACAACACCGGTGATTCCATCGGTCAGTTGACCGCTCTTGGAGCGACGTTCAACAACAATGACGTCCTCAAGGGGAACGGTACTCGCTTCCTCGACTTCTTCCGCGTCGAACCTGACGTTGCGGGGGGCCTCAACGCGACCAACATCTTCACACAAGACCTGACGATACCGCTAACGCCTTTCGATATCTTCAACGGTGCTGGTTACATCATCGTCCCAGCAGGTACGATGTTCTAATCACGAACACGGTATACCGATCAACCCAGATGACCGGCCAGTTGGGGGGCTTCTCCTGACTGGTCGGTTTTCTTTTGGTGGCTGGGAAGGCTTCAATACTGTTCGGTACGACTTGTGCCGTGAGGGGTGAGCGGTATGCGCTAGCCAGTGCAGGAGAGGGACGGCAGGGTCAATCGTGTCTCGTCCCCTCACACGCTGCGACAGATCTGGTTCCCGCCCGGTCCCGTTCGTGCCACGTTAAGTTCCCCAGAGCATCGAGACATCCGCCAGAGAGACTGGGTGCAGTCGTCAATTGGGGGTTGCTCATCTGTTCACCGCGAACAAGTTTGGCAGGTGACGTAGCGATGTTCAGGAAACAGCAGGGGCAACGCCCCGGAACATTGTCTAGCCCAGTCCAGCGGACTGGGGAATCGGCCCAAGATTGTCTGTCGAGGGCTGAAGGCCCGGCCCGTTGGCAAGTTCTGGGGCAACTGGCCGGGCCTTCAGCCCTCTCGCGTGAACTCATCCCTTCAGTCCTAGGCCGAGACAACCTGCTGGGCCGTTGGCCCGACCGTGATCCTGAATGGACAAATGAACCACCCCCAAACAGCGACTGCACCCAGAGAGCCCCCAAACCCCTCTGTTCTGTGTGCCCTCATCCCGGCTTTTGCTATCTTGGGACAGCGGTACAGCGAACGTTTCTCACCCACCATAAAGTCGTCTGTGGTGCCGGGAGAATTTCGAGCGTTCGGTCACGAGCAGACATTCGGGATGATCACATGCGAATTGTTTCGTCATTGGCGGGGTTATTGATCTGTCTCACACTCGGGGCTTTCTTGCACGGGGACGATCCCGCTCCGAGGAAACCGGCACGGAGCAAACCAGCGGCGCGTCCGCAGGGGGGGGAGGTCAACAATGGCAGCACCGACGCGGGACGTGATCCCCGGAAGGCCAATCTAAAGGATGCGAGGAACAGTCTGGTCGACGGAGGGAAAACCGAAGATGCCCCGGAACTCGGACAGTACGCCATCTATGGACAGTCCGCCCCACGACCTGCTGCCATCGCTCCGGTCGAAACCGTTCTGCCACTGCAATTGCATCGCAAAGACCGGATCGCCTACATCGGCAACACGCTGTTGGATCGGGACCAATACTTCGGCTCGATCGAGACTCTGATTCAGCAACGGTTCCCCGAGCATCAGTTGACCTTCCGCAACCTCTCATGGTCCGCAGACGCCATCGACTCCCAACCCCGCCCCGAGAATTTCGCCGATGTCGAGCAACATCTGTTGCACGAACGAGCCGACGTCATCTTCGCCGCCTACGGCTACAATGAGTCCTTTGCGGGGGCCGAGGGTCTCGAAAAGTTCCGAGAGAATCTGTCGAAATACGTCGAGAAACTGAAGTCGCGGAGCTACAACGGAACGTCGGCCCCTCGCGTCGTGCTGATCTCGCCGATTGCGAATGAAGATATTGCCGGCGTCCCCGCAGCAACGCTCAACAACGGACGAATTCAGCAGTACGCCGCTGTGATGAAAGAGGTCGCCGCTGCACAGAAGGTCGGATTCCTGGATGTCTTCGCCGACACGAAAGAGGCGATGGAATCCACGAAAGAGGACCTCACGATCAACGGGGCCCATCTCAATGAGGCTGGCTACGACCAGTTTGCCAACTCGGTGTTTCAGGGGCTATTCGGCGAGACACCTCCGCAGCCGAACCCGCTTGTTCGGGGGGCGGTCATCAACAAAGACCGGCAGTTCTTCCGCCGTCATCGACCAGCCAATTCCTTCTACTACACCGGCGGACGTCGCAAGGCGTACGGGTATCTCGACTTCCTCCCGGCAATGCGGAACTTCGATCTCATGGTCGAAAATCGGGATCAAGTCATCTGGCAGGCAGCCCGGGGGGAGTTAGACAAAGAGATGCCACCACTCGGACCGGATGCCCGATTTGATGACCCGATCGTCACAGCCAGAGTCAACAAGCAACTCAGCCCACTGGATGCCGCGATCCCGCCGCTGCCCGAAGCCCTGCAATCGCGAGGTGCAAATGAATGGCTCTCGGCTGCCGACGAACTCAAAGCGTTTGAAATCGACCCTCGATTCGAGGTCAATCTGTTTGCGGGAGAGGAACAGTTCCCCGACATTGCCTGCCCAATTCAGATGCGATGGGACGCGCGTGGTCGACTGTGGGTCGCCTGTTCGACAACCTATCCGCACGTCTACCCCGGCAACGAGCCAAACGACAAGATCGTTATTCTAGAGGACACCGACGGCGACGGTCGAGCCGACAAATCGACACTGTTCGCCGATGACTTGCACATTCCGCTCTCCTTCGAGTTTGGTGATGGCGGGGTGTACGTCTCCGAGATGCCCGACCTGACGTTTCTCAAAGATACCGACGGCGACGGCAAGGCCGACCTGCGGCGCCGTGTCCTGCACGGCTTCGGGACAGAGGATTCGCATCACGCACTGCACGACATCATCTGGACCCCCGATGGCGACCTCATCTGGCGAGAATCGGTCTTTCATCATTCTCAGGTCGAGACTCCTTACGGTCCCGTCCGTCAACAAAACAGCGGCTGGTTTCGGTATCAACCTCGTAATCAACGGCTCATGTCGTTCGGCACCTATAGCAGCACCAACCCCTGGGGAGTAACGTTCGACGATTGGGGACAACACGTCGCTTCGCATCCGGTGTATGCCGCGGCGTTTCATTCGCTTGACCCTCCCTACCCAACGCAACACCCCGCGCCGAAAGGTCTGCGAGCCTACTCGGGGGTCTGCGGCCATCAGTTTGTGCAGACCGACACATTCCCCGCAGAACTTCAGGGGCACATGATCAAGGTTCGTTACAAACCAACGAATCGCGTGGAAATTCTCGCCTGGAAAGAGGGAGAGTTTGGCTTCGATGAAGAGTACGTCAGCGACTTGATCTTCTCGAAGAACCTGTCGTTCATCCCGGTCGATTTACAATTCGGACCACGTGGCGACTTGTATGTGTGCGACTGGTACAACCCTGTGAAGGGACACGCTCAGTATTCGTTGCGAGACGATCGCCGTGATCGGCACAGCGGACGCATCTGGCGAATAACCGCCAAAGGGAAGCCGCTGAGTCCCCCCCCAAACTTCGCTCAGGCGTCGATCGACGAGTTGCTCGAATTGCTCAAGCGACAGGAGCCAAACATTCGCTACTGGGCGAAGCAGGAACTCCGCGAACGCTCTGCAAACGACGTCGCTGCCGCACTCGAAACATGGGTGAATCGCCTGGACACCAGCGATCCCCGCCATCGACATCATCAGACTGAAGCCCTCTGGGTGACCCGCTGGATCGGAGCGGCAGACAACATCCCGTCCCCGGCCGAATACACCTCAAGCACCGCACAATCGTTGACCCATCAAGGAAGCCGTGCAACGACAGAGGCGTCGACCGCTAGGACGGTTTCGCACGGATTGTTGCGGCAACTCCTCGTGTGCGAAGACCCTCATGCCCGGGCCGCGGCAACGCAACAACTCCGCTACTTCTGGCCACAGCTTGAGGACCATATTGCCCTGTTGCGGACTGCCTGCAACGATGCAAACGGCGTCGTGCGGATGGAAGCGGCGATTGCGGCAAGCTACATTGGCAGTAAGTCTGCACTCGATGCCACCTTGGATTTGCTCAAGCATCCGCGAGAAGGGCATGTGGACTACGCGCTGAACTGCGCACTGGGATCGTCATCGCTCAAGCGTCACTGGGAAAACAATCCGAACTACAACATCGCCAAACTTCTGAAAGCATCTCAGCAGAATAGTGCTCTCAAAGAACCGGCGGCAACCGCCTCAGAAGCGGCGTTCGACTCGCAGGCCAACCTGAAGAGAGTCCGCATCGGCTGCGTTCCAGAGCGGATGAAGTTTACCGTCGAGCGGATTGACGTCCTCCCCGGACAACCGGTCAAAGTGGTCTTCGTCAACTCAGATGCCACCGATCATAACTTGCTGTTCGTACAACCTGGCACACTTGCCGATGTCGGCATTGCCGCAAACGAGATGGCGAAGGATCGAAAGAACGCTAACTCCGACTTCATCCCGGAAACGGAACGAGACAAGATCATCGAAGCGGGCCACATGATCGGCCCAACACGTCGGGCACAGATCGAAGTGCTCCGGTTCAACGCACCGACCGAACCAGGGGTTTATCCTTATGTCTGCACCTTCCCTGGGCACTGGGTCATCATGAACGGTGTGATGATCGTCGCCAATGATTCACAGCAGGCCGAAGAACTGCTGGCGGCGTCGCAACCTCGCATCGTCCAGGAGTGGAAACTCAGCGACTTCGCCGGCAAGTTGCAGACATCGGATGACGAAGCAATTAAGCTCAATGGGCTCGCCGCGTTTGTGAAGGCACGTTGCAATCAGTGCCATCAACACTCCGGGAAAGGGGTCAACCTCGGCCCCGACCTGACGAAAATTGGGGAACGATTTCAGGGGGAAAAGCTCTTACAGCACATCCTCGAACCAAGCCAGGAGATCAGCAAGAACTACCAGACCTGGCAGATCATCACCACAGAAGGAAAGATCATCACTGGCTTTATCAAAGAGGAGAACGAGAAGGGAATCACACTGGTCCCCAACCTGCTCACTCCCGACATCACGGTGACCGTTGGCCAGCGTGAGGTCGAACTCAAGCAACCCTCGACCGTCTCCAGCATGCCCGCCGGAATGCTAAACACCCTCACCCGAACCGAAATCGAAGCCCTCATCAGCTGGCTCCAAGCGAAACCCGAGTCACCATGACGGCACCTCTGCGGTACGTCCGGCGAAGCGGTCGCCTGTTATCGTACGTTGATGAAGTTGAGGTAATGGGGGGGAGCAAGATTCTAACAATCGCAGGAAAAAAAACTTGCACACCCCGGTTTCGCCCCTCCGTCAACTCGACAGCCTGCGTTAAGTCTCGGTTTCGTCTTCGGAGGGGGGAGCGAAGCCTCGTCTCAGGGTGTTCTCGGTAACGGTAACCGGGATAAGGAACTGCAACAGGTAATCGCGGCCTCCTGCTTTGGAACCGATGCCGGACATTTTGTATCCGCCGAAGGGGTGTCGATTGACCATGGCACCCGTGATGGGACGGTTGATGTAGATGTTTCCAGCCTCCAGTTCCTTGCGGGCCCGGTCGATGGTGCGCGGACTGCGACTGTATAGTCCCGCGGTCAGTGCGTACTCAGTGGCGTTTGCCCATTCAAAGGCTTGGTCAATTGAGCTGACTTTAATCACGGCGACCACGGGGCCGAAGATTTCGTTTTGGGAGAGCCGAGACTGAGGGTCGACATCGGCGAAAATGTGAGGTGCGACGAAGAATCCCTCCTTTTCAAGTGGACCGACATCGCCGCCATAGACGAGCCGAGACTCCTCCTTGCCGAGGGCGATGTAGTCTTCGATTCGCTGTTTCGCCGCGAGGTCAATGACGGGGCCGAGCGATGTGGCGGGGTCGAGTGCGGGGCCGATCTTGAGTGAGGCGGTCGCACTGGCGAGACGTTCAAGAAATGGGTCGTAACACGGGGCGAGGACGAAAACTCGTGAACAGGCGGAACACTTCTGACCGCTAAATCCGAAGGCACTGCCGATGACCCCTTGGACCGCTTCATCAAGATTCGCATCTTCGTCGACGATGATGGCATTTTTCCCTCCCATCTCGGCGATGACTCGTTTGACACTCGTTTGCAGAGGGCTCGTCTCAGCTGCCGCCTTGTTGATGGCGAGGCCGACGGGCCGAGAGCCTGTGAAGACGACAATGTCGACATCGGGACTCTCAACCAGCGTGGGGCCGATTTCTTCGCCGATGCCAGGGAGAAAGTTGAGTACGCCATCCGGGATGCCTGCCTCACGGGCAATCTCCATCAGCTTGCTGGCGATGATGGAGGACTGTTCAGCCGGCTTCATGACGACGGTGTTACCCGCCACCAAGGCCGCAGCAACCATACCGGTCAGAATGGCGAGGGGGAAATTCCACGGGGCAATCACGACGGCAACTCCCCTCGGGCGATAGCTGAAGCGGTTCTCTTCGCCGGGCAAATCGCAATGAACTGGGATGGAGAGTTCTCGCATCTGCATGGCGTAGAACATGCAGAAGTCGATCGCTTCGCAGACGTCCCCGTCGGCTTCGGACCAGGGCTTGCCACATTCGTAAACGATCCATGCCGCCAACTCGAAGCGTCGGTTACGCATCTCGGCGGCGAGCAGTTCCATGTGTTCGACACGGCGTTCGTGGGGAACTCGACCCCAACTTCGAGCGGCACGTCGGGCGGCCTCGATCGCTTTTTCAGCTTGTTCGGGGGTAGCACATGAGGCGGTGCCGACGACTTGAGATTTCTTCGAGGGGTTGTGCGAAGCGAGTTGTTTTCGCGTATCAATCGCTTTTCCATCGATAATGAGCGGAGCCTCAATCCCGAACTGGCTGGCGACATCGTCGAGCGCCAGTTGCATGGCGGCTCGCAACTCTTTGCGAGAGAAATCAGCCAGTGGTTCGTTGTGAAAGGGAAGAGCCTTGGGGCTGGGGCGCATCGATCCTTCTGCGTCGCTCATGTTTTTTCCGTCATTAACTGCGGTCCCTGTGAAGGAACCGATTGAAATGTGAACTAGTCGATATCAAGGTTGGTTCACCTTGTACTTCGCGTGCCAACGTGGAGAATTGAGGAATCTCTCCGTGCGGAAGAATAGGGGAGAAGCAAGTGTCGTTCCAGCGACTACAATCCGGAAGCAGGAACAGATGACCGGACCGGGAGGTTCGTTGGACTTGTCAACTGTTGCCCCTGCGGGCGATACTACACCCAGGTGCGCAAAAGATAGACCATTGTCGGATGGTCGCGAGTACAGGATGGTCACAGAGGAGAAACGAAGGAGTGATGTCGGGAGACGTGAGAAGAGTCGACGTTCGGGAGAGAACTGGTGAGTGCTGACGACTTGATGCATCGCGACTTGAATCGACGGCAGTTTCTGGGGCGGTCCGCTGGGATTGCCGTGGGGGCGGTCGGTGTCGGCGGGGGGGTCGTTTCGGCGGCGAGGTCGACTGTCGATACGATCGGTGTCGGAGTCGTCGGTGTACGCCGTCGCGGGTTGCAACTGGCAGAAGCCTTTGCAGCACTTCCGGGGGTCGCGGTCAACCATCTTTGCGATGTCGATGCGGCGGTTTTGGGGGCGGCGGGGCAAAAGTTGTCGCAACAAGGGAGACCGACACCGTCAATGTCGGCGGATGTTCGAGCGATCCTGGAAGATCCGAATGTCAATGTTGTCGTCATTGCAACGCCCGATCACTGGCATACCGACTTAACCTTGGCGGCTTGTGCAGCGGGGAAAGATGTCTACGTGGAAGCCCCGCTGACTCACTCTCTGGCAGAGAGTGAACGATTGCGAAAGGAACTCGATGGGACGCCGCAGATCGTTGGTTGCGGCTTGCAGCAACGAAGCTGTGAGCATTTCCAGTCGGCCATTGATTATGTTCGATCGGGTCAGTTGGGGACTGTCCGGCTCGCGCGGGCGTGGGCGGTGGCTCGTCGTCAGTCGCTGCCAATTCAGACCGCCCCGGTCGTCGCCCCTGCGGGGGTGGACTACTCGGCTTGGCTCGGGCCGATGACTCACGCTGACATGACAGGAGTTGATGCCAAGACGATGAGGTTTTCGCCACAACGATTCCATCATCATTGGCGATGGCAGTGGGACTTCGGTTCGGGCGAACTCGGGACATGGGGGGTTCATCTGCTGGATGTCGCACGATGGGGATTGAACGTTCAACGTCCGTTGGAAGTCGTCGCCACGGGGGGAGTGTTGAGCGGTGAATCGGCCGAAGAGACCCCGGATACTCTGCATGCTCAGTGGACGTTTTCGGATGCGATCATTGCCTGGGAACATCGCTCGTGGACGTCGCATGGGGTCGATGGACGCTCGAACGGCGTCGCTTTTCATGGTGATGCCGGGACACTGATTGTCGATCGCGGGGGGTGGAAAGTTTATGGGCAGAAAGAGGGGGCTTCTGCCGCGGCGACCCCTTTGCTCGAACCGCATCTGATGAACTTTCTCGAAGCGGTTCGCAGTCGAACTCAACCAGCAAGTCCACTGGAAGCGGCACTCGACAGTGCAGACTTGTGCCACTTAGCCAATGCCGCTTATCGTTGCGGACAGAAGCTCAGCCTGGCCGCATTGCGTTAAAGGAACGGTTTGCGGGCGGGTGTCTCTCACGAAGATTGAACGGGGTTGCTGCAACCAATCCACGCAATGGTTGAAGCGGCGACTCACTCCACTTCATTCAACAAAACGGATGGAATCGCGATGTCGGCCCCCACAAGTCATCCTCAGTTGGCGACGAAGTTTGTTGCGGA
Source organism: Planctomycetaceae bacterium (assembly GCA_041398965.1). Lineage (GTDB taxonomy): Bacteria > Planctomycetota > Planctomycetia > Planctomycetales > Planctomycetaceae > JAWKTT01. The sequence goes on along the minus strand of JAWKTT010000017.1, from coordinate 51,081 downwards.
CATTGACCGTGCTCACTGGCACGATCAGTCGCTCTGGTTTGTCCGTTCCAAGAGAGACAAGGCGGCAGCAACCGTTCCGGAGTGGGAAGATCTGCGACAAGCAGCATCGGCCATCAAGCTCGAGACGATGTCCCGTCTCCCAGAGTTGCTTGAGGAGTTTGAAAAACAGGCGATGAAGCGGGGAGCGATTGTCCACTGGGCGCGTGATGCTGCGGAGCATAACGAAATCGTGCTCTCGATTTTGGAACGTCATCAGGTCAAGAAACTGGTGAAGAGCAAGTCGATGTTGACGGAGGAGTGCCATCTCAATCCGTATCTTGAAAGGCACGGGATCGAGGTTGTCGACACCGACCTGGGGGAATGGATCGTACAACTGCGAGGGGAGCCTCCGAGCCATATTGTCATGCCGGCGATTCATACAAAGCGAGAAGAGATCGGCGAGTTGTTTCATCAGAAGATTGGGACCGAGAAGGGGGCGACCGAGCCGCAGTACTTGGCCGAGGCGGCTCGGCAGGAACTTCGTCAGCGGTTCTTGTCTGCAGACGCTGGGCTGACAGGAGTCAACTTTGCGATTGCCGAAACCGGGGGCTTCGTAGTCTGCACGAATGAGGGGAATGCCGATCTTGGAACGGTGCTTCCGCCTGTGCATATTGCTTCGACGGGGATCGAGAAGTTGATCCCACGAGCGAAGGACTTAGGGGTCTTCCTCAGGTTGCTGGCACGATCGGCGACGGGGCAACCGATTACGACATACACGACCCACTTTCACGGTCCGCGCGACGCGAAGAGCGAACTGCATATTGTCTTGGTCGACAATGGTCGTAGTGAGATTTTGCAAAGCCCGGATTTTCGAAAGTCACTCAACTGCATTCGTTGCGGGGCCTGCATGAATACCTGTCCGGTCTATCGTCGGAGCGGGGGGCACAGTTACAACAACACGGTTCCTGGTCCGATCGGTTCGATCCTGGGGGCCGCAAGCGATTCCGCAAAGCACTCGACGCTCCCGTACGCATGTTCGTTGTGTGGGAGCTGCACCGATGTCTGCCCCGTCAAGATTGACCTGCATCAGCAGTTGTACACTTGGCGAAGCAAACTCGTGCTGAAGGGGCTACTCCCACGTTCCAAACGTTGGGGAATGAAGCTCATGGCCCGACTGCTGGCCAGTCCTCGAATGTTAAACTTCTCTGGGAGGATGGCCCGCTTTTGGCTCCCGAAGCTTCCTCGTTTCCTGATCTACAACTTCATGAATCCGTGGGGAAAACAGCGAGAAATCCCCCCTGTTCCTCGCCAGAGTTTTCGCGACTTGTACCGTCAGCGACAGCAGCCGAAAGAGTGACCACCAGTACGCTGGTTACTGGTAAGTCACCCACCTGAATTGTTCAGACGGGATGACGATGAGTTGCCCCCCTGAAACGAGCAATTCTAACCCGCCGCTTGAAGTGTCCGCGCGTTCCCCAGAGAACAGCAGGACTGTGGTGGTCGACCTGTTGTGACACCACGGGCCACTTGTTGTCGCGTTCCCTTTCGTCTCAATCGAATTCGCTATCTCTGCGATTCATCGCGACGAGAGTCCGCCACTTCAGCCCGACGACGACGGAGTCGGCTGAAGAGCTGAGCGTAAGGGCGAGGTTCAGCCGCATCGATGCGGAAGCGGCGTTCGGATTCTGAGCCAGCATGTATCACCCCCGACCACTCAATCTTTTCGACCGACGCACCCATGGTCGGGAGGTTGGACTCACTGGCCGACGATGAGGGATCATTTGGCTGAGTTGGAACAGTGGTCGAAGGGGCGAGTTGCTGGTCACGGGGACGCGACTGACTGCGTGGAGTGACTGGGTCCGGTTGAATGACATCCCATTCGGTCACCGCTTCTGGCCCACTCCAGACGTCGGTCCATGACCGGCTCGCATCCGCCGAAGGGACCGATTCACTCCCTTCCCCGTCGATGGGGAGTTCATTGGCCGAGCCATCGTCGATGGTCAAACTTTCGTTCTGGCTCGTGTTGCCGTCGGTATCGGTCTGTTTCGTATCAATAATTCCAAACTCTGTGTCGTCAGCGGTCGTTGCTGCCGAAGTCGTGAGGCGTTCCCTCAGTTCGGCACGCAGCACGAAGATTTCTTCCAGGATTTCCGATTCCGTTTCCGAAAGTTCCGTGTGGTCCAATCCGCTGTCGCAAAGCACGTTGTCCACATCATTGTCTGTCTCTGAGTGATCTGATGCACAGCTCATGAGTGACAACGTCGGTCGATTTGTGTGTTCGGCATCGGTGTCTGCCGACGAATTGGGGATCGACAGATGATCGCATTCCTCATGAACTGCGATCTGAGTCGGCTTGTGGGATATTGGAGTTGAAGCCTCCCCACGGCTTGACGTCTGTTGAAAGGTTGTCCGAGCGACAGGCTGGCCGCGATCAAGCATGGCGACAGGGTCGTCGACGTCGATCTCAACCCAGCCAGATGCGTTGACAACAGGCTCAGGACTCACCTTTGCAGAATCGTAAGCAGTCATAGTTTCCGGGGCTTCTTCAGTAGAGGACAGGGAAGCGAGCGGCTTCACTTCGGGTGTCGAGTCAGAAGTCGTGTGTGTCAGAGCAGCAGTTGGGGACGTTTCGGCACCAAATTCCAGCACGAAGGTTTCAGATATCGCTTCATCGGTCATCTCATGTTCAGGGACGACTTTCGACTCGTCCCACTCCGACTCAGCCTCTGCGTTGCCGTCGTGTGGGGTTGCGGCGACGTCAAACCCGACGAAGTGCGTCACGCTTTCGTCGCGTCCGTCGAGATCTTCGGTCGACCTCATCTCAGGAAGATCGCAGCCAAACTCGAACGTTGTCGACTCTGGAATGTCGTCACTGAAACAGTCCTCTTCTGAGGCATCGTGTCGATTTTCGACATGGGACATCACGTCGTTGTCAACATATTCGTCATCATTCCAATCAGTCGCTTCGGCTGTCGATGTCGAGGGTTCGTTCCAACGAATCGGCAGGTCTCGCAGTTGTGTGAGCGCTTCCTGAACCGCCTCCAGAGTCACCCGCGTACAACGACGGCGGTCGGCGACATGCAGGCTTCGGTCGGCGAGCAGATCGAGGCTTCGCGGCGAACCATCGGCGACTCGGCAGACGTGCTCCATCGCGGACGACTCAAACAGATGCTCCCATCCATCTCCTCCTGCACGCATGATGCGTCGATCGAGGTAGCGCGCCGACTCTTCGCAAGTCAGTGGAGCGAGTGTCTCATGGCAGACAATCCGCTGATTGATTGCGTCGCACTCGGGGGATGTCAGTGTCTCTTCGAGAGGCAGATTGCCACACAACACCAGTCGGACGAGCGGCAACCCGCCTGATGTCTGATTCGTCAACGCTCGGAACTCTTCGAGCAGACGCACATTGACCCGATCCGCCTCATCAACGATCAGCACCAGCCCTTGTCGATCCGGTGCAGCTTTCTGAATCGTGTCGAACAACTGCAGTCGCGCGTCCTGTTCTGTCACCCCCGTACAGGCGAGACCGAGTTCAAACAGCATCGCCTGCAACAAAGCCCGTCGGCTGGTGTATCCTGCCGACTGGAGATGAACGGTGAGAAACTGTCCGCTCAGTCGGGCGGACAATTCGCGGCAGATCATCGTCTTTCCCGAGCCGGAAGCCCCCGTCAGCACCGAGATTCCCTGTCCATCGCTGACGCCGCGAATAAGTGCCCCAAGAACGTGTTCCCATTCGGGTAGAGCGATGTACGCCCGATCGGTCCCGGAATTTACGAAGGGAGATTGCGAGAGTCCGAATCGTTTCACAGTCACGTCGTTCCACCTGCAAGAGTCTGCCCGTCGCCGTCATCCGTCGTGTCATACGATCGACGGACCGAAGGGTAAGTTCCGTAACAGGAGATCGAATCGTTGCCGTCGTTATCTTCAGTGGAATCGTCACGGAAGGATCAGCACAAGACGGAGTCGCGTGACGGTTTCCGTTGGGCAAGATGCTCACATCATTCCGATCCCGAAAGATGCCCCGGCTTGAGAAGTTGGGGGGAGTTTGCCGAGTGCAGATATCAGTGTTGGTTCATGTTCCAGATGGGCCAGTCGACATCAAAGAAATTGGTGATGATTCTGCTCGTCGACTGTCGCCACACTCGGCTACGTTTCAACGAGACCGGTTCGGCTCAGTGAGCGAGGTCGAGTCCACTTTGTGGCCAAGTCCCGCATTTGTATCGGCATCGGCTTGACAGGGAGAAGGGTGTCGGGCAACACTCGTGTCAGACGCGGGATCAACAAGGCTTTGATGGTCGGTCAGATCATCAACGACGCAATGGTTTGGTTCTTGCTGCCTGACGTGCATTCAGTTTTCCAACCGATCACCGGGCAGTTCAAACGACTGACCCGTCAGTTCACCATCAACACCAATCATCACCACAAATAAGTCGAGGTTCGGATGAGGCACTTCCTGCACTGCTGTTGGTTTACTGCGGCGGCAATGATCTGCTCGCAGTCATTCATTTGCGTCGCCTTCGCTGAGGGACGCGTGGTTCAGGTGACAGGTGTTGGGGAAGTGGAAGCTCGACCTACCATGGTCGAACTGAGCGGACTCGTGAAGGGGGAAGGGGAGTTGGCCAGCGATGCTGTTGTGAAGTATCGGGGCAATCGTCGACGGGCCATTGAGGCAATTGAAGCCCTTGCCATCGAAGGACTGACAATCGATGGGGGAGGGGTCTCGATTCAGTCGACCACAATGGGGGGCGAACAGATGGCAATGTTCGGCAACGGCAACGCGGCATTGGGGGTGCAGCAACTCGCCGTTTCCGAACCGATTCGGATTCGGATTGCGGGAATCGACAAGCTCTCCACGGAAGAACTGATCGGACTGCTCGTCCGAGTGGTCGATGCCGGGAAGGATGCAGGAATCAACGTCGGCGGCAAGTCCCCCTCGATGATGGAGATGCAACTCGGAATCACCGGAGAAAAGTCTATCGCGACCTTCACTTTGGGCGATGTCGATGCCTTGGAAAAATCGGCCAGCCAGGCAGCAATTGCCGATGCCCGCAAGAGGGCGGAAACACTCTCCGAACTTTCCGGCATCAAACTGGGGAACATCGTCGGTATTCGGGCTGTGACCCCCAAGGAAGATAACGACTCTCAAGATTCCATGCAGGGCTACTATGCCATGATCTATGGCATCATGAACTCCGAACGCAAGAAGGAGGGCTATAGCAGTTCCGAGTTGCGACCCATTAGCGTCAAAGCGGCCTTTCAGGTCGATTTCGAAATTCTTCCGAACTAACAAAGTTGCGGCGGACAAGTTGGCCTCTCGTCGTGACATAAAAAAGTGACGGAGAAACATTCTCGCGGCGTACGAGAGAATTCGGTTCCCTGTGGTCGAGGATTTGAAGATGCGACGACGTCATTTCCTGGGACTGAGCGCGAGCTTCATTGCGTCTGTCGCAACCGTTGCCCGGGGCGAGGACCTGCTCCCCAAACATGTCACGCCCGAGACAGTGAAGTCCATCGGACGCGCGCTCGACTGGCTCGCCCAGGCCCAAGCCCAAGATGGGAGCTATCGCAACTCGGACGATGGCCGGACCTATCCGACCGCGATGGCCGCGTTGGCAGGAATGGCGTTTCTGGCTAATGGCAACACATCGACCCGAGGACCGTTTGCCGATCAGGTGCGCAAGGTCACGAAATACCTGATCTCTCAAACTCACGGCAACGGACTAATTTCCGAAGGTCAAGAGAGTGGTCACCCAATGTATGGGCACGGATTCTCGTTACTGTTTCTTTCCAGTGCTTATGGCGGCGAAACGGTTCCCGCCATCCGCAAGAAGATGCACGAAGTGATCAAGAACGGGATTCACCTGACGGCCGCAGGTCAAAGCAACCTTGGCGGATGGACGTATTACCCCGGGGGTGGCGATGAAGGAAGCGTCACCGTCACCCAGATGCAAGGGCTCCGGGCCGCACATGAAGCCGGGTTTACTATTCCGAAGGGGACCATTGAAAAGGGGATTCGCTACCTCGAAATCTGCCGGACGTCGAAGGGGGGGATCTGTTATTCGTACGGATCGGGAGACGATACTCGTCTGCCAATTACTGCCGCCGCAATCTGCTGCCTTTACTCGGCCGGGGAGTATGAGTCCCCCCTGGCGGAGTCTTGTTTGAAGTTTGTTATTGGGGAGTTTCGTACCTCTGGGAAAAACTTTCGGAGCGGGCACGACTTCTACACCAACATCTACGCAGCCCAAGCGTTCTATCAGGCGGGGGATGAATACTGGGATTCTTATTTCCCTCCGACACGAGACCGACTGATCAAAGACCAAGACAAAGATGGCCACTGGGACGGCGACGGTGTCGGTCCAGTATTCGGCACGGCCCTTGCCAGCATCATTCTGCAACTCCCCTACAAATACCTGCCCATCTACCAAAGGTAACCTTACACCATTTCCCATAACGGTTTTCGCATTGCAATTGGACGGTCTTTCGGGTTCAATTGAGAAGGTAAGTTTTCATTCTTCCATGCGCGTTCTGCGACCAGCTATTGTGCCATTTCCCCTAATGTCATTCTGGAGTGCAAGATGTTCCCTCGACACCCTTCAGCGTCGCGCGGCTTTACGCTTATCGAACTCCTGGTGGTGATTGCGATTATCGCCATACTTGTGGCCCTGCTGCTTCCGGCTGTGCAATCGGTGCGAGAAGCCGCAAGGAGGTCGCAATGCCAGGACAACATGCACAATCTCGTCATTGCCATGCACAACTATCATGGCGTTCACTCGACGTTTGCCCCGGGCAGCATGGGGCCGATGAATGGGAATTCGTCGTTCCCATCAGGTTGGTGCGACCCGGTTCATGGATGCAGTGTCCCTTTCGGGCACTTCAGTTGGGCGGCTTATGTCTTGCCCTTCGTCGAACAAAAGCCACTCTTCGATCAGATCAACTTTCACGTTCCCGCCTATGTTGAAAGCCTGAAAGAGAACGGTACGGAGCGCGGCCCCATCGGCAATGTCGCTAACAGGGCAGTTGCGAATGCGACCCCAGCACTTTTTCGTTGCCCATCGGTCCCACCGGTTCAGACCGGAGAAAAGCAGAAAGACTACGGCATCAATGGAGGCAACGGGGTGTGCTGTGTCGAGCGGAGTCAGGCTGGGATGCAGGGAGTTGGCTTCGTAAATAGCCGCGTGACTTTCGATAGCATTAAAGATGGAACTGCTAATACGTTCATGTTTCTCGAAGAGTCACACGACGGCAGCCATAGTTTTATCTTGAAGGATAGTGGCTCGAATCCCTTTATTTTTGTGCATCATACGTCGGAAGGATATGTGGTCTGCTGTGAACATGATGGAACCCACACTCCCCCCAACAGCACGATTTTCAATCACCGTGGGGCCATGAGCAAGCACCCGGGGGGTGTCCATGCCGCCATGTCTGATGGGAAGGTGACTTTCGTCACCGAGAATATTGATGCTGGACTCTACCGTGCACTCTTTACCGTACGAGGGGGCGAGGTGTCGGCGGCCCCCTAAGGTCGGTGGATAACTGGTTTCTCGATCGTCACCTTCCCGAGAGTCACTCGAACTATGATGGCACTCTTCCCAACACCAGTCTCTTCCAATTCTCTCGGCAAACGACTCCCCTCAAGGTTTCGTTATATGGGGCTGTTGATCTTGCCCTTGTTGTTGGGATGTGGTGAACCGAAGTCGACCTTTTTATCAGTGACTGGCACAGCGGTTCGTGGTGATGCTCCGCTCGTGGGAGCGACGATCTACTTTACCCATGCCGAACGACAAACCGTCAGCTGGGGACTCACCGACGACTCAGGAGCATTTAGACTAGAACACTCTCAAGGCCATGTCGGGGCCGAACCGGGGAAATACAAGGTCTGGATCACTTTCCGCCCCACAACTCCAGCAGAAGAAATGCAGATGGCCGAAGGAAAGTTTTCTCCGCTCATTGAGCATGCTGAGATGTTGAAACAGTTCGGATCCCTCGCCGCAACGCCACTCCAGGTGGAAGTCACGCCAGAGTCTACGCACTTTAACCTGAAATTCGACTGACCATCCCCGATGACGAAATCGTGCGCATGCCGATCGAATCATCCACACCTTCAAACAGAAGAGCCACCAGAGAGGGTCATCTCTGGTGGCTCTAACTGTTCGTTGATGCACATGAAACACACGCATCAACTGTGCGGAGGTGCGTTTAGTCTATAGTCAACAGCATTGCCGTCAAACACGTGTGACACAAAAAGTGGCTTTTTCAGAAAAATGATCATACTTTTTCGCATCAGCCACCTGCCGTGACCGCCACACCGAAATTCTGAAGGACGATGCCGTAAATGTCAACGTCCTTGACGGTTACGTCGTTTACGGATTTTCCGTCTGACGTCATAAGCACCCCTCCTCCAGAGGCCGAACCTGCCACGTTGCCGTGCGACCCGCGAACTAGTTCCGCGTTCAGTGGGGTCTGTCGGCTGGGCATGTCGATGTAGAGTTCGACCGGGTCGTACCCCGGCTTACGGTGAATATCGACTGTCCTTGCGAAACCAGGGGCGAGGGCATCGTCCAGCCAGTAGTAGTAGGCAAACCACGCATTCGGGCGTGCCATCAGGACGATCTCACCAGATCGTTCATGATTCAGGCCGATTTCGCTCCGTTCGTCTCCGACGAACATTCGTTCGAGGCCGGGGGCCTCTCGGAGCACATCGGCGACGCGGGAAATGACTGCTGGGTCGCGGACAAACACGTGAGCCAGTTGATGATCGACCAAAGCCCAAGCCTGGGAGTTTGCAACGTCGAGCAGTTCCTTGCCCTCGTCTTCAATCAGGCTGATGAGTCCCGCCTCTCGCAGCAATCGGTTGGGATAGCAGACCTGATCAACTTCGGTGATGGTGTACTCGGAGGCGACGAGCCAAAGGATGTCGTCGAGGCCTGCTGCTCGGTAGCCGTCGACAAGACGCCCAATTGCGGCATCCAATCCGACGAGTGCCGCTTGGGCCTCCTGGCTGTTCGGGCCTTTCTTCTGAGCGGCGTAGTCGAGTTCGGGCAAGTAGATGTAGCTGAATCGTGGCTGAAACTTCTGTGCAGCGACCACGGCTGAGTCGACGATCCAATTGGTCGACTTGATTCCCGCAATCGGCCCCCAGAAGTTCATCAGAGGGAAATGCCCGAGGGTGTCACGGAGGTCGCCGTAAAACTCTGTCGGCTTTGTGTAACACCAAAGGGATTCGCTTCCATCCGGGTTATGAATCGGTGCAGGTTGGCAGATGTAATCGGCCCCGGCTCCTTTGCAGTGCAGTGGGAACCAGACAGCCGACGTTAACGACGAATCGTGCTCGTGAAGGCGGTCCCAGATTTGAGGGGCCTGAATGCACTCATTCCAGGCGGTCCACATCTCGAACTCCCCCTTTTCCCGATAGAAGAATCCGTTGGCAACGACTCCGTGTTGTTCGGGACCAACTCCGGTTGTCATGTTCGCCTGCACGGGACAGGTGACCGCCGGAAACGAGGGAATCAGAGGCAGGCAAGAGCCTGCGGGCTGCATCAGCGCCGTAAGTCGCGGCATCTGTGACAGGTCTTGTTGACGGAGGCCGGGAATCGACAGCAGGACTGCGTATTTGTGCATCGTGAGCATACCCCAGTGTTGTAGGAAACAGAGGGGAGAGAATATCACACATCGCAAGGGACATCACCTGCACCGTCGGACAGGCGACTTGTTGAACACCCTGATCTCCTTGCGTTCGTCCGGCAATCTCTTGTCGACGCAATCAGACTTTCGTTAATGCTCCCGCATTCGGAGTTCGGGACGCCCCTGTCGTCAAGCTGTTGACTCCAGTTACCGTTCGCGGCTCAGTTCTTCGTAATACCGGCGAACGAGGTCTTTGTACTGATCCGGGACAGGATCGCGGTCGATGGGGACGAGTTTCCCTTGATCCTCCTGACGTGCGAGGTCGTCGCTGAGTCGCTGCTCTAACTCGCGGAGTGGGGCGTAAATGCTCGTGCGGACGAGTTCCCAGTTGGGTTGCTTCGAGTGCCGCTTGAACTCCATTCGCATCTCGCGAGCGCGATCTCGAACCTGTGTCAGTTCGGCCCGCAGTTGCGGATCGGAGACCATCTCTTCGACGTCTCGGAGTTTGTCGGACCATGCAACGAAATCGTCCCCGGTCAGTGGGGACTCGATCGGTGCTCCCTCCGCTTGTGCGTTACCGCCACCATTTCGGGCAGTTCCCCCTCCATTCACCGTTCCTTGTCCGGGCCGCAGACTTCGTGGTCCCGGCGCCTGCGATGCCGACGGCTTTCCTGGCGACTGTCCCGGCGATCCCCCCGACATTGGTGAGTCTCCCCCCTGTCCCTGCTGCCCCATGCCTCCTTCACCCATGCCCTGACCCTTCTCGTCTTGACCTTCTCCCATCCCTTGACCCTTCTCCCCCTGACCTTGTTCTCCCATTCCCGACTCGCCCATTCCCGGTTCGCCACCTTTCATCGGGTCGCTCGGCTTTCCTTCGCCCGGTTTTCCCGACGGCGACTTCGGTTGCCCCCCTTCGTTGCCCGATGGTTTCTCGGACGGTGTCGATGCTCCTGCGGGACTCTCCTTGCTGTTGCCTGTATCGGTCGCGGGCTTCTCTCCGGCGGATGCTGATTGGCCGGTTCGCTCTTGCAGTTCCTGTTGTATCGACTTCGTCAGGCTCGCGAGTTGATCTCGGGCACGTCGCGATGCAGACTGTTGATCACCAAGAATCGACTGAGCGGCGGCCTCGACTCCCGCCTGAAGTTTGTCAATTCCCCGCCGTGCCTGTTGTTCCGCCTCGATGGCCGGTTGCTCGATCCCGCGACGCATCAACTGTGAGGCAGCTGCCAGTGCTTCGCTTGGCTGCTCGACTCGGGCATCGCGAATGGTGTCGTAAAGTTTTCGCGACAGTAAAGGTTCCGCTGTCTCGGCATCGACGACCAATCGCTGCATTTGTTGCAGGGCATCGCTTACACGTTGCTGCTGATTGGCCAGTCGATCGGCGACGTCGTTTCGATTCGTTGGAGCAGCCGGGCGAAGCGACGGACTCGGTTTCTCCCCCGACTGTGTGACCACGGGGGACTCCTTACGTTCCATCTCGCGGGCGATTTCCGCTTCGGCCTTGGCGATCTCCTGGAACTCCTTCGCCAAGTCTTGAACTTGTTTGTCGAATTGCCCTGCCGACTGCTGACGGATTTTTTCCTGGAGTTGTTCCAACTCTTGCCTGGCTCGCTCACCTTCTGCCAGAGCTTGCGATGTCTGCCCCTCTTTCAATGACTCGGCAGATCGGAAGAGCCGTTCGCGAGTCTTGTCGAGTGCCTCACGCGATTCCGACAATTGATCCCGAACCGACTCACGGTTCATCCGTTCCCGGGCTTCGTCCAAGTCTTGCAACAGGTTTTGTTGTTCTTCGTGCAGTCGTTTGAGTTTCCGTTCGGCCTCCTGTTTTTCAGCCTCGCTCATGGCGTTGCGTAGTTCCGCTTCTGCCTGACGGATGCGTTCATTCATTTCCTCTTGCCGTCGGGCCAATTCCCGCAGCCGACTGAGGACTTGCAGGGTCTCTTGTTGGGCCTGTTGTTGTTGCTGCTTCGCCTGAGATTCGGTCTCGTAGCGGTTGCGATCGTTCTTCAGTTCCAGCGCCTGCAGCTGTCGATTCCGTTCCGACTCTTGCGGCTTCCCTTTCCCCTTCGAGGGTTGCTGCTTCACCACAAGATGTTCTCTTGCCTGCATCTTCAACAACGCTTGATAGGCGGCCTGTGCGGAGTTCCTCGCGTCGGGCAAAGTCGGGTGGGTGAAGTCGCTCAATTTCTGTTGCAGAGTTTCGACAGTCTGTTGCATACGACTGAGTGCTTCTGTGGCATGTTGTTGAAGTTGCGGGTCGGTGATTTCGACCAGTTGCTGCTGGAGAATCTCGGCCACTTCCTGCTGAGACTCGTTGATCGTCGTGACGTCGTCGGCAAACTGTGGCAACGTCCCTTCGACCGGTTCCTTCCGCATCAAGTTCCACAAGGCCGACACGATTTGACGTTGCAGGCTAAGCAACTTCTTGGTTTCGGAACTCTCCCCTTCCCCCTCCATCGGCGGCGTGTCGGGACCTTGTCGGTAAATCTCTTCAAACGGACGAACTTCGGCGAAGAACAGATCACTGAGTGTTTCTCTCGCTTCCCCATCTGGGCCAATGTCGGTTGCAAAGAAGTAGTAGGCAAGCAGGTCGTCGGGAACAACCTGCATCTTCTCCAAAGAAAGTAACGTCCCGATCCCTTGTGCCGATTTCGGCAGCGACGAGACAGTCCCCTCGGCCAGTCCCTCCGCGGCATCAACCGGTGATGTTGTCGAGTTCGCATCATCCGGAACCGGGCTGAGCAGGAGTTTCTGCGACTCACCGTTTGGGGTGACATAGACGACACCGTACTGCTTCAGGCCGAAGTCGTCGGATGCATTCGCCTCTAACAGCACTTCTTCGAGTGGCGAGACCCGGACATCTTGTCGCGGAAAGGTGATGGCAAGCCGGGGAGGAGCATTCGGAATGACCTCGATTGCGATCTGCGTTGGATTGGGGTCGACGCGACCAGCAGCATCCTCCAGCACGAGCTGATAAGTGGCCGACCGGTCTGGCCGACAGGTCAAGACACAGGTCGCCTCTGACGCCGAAGGGGAAAATGTAAGTGCAGGAATTGACTGGGCTTGGGGGCCGATGGGAGTAAGCACTGCGGTCTTGACCGGCTTGTTGAGTCGTGCGGTCAAAGTCACGGTCGAACCTTCAATGACCGAAAACATTCGGACGTCGGGGAGATGCACCGGCGGCAAACCGGTATACGACGGGGGCAGCACATCAGCATCCAGCCTGACGAGCCGGGGCAGTTCATAGGTCATAATTTGAAACGACTCAGAGGTTGTGTCGCCGTAACGTAACGAGTACCGCAGGTCGGTGTTGATCTCCTGAAGTCGTCCGCCAAAAACCGGGTCCTCCAGTGCTTGCACGAGCGGCATCTCACGAATCAGACCGTCGGTATCCTCGGTGATCAACGTCACCTCGGAAGGTGGGAAGCCGGTGAACGTCGCGGTCACCAACAGCGATGTTCCCCGCTCGATCTCGACGCTTCCCGGTTCGACGACGACACTTTGCGGAGTCATCGATCCTTGGAGAATGTGCGTCATGGCGTCGTTGGCTGTCGGCGATTGCGGCACGCCTCCCGTCGGTCGGATCAGCGAGATCAGCAAGGTTGCAAACACCAAGAACCCGGCCCCTTGCAGCAGCCGCGCCGCCCAAAGTTGCTTCCCCGGAATCGCCTCCTGCCAGCGATTCTGACGGGAATGGTCGAGCACTCCCGCAATCACTTGAGATTCGAGGAACCCGTACCTCGGTGTGGTTCGTATCGCCGGAAACTCAATTGGATCGGCTGGCAGGTCTGTTTCCAAGAGAGGCGTCACTGTCGCTGTTCGCCCCGATGAACTGGTCTGCCGCTGGATGGCGAGTGCCGTGAGGAGACGACTGTCGAGATCGGGAAAGTGTTGTTCCACGAGCGCGGCAGCCCGGGTCGTCGACTCAGGGATACGTCTGAGGGCGGGTAAGACAAACGGAATCAGGCTAACGAACCCCGCACACGCCAAGAGGGGGACCGAGAGAGAAGGGAAAAGAAAGTGGAGTAAAGCCACCACTCCTGCGGCGACGAACCAGCCACGGGTCATCGCCTGCAACGACCGAATCTGACGCATGCGAGAAAGGACAGGAGCCAGCCGCTGAGACAGAAGAGAGTCACTCATCAGGACACTCGGGTTTGGAACTCGGAAATGGTTGATCCAGTGTCGACTCTCATGGCCAAAGTGTCCAGTGCAGTCCACAAGTCTGGCACGCAAGTTCGGGCGGAAGATGTCGGGGACGAGGGGGAGTTTCGGCAAAAAGGGGAGATGAGTTCGCACCGAAAGGGAGTTCCTCTTGTTGTTTGACAGGGGCTGTGCCAGAGTCTGTCGGGGTGGGGTTCGTTCGTGTCTAGTTGGCGGTGGATTCGCCCATGTCGCTGCTGTTTCGTGTGCTGTACTCCTGGAAATGCAAAGGGACACACCACAAGCTGGCAATGGACGCTTTGCGTCTTGTGCAGCACGAACAAGCGGCACTCTGGCAGGACCTCTTTCTTGCCAATATCGAACCGTATCTGACAGGTTCGAAAGACCCCGACAACAAGTTCAAAGACTTTCGAAATCATGTGCTCCATGTCTCCGAAAACTACTGGGGCGGCGCGATTCCGGCGGCAACGCTCTGGTATCAGCGAGCCTTGAAGGCGTTTCAAAAAGAGCAATGGCAACAGGGAGTCTATGCCAGTGGCGTGCTCAGTCATTACGTCACCGATCCGCTGCAACCTCTGCACACTGGGCAGACTGACGCCGAAGGAGAGGTGCATCGACCGTGTGAGTGGAGCATTTCCCAGAGTTATGACGCCCTCGTTCAACGTCTCGAAACATCACTCGGCGGCTTTCCGCATATCGAGCAAGTCGAAGGAGCGGAGTGGCTCGACTGGCTCATCACTCAAGGGGCCGAAGTGGCTCATGCAGATTACGATCGTCTGGTGTTGCAGTACGACTTTGACCGTGGCGTCAAGAATCCGCCCGCTGGTCTCGACGAAGAACTTCAGGTCTGCGTCGCCCGACTGATCGGCTTAGCCGCCTCAACATTTGCCGTCGTGCTGGACCATCTTTTTGCCGAGGCCGCCGTCGTTCCACCACGTCAGTCCACGACCCTGCAAGGAGCCCTCAGTTCGTTGACAATCCCGGTCTTCTGGATCACGAAGAAGCTGAACGATGTCCGCGATCGCAAAGTCGTCGAAGCGATGTATCGTGAGCTTCAAACAACCGGTCACGTCGAAGAGACTCTCCCCGAAGACGATCGTACGATTCGCGAACTGCACTCGGCAGAAGTTCTTGGGAAAAAACCGATAACGACTGAAAATCAGACTGCGACGACATCGGAAGCTTCTGTCCCCCCGGAGGAAGACCTGTCAGACGCCCCTGCGTCGAAGGGACCGAACATCTCCCCTCCTGTTCCAAAGGCGATTCCAGCTCCAACGATCGATCAAGAGTCGATACCAACTCCCGTCGTCGTCGCGATGTCGCCTGAGGCAACCACGACGCGACGAGGTCCCGAGGAACGGAGCCGTTCGCCCCGATTCTACCTGAATCTCACCGATCCAATCGTCGACGCCCCTTCAATCGGCAACAAGACGGCCGCCCGGTTACAAGGAGTCGGCATCAAGAACGTCGGGACATTCTTGGCAGCAGATGTGGATGAGTTGGCCGAACATCTTGGAGTTGACTACATCACCCCGAAACGATTGACGATGTGGCAGCGACAGTCTCGGCTCATGTGTACCGTTCCCGGACTGCGCGGTCACGATGTCCAGATTCTCGTCGCCTGTTGCATCTACGATGCGGACACGTTGGCCGACCAGCGAGCGGAAGAACTTCAAGACCGTGCCCAGCGATTCGTCGAATCCCCCGCCGCCAGTCGCCTTCTCCGAGACCCCCAGCCCCCTGACTTGGCCGAGGTCGAACGCTGGATCGAGTACGCCCACCAATCCCGCCAACTCGATGCCGCGTGAACGTTTTTGGTGTGGAAGTGACGTGCATCATTGGACGTCCGCGAAATTGACCGGATTGCCGTCGTTGCAGAGCAGCAGGCGGGCGACGATTGCAGGATCTGCATCTGGGCGAATGGAGTGGACACGACCATCTCCGGCGACGACGTAAAACGACTTGCCAGCAGGTGACCCGAATTCGGCGAGTGGGTTCGTTTCGTTGAAAGGGATCGTCTCGGGCTTCGTCCATTCCACAGCCGTGCTTGGACCAGACGAGACGACCAGAACGATATTAGTCATCCCATCGGATAAATCGCGGAAACGACTCCCTTCCTCTGCGGTAAAGGCTGTGACGACCGGCTGTTGCTGGCTATTGGAACCGCTCGCTTGCCCGGCAACGAGTCGAAATGTGGTGAAGCCGGCTTGGGTTACGTCGGGCGACGTATAGAGCTTCGGCATCCGGTCGAGCAACGTCAGGTTGTGTGGACTATCCCAAGGTTCGTCGAGATGAAACTCGTTGTAGAGCGGCGCCTGTTCGATGTAAGGGAGCAGATGGACCCGCCAGCTAAGCCCCGCCTTGCCATCGTGACTCTTTCCCGGGCTAGGAAGTCGATTATGGTTATCATGGTAGTTGTGCATCGCGATGGCGAGGTCGTGTAGCGACTGTTTGGTTTTGTCGTCTGACACGGCCACGGTTGTCTCTGCCACAACTTCAGTGACCTTATTTGTAAAGGCTCGAACCAGGAAGAAGCCGCCGACGGCGAAGACAACAAACGTCACTCCGCCTATGATCCAGGGAAGCAAGTTCGGCCCACTCGACGCCCCTTGTTTGCTACGACTACTTGATTTCTTCTTACTAGACCGTGACGATGACGCAGAGCGTTGCGGCAACTCCTCGCCAATGTCGTCGAAGTCATCATCTAACAATTCGACGCGAAACTTCTTGCCACACTTCGGACACGGCTTCACCTGCCCGACAATGGCTGGATTCTTCACTGGAAAAGAAGCACCACAGTTTCGGCATTCGGTCAGCATGGAGAGCCTCGTGACAAATTATGAGAGGAGTGAGGTAGTTTAGGTTATCGCATGAGCACAGAGAGGTGAAGAAGGCAGGCGGCATTGATTGAATCAAGTGGAAAAACTCTGCGATTGCCGCAACCGACATCAAGGTTGAACAGCCACGAACTCCTCGGCAGTCATCCCAATGTCCTTGGCGATTTGCCGTAACAAAATCGGCGAGATGTCTCGCCCCTTGTGAAACGGAACCGTCGTCGCTCGCCCATCGGGATGCCGAAACTGTTTGTGCGATCCACGCTGTCGGACTTCAATAAAAGTCATAGTCTTGAGTCTCGAAATGACTTCGATTGGCTTCAGGACGGGCAGGTGGGCCATCTCACGAGACCTGTAGTGTCTGCGTGCCGACAAATTCTGACGACAGCACCGGCTCGCCGTCCTCCAGAAGCATGGTGACGACTTCACTGAGGTTCTTCATCAGTTCGTCGACTGACTCACCCTGTGAATGTGCTCCTGCGAATCCCGGAATATGTCCGACGAACAGCCCCGTGTCGGGGCAACGTTCAATAATCGCGGTATATGAGGCCATATAAGTTTCCCTTCTCCTGAGATTCTAAACCGTCATTCACCTAGGTGTCGAGAGTCCGACGAACAACACATAGTGAAGCTGTTTGTATTCGGTGAAACAAGTTGCTGGACCATTCGTAACATCAGGTGGCGTTACTGACGAGTGACGACGTGTCGTTGGCTGTTGCTTCGGGAGGGGGTGGCTCGCGGGATACTCGGGCTTGGTCTTCATTGGCGGTGTCGGAGAGCCGGGCAGGGGGGAGGGGAAGCGATTGGTCGACTTCGTAGAAGCGATTGGCAACAAGGTGTTCCCCGAGAAACACCACGACCAGCAACGCGAGCACGATCGGAAAGACCTCCCGTCCCAGATGGGAGATGACAACATTCGATGTCAACTCGCCAATCGAGCGAGCGACCTGAAACCGCTGCTCCCCCAGCAACTCGACCAGTTCCGGTTCCCCGAGTCGGGTGAGGTCACTCTCTCTGCCTCTCGCATTGACGGAGAATCCACCGATGACTGTTGGAGTCGGTGGGAGTTCCGTCAGCTGATACTGTCCAACATCACGGGCGTCACCAACAACCAGATAGGAACGTCCTTCCAGAAGCGACTCGCGACTTTGCCGAAATTCAGGGCGGCGCAGTTGAAAACTGCGAGCGGTCGAAGCCGGGGGGAACGTCAGCAAGACATCTTCCCCCGCCTCGTAGTTGAAGCGATTCTCCGTTGCCCGAGCAAGGTACAATGTCAACGATTCGGCAAACCCGATGACCGGCCAACCGACATCGGTTGGCGACGCAAAGTTGTTCCATCGGCTGTTCATCCCCTGAGCTGCATCGACCGCCGTCGTCATCATCACCGTGCGGCCTTTGCCCGTCAGTCGTTCGACCACGGCGGGCGATCGTTCGCGGTCGGTGAAGGTGGCCAGCACCCCGGCCCCTTCGGCGAGATCGACCTTAAAGAATCGATCGATCCAAATGTCGTTCTCCAGGATCGGGATCGCTCGATCTTCATTGAGCTTGCGGAAAACCGGATGCTCGGGTTGATCGATGTTCAGTCGTTGATTCTTTCGATACCGATGAACGGTCGGCAATGCCGGTAGAAACAATGCCGCCTGACCTCGTTGATAGTTGGAAGGGACCACCCGTTCGCTCCCGAGGAACAAAGCCAGTCCCCCTCCCGCTTCGACATATCCCCCCAATCGCTGCCAATCGGCATCGAGGAGCGACGGGATATTGATCAGATGTACAACGTCATACTGTTCCAAATCCTCCGCACCGAACTCGGTGAGTTTCTTATAGGTGACCGCGAACTTGCGACCCTCGGGGTCTAACATCGCGAGCCACTCATCGGCATCGGACAGCGATGGCGAGACCACCAACACAGCCGGTCGGCGACTGATTTGAATGCTGAAATGTCGCTGGTTGTCGAACTCGAGCGGATCGCTCCCGAGCACCCGAACACTCCCTTGCACCGTCGGCCCATTGAGGTCCGACAAAAGCGGAAACGAAACCCATTGCGGCGTCCCCGGTTGCAGGTTCACCGTCGGTCGACCTTTGTTGATTGCCGGTTGTCCCTCGGCGATCAGGTTGAGTTCGAGACCAACTTCGCGAGGAGCCCCGCCGACAGACTCGACAAGTGCGGCCAGATGAACCGTCCCCTGCGTCGACACCTGTTCGCGAGAGAGACGGAGTTCTCGCACCGAGATGTTGGCCGGTGACTCCTCGCCAACATCAACAAGAAACAGCCCAACTTCGGCAAGGCGCTCCAGTTCCCCTTTGAGCAACTGCGAGTTCCCCAGTCGCCAGGCTTCCTTCGACAGATCGGTCAATATGTAGATGCGTCGGAGAAACCGCTCACGCCCCCCTCCCGCCGTCCCTCCGGACTCACGTATGGTCCGCTCACGGTCTTCTTCTTGTGCCAGGAGCGCTGTCCGCAGTCGGTCGTTCATCGGCAGACTGATGGCAGAAGTCGTGAGTGACTGTAGACGGGTTTGTGCTGCCGAGAGCGTCGGCTGAAATACAATCGGATTGTCGTTGGAGTTGTCGACAATCGATACCCGACTTCCGGACGCGAGATCACTGATGTGCGCTGAGGCAATGTCACGGGCAACATCCAGACGTGTCTTCCCTTCCTGCTGATAGCTCATGCTAAGGCTCGTATCAAACAGAAAGATCGCCGCGACCGGGAGATCGAGTTGGGCCGATGGAGGAGGGGCCTTAATCTCCGCGGCAATTCGTCTCTGATACGGCCAAACGAGGACGAGCAGCAACAGAATGAGCGTCCCCCCGGTCGTCCAGCCTCGGGCGTAACTCCGTCGGGTCGCGAGTTCATGGCGAGGCAACTGTTGCGACTGCCAGCGTTTCAACAGGGTGAAGTACGTCGCAATTCCAACTGCAACGACCAGCATCAGCGTGATCCACTCGCGAGTATTAAACGAGTAATCGGCTGCTGGAAGCGACGGACGAGCAACCGCGAACACAATCAGCGCAATCACAAGTACGCGCAGAATTAGTAGCCAGAGATGCCTCAGCCGCATCCGTTTGAGGTTTTGTTGCTTCCGCGCGAGAATGAGTTGTAGTGCCGGAAACACCAACTTCTTCGGCTTCTGACGTAACATCAGATGCAGCAGGATGGGTAACCCCGCCAGCAACAATCCGGAGATGAGGAGTGGATTCAGCAGCGACATCGTGTCTACCTACAGGGGAGCGTCCGGTTCCGAAACGTTCTCACGCAGCATAACAGATCGCTCTGCATCGGTTCAGTCTTCGCCGGGCGTAACATCGCGCCTCCACTGGCATTTTCACTTTGGTCGAAACAGAGTTTGGAACATCCGCATCGTCTGTTCGGCGGCTGACTGAGGAGAGGGCCAGGGGAACGCTTCCGCGGAGGCGTAGCCTTCGTAGCCGAAGGCGGATAGAGCCTCAACGATTGGGGCATAGTTCATGTGTCCGTTCCCGGCAGGTCGTCGATTCGAGTCCACAAAGTGAACGTGCCCGATGTGCTTTCCGCCGTCCCTGAGGCCATCGGCAATGCTGACCTCTTCAATGTTCATGTGAAACAGGTCTGCCAGGAGCACAACGCTGCTGGTCCCCGCTTCGGTCAGTAGCTCGACCCCTTGCTGCATCGTGTTGCAGTGATTCGTCTCGTAACGATTCAGCGGCTCATAAATCAGCGTCACCCCCCGAGTCGCGGCATGTTGACCGAGATGCCGCAATGCTTCAATTAACCATCCGCGTGCGGTCGCTCTGTCGGGGCCATCGCCACCCCAGCGTCCTTGCATCGAACCAATGATTGCCGGTGCCCCAAACAGTGCTCCATAGTCGATCATCTGCTCGATGAAGGTCCCGGCTTGCAGTCGTCGCGCTGGGTCGGAGTCCGTCAGGCTGAGTTTATGAATCACCATCCCAGCCCCCGTCCCGACAGCCGCCAGAGCGAGACCGGTCTCGGCAAGAATCTTCTCGACTCGCTCTGCCGTGACAAATCCGGGAGCCGGGGCGAAGAGTTCTACCGCATCATAACCGAGTGCCGCCGCACTCCGGACGGACGCCTCGAACTCGTCCCAGTAGACGAACGGTCCCCCGCGAGCCTGTTCAACAAGACTGATGGTGACGGCTGATTTGACCATAATAGGAAGGCTTTCTCTCTGATTAGTGAATAGCAGAAGTCGTCACCCTTTCCCCCTGTCTAACGGACACCTGAGTCCGTTGGTCAGATCCGCGTCATCGCGACTGACCTGAATCTCCGTCGTTCGAAGCGGCAAGAGGCGGGGACATCGTCGTTACGAAAACCGGAACTTCCCCTCTTTAACGAATTCCAATTGTGGGCGTCTTCCTGACGGCTGACTATCCATCCCCCGGACAGCTTCGGGCAGCAATGCTGGGTCACCGGGATGACCGACGGCAAGCATCACCTCGACTTCATGATCTTCGGGAACCTCCAACAAGGCGCGTGCTTGTGAACGATTGAAGCCGACCATTGGATGCGCCACCAGTCCCATTGCAGCAGCTTGGAGCAGGAAGTTCTGAACTGCCATACCGGCATCGAGCGTGTGTGACGAATTCGGCTTTCCGTTTCGTGCAAAGTTCTTTGCGGACAGGACGACGACTAACACCCCGGCTCGCTGACACCACGCTTGATTCCCTTCGACCAGCAGGTCAAAGAAGAGCTTCCAGTTCGGCGACTCCCGATGAGCAAACAGGAACTTCCACTCTTGTTCGTTGTAGCTGGAGGGAGCCCAGCGAGCCGCTTCAAACAGGCTCTGCAGCACCTGTTGATCGACGGGTTGAGCAGACATCGCTCGGGGGGACCATCTTGCCAGCAACAGTGGCTCGATCGGAAACTCAGCCTGTCGATGGTCGAGGGGATCAGGCAACAGACTCATCAGATTTCACCATCTTGGAATAGCAGGACGAAGCAAAGATAAACTCTTGGTGAGGATAACGAACAGACCCCGGTCCACCCAAGGGCCGGGGTCTGTGTTGCTGAAAAAAGTTGGATCCGCGAATCGATGACGGGCCACGCCCTGATAAGCGGCGCATTCGTTCGTTACACGGCGGCCGCTTCGGCGGGCGCTTCCGGTACGGGTTCAACATCACCCCCCGCATAGAGGGCTTCAACGAAACCTTTCAGGTGTTCGGCACGTGTGTTGTGCTGCAACTTCCGGAGAGCCTTCGACTCGATCTGCCGGATTCGCTCGCGAGTCACCTTGAAGATACGACCGGTTTCTTCGAGGGTGTAGCTGTAGCCATCACCCAGACCGTATCGCAATTTGATGATTTCCCGTTCGCGATACGTCAGGCTCTTCAGAACGTGATTGATCTTGTCCCGAAGCATTTGGTGCATCGCGGTGTCGGCTGGGGTCCCTTCGCTGCCGTCTTGCAGGAAGTCGCCATAGCTCGAATCTTCACTCTCTCCGACCGGAGTATCCAACGAGATCGGATGCTTCCATGTCTTCATGATCCGTTCGGTCTCTTCGACCGAAAGGTTGACCGCTTCGGCCAGTTCCTCAGTGGTCGGCTCGCGTCCGGTGATCTGTCGAATCTCTTCGCTCTTGGCCTTGAGCGTCGAGATGCTTTGGAACATATGGACCGGAATACGAATCGTACGAGCATGGTCAGCGACTGCCCGTGTGATCGCTTGTCGAATCCACCAAGTGGCGTAGGTGCTAAACTTGTACCCTCGGCGATACTCGTACTTCTCGACGCCACGCATCAAACCGGCGTTTCCTTCTTGAATCAGGTCGAGGAAAGAAAGGCCACGGTTGCGATACTTCTTGGCGATCGAGACCACCAATCGGAGGTTCCCCCCGGACAACTGCTGCTTCGCATGGGTCCAGGCATCGAAACGTTCGTTGGTGCGACGAACACGTTCAATGAACTCTTCGGGTGTCTCGCGAACCATAACGACCAAATCGTCGAGTTCCCGCTCAGCCATTTCGGCATCGGCAGCCGTTGCGGCACGACGGCGCAACCGGGCGATATCGCGCATCAACTCCTGCATCCGCGAAGCGATTTGTTGCATCCGCTTGTAGATCGGCTGCAAACGATGTGTTCGGACGGAGAGTTCTTCCGTCAACTGACAGAGCTTCCGACGACGCAGCACCATGCGCTGGCGAGCCGCTTCCCGTTCCTTCTTCGGATGACTCGCATCGCAAACGATCGCGTAGTCGTCCCGATTGTCCTGCATCAAAAGTCGCAAGGTTGGAAGATTGACCGGCATCCGCCCGAGAATCTGCTCCTTCTTTGTGTTCTCGGTGTCCGATGTCCGCAGCGTACGCTCAAAGGGGAGTTCCCCAGCGTTGACCTTTTCGAGAATCTCCACGGCGAGTTCGAGAGAGAAGTCAGACTCCATCATCGAACGACGGAATCGCTTGCGGGTGATCTCGATCTGTTTGGCGAGAAAGATCTCGTCTTCACGCGACAGGAGGGGGATGTTCCCCATCTGGCTGAGGTACATCCGAATCGGGTCACGTGACGACATTGGAGCATCGGGTTCGACAAGCTTGACGCCCGCCCCCTCGATCACCTCTTCTTCCAATTTCGCCTGTTGCTCCATCCGGGTCTTTTCGGCAACGGTGTTTGGAGCATCGGGGTCGTTCAGGAGCGGCAGACCCATCTCTTCGAGAGCCATGATGATGTGGTCGACCATGAGTGGGTCGCCCCCCTCGTCCGGCAGGTAATCATCAACAGCCTGATAAGTCAGGAATCCGCGTTCCAACGCGCGATCCATCAAGGCCTTCAAACCTGAGTCCAGACGATGCACGATTCGCTCCTCGCAATGTGTGTTAGGGGACTGACTATCCAAAGTCAGTCCGCGATGTTCAACAGGAATAATCACTTCAGATGCAACAAGTTCCGTCACGACTCTTTCGCACTCTCCAACGATCCACTCAGCATACTTTCCGCAACACGCTCTGAATCAAATTCAGGTCCACCCGGAGATAGAACATACACGCTCACTGAGACTGCGTGTCTGATCTCTCGCCGTTCATGTCACTTCTTTCGCAATTCCGAGTCAACGCACAGACCAACTGTCGAAACATGCGCTGCTGGACTTCGCTCCTCAGTTCCCCCGGACTCCCCAATCGTAAAGACCGCCACATCGTGGCAACCGATCTGTCCCCACTCCAGACACTCTCCCAGATTCAGGGAGTGCTGCAATTTCCAGACTCCGCACTCTCTTCTTCAAACTCGATCCGACTGTTTCCAGTTCCGGTTGACGGTCGTTCTATCCACTGAGTTCCTCTGACAACGTCCGTTCCGCGACCCCAAATCTCCTACCGGTGGACGACCTGCATGAGCATTGGGACCATTGCTGATTGAATCCATCCAAAACAACACAGACGGCTCACGCTGTCTGCCAACATCCCCTTCTCACTGTCACCGCCCCACTTGCAAGTCATATCTAACAAACAACTTACAACAGGACCTGCGAGCAACTTGTGGTGAGAAAAGCGGTCATACGTCAACCGCCATGCTATCACAAGTCCCCCCGCCGTCCACGCTAATTCTCCTTGTTCAAACGTTTTCCAAGAAAAACCAAAAACGGGCATTTTCATGGCCATCGGCCGCCGAAATCGCTACCTCAATTAGTAGACCCTGGAGGCCACTTGGTCAAATTGAGGTTGGTCAGTTGATGCCGCATTCTTCAGATGTCCGCACGACCCCGACGCTCCTGACAGCATGTTGCCATTTCACCACATCTCCCCGACCTCCCCGGTGTCAATCGCCTCAGGAGAGCACTTCTCGGCCATCCCACCGCTGAAAACTCTCGATTGCGAAGAACTCTGGCAGCCCCAACTCGTTGTACAACCTCGCCGTCCGCGCCGTTCGTTCAGCCGCCCGCACCCAGAACTCCCGTTCGTCATGACCCGGAAACAATGCGGCATCTTTCTGAGACTCGTGACGAAAAATCGCCAACTTCTTTCGCAGGCTCGTTTCGGGACTCAGAGGGACGCTCCGGTCAATTTCATGTGGCTCGTACTCTTGCCAGGCCCCGCGATACAGCCAAACCTCGGGGAACCAACTTGTTTCGGAAGGATTCTGCTCCGCGTCGCGAACGCTCTCGGATGCCGTTGGGGTGACGTGCATTTCACGTAGCGCCTGCAAGATCGCTTGAGCACATACTCGATGGGTGCCGTGTGGATCCGAGAGGTCGCCTGCCAGGTAGATTTGCCCCGGTCGAAGTTGCTCCAAAATGTCAACCACTCGGGCGACATCGTCCGGCCCGATTGGACGTTTGCGAACTTCGCCCGTTTGATAAAAGGGGAGATCGAGAAAGTGACATTTTTCCGCAGGAACGCCCGCCATTCGAGCTGCCGCGACCGCCTCAGTCTGCCGGATCAGCCCCTTAATTCGCTGCACGGCCGGATGATCCGGAGCCCCCGATTTCTTCGACACAATCGAATCGCGAATCTCCTGTTCGACCGCCGCCGCTGGCGGCGTTTCGATGCCGAACATTCGCAGATACTCGCTGACAAAATCGAGATGTCGGGCTGCGTCATGATCGAACACTGCGATATTCCCACTCGTCATGTACGCTACATGTACGTCATGTCCCTGTTCCGCCAGCGTGATGAGAGTCCCCCCCATTGAGATGACATCGTCGTCGGGGTGCGGACTGAAGACGACGATCGTCTGCTTCGTCGTTCCGCTGGGTGAGTTCCCCGGAGTTGTGCAGATGGTCTCAGCCAGGTGGTCGAACACCCGTTGACGAATATGTTCTATCGGCCCACTTTCATGAACGAGATCGCTGAGGTGATGTTCGTGAAAGTCCTTCGATTCCAGCTTGAGAATCGGCTTGCCGACCGTTTGTGCCAGCCAGATGACCGCCCTCCTCTCGAAGGCGGGGGTCCAATCGAGACAATCCACCAACCAGGGAGATTGTACAGCCGTCAATGCTGCCGCGGCCGCTGCGTCAACCACAAATTCCGCTGCCGGATGCTCCTGCAAAAAGCTCGCAGCAATGGCCGAAGTGGGGGGGGCTTCCACACTCTTTTGCACGATCTTCGATTTGTTCTCGCCCAACGCCATCAGCATGATGCGACGAGCCGACAGAATCGTCCCAAGCCCCATTGTGATGGCACGTGGCGGAACATGTTCTTCCCCAAAAAAGTCGCTCGCTGCATCCTTCCGTGTGACTGGGTCCAAGTTGACTAAACGAGTTCGACTCGACGGACAACTCCCCGGCTCGTTGAATCCAACATGTCCGGTGCGGCCAATCCCCAAGAGTTGCAGATCAATCCCTCCCGCCACCTGGATCTTTCGCTCATACTCGCGGCAGAATGCATCGACCGCATTGCGGGAGATGTCCCCGCGCGGGATATGAATTTGTTCGTTCGGAACGTTGACATGATCAAAGAAGTTTTCCCGCATCCAGCGGTCGTAACTATGAATACTCGAGGGAGAGATCGGGAAGTACTCGTCGAGATTGAACGTCACAACCCCGGAAAAATCGAGTCCTTCTTCGCGATGCTGACGAATCAACTCCTGATACACCGCAATCGGAGTCGACCCCGTCGGAAGACCGAGAACCGCACATCGACCCTCTGAGGCACATTGTCGAATGAGAGCCGCCACTTCGTTCGCCACGTACCGGGCCACCAGTTGATAGTTGTCAAACATCCGAAGTGGCACAAGTGTCCCCTTGAGCGGCTCAGGGACCCGATCAACCAACTTTTGCGATCCAATTTGAAGTTGTTTCGCAATGGTTTGATGCGGTGACGACGGCATTGCCGGTTGTTCTGTCGTAGGATTCATAGTGACGTCGTTCTCTTTAACATTCGCGTAAGTGACCACAAACGGTCCCAGCCACCAAGTAACGGACATCCCTATCCGTTCAGACAACGTCAGACCTCGTCGGTCAAGGACCGCCATCGTGCCGGCGACTCAACTCGAAAATCCGATCTCCGCTGTCCAGTGAAGGGAGTTGGCAGACAACGATTTTCAAATTCAATATACTCGGACCTGCCGACAGGTTCGGCCTGACCAACTCCATCACAACCCAAACTCGCGAAATTTCAATGGACCAAGTCACTTCACTCCCACGAATTCTTGCAATTCACGCGCATCCTGACGACGTCGAGCTGCAATGTGCAGGCACTTTGGCCCTTTTGAAGCAGAAGGGCTGCGAAATTGTCATTGCCACGATGACGGCCGGAGATTTGGGGAGTGCCGAGTTGGAACCAGACGAGATTGCCGCCATCCGCCGGGGCGAAGCTCATCGTGCCGCCGAATTACTCGGGGCCGACTACATGTGCCTTGAGTTCGGCGATCTCGCGATCGAAGTCAACAACGACGGTCGGCGACGGGTGACCGAGTGCATCCGCAAAGCGCGCCCAGACATCGTCATCACCGCCCCGCCCGTCGACTACATGGCCGACCACGAAGTGACAAGTCGTCTCGTGCGAGATGCCTGCTTTAGCGCTTCGGTTCCGTTTTACCGCACAGAACAATGGGACCCGGCCCCTCCGACCGAGCGGATTCCTCACCTCTATTACGTCGACCCCATCGAAGGAGTCGACTGGTTCGGCAACCCGGTTCCCTACGATTTCATCGTTGACGTCTCGACGACGTTCGACCTCAAGATCGAGATGCTCGCCTGTCACGAGAGCCAACGAGCATGGCTGCGACGTCAACATGGCGTTGATGAGTACCTCGATAGCTGCCGCCGTTGGTGCGAGAAGCGGGGACAACTCATCGGCGTTGCTCAGGGAGAAGCCTTCCGTCAGCATCAGAGTCATCCTTACCCACACAGTAATCTTCTGTTAGAAGTCTTGCAGTCATGATCGAGCAGAAGCGAGCGGTGGTGCTGGTGAGTGGCGGACTCGACTCGGCCACAACTCTCGCCCTTGCGCGACAAGAGGGGTTCTCTTGCTGGGCCTTGTCGTTCGATTACGGTCAAAGACATCGGCACGAAATCGAAGCTGCCCGACGTGTCTGCGAGTCGATTGGCGTCGAACAACACGTGGTCCTGCCGCTCAACCTGCGAGTCATCGGTGGATCGGCCCTCACCTCCGATGTCGCGGTTCCCAAAGATCGCAGTAACGCCGAAATCGAGACCGGAATCCCCATCACCTACGTCCCCGCCCGCAACACCATCTTCCTGTCAATCGCCCTCGGATGGGCCGAAGTCTTGGGGGCCACAGACCTGTTCATCGGGGTGAACGCTGTCGACTACAGCGGCTATCCCGACTGTCGTCCCGAGTTCATCCAGGCGTTCGAGTCGCTGGCAAACCTTGCAACGCAAGTGGGAGTGGAGGCTGGGGGACCATTTCGAATTCACACACCGCTTATCAGGCTGACGAAACAAGAAATCATCCAACGGGGAGCCGCAGCAGGTGTCGACTTCGGCCTCACCCTCAGTTGTTACGACCCGACTCCCAGTGGCCACCCCTGTGGCCACTGCGACTCCTGCCAACTTCGTGCCAAAGGCTTCGCCGAAGCCGGGATTCTCGACCCCACAACGACTCTCTCAAATTGACACCCGTACGGGCTGGATGAGTCTCTCGAAAACACAGCAAGCAAGTTTCCCCGGCACGACCATGTCTGTGTCGTCCCACATGGCGGGACAACGAGACAAAATCGAGCCATTGATCCGCAAACTTCCGCGTTGTCGATTCGATGGGGGAGCGATAAGATAGTGCTGTCGGACTAGGAGTTTTGACACTGGAATGTGTGTCACACCTCTGTCGATTCAGGAACGACACAGAGACAGAACGCAGGCGGAATCAAAATCGGCCTTGTTCGCAACGGATGAAGTGGACCAGAACATGCAGCCCGACATGGGGAATGACCGATTCGCGATACCTGC
Source organism: Planctomycetaceae bacterium (assembly GCA_041398965.1). Taxonomy (GTDB): domain Bacteria; phylum Planctomycetota; class Planctomycetia; order Planctomycetales; family Planctomycetaceae; genus JAWKTT01. Next base: position 22,641 of record JAWKTT010000017.1, on the reverse strand, counting down.
CGGACGCTGGTTCGGGGTCGAGGTCCAAGTCAGCCTTGCACTTCCATTGATGCTCTTGCCCCTCACCTTCTGGCTTGGTGTGCCGTTGGGGGTCGTGACGGCCTTGCTGCTGTTGGTGACAATCGTCATCCATGAATTTGCTCACGTCTTCATGGCCAGAGCAACAGGTGGTGCAGGTGATCGCATTCTGCTCTGGCCTCTCGGTGGTCTCGCCTATGTTGAACCGGGGCGGAGTTTCCGATCGCGATTTCTGGTCCCCGCCGCCGGACCGCTCACACACGTCGTCATCTGCTTACTACTGCTGCCTGTCGCCATTCTTTCGAAGAAACTCGGCGCCTCGCTGCACCCAATCCAACTCCCCATCGCCGAGTTGGGGGCAAACATCCCCTTGGACATCGGGCTGGTGATGTTCTCGCTCAACTGGAAACTTCTGCTTATCAATCTCGTTCCGGCCTATCCACTTGATGGAGGCCAGATGACCTGCGTGTTGCTGGCTCGCCGACACGGCCTGCGAATCGCAACTCACTATGCCCTGAGAGTGAGCCTCGTCACCGGTTTACTCATGGCACTTGCGGGATTGATGCTCGCCGGCGGAGAGTACGAGACCGCCGCCCTCAGTCTCGTCATGCTCGGCGGATTCATCGCCCACATGAATCACATCAGTATGCTGCTGGAACGCTTTCGGCAAGAGTTCGAGGGGAGCTACATGGGATACGGTGATGGTGAATTGGATTTTGGTCAAAACGAGATCGAAGACGACGAACCCCAGCCGGGCTTGATTGAACGCTGGAAGCAGCGTCGCGAAGAAGAACGGCTGGCACAGGAAGAACAAGAGCGTCGAGAGACAATCCGTCGCGTGGACGAACTGCTCGAGAAGATCAGTCGTGAGGGGATGAGTGCCCTCACCGAACACGAGCGGAAATTCCTCAGCGAAGCGAGCCCGAAGTACCGACACAAAGACACCGAACACAGCTGACCGCTATTCGCTGGCGGCATTTGACTACTGTCTGGGCAGGTCTTGCGAGGACTCACAACGGTTTGGCTGAAACCGATGCTGGCTGGCTCCCCAACATGCTGGAGTGGGGCCTCGATTCCTCCAACACGTCGGAGTTGAATCGTCCGTCTGACATCAGATTTCGTTGATCTGGACATCGAGCACCCGCATAACCCCGTCAAATGGAACAGTTTCTGGGGGCAACAGGGAAAGAACCAGCATGAGTTGCCTGTTGGTCGAGTTGGGCGGCAATAATTGCCGATACCTTCGAGGTCAAGTTTGGGCTCATCCTCCTCCCGTGTTGAACAGAACAGAAAGGTTCTCACTATGCGTCACCTTATGCTTGCGTTTTCGGCTGCATCACTTATCGCCATGGCCGCAACACCCGCCGATGCGGCTCGTCGGTCGAATGGCAGCTATCGCAGTTACCGCAACGGTGGTTATCAGACCACAACAACTTACTCCCGTCCTCAACGGACCGGTATCTTCGCGGCCTTGATGCGAATTGAACGAGCCAAGAACGACTTCCTCTTCGGTCGATAATCGCGCGAAGATTGCGTCATCCGCTGGAGTGCCTCTCCCCTGAGATCATCCCCAATTGGGGGAAACGATGGGCCAAGGGGGGAGAGGCCCCCGTGGCGGATTGCATAACAAACGGCCCTCGACAAAGAGGTCCAGCAAACCCCAACAATAGGCTCGCTCCCTCAAACGGAATCATCATGCCTGAGCTTGTATCGTGCGGATTCCTCGTCCTCAAGCCCGGCCTGTCCCAGAGTCATTCTCCGACTGAGTTCCTCTTGATGGAACACCATGACCGCTGGGACTTACCCAAAGGGCATGTTGATACGGGAGAGACGGAACTCGAGTGCGCACTTCGTGAGTTGCGGGAAGAGACCGGTATCCTCGACAGCGAAATCGAGATTGATCCCGAGTTTCGATATACGCAGGAATACATTGTTTGCAACAACCGGACGAATGGCGTTCCCCAAAAGAAACGACTCGTGATCTTCCTGGCATGGCTCAAGGGTGATGCCGAGATTCATCCCACGGAGCATCTCGGCTACCGTTGGTGGTCGTGGTCTCCCCCCCACGCCATCCAATCGCAGACCATCGACCCCTTGCTCCTCGCGGTCGAAGAGTCTCTTTCCTTAAAGTGACTCACCCGTGTGCTTCGCAAGGTCCCCGTCTCTGACATGCGAGGACCTTGCCCGTCCGTTAAGACGTTAAGACCGTTGCGCTGACTTCGTCGTCATTGGCAATTAGTTCGTCTTAATCGTGGCGCAATCGCACACTTCGATTTGGGTCTTCGGTCCGTCGGTAATTGGCTGAAACCGGCAATAGCAGGTTGACCCGTCGGCCTCGCACGTGCTTCGCCAGTGATGCAGTTCGACGACCGTGGCTGCTTGGTCCAGAGTACACTTCGAGTGGCGACTATCTAATGAAAACAGGCAAACCCCTTTATAAACGCTCCCCCACCCCATGTCGTCTATGCCACATGCGCTACCCGCCGCCGGCACACACTTCTCGGTGTTATCCATGACACAATCGAACGTCGGCGTGCCAGTCCATTTCGGACCTTCATGCGCCTCGTCACACTTCGAGAGGGGGTAGGTCTGTGGTGTGCAATTATAGGGTTCAGCGATTGCTGAAGGATTCCACGCCATTCCCAACATGAGCGTCCCACAAAGCACGCTCAAGCATCCCAAAATCTTACGAATCAGCATCACGACCTCCTGCTCTGGTTAAAGAACTTTTCCCGCGAAAAAGCCCGACTTGGTCAAACTTCACTCCGCCTGCGTAAACAGCCCGCTCAAGAGCGACCGTGGATCACCTTTTCCAAGCTGACAAGAGTCACTCGTTCACTCTTGTTCCTGGACATCAAACCGCATTAAGTCGGACCGGAAAGCCCGACTGACAATTTTCAACCGGTTACTGACTCAACACTAACTCGAAATGTCTCTGCTACACACAGGGCTTCGGACTCAATTCAATGTCATAAGTTTTTGCATGATCTCTCAAGTTCGTTGCCCCCCTGATTCGCTATCCCCAACACTGTTGGAAGGGACCTGTTTGCGAGTCCCCCTCCACAACACCAGGCCAACGACGACCAACACGAGACCATTGATGGCCAGTCCCCAGGGAAAGCGTGGCGTTCCGGGGCTCCCTTGCGGAGCTGTCTCCGGGCCTCGCGGTTGCCCCAGCATTGACCGCATATCCTCCACACCTTCTGGCACAGGGATCATCGTCGATTGGCGACCTCGGTAGTCAAACACCTTCCGTCCCGGAGCAACCGCCATTTGAAACGCCGCCGAGGGAACCGGCTGATTGACCTCCGCTCGCTGAATGATCAGCACATGAAAACCAGACACAAGGTTGTTGTGATAGGTCGCTTGAATCTGCACCGTGGGCACGATGATCCCATCGCCATGACTCGTAAAGCCCTGTTGCCAGACCTCTTCGATCAGGTTTTCGAGGTCCCTGTGGTTCAGCCAATGACGCGACATCCCAGTCCTGGCGTCGACCGTGAGCCGCGATCCTTCGGTCGGATTCACCAGCACAACTTCATCGTCGGACGCGGCTTCGACGGAATATCTCTTGGGTGAGATGTAGTGAGGCGGAAGCCACCGCAAACCATTCAGACCCCGAATCACCCGACGCGATTGCCCCATCTGAAAAATCAACAACTGGTTGTTGTCGGAGTCGGCCAGATACTCGTATTCTCCATCGACAAGGTTATCAAAGGGGCCCATGGTGTCTCGCTTCTTCTGACCATCGACTCGTATTCGACCGACACCCCACGGAGGGTCGCGAAGCGGGGGCCGCCCCATAATCAGCGGCACAAACTCCCGCAGGCTGTCGGGATTCGAGACGAAGTCGAACTGTTGAATCAGCTCGTTAAACTGCTCGCGAGACCAACTCCCTTGTGGAATCTGTGAGTAAATCCAGTAGTCAACATCAGCCGTTACGACTTCAGCACGTTGTGATTCCCAAAGAGACATCAGTCGTGCGAAGACGGGGTCAACCGGCTTCTCGGTCGGGGAAACAACATCGGGGAGAGTTGCTACTCCCTGAGTGTCAGCGGAGGCGGCCGCCTCAGTTGGGGGGACCGCTGTGACAGGTTCCTGCCCAAACGATCGGGCAACAGGGAAAGTCATCGAAAGGACAACAATGGGAATCCAGACCGCAAGCATCGGCCTCCGGACTAATCCGGTGCGTCTCGATAACGAACGTACCTGGCTCAGCAACGCCTTCACGCGAACCCCTTTTCGCCTTCAGCCGTAACCCTGTTGTCGAATCAAATCAGATCTGAAAAATCCAGCGCCCCCGTCGCATCTCCCCATGCTCCCTAAGAAGTTTCCCCGCTCAACTTGCACAAAAAGGTAGGGGGACTTCGACAAGTATCATCAAAAGACCCGACGATGACACGAGTCAAAACATTCCTGGCCCGCGCTGCTGGAAGAACCGATCGATCATCCCAAAAGACTACCGACAACAGTACAGCGAATCAAGCGACAGACCTGGTCCTTTGGTGTTACAAGTTTCCAATCCTTGGAGGAGCTCGGGACGACGTCGGCTGCTCTTGTCCACGCTGGCCCTTTTGTTTGTGGGGTGCTCTGCGGTCACGATCGTGATGTGGCCCTAGTCCGATTGCCGACTCGTCAATCGTTGTCCACTTGCCCTGAGACGCTGACGCCTCGACTCTCGCCGGACAAACTCGATGAGTCCCCCGCGAGATAGGGCCACGATTGGAATCCCATCCCGAGGCTGAGTATCGATCCTCAACAGTAGGTGACCTCTTGGCGAGAGAAGTGATGTTCCACGCAAGCCTTGAGATTCCTAACAACCTGACGCGGGAGCTTCAGCACCTTGGGTATCGTGTTATGAATTATGAGCAAATGAGGGGGGTCCACGCCGCCCCAATGAGGTGTGGCTGCGTCCATCGTCTTGCTGGGGCCTATAAAGTAGCGACTGGTACGATGTCGCGGATGTTTATGACCATTCGTCTTGAGGTTCGTCTTCGTCATCGGCTGTGCCGGAGAATGCGGCGACCACTTGTTTGTTTCTCAGGACGAAGTGACCCCAGATATAGAAGGCGACCTTGACCAAGACTGTGCCGACGGAGACTGCAATGCCGACACCGACAGCTGCGGTGAAAAATCCTTCGGGGGGGCCGCCAGCTTTGCCGAGCAACTCGGCTTTCATGATGTCCATTGTCTTCAACTGCAACCAGACGTGGGGGCCGATGTTGGCTAACTCGAAGATTAGACCGCAAGTCACGGCGGCTAATAGCCAAGTCCGAGCCGCCAGGGCCTTATTCAACCCCATGATCGAGCCGATCAATAACAGAATGACGGTAACCCCGCGCCAAATGAGGAAGAGAATCTGGACGGGGAGCCAGTCTTGCTGTAAGTCGATCACTGCTTGAGGTGGCGCGTTGACACCCCCACCGGCATTCACAATCTGATCCTGAAAGATCGTCGTAAAAGCCCCTGCACAGGTGACCATTGACCCCAAGATCGCCAGGACAAGGCTAATCACACAGACGGCAGTAAACGAACCGGGTAATCGATGCATGACGTGTATGCTTCCCGAAAGAGATGACCAATCGCAATTCTGCAACTGAATATTGAACAAGGTGCAGGCGTGTCGCCCGGATAGTGTTTCAGTGATTGCCTAAATCTGCTGTCCCCAAATGGCGACGACATCAACTCTCCACTTCCAGCAATTTGACAACGTCCCCCTGATGATCGCGTGAAGTATGCTGGAAGAAGTGCGTTTCCCTGATCCCGTCCCTCTGTCGGATTACGTTTCCGCAAACGCCTCTGCCAATAGGGCTTCTTGTTCGAGTCGGTGGCAGCGGGCAGAACCGGTGGCGGGACTGGCGGAGGCGGCTCGGGTGACTCCGTGCAGAACAAATCGATCTGCGATCGTTTGGCCAAAGTTCATTCTCAGATACGGCCATGCCCCCATGTTCTTCGGTTCATCCTGTACCCACACCACGGGGATGTGGTCCTCAAAGGGGGCGAGGGCCGCCTGAAGGTGGCTGAAAGGAAACGGATGGAATTCTTCGAGCCGAACAATCGCGATGTCGTTGCGTCCTTGTTGTTCGCGGCGTTCGATGAGATCGTAGTATACTCGTCCCGAACAGAGGAGAATTCGCGATGTCTTCCGAGGATCGACCAGGGTGTCGCCAATGACGGGCTCGAACTGCCCATGAACAAGGTCGTCCATTGAGGCCGTGCAGGCGGGATGACGCAACAGGCTTTTGGGCGTGAAGACGATCAACGGTTTCTTCCACGCCCGCATGGCTTGCCGTCGCAGCAAATGGAAGTGTTGAGCGGGGGTCGAGGGTTGGGCGATCTGCATGTTGTCTTCTGCAGCCAGCATCAGGAAGCGTTCGATTCGCGCAGAAGAGTGTTCTGGTCCCTGCCCTTCAAATCCGTGCGGCAACAGCATGACCAAACCGCTGAGTCGATCCCACTTATCCTCGGCACTGGCGATGAACTGGTCGATGATGACCTGAGCGCAGTTCATGAAGTCGCCAAACTGGGCCTCCCAGATTACGAGGCCTTCTGGGCAATCCAGGCTATAGCCATATTCAAATCCGAGAACGCCCGCCTCAGAAAGCGGACTGTTGTAGATGTTGACTTGTCCTTTTTCCGGGGCAATGTTTTTCAGGAGATGATGCAGTTTGCCATGTTCGTAGTCGACGAGAACTGCGTGTCGATGACTGAAAGTTCCCCGGCGAGCATCCTGCCCGGTGATGCGGAGTCGTCGCCCCTCGGACAAGATCGTTCCGAAGGCAGCCATTTCGGCTCCACCCCAGTCGAAGGGGCGAGTTCCATCCGCCATTTCGCGACGGGACGCCAGAATGCGCTCGGCTTTGGGATGCGGCACAAACCCTTCCGGGACTTCTGTCATTCTCCGAGTGACAGAGGCAACTCGTTCGGCCGAAACTCCGGTGACAGGATGGTCGGCTTCGCTAACGGGGCCGCCATGGTAGTTCCCCCAGAAACCACCCAGGTGATCAAAACATCGAATGTAGTCGTCTCTTCGAGCCTCGGCCAGCTCGTTTTCGAGAACGGTTCGACGGCGATCAAAGATTTCGTTGGCCTCTTCACGGGTGACGCCGCGTAATGCGAGTAAGTGTTCGAGATACCCTTCGTACACACTCGGTCGCTGTTTGATCTTGCGATACATCAAGGGCTGTGTGAATTCCGGCTCGTCCCCTTCGTTGTGTCCCCGCCGACGGTAGCAGTACATGTCGATAACGACATCCCGTTTGAATGTTCGGCGGAAGTCGAGAGCGAGTGTGATGCATTGGGCGACCGCTTCAGGGTCTTCGCCGTTCACATGCAGAATTGGGCTCTGCAACATCTTGGCAATGTCGGTCGCGTAGACAGTCGAACGGGCTTCGTTCGGAGGTGTTGTAAAGCCAACCTGGTTGTTCACCACAATGTGAATCGCACCTCCGACCCGATATCCGAGTAGTTTGCTGAGGTTCAACGTTTCCTGAACGACCCCTTCGCCAGCGAAGGCTGCATCGCCATGAATCAGGAAACAGACCCCACGTTGGCGCTCGAAGTCCCCAAAACGGTCCTGTTTTGCCCGTAGTCGACCGAGAGCCACCGTATTGACATATTCGAGGTGACTCGGGTTGAAGCAGAGCGAAAGGTGAACCTTGTGTCCGCGCGTTGTGATCCAATCGCGGCTGTGCCCCAAGTGATATTTTACGTCTCCCCGTCCGAGATGCAGATGAGGGTCTTTGTCGTCAAACTCTCGGAAAATCTGTCGGGGACTTTTCCCCATAATGTTAGCCAGCACGTTCAGCCGACCGCGATGAGCCATGCCGATGACGATCTCCTGGGCCCCATCGTTGCCGCATTTCTCGATCGCCATATCGAGAAGTGGAATGAGAGACTCGGCCCCTTCGAGCGAAAAACTCTTCGCACCGACAAACTTCTTGGCGATGAACTCTTCGAACGCGACCGCATCGACGAGACGACTGAGAATGCGGACCTGCTCGTCTCTTGAAAGCTTGATGCGGTTTCCAGTCTCTTCCATTCGTGTTTGCAGCCACTGACGATCGGTCAGGCTGTCGATGTGCATGAACTGCGCGCCAATGGAGCGGCAGTAGGTTTGCTTCAGCCAGTTGATGATTCCCCGCAAGGTTCGAGTCGACGGTCCGCCAACCCACGAAGTCGACATCTCGCGGTCGAGGTCTTCTTCGGTAAACCCGTAGAACGCAGGGTCGAGTTCCGGGGGGCTATCGTTTTTTTTGCCGAGTGGGTCGAGGCGGGCGAGAATGTGTCCACGAACACGGTAGTTGCGAATCAGTTGATCGAGCCGTTCTTGAAGAGAGGCAATCTGGTGATTCTGTTTCGCGTTCGTCTGAAACGAAGCACCGGCGTCACCCCCCCCACTTGGCGGATTAAAGATGCTGCGTCGTGGGAACGGGCCGTTGCCGTTGGTCAGGGGAAGCGTCGTTTGAGACGCCCCGTTGCCGTTTTGCAGCGACTGAAAGTAATCACGCCACTCTTGCGGGACGCTTCCCTTGCCCGAGACATACTGAGCGTAGAGGTCTTCAAGGTAACTCAGGCTGCCACTGTTGATTGATCGCGAGGAGGGGTTGGTCATGGTCGAAGTTCGGGGCCGAAGCGGGCGGTAGGGGAACCTGATGGGAACGATTCTGCGTCGGGACGATCTTGAGTCTGGCAAGGACCAGGCTGACGACAGCGTTTGCTTTGTGGAGTTTGCTGTCGGAAGTGGTGATCTTCGTGGAACACCGAAACTCCGGCAACACCACGCGGGACGCGGTCGCTCTGTCAATCTTAGTCATCCTCTAGCGAAAGTGCATCATCAGTATCTCACCGAATTCCCGATTCTCGGATGTCGCCCGGCTACTGGCGACTCATTATGGTGTTCCCCTCAGGAGTCGGTCGAGCGTTTAGGGGAACTCTCCCGGTTTTCTGGATGGCGAACGACTCTGCTCTCACCAGGATGTCAATGGATACGGAAAATCTGATCGCCAGAGGTGGCTCCCGTCGTTCCCTTTCCAGAATGTCTGGCTAACATGTACAGAACGCTGTGGCGAATTCGGCTGAGTCGAGTGGGCTGCAGTTGTCTGGTGCCCCCTCACGATTGGAATTACTGGAAAAAGAAGAGTTTTCATGAGCATCGCAAAGCTGGCACTTGCCGACGGAACGGTTTTTACAGGGATCGCATTCGGGGCCGAGGGTGAGGTTTACGGTGAGGTTGTGTTCAACACGAGCATGACCGGCTATCAAGAGATTCTGACCGACCCTTCCTATAACGGCCAAATCGTCACCATGACGTACCCGTTGATCGGGAACTACGGCATCAACCCTGAGGATGTCGAAAGTGGCGGACTGCGTCTGCGGGGCTTTGTTGTCCGGGAACTTTGCCGCGAACCGAGCAACTTCCGATCGACCACCTCATTGGATGACTACCTGCGGCAGCACGGCGTCGTCGGGATTGAGGGGATTGACACCCGAGCGCTCGTTCGCAAAATCCGGACGACAGGAGCAATGACCGGTGTGATTTCGACCGTCGATCTTGACGATGCGTCTCTCGTTAAGAAGGCCCAGACCAGCCCAGAGCTTGTCGGGCTGGACCTTGTTCGCGACGTGATGCCCGAGGGGGCGTCCAACTGGGACGAGCCGCTCAACTCCTACATGAGATGCGCATCGACCCCGTCACCTTGGAGCGGTTCGCACGAATCGGCCCCACACGTCGTTGCCATCGATTATGGAATGAAATGGAATATCCCCCGCCATTTACGGGAGATGGGCTGTCGGGTGACGGTTGTTCCCGGAACATCAACCGCCGAAGAAGTGCTGTCGCACAACCCTGATGGAGTTTTCCTCTCGAACGGTCCGGGGGACCCCCGTCCTTTGGACTACGCCATTAAGACCATTCAAGGGCTACTCGGAAAACTCCCGATATTCGGTATCTGTCTCGGGCATCAGTTGCTGGGATTGGCCCTTGGAGCGAAGATTTACAAGTTGAAGTTTGGCCATCGTGGAGCCAACCAGCCGGTCATGAATCATGATACGGGTCGAGTCGAAATCACGTCACAAAATCATGGATTCGCTCTCGAGTCGGACTCACTCCCTGCTGGGGTCGAGGTGACGCATACGAACCTGAACGACCAGACTGTCGAGGGGATTCGAGACCTTCAGCAGCGGGCCTTCAGCGTGCAGTATCACCCCGAGGCGTCAGCCGGTCCACACGACAGCCACTACCTGTTCGGCCTCTTCCGAGAGATGATGGAAGCCCAGGCCACACCGTCACCCTAAGTCTTTCGCCTCGCCCCTTCCTGACGTCCACGCCCGATCCCCTTGAGCCTTGCGATGAACTTTGAAGACCGTCTGGAACGTGCCATTCAGCGAGGCCAGCACAGCCGTGCGACGAAGGACCGCGAAGAGGCCGCCAAGAAGTTGACCGACGATGAACTCCGTTCGCTCTACTCGACCGCCCGACTCGAGTTGTCTGAGAGGGTCGAAGAGTGTCTCAAGAAGCTCGCCGATCACTTTCCCGGATTTCACTACGAATCCCTGATGGGGGAGTCCGGATGGGGGGCCAAGGTCACCCGAGATGACCTCAACTTCAGTGCCGGGATCACCTCACGCAGCCTGTACAGTCGACTCGAGATGGTCGTGACGCCGTTTGGTTCGAAGCCGATCGTTGAGCTCGTCGCGAAGGGAGCCATTCGTAACCGTGAGCTGTTTCATCGACGACACTACCAACAGCTTGAACAACTCGATCTCTCCACGTTTTGTGATATGGTCGATCAATGGGTCGTCGAGTATGCCGAAGAGTTCGCGGCTGCAGAGTAGACGACATGGGTCGTCTGTCGGAGTCGAACGATCACTGTCAGCGCCCCCAATAACAATGATTGTCGCCTTTCGCTCCGCGAAAGGAGGGTTTCTTTCGCCGAGCGAAAGGAAACGATCAGGGACGGTCAGGGTATAGTGCCCCCGGCTGTCCGACGGACCGCATTGCACAAACTGCCCGGGCTTTCGCCCGCCTGATACTTTTGAACGGAACCATCGTAATGAGTGCTCATTCCAACTTGCAGCGAGTCTTGGATCTGGGGTTGGTTGCGATCATTCGGGCACCTTCCGGCGATCAACTCGTGAAGGTGTCACAGGCGTTGTACGATGGAGGGATTGACGTCATCGAGGTCACGTTTACTGTCCCCGGAGTGCTGGACACTTTGCGGCAGGTTCATAACGAGTTGGGTGATCGCATTCTGCTGGGGGCGGGGACTGTGCTGGACACAGAGACAGCCCGAGCAGCGATCCTCGCGGGAGCCGAGTACATCGTGACGCCGACCGTCAATGTTGACGTCATCCGCCTCTGTCGTCGGTATGACAAGCTGGTGATGTGCGGAGCCTTCACCCCGACCGAAATTCTGACGGCCTGGGAAGCGGGAGCCGACATCGTCAAGGTGTTTCCAGCCGACATCGGTGGGCCGAGCTACCTGAAGAATGTTCATGGTCCATTGCCACAAATTCGACTGCTGCCGACAGGGGGCGTTAACCTCGACACACTTCCCGCCTTTGTGAAAGCGGGAGCCTGTGCCGTCGGGTTGGGGTCGGCCTTGGTTGAACAAGAGGCCCTCAAGAAGGGGGACATGTCTCGCATTCAGCAGCAAGCTGCAGCGTTCGTCGCCAAGATGAAGGAAGCCCGCGAATAATCAACGATCGAATCAAAGACCGACTGATGACACGGACCGACGTGCGCACCGGTCGTGCTCAGTGCCTCATTGGAAACGGAAGACTGGACTGAGAAAGAACAATTCACGAAACGACACTCCACTTTGCCTCGTGATCCATTGGACGAGGGTCTTTACCTTAATGGGAATTCGAGAATGTACATGTCACGCCACTGGCTCGCCCTGTCGATGCTCTTCGCACTCTTGCTGGTAAACATCTCGTCGGCTGCTGAAGCCGAAATTTCGGAAGTCGACGCCGCAGAAGCGAAGTACCTGGGAAACATCCATCAGGTGACTTCCGGCTTGCCTCGTGCCGGCGAGGGATACTTCTCTCCCGATGGAGAATCGATCGTGTATCAGGCATATCCCGTCGGATATCCGTTCTATCAGATCTATGTGCAGTCACTCAGCGAGAAGGAGCCGTACCGCATTTCTCCCGGCCGTGGCCGAACGACGTGTGCTTACTTCACCCGCGATGGCAAGCAGGTTCTCTTCGGCTCGGCTCATCAGCATCCCGAGATCGAGAAGATCGAAAAGGAAGCTCGCGTGGCGGCTCGTGAAGGGGGGCACCGTCGGTATCAATGGGACTTCGACACCTCGATGGACATCTATGTTTGCGACGTCGATGGGACGAATCTCAAGCAGTTGACGAACAGCCCAGGGTATGACGCCGAGGGGAGTTACTCGCATGATGGGAAGCAGATCGTCTTCACATCATCGCGCGATGGTGACCCGGAGATCTTCGTCATGGATGCCGATGGCTCGAACGTGCGTCAGGTGACAAACGTCGATGGCTACGACGGGGGGCCGTTCTTTTCGCCCGATGACAAGTGGATCATCTTCCGGAGTGACCGGGACAAAGAGCACATGCTTCAGTTATACGCGGTCTCTGTCGATGGTAAAACGGAAGTTCAACTGACAAACGACCCGAACACTGTCAACTGGGCTCCATACTTCCATCCCAGTGGAAAGTACATCGTCTGGGCACGGGCCGATTACAGCCGGGGGCCAATGGGAGCGAACTTCGACTTGTACACCATGGAGATCACGTCGACGGCAACGACCTTTGAAGGGGGCGCAGCGACCCGCATCACCTATCACGAAAAGGCGGATGTGTTGCCGGTCTTCAGTCCAGATGGAAAGAAGTTGATGTGGACGTCGAGCCGCACAGAGGATGGAAGTAGCCAGCTTTGGATTGCGGACTGGCTGCGGAAGTAGCTGCGGTCACTCGGCGGGCACCTTATCCGCGCGGTCCAATGGCATTGTTGCAACTCATGGGATGGGGATGACTTTGAACGGCCCATGCTCATAGGCAGCGGGGGCTTCGACGGGGCCGAACCGTGTGACAAGCAGGTAGTCGATGCCGGTGAGGGCATGCAGTTCCTGCAACTCGGCAATGGTGACTGTTCCGTCTTTTTTCGCCTCTTGGCGCCACTTCGCGATGAGATGGCGACGTTGCCACCATTCGACAATCCCCGCAGGCTCTTGGGGGCAATCTTTGAAACTGAAGAACTCCGTTCGCTCGGCAAACCACTTCACTGCCCAAGAGGTGTCGAGACTGGTTGCCACGACGACGGCATCGGGCGGGGTCGATGTCCGAATCCAATCACAGACCTCGATCCACTGTTGACGCTTCTCGGCGGCAAGGCGGTCGAGCTCTGCCTGTGCAAAGGCTGGATCTGGCTGAAAACCTAACCCGTCTGACATGTCACGTTCGGTTGTCACTCCCACCGCGATAGCCGCTATCAGGAGGCAGACTCCCAAACAAGTGTGTCGCCGGGAATTGCTGTCGAAACGAGTCAGCCAGCGATCCAGCCACCACACCGCTGTCACAGACAAGGCTGCGGGAAGCGCGACGTCGGCAAGTCGGAAAAAGTAGAATTTAAGCAGCGCCAACCGCAGCTTTTCGGCGAAGTCTGTTGGGAGCCACTGTTCCGAAAACCCGACCGCTGCTCCCGAGGCAGCAATTACCAAAGCCCCCAGCGTAAACCAGCAGAGTCCCGCAAGCGATGCCGACTCCATCCCGCCAGAGTTGTCTTCTGCGACGGAGTTACCGTTCGCCGAGCGTCTCCAAATCGCAGAGGCTGCGAGCAACATTAGCCAAGCCCCGAGCATGACGCCGTAAAACTGCCACATGCGGGCGGGAAACAGCAACGGGTCAATGTGGTGGCCGAGTCGCCACTTGAGCTGAATGAGATTCGCCTCTTTCGACAGAGCCGGGTCGCCTCCGAGAATCATCAGCGCGGGAAGCAGACCGGGGAGTGCTGTGAGTAACCCCACGAGACCGACGACTCCATAAGTTCGGAGGGGGACCTTGTGGCCGATCGTCTCTTGCTTTAAGGCCCCATCGACGGGCTGCCTTGGTCGCTGCCACCAACGTCGAAGTCCGGCATCGAGAGACCACTTTAGGGCTTGGCCAATCAGCAGAGCGATCAGCCACCATCCGGCAACAACGGGGTGAAAGCTGACTGCGAGTCCTGCCAGAGTTGCCGCACGGAGTAAATTCCCCATTCGCCACAACCCTGCACTTCCCAGCAGCAAACCGTAGGCAAAGACCTTCGACTCAATCCCTCCGATGATCCATTCGCCAGCGAGGGTTCCAAGGTTCGCCGCGAAGACAAACAGCAGGACCGCCACCACTCGACAGGCTCCGTTGCGCAACCAGTGTCGACTCGCGAGATCCCAGCCCCACGCCAACAGGCCGAGTGCCACGATACGGCCGACAATCGCCGTCGTGGTCAGAGAGCAGAAGGTTGTCAGCCATCCGATCGCAACATAGAAGATGAGATGCGGATTGGAAGAGTCAAGGAAGAAGTCTCCCGGACAAAATCCGGAGTCCCACAAGTGTTTGGCTTTGGTGAGATAGTGCGGCTCGTTGATACCGGGGATTGGGGCTCGATAGAAACTGAGGATCAGTAACAGCCCCCAACTCCACAGAAACGGGAGAGACGCAAAGGAACCAGAAACGCTTTCTGCTCCTTTCGTCCCCGATGCCCCGTCTTGGTGCGGCGTCAACACACTCACTTCTTCGCTGACTTGTCGGCCGCTTTCTTGGGGGCCACCTTCTTTGTCGCGGACTTCTTAGGTTCAGCCTTCTTTGCGGTCGTCTTGGCATCGTCTGCTGCGGGAGTCGACTTTCCCTTTTTGTCGCCGAACACGTTGTCCCAGTTCGTCCAGAACTTGGGGTTAGTGCCTGTGCGAACGATCGGGCCACTCATAATTTCAACTCTTAGTGTTGGGGGATTGTAATGGGCGAACCACGCAATACCGATCTCGAAAGAGAGTCGCGGTGGTCGCCAGGACAGTAGCAGTTTTCTCTCGGAATGAGCCACCTGTCAAGTCGAAGTGCCGTCCTTTGCTCGGGCTCCTGTCGATCAGTCCCGGGCACCGGCCAGTTTGTGGACGGTTTTCCATTCGTCGCTGGTCACCGGCTGGATGGAAAGTCTCGACCCTTTTTGAAGCACCATCATGTTCTCCAGTGATGCAGTCGTTTTCAAAAGCTCCCGCGTCACGGGATTCGCGAACTTTTGGAGGTAGCGTACATCGACCATGAACCATGTTGGATCATCGGGATTGCTTTTGGGGTCGTAATGATCTTGAGTGGAATCGAAGGCGGTGTGGTCGGGGTATCCCGCCTGGACGACTTCGACAGTTCCGACGATCGCCATTGGGTTGGCATTGCTGTGATAAAACAGGACACGATCACCCACCTGAATGTCGTCACGAAGCATGTTTCTGGCTTGATAATTCCGTACGCCATCCCAGAATGTCGTACCATCTTGCTGCATGTCGTCGATTGAGTAGCAACTCGGTTCCGACTTGAAGAGCCAGTAGTTGCGCTGACGTTTCTTAAGGGCCACGATGATCTGCCTCACTTCAGGGTCGACTCTGCCGGATGATGGCACGGCACGATTCCCGTTCCGGATGGATGGCAGTCCGGGACGGATCAACCACAAGATGGTCGATCGACCTTGCCAGCGTCAAGCGGGTCGCTGTTCGAGTCGGTCGAGTTGTTGATGCCGACGGAGCGAGACGTCCAAGAGATCGCAACCTGCCTTGAGTAACGTCTGCTTCAATCCAAGATCGATAGTCGTCGCAGCCTGTGACGAAACAGTCTCGGCACACTGTAATGTGTGTTGAAGTCGATCATTCGTGAAGCAAGGATTTGCAGACATACAGGGATTGCGGGGTGCTTCGTATTCAAGAGGTGTCGGTCGCGGGAGAGGGACGCAGGTAGTATCGCGACTCCTGGCTGTGATATCGGCAACCGATCCGCAACTCACGCAGCTTCCCGCTGTCCGACGCCACGAACGATCCCTGCCATCACCTCGAAACCGATTCATGAGGTACGACAGCGAAACTCCCCCCAACCCGCAAAGTCCCCGCGACCCTCCATCTCCAAAGTCATCGAGCCCCTGACTGAAAGGGCTCGATCAGGCAAAGGAAGGACTTTGGAGAGGAGAGTGTGGTATATTGACTAGACACCTATCGGTGACTGCCGATAAGATTCCTGGTGGGTGAATTGAGTGGGAGAAGTGTGGTCCTCCTGCCGACCACGCGGATCGCATTCCAGCGATTCGCAAATGGTCACCCAGTTCCTTCCTGCCGACTCATGCTGCCTGCCAAGTTGTCCTACCTGCGTTTGTACGAGAGATTTCCATGACGGTCGAACGACATTGCACTGGTCCGGTCTCGCGACGGTCTTTCCTGACGGCTGGAGCCTTGGGATTGGGTGGACTGACAATGGCGGACTGCTTTCGGATGCGGGCGATGGCGGGCGAATCGCAAATCGTCCCCGATACATCTGTTATCTTTGTATGGCTCCCCGGTGGTCCGCCGCACATGGAAATGTACGACATGAAGCCGGATGCTCCCTTGGAGTATCGTGGTGACTTCCATTCCATACGAACAAACGTCGCTGGGTTGGATGTTTGCGAACTGATGCCGCGGCATGCTCTGTGTGCCGACCGTTACAACATCATTCGATCGGTCGCTCACAACTTTGCCGACCATGGCGGGGGACATAAACGATTCCTGACAGGTCGCGACCCGAAGGAACCAACCGGTTTCGTCAACGACTTTCCGGCTGTCGGTTCGGTTGTCGCCAAATGTCGCGAACACGTCGAACGAGGTGTGCCAACGTATATCTCCGGGACCAACCCCGGTCGCGCCGGGGTCGACACATACAGCTTCGGTGCCGCATATCTGGGGACATCTTACGTCCCGTTCAACGTTCCTGGCGATCCGAGCGATGCGAAGTTTCAGGTACAGAACATCAGTCTCGATCCGTCTCTTTCGGACCGACTAGATGATCGGATGGCATTGTTGAAGGGATTCGACCAGATTCGTCGCGGTCTCGATTCACACGGCACAATGGAGGCTTTAGATGACGCCAGTCGACGGGCGGTGAACCTGTTGACGAGCAATCGAGCAAGAGATGCTTTTGATCTTTCGCAGGAACCGGATTCGCTGCGGGATCGCTACGGTCGACACGCTTGGGGCCAGCGGGCATTGCTCGCGCGGCGTCTTGTCGAAGCGGGGTCGAGTTTTGTGACGATGGTCATGGAGAACCCGTATCAATCGGGGATCGACATGCCGAAGAACGGGACCTACAACTGGGACTCGCACGCAGTCAATTGTCACCTTTTCGAAGACGCGAAGATTCGCCTGCCGATCTACGACCAGGCGGTGACCGCATTGGTGGAGGACCTTTACAACAGGGGACTCGACAAGAAAGTAATGTTGGTGGTGACCGGCGAGTTCGGACGGACGCCACGCATCAGCACCACGAAGGGTTCCCAAACCGGGGTCGATCAACCGGGGCGAGATCACTGGCCACGAGCGATGTCGATGCTGGTGGCGGGGGGCGGGATGAGAACAGGTCAAGTCATCGGCTCGACCAACTCACGCGGTGAAGAACCGAAGGATCGCCCCTTGAGTCCCAACGATTTGTGGGCAACGGTTTATCGTCACCTGGGGATTGACTTCGAGTCCTCCTTCCCCGACCACAGCGGTCGACCGATGCCAATTCTCCCCTACGGCGAACCGATCGCCGAGTTGCTGTAACTCGTTTCCCATTCGGTCATTCGTTCGACGGACATTCTTGTCCGACGCAGCGTGATGTTCGGCAGAGACGGACTGGAAGTCTGTCGAGCTTGGGATCGTGGGATCGCCCGAGAAATTCAGTGGATGGTCACTTGCTGACCTTGTGATCGTCGGTATACTGCCCGCTTGCTTCCGGGATTCGCTCCTAGAGAAGCCCAAGTGGCGGAATTGGCAGACGCGCTAGATTCAGGTTCTAGTGGGGTAACACCCGTGGAGGTTCAAGTCCTCTCTTGGGCACTAACAGTGCTTCATCTCTCAGACTCTCGTCCCAAGTGACGATGACACCCCCCGCAATCGTTCGCGGCTGCTTTTCTGTGGTGTCCTGACAACCACGACGCTCGGGCGGGGCATGATCTGTTTTCAAACCACGAGTCCGTAGCGATCTTGATGCCTGTTCACTTTTTGCAACGTTTCGTTGCCAAGGGTTCTGAGGTTGTGTCGATTGGAGACCGTCGGAGGAATTCTTTGGTCGTGTGGCGGTTTCGGCGGTAGGTTAGAGCAGACGGGTCTTCGTTGGCCGTTGAGCGGACGATGTTCGTGCCCAACGAGACGACGGCTGTCGAATCTCACTTGTCTCACTTCCACGGCACTTCATGATGACCAATACCAAGCTGACATCCAACATCCTGCTCGTCGTGCTTTACAGTTTGGTCGGAATGGGGGCTTTGGCCATCATGCGGTTACACGACGCGGAAACGGTCAGCACCGATCGCATTTCGGAGAGCATCGATCGTTCCAACGATCATGACAGCCTTGCGGAGCAGCGAGAGCTTCCGTCTGGTGAGGCTTCCGGTCGAATGCAGTTTGGCTCCACTTCGCGGCACAATCCGATGAGATTGGGAGGGAAGCCGATTGCTGAAGCGTCGACTCCCGCACTTGTTGAGAGCGAACCGTCACAGAACCCGGAAATCGCTGCGAGACAGAAAGCGATCAAACTTGGAATTGGTGCATCGCTTGCGGGCTTCCGACCATTTCCGGATGACAACCCGTGGAATCAGGACATCTCAAAAGCTCCGGTCGACCCGATGTCAAAAGTCATCCTGGGATCGGTCGGCTTAGACAAACCTTTGCGAAACGACTTCGGAGCCGGGACTTGGGAGGGGGCGCCGATTGGGATTCCTTACATCGTCGTTTCGGGTTCGCAACCGAAGGTGCCGGTCGACTTTGTTGCTTACGGCGACCAAAGCGATCCGGGGCCTTATCCAATTCCGCCAAATGCACCGATTGAAGGTGCTCCGAAGGAAGAGGCCGACCGTCATGTGTTGGTTGTCGATCGTGACAACTGGATGTTGTACGAACTGGCTTACTCTTTTCCACTGGCGAAGGGGACTCGCTGGAAAGGTGACTGTGGGGCGATCTTCGACATGAAGACGAATCATACCCGCCCACAGGGGTGGACGAGTGCCGATGCTGCGGGACTGCCGATATTCCCCGGATTGGTCCGTTACGATGAAGTGGTCGAGCAAAAGGAGATTCGGCACGCCTTACGATTCACCGTCGCGAAGACACGTCGTGCGTATCTTCCTCCAGCGACTCACTGGGCCAGTAAGAACAACAATCCGACTCTTCCCCCGATGGGAATGCGAGTCCGACTGAGACAAGACTTTGATCTCACTGGCTATCCCGAAGAAGCGAAGGTCATTCTGACCGCCCTGAAGAAGTACGGCATGTTCCTCGCGGACAACGGCAGCGACTTCTTTATCAATGGGGCTCCGGACGAACGCTGGAACAACGATGCCCTCGCCGCCATTCGCAAGGTCAAAGGGAGCGACCTTGAGGTGATCAAGATGGAAGGGGTTGTCGACGACTACTAGAACTGGAGTCGTGTCTGCATGGGAATTGTCGGTGACATCTGTCGAGGCCGGAACGTTTGCCGGATGGACCGCGGACGACGCAGATTCGGCGGATATTCGCCGATTGAGGACGATCGACGGGAACTCTGGACGAATGGGCGACGGAGACACGCCGGCTCAAAGGAATAAGGGGAACCACGGATGACGACGGATGCAGACGGATGAAAGGACGGATTCGGCTTACGACTATCCGCCCCCCTTTTCAAATCCGTGAGCATCCGTCCTTAATCTGTCTTCATCCGTGACTACCTGATTGAGTCGAAGCCCCGTCGTCGTGAGTTGGAAGTCTCTGAGTCGTCCTCTTCCCTTCTCCAAAACCGCGAACATCCCCCAAATTCGCGTCATCCGTGGTCCATCCTGAGTCGCCCAAAGATACCACCGACAATCGAGACGCACACACACTGGAGTCTTCGTCCTTGTGGCTGTCTGGTGTCGAGGCATCAATTGGTTAGAATGGATGTTTGTGTTTACGTCTTGTTGGCCGAATCTCTCGGAGGCCGATTGCACGAGACGATGACCGCGAATTATCTATTCGAGCTGGGATGACCATGCGAACTTCTGGATGCAGACTGTCGGGCTTTGTGGCATACATGGGCTGTGCCGTGCTCTTCCTAACCGGAGCGGTGGTCCAAGGAGACGATGCGAAGCTCGCGTTCTTCCAGAAGGACGTACTGCCGATCCTGGAGCAGAACTGTTTGAAGTGTCACTCGGGCGAGCATCCCAAAGGGGAACTCGACCTGACGACGCGAGCGGGTTTGCTCAAGGGGGGCGAAAGTGGTGATGCCGCCGCGACCCCCGGAGACGTCAAGTCAAGCAGTTTGATCGCAGCGATCAACTGGACTTCGTTCGAGATGCCCCCGACCGGGAAGATGTCGCCACAGAATATTGCCACGTTGACCCGTTGGATCGAGCAAGGGGCGGAAATGCCCGAGAAGCTGAATTACAAGGCTCCACAGCATCTCGATCCTGTCATCAACGACGAGACTCGCAACCATTGGTCGTTTCGTCCCGTACAGCGTCCGAAAGTTCCGACCGTCTCACAGACCGATTGGGTGCGCAGCCCGATCGATGCGTTCGTGTTGCATCGTCTGGAAGAGAAGGGGCTGCAACATGCCGACCGTGCCGATGGTCGGACGTTGTATCGCCGTTTGCACTACGATCTCCTGGGACTCCCCCCTTCGCCGGAAGCTGTCCAGAAGTTTGAAGCCGAGTTCCGTTCCGACCCTGAAACAGCATGGACATCGGCCGTCGACACGCTGCTGGAGTCGCCGCAGTATGGAGAGCACTGGGCACGCTACTGGCTCGACCTTGTACGTTATGCCGAGACCAACAGCTTTGAACGTGACAATCCCAAGCCGTTTGTCTGGCGTTATCGTGACTACGTCATCCGGGCCTTCAACAGTGACAAGCCATTCGACCAGTTCATTCGAGAACAGTTGGCGGGAGATGAACTCCCTGAGGTGACGAACGACTCCCGTATCGCAACCGGGTTCTATCGACTGGGGTTGTGGGACGATGAACCAGCCGACCGCGAACTAGCGTTTTACGATGGGCTCGACGACATGTCTGCCACGACGGCTCAAGCATTTCTCGGGTTGACGATGAACTGCGCCCGGTGCCATGACCACAAGCTCGACCCGATTCCACAGCGAGACTACTACCGCTTTCTCGCTTTCTTCCGCAACGTCAGACACTACGGCGAAGGGGGCGAAGACCCAACTCACAGTTCGTTCGTCTGTAGCCTCGCCAGCCCCGAAGAAGCAGCCGCTGAGGTTGCAGAGAAGGAAGCCTGGAAGGGGAAGCTCGCCGAGTTGCGAAAGCAGTTAGACGATGTCGAAGAGAAGATTCGTCCGCAGCTGAAGGGGGGCGAGATCGATGACTTCAAACGAGACTCGGAGCGGCTGCGGGTCATTCGCCGGCACGTCGACGAACTGATCACCCGCGAGGAGTTGAAAAACTATGCCGACACCCGAAAAGCATGGACAGAGTTGGGGCAACGCCCGCCAAAGTCGCAGGAACTGGCCCTCTGTGTGAAGGAACATCATCGCGTCCCCGAGCCGACGCATATCCTGGCCCGAGGGAATCCACAGGGGAAAGGGGAGATTGTCACTCCCGGTTTTCCAGAAATCTTGGGGTCCACAGAGCCGATCATTACGGCGACGTCAACGGGAGACAGCAGTGGTCGACGACTCGCTCTTGCTGGATGGATTGCGTCACCCGACAATCCGCTGACAAGCCGCGTTGCGGTCAACCGAATCTGGCAGTGGCACTTCGGGCGTGGTCTTGTCCGGTCGGCCAACAACTTTGGCCTGCAAGGTGACGCCCCGACTCACCCGGAACTGCTCGACTGGCTTGCCGCCGAGTTCGTCTCGAACGGCTGGTCGATGAAGAAATTGCATCGAGAGATTCTCCTCTCAAGCACCTATCAAATGGCCTCGGTCGGCGACGTGACGTCGCTGGAGAAGGATCCCGAGAACAACCTTTTCTGGCGGTTTGACCCACGACGTTTGCGAGCGGAGGAGATTCGTGACTCGATCCTCGCGGTGAATGACTCGCTCGACTTGACACGGATGTACGGCCCCTCAATTTACCCGACGATCCCGGCAGCCGTGCTTGCCGGTCAGTCGGTTCCGGGGAAAGGCTGGCACACTTCGTCTCCGGAGGACCAGCGTCGTCGCAGCATCTATGTGCATTTGAAGCGATCTTTACAACTCCCGATTCTGGCGGCTTTCGATGTCGCTGATACCGATTCTCCTTGTCCCGTTCGATTCGTTACCACACAACCAACTCAAGCGCTCGGGATGCTCAACAGTGAGTTCCTCAGTCGCGAAGCGACGATCTTTGCGGAAAAGTTGAGAGAAGAGCATCCCGACGATCGTGAAGCTCAAGTGGCCCGCGCCTTGCAAAGAGCGACACAACGCACCCCGACATCAGCCGAGATTCAACGC
>JAWKTT010000016.1:0-114486 GCA_041398965.1 Planctomycetaceae bacterium | reverse complement strand
CAAGGCAACTTCGGCAGTGGTCACACCCTCTAGGTGTTCACGATATTTTGCGACGGCACTTCCGTAAAAGGCTACGGTATAGTCGCCGGGGGGTGTCTTTAGTTTTGCTAAGTCCAGGACAACCTGCGAAGCATCTTCAGTGAGTGGAATATCAAACGCGGGCTGCTGATCGAAGCCGACTCCCATCGTCTTCAAACTCATCTTTGGGCCGGAAAACTCGCTATGTCGTACCTGCATGAGCGGAATCGTCAACGATTCCCCGGCAGTGACCTCCCAGACTTTGTCGTCTTGAGACGAGATCGCAATCGGAGCGAACTCGGATTGTGCAACCGAGACCGGCACGTCGATGACCAGTCGCGGACTCGGAATCTCCTGTGATGCATCGCGGACTGGCCAAGCCATCGAGGCAAATTGCCCCTTTCGCGTCACCACCTCTCCATTGATGTTGGCCGTTCCGGAAAGCGAAGCAATTGAAAATCCATGGGGAGCTTCCTGGCTCGCTGTGACCAGGACGATTCCCCGGTTCTTGCCTTTTTCAATCCGAAGTCCCGTCGCGGAGACCCCGTCCGGTAAATTACTGAGGTGGAGATCAATCTCACCATCAAATTCATCACGGCGAAGCACCGACACCTCAATTGGCATCGTCGCTCCCTTTCTCAACGCAATAGGTTTGGAGAGGGAGTTCCGGTCACCGTTGCGGAGTTCCATGTGGAGTGCCCAACCGACAAGAGCGAAGTCGGGGGCAGCCCGGCGAATGATCAGCCGATAGATGTTCGTGGGATCGGAACGAGTTCCACCGAAGAGATCTCGCAACTGCAGACGATGTATTCCATCTTCTTTGATTTCGACCTTCCCGAGAAAGTCGGTCGATCCTGAATGATATGGAGGACCATCATACGCATAGCCATTACTGGAGACCTTAATCGCATGGGGAATGTCAGTAAGTTCGACGACGTCGGTCCGTTGTTCGCCGTCCTCCTTTGGGGTGACGTGCTGAACAATGAGCGAAGGGTCAGTTGGTCGGCCCAGTCGTTCTGAGGCGATTTCGATCCACCACACTTCTCCCTTCACCCCTTGAAATTCAAAGGTGTCGACATCGGCGGCGGGATAGAAACTTCCCTTAATGTCACACGGAAGCGTCAGTTGCTGAGCCTCGCTCGGCTGATTGTTCGGCTCGACCTCAGCCAGCAGGTCATCGTCCTGGAGTCCCGTCGGAGGCCACGAAAAAGAGCTGACCAATCGTGTTGACGGAAGTCTTGGCACGATGGCATCAGCCGCCGCAGACATCAGTGAGAGTCGGTAAAAGTATTCGGGGCCCCCGTTGAAAGTCAGGTCGTGGACTTTGACGACATACGCGCCGTTCTGGGGGACGGTGAAATCGACGGCACCACCGCGTCGCTCGACTTGTAAATCATTACCCTGTGCATCGGCAACAATCAGCACGGGCTTCAGTTTGGAATCGACACCTTGGGCCGCGCAGTCGACCACAACGCGATCTCCTTGTTGGGCCTCGAACTTGTAATGGTCCACCGATCGCCGTGTCATCGCTGCGTTACAAATCGAATTCACCGACAGGGGCATCGCCGTCTCAAGAGTGATATTTGCCGAACTCCGCGTCACTTCAGCGAGCGAACCGACACTGAACACTCGCGACGACGACATCCCCAGCCTTGTGAACACACGGGCTTCGTGAACCCCCAGTGGGCAGTCTGCCGAGATGCTGACGAGAAACGTGTTCGCCACAGGGAGCCCCTGAGCGTCAACTTTGGGGACGGCCGTAATTCCAGCGTGAGAGAATCGCAGTTGTTCGACGTCTTCCAACTGCTCGCCAGTAAGAACAACCTCCACAGTCGTTCCCGCCTCTCCCCCCATTGGAGTGGTTGTTAATAACCGAGGGGCAGGCAAACAGACAGACTGAGCAGGGAGACTTGCCGTCAGGCCAAAGGCCATCGTCCACATGACGACTGCGCCAAGCGTTGCCTTCTTCATAGCTGTGGCCTTCCAAGTTGATACAGATCTATTAAATCAAGATGATCGAGAGTGCATCCCCATTGTCAAAGGAACAGGCGAGTCGTCACTAATGATTGAATAGAAATTCTTTGGTGTTAATTAATGCCCAGATTAAGTCCTGATAGTTCTGCTTTGCGGCCTGCCTCGCATCGATCGGTTGCCCCGAGGCATCATTCAGTGGAGCCTTGAGGTACGCCAAGGCTGTCTCCATCTCATGTGACTTCGGTTCACGAGACATCGCGACAAGGTAGAGTTGGCGAACCTTGGCATCGTCGGGCAAATTGCTGGCAGCGAGCGTCAGAGCCCGGCCGCTCCCAGTCGCCAGCTTCGCTTTCAATTCCGATGAGTTAATCAGATGCAGGCTTTGCCCAAGGCTTGATGACTGGACACGCTCGCATTCGCAAACGCTGGAACTTTCAGGACGCCCGAAGATTCGCAGAAACTCGGAAGACTTGTTATAGCTGTTGTCCGGCAAGGCAACGGCCCGAGTTCCGGCAGGGAGATTGGCAAACGAAGTACGAGTCCCCGCAAGATCATCAATCGCATCCAAGAGCACTTCCGCCTGAAGTCGCTTGGGGTAATAACGTGAGAAGTTTTGTCGGTCGACAAGGTTGTGTTCGTTTGGAACGGAGGAAAGTTGGTAGGTCTTCGATCGAGTAATGACACGTACCAAATCCTTCAAATCAAAACCACTGGCAATAAAGTGTTGCTCCAACGCCGCGATCAGTTCGGGATTGGTCGGGGGATTGGTATCGCGAAGGTCGTCCTCAGGTTCAATCAGCCCACGTCCGAGAAAATGCTTCCAATATCGATTCACGAGCGCTCTGGCAAAGAAAGGATTCTCCGAGGAGGACATCCAGTCCGCCAGTCGCAGGCGGGGATCCTGATCTGGGGTGATCTCGCCAACGTCATCTCCAAACGCAGCGGGCCGCAGCTCAACACCGGTACGGACATTCTTGGCCTTGGCCATTCCACGCTGATGGAATATCTGGTCCTCACCACGGGTATCGGTCGGCTTGCGGCCGACCTGACTGAAGAACGCCGCGAGACTGTAGTAGTCGTCTTGACTCCACCGCTCGAACGGATGGTGATGACATTGAGCACATTGCAGACGAACTCCGAGGAATAGCTGGGCCACATCTTCCAGTTGTTGTTTCGGCTCTTTGACTCGCTTGTACCATGCCACAGGGGGATTACTGACGACCGTCCCGGTGGCAGCCAGAAGTTCACGGACAATTTGGTCATAAGGAACATTGGCCAACAAACTGTCTCGAATCCAAGCATGGAAGGCGAAGTTGGAGGTGATATCACTTGCATCATCGCGGCGATTCTTTAAGAGCGAAGTCCACTTGTTCGCGAAGTAGTCGGCATACCCCGGACTCCGCAACAATCGCTCAATCACTTCGTTTCGTCGTTCGGGATCGGTGCTGACCAGAAACGCCTCCGCCTCTTCCTGTGTGGGCAATCGACCAGCGATGTCCAGTGTGACGCGACGCAGAAACGTCGCGTCATCGCAGAGTCCAGACGCCGGAATTCCAATCTCACGCAGATTCGCAAACACCAACTCGTCAACAAAATTCTCCGGTTGTGGAAGTGAATCGACTGACGCACCAAGTGGCACAGCCGCAGTGAATACCGCGGCCCGTCCTTGATATCGGACCATTATGGCAAACTTCCCTGGAAGATCACCAGTTGTCACCAACCCGGTTTCGCTGACTTGCGCCATGGCGTCGGAACTGGTTTCAAAGAGGGCCAGACTGGTCACGTCGCGCTGATTGCCATCGGCATAGGTGGCCAGAACTCGAACTTGCTGCTCTCCATGCATGGGAACAACACCTCGCTCGGGCTCGACGGTGACCGAGACCAATGGTTGCTCGGATTCACTGTGTGCCTTAGCCCCCTGCTGAATCCAGTCTCGAAGGACAGCATAGCCTGCCGAATCGACCGGCAACCGCACGCCCCCTCCATGAGGAATTTGTCCCGAGACCTTTCGCAGCAACAAGCTACGGTCGGGCGACGTGGCGGCCAGTCGCCGACCACGTCCCTGTTTCACCAGGGCCTCAAAATCTTCAGCCGGCTCAAACCCCAGGAGAGAGAGTTGAAATCCGTTCTGCCCTCCGCCCGCCTTGGCGTGACACACCCCCATGTTACAGCCCGACTTTGTCAACACGGGAATCACATCGTTTGCAAAGCTGACCCCGTTTTCACTCTCCGCCGCAATCGTCGAGGCGCAAAGCGACCCAAAGATCGCTGTGAAAGCCAAGCCGGAAACGACGATTCGGGGAAGGGATTTCAGGAACATCGATTCTTCTGCGAGAGGACCTGAGGAGGAGGGTGTGGGGAGGGAAGAAGAAATCGGGTAAAGCTATTGCATCGACCGCTTCTGATTCGTTGATCCTACCCCAATGCCTTGAGAGGCGTCAATCTTTGTCGCAATCTTCCTCCCCGCTTTTGTCGTTTCATCTCTGGAGCACAGAGACGGCAGTTTCGGGATCGACGAGACCGAGCTGAACGACGTGGGTGATTCTCTGAACGCGAGCGATTGGATCGGATTCGACTTCGATTCGGTGGGCATCGCGTCGACATGAGAGCGAAGGTGATGTGAAGAGTCCCCGGACTTAGCAGGATTTGGCCTGTCGGAACGGCCAAGACCTTCGCAGAGCCGGCATCGATCCGAGATACAGGTCGAGAAGGTGCCACTTCAGTAATGGAAGAGTCGAACACGATTGACGAAAAGCCGTAGCCAGAAATCACCAGGCGGTGCCGACGATGGACATCGATGACTCCGGCACAGTCGAAGCAAGTCTCAGCTCCCTTGTTTCGACACGTCCCTCTTCTTGCCTTTCGATTGCGGACTCCCTCCTTCATTCATTGCCCCACCGCGTGGACGATCGGCTTTGGGATCGTAATTCGGGTTCGGACCAAGTGGCAACGATGCGCCTGTTTCTATCTGCCAGGCCCGCAGGGTTTTGGCAAGTGCGGCAGCCTTGGCTGGCATCGTGGAGGCCAGGTTCATTGTCTCATTCGGATCACTCTTCAGATTGAAGAGTTCGATTCGCCCCCCCTCTTCAAAGAACTCAATTAACTTGAAGTCACCTTCTCGAATGGCACTAGAAGGAGTTGCCTTGCCAACATAACAAGGGAAATGCCAGAAAAGACGCTGACGATTCAGCCCAGGATCTCCGTGAAACAACGGGACAAGACTCTCGCCGTCGAGCAATTGATTTTTTACCGGTGTGATCCCCGCAAGACTAAGTAATGTGGGGTAGAAATCAACGCTCGACACTGGAACAGCGCACTTGCTGCCAGGCTTTTTGATTCCTGGACCGGTCACGATGAGGGGGACGCGAATGCCACCTTCATAGAGTTCGCCTTTGCCTCCTCGAAGTGGCGGTGTGTATTGCTTAGTCCCACCGTTGTCGGATGTGAAGATCACGACGGTGTTGTCAGAGATACCCAGCATCCTCAGGTGCTCTACGATTCGGCCGACATTTCGATCGACGGCTTCGATTGTCGCCGCACACGCGGGGTCGTCGCGAGCGTCCTTGTTTGCTGCTGCTTTTCGCTCGTACTTCGCCAGCAAATCTGGCTTAGGATTGAAAGGTGCATGGATGGCATGGTCGGGAAAATAGACAAAGAAAGGCTTCTCACGATTGTCGTCAACGAACTTAAGAAGTTCATCGGTCAATCGATCGCTCAAATAGTTCTTGTCGTCATCAAAATACTCATCTTTGCCGAAGCCGAGGTTCTCTGGAAAGATAACTGTCTGATAACCTTGTCCGCCGGGAGTCTTCGGTCCGGTGCGACCACGTCCGAGATTCCACATGCCAAAGAACGCTGTCGCATAGCCATTCGATTGAAGTGCCTCAGCAATTGTGACGACATTCGTATCAAGTTCCGAATTGCTGTGTGCGGCTGTCAGCTTGTGCCAAGGCGACCCCGGTGGTTGGCGTGGATCAACGACGGTGTAAATTCCATGTCGCGGCGTGTACTGACCTGACATCAGACAAGCCCGAGTCGGCGCGCAGTTTGGTGCACTGGAATAGGCTTGTGTGAAAACCAAACCATTCTTCGCCAACTGGTCGATGTGCGGCGTCTCGACGAAGCTGTTCCCCATGTAGCCAACATCTCGCCACCCCATATCGTCCATCAGGATGAGGATAACATTCGGCGGCCGATTGGTGTCGACTGCAAACGTCGAACTCGCGCTAAAGAGCAGCAGCGATATCAGTGATAGTGGAGTAATCAGCAGAGAGGACATAGGTACTCTTTGGTCGAGAGATTGTCGAAATCGCAGAAGTCAAAACGACTACTTACGTTCATAACGAAAATCGAGCGTCCTTTTAGCGAGCGTGATTTCTTTGACCGCTTCGAGCAGCGTGGCTCGACTGACTTTGTCCGGAGGAAGTGTGAGTTCGGCAGAAAGTGCAAAAACGGTAATATGATACTGCTTCACGCCGGGGCCCTTCGAGCACATGGGATCGTACTCGGAACGACGACGATCATTGACGCCAAGTTTGCCTGTCGACTTCGAGTTCTTTTCCAACTTCGTCACGTTGGCCGGGATGTTGTAGACGAGCCAATAGGACTTCTCCTGATCGGGGGCCGTATGCCACAAGCTTAGCGCGAAAGACTTCGTTCCTGGAGGGGCATCCTTCCACTCGACCGCAGGAGAATGGCCGGCTCCGTCACAAGTGCAGTCAACCGAGATGAAGCCTTTGCTATCGATGGACTCGCTCGTCACCCCGAATTGCGGAACATTGTCGATCGGGTTGGTGGTCGGTTCGCGTGAAGAAACCGGGCGTGAAGGAACACCTTTCGGTGCTGGTTTGTTTCCTGGACCTCCTGGGGGACTTTCTCCTGGTCGGGGAGGAGGGGGTTGTCGACCTGGTCCACCACCCGGTCCGCCGCGACGTTCACGACGCTGGAAACTCTCGCTGGTCGACTGACCGGAGGTGTCGGTGTATGTGAACTGTGCCGATCCATCTTTCTCCAGCGTATATTCAACGGTCCCTTGCTTCCCTCGAATGTCATAGGTCAGTAGATAGCTTCCGGGCCTTATCTCCTTGAATGCGGTTATCTTAGCATCGCGCAAAGGAGGGAGCGCGGGACGGAGCGGTTCAGCCCGTGGCTGAGGATCAACCTGACCATCTCGCTCAACCACCTCACCATGAAAGCCACCATTCAGATAGGGGTATTTCTTCGTCGCGTGATAGTGATAGTTTCCGTTCGCGTCATGGTGACCATTGAATGAGTCAAGATCCTTCACTGGCGACCCATCGGGTTCTTCATAGCCATAAATGGGATAGCCATCGAGCGCATAGGCAATTGGCAAGCCTTTGCCCACCGTCTCCGCCAGATGTACGGGAGCAATGTGGTAGTGGTAGTCATCGGCTCGACCACAATGACCACCGAATTCATCGAGTTCACCAAAGAGAAACGCGTCATCACCACGGTTGTTGAGCGGATTGAAGATGGGAACCCCATTGGATGCCAGGGCGATGGCCCCGCGCAAGAAGTGACCCTTCGTCGATTGCGGATTCTTAGCTGGAACAGGATGCAAGGGAATACGCCAGGCATTTTCGCCGACATACTTTTGGGGGATCGGCACTTGTTGCTGCCATGCGGTAATTCCAACCATCATCGAGTGATCCGGCATTCCATCGGATTCGACATAGAGGAACCTGTCATCCCAACGCGTTGTGATCGCCTTCCGCTTTACGAATGCCTCGAACGCCTTGGCAGCATCCGGCATAGGAGTCTGCTTCGCGCTTCCCCCACTTGGAACTTTTCCCCCCTGTGCGAGTTGCAAGACACCCGGCCTGATCGACCTCGCTGCCCCACGTATGTCCGCCATGCGTTCTTCCACCCACTGTTGATCGTCGCTGACGAGCAAGGCAATTGGAAAGGTGACCAGCGAGTCATCAGCGCGCCGAATCTGCACAATCCCGTCGCGTGCCATCACAAAGGAACCTTGTTCACGAATCTTGCCCGACACGGAAGTCCAAGTTCGACTGTTGGTCGGAGCCTCGTGGGTTTTCGAGTCTGTGGCGTCGGAATGCGAGTGGCCGGGATGGGCGATGACAACTTGATTCGACATCATCGCAATGTAGATCGCGACGAGCGAAAGCAACAAGCGGGGCATAGAGCAGTCCTGTTTCGATGAGTGATGATCGTTAGGTGCGATGGCGACGATTGTGTCTCGTAAGGGAAATATAGATATCATTTTCTGGTCCTTTTAGCTGGACTCGTCCTCTGGCCACCTTTTTTTTGCTGGGGCTCTGCTGGCTTGCTCGGATCGTAATCAGGGTTTATGGTCGGGATCTGGGCATCGACAGATGCCAGGTAACTCTCGAGACGCTCACGGAGTTTCTTGGTCTCGTCAGGGCGTGTTGACGCCAGATCGCTTCGTTCTCCGATATCCTTCGACAGGTCAAAGAGCAGATCTCGTTGATCTTCGTAGAAGTGCAATAGCTTGAGATCACCCAGGAAGATCGCTGAGTGAGGTGCATCACCTTGATAGTGCGGAAAGTGAAAAACAAGTTCCTCACGCGGGCGCCTTACTTCACCTTGACCATTGTTCTTCAGTAGCGAGACGATACTGCCTCCTTCGATTCCCCGGGGAAGCGTGCTGGGATCGATGCCCGCCCACTCGCAGAAGGTAGGAAAGAGGTCGTAGCCAACGACTCGTGTGTGACACCAAGAATTTGGCTTGATACCGGGTCCGCAGACGATGAAGGGAACGCGAATTCCTCCTTCCCAAACTCCCCCCTTTCCACCAGCCAGGACTTTCCTGCCACCGCCCGCTCCGTTGTCGGAGATGTAGATGATGTAGGTGTTGTCGGTCAGGCCAAGTCGTTCAATCGCCGACAGTACCTTTCCGACGCCGGTGTCAAGGTCTTCGGTAATGGCTGCTGTGGTGATCCGTTTGGTGTTCTCTCCTTTCATCTTTTCCTGATACTTTGCGAGCGTCGCCCTGTTTGCATTCTCCGATGCATGAAGCGCGTTCCAGGAAAGTTGAATGAAGAATGGCTTCTTAGCCTTTGCATTCTTTTCCATGAACTTGGCTGCGCGATCTGCCATGCCGAAAATATCCACGGGGTTAGGGTCTTTGAACTGATAGGCATTCTCGTTTCCCGTGTCGCCATCAGATTCGTCGAATCCGTGTCTTTCTGGGCCTCCGCCACCGATGTGCCACTTTCCATAGTGAGCGGTTGCGTACCCCGCCTTGCGGAGGAGGTCGCCAATTGTTACTTCATTATCCGAGATGTTTCGGATACATCGTGGCTCAATGAGCTTGTGACCAGTTTCCGGGGGAGCCGCCTTTGTCCAGTGTAACGCCGCCGGGCTCTTTCCGGTCATCAGGCTGATTCGAGTCGGTGAACAAACCGAAGCTGGGGCGTAACCCGCGGAAAACCGCATCCCTTGGGCGGCGAGTTTCTCCAGATGTGGTGTATGGAAAATGTCTCCCTTCGACTCTGCCACATCGGGGTGCATGGCCACCGACAGGCCGTTCCAAGCTTGATCGTCCGAAAGCATGAAGACAATGTTGGGCCGTTCGGCGGCAACTCCGCCAGTGGGCAACAACAAGAGGCAAATGACGAACAACGCTTTCATCTGGGGAACTCCCGGAATATGTGTCATTGGCGAACGAGACGGTCTCATGGTCTTGGTTTCTTAGGAGGTGCATCTGGAACGGTGTCATTGAGGTGTGAAAAGTCTGTTCGTCCCTTTCCATCTGGTGGTGACATCACGGTGTGTCGAAATATGACCGTGTTGTCGAGTTCGATATCGTCGGTCCAAATGAACCTCGCACCTTGAAAGTCGTGATCAAAGAAAGGCTGTTTGGGCCCGACTTCTGATTCCGAGTATTCCGTCGCCATGCTCCAGGAGTGATCGTCAAAGTCGACCGCATACCAGTTGTCGGGAATCGGCAGGTTCTCCACACGCGGGTTTCGCGTGTCCCGATTTATCGGCCCGGAGGAAAACGCCTTTGCCTTCCACTTCGCGTTGGTGACCGTGCCATCACCAAACTTTAAGATGAAACCAGCGTCACCGATGTTCGTGTTCGCATATTCCATGCCGGTCTTCGCATTGGCATTATCCTTAGCCATGACGGCAATAGTCATTGGATAAGTGGGGAGAATATCGACCGAAATCACGTTGTGTGGAATGAACCTGATGGAATCGACCGCAGTAAGTTCTCCGTTGATATAAAGGATGAACCAATTGTCGGCATAAATATTTGCCTTGATCGTATCACTCATCTGCGGCTTCCTGATCTTTCCGCCGGGTGGAACGGGCTTTCCATTCGATCCTTGCCCCCATGCAAACCACGCAAATATCCACACGAACACGAAGGCGACCAGCGATTTCTTCAACGGATTCATAGACTACTCTTTCTCGATAATTCGCCCGGAGGTGTGGTGCGATTCATGATCAAAAAACGACTCGTCGCAACTTTGCATATCGACCAGCGTTAATCTGACAGTCAACATCTCAGGGCCGTAGGGCATTTCGACAAATCGCATCTGTCGAACTTGACCGGTGGTTACTGCGTAGGTCACTTCCACCCGCCGAGGGCCACGAAAACCCTTCTTTTTCACTGCAACAAGCAGTCGCAACGGTTCGTCTACGAAGGCCCCCTCAGCATCGCCGTTTTCAATCGGCAAGAGTTGAATATCATACCATGACCGTAACTGTTCCAGTCCGTCTTCGATGTTAATCAGTGACATATTGAACTCGTGCCCCGGCAGATCACGATTAAAACGAGTCAAGTCGGCACTCACACGAACTGGCCCATCGGGGCGGACTGCCCAACTGGTTCGCCCATTGCTGCCAGTGATGAACGGTTCACCCGTTAACGTGTTGCGAATGAGCACGAAACAATTGCCGCTACGCACATGCACGACGGCACCATCAAGAGGCGGCTTGGGCGGACGCCCGCCATCTAACGGCTGATGGCGATCACCCCTCGCTCTCGGCAACGCAACATTCTCTACGGAAATCTGAAATGTGCGATCCGTTGCCTCCGCACTGGCTGAAATCAACCGATCCAATTCGACGACGGCAGCAGAAGCGTTCGAATCTCCGAGCCCTTGCCATAACACGAACAGAACCACTGCAAAGGTACAGACAGCACCGAACATCGCGGCGACGGATCCGAATCGTCGCCGCGACCTTGCCCGCATCTCTTCGCTTGCAATCGATGGTCGCACAGGGGGTGTTGCAGACATTGCCAACAGCTCGCCACGCAATCGGTCATGGAGAAGTACAGCCGAGGCAAATCGTTGCTGGTGTTGACGCGACTCCTGCAACCATTGCTCGAATACGACGTGCTCTTCCATCGACAGTGTGGCATCGAGGTAGCCATTTAACAGGTCTTGAGGATCGAGGGTCATCAGCCTCCCCCCTCAAGAGCGGCCTTACGTTCGATGCAATCGCGCAACTGGTCACGAATTCGCTGAAGTGCCTTGGCGACAGAGTTCGCAGTCATACCAACAGATTCTGCAATCGCTGCTGGCTTGAGGTCCTGTGTGTAGCGAAGATCGCAGAGGTCCCGCGTTCGTCCCTGAAGTTCGCCAAGGCAATCGCTCAGGAAATCCAAAGGCCGCAACTGCTCTTGGGGCATCGCTTCAAACTCAGATGCAAGAGTGGCCATCAACTCATCGTTGAATACCAGCAGTTCTCTCTGTCGCCGTCTCAGGTAGAGCCTGACTTGGTTCTGTGCGATTCCCAGTGCCCAGGCTGTAAAGGGCCGTTCCGAATCGTATCGGTCAAAAGATTCCATGACAGCGACTGCGACCTCTTGTAGCACGTCATCCCGACTCGAAAAATCACGTACGACCGACGTGACAAACGCCGAGACGACCGGTTGTGCCAGTGTCCAAAGTCGAGTTGCCTGTCGAGCTTGATCGTCCAACTGTCTACTCCCGGAAAAGTTCTCCCCATCTGATTCTTAACCGACCGACACAAATCATGACCGGAAATCTGAAAAAATACTGAAAAATACCGACGATCAGTATAGGGGACTCAGTCCCAAGCATCTCCCTAACCTCAGACAACGATTGATGCGACAGTGTCCGCTGAAAGGTTGGGCTTTGAGGACTGCGTTGCCTCAGTTGCAGTGCAACCTCCTGACAATGCACCCGTCTTTCCGCTTCAACCATTGAGGAACACGGTCAACCGAGGATTCCTGTCGTACCGCGAATTCGACTGTCCCCCAAATCGCATACACCTGACGACGCGATCCTAGTGGTCAGCGCCGGCGACGCTGCGCAGGTACTCTTCTCCAAAGTCGATTTGAAGTTCGATCCACATCGGGAAATGGTCTGACATCTGATGCGTTCGCCACTGTTCATAGTAGTTGGCTCGTTCCCGTTCTGTGCGAGGTTTTCCCCGCGAACTTTTTGCATAGGCTGGACCCATCTGCTCGGCGTAATCCGGCTCACCTTCGTTAGTAAAGACAGTCTGAAAGAAGTCGAAGACCCCCCCGCGCGAACGCTCAATCCTTTCTAACACAACAGACTCATCATAGGCCCTGCTGACAAACGCAATCTGATCGAAATGCTTTCCTCCAGCTGCGTTTGTCGTGAATTCCTTAAATTGAGGCGGGATGTAAAAGCCGGCATCAATGATCGCCTGATACGTCGGGTCCTCGGTCGAGAAGATGTTAAAATCTCCCAACAGCACCAAGTTTCTCGCCCACGAGTATTCGCTGCTGACGTGGTCAACGAGATACCGTGAGAGGACTTCGATCTCTTCGAGTCGCGTCGGGTCGACCGCGACCGAATCGCCATAAAAAATATGCACTGTGCATAACGAGAATCGCAAGTAACCCGACTCGAACCCGCATAGAAAGGGAGTTCGTGCAAGTTGACGCTGTGGCTGTAGCGACTTGTCCGGGAGTTTCTTGTCGGGAATGACAATCTCACCCGCCAGGCCACCGAACTTGACCTTTCGCGTATCATAGACAAATGCCCCGCGCTCCTGGTTCCCTGCCGAGCCTACGGTGATGTCCGTAATCAGAAACTTCCACCAGTCTCCCAATATCGCGATGAGTCGGTTGAGTGCGTCTAGATTAGCATTGACCTCTTGAATTGCGACGAGATCGAAGTGCGAAATGATCTCTGCAATGTAGTACATCGACTCATCGCTACGGAAACCATATCTTGCCGAATCGAAGTCTCGTATATTCCACGTGGCGAGCAGTAACGTTTCGTTGATTGTTCGCTTGGGAATCTGTTCCGCGAGTGCCTGGCGCAGTCGCAGCAGCCCGGCAGCTGTGCGACGATCCGTCGTTGTCTCGGCGTCGAGCGCACGGCTCGTTCCGTCAAATTTGTACTGGAATGGCATTGAGGATGTCTCGCGAGAAAATGGACAGTACGACGCGTTGACGGCTGGAGGAAGCTAAACTTAGAAACAGTCTGTGTGGCCTAGGATTCCGGCTGTCGCCGAGAAATCGCAGTATCAGCAGCATGAAGACCGTGGCATGGTGGCTTTAGTCGACTTCCGGCGCAGGAGCTGGCTTCGGGTCGGGTTTGGGAAACTTTGGCACCGCCTCTTTTCCAGGTGCCAGCAGGTTGTGTAGTTGCTGATGCAGGGCCGTAACATCCGGCCTTTTTCCACTGACGGAGACGAGACTTCCTCGCTCGGCAGCAGGCGTTGGGTCAGCAGCGGCCTTCTCGATCGCCGCCTGCTCCTCCTGCGTCAGTTCCTGGTCTTTGGGGAGCAGGTCGCTGTAGTAGTAAATCTTCTTGCAATCGCCGTACCTCCATCGATATTCCCAAGCCGCAAGCGCCACCTGAGCCTGACCGACAGGCTGATAGTTGGATTCGTGGAATGGGCCAGCCAGGAAGATGGGTGAGAACTCGTCAGAAACTCCCTTGCGATAGCCAATCTGAATATAAGACTCGACGACCAGTCTCCGTTCTCCAGAGATGAAAAGTCCGGGAATCATTCGCCTTCCGTCAACAAATTCGACCCGAACAACATATCGTGAAGCAAGCTGTTCGGCGGCCCATCGGGGTGGCGATCCGGAGATCGCATTCCAATTGCTGATGACTTGGCAATACTCCCTGTCATCGGCCGCTATGGACGCTGTCTTGTTCACACCCGTATCTAGTGTCTTTTGGAACTTATCGACAAAGGTATCTCGAATGGCGGTGAAATTCACTGATCCATCGCGATGGAGGAACTTGTCGTCGAGATTAGGTAAGTCGACAAACGTTGGTACCTGAACCATATAACGCACAGTGTGTCGATGCTCCGGACCAACCAACGTCAGCAGCAACATCTCCTCGAAAGCCGCCGAGTTGCTGCTGATGGCACCGTTGTAAATCTCACTCGTTGGTCTCTCGGGCATCTGATAACGTCGCCCGAATCGCCGTGAGACTTCCGGCTTGAGCATCTCCCAGACGCCGGTCAGGAACAGCGGATACTCACCCGCTTCAACGCCCGGCTTGTTCCCGCGTTGCAGAGTTTGATACCAGTTGAACGGCAATCCATAATCCTCAAACACCTGCCTGGTGTCCGCGATCGCCGGAGCGAGGTCGAGTGGCTGGTTCGCATTGTAAAGAAGGACTGGTAACTTCGGCGGGACAATCTCGGGACCGTTGGGAAGGTCGGGGACTTTCGGGCACTTGGTCGATAAGGCGGTCCATTGATTGTTCTGAAAGTAGCTCCATTTCATCTGACTCGTAGCGTAACTGGCGTGATGAACAGAAGCGCATCGCCCCCAGTAGTCACGTTGATTCGGGTCGAAATAAAATAAGTAGTCCGGACGCGACGGATAGTAAACGACAACGTGCTTCTTGGGCGTCTGCCCGGGGAGCGAGTAAAAGTAGTCGCACAAATACCGCTGCGACGTCGCCTCGTAACTCCACTCCGAGTAGGACTGCTCGACAATTTGAGCCTGGCAGACACTAGCAATCAGGGATGCCAGCAGGCCGACATAAAGTGTTATGGTGAGGTGTTTCATCGACTTCTCCATCAAAGGAAAACTTGCAGACTCATTCCTGAATCGAGTGTCTCATCGTTCTTTGTCTATTGGTTGGGCGCCAACTGATGTTTTGAAAAAGTTTCGTGCCATCGAACACGACTCGCCCATTATTGGGGTTTCTCTATTGGGGTTTCTTTAGTAGAGGATTCAATCGATTGTGGATGTCCTCGAGTACGGCATTCGTGCCCGCGCCATAGGCCCAGACAGGATTCGGAGTCTCGGCTGCCGAAACCTGTCGGCTGGCAAGGATGTCTGCTTGTTCTTGTTCGAGATCGGTCATCTCGGCATTGAGAGATTCGAGATTGGCGTATGTCAGGTTTCCGTGCTGGCAGATGCGCGTAGTTGGGTTCATCCCAGATCGCTTGTAGAAGCCGTTCGCCATACCGACTGGCTGATAAGAGGTTACGTGATATGGCCCCGCGAGATGGATGGCCTGGAAATTGTCTTTGCTCTCTTTTCGGTAACCGATTTCTGCATAGCAACTGAGCATCAGTCGTCGATTTCCGCCGCTCACTCCCCCTGCCGTTTCCTGATTGCCGTCAACAAACTCGACGCGCACAGTTGGTCTCCAGGCGAGCTGTGAGGTGCCCCACTCTGGAAGGCCCTCAGGTGTCCGCCATTCGCAGACGATCCGGCACCACTCGTCATCGTTGTCGGCTTTCGATGCGGTGGCATTGACCGCAACGGGAACGTCCCCTTCCTCCAATGCTGCGACAAATGCGTCACGTACCTTGGCGAAATCAACCGATCCGTCGCGACCGAGAAAGTCTGGATGCACATTCGGCAGAGGAGAAACATCGACGCTCATGTTACGGTTGAAACTGATATGAGTGCCGTGATCTTCGCCTTTGAACACGCGATACAGCAACTCCTCAAAGACATCGTTGTCGCCGTGGATCTCTTGCGACGAGATTCGTCCCGATGGTTTCCGCTTTGTGCCGAATCGGTTTTGAAATTGACTTGCGACGTCCGGCTCGATCATGGTCCAGATGGCGGCGATGAGGACCGAGTTCTCTTCGGAGGAATCGTTGGTAAGCGTTTTGTACCAATCCTTTGGCAATCCATGTTTGGCGAAGACCCTCTC
The DNA here is from genome assembly GCA_041398965.1 of Planctomycetaceae bacterium. Classification (GTDB taxonomy): domain Bacteria; phylum Planctomycetota; class Planctomycetia; order Planctomycetales; family Planctomycetaceae; genus JAWKTT01. The sequence goes on along the minus strand of JAWKTT010000016.1, from coordinate 98,392 downwards.
CGTATCTGCAATCGCCTCGGTCAAGTCGATCTTGTCTGTCAGTTGATGTAACGACTGAAGAGACTTGTTTTCCTGCGTCTCGTTGGTCGTCGATTCCGGTTCATTGGTGTTCGATTGATTCGCTTCGTCGATGGTGATTGGCGGGGTTGGCGGAACTGGTGGATCGGGCGGGCAACCCATAATCGACGAGACGATCGACATGCAGACCGTCATTCTCAGCCACCGATTGATGGTGCTGAACTTTCCGTGTGCCGAGCGTCGACCTGTGGTATGAGTTTGAGTGGTCACATCATTCTCCCGTTTATTGTTGTTGGGTAGAATTCCTCGTCCGAGCGACGCGAAAACCAAGATAGGGCTGTTTTTCTTTAACAGGACGCAGGTCCCGGTCATCGGAAATCGCATCGGCAGTTCCAGCATTAAAGTTTCCGCCACAGACGACACGACCTCGAAATGCCGGGTCTGGTTCCAGCGGTCCAGCGTAGTCGTTGGGGACCTGTTCATTCTCAGCCGCCTGCGGAACCGGGACATACCAGTCCCAACACCATTCCAGCACGTTCCCATGCATGTCGAAAAACCCCCACGCATTCGGTTGTCGCGTGGCGACATCGTGTGATTGGCCGTGAGCGTTTGCCGTTGTCCAGGCATAAGCACTGGTCAAATCGGGATCGTCACCAAAACAGTATCGTGACGTTGTCCCCGCGCGGCAGGCGTAACGCCACTCGGCTTCCGTCGGCAGTCGATAGCCATTGAGGTCGAAATTGCACGTCCAGTCGCCCGCGTCGTCTTTGCTATAGCATTTCGGCAGTCCCTCCTGCTCGCTTAACCAGTTGCAATAGTTAATCGAGTCGTAGAAGCTAATGTAGTCTATGGGACGTCCCTCCCGGCCAACGAAATCCTCAGCGATATTTGGTCGCTCCGGCCATTGACTCCATTGCTTGAAAGTCACTTCTGTCTCGGCCATGTGGAATTTGCGCTTCAACGTGACGTTGTAGGCCTTTCCAGTATTCTTCACGTCAATCCACTGAAACGTCCCGACTCCCTGATCATTGAAGGGAACCGCAATCATGGTGATGCCACTTCCATTGGTGTACCAGTCTCGACCTTCTGATTCGTCAAGCTTCGCGTTGGCATCGGCAAGCATCGCCCCCCACGAGTGAAGCGTACATCGAGAAGCCGATCGAACAGCCGCCGAGCGATGTCCCTTAAGATGCTTCGCGAGAATATCCTGAGTGGCAGTCTGAACCTGTTTCGACTCGCTGAAACTCAGTGAGAGGCAGATCGCCGCCAATGCGTCCGTATTGTTGGTATGCGTTAAAGCCTCACGCAGCCGATCAACATCTCCGATCCAGCGATGGTAGTCGTGCACAAAGTGAGTTCGATGGCGTGGGTCCCCATTTGGAGGGAACTGTTCGAGACGACGAAGGTGATCGGCTTGCCCGAGTGCTACCAGCACGGAAGCTGCACGGACCGGTTGTGCCGAATCGTTCGATACCTCTCCATTCGCGATCTCCGACAATGTCTGGACCAATGACTCGTCCAACTTTGCTGAGAGGGCCCTTAGCAGGTTCGGCATCTCCTCAGGAGTGACTTCGTGCAAATACTCGACGAGGAACAGGTCTTGCGACTCTCCGAAGTGGGCGAGTCCGAATGCAGCGTGAAGCCGAGCCGTCGAGCCGAGTTTCTCGTCGTCACGTACCGTCCGCAGGACTTCAGCAGTGGAATGGTCGATGGTCGCGAGAGCCGTTTCCAGTTCAGCCGGAGAAGCTGTCAGTATTGCCGTGAGATTCGCCTGTCGCGCTTCCGTCGACTTCTGCATGGCAATCGCCGAGACGATAAGAATAACGACAGCAGCAACGACAATGGCGACCCTGATCGTCCTCTTTGTGCGCTGAATCCGAAGTCGGAGTTCCCGACTGGCGGCGAGCAGACGTTGTTCGGTTGGGGTCAACTGACGAGTGCCGGAAACGCCTCGCTCAACGATCGAAAGGTCGGCATCATCGAGTGGCGTTCCCGTTGCCTCGTCACTCCAGTCAACCGAACGATTGTCGAGAATCCGGCGGGCTCGCTGTCCTGGTTTGTCTGAGGTGTCGAACTGTTCGCGAACCAACGGGGCCAAGGTGTCGTGAGCAAGCCGCGTGGTCGTCTCGCCCTCTTTTTGTGAGTTTGCAGTAACGGTCAGTAGATGCAAATCCTGGCATTGCTGAATCAATTCGGGCAGGGTTGCGCCGAGATGAGCATATTGCTGTTGAAGTTGTTCGACCGTTTGTTGATCGGCCGTCCCCAGCGCAGTCGTGTGGAGAGCGACAATGTCCAGCAGTAAACCAGAGTCGACCACCTCGGGATACTTCTGACGAAATGTCTCAACTTGCTGGTTGAGGAAGTCTCGCAACAAGATTCCGTCTCGTTTTAGTTGACGATATAAGTCCCCTGTAAACTCCGGTCGCTCGTAGTTCTGTTGGGTTGCCCTGGACCAGAGCTTCGTCAACAGGATTTGCAGTGTCGGGGCGATCGCGGAATCCCGATCTTCGGCAAGGTCATCGGCGATAATCTCCGCCAATCCCGTTTCGACTTGCAGCCCATAGTGTTGACGTAGACGGTCGGAACTCATCGGACCACGCACTGCTTCCATGATCCCCTTCCTATTGAGCGGTTCAAGGAAGACTTTGGATCGCGGCAACTCGTACGAGATCAATCGTTTCTCAATCTCGGCCAGCCACTCCTTACGGAAGCCCAGCACCAACTTCCCCTTTGGGCGACGGGCTGCATCGCCGAAGATCATCACGAGCACGCCCAGAAATTGCTCCAATTCATTCCTTACCTCAACGATTGGTCGTGTGAAGACTTCCTCGACCTGATCCAGAATGACGACCAATGGCTTGCCGGTCACCTCTTCCTTGAGTTGCCAGGCAGAGGCATCTGGAGCGCCGACTGCTTCTGGCAAGAATGCCATCCGCAGTGTGTCGAGCAGTCCTCCCTCGGTCCGCCTCAGATACCGGACTTCGTGGTCCTGTTCGAGGCGAGGCATCAGACCGGCATCGAGAATCGACGACTTTCCGACTCCAGACTGTCCATAGAACAGGAGAATTGGTGGAGTTCGCGGTGCGGTGAGGCGATCGAACAACTCCCGAATCTGATGTGAGCGACCAAAGAAGACTTCCGCGTCACGACGCGAGAACCACTTCAAATAGCGATAGGGAGACTCCGGCAGGTCCTGGAGTGGAAGTGAGGGCAATCCAAAGAGTGCATCGTCAGCCACCTCGGGGAGATTCCATTTGTCCGTACTTTCGGAACCTTCTCTCAGGAATAGTTGCCAAGGGAGACGATCCTCTTCGATTGGCGAGCCGACAATCTGTCGATCGCCGAAGTACAACCCTCGCATGTTCCCCGCTTCATGGCGCTGAACCGACGCTTCTGCTTCGATGTAGGCTGTGCGAATCGACGCTCCCCCCGCAATCGCCTGATAGAAGTGCAAAGCGAACGTCGTCGCGACTTCGTCTCGAATTGCCCGCGAAGTCGAGATAACGGCCCCGACACCGGCATCCAGCAATCCCTGTGTCTGCTGTTGAGTCGAACAGCCGTTCAGAAAGACCAGTTGGAGTCCCCGCTGTTGCGAAAGAAATTTCGCCAAGCCACCCGCATCGGCAGTCGCTCCCTCTCCGTTCGCCGACTCCAGTAGTAATTGATATGCGTTTGCATGGCCTCCGTAATGAAAAATCGCGATGCGATTGCGGTACTGTGGGTCTTGCAACACCTTGAAGATATCGCCGGCCGTACAGTTCTCACGCAACACCACTTCGCACCACTTCGCGGCGTTTCCCTGTGTCAACACATCGCGCAGACTGTGTGCCTCGTTGGCGAGAGAACGCAGGTATTCCTCTGCGTTGTTGGCGAACGCCAGTAGAATGACTGGTTTCGTTCTCTCTTCCGCCATCTTCTCTCCTTCATCTCTTAATCAGTTGCCGTTTCCAGTCATCATCTACAGCTTCAACCTCCAGTTACAATCTCCAGTCGATCTTTGCGAGGTGTTCCAGTCCGGCATCGCTGGTGAAATAACTCAAGTGATGACACGGCACTCTCCGCTTGTCGGGAGGAGGAGAACGACAATCGTCAATGCTGGTTGCACTACGACCGCTCACCGCGATGTCATTCGTCTCTCCCTGATGTAGCGACTTCAGCAACCATTCTCCTCCCAGTTTCCCGGCCAGCCTCGCCAGCACTCCCCCCTGCTGTTGCCGTGCCGCATGGAAGTCGCCGCTGATGATCGTGTAGCGAACCCCGGGGTCTTCGCTTGCACTGAGCGTCCTGATGATCTCCGACTGTGGATTGAGTTCCTCCAGCGTTACTGTCGGTTTCTCGGAACCATTCAGCAAGTAGATCAACGGCCCCCCCCAAGCGGCAAACAACGGATTGACGTTCATCGCGAGCGTCGTAAGCAGAGTCGTGATGTTCCGAGCGGCACCGATCTGTCCCAGTGGCGAACCGTCGTTCGGAGTGCCGAACATTATCAGATGGTCGACAGCAGACTTTCCCCCATCCTGTTCGATCCACCAACGGGCGATCAGCCCTCCCACCGAGTGGGCCATAACCGTCAATCGCTTATCGTCCCCCTCGTGAATGCCGACCTCCCGGAGTTGACGCTTCAATTGCAGAGCGGTTTGAACTAATGGTGTGCTGAGAGACTCATAATGGTACGCGAGCACCAAGTCGAAATTCTGGTGAAGGCGTTGTCCGACGACATCTTGAGCCACCTGAAGTCCGTTTGCCATTTCTGTCGTGTCTCCCAGAATTCCGGGAAGCAGGAGCAGAATGTTTTTCGCAGTTCGGACTTTTTCCGCAACATCAACACCCTGTCGCGTTGTGTTGCCGTCGGCCTTGAACGAAATCCAGTCGAGCCGATTGACGTTCTCCTGACGCAGCACCGTCTTGAAGAAGTAGAGTTTGAGTGACTGGCCGATGCCCCGCTGACGGTCGGGGCATTCTGGAATGTTGCTGATAAGAATTCGGGTTCGTCCCTTCTCATCACGCGCCGCCGCACCACCAATCAAGATGTCCTCGCCATCAAATACGATCGGCAGAACGCTCTCTTCGTCGGTCAGGGCGATGTCGAGGGCGATTTCGAGCGGATGTTCTGCGAGGGACTCCGCATGTTGAATGTTCGTCAACTCCAGAACGCTCAGGTTGTCGCCTCGCGTCTTTGCGAAATTGATATGTTCCATCCCCAGCCGCTCGAAGACCCGATGGACCTCGCTTCCCGTCGCTCCCCGACCTGCAAATTCGGCGTTGCGTGCCGTCAGACGAACACCCGCTCGCATCTGAGGATGCCCGACCACATGAACCACACCACCCGCCAGTGTGATATCGTCAGCCGTCAAAGTCTCTCGCTCACGCACCAGTGTGACCTGCACATCCTGTGTGAACCACTCCTGCTCGTGAACGAGCTTTCGCCGCGGTTGACCGAAACTCAGCCCTCGCGTTCCACGCGTCTCTTCAAGATCAAGGATCGTTCCGAGTTGCAGTGGTTCCTGACCCAAGAGGAAGTCGTCCACCTTCTCGGTCGAGACGATCAGTTTGAAAATGTGAACCGATTCGTCTCCCTCGTGATCGTCCAGCGTTAAGTCAAAAAACGCGTTCCCATCCAGCGTGATGGTAAAGCTCGACTCTGTTGGCTCAACTCGATCGTTGTAGAGCACCTGCATCCCATAGTCGTCGGACAGGTGAACCAACAGGAGATGCAGCGGCTGCTGTGTCAGATTCTTCGCCCGCAGAGTCCCTCGGAACGAACTCCAGAATTCTTGCTCAGGTATGATGTCTATCGTCACACTGTTGTCCGGGAACTCTCGAACAACTTCATCTTGTTCCGAAACCTCGCTAAGCCAGAAGGGGACATCGTCCTGCTTCATCCGCGACCAATGATTCTGGAGCGAGACAGCACGTTCCCAGGCGGCAACACGCTTCAGCACGGAGAACAAGTAGTCGGCCGCTTCCCGCGAGTAACCACGGACACCCTGGATCAACCGGCCACCGCCCTGCAATCGCAACGACCATGTCCCCTCATCAGCGGAGACCACGTAGCGGGCAATATCTTGCGATTCTCGCAGCAACGAGACTCCGAGCGATTGATCGTCAGCGTCTCGAAAGAACTGTTCCAGTGCGGCCGTTGCAGCGTCATCTCCTTCGAGAGCGACTTCCAGTGGCGGCACAGGAAGACTGGTGATCTCAGCCTGAAACCGCTCCGAGACATCTGCACTCCCTTCAAGGATTGTCAATTCACTCGACTGTGCGCCGACGTGTGAAGTCGTTGCCCGCGCTGCCAGTTGGGACGGATTACCTTCTCGGTACAAGTCCAGTGACACCGCCTCATCGGGATCGGACGGCAGTCCATGAATCGCACCACAGTTCAAGGTCCATCGGTTCTTCTCGAAAGCAACCGTGTGCCTCCTCCCGGATTGATTCCCTCGCCCTCCAAGAAAACCCTGCCAAGCGGGAAATCCACGGTAAGTCTCGAACTGCGGCTCCTGATTGTCTGCACGTCGACGAACTTCCGCCCGGCACCTCAGAAACAGATCGGCGTACGACAACTCCCCACCTGAGCGCCTCAGCACTTCCAGTAGGCTCGACGTAAACAGGCCGCTATGGTCCCTCCCTTCCCATGCCTTCTGCACACGTTGACAACCCGCCAGCAAGATGTGACGACTTACTGGAATCTCCATCGAGGCCCCAGAATGGCGCAATGCGGCATAGTATCCGTCAAGATAACTCTCGAGCGGACGCTCGGTCTGAACTTCATGCGTCTGACGGGCTTTTAGCTGCGTGAAGTCATCGGCAGAACGTGTGCCAGAACCAGAGTGGCAACAGTCGAGTATGACCGCAACATGCGGACAGTTGCCGGCAACTTCGGCCAGTAAGACGGCAAGCTCCTTGTCGGCGAGATCGTAGCCACCCGCCAACCGACTGTCGGCACAGACCAGTCCTTCGTCCATGCCATCGGGAAAGAGTGACGTGAACTCCTGCGCGGACTTCCACCTAGCCCCATGACCCGAGTAGTGAAATAGAACGACATCGTCTGCCCCTGCTCGGGACAAGTGATGTCGAAACTGATCGATCATCCCCTGTCGCGTTGCATCCCCGTTCAGCAATGTTTCCACGAACAGTTTCGACGGAGCGAATCGGCCCCGCAAGTATTCGTGGACGTGCTCGACATCGTTGATGCATCCAGACAACCGGCCGACGTGCGACGGGTACTCATTAATCCCCACAAGCAGGGCATAAACGTTTGCCGACATAGAACGGCCTCGTAATCGCAACGCTTACTCGATGATGTCAATCCAGTGACGATACAACCTCAGTGCAACGTCCGGTACCCGTGACACAACCGATCGCCGCGTCGTTCGCGACCAGTCGCCCAAGTGTCACACACTGCGAAACACTCGAGATGCCACCCAACCACATCTTCCCGTCGAACTCGCCAGGAGCAAGCGGACGATCCAACCCAACGACCGACGCACCGCGATGCATCACGCCCCAAGGGTTTTCAGAAAGTCGAAAACTCCAAACGTCGCTCCCTGCGTTGGCTGTCATGATTCCCTCCGCACCACAGCAGAAACGGAAATTGCTGGTCGAAAGCAATCAACCGCATCAGTGCAAGAGTCTTCCGGCCTCGAAAAGTGTATGTAAACACACAGTCGATTGCCACCGTTCGATGGCACCTTTCAATAAGCTGACGTGCAAGTGGTGTGAATCGTTTCGATGTGGAAATAGCCAAGGGTGGAAGGGACCGTCTCAGGTCGATTCTTCCGACATCGTCCAGATGAGATCGTTGAACTGATTCGGCAAACGAGGACCACAACAACCGTGCCTCGCTGACCGACAGTGTCGACTGCGAATGTTCTTGTTGTCGTCTCGACTGGGAGTGAAGAGTCACGGATAAGAAAGGAAGGTAGAGAATGGTCTGTCGACCCCGTGTCGATCCCCTGACGCTCAGAGCAGACGTGCGATCAAAGGGTTCGCTGCCTACAATGGCGACTTGATATTCGCCCACATCGAACTCCCAAAGTGAGGACTGAACGATGCGTCGTTGCCAATCGATATCGGTATCATCCCTGCTGATGGTTATGTTATTCGCGTCGGTAGCCTTCGCCGATGTCAGAGTGCCACCGGTGTTCAGTGACCACATGGTCTTACAACGCGACCTGGCCGCCCCCGTCTGGGGCACTTCCGAACCTGGTGAAGACGTCGCCGTTTCGATTGCAGGACAGTCACATCACGCCAAGGGGGATGCCCAGGGAAACTGGCAGGTGAAGCTCACCCCGCTCAAAGCGGGTGGCCCTCACGTACTGAGAATTGAAGGGGCGAACACGATCGAATTTAAGGATGTGTTAGTCGGCGACGTGTGGGTCGGGTCGGGACAGTCGAACATGGCGGGCGGAGTCGGTGGATATGCCAAAGGGGACGACGTGCTCGCCGAACTCGCCGCAGGAACCTATCCCCAATTACGGTTCTGCCGTGGTAAGGGTGGGAACTGGCAGGAGTCCAACCCACAGACCAATGCCGGTTTTTCGGCAATCTTGTTTGCTTTTGGTCAGCGGTTGCAAAAGGACATTGACGTCCCCGTCGGGCTGATTCTTGGAGCCGTGGGGGGAACGCCATCGGGGCGCTGGCTCACCGACGAGATGCTGGCGAATTACGAGCCGTCGAAGACCTTTCAAGCGGCCAACGGTGGCGATCTCTACAAACAACACATTCTACCGATCGTGCCCTACGGCATTCGTGGAGTGCTATGGGATCAGGGAGAGTCAGGAACCGCCATCAAGGGGCTCGACCAGTTCACCACAATGGGGGCACTGATCGGTGGCTGGCGAGATGCCTGGGGACAGGGCGAGTTCCCTTTCCTTTATGTGCAAAAGCCAAGTGGCGGCGGATGTGCATGGGATAAGTCAAATCCAACCAATCGCATGGCCGACAATTTCGCCCCTCTGCCCGCGACGCCTCAGCAGGGTCATGCCGGAGACTATCGGGCACACCATGTCAGGATCATGCAACATCCGAAAACCGCCATGGTTACGGCCCGAGATCTCGGCGCTGGAATTCACCCCCGTAATAAGTCAGGTTATGGTCACCGCGCAGCGCAGGTGGCGTTAGGTTTTGCTTACGAAAAGCCGATGGAAATCTATGGTCCGATCTATGCGTCGCATAAGATCGAGGGTGCTAAGATTCGTGTCCACTACTCCCACATCGGCAGCGGACTGGCGACCACTTATGGCGACGGCCTGCAAGGATTCGCCGTGGCGGGAAAGGACGGCAAGTACCATTGGGCCAAGGCAGAAATCGATGGCGACACTGTCGTCGTCTCGAGTGCTGATGTGCCGGAACCAGTCGCCGTGCAATACGCGTGGGACAAGGACTCGCCCTGGGCAAACCTGTTCAATGAAGAAGGACTCCCTGCGTTGACTTTCCGAGCCGGGGAGTGAGCGGCTGACCATGACTTTCGGTATCAATCATTCGCGGACCTGGCACCCGCGAAGCATTGATTGTCGTCCTGTGACATCCAGAGGAATTCCCATGAAACTTAGTCGTCGTTGTCTTGTTCGCGCGTTCTGTGCCGTTCTGACGTCGTCGTTCTTGACGGTCACTGCCCTGGCCGCTGACAAACCGGTCAAGGTTTACATCCTCTCCGGTCAGTCCAACATGGTTGGGATTGGCCAGGTGACGGGGGGAGGCAGTCGCTGGGGTTCCGAGTTCATCGACCCGGTGCTCTCGGTGTATCCCGGCAAGTACAGCCCGGATGCCGACTACCAAAAAATGGAGCCAACAAAGACGCTCAAGCTGGCAGCCTTCGGAGGAGTGATGCCGACCCCTTATCCCGGCGGCGGGACGCAAATTGTGCGTGGATTCCTTCAGGTCAAGAACACCGGAGTCTACGAGCTTCGTCCGGGCTACGGCGCATCGACGGATAACATTATGGAAGTCGATGGCAAAGAGGTGTATCGCCAGGAGCCCGGCAAGGAGGCGAGACATACGCACATTACGCTCACCGCTGACAAGAAAGTTCCGTTCCAGATCATCTACTTAAACGATCAGGCGAACGGTCTTGGCTGGATTGCACGGATGGACATTCCCGGCACGTTGGCGACCGTTGTAAAGCAGGATCGAAAGTTTCCCTATCTCGTCGACAAGCAGGGCAACTGGGTTATCCGCGATGATGTTTGGTACAAGGGGGTTGTGACCGCGACGGCTAACAAGTGGCTCTCCATAGGATGCGGCGCTGGTAACAACAATATCGGGCCGGAACTCGGTTTTGGACATATTGTCGGCGACTATCATGATGAGCCAGTGCTCGTACTTAAGGCCTCACAGGGAAATCGATCATTGGGCTGGGACTACCTCCCGCCTGGGAGTGAACAGTACGAACACGATGGATACGTCTACGCGGGGTATAAGGATTCGCCAGCGAGATGGGAGAAGGGCACGTCTCCCCAACCGATCAACTGGTATGCCGGAAAGCAGTACGATGACTGTTTCGGTGCGGTCCACGAAGTGCTGAACAACTTCGACAAGGAGTTTCCGCATTGGAAAGGACGCGGTTACGAAATCGCGGGATTTGTTTGGTGGCAGGGCCACAAGGATGGCGGCGAACCTCACGCGAGCCGGTATGAACAAAACCTCGTTCACCTTATCAAGACATTGCGGAAAGAATTCGACGCCCCTAACGCACCGTTCGTAATCGCGACCATCGGGTTCGATGGCTGGAATATGGCAGGCCCTCACAAGATCGTCGCCGAGGCCCAACTCGCCGTCAGTGGAGACAAGAGGAAGTATCCCGAGTTCCAAGGAAACGTGCTGACGGTCGAGACTCGGGACTTCTGGCGCAGCCCGGAAATGTCGCCGACGAATCAAGGCTTTCATTATAACCAAAACGCCGAAACCTACATGCTGGTCGGCGAGGGACTGGGCAAAGGAATGCTCGAACTACTCAAGGCGAAAAAGTAATGTAGGCTGGGGTTAGCCGCAGGGGTAACCCAGATTGGGAGTGGCTCGTAGTGCTGGGACACGCAGATGCTAACCCAGCCTGCTTCACTGGAACCTAACATGCCGCCGACGATTCGATCGGCTTCCTTAGGATCGACGATGACCTCACGGAAGTCGACGGGGAGATAGAAGCCTTCGGAGTCGGAATGACACAGCAGATGACTGTCGAACAACATCGATTCCTCTTCGACGACTGGATCATCAGCCCGGGTCTTCATCGTCAGGAGTGGGCGTCGGTTTCCATTCCGGACTGGCGACACATCTCGCATACAGTCGACGAAGGTGATGCAGAAACGAGTAGGGGAAACTGTCCATCTCCGCCCGCGATAACTCGGGATCGGCAGAGTCCATTGCCTCGACATGCTCCGGCAACCCCAGTTCCCTAAGCACCTGGTTCGCTTGCCCCAGTTGCTCCACAAGGAAATCTTCGTCGCCAAACCCGCCAACTTCAATTGCCAAGCCCATATTAAGACCCTCGCAGTTCCCAATGATGATGTTCAGTTGTTGTCGAGTGATGAAGCACGCAATTCAAAAAGCGAAGCGGGTGGCGATAGGTTGCCACCCGCTTCTGTTTGATGCTGTTGACCTCTGCCGGGGTTACTTTTTGAAGGCAGGATCGGCGGCGTTGCCGTTGGCGATGACGTAGGCCATCAGGTCGAGAATCTGCTCTTTGTTCAACGCGTTGAACAGACCCACAGGCATAATCGAAACCGGAGAGGGACGACGCACCTCGATCGAAGCTTTGGAGATTTTCTTCTCTTCCAGCTTGGGGGGCCCTGTCATGATCGTTAACGACTCGTCATCTTCTGAAACGATATTGCCATTGAGGACGGTGCCGTCGTCGAGCACCAATAGAACGGTGCGGTACTTCTCGTCGATCTTTTTGGAAGGCTCAAGGATTTCGGCCAAGATCGCTTTGGGGTCCTGCTTGTACTTGGTGACGACTTCATCCAGGTTTGGCCCAATGGCGACGTTTTTCCCCAAAGTCTCGCCATCCTTATTCAACTTGTGGCACTGGGCACAGGCGAGACTCGTGAACAGGAGTTTGCCTCGGGCATAGTCTCGTTGTGTTCCGACGCGACTCAGTTCGGCTTCCAAGTCGGCGAGCTTCCACTCGGTATTCTTGGACTCCTCTTCTGGGTTGCGGCGAAGGAAATCGGCCAGATCGTTCGTGACATACAGCATTCCTCGCATCCGCATGTGGTGCCCCGGGAACGAACAGATGTAGGGATAGGCTCCCTCCTCGGTCGGCGCGGTGAACTCGATGACTTCCTCTTGTCCATGATCGACAAGCTTGCTCGACCAGAGAATATCGGCTGAGTCTGGAACATAGTTGACCGAGAAACCCGTGGCCCCCAGATCGATCGCCTTCAAGGCGACTTCGTCCGCTTTGCCTGGCTTTACCAGCAGGATGTTGTGCGGCATGTAGTCGGGGTTGGCAAAGGTGAGATGCACCTTCTTGCCGGGAGTGACCGTCAACTTGGCGACGTCATACTGCATCCGTTCGCGGACGGTGCCGATGCGGATGGTGGTCAGTTCGGGGGTATCGCTGATGATTCCCGACTTCTGTGCGATCGCTTCCTCTTCTTCGACGATCACACCCCCACGCATGGTGGCGTCGACATTGAACCAGAGATGCTTCACTGTCGCTGCTGCGACACGGGCATGTGGTTCTGGAGAATTCAGTACGAGTTCGAGAAGATCAAGATCTCGCACATTGTGCTGCTGATGTAGCCAAAGTGCTTCGAGGAGATGGTGGGCATCTTCCTGGTTTTTCGGATTGAACTGTTTCACCCATTCCTTCGTTGCCGCGATGACTTCATTCGAGTCCCGCTCGCTCAGTTCAATGCGAGTGCGGTGACGGACGCCATCCACCGGCGACTTCAGGTTGTCGAGCAGTTTCTCAATCGGCTCGCCATCAATGGCAACCGGTTTTTGCAGTGGACGCCCCTTGGCGGTCATGCGATAGATGCGACCATGCGAGTGGTCGCGGTTGGGGTCGCGGACGTTGTGCTGCATGTGGCCGATGATGACGTTATGCCAGTCGCAGAAGTAGAGAGACCCATCGGGTGCGAAGATTGCGTCGGCAGGCCGGAAGTTCGGGTCGCCGCTCATCATGAGGCCGCGCGACACTTCCTGAGTGGTTGTGCCGTCGGAATTCAGCCGATTCGTCTTCAGTTCTGCCCCGGCGGGTTCGCCCCAGACAGTTCCGTTCTCGCCGTTTCGTTCGAGGTGATAGTGTTTAATTCCGAGGAAGCCGATGACGTTGCAGATGAGGAAGTCTCCCTGCATCGACTCGGGGAAGTGTTCGCTGCTGACCACTTCACACGCGGTCACTGGGCGGACTTCTTTCTTGAGTAGTTCGTACATGTTGAAGCCGGTACTTGTGGGCCGTACTTGATAGGCCCGTCCGCCGGTCCCGTCGGTCGCATAGTGATACCCCCAGCGATCGAAGGCGATCCCGTGCGGGTTCGGCGAGTTATTGGCATGCAGGGAGATTGTGTGTCGACGGGGGTCAAACCGATACATCGCGGAGGCTCCGGTCTGCAACGATGGTCCCCAGGGGTGTTCATGGTTGTGCTGCATGAAGACGCCGCTCTGCCAGTAGATGGCGCCATCAGGGCCATAGATCAAATTGTTTGCCCCGTGGTGGGTGTCTGAGGAATCGACCCCTTGCAACATAATGATCCGTTCGTCGGCAACATCGTCCCCATCGGTGTCGCGGAGGAACAGAATCTCCGGCGTACAAGTGACGATGACGCCGCCGTTCCAAAACTCGAAGCCGAGCGGGTTCTGCACTTTCGCGAACTCGGTCATCCGGTCGGCTTTGCCATCGTTGTTGTCGTCATGCAGGATGACCAGTGCGTCCTTCATCTCCTTGAGTGGTTCCCACGTCGGGTAGGTTGGCCAGATGGCAGCCCAAAGTCGCCCCTTCGTGTCGAACTGCATCTGCACCGGGTTAATCAACTCGGGAAACTGAGCATCATCGGCGAAAAGGCTGACTTCAAACCCATCGGCAATCGCCATGTGTTTGATCCCTTCTTCGCCACTAATGTAGTTGAGCGAACCTTCCTTCGCGGCATTCGAACTCTTGCTCCCCCCGCCGACGTTCGAGACGACCTCGATCGGCTTGGGGACGTTACTGTCATCCACCTTGGCATCGTGGCCATTGGCGAGAGACCAGATGTAGGCATCACGATTCATTGTCATGATGTCGAGCATCGAGAGTTCGTGCTGTAACACGACGGCATTTGTCTGGTCGTTGGTGAATGCAAGTGTCGAGCGTCCACCCCAGACGTCGTTCCCGTCGCGGGCACGATAGCGATTGTTCCAGTGCATGGACTTGTCGACCACTGCGGCCCGTAGCGGTTCGAGAGTTTCGGTCGCTTTCACCTGATGCCCGAGCAGAGCCGCTGCGATCACTTCAGCCAACTGGCGATTCCCTTCCGCCGTGAGATGCACGCCGTTGATTGTGAGCGGCGTTTTCGATTCCTTGAACAACTGCATCGACGGATGGAACAGGTCGACGTAGGTTACGCCGGCTTTCCGGGCAGCGATCTGTGTCGCTTTGGTGTAAGCGGCAAGCTGAATGTTGTGTGCCTTACCATCCGGCACGTTGGGATTGCCGGTCTCTTCGTGGGCAATCGGGCTGAACAGGACAATCCTTGGGAACGACTTCCCATTCGCCTGAGAGCCCCGTGTCTTCTGGACAAAGTCGATGAGTTTCTGTTGATAGTCGTCGGCCTTCTTGACTCCCTCATACGACTCGTTGTAACCGAAGAAGGCGAAGACGACGTCGGCTTTGACATGCCGAAGGTATTCGGTCATCGAAGTGGCCCCGCTGCTGCGCGGGAAAGAGTCGGGTCGATCGCCGCTGGCACTCATGTTCCGGAACCGGAGTTGATGCTCTTTCAACTCGCTTTGGAACAGAGTCTCCATCCAACCATCATGCTGCATCCGGTCGGGGAGTCCGTTCCCCAGAATTGCGACGACATCACCCTTCTGAAAGGCAAACGGGAGGGGGTCACGATAGTTCGCGGGGACGTCGACAAGTTGTGGGTCTTTCGACGACTTCGAGCCACCGGGAGCTTTTGAATCACTCTTCGAGGGCCCCCCCGGCTTACCAGCATACGTGAGATAAGTCTGCTTGCCCCCTTCCTTGATATCGATCGCCATGATTTCCGGGGCCGCAACGTTCTCGATGCGGAAAACCTCCTTCCGATCGGCATCAAGCAGCGTCAGCTTAAAACCATCCAGACGACTCTCGAAGCCCTGCCGATTGAAGATGCCGACCCGTTCGACATCGACAGCCTTCCCGAGATCAACCTCCCACCAGGGGCCGTTTGTTCCGGCGTTCTCGGTATGTGTTTGACCATTCTTGTTCCAGTCGGGACTCGTGTTCCCATCCAACGCCCGCTGTGCGACCCCATCGCCATTGGTGCTTGATTGAGTTGCCTTTCCTTCCCTGGCGACGTTCTTGCCACCACTGATGACTTCGACTTCCGCGAGCGTCAGGATGCGTTTGTTGCCAGGGAGTTCAATCCGTACGAAGCGTGCAGGCTTACCAGTGGCGACAGCAGCCACAGGGGACTTCGCATCACCCTTCTTCGCTCCAGATTCATTCGCAACCGGTTGCCGGGTGACGGTTTCCTTCGCAACAGGTTCTTTCGCGGCAGCGGTCTTCTGTTTGCCTTCCTTCTTGGGCTTTGACTCAGCTTCCTTCGACGTATTGTTGTTGGCCAGGATCGGACTTTCATAACCCGCGTACATCTCGGGCTTGATTCCCCGCGCGTAAGTCCCCCCACCAAACGTGTTCGGCTTGAACGGCCCAACGAAGGTGATGTCAGCATCTGGCTGAATCGCCCCTTCCAAACGAACCGCCCAGAAGCAACCGTTGACCAGCAATCGACGATAGCCATCGTTCAAAATGTCTTCGGGTGTCCCATACAACGAAGTGAAGACACGTCCCATCTTTCCAGAGGGCGATGTGTAAGTTCGCGTCCACTCCGATGGCATCGGCGGCTTGGTTTCGTCGACCGGAGAATCCGGGGTCATCCCATTGAGCGGTTGGGCCATCGTCAGGATTTCGCCATCTACAGGCTTGCCGACATATCCTCCCGCCTGCACCCAGATGTCTTTCACACCCCGCAATATCGGATGCGACACCTTGCCATCGACAATCGTGATCCGCGTACTTTGTGCATGGTTCCGCCCATAGTGGCCAACCCAGGTCTGCCCCAACACCTGATGCCCGAAACCGAGTTCGTAGTCTTTATCTTTCGAGTCGAACGAATACTTGGAGAACGGACGATCGGCCTTCATCTTGAACCCATGCGTGGCCGTCCGCAGTCCGACAACCGGGCCCCCTCGGTTGAGGTAGTCGTCGAAATGCTTCATCTGTTGTTCCGGAAAATCCTGGAACCGCAGGAAGACCACCGCGAGGTCTGCCGTGTCGAGCGCTTCGATGCCCGGCATATTCGAGTTGCCCGCCACGATCTCGCCGGTTTGCTCATCGATGTTGAACAGCACAGTACACTTGAAGCCATGATGCTTCGCCAGAATCCGCGCCAACGCTGGCAAGGTTTCTTCGGACCGATACTCATGGTCCCCCGCCAGGAAGACGATGTGCTTCCCTTTCCCCGCCCCTTCCGTCCCCTCATAGACCAAAGGCCCCGCCACCGCGACATTGGCGAGCACGGCGATAACGCAAAGAGGCATCATCCACAGTAAGGACTTCAACGAAAGACTCGTCCGATTCAGGAGGGATTGTTTCATGGTTCTCATGGATGCAGGTAACGGAGAGAGAGACTCGCCAAGCGAGCCATGACAGACCTACAGTCTAAGATCGATGAGCACCCATGCAAAGCAACCTGCGCAAATTGCTGAGTTGACCGGAGGACGTCTGATGACAAGTCATCAGATTGTCAAACAGTGAGAGCAGGTCATGCCTCTACGTTTGAGTTTCTCCCCTTTCGTCAGTCGTAGCCAGAAGCGTCAGCCAGAAAACGGTTTGTGTTGATCGCCAGCTAACGCTTCGGGTTACGATTGGGACGGGAAGACCGCGGTGTTTCAACAAAAAAACCGACAGAAACGCAGGGTGGGGCAGGTCGGTCCGATGCCGACCCTCCCTGGCTTAGCGGCCTGTTGAAGAACGTGGGTCAAACTTTCCAGCCTGACATGGTGCCGTTTGATGTCTCGGCAACAAGGGGGACAAGATGCTCTTGTCAGATTGGAAAGCTGACCCACCGTCGTTGATCAACGGGTTGCTTGGCTCTGATTCCTTCATTCATGGGACTTTCGTCCGTACCTACTGCTGGCTTCCTTGAGTCAGCAACATGAAGGCGGTTTCCAGGTTGATGTCTTCTTCCCGGAAGAGGCGGAGAGAGAACCCTTGTTCGTAGAGCAGCGGGGGGATGAAGCCGTAGTCTTCGACACCCGAATTGAGTTTCACGAGGATGACGGTCCCCTGCATGGTGATCGATTCGATGTCGTCGTGCTGATCTAACAATTGGGCGGCGGCTTCGTGGCGATCGGAGACGCCGACATGGAGCAAGATTGTCGCCCGGGCTTTTCGCATCACTTCGTCCACTTCGCCATCGACGATCAGGTTGCCCTTTTCGATCATCCCGACGCGCGTACAGACATCGGCCAGCTCGGGGAGAATGTGGCTCGACACGATGACGGTCTTGTTCATGTCGCCGAGCCGTTTCAGCAGATTCCGCATCTCGATCCGTGCCCGCGGGTCGAGGCCTGAAGCGGGTTCATCCAGCAACAGCACTTGGGGATCGTGTAGCAACGTGCGGGCGAGGCCGACTCGCTGGGTCTGCCCGCGAGACAACTGGCTGACCATCGCATCTCGTTTGAAACCCATGTCGACCAGTTCGAGTTTCTCTTCGGCCACCTTTCTCCGGACGCGAGAATCGATGCGATAGGTTGCAGCAAAGAATTCGAGATACTCGAGCACGGTCATGTCGTCGTAAACACCAAACAGGTCCGGCATATAGCCGACGGCTCGGCGAACTTCTTGCGGTTGCTTATAGATCGACATCCCACAGACATAGCATTCTCCATAATCAGGGTTCAGCAGGGTGGCAATCATGCGCATGGTTGTCGTCTTGCCGGACCCGTTCGGCCCGATGAATCCAAAGACATCCCCCGCCTTCAGCGTGAGGTTAATTTCGTTGGCCGCGATCAAGTCGCCATAGCGCTTCGTCAGTCGACGGGTTTCGATCACAGGAAATCCTTAGGCACGGAAAATCGGAGTACAGAAGAAAAATCAACAGGTCAAATAATTCTTTAGGAATGTCGGGGGATTTCCCACTTCGTCAATCCCCCTGATTCGGAGGCGTTAGCCAATGCGAGGCTCCTTATCCCCCTTGAAAAAACCATCCAAACAGAGTTGAGACGGTGGGGGGGAGGGGGCGAATGTCATGTCGTAAAACCATATCGTGGAGGACGCAGTGGTTAATATCCTTTGAACTAATTCTTGGGCCTCAGGCTCGGGTCGTTTTCGTCATGAATGTCTTGCAGTTGAAACTCGCGAGTGACGGGAATCAGGAGGCGGACAAATGTCTCGGATCGTTGTCGCGGATGTGCCTGACCGTCGATTAGGAATTCGCTCCCGGGGACATCGAGCCGCCCGACAAGTACCGCCCGACCGAGATGGGCGAACTCCGAGAGATCTAACTTATCCAGTGTCGTGTTTGTCAGGCCGGTATAACTTTCTCCCCCAATGGTGCGAAAGAACGAGAGAGTTTTCATTAGTCGGTCGAGGTCATGGCTATTCGGGTCATAACTGGTCGCACTCGAATACTTTTCGCTGCCTATGCTTTTCTTGATCTCAACGAATGAGGCCCCTTGAACAAACGTCTTCAGTTGAGGCTTGCTCGTTCCGGACATCAGGTTGTACGTTTCACCCGGATGGAGGACTGCCAACGGCCCTTCCGGATCGGTCGGGTAGATAACTTGCGATTCCGTGACGATAAACCAATCACGAATCGGATGGGAAAGACGCTGCGTCAGCGACCAGTCGCGATAGTTTCGCCCCCCGGCTCGGAGACGTTCAATCCGCAAATGGCTTTCTGCCAAGGGAGAAGTTGCTTGTGTCGCGGATTCCCCATCGCCGGAGGCTGAATCTGGCGGCGACGACCGCCGCTGCATCTGTTCTCCCATGATCGCTCGAGTGGACCAGAGATCGACAGGGAGTTGGGTGAGCCGTCCGTCAAAGGGGGCCACGTTGTAACTGACGTCTGCCATCGACATTCCCCCTTGACGGTACATTCCCCGGAACCCCTCTTCGGGTAACAGCATGCCGAATATTCGGGACGAACTCTCGGAACTGGTCGGTCCGTTTGATGTATTTCCCGGAGGCACAGGCGAGTTGGAGGAACTCCAATCGGCCGGCTTCCAATCGATGACATAACGTTTGGAACTGGAACTATAGAAGCTGAACCAGGTGGTCGTGCGGTAGCTCCCGGTGTCGACAGCGATGTCGACGAGATCAATCTGGTTCGTTTCGAGCGGGGAGGTGTTAATTCGATCAGCGGCCCGGGTCGCCATCCAGCTTGCCACGACGATCCACACGGGCAATGTCAGCCAGGTGAGGTAGGGGCGTTTCAGGATACGATGGACGAGCAGATAATCGAGCGGGCCGGCCACGAGGAGCCACAACGCCATCAGGCCGATCACTTGTCCCGTGGTCATTCGATTGATCGTCGGGAACTCTTCGACAATGCCATTGAGCTGTGTTTGCAGGTCGGAGACCCCCGAGAGTTTGAGGTTGTTCGATCGCAGCAGGGTGTCTGCTTCGATTGCTGTTCGTGACTGACCCATTAAAACAAGACACAACTTCGGCAAACCCGACCACAAGACACGTGAGCCATGACTGGGCGGGACCGCGTCGGAAGGAGTTGCGTTCCGGGTCGAGTCGGCGACATTGGAATCTGTACTTTCGGCGAAGGGGGGAGACATCAAGTCGAGACCAACGACGCTGATGGTTCCGAGTCCATACGCGGCCCGGACGGCGATTGCGTCGCTCGGTCCCTTGATGAGAATGCTCCCCTCAATCTCCGTTTGGCCGGCATGAGGTTGAAGTGGAGTGACGGTCAGTTCCTCGAACGACAGGAGCCGGGCTCCATTGACGATCGCGGCCGAGATGCTGCTCAGAAGTTCCGTGGTGCGTCGTTCGACGAGTCGTTCCCCTGTGTGCACGGGTAACCAAGAGGCGAGCGGACCCTCGCGAAACGTGCGGGCATGTCTCCCCGCCACGACCATCAGGTTTCCTCCTGCATTCACCCACTGCTCTAAGGCGGCGGCCTGGGGAGCGGTTAAGTCTCCACGTTCCAGAACGATGGAATGGATCGCGTCGTATTCTTCAAAACGGGTTGGGAGTTGATCGGCCGATATCGACAACGGCTGCACGAGTCGCTGCACCACATCGAGTTCCGATCGTTGCTCTCTTGTCTCATCGACGAACGGATTCAGGAGATCGACCGCTTCGACGAAACCGGGATGAGTCCCGATTAACAACCAGAAGTTGGTTCCTTGTCGATACTCCATGACTCCCGATTCGCCCCCCGGCGTGATCGATTGACTGGCTATGACTTTCGAGGGAGTGGCGGCATCATGAACATCAAATCGAAATGCTGTCCCAGTTCGCCCGCTGATGGTAAGCCCCCGGTATTGTCGATCTCCCTCTGCTTCCAGCGTCACTACGGCACGATTCCCATCCGCATCTCGCGTCGAGACCGTGACCCGGCTCCCCTCGGGGAGTGGCTGGTCGAACTCGACACGAACCGGCGTCCAGCGACCCAGCTTGTATGCTCCATCGATCCCGACCGTAACCTGTTGAAACGTCACCCCTTCTCCATGGGCCGAAGCTGTCAGCGATCCCGCCATCAGGCAGACGAGCCACAACAAGGGGGGCAACCGCAATGTCATCAATTGTGGGAGTTTGTTGAGCAACATCGTTGGGAACTGGGTGACTTGTAAGCAGTTTCCCTCCATCGCAAGCACCTGCCGTGGCATCGAAATCGGCCGGGATGTGGGAGAGGATTTCATAGAGTGTTCTTCCCGGTCGATGGGTCTTAATGGAGTCTTTCGTGGGTGATCGACGAGACGTGCGGGGTCAGGCTATCACGTCTGAGGCGAGAGTCCAGCGATGAGGGGGGAAAGGGGATCGTTTCAGAAATCTGTCAGCAAACCTTTGCAAAATCGTCACAGATCGGTTGCATGTCTCGCACTGGACTTTCCTCCATCAGAGGCATCGGTCGACGCGAGGCGACCTCTCCCCATTTGAAGGGGCCTTCCGGACAGAGGTATCGACAGTGCAATCGTGGGAACGAGTGCCGCCGTAACCGACCAACCCGTGAATGCCCCGATGGTCAAGGTTGCGACGGGGTCAACAGACGCAAACCGAGAGTCGCAGCTTGGCGTTGTGTGTTGAGTGGGGACTGACGCAACGATTCAAACAGGGCGACGACCTCGGCCCGCTGGCCTCCTGCGGCAATCTTCAGCAACAGGCGATACGAACGCATTCGCAAGGTGCGGTCCGTTTCGCCAAGCAAATCGGAAAGTGTCGACAAGAGTTCTTTCGATGGGCGATGGAGTTTCCACAGCCCTTCAGCAGCGGCGAGTCGGACCTCAGGGGCCGGATCGGTGAGCAGTCGTGTCAGGTCGGCCTTCGCGATCGCGGCGGGGGGACTGATGCGACCGAGTGCATCGGCGGCACGCCAGCGCACTTCGCTTTCACGATCGTTCAGTAACTGTTGTAACGTCGGAATCGATGAAGGGCCGAGTTCGGCAAGTGAGACCGCAGCGGCATCTCGGACAGCGGGCGAGTGGTCGAACAGCAGCATGTCGACCAATGTCGAAGTAACGATATCGCTCCCGAGCATCCCGAGCGTGGTGGCGGTTGCCCGTCTGAGTCCTTCCGACTCGGAGTGTGCCGAGATCAGCAGTTTGGGGATGGCGGAACTTCCCGAACCTCGGAAGAAGGCGATCGATTCGACGGCAGCAGTCCGAATTTCGAGTTGTTCCTGTGCCGAAAGGGGCGACCTGTCAGCAACGTCTTTCGCCAGCGGCTGACTGAGTTGCATCAAGGTCGTCAGGGCGAAAGGACTGGTAGTGCCAACTTGCGAGAGGGCTTCGATGGCAGCCAGTCGTTGTCGATGCGGGACGTCGAGATCGGTTGCGATCGGGACGATGACAGGGATCGCATCACGACCAAACGGGCCAAGGTAGGCGAGAGCCTTCAGTCCCCACTGACGAGGAGGATCGCCGCCGGGGACGGGGGTTGTGTCGTCGAGAAGTCGGACAAAAAGGGGGACCGCTGGGAGACCACGTCGGCCCATGCGACCGATAAACAAGACCACCTGTTGCCTCAACTCCGGGGGAGTGCTTTGGTCCTCGACGAGTTGCATGAGCGCTGGCAAGAGGAGAGTCGCGGTTTCACTTTGTGGGGTGGTCGTTCGCAACAGTCGACGCCACTCGCCCTGGGTTTGCTCGGTAGCAGCGATCTCGTCAATGATCGCCATGGGCGATGCTTCTTCTTGCGCGATGGCGGACTGCCCAGTAAACAAGATGGCAACACCAACCGCGACACAGAGCGCCGGGAGGAAGAAACGTCGGAGAGGAAGAGTGGCAATCGTGAACATCCCTCCATTCTGACAGACACGCCCCTTCAAGACTATGTTGACTGTCGGAAATTGAAGTGGCACGGAACGAACTTTCGCTCGGCCCTCTGCTTCGTCGCCCCTTTGTTACTGGGAGTCGTCCCCTCTTTTCAACGGAATCCATTTCAAGGGAATCCATGACGCAGCTTTGATCCGTCATCGGCTATCGCATACAACAGAGGTCGACGGTAACGAGACTGTAAACGTATGGGGGGGAAATCGTGTTTGCGTTGATTGTCCCTCGGCCCCGATTCGCTGCCGAATGGGTGGAGTTGTCATGAAAATAGAATGGCATCAGAGCATGTTTCCATCAGACAATGTGACGGTCGAACAGGAATGTTTGTCGCTCCCAAGGAACTACAACCTCTGGCGACCGGCGTTTCAATTCGTCGGTCGGGTCATCGTGACGATGGCGGTTGGACTGTGGCCGGTCGCCAACGCCGAGGCTCAAGGGCCGGTGATCTCACGGGTCGAACCGGCCGGCATTGCCCCCGGACAGACGACCGACGTCACCATTCATGGAACCAAGTTGACTGGGGCCAGCAAATTGGTGACCACGTTCCATGTGCAGGGTGAGTTGTCGCCAGAGGTGGAAGCCAATGGCACAAAAGGAGACCAAACGGTATTTCGGCTCAATCTCCCCCCCGAGACTCCGCTTGGGATTCATGGAGTGCGAGTCATCTCGCCGGAGGGGGCCAGTCGACTCGTCCCCTTCTTGATCGACGATCTTCCGGTGATTGCCGAGAATGGTACAAATCGCACGC
Organism: Planctomycetaceae bacterium; assembly: GCA_041398965.1. Lineage (GTDB taxonomy): Bacteria > Planctomycetota > Planctomycetia > Planctomycetales > Planctomycetaceae > JAWKTT01. The sequence continues at coordinate 74,931 of JAWKTT010000016.1, read as the reverse complement.
ATGAAACAGCTCAGTTGGTGACCATTCCGGCCGCGATTGATGGTCGAGTCGACTCGTTGTCGCGAGACTTCTATCGCTTTGAGGCACAGGCCGGAGACCAACTGACACTGGAAGTGTTCGCCCGTCGGCTGGGGTCTCCACTCGACCCGATGATCGTCCTGTACGAGGCTTCCGGACATGCGATCGCAAGTGCGGACGACACTCCCGGACTCGGCTCAGACTGTCAGTTGTCCCACACCTTTGCTCAGGCAGGTCAGTACGTTGTCGAAGTGCGAGACATCCAGTATCGCGGAGCCGGAACCTATACCTATCGGTTGCGAATGGGAGATTTTCCCGCAGTCAGCGTCGGCTATCCGATGTCGATCACGCGAGGAGTGACGACCCCTGTGACACTTGTCGGCGAAGGGGCGAATGGAGGGGACATCAAACAGAGGGACATCGGAAAACAGAGGGACATCGGACCGGTATCGATCTCGCCGCCGAAAGACTGGCCCTTTGATTGGTACACCGTTGCCGCTCCAAGGACCGGCGGCAAGAGTGCCGGGTTTGCAATGGTCGCTGTTTCCGATCTCGAAGAACGGGTGGAAGTCGAGCCGAATGACACCCTCGAACAGGCAACGCCGGTCACTTTGCAGGCTCAACTCAACGGGCGATTCTTCACTCCGGGGGATGTTGATCTGTATCGGTTCTCTGCAACCAAAGGGGGACACTTTCTGTTCCAAGGAGTCACCAAAGGAACAGGGTCGCCGACCGACCTCAATCTGCGATTGCGTGATGCAACTGGAAAACAGATTTCGCAAATCGACGACTCCGGCACCAACGAAGGGACGCTCGATGTCACCTTCCCCGCTGACGGCGACTATCTGCTCGAAGTCTCGGAATTCAATCGACGGTCTGGTCCGCATTTTACCTATCACATCAATGTGACGGAGTATCAGGCGGGTTTTGATCTTGCCATCGATTCCGACGTCTGGAACGTCCCTGCGGGCGGCGTCGGGACGATCTCGGTGACAGCCACACGGCGAGGATACACCGGACCAATTTTTCTGACCGCAATCAATCTGCCCGCCGGAGTCACTTCGTCGACAGCGATGCTCGGTCCAGCGATTAACACGGCGCTGCTGACCATTCAGGCCGCTCCCGATACGGCGGTCGGGAGTTGGAGGAAGGTGCAAGTGGTTGGCACAGGTCGACAAGGTGAACAAGACCTCAGCAGCATCGCCACTCCTCAGTCGGCTGTCCGGTCGGCCTGGAGCAACACGTTGCTCCTCCCGAACAGTGTCGATGACGAACTGTTCGCTGCGGTAAGAACCTCTCAACCGTTAAGCATCCGAGTCGAACCGCAGTCAACTGTCTTCGGTCCTGGGTTGAAAGGGAGTGTGAAAGTCCTGGCGACTCGTGGCGATGGGGTGAACGAGGCGATCACGCTGACGATGTCTCCGGACAAAGGGGGGCTCCCGGCTGGGGTGACCATCGGACTCAAACCGATCGAAAAGGGGAAAGACGAAGTGACCCTCGAATGGTCCGCCACCGAGGCAGCCCCACTCGGCGAGTTTTCGATCGTTTTCGTGGGGAACCATAAGCAGGACAAAGCAACCTACACCGTCGCGACACCGGTCCACAACTTCCGACTGGAGGCCCCCTTCACCGCGATGGCTATGTCCGACTCTGACAAACTCCCCAAGGGGAGCGAGTGGAAAGGGACGATCAAACTCACCCGCAACCCCGCGTTCTCAGGGGCCATTAAGGTGACAGGGAGCAAACTCCCACCCGGCATCACGATTGACGAAATCAACATCCCGGCCGATCAACAGGAGGTGACCATCACCCTGAAGTCCACTCCAGAAACCACTCCCGGCCCACACAAAGAGATCACCCTCAAACTCGAAGCAACCGACAACGCGAAGCTCACCACCACGCTGACACTCCCCACGATCACCGTTGAGTAACCAAGTGGGGGGCGACGAACGGCGACCCGTTTGACATGTTGATGGTTCATCGATTTGATCTGTCGTCAACAAGTGCAATCGTCAGCGTCGCCCAAGAGCGATCGTCACATGATGTCGTCTAGGACATGGGACTCGCGGCCGCGGAGGGCGTCGGCGTGGCGTTCCAGAGCTTCGGCCTCTTGAGTCTTTTTCGCCCGATACAGCAAGGCGGCTCGTTGATCTAACGCGCGGGCGACCTCTTCGTGTCCATCGCCGTAGACGTGCTCGCAAATGCTGATGGACTCTTGGATCAAGGTGTCTGCTTCGTCGTTCTTTCCGAGTTGGGACAACGTCAACGACAGGCTCTCGAGATGCTTGGCCACCTCGGCAGACTGACGACCATCAATCTTGCGGCTCAGTTCAAGGCACTCACGCTGAAGTGGTTCGGCCTCGGCATACTCGCGTTCTAGAACTCGAAGTGATGCCAATCGGGACTTCAACGCAAGCAATCTTGCGTCTCGTTTCTCTTCCGGAACGGTGGAAGGAGCATCGAGTAATCGAGTGAGCGTCGCACTTGCTTCCTGAAATTCGCGGCGGGAGATACATAGATCGACGAGCATCAAGGAGGCTTCTTCACGCAGTTGCAGTTGCCACTCCGTATTTCCCTGAACTGTGTGGTGATCGAGATTGTGCAAGGCGTGACGTAAAGACTTCTCCGCACTCTTTCGATCGCCATTGCGTAATGACGCGTCAGCCAACCGTATGAGCGGCAGAATGAGCAATGGGCTCTCTTCGGGAACAAGCTTCTGCTGAATTCGCAGGGCTTCAGACAACCTCTCACAGGCAGCACTCGTCCGATTTCTTCGGAGCAGATTGAAGCCGAGCGACTGCAACGTTGTCGCCATTTCGAGACGGGGGGCGCTCATCGTTTGCCGTTGTATGGCGATGGCTCGTTCATAGAACGGGAACGCCTGTTCGTCCTTCCCTTCGAGTTCGGCGAGTTCACCCAGTCCGATGAGGACGTCGGCATACAGTCGGTGATTTGGGCCGACGGTCTCCTCGAAGATCATTCGCGACTTGAGCAGATGCAGTTCCCCTTTGGCCCGTCGACCGAGTCGGAGTTCGCAGCGACCCAGCAACGCCATGACAACAGCCACTTGTTGATGCTTTTCACCGAAGACAGTGCGGGTGATTTGTTCGGCCTCTTCGAGGAGCGGGACGGCGGCTTCGTATTGCTGGTCCCAGAACCGGACCGAAGCGAGCGTCGACAAGGCATTGGCCACGTGCGGATGTTCACTGCTCAGTGTGCGACGACGGATCGTCAATGCTCGCTCAATCGCCTCGCCAGCTTCCGGGAGTCGATACTGATTCAGATAGAGATACCCAAGATTGTTGAGGGCTTGGGCGACTTGCGGATGTTCCGGTCCGAGAATCTGTTCCCGGATCAGTAGCGCCCCTTTTAAGTTGTGCTCGGCTTCGACCAACTTACCGATGGATCGTTGCACGTCGCCGAGGTTGTTGAGAGCGGTTGCCATGCGGAGGTCGTCGGCTTGACCCTGATTTTGTCGAGCGGCGACATCCTCTTGATACAGCTTACAGGCCGCGTCGTAGTGACCATGGGCGACGTAAACAGCCGCCAGGTTGTTCCGCGTGCGACTCACTTTCGGGTCGGACTTTCGGAGGGTTCGCTCCTGAATACGCTGGGCTCGTTCGAGCAGTCGACGCGATTGATCGTAACGCCCCTGGGTGAACAGCATCTCCGCGAGATCATTCAGTACCTTGGCGACCTCGGGATGAGATTCGCCATAGACCTCTTCAGCTATGGAAAGTGCCCGCCGGAACATCGGCTCGGCCCCTTTGTAGTCCCCCCGAGTCCCTCGCAGGACAGCGAGTCGATTCGAGGTCTCGCCGACCAGACGGTGTGTCGCACCGAGTGTCTCGACACGAATTTCGAGGACCCTTTGGAAGAACGACTCGGCCTCGGTGTAGCGTCCCTGGACAAACAGCATTTCGGCGAGGAAATTGGTCGGGACGACTTCCTCCGAAGGAGTGACGGCTGACGACGTGGTGCGGATTTCGAGGTCCCGTCGCAGGATTGCTTCCGTCTCCGGAAACCTTTTCTGGGTGAAGAGCGCACGTGCCAGGAGCGAGCGAGTCTTCAAGGTCTCGTACGCATCAAGTCCGAGCTTGCGTTGTTGCCAGGCGAGCACATCTTGCAGCACGTCGGCGGCTTTGTCGGGACGACGCCCCGCAAGGCAACAGGCCGCCCAGAGAAAACTCCAGCGGGCTTCAAGATAGGGATGCTCGAGGCGGATGCTCTGCACAGCCTCACGAATTCGCAAGAGGCGGTTGTTGGCTCGTTCGACCTTGCATTCGTCCAAGTCGGCTTCTGCGACTTCACACTCCAGACGAACCCATTGAGGCAATGGGACCGGACGCATGGATTCGACAATCGCGATGGCCCGACGAAACGTGCGACGAGCGGGGAGGACGCGGTCCCAGGCACGCTGGACCCGAGCGAGTCCCTCATAGGCAAGTGACGTGTTGAGACTGAGATCCCCCGTCGCTTCACGTGTGGAGGTCACATACTCGAGGCCGAGGGTGGTGGCACGCTCACAGGCTCCGACGCCAAGCGCGAGGTCTCGCACCAAGGCGACAAACGGTCGACGGCTTTGGACGAAAGCTCGGTGTCGAGCGGTTTCTCGCAACAGGGCGTCGCCATGCTGGACGATCTCTTCGACCTGTCCCCCTTGTTGGCGAACCTGTTGCCAATGTTCGTGGGCTCGCTCGACAATCTGACGATGCAAGGTCGCGGGAGCGGCCGACATCAGAGCTTCCGAGATGCTGGAAGAGACAGGATGCGAGAACACAGGAGACGACTCGTCGGACGAGGTGCCGAACGAACTTAGTCCGACGGGCGAGAGTCCCGGGAGCGCCTGTTGTCCGCCGGTCGGGTCCATCACAGTCGACAGATGTTCCGCACCAAATGCAGCACGCAAGAGCAGAGGATCGCGGATCGAATTCGTCTCGGTGACATCCCCCATTCGATGTAACAACAGACGGGCAACTCGCCATAAGGGGGACTGCCCGATGTCTGGGGGAAGTTCGCTGGCAGTCGTCTTCACCGACACTGCCGGGAGACTGGCAAGTTGTGTCGAAAACTCCTCCAACGTGCAGTCGGTTAGACGAATGGTTTCTGCGGCGAGTGACAGGGCGGCTGGATGACACTCGAGCGACCGTGCGAGATTGAGCAGTTTTCCCGACGTTGCGACCGCTTCAGCGACATCCTTGGGAAGCCGATCAAGCAACAACTCGACCGCAGCCGCTTCCTCCAAGGGGTCCACCAGCACTATGCTCACTTCAGAGACGCCGGGGGGAGGGGCGACGCGAGAGGTCAGCAGAAACTTCGCATGTGGCAGCGTACTGATCAAATCCCGGATACGGTCACTCTGCGTGACATCATCCAGAATCACCAAGGGAGACTTCGCCTGTCGCAACAGTCGACGCAGTCCGATGAGTGGATGATCGGGGCGCCTGACGAGTCGCTCGGGGAGCTTGTGTCGACGGACCGTGGCGAGAATGTCCGCATGCCAGTGGACATCGGAGTCGGCTCGAAGTCGCAAGGTCAGGTCTGTGCCTTCAGCAAGCGCATCTGCCACTGCGAGGGCAGCAGAGGTTAATCCCCATCCGGCACTCAGGCCGCTCGGTTCGCGGAAGTTCGGAGCGATGGCGACCACACGACTGGTGGCGAACCGGTCGAGCACCTGGCGCGTCAGGTGTTCACGACCGATCAGTCGCATTGTTGATCTGTGGTCATTCGAGGTCGTCACGGCTGGCTTCAGTCGAGAGGAACAGGTGGGATCGCAGGTTGCGGTCTCCATCAGGAAAATAAGAACAGATTTCTGTGAAGAAGATCCGTCAGGTATTATTAGGTACGGGCAAGATGTGTGATGTTCGCCCTGTGCTTGATGATCAGTTGGCTGTTTGCAGGTGATGAGGATTTCTGGTGATGGAGGTCGCACTCCTGGCGACTGGCAACCAATTCCGTCAGATTGTTACGCCCTCTCTGTTTCCTTAATCGAAGTCATCGAATAAGAGCGATCCTCCAGAGGAAGGTTGAGGCGGCGAAGTCTCCGAAGACTTGGGGAGTCCCTGCTCGATCGAGACGCGAGTCCTCAGGTGTGCCGGGACGCGTTGTTCCATCACCCCTTTTAGACGGTGAATCTGACGCGAAAGGTTTCCCATATCGGCCGACTTCTCGATGCGGTACTGGAAGTCTTCGAGTACGGCATCGATCTCGGGGACTTCTTGTGAACTGATTTGCTTCAGGTCGACCGCATCGCGAACGAGTTGTGTCGTCTCGAGCAGCGTGGCGGCAAGTTGTCGCCGGGACGCTTCGAGTCGTTCGTGTCGACGGGCGGTCAATTCATGACGTTGCGATTCGCTCCAGACGTTCAGCATCAACAGCCGTTCGGTCGCAACATGGTCCTGTCGACGCTCGTGCATCCGAAACGTCGTCCGCCAATCGGGTTGAGGTTTCGTCATCGAAACGAGCAACTTGTCGGCGAGGGCAATCGGCGGGACGTCCGGAAGCCAGTCGGAATCGAGGGTGAAGTCTGGGAATCGGAGAAGTTCGGCATGCAACAGATGTCGGACATCAGGTTCGTGCATTGGGAGTGGAGAACGGGGGTCCAGCATCTCGCGAACCTGTTGAGCGGCAAGCATCAAGCAGGCGGTCGCGGTGCGGAGTTCGCTCGATTCCGACTCCGCGACGTTGTGCTGCAATTCTTCAAAGAGTTCGTCATGTCGCTGTTTGACGTCGGAGATCAGGGCTTCGGCTGCTTGTGGGAGGAAGCCTTTCGCATCGCCCGAGATGCGGCCGCGGAGTGTCAGCCAGCGATGAGCAAAGGTGGTTGCTTCCCGCACATAGCGACGCATTTCGGCAACGGGGACCACAATGGCATTCGACCCGGATGGGAAGTCGTTCGATGACCCGACGACCACTCGCGTCGAGAGTCGATCGACAGCCGAACGAACCGAAGGGAGGTCGGAGACTTCATCGTTCAAGATCGGAGCGAGCACTTCGTCGGCGAGTCGCAGGGTGTGCATCCACTTCGGCCAGAGGGCGACCTGATCGGGATGACGCTGTGCCGTCCCGGTGCGGAGTGTCCAGTGTCCATAATGAAACAGTGGTTTCGTCGGTTCAAATCGGATGGCCCATGTTGCCGTCTCCTGTCGCCAACGACGGACTTCGCTCTGCAGGAGACGGAGTTCTTCCTGTTGCTTCTCTTCACTCAGTTGAGTCTTGAGAATGCCGGGGTAGAAGCCGTTGAGTTTCTCACCGTTCGCTCCGATACGAGAGCAGTAGTTGTAGAGATTCTGCTCGCCATCGCGAAGTGGGAAAGCCCGGACGATGGCAGCCGCTCGAGTGTTGGGGGCGATAATGGCAGCCCGTAGAGTGGCGGCACGGATCAGGAGACTGATCGCCCGGAACCAATCGTTTTCGAGTAAGTCGTTTGACCGAGAGTCGACTGCGGTCGATGAGAAATGTTCGAGGTCATCGGCCAACCGTGTTGCAAGTTGCCCTTTCGGATAGAGGATCCAAAGGCCGGTCGCCCAGGCCGAGATCAGCCACGAGGGGACAAAGCGAACTGAGGCTTCCTTCGCTTCCAAGCCTCGACTGAGGTGCCATGCCATGCCGACGCGACCTTCGTAGATCAGTCGCCAGATAAGAGACGCAATGGCCTTGTCGCGGGAGACTCCTGAGAGCGACAGGCACTTCTCGGCGAGCAGTTTGAGTTCTGGGTCTGGCGTCTCGAACTGGTCCGCTTCGTGCGGAATGGATGTGTGTGAGTCGGATGCATCGGGCCACAACTCGGAAGGCTCCAGGATGGCCTCAATGTCCCCGTTGATCTCAGTTGGGGGGAATTCGTCGCGAGTTGCATGGACATGTGGCAGCGGAGAGGCAACTGACGGCTCGTTGCGCCTGAACCTCGCGAGTTCCGCCCGCTCCGACGAGACCGTACCGATCTCGTCGAAGATGCTTCCACTCGTCTCTTCATCACTCTCCGCGGCAACCTTCGGATCGTCGGAAGTCGTCAGTTCGCAATCGAGCAGTGGGACCTCGACTTCAGGAAACTCGACGACAGAGTGTTCGACCGTTGGTTGTTTCGGAACGGAGAGTTTCTCGCTCAGCAAGTCAACATTCGGCAGATCACTATTCGGTAAACCAACGGCCGCAGAGGTCGTCTCGTTCGTGCCTCCCTCTGTGACATCGTCATCGTCCAGCAGGAAGCTCTCTTCGCTCCACGGGATCGGGTTGGCGATGTCTGGTGATTGCGCCTTCTCGTTGACGTCGGACTTGGTCTCAACAATCGACTCGGACTTCGTTGACGTTTTCGCATTGGCGTCGGTCTGAGTTTCTTCGTCAACCTTGGGCTTTGATTCCTTCGGCTGAATGTCGATAGCGACCGAAGCGGTCGAAGTTGCCGTCGTGTCACTTGTGATGGGAGACTCGATATTCGACCTGTCATCGAACATCAGTCGACCTCGCGCAGCTGCGACGGCGAGGGGGTGCCCGAGAACTTGTTCCACCCGTGTATTCAGCAAAGACCACTCGTCATCGTTCAGTTCTTCACTGCGCTCCACAAGCTTTAACAGAGAACACCAGGGGTGTGTGCCAGTGAGCAACGACGCGATTTGTTCGCGAGCCGCGGAAGACCGCTCACTTTCGGCGAGTGGCAACTGCGTGGTCAAGCGGGTGACTTCCGTCTGCAACTGTGTCAACGGCTCGAAATCGGTCTTGTCGTGATGTTTGAGGCAGAGCAATCGACGCAGCGTGCGGTCCGCCAGCACGACCGATTCTTGATCGGCCAATGCCTGTTCGATTCCGGAAAAGTCGTCGGGGACGGCCCGTTGGAGCGTGGTCTGTACTTCGTTCTGAAGCGACCGAATTTCGGCATATAGCGACGTCAGCTCATCGAACAGGTTGGCTGACGGAGGGGTCCCATCCTGTTCAAGACGATCGGCCTCGACCTGCAACGAAGCGGCAAGGCGGTTGCCCCGAAGACGCAGAGCGTCGAGGTGGTTGCGGAAATTTGCCATGTCCTGAGCCATCTGCTTCTCTCCCCGCTCGAACTCCCGTCAGGAGTCGAGGTGTGGCCACTCTGGCCGATGTGGGTTGTCTGGTGTCGGTTTACTCGGCGGCAATCGAATGAATGCTGTCCCCTTCCACGATGTCCGCGAGGGCAGAGTCATCGCGACTGCCACTGCTGCCGTTACTCTGGCTCCGGCTCGCTGCTCGACGAGCCGAACTGCGGGCGCTGCTCATCTCAACGGTTGACTCCCGTGATGAGTCGTCCGACGTCGCTTCATCGAGCGACTCGATGAGCGTCTGATAGACGGCAAGTTGCACGTCGGCCGACTGAAAGGAATTCACGACGGCAGCCATTGAAGGAAGGTTGGTCAGTAAGCGGCGATATCGGGCACTACTCATGATCGAGTCCTGAAGTCAGTTCGATGAAAAGGGAGACGCAGAACTTGTGGGTTGCGTCTGGGGCGTGTTACTTCGTATGCGGGTTCGTGTTTGATGCCCAAGTCAGACGCTGTCGTGTTGCCGCTGCGATGACAGTTCCACCAACGGTATCGCGAAGGTCATCGAACAGACCGAGCCATTCGTTGTCGGGCAAGGTCGCTCCCTGTTCGACAAACTCGCGAAGCAACCAAAGTGGATGTGTCTCGACGTCGGGGGAGTCCAGTTCGGGGGAGTCGATTCGATCGTCGACGACACCTCGTTCGGCCGTCCGCCATTGTTGTTCCAAGGCATCGAGAGCGTTTGCGATGACGTCGAGGGCGGGGTCGTCATCGAGTGTGGAGGTGACGTTTCTTAACTGTTGAATCTTGTCGAGCGAAGCAGCACAGTGCTCTTCAAAACTGAGCGTCTCTTGAACTGCTTGTAGTGATGATGTGGCTGATGGAAAACTGGCAGGAAGACTCGACCCGAACACCCCGTTCTGAACCGTTGTGTCCGAGAGTGCGGTGTGTGACTGGGCTCGCTGCAGTGCCTGTTCGCGAAGTCCCTCGACCGTCTTAGTAAACTCTTCGCGATAGCTTTCGAGATCGGGGAGTAACAACTCCAGTTCAGCGAAACGGCCCTGAGACAACAACTCTGCCGCATCGCGCATGTCTGCCGCCAAGGGCTGCTGTCGACGCGACAGGGCCTCGGCACGCGACCGAATTTGCGGCAACAAGGCTGGCTTCACGGGAACCTCGATCGAGGAAGAGAAGGAAACAGGAAGACGGAAACGGACATTCTGGGTTACGGAAAAATCGATGTGCCGAACGATTCAGCGATGCGTCGCCGAGTGAACCGTGGAAGCGAGCCATCTCCTGACTCGCCCCCACGATCCTGTTTCGACTCACGCAACATTCTGCGTTTCGCAACTTCAATCGGCAGCCTAGTTTGCACCTGGGGCCTTAGCTGGCATAGGGGGAGCGGCAGGAGCGGCCTGCTTCAAACGGCTGGCAACCATCGCCTTGGCCGAATCAGGTTCGTGCTCGCCACCCACTTTGCAACGACCATTGAACGACGAACCAGATTCGACGTTCAGGCTCTTGGTTGCGATATCCCCTTCGATGCGACAGGTGGACTTAATCGCCAACAGACCTTTGGACTCGACGGTCCCGGTGATGCGTCCGGCGACTTCGGCTTCCGCGGCGAGGATGTTCCCCTCGACCACAGAATCTTTGCCGAGCCAGAGGCGAGCACTGGTCTTGACGTCCCCCTTAACCTTCCCGTCCAGGCGAAGGTCTTCGTGAGAAATGATGTTCCCTTCGATCACTGTCCCAGCAGAAATGTAATTCTTCATCGATGCGGCTGGAGCGGCTTCCCGAACGACGGTTCGCTCGGGGGCTGCTTCGACGACGGGTTCCTGCACGGGAGCAGGCTCAGGCTGCGACTTCGACTTGCTGCCAAACATTGTGTTTCTCCTGGTAGTGTGAAATGCGACGTGATATCGAAAACCAATCCTGCTCCGAATGCAGCAGGGGCGGCATCAGGACCGTTCTGCAACTCGCGTGCTCTCCGATCGGAATCAGCTGCCCGGACTCGGGATTCTGCGGCCCTGCGGGTGACGGTGACGATTGTGTCGATTTCGACACCAGTTCGCCCGCTGTTTCACCATCGAGACATGACGATCGGTTCCGGGGCGAATCTGTACAAAACCTCAAACGAGGTCCGCTGATGTTGCTTTTTCTGAACAAGCGTCGCCGGAATGCACCATTGGCGAATGAGACTGGGCCAGTGGCTTCCCGGGGGAAGACTTCTCGCGTGTCAACCGGATACGATCGACCGACACCGCTCCACGATCAACCGACCACGAACAGCGCATCCCGTCGAACTGATCGCCGGCATCGTTCATGTCGACCATGACCGTTCCAAGCGAGTGTCCCCCTCGCCCCCGTTCGAGGTACAGATAGCAGAGTTTGTCGGCATAGACGACCCCCTCCGCTGAGCAACAACGCCCCTCGCTATCTTCCCCTTCGCCAATGATTCGCGAACCATACTGCCGGAACCGCATCCAGGCAGTATGCCGCGTTTTTGCCTCGTATTCATCAAATTCAATCTGCCATTCGGTCTCGCTGAGAGCCAACGGGGAAGTCAGTCGATCGAACCGATCACTCCGCGTCAGTGCCCCGATCCGCTTCCCTTCCCGATAGGCGACCACAACCGCCAACAGGGTGCAGAGAAGGATGAGCATGCCACACAAAACCGGGACGACATAAGAGTCGTTCATGGTGATGTTCCTTAGGTAGGAGGTTGAACCAGTTCGATGAACCAACGCCGATCCTGTTCGGGGCAGTCATTCTCAGTCAGGAATGCTCACTTCCGCGCAGCGGTCGACAGGGTTGCGCTGTCAAACGAGGACATCCCCTCATATTGAGCGCAGCCCCAAAGCCCTCAAGAATGTACAGACGCAATTCCCGCGCCGAACCGGTCGACCTCGATGAGCCGACAACCGATTCGGCCCACAATTGTCCTGTGAAGCGAAACGGGGAACATCGAGTCATTGTCGCGGTGCGACCTTCGGACCATGCCCAATTCTCTCTCCCTCATTGACTTTGGCGTTTCCGGAAGCGAACAATGGCGCTGACGATACGGGCCGTTATCCCAGTGACTTCACCGACTTTGCAAGGCGAGAGATTTGATGAAGGAAGTAGACGAAAAGACGATCGAGGAATTTGCCAAACGCTCGAATCGGACGGTGATGGGAGTCACTTTGGGCTTCGCGATGGTCGGAGCCCTGTTGGACATCGGGGCACACATGGTCTCCTCAATCTTTATGAATGGGGCTGGAGTCTCCATGCTCTGGGGGATGTGGATTCCTCTCTGCTTTGTCACCATTCCCCCGATCCACTACCTGTGTCGTCACGCCCAGAACTTACAGGAACGGATCAACAAACTGGAAACGATTCTCGAGAAACAGGCCCAGTAAAGATCTCCGTTCCCCAAAGCGACTGATCCCTGGAGTATGACAGTCATGGTTCGTGTTTTCTGCATCTTCCTCGTCCTGATCGGCTGCGGAATTGACGAGTGTCGTAGCGAAGGAAAAGCTTCCACGCGTCGCCCCAATGTTCTCTTCATAGCGGTCGATGATCTGGCTTGTACGCTGGGATGCTACGGCGATCTCGTGGCGAAAACGCCAAACATTGATCGGCTGGCGGCAAGCGGCGTCTGCTTTCAGCAGGCCTACAATCAGTTGCCCCTCTGCAACCCGACGCGAGCATCGATCATGACGGGACTGCGTCCCGATCAGATCAAAGTGTACGACCTCGATCGGCACTTTCGCGATGAATTGCCGGACGTGGTGACACTGCCTCAGGCGTTTCAGCAGGGGGGATATTTCGCCGCACGGGTTGGGAAGATTTATCACTACAACGTCCCGGCGTCGATCGGGACCGACGGCTTTGACGACCCCGTTTCCTGGAATCGCACCGTCAACCCGAAGGGTCGCGACAAAGCGGATGAAGCGTTGATCCATAACGCCGAACCGCACCGTAAGATCAGTGCCTCGCTCAGTTGGCTCGCCGCTGATGGAGACGACATCGAACAGACGGATGGCATGATTGCGACCGAAGCGATCAAGATCATGGAAGAAAAGCGAGACGAGCCGTTCTTTCTGGGGGTCGGCTTCTTCCGTCCGCACACACCTTATGTCGCCCCCAGGAAATACTTCGAGTGGTATCCGGTCGAATCGCTCCGACTCCCGTATGCTCCTGAAGGTGATCGAGAGGACATCCCAACCGCTGCCTTCGCTCACAACTGCCCAGTCCCGCATTACAACCTTGACGAGCCAACGCTCCTACAAGCGACGCAGGCTTATTACGCCTGTGTGTCATTTGTTGATGCTCAGGTCGGCCGTCTGCTCGATGCACTCGATCGACTGGAATTATCGGAGAAGACAATCGTCGTCTTCTGGAGCGACCATGGGTATCACCTTGGTGAACATCACGGCATCTGGCAGAAGCGAACACTTTTTGAGCAGGGAGCCCGGTCGCCATTAATCATTCGCGATCCCCGCTCGGCGGGTCGCGGAGCATCGCGGCGGATTGTCGAGTTTGTCGATATCTATCCGACGCTCACTGAACTTGCCAATCTTAAATCTCCCACCAACCTGGCTGGTCGCAGTCTGCGTCCGTTGCTGATTAATCCCATTGCCGAATGGAATGCGTATGCCGTCACGCAAGTGCTGCGTCCAGCGGATGACCGACTGCCGGAACCGGTGATGGGGTGCAGCATTCGAACCGATCGCTACCGCTACACCGAGTGGGGTGAAGGCAAACACGGCGTCGAACTCTACGATCATCAGACCGATCCGCAAGAGTTCCACAATCTGGCCATCAAGCCAACGGCCTCCGTGTCAAAGACGATTCTCGAACTGCAACGACTGCTAAGAATTCGTGCGTCAGGGAAGACTCCGACAACTCCGTTTAATCCCGAGCGACTGTAGCAGGGGATCGCCACTTTCGAACCAAATCGCAATGCGGTTCGTGTGTCAGCGAATTGCGTTCGCTGACGATTGCGATCTGTTGGAGTAACAATGTCCATCTGCACATTTCCGACAAATCCGAGTTTTCGTCGGTCCTTTCCGAGTGGCCAATCAGCCCGCCCACAATCGTGAGGTCTGCACGATTTTGGAAGCGAAAGAGAATTTCGGTTGAAATATCTCTTTTGAGTAACTAGGGTGCAAGAAGAGGGTGGTTGCCCGTTCGGGAAATTCGTCTCTTGATGCCCCCTCTCAAATCCTTTCGCACATCAATAATTCTCCGTCGCACATTCGCCTGTGAGTGATCGCTTTCGGTCGCTTGGTCGTTATTGATTTCGCCGGTCGGTGAAATACGTCCCTTCCTGTTGACTCGATTGTCATACCGCGAGGACTAGTTCTATGTCTTGTCTTTGTTCGTCGCTGTGTCCCCGTTTCATTGCGTTGATGTCTCTCGTCGGGGTGCTTCAATTCGGTGGTTGTACTGGTGAGAGCACGACAGCAGGCCCGGTCGTGACGGGAAGTGTCTCTGTCGACGGGGAGCCAGTGATGGGGGGGACAGTCCTGTTCATTCCGCAGGGGTCGAAGAGGTCCGGGGGTTCCGGGATCATTGACGAGAATGGCGACTTCACCGTGCGAACGAGTGCCGTCGAGAATGGATTGGTCCCCGGAACGTACAACGTGGTGATTCTGGCTCCCGACCCGGTGCAGGTCAAAGAGGGGGATGTTCCCCCACCGTATCCTGTTCCACTGAAGTATCAGGACGAAGCCAACCCATTGCTGGATGCCACAGTGACGAAGAATGGACCAAACGAGATTGAGTTTGAGTTGAAGGGTAACGAACCAATCCAGTCCGCAGATGATGAATAATACATGATGTTTCGACCTATGCCGCAAGTCGATTGACTCGCGGTGTTTCATGTGCGACCGGTAACCCGATCGTCGTTGTTTTTACTTTTTCGAGGAGATAGACCATGTTCACAACAAGCCGTCCGTTTCATCGCCGACAACGTGGGTTTACGCTCATTGAGTTACTGGTGGTCATTGCAATAATCGCCATTCTCGTCGCGTTGCTGCTGCCAGCCGTGCAATCAGTTCGAGAGGCCGCTCGCCGGTCGCAGTGCCAGGACCATCTGCACAACTTAGTGCTAGCGATGCACAACTACGAGGGGGTCAACAAGGTTTTGCCTCCCGGATTCGTTCAGCAGTCCAATTCGTACGACCGGTCTGCCAACTGGTCCTGGTCGGCGTTTGTGATGCCCTTCACAGAGCAGAAGGCCGCCTACGAGTCGCTCGATGTGGGGAACACGCGGATGGATGTCGCATTGAAGAATACGGCGAAGCGAAAGATTATTCAGACACCGATCGCATTGTTCCTTTGCCCAAGTGACAATGGTGACGAAAGCAACAACGCCGCAGGGACTGTGCGGAAGTATCACAACAGCACCGGCGGGGGTGTTGAGGGGGCAATTTCCAACTACATCGCTGCGAACAGCAGTAACCAGATTCGGCCGGATGAGGGTGCCCCTTCCGGTGCCGCGAACGGTTGCTTCTTCCGTAACAGCAAAGTCCGTTTCGCCAAGATTGTGGATGGCCAGAGCAATGTCATTTTTCTGGGTGAACGGAGCTGGAAGAAGGCAGACACTTCCGGCAACCTGCCATATGCTGCGAATCTTTGGGGCATCAATGGGACAGCTGGAAACGATGACAAGGAGATGGCCTCTGCCATGGGAGCTGGGCATCGCAAGATCAATTGCCCCGAGAACAATAATTGCCGACGTGCTTACCTGAGCCTGCATCCTGGCGGAGCACACTTCGCTCTCGGTGATGGCAAGGTGGTCTTTCTCAGTGAGAATATCAACCACAACACCAACGCGGCGGTGAACTCGACATTCGAGTATCTGCTTGGCAAGGACGACAATCACCCGACCGGCTCATATTGAGCGGTCCAGTTGGTTAGACCGTTGGACTTCGGCAACCTGTGGTCCCTCATCGGAATGTGGGACCACAGGGGTTGCGGATGACGACAGAGGGGTGAGTGCGTTACAATGCTGGCGTTCGCTGCGCAACGGCTTGAGCCCTGAGCTTGGGACGTTCGTCGGGGCCTCATGGCTCGACTCGCAAGGCACATGGGGAGCCTTTTCGCCGACGGTGAGAAGAACCCTTTCGTTACTCACAAACCCACTTCGCCGTCCCGTCCTGTTGGAGTCGCTCCATGGTTTCCCCGATCCTGAATCGTCGTCACTTTCTTTCGACCTCCTTCGCCACTGCGGCTGCGGTTGCGCTCTCGCAAGGGAGTGCGTTGACCGCTTTCGCCGCAGAGAAAGCTCCGCTCTTCAAGATTTCGCTCGCTCAATGGTCGCTGCACAAAGCGTTCTTCGAGAAGAAAATCGATAACCTGGACTTTGCCAAGATCGCCAAGGAAGAGTTCGGCATCGAGGCGATTGAGTACGTCAATCAGTTCTTCAAAGACAAAGCGACCAATGCCGAGTATCTCGCCGGCATGAAGAAGCGGGCCGCCGATCATGGCGTCCGGAGCCTGTTGATCATGGTCGATGGCGAAGGGGCACTCGGCGATGCAGACGAAACAAAACGTCAAAAGGCAGTCGACAATCACAAGAAGTGGCTCGATGCCGCTTCGACCTTGGGTTGCCATTCAATCCGCGTAAATGCCCAGAGCAGCGGAACCTATGATGAGCAGATGGACCGAGCCGCCGACGGCCTGTCCAAGCTGACCCTCCTGGCAGAACAACAGAACCTGAATGTCATCGTCGAGAATCATGGGGGACTTTCGTCGAATGCCGACTGGCTCGTGGGGGTGATGCAACAAGTCGACCATCCCCATTGCGGCACACTCCCCGACTTCGGCAACTTCGGTATCAACCGAGACAAGGACGAGTGGTTCGACTTCTACAAAGGGGTCGAACTGATGATGCCTTACGCTCAAGCGGTGAGTGCGAAGACGCACGACTTTGACGACGCCCGCCCCTTGGTGACCGTCAACACCCGCTGGAAAAAGGAGTTCGACTTCCTGAAGATGATGCAGATCGTCACCGCTGCCGGCTACCGAGGTTACGTTGGCATCGAGTACGAAGGGACCAAACTC
Organism: Planctomycetaceae bacterium; assembly: GCA_041398965.1. Classification (GTDB taxonomy): domain Bacteria; phylum Planctomycetota; class Planctomycetia; order Planctomycetales; family Planctomycetaceae; genus JAWKTT01. The sequence goes on along the minus strand of JAWKTT010000016.1, from coordinate 57,856 downwards.
GACGAATACGCCGGCGTTTGCAAGACCAAGCAAATGCTCGAAACCTGCCTCGCAGAACTCAGCAAGTCGTAACGCCAGAAAACTCAGTCGGGTTCCGCCCTGCGTTCCGTAAGCTCGCAGCAAAACCGGCGCCGGTCGGAACTCGGAACCCGACTTGGGGGCAGAAGAATTTCTCGAAAACTTTCTTCTGTCCTAACGAAACAGTGGACATGACGTTCCATATCTGGCAAGATCAATGCGTTCAGCTTCTCCATTGGACGCCAGCGGTCTGCTTGGTGATGAGGCTTGGACAAGGCCGGTTCCGGTCGTTTGGGGATTCGTACTCGATTCAACCTTTCGCCATACTCCACTTTCCCTTAGCGATCGTCGGCTGTTGTTATTGGTTTTCCCCACGGCTTCGTGCTGTGGTTTCGTCCTTTCCTTCCCAAGAATCTGGCAGGTGACACGATGGTGCGGTACGCGAGGTTGCGACGCGGTTTTACGTTGATTGAGTTGCTGGTGGTGATTGCGATCATCGCCATTCTGGTGGCATTGCTGCTGCCAGCTGTGCAGTCGGTGAGAGAAGCGGCTCGCCGGAGCCAGTGCCAGGATCACCTTCACAACCTGGTGATCGCCATGCACAACTACGAAGGGACGCACAAGATCTATCCTCCGGGGATCATGCGGGCTCCAGGGGCGGATTCCAACGGGATCGCTTGGTCGGGAATGTTGCTCCCGTTCATTGAACAGAAGCCGTTGTATGACTCTGTGAATTGGTCCGGCTTCGGTCCCCTCTTCCAAAACGGCGGCAACAATCTGTGGAATGATGATGGCGTGTTAGAAAACGCTTTGGAAACCACGATTGACGTGATGCGTTGCCCATCATCGGGTGACCCGGAGACTGTCAATCGGCAAAGTATCGATAAACGAGTTCCAAGCAATTACGGAGGCGTCGCCAGTGGATCCGTTGGGAATCCAATATACACCACTGCCAACGGTTACCCTCGCAACGCAAACAATGAGTGGCGTCAACACTTGGACGACTCGCAGTCGAGCAACGACTTTGCGGGAAATGGTGGCGGACACGATCGGGTCGCCGGGATGTTTGTGCCGATCCATGCCGTCCGACCATCCATGGTGACTGACGGAACCAGCAATACAGCAATGTTCGGCGAATGGACTAGTTTATGGATCAACCCCAGCAACCAACAACGACGCGTGGTGGAACGGGACATGGTTGGTGGTGGAAACATCAACGACAACAACCATCGCCACATCGCGTCTCTGGGCGCTGTGATCAACTGGGCCACCGGAGTTGACGGTAACGGGGCCGCCTTGGACGACAACGATCTGATGACCGCATTCTCCAGCAAACACCCTGGAGGTGCTCACTTTGGTTTGGCTGACGGAAAAGTCACCTTCCTTTCCGAAAACGTCGATCACCGCGTCCGTCTCGGGCTTGGTACGCGGGACGGCGGCGAGAGCGTCTCGATTCCGTAGTTCGTGTGCAGGATGACCATCTGTCAACGGTTCTGGCAGACTCGGGATCCCCATCGCAAGCGAAAAATGACCCCTTCCGGTGGCAACCTGCAGCCGGGAGGGGTTTATTTTTTGAGCGACTTCTGAAAGTTCAGTGAACCGTAGGAGTGATCGTCGGATTCGCTCGAATGTTTGGGTGAACCACAATTCTTCCGCCCGCCTGGAGAACAAGCTCCCAATGAATCGTGAAAAATTGTCAGTAGACAGAACTCGACGCCCTGCGTAACAATCATCGTTCGTGGATGTGTTCTTCGCGGTCGCCGCCCTTCAGGGGGGCGACCGCGAAGAACATTCCAGGGTATGGTTCCCTTGCCGGTTTCGATTCTTGCGGTGTGTCGCGAAGGTCGGTTTGCTCCTATCTCTTACGTGTGAAAGGTGTTGTATGGTTCGTTTTTCGAGGTTGCGGCGAGGTTTTACGTTGATTGAGTTGCTGGTGGTGATCGCAATCATCGCCATTCTGGTGGCGTTGCTACTGCCAGCCGTGCAGTCGGTACGCGAGGCGGCTCGTCGGAGCCAGTGTCAGGATCACCTCCACAACCTGGTGATCGCCATGCACAACTACGAAGGGACGCACAAGATTTACCCATCAGGGATCATGCGGAATCCCTCTGGCGATTCCAACGGCATCGGTTGGTCCGGAATGCTGCTCCCCTTCATTGAACAGAAGCCCCTTTACGACTCCATCAACTGGAGTGGCTTTGGTCCGAACTTTACGAATGGGGGTAACAATTTGTGGAACGACGATGGCGTGCTAGAGAATGCGCTGGAGACCACCATTGATGTGATGCGGTGTCCATCTTCGGGCGATCCTGAGACCGTGAATCGCGAGAGCATCGACAAACGAGTGCCGAGCAATTACGGAGGCGTCGCGAGTGGAGCCGTGGGAAATCCTGTGTACACGACCGCGAACGGATATCCCTCGAACCGAAATGCGGAGACTCGGCAGCACTTGGACGACAACATGTCGTCCAACAATTTTTCGGGGAACGGAAACGAACATATGCGTTTTCACGGGTTGTTTGTTCCAGTTTTCGCGGTGCGGCAATCGATGATCACCGACGGGACCAGCAACACGGCGATGTTTGGAGAATGGATCAATCAGTGGATTAACCCGTCAACCAAGGCACGTACCGTGATCGATCATGACATGATTGGTGGTGGAAACATCAACGACAACAACCAGCGCCATATCGGATCGCTGGGGGCTGTCATTAACTGGGCAACCGGTGTCGACGGGGCGGGAAGTGCGTTGGACGACAACGACCTGCGGACCGCGTTTTCGAGTCGCCATCCGGGCGGTGCCCATATCGGACTCGCGGATGGAAAAGTCACTTTCTTGTCCGAAAACGCCGATCACACCATCCGCTTGTGAATGGGATCGCGTGACGGCGTCGAGAACGTTTCGATTCCGTAACGCGAAAGACTGGAACTTTGAATTACCGCACCTGTTCACAGCTCGTTGCTGTGGACAGGTGTTTTTCTTGAGCGACACTGGTTCGACAGACTAACACCGTTGATGCCCGGAGAGTACAATCGGCCTCGGGCACACGCTGACTTACGGGTAGTCGATCACAGTCATCTGACGGAACCGAGTCTCTCTGCGACAGCCGGATGCGGCTAGGTCAAAACAAGGTCGCCCGGCCCCACGATCTTTCTCTACTTCACTGCAAAAGGAATCGAAACATGAAGACTCCATTTCTAGGACTGGTCTTGTCAATTCTGGTCGTTGGCTGCGGTGGTGGACCACCAGACGAAAAATTGCCTGCCGTGTTCCCTGTCGAAGGGACCGTCACTCTGGATGGGACTGCGGTTGCAGGAGCGACTGTCACCTTTATCCATCCAGAGACCGAAAAGAACGCCATCGGCCGAACAAACGAGAAGGGGGAGTTCAAACTCACCACATTTAAGCCAGATGATGGTGCACTTGCCGGTCGGCACAACATCGTTGTGACCCAGTATGACGAACCGGTGGCTGATGCCAATGGCGTCGTGCCTGCGGCGAAGAACGGACTCCCCAAACGCTATGAGACCATCGATGGGTCTCAATTGCATGAGGAAGTGACCGCAGCGGGACCGAACAAGTTCGAGATCAAGCTCACCAAATAACCACTGGTGACTTACGCCAGCAACAAGGAATTCGGGTCTGCTGTGTCGTCCCGATCACTTCGGCATCGAGGTGACTGACCAAAAAAACACAGACCCGGTTTCGCAGGTGCGGAACCGGGTCTGTGGGATTGCTCGTAGCGAATCGGGTGATCCCTACGAGGAGATGGCTGTCCGGCGACAGCCCGCCGACTGTCGCTAGACAGTACCACCTCGTTGGTTACTACAGTCATACTCCACAGGACCACCTCCTTTCTAAATCGGGTTACCCCGCTTCGACCAGCCAACCAAAGCCAGCCTCCTCACGGGCGCCAATCATGCCGTGTCGCGTGCTACACGGCCCGGTGAAGGAATTCTTGCGATTGTTGATTTTGCGGCAAGACCAATTTCAACATTCTGGAAACATAATCACCAACATGCTCGGCAACAATCGTTAAACCGTTTTCCACTGGTTTCAACGGATTACCGGTCGATGTTGTGATGGTGCGACGAATTCCGTGGATCGACCGACAGAAACTCCCGCTTGCCAGTTGGAGAGTTGTACAAAACAGCGACATGGACCGTCAGGGGATTCCCCAGGTTGCGGTTGATAACACGGTCTTCTCTGTTTCCCTCGGCAATTTTCCTCGTCGAGATCGCTCTGGGTCTCCCGGTTGCGACGGGATAGAATGCTCAGAAGTGAGTGTGAGTCTTTCTTGCAGGATGTCTGTTCAGGAGTTGGTGATGAAACAATTGATCGTCTTTGCCACAGCATTCATCGTGATGTTGCTCGTGATGCGAAACTGGCCTGTGCGTGATCCGGGGTTGCCAGATGATGAGTGGTTTCGCCAGTCTGTCGTTGATCGGTCGGAATTGGTGCTGGTGAAGTTCGGGGCCGAGTGGTGTGGCTACTGTGTCGCCATGGAGGAGCCGTTGCGGGAGTTGGAGCAATCGCATCGGGGCCGAGTGCATGTTGTACAAGTCGACACCGAGGAGCGTCCTGCCATCGCTCATCATTATGGGGTCGACGCGATTCCGCGAACGTTGCTGTTTCGGGATGGTAAAGTGGTGGCTGATCGGGGGGGCTTCATGAACGCGGCCCAGTTGGCCCAGTGGGTCGATGGCTACGAGTGATGCCGGAGTGTTATTGTGGGGGGATGTGCCTCAGGCAGTAGGCCGATTGTCCGAAGTTTTCTTCGACTTCGACTTCGATCGACGTTAGCTTCGTCGCACCTCCCGCTAGCAATGCGACTTGAAGTCGCTCGCCGATCCACTCGGCCAATCGCTCGGCTGTTGTCTGATCGACCGGTAAGAGAATGCAGTCTTCAAGAGGGAAGACCCAGCGCTTGCTTCCATGGCGCACTTCGACACTTTGCTCGGGAAGCTCCTGCACGGCAATCTCTTTGTGTCGTGTCGGGAGCAGCATGTGGTGGTCGAGCTGGTTGACGATCTGTTGCAAGGTATCGCGCAGGGCGATGAAGTCGACGACGAAGGTATTCTCGTCGAGTCCCCCTGCGACCACCGCACCGACTCTCCAGTTATGACCATGCAACCGTTCGCAGAAGTCGGCTATCGTTACAAAGTGAGCCGCACTGAAGACAAGATGGTCCTTCGTCACCCGCACTCGAAACTCATGTGCAGAGTGTGAGGCCGCGGAATGATGTTCCCCCTTTGTGGCGGAGCCATGAGTCGCATCAATCTTCTCGGCCTTCATCATCGTGTCGTCTCCTGGAGCAAAGTCACTTGATCGCTGGGGGGAATGGTTTCTGGTGAAACAACGAGACTAATCACGTTCAATCAGGACGGCGGCGGCGGCGGCTAGGGCTTCTTGCCGGCCGATGGTGCCGACTTTTTCGCCGGTCTTTGCCTTCACGTTGACCGCTTCCCGTTCGACTCTGAGGAGTTCGGCAATGCGAGTGGCGATGGCATCTTTGAACGGTGAGAGCTTTGGCAACTGGGCGAAGACGGTCGCGTCGACATTGACGATTCGCCACTGCTTTTCTGCAAGGGCATCGACGACACGGGTCAACAAGTTGGCTGAGTCTGCCCCGGCAAACTCGTCTGAGGTGTCGGGGAACCACTCGCCGATGTCGCCCCAGCCAGCGGCCCCAATGAGGGCATCAGTGACCGCATGCAACAAGACATCTCCATCACTGTGGGCGACGGGCCCCAATGTGTGCGGGATCGTGATCCCCCCAATGACAAGGCGCCGCCCGAGTTCCAACCGATGCGTATCGTGTCCGTATCCGACTCGTATCATCTTTGTGTCCGATTCGTCTGGGTTGACTGCCATGAAGGCTGCCGGGTTTGCGACGACGTTGTAAGGTAGCGTGAGTCCCTTGAAAGTTGGTATGTGGCGAACTTTCGCTCCAGCCGGCCTGTGTGTTCCACGGAATTCGTCATCGAACGCGGTCGATCCAGGCGGCGAGCAGCGTTTCTCCGATGAGTAACAGTAACAGCAGCTTCATGAGGGGACGCCAGTATTCTGTGCCGGCAGAGGCGATGTCGAGAGTCTCCCCCTCGACCCGTTCTAACTGCGGGATCAGTTTGCCGAGTGTGCTGCTGAGGGTTGTTTCGGGTAGACGGGTCAGGTCGGAGTCACGAGTGTCGGGGCTGATGGCGAACCAGCGATCCTTACTGTTCCCCCCCATCCCTTCCCAGTCGACACGATAGTGTCCTGGTTGACTGGTTTGCTCCCAGCGCACCTGCGGCGGACCGGAGACAGCGGTCTCCACTGCGACCACTTTGGATTCTTCGACATCCGGAGGAGTGACATTGGCGACGGCGGGGGCGAGTCCGAGTTCGAAGGGCCAGACAATCGGTTGTCCGGCTGTCAGGTTTTCCCAGCGTAACACCTGAGCCGCAACTCCTTCGGCTGACTGTCGCATTGCCAGCACAAAGCTTGTTTCGATAGGCCAGTCGCTCCAGTCACGATCCGCAGAGACCGTCCAGAGAAAGACTCGCCCCTTGCCAAACTGTTTCGAGACGAGGGCCGGGGCTCGTTGTTCATCGTCCCATGACGCGAGGACCTGCACTCCATCGTCCCGACCAGTCGGTAGAGTGACATCAAGAATCTGTTTCGGACGAATTCTCCCCAGCACCTGCGACTTGAGGCGCCCCATCATGGCGAGCGACGAATCATCGACCGCTTCGATGAATAGCCCTTCCGACTCGGAGGTGCGGGGGCGATTGAGACGGACAGGGAGCATCCCTTCCCCGTCGCGATACAGCCGCTCGTTCCATAGGGAAAGATCGACTTGATTGCCGGGGAAGATCAACACTCCCATCCCCGCTCGGACCATTTCTTCCAATGCAGCCACACGTTCCACCGAGAGTTGGTCCACGTTTGCCAGAACGAGGACATCCGGGGCCCCCAGTGGCTGTGCCGCCCAGTCGCTGGCGATCACGCGGTCGGTTCGCCATTGCGTGTTGCCAGCCGTTAAGGCGACGCTGAGGTAATCGGTCTCGCTCTCGAACGGTTCGATCCCCGGCTCTCCGTCGACCAGAGTCACCGCAACCTCTCGCCGCACGTCAACAGAAAGGTGTCTCACGTTGTCTTCCAACAGGTCATCTTCCGGCAAGCTTACTGTGACCCGGTGTTGTCCTGGCTGATCAAAGGTGAGCATGAGCGGCAGTTCGACCTGCTGGCCACTTTCGACCGCCGGGAGTTCGAGCTGCTGCTCGACCCCATCCAGCGAAAGTGTGACGTGAGCCGACTGCAACGTTTCGGCTCCGCGATTTTCGATTGACGCAGTGAACCGAGCGGGGATGTTCGTCAGCACGACGGGCTGCTGTCGTTCGAGAGCGACAAGCGTTCTGTTCCCGACGGAGTCGACACCGACGTCAAACAGTCGAAGTGTGATGTCCTCCTTCGCCCAGCGGTCCCCCACTTCGGCGAGGTCGGTCGTCCAGCCGGCTTGTCTCAGGTCGGTGACGATGAGGACGTCTCGGATCGGAAAGGTGGCCCCCTTGAGGTGCAGATCGATGGCATCGAACGTGGATCGCCAATGATTCGCAACGCCAGTGACTGCTCCCCCTTCGAGTTGTGATACCAGGTTCGCGAGTTGTTCTTCCGTGAGTTGTGCGTCACGAACGAGTGGCTGTGCAGGGTTCGATGTTCTGATGAGCGTGATGCTGTCTTGAGGGCCGATGGCTTGCAGGATGCGTGCAGCGACCGCTTCCGCCCGGTCGAGAGCCGAGACCCCCGCGCGACGGTGCCCCATGCTCAGCGAATCGTCAATGACCACAACCCGACTCGCCCGGCTCTGAAGCTTGAGCATTCCGGCAAGATTGAGCCCCTGTCCCATTGGACGGGCAACGGCGAGAATCAACAGGGCCACGGCAAGGGTTCGCAAAGCGAGCAGGAGCCATTGTTCGATCCGCAGCCGTTTGCGATTGCTGCGAAGCGTCTTCTTGAGAAACTCCATCGGTCCCCAGTCGACGCGGATGAACCGTCGTCGATTCAGGATGTGAATGATGATCGGTGCTGCCGCGAGCAACAGACCGAACAACAAACCGGGGACCAGAAAACTCATCGATGGAGACCTGTCAGGAATTGTCAGTCGAAGGCTGATGGGGTGCAAGACGGTCGAGTTGACTCTCTGAAAACAAGTCTCCGCGACGGCAAGTCAGATCGACTATCGCAGACGATATCACGGAGCGGTCATGAGTGCGAACCTTGCGAGCGATGCGGCAAGAAAAGGAAGCGCGTTTCGATTGTCGGCGGCAACGTTGGGTTCCTCCCATGATCACTTCTGCTCAGGAGTGCAGTGACCAATTTGACGGAGCCCGATAAAAAAAGAACCGAGGTGACACTGATGCCACCTCGGTTCGTTGTGCGTTATGTCAGGGGGTCAACTGTTGTTGACCGATCTGACTACTTCTTCTTGGTTGCTGCCTTCTTTGGAGCGGCTGCCTTCTTAGGGGCTGCTGCCTTCTTAGGAGCGGCGGCCTTCTTGGTCGCGGCCTTCTTGGGGGCTGCGGCCTTCTTGGGGGCGGCTGCCTTAGGGGCTGCGGCCTTCTTGGTTGCTGCCTTCTTTGGAGCGGCTGCCTTCTTAGGTGCGGCTGCTTTCTTAGGGGCTGCGGCCTTCTTGGTTGCTGCTTTCTTTGCCACGGTAACTTCTCCTTCCAAAAGTCCCAGTCGTGGACGCGGTGTCGATGCTACCGGGCATTTCGACTTGATCGCGCCACAAGATCCGAATCCATTCCGAATCGCCAACCGTGGCGACTCGGGTGTTGCTTGTCTTCATCTTTTGTCTACCACTTAGGTCGATCGAGATTGACGTAAGTCGAATCAGTGATCGTTGACATCTGTTGAATGACAAGCACTTACACCTTGCTGGTCGAGATGGTACGAAAAGGTGGAATCGATGCAACCCAAATTTCATCATTTTTCGATTTTCCAACTTGACACCTCTTCCTCCCTCCACGGATCACGACCTCGGACAACCCTCCGCAACACCTTCCCGACAACGACAGAGATCACGGGATTGTGTACCCTGTCGTCACCCGTTTCTGACGCGCGCAGAGACTCTTTCATCACCACTGCTGATCTCAAAAAGGGACTCATGAAAACGTCTTCGACTCACCCCGTTGTCTACATCACTGGCGTCTCGCGCGGACTCGGCAGAGCCCTTGTTTCACGGTTCGCCGAAGCCCATTGGACCGTCGTGGGATGTGCCCGAACAGCGACTGCAATCAATGAGTTGTCGACACAGTTTCAGAGTCCGCATCGCTTCGACATGGTCGACCTGACAGACTCGTTCCAGGTCGACAACTGGGCGCGAAAAGTGATCGCTTCACATGGTCCGCCGAGGCTCCTCATCAACAACGCAGCAGTCGTCAACGAGCCTCAACCACTTTGGAAAATTTCTGCCGAAGAATTCTCGCGAGTGATGAATATCAACATCGACGGAACGTTTCACGTCTTGCGAAGTGTTGTCCCCGCAATGATCGAAGCATGCACGGGAGTGATCGTGAACCTCAGTTCGGGTTGGGGACGCTCGACCTCACCGGAGGTGGCACCGTACTGCGCATCGAAGTGGGCGATTGAAGGACTCACTCAAGCCTTCGCTCAAGAACTCCCCTCAGGTCTCGCAGCGGTCGCCCTCAATCCCGGGATCATCGACACCGACATGCTCCGTCAATGCTGGCAGGGGGCGACAGATCACTTCCCCTCAGCGGAAGAGTGGAGCAGACTGGCGGCCCCATTCCTGATGCAACTCGGCCCCCAGGACAACGGACGCTCACTCGACGCCCCAAGCGAGTAACGCTGAAGTTGTTTCCAGACGTGCTCTGACAACAGTTCGCAAAGGTGCGGTCGATCGCGGAGGCTTGGGATGACTTCCGCTTCAGAAGATCACCACGACAAGCGGAACACTCACACCTCGGAACGCGCCGGTCTGTAAGACGTCAGACTTATACCGTGACGAACGGCTCGATCATGTTCGAGGGTGTTAGCGGACGGCTCCGCCATTGGCATTGAGGACTTGGCCGGTCAGGTAACTGGCGTCGTCGCTTACGACGAAGCGGGCGAGACGGGCGAGGTCTTCCGGAGTCCCCCAGCGTCCGAGAGGAGTCTCTTTCAGAACACGCTCCTGCCAGGCGGGGGGAGCGCCGTCTCCCCAGGCGGTCCGTATCCAACCGGGGGCGATGCAGTTGACACGCACCTTGGGGGCCAGGCTGACCGCCAACGATCGTGTGAACCCCATGATGGCATTCTTGGCGGTTGAGAACAGTTCGCCACTGTCCCCTTCCATCCCCCGATCGGACTGGTCCCAACCGATGTTCAAGAGCACTCCTCCTTGCGGCTGACTTTGCATTCGTTCGCCGACACGTTTACTGAGCAGGACAGTCCCACGAACATCGATCTCCCAGAGACGTTGAAGCTTGGCCTCATAGGAGAGCAACTTGCCCGCACCAGTCAGGAGGTCGACCCCCGCATTGTTGACCCAGACATCAAGACCCGAGAACTGATTCCACGCCGTGTCGACGAAGTCTTCAAGTCGCTCGAGATCCGAGAGATCGCAACCGATGACCGCAGACTGCCTGCCAAGTTGTTTGATCGCGTTGCAAACTTGTTGTGCTCGATCGATTGACGTGGCGCAGTGAATGATCACATCGGCCCCGGCCTGTGCAAACTCAATGGCCATCGCAGCCCCGATCCCGCTGGAGGAACCGGTCACCAGAATGCGTCGGCCGGTGAGGTCTGCGAAAGGTCGTTTCTCAGGTGAGGGAGTTCGACGTGTCACTCGAAAGAATCCAAAATAGAGAATGGCCCAAGATTTGCGGACCATGTAATAATGAGGCATCCGCACAGAGAATAGCCGTTGGAAGCCCGATTGTTGCCAGAGAAATTGTCAATCTTGCTAAAAATGGGGGCGACCTTGGAACCTTTTACCACTCTGATCGGTCTCAAAATACAGATTTCACACAGAGTTGATGAATTCGTCTGGCGAGTCGGTCAGAATCCGAACGTTTAGACGAACTACAGTTGAGGGGGAGCAGCGCAGAGTCCCACGACAGTTTCGAAAACGGAATAGCGATTCTCACATGAACTGGACAAATTAGAGAGACTGAGAAAACGCAATAGAGAACATTGACGACAGAGAGAACCGAGACAATAATGGAGGAATTCAAGGAGGAATTACGTTGAAATTGCGGTAGTTAACTGGATCGTCGCACCGTATCCCATCTTTGACGCCCCATTTCCGCAGCAGGATTGACGTTTTTTCATCAGGCCCAGCGTTTATCGACACATCTGTTTGAAGTCAGCCGTGTCGGAACGAATCTAGGGCAACACCTCCAATTCACCAAAACACGTATCTCGTTCCGATCAAACCGGGTTCGATCTCCGTCTGGAGTCGTCTCGTTTGCGTTCGGAGCAGGGAGAGTCCCATGACCGATCCGCACCAAGCGGATGCGAATCCGGAGCAGAAAGCAGCCCAGGATGGTGCTGAGTCTACTTCCAATCCACCAGCAAGGCCCAATTCTATGTATGCAAATGTCCTCGAGAAGCCCTCGGATGCACTCGCCAGTGACTTCCCGGAAATCTCGGAAAAACTCGAGAAGAACCTCGTCGAGGTCTTCAAACTTCTCGCCGACGAAACTCGGCTGAAGGTCCTCTTCATGCTCATCCGTGAAGGGGAACTCCACGTCTCAGCACTCTGTGATCGTCTGTCGCAGAGTCAGCCTGCCGTCAGTCACCACCTCGCCTTGTTGCGAGTTGCCGGCCTGATTCAGGCTCGTCGAGATGGGAAGCACAATTTCTACTCGGTTCGCAACGAACGATTCCATGCACTGATGAGCGAACTCTTCTCCGCCATTACGCAGGAGTCAAACCTCGAATCGATCCGGTTCGAAGACTTCCTCATCGCTAAGAACTAAGGCAGCCAAGAACTAACGACAATGGCCCGAGCCCAATCGCTGGGTCTTGGTGAGTTGCAGACAATTCGACAACAGACAATTCGAACTGCTCCCCCAACACCTCGGCTGACTCGCCGAGGTGTTTTTTTGTCGAGTCAGCATTTCCATCCCTCTCCATCGGGGTTGATTCCCCCGCGGCGTTCTCGGAAGATCAAACGACTTTATGGACCACCACGACACCTTGGCCCCTGAGTGTGAGCGATTCGGAGAATGGGATGACGACCGGTAAGACGATTGCTGAATCTTTCGGAGGGAAGCGCTTACAACTCTTCAGGAGAGGGCAAGTGCTTTCTGGGGTTTGGTGTTGGGTCTGCATCGCAACCGCAGGGATTGTGGTCGCGGCTGAGGAGACGCAACAGGTCTCTGCGGGCAAGGCCGATCCACAAGGGGTGATTGTGCATCAGGTCGAGTCCTCCTACCAGGCCGGGACGACAGACATTCGCGTTCTGCTCCCCCCGCAACCGGTCGTGGGGAAACGCTATCCGGTGATCTATCTCTTGCCGGTCGAAGCGGGGCGGGAGAGCCGATATGGCGATGGGATGACCGAGGTGTTGAAGCAGCAGCTGCATCACCGGCACGACGCGATTTTCGTCGCACCCAGCTTCTCGCAGCTTCCCTGGTATGCCGACCATCCCACCGAGCCTGCGATTCGACAGGAAAGCTATTTCCTCGATGTCGTGATTCCGTACATTGAGCGAACGTATCCTGCGTCGGCACAGGGTTCGGACCGTTTGCTCGTCGGGTTCAGCAAGTCGGGATGGGGAGCGTGGACACTACTGCTAAGACATCCCGAAACTTTCGGACGTGCGGTCGCCTGGGACGCCCCGTTGATGATGCCAGACCTTGGCCTTTACGGCAACAAGCCGATTTTCGCGACCAGCGACAACTTCCAGAAGTACCGCGTGACCGACCTCCTGAAGAAGCGAGCCGAGTTGTTAAAGAAGACTTCCCAAGACTCCCCGCGCCTCATTCTCGCCGGCTACGGAAACTTTCAGAAACATCACGAGCAAGCCCATGACCTGTTAGAAGAGCTCGAAATCCCTCATGTCGAACTAACCACCCCACCACGCCCTCACAACTGGCACAGCGGTTGGCTTCCAGAGGCGCTCCCCCACCTCCTCCCCACGACAGAAGTTCCGTAACGCGATTGTTCGGGGGATCGACTCGTCTCTCTGCCAAGCTGCTCATCTTGTGGTAGCGATATTGCGAAATGGCATCGAATGAAATCAGATCCCCCTCGCCACTGGGTGGCGAGGGGGATGCTGGTTGCTAATGTCCGCGACGACAGGGCGGCGTCAACTAATGTCGACAACGCGCTTCGCTACTTCTCCATCACGTGATTGGCCGCTGGGTTTCCCACGGATTTGATCGTCGCCAGTTGACTTGACGTGTCGCCGGTTTGGTTGTTTGGCATCGCGTCGATCGTCATACGAACAGTTCTTGCCCGGCCCCAATCTCAGGAATGGAACGATCCGCAGTGTCATCTCTTCAGGGACGACAACTACTTCTTCTGCTTCAGTGTCGTCAGATACTCAACGACGTCGACGAGTTCTTCGGCGGTGAGCAGTTTCTGGACGTCGGCGGGCATGAGGGAGAGTTCCTGTTTCTTCTTGATCTCGATCTTGGACGTCGGGATCGTGTGGACGATTCCCTTAGCGTCTTTAATCTGCACATCGCTCGGTGTCTCGCTGACGAGCAGTCCCGCGTACTGATTGCCACCGTCGTCGACGACCATCCAGTTCTCGAAATTGTGGCTGATCGCAGCCGAAGGGAAGAGGATCGATTCATACAGTGCCTCTTTCGTTAGCTTCTTGCCGATCTCGGAAAGGTCGGGGCCAACGTTTTTGCCAAGGTCGTTCACCTGATGACACTGAGCACAGGTTGCGGTCGAGTGGAACAGGACGCCCCCCTTCTTGGCGTCGCCACTGCGGGTCGACAACTGGGTGATGGTCGGCAAGGGCTTCCCTTCTTTACCAGGTGGAAGTGGGAACTTCTTCTCGGCGAAATCTTTGATCTCTTTCCACTGCGATGTGTGCAACGCGGCGGTGAGAGCTTGTGTCAGTCCCTCATCGTAGCCCCCTTTTTCCGCCAGTTTTTGCAGTTCCTGGGCACCCTGGCGAATCGCCCCCATCCCTTTGATGGCGGCTCGGCGACGGTCGAGAGGTTGCTCGGCATTGAGGGCGACATCTTGCAACAGCTTCGCGGCTCGGCCATCTCCAGAAGTGGCGAGTGCAAGAATCGTCGCTTCGCCAAGTTTGGCATCGTCTCCCAAGACCGCAGCAGACAGACTCTTCTGTTGCCCCTTGTCGAGCAGAGCCTTCGTTGCATCGACTGCCAACTGCGTTTGCGGGTTGGCTTGGGCGATGGCGAGCAAGTCGGCATATCGATCGCTGATGTTAAACTTGCTGACAAGGTTGACGTACTGTGCGGTCCCCTTGCAGTTGTCGAGCACCTTGGCGAGAGCGGCCTTCATCTCGGGCTTGTTGAGGGCGTCGCCGCCGAGCCGATTGAGGGCTTCTCCATTGACCATCGACGTTACTTCGGCGTTGCCGACAGAGGCAAACGCGAGTTCCATGAGAGCAGTCTGCTTCGATGGCGAATTGAGGAAGTCGAACGCCCGGAGATCGCGCGGGACTTCTTCGGATGGCGTCGCCGAGTTGGCGATCATCTGTTGCAGCAACTGCGGCGAGTTCGTTGCCCGCGAGCGCCACACGATATCGCGAGCTGCTTTCTTCGTGTTCCAGTTATCCCCTTGAGACTCCAAATAGAGAGGGAGATACGTGTCCCAGTGCCCCTCCGCTGCGAGGCCGAGCGCTTCGAGATACCAGCGGTCTTGACCATCGTACTGCGAGGCAAGAGCGGTCCAGACGATCGGAGCCGCTTCGAGGTTGAGGTCACGCAGGGCGATGAGAATCTCCCGGGCGACCGGGACGGTCACATTGTCGAGCGAGACGTGACCTTTGTACTTCTCGGCCGGAAGTTCGTCGATCAGTTGGCGACCGAGTCGGATGGCTGTGATTGCCAAATTGTTGTTGCCACTTCCGAGTGCTTGCGTGATGTAGCTGAGCTTCATGTCGGCTGCGATGTGGAGTTTCCCCAGTGACCAGAGGGCACGGGCACGGAAGATATCGCTCTTGTCAGACAGCATCTGTTCGAGTGCGGGAACCGACTTGTCTCCCATGGAATGCAGTGCGGTCCAGCCGAGATAGCGGGCGGTCATGTTGGGGGACTTCAGGGCCGCGATGGCTCCTTCGACGGTGCTGACGTCGATCTTGGGGGACATGTATTTCTTCGCGGCGTCCCCCTTGGGAGCGACGCGAAAGATGCGGCCATGAGCGGCGTCCTGCATGCGGTGACCACCAACCCCCGGATCGTACCAGTCGGCGACCAGCACCGACCCATCCGGGGCGACGCAGGCGTCACTCGGACGGAACCACTTGTTCCGGGCACCATCCAGAATATTGACGATCTCTGCTGAGTAACCTGCCCCGGCGGGCTTCGTCACATACGCACGGAAGATGTTCGGGCCGGCGTCGCAATGCAGCACTGCCCCTCTGAACATTGGGAGCAGGTCCCCTTCGTAAATGCAGATCCCTGTCGGAGCACCCGCTCCAGTTTGCAAGAGGTTGGGCATCACGCCGGGATCGTTGAGATGCCAGTGCCGCAGAGGGACTTCCGTTTCGAGGTTCGTACGTGGTTGATTCCAAGCGGCTCCGGTGAACTCGTCCTTGTATCCGTAATTGCCATACTCCATGACATAATTGATCCGCACTCCCCGGTTGCCGTCGTCGTCGTTGTCGCTCTGCCAGATGGTCCCATAGCTGTCGACGCACGCTTCCCAGTTGTTGCGGAAGTTCCAGCCGAGCGTCTCGAACTGGCTGCCGTCCATGTTGCAACGGAAGACCATCCCTTCCTGATACGGCTTGCGGGAATCGTTCACTTCGTTTCCGGCCTTATCGACGATCGGCTTTCCTTCCTTGTCTTTAATTCGCTTTCCGGCGTTTCCGAAGTTGAAGTAGAGCTTGCCATCCGGGCCGAAGTGAAAGGCGTGAATCCCGTGATCGTGCTGTGTTCCATCGATGCCGGTGAAGAGGAGTTCCTTCTTGTCCGACTTGAGGTCACCATCTTCGTCAATCAGCCAGAAAACCGAATCCCCGGCAGAGACGAGCGCCCGTAGAGACTTCCCACTCACCGACGGCAGCACGAGGATGCCGTGAGCCGAATCGACGTCATGACCTTGATGAAACACCGTCGACTTGTCCGCGACGCCGTCGTAATCGGTATCTTCAAGGACAAGAATACGGTCCCCCTCTTTGGCCATGTCGCCGATGATGTCTTGATTTCGGAACGCACGATAGTTGATCGCTTCACAGACCCAGACACGCCCCAGATGATCGATGTCGATCGATGCGGGGTTCGTCATCATCGGTTCCGACGCAAAGACGGTCGCGGTGAGATCCGGGTGAACGTCTAACTGTTCGATGGCGTGCGTCACTTCGTGGTCGAGGGGGCCGCCCCCGCCGCCCGTGTTTCCGGCTCCGCTGTTCGCTGACAGGAACGCTGCGGCAGGTCGTTGAGTGAAAACGTGAAACTGCACGGAGGTGTTCGACCCGCAAGCCCCTTGATCGGTCCCGCCGTTATCGAGCCCCCCCTTCGCCTTGAAGCGGGTGAACTTGTGACCGGCTGGGAGTTCATACTCGATCACCGAGTTCGCGTGCGTCCCGATGCCAAACGAGACCGGCTTGCCGGCCACTCGCATTGCGTCGCCGCCACTGTTCATGTCCTTGCGAACTTCTCCATGCCCGGCAGAAGCGGCTTTCCACTTGAGAGTTGTCAGAGGCAGAGTCACTTCGTTCACGGCAGTGTAGGGAACTTCCTGACCATCAACGACACGGATGCGGTTCTCGGTGACCGGTTGAATCAGTCGAGGCTCGACCCAGTCGGCCCAGTCGCAGGCGAAGCCATTGCCACCATCGGTGACGACGAGCCACAGCCCCTTTGCACCGGTAATGTCGACATCGATCTCGACCGCATGCTCTGGAGTGTTGACGTCGATGACCTTCGACGAGAAGGCCGACTTGACATCCTCTTTCCCAAGCTGAACGGCCTGTGCTTTCGCTTCCTTTTTTTCGGTCCGAGCCTCTTTCTTCTCACCTGGCTTCGGTTCGTCTTGATTCGCTTCCAGTTCCTCCTGGGTTGGTGTGGCAGAGGGGACCCCGTCTTTGGGGACTTCCAACTTCGCCGCCCAGACGATCGCGTTCAGCACGATCTTGCGGAAGTTGTCGTCCTGCCAGTTCTTGTGGAAGTGCCCCCCGGTGAAACCGAAGCCGCGACCTTTCCCGTTAGGACGCTCATAAGCCCACGCAACATGCTGAGGTTCCTTACGCTCCAACACAGCGGCCCGAACATGCGGGTTTCCACTATGAGGCCCGTCACCTCGGTTGAGCGTCTCCCGCGGAGGCAATGCGGAAAGGATCGGTGTGACTCCTTTCATCTCCGGGACGAATCGCATGTGATAGTACCACTCATCATTCACCTCAATTGTCCCGACCCCTTGCGTGATCGGATGCTTTGGAAGGTTTTCGAACTTCGCCGTCCAGTGCGGATTGACCGACCAGTGGGGTTCGAAGTACCCCCCCATCCACTTCAAGAAGTGATCGCCGCAATCCCCCTGTGTTGTCTCGACCGCATAGTGAATACAGACCAGTCCGACGCCATGCTCCAGCGCGAGATGATCGAAGTCATCGAGTCGGTCGTTGAGGTAGTGCCGACCTCCCCCATCGCAATAACTGACGACGCAGTCGACGTTGTCCATGGCCGTCGGGTCTTTCGGCCAACCGTTCTTATAAACAGCCGCGACGACAGGAAGGGCATGCTCCTTCGCTGCCGTGTTGAGCTTTTCGGCCAACAGCAGGCAGCCCGCGTTGTGTTCGTGCGAGAAATACCCGTGGCTGGGCGACCCCGCAACAAACACGATCTTCTTCCGTCCATCGCTGAGTGGGAACCGCTTGAGGCGGATGTTTTTCCACTCGATCTTCATCGGTGGCCCCGAGTGCAATTGCAAGGCGAGGAGTCCGAACGGGTCGTAGCCGGCCGGATCATTGTCGGTGATCTTCACCGTCTGATGGCCATTGATGCTCAGCGTGATGACCTTTCCAATCGCCTTGATCGAGTACTCGTTCCAGTCGTTGATGTCGATCTTCGAGAAGATGTCCGCCGCATCGCCGACCTGTTCGATCTTTCGTTCTTGACCTTCCGGATTCAGTGTGACCGCTTCGCCCCGCTTGGCGAGCATCCCCCGTTGTGCTTCATCATAGAGTGCCCCAACCCAGTTCCCGGCTCGGTCAATATCAGCCTGATACCCGATGACATGCCCATCCTCCCGCTGCACGCCACGAAACTGAATACCACTGTTCGCGGCATCGGTTCCCGAGATTCTGAACTGCAATCGCAGTTCAAAGTCATCGACTTGCCCCTGATCCCACACAAGAAACGTATTGTGTGTGCAGGGGTTGGCCTCGGTCGATTCGCCGACGATCATCCCCTCTTCGACCCGCCAGAACTTCTCGTCCCCGGCCCATGCCCGCCAGCCATTGAGGGTCTTGCCATCAAAGATCGGCTTAAACCCCTTTTCATCATCCCCCCGCACGACAGTCGGAATGACCCCGACGGCCAACATCCACATTACCACCGAGAAAGACACCCACTTACGCAGCATTTGACAGCTCCATTCCGAGTGAAAGCGCCCCAAGAGCGCGAAAGATCAACGTCAGTTCATCAGTAGGCTACGATGTCGACACCCCACGTTGCAACAGAGCGCGCGGTCTGCGACGTCTGAGATTCAAGTGTTCTTCCACGGAATCCCGACAGTGTGTCTACGCTCATCGGAAAGAAACATCGGGAGTCGCTTGGCTTTAGGGCGACGGGTCTTCAGAATTGTTGAGACACCACACACGATCGTACTCCTCGGTTGAGGGACATGGGACGTTTTCTGGAATATCTGTTCGGACTTGATCGAGCGTCCCTGGAAGGGAGTGATGCCGCGTGGTCGTTGAACTGGCTGGCGTTGCCGACCGGTGACGGGATGCTCGCCCTCTTGGCCGGGCTGCTCGTGGGGCTTGTTGCCATCGTCCTGTTGTATCGCTGGGATGCCGGACGTCACTCGCGTCTCATCCGCTACACCCTCACGACCATTCGAGTCTTGTTGCTGTTGCTCGTCGTCGTGATGTTGTTGGAGCCGGTGCTCATTCGGACGACGGAAGAGTCTCTGCCATCGCATCTCATCGTGTTGGTCGACCAGTCGCCGTCGATGGACTTGCGGGACTCGTGGGCCGACGAAGCGACCGCACTCCGCATGGCCGAGGAGTTGAAACTGTCCGGCCCGGACGAACTCCGAAAGCTGCGTCGCCTGGACCTGGCCACCCGAGGTTTGTCCCCAGAACTGCTCGAACAGTTGAGTCAACAGGGAGACCGGATCGTTCATTTGCACACGTTTTCCGAACGTCTGAGTCCCGAGGCATTGCAAGCCGCGACGCTCCAGTCGACGACATTTACCGGCATCCCTGCGGCAGGCGAGTCGACCGCCATCGGCGCGGCTCTGCGGCAAGTCCTTTCCTCTTATCAAGGTCAACCGGTGGCCGGGGTGCTTCTGTTAACTGATGGACGTTCAACCGCAGGAGAAGCAGTGTCCGAAGTCGTCGAGACCTATCGGAACGAGAAAATTCCGATCGTCGGCGTGCCGATGGGGACGCGGGACGGACCGCGAAACGTCGCCATTACCAAACTCGAAGTGAACCCTGTCGCTCTCGTCCGAGATGAGAACACCCTCACGGTCCATGTCGAGTCACGTGGGTTGCGGGATGTGCCGACCGATGTTCTTTTAGAACGCCGTCGAAATGGCGGAGTTTGGGAAGAGATTGGTCAACGCCCCTTGATCCTCGGAATCGATGGAGCCCAGCAACAGGTCGACTTCACTTTTCAAGAAGAACGACCCGCCACACTCGAATTTCGGGCGACGCTTTCGGATGTTGGCCCCGAGTTGACGACCGATGACAACAGCAGCCAGACCGATGTTCGAGTTGTCCGCGATCGGATGCGAGTTTTGTTCATCGCCGGGACCACTTTTCCCGAAGTGCAGTTCCTGCGAAACACTCTCTACCGTGACCAGAAGGTCGAACTTTCCTCATGGCTGATGGCTGCCGATGATGACTACGAACATCTGGGGGACATTCCAATCCGCCGTCTGCCGGTCACCCAAGAAGAACTCAACGACTACGATTGCGTGATTCTGTACGATCCCGATCCCGCAGGTTGGCCGACGAACTTCTCGGAACTGCTGACGAAGTTCGTTGCCGAAGCGGGGGGCGGACTGGTTTACATCGCGGGAGAACAACAGACCGCCAACTCGTTCGACCAGCAGAACGATCCGACGATGTCATGGATCAAGCTGCTCCCAGTCATCCGCGAGCCGGGACTGTTTCGGTCGGACGTCTTAATGAAGTTGAGTGCCCGTTCTCCCTGGCAACTCGAAGTGACCGACGCCGGTCAGCAAGATGTCGTCTTTACGTTTCAGACAGACCGCGAAGCGAATCGGCAGGTGCTGGAAAACTTGCCCGGCATGTACTGGCACTTCCCGGTCACCCGTGCAAAGCCGGGGGCCTCGGTCCTCGGTGTGCATGGCGACCCTCGCATGAGAAATGAGTTCGGCCCCGAGGTCTTGCTGGCGACACATCGTGTCGGCCCGGGTCGAGTTTTCTTCCTCGGGTTCGACAGCACCTATCGCTGGCGGTTCCTTGATGAGTCGCACTTCGATGGTTTCTGGGCACGGATGATTGACCGGGCTGGACGCAACAAACAACTGGGGGGAACGTATCCCGTCAAGCTCTCGACCCCCTTGGCGACATATCCCCCGGGAGCGACCGTGCGACTCATCGCCCACTTGGTCGACAAAGACTCGGGCGATGTTGCGAGGGAGTTTCTCACTGGTCAGGTCGAGCATGGCAGCGACGAACCGATGACCGTGACGCTCACTCCGACGGGGGCCGAAGGGGAATACGCAACGACCTTTGTGACCACTCGCCCCGGCCGTTACTCGGCTCGGGTTTGGATGGGAGACGATCAAGTCGGCACTGCCACCCCGGGAGCAACATTGGCGGTCGATGTGCGACTTCCCAATGAAGAATACGACAATCCGACTCTCGATCGCGGCACTTTAGAACAGATTGCCAGTGGCTCGGGCGGTCGCGTAGTCGAGTTGACCGAACTCGCTGAAGCGAACCGTCACTTCCCGATCGGACGCATCTCCCGGCAGTACGAGCAGTCGCACGAAATCTGGCACGCTCCCCTCTGGTGGGTGCCACTCTTCGCTCTCCTCTGCCTCGAATGGATTCTTCGCAAACGCTATCGTTTGATTTAAGGAGAGACGGCGGAGCGTTCGGGGTCGGCCTTGGCTTGCAGTTGGTTGACCACCTTGCGGACACCCGGTTCGAGACGGGCGATTGCCTCGGCAAGTTTTCGGTCGTCTTCTGTCTCGACTTCGCCCGTCAAGGTCGTCAGTCCCTCAGCATCAACTTCGATGCCCACGGAAGGAAATCGGGACGAGAGAGCAGAGAACTGTGTTTCGAGCGTCAGTTGCAGGTTGGCCGCAATGATCGGTTGAGAACGAAACGCCAGTCGCTGTTGCACTCGCATCATGTTGGCACGGGTTTGAACCTGTCCACTTTGCTGAGCACCGACTCCCCCCCCGGAGAAACGAGTGGTCCCTCCAGCATTGACAGTCTGTTGACCTGCCGCCCGGTTCCCAATGAATTGCGTTGCATCTCCCCGACCGATGAATCCAGTGGGTGTTTGTGTGGTTGCTCCGAACTGACCGAAAGCGACATCCTGCAGTTGTCCCGTTCCTCCACCCGTTCCACCGGTTGTCCGGTTCGCTGCTCCACCAATGGCGCTGGCGGCACCCGCGGTCGAACCGGTGTTGCCTGTCGCTGTTCGCCCCCCTGTACCACCACTCCCTGTCCCTAACGACTGCTGCTGGGCTGAGGCCGTGTGGGCCGTCAACACGAGAGACAAGAGTCCCAAACCAAACGCGGACGCCATCGACTTCGTGACAACTTTGAAGTGAACAGGTAGGGTGATGTTCATGTTTCCGACACTCCTGAGGAGGCGTCTGTGTCTGAGAAGGTTTACTCGGGTTTTGAAGCGGGCCTGAAGGCGGGGCGAAGATATCGTTCGGCTTTGTCAAACAACACGGGATCGCGTTTCTTGAGAACCTCAATCATCTGCCGACAACGGACAATGGCCGGCCGATCGACTGCGGGATAGTCCGCTTCATTCAACTGGCCAATTGTAAGATAGTAACGGATAATCGCCGTCTGCATCTGCTCGTTATCATACCCTTCGCGATCATAATAGGCAAAAAGCTTCTCGCCGAGTGCAAAATCGTCCCATCGGGTCAGGTCGGTGACGGCAAACTCCGCCATTCCGGGATTGTCGAGCATCAGCCGCATCGATTGAATGAGCCGCTTGCTCGGGATGCGACCGTTGCCATAGGTCCACATAAATCGGATCGCTTCGACTGCCGCGAAGGGGTCTGCACGAGTTTCGTCTTTCGAGAGGATGAGTTGCTGTTCCACCTTGTCGAGACCTTCGGTGCCGGTCAACAACAGGTAACCGCTAACAATTCCCGCCCGCCCGATGATCCCTCCGCCATCAGCCGAAGAGAACATCTGTTCCATCGCTGCTGCATCTTCTTTCGTCCCACACAGACCAAGCAACATGCCGTAAAACGCTTTCCGGGCGACGGGTGCGGTTTCCGGATTGGTGTCAGTGATCCATTGCAGCAACTTCTCGCGGGGCAAGTCTTTCGCAATGGCGGCAACGTCGTCGTAACGAACCGCCGCGAACTCGCTGTAAGCGTCGATCGCGATTGTCTCTTCGGGATGCTCGAGGTGGGCGAGGAAGTAATTCATTCGCTCCTTCACCGGTGCCTCGTCGGTCGGTCGAGCTTTGATGTAGTTGACCAGAGTGGCTGAGACCCGCTCAGCTCGGTCCCAGGCGAAGGTGACTTCTCCCGTCTGATGGGCCGTCACAAAGAAAAGGTCCTGCGGAGTTCCCTCCATGTAGTATCGCAGTGTCAACTCATCATCTACTTTGACCGGCAACTTGCCAGCCCGCAAAACGGTTCGCACCTTGAAGGTCGTCGAACCGGAATCGATTCCGTTTTCGTCGGGGGGAACCGACTTCACCCATTGGGCGGCGACAGCCCCTTGCGAGTCCTCGATCTGCCTCCAGAACGTCAGTTGTGGGGCACAGAAGGGGCACGCCGATAGGTTCTGCGAAAGCATTACGATGGCAGAACAGCACAACACAGTCAGCAAACCGGTCCGCCGCAGGAGGGATGGCGTCGGCCTGTAAGAGGATTGACTGGTGACTCCGTGCCAGAGACCCTTCCTCGCAATATCCGTCAGTCTTTGGGCCATGTGCGTCTGTTCCTTCTCGGCTTGGCATCAAAATCAGCCGCCCGATGATCGCCTGTACCGATCATCGAACTCCCCGGAGACATCTCCGCAGAGGAAAGTATCTCAGCGAACAAACTTCGCTGCCAGTGCAAAACAGCGAAATGCCGATTGAAGGGCACAATTCAACGGGCTGTTAGCCCCACACTTTCGGCGTGGGGCCACCCCAACGGACGCCGACATTGCGGACATCAAGCACCAATGGGATCGGCGGCCAACGGTCCTTACGGCCACGTTCCAGCCGCGGTGTCCCTACTTGTACAAACTTCCCAACGCATCGAGGATCGCCCCACCGCCAGGCGATGGGTCTCCGCCCCAACTCCAGATGTTGTTGACCAGATCGAACATCGCGAGGCCGACGACGACCAAGAGTCCAGAACAAAGGAGCAGGCTGACGAACGTCCCCGCTCCCCATTCCTGTTCGACCGGAACCATCGCCATTTGAGGGGCATAGCCCCCTCCACCGCGAGTTGGGGCCATCCCTTCATCAAAGACGTCATCGTCTGCGGCGAAGGCGTCGAGTTCCATGTCGTCTTCGTCGAGGATATCTTCGTCGACTTCCAACTCGTCGTCGCCGAAGGTGTCGTCGTCATCGCCGAACATGTCGACCGGTTCGTCTTCGACTTCATCGAGATCGAAGACGGCATCGTCCAATGTGTCGGAAGCATCTCCCATGTCGAAGACGCCCGTTTCGTCATCGCTGTCGTCCCCCATCACTCCGAGTTCGAATTCGCTGTCGTCATCGGAGGAGAGTGCAGGGATTTCGAACGCGGTTTCGGCCACGTCGTCGTCGTCAAACGCCTTCATCATCGGGACGGTGCCGCCGAACAACTCGCCGCTGTCTTCCAATGAAATCCCGCTGTCGGAGATCGATTCCAGCGAGATGCCACTGTCACTGGCCGAGTCGAGCGAGATGCCGCTGTCGCCGGAAAGGTCAATGGTGATCCCTTCATCATCGTCAGCTTCGAGCGAGATCCCGCTGTCGCTGGGGCCTTCGAGCGAGATGCCGCTTTCACCCTGCAACAGCATGGCACTGTCGTCTCCCGAAAGGGCGATACCGCTTTCGTCGGAGAGTACCGATGCCCCTTCCCCTTCGCTCGGGCTGAAGTCGAGGGCAATCGAGGCGTCATCGTCAGAGAGCAAGGCGACATCGCTGTCGCTCGAAGACTGATCGACCATCGTCTGGAACAGTTTGACGTCGCTGTCACTCGACTCTTGCACATCCGCCACCAGACGGACATCGGAATCGCTTCCGAGAAGTTGGTCGTCGAGCGGACCGATGTTGATTGTTGCCGAGGAATCGCTGATGAGGGCGACGTCGCTGTCGGAATCTTCGTCGACTGGTGAAGTGAGACGGACATCACTATCCGAGTCCAGCGTTGACGGAGCCCCCAAAGGAGACTCGTGCTCGCCACTTGAATACTTAATGACACTGTCCCCCGGCGTGTCGCCCGAATCAAAATCGATATTTATGCCGGAATCGCCAATCATCTTGACGTCGCTATCAGCCTCGATCGTAAAGGGATCGTCGAAGGAATCAGCCGAGGGGCTGCCAAGGGTTCCTTCGAGGTTGACCCCACTCCCTGACTCCATCCCGAGCGGATCAAGGTCGAGGCCCCCGGCAAGATTGACGTCGCTGGCATCTCCCACGAGTCTGACGTCGCTGTCCGAATCGAGCGACATCGGCATGATCTCTGAACCAGAATCGAGGAGCGGATCACTCGACTTCCGAATCTGTGTGGGCTGTTCGCCGAGTTCGTCCTCAACCATAATTGCCGAGCCGAAGTCGTCATCGTCGTCGTCAGGGACCATGAGGGGGACGTCGGGATGTGAGTCAGCCGAGCGTTTGCGTTGCAGTTCGGCGACGTCTTCCTGGCGAAACTTCCAAGTCCCCCGGTCGGCAAAGCCCCGGACTTCCCCCTTCTCACGAAGGCGGACCAACTCATCTTTGGCGATGCCGAGCATCTGCGCGGCGTCTTCGAGACTGAGATAACTTTTCGCCATAGGACTTCCGCTCTTGTGTAAGTGCTCACAAATGGCCTTCCCGGGCCACCTCGCCTCCTGTGCTGACGGGCCGACTCTGTTGCCCCGTCTCCATTCCATCGGCGATCAGTTTTCCTGCCATTCAGACAGTTTGAAGAAGATCGCAACAAACCGCCGGTAAGGGTTCTCCGCGTGGTAGAACCGGAACGGCTTATGCCGATTAATCGCAATGGTCCACCCAGCTTCTCCAGTCTCCACGACCAGCATCTTTTCATTGTAAGCCAGTCCAGACCCCATTCAAGACATTTCTCTCCACTCGAACAGTTCCCGCGACGATTCCACCCTTTCGCCCCTTCCGTCCGGTCGCTACACGGCGAATCTTAGAAAGCTCTTCGTGAAGCTAAGTTACGGTGACACTAATCCAGCCTACGTCACTTCCCTCCCCTACGCCGCTTCGACACAGGGGGCTGACGCCCCCCGCTCACCAGCCCCAACATCGAAGCCAAAGGGATCGCAATTGATCGTGTCGGGGGATACGGGTACGATGGGGCGGCCGGTTCGATCAACCGAGGCGGCGTCTCTCTTCCCCCCAAAATCCCGACTTGCAGGAGATCATTATGGAACGCAACTGGATCAATCACCGTCTTGTGTGGCTCGGACTGGGTCTTGTGGCTGGGATTGGTGTGGCTCAGATGTGGAATGGAACTCCCGCGGAAGCAGGCTACGCTGCGGCACACTCCGACAAATTCTCGATGTGTTCTGCCGAAACCATGGTCGGACAGTCGGATGCCATTTTCATCCTTGACCAGGCAACCGGCCGACTTGTCGGGGCAACCTATGATCGTACCAACGGGGGCTTCTCGTCGTCCTATGGCCGAAACCTCGCGGCCGATTTCAAGGTGACCGATAAAGCCGAATACGTCATGTGTCCCGCCAACATCTTCCCCAGTCTCACCGGCGGGGGACCGCAGGCGCTCGGAGGAATCTATGTTGCTGAAATGCGGACAGGAATCTGTGCATTGTACGGCTTTCCGACCGCAGGCGGGACGAGTGAACTGTCCGTGCTTGGCACCTTCCCATGGCGTCGATCGACACGGTAATTTCGCCGAGTTGCTGTCTTGTCGACATGGGAATTGCTCAGTCAAAACCGCTTGTCGTCTGTCTCCCTGCTGAGTTTGATTTTCATGTCGAGTTCGACACTTATGACTCCCGTTGTCGTCGCTCCCGTGCGACCAAGTCTCCTGCTGGGGATTTGGTCGCTGACGGTGCGGGAGGTGGTACGCTTCCTGCGACAACGGTCGCGAGTGATGGGGGCGTTCGTCCAGCCGATTCTGTTCTGGGTGATGTTCGGAGCGGGACTCTCCGGCTCATTCAGTTCGGGGGGGCAAGCCGGGGCGTCGTACCTGGAGTTCTTCACCCCCGGCATCGCGGCGATGATTGTTCTGTTCACGTCGATCTTTTCGGCCATCTCGGTGATTCAAGATCGGAATGAAGGGTTTCTGCAAGGGGTGCTCGTCGCTCCGGTCTCCCGCACGGCGATTGTGATGGGGAAATTGTGTGGCGGAATGGTCCTCTCGGTCGGACAAGCCTTGTTGTTTCTGGGGATCGCGGTCGCCCTCAAGCTTTCGGGCGTTGCCCCTCAACTCACCTTTCCGACATCCCCCTTCGTCTGGATGGAGATCATCGGAATGCTCTGCCTGATGGGGCTCTCCCTCTGCGGACTCGGTTACGCCTTCGCCTGGAGGCTTGACTCAGTACAGGGCTTTCACGCCATTATGAGTGTGCTCCTGTTTCCGATGTGGCTGCTCTCCGGAGCGTTCTTCCCGCTGAAGGAAGGGAACTGGCTGACCTACCTGATGTATTGCAACCCGCTGACTTACGCCGTGGCCGGTCTCCGACATCTGATGGTGCAGTCTCCGGAAGCCCTCAAAGCGCTCCCGCCTCTGAGCCTCTGCCTAGCCGTCTCGATTGGCTTTGCGGTCGCCGTCATCACCCTCGATGTCGTGATGACCCACAAAGTCAAAGTCTGACCCCCACGCCGTCGACGCCACCCCCCGCTTAGCCCCACACTTGATGTGTGGGACGACACCCGCAGGTTCGCTACGGCAAACCTCAAAGCCTCAGTGTACGTCCCGGTTCACTTGTCGCCGAAGAACCACTTTCCTAGCGAAAGAACTCCGAAGACGACCATGGCTCCAATGATGCTGGGCGGGTAGTACCCGGCACAGACAAAGAGGAGCGACACGACGATCGCACCGAGGATCAGTAAGAGGCCGGTCCACAGGGCGGTCCAGTTCCTTCCGCTGCTGCCACGCGACGAGAGACTTTCCCCTTGGCAGGCGTCGAAGATTGACTCTCTGCCGGTCGGCCTGAAATTCTCTTCGAGGACCGGAAATCCCGTAGCAACCGGCTCCTCCAGCACATCAGCGACGTCTTCCCACTCCGCGACTGCGCTCGGCGAGCGACTCGGCGGAGACTTCAACGGCGGTTCGACCGGCACATCCACCGGCTCCCGACACTCCGGACACCGAATCTTCAGCCCCCAGTATTTCTCCGGTATCGGCAAGGCGGCCGAGCACGATTCGCATTCCACCATCTGCGGTTCTGCCATGTCAATCTCTGCCCAGAGAGGAGATAAATACCATTCACAGCTTAGTCGACGTGAAACAATCGGGGGGACTCCAGCGGCGATTTTTTGTGCATCACCTATGCGTCTTCCCCCTTCACGCCTTGATAGACAGCAAAAGCGCCGAACGCGAAGAGGATCACAGCCGCGCGAAACAGCAGACCGAGAGCAAGGATGCCCCAAAAGAACCAGACGACCGAGGATAGCATCATCAGCCCCCCGCCAGCGATCATCGGCTTGTTCATCCGGACATCGTCAATCGACCCTTTGTACGAAGGAACCGACCCGTCCGAATCCGGCGTTGGCCGAACTCTCTGCGATGACGTCGACCAACGCTGGGGGGCAACCTCCGCTTGACCGGGCAGTTCAACCGTCCGCCGACACTCCGTGCAATTCACCCACCGCACGCCGTGATACGCCGGAATCGCCAACGTCACCCCACATGATGGACACGGAAAGCTCTGCGGTTCTGCCACGATTAATGTCTGTCCGGGAGTCCGATTGAGAGAGGTTTAGACCATAGGACAATAACAGCCCCCGAGAGCCGAGGCAATAAAACTCGACAGGGAAACTGCCATTCAATCGGCACTACTTTAGGGGATTTCCGGCGATCGGTTTTCCATTCGTCGTGAGGACGTGAATCTCATGGATGCCGCGGAGAGATGGATTCACATATTCCCAGACAACGGCCTTGTCACGCGTCACCTCAAAGACTTTGGGCATGTCGGGCTTTCCCTGACCATAGCTGCAAATGACGGTGTTTCCATTAGGGAGTCGCTGGCCGCCGCAGGGGTCGGCAAAACGGTTCGCGACGTCGCTGTTGTCGACACGCCACACTACCTTCCCTTCGTTGTCGAACTCGACCGTTTTGTTCCCATGCGTCAGGTTGACAAGAATGTTTCCATTGTCGAGCAGGATGGCGGTGAAGGGCCAGTTTTCTGCCTTGCGTCCACCGAGTTCCTCCAGATCGGTCCGAATGGTTCGGACCACTTCCCCCTGAGGAGTGTATTCCTTGACGGCAAACGCCAGCAGATGGGGAACAAGATAGTTACCGCTCTTCAGCTTGCGAGCCATCCGCGTCTGCATGTGTGCATTGTCTGAATCGGGTTTGAGCGGCGTCGTCGAGAGCACCTTCCCCTCGCGAACGACTTCAACAATCTGCGGCTGCGGTCCTCGTTCGACCAGCATCGTTACTCCGTCGGCCAACCGAACTGCGGTGCCGAGTTCTTTGTTGCCAGCACTTAACGTGTACTTGAAGACCAGTTCCCCATCCCGTGTCACTTCCTTTGCCTCTTTGCCATTCGAGTAGAGAACATTGCCGTTCTCCAGGACAAAACCATCCCGCGACTTCTCCTTCGCTTCCCAGACCACACGACATTCTTCGTCAAGGATCATCGTCCGCGACCCTGTGACCAGAAACGAGTGCCTGATGCCGGACTCGCTCCGCTGCATCCCCACCGGCTCCGCATCAGCCGCGTCTCCCCGGGGGACAACTCCTAACAACAGGCCGATTGCCAACATCACAAAACGCAGGGGATGTGTCACGTGGAATCTCCAAGCTCAGAGACTGAGAATTAAAGTTCAGAACGCCGACAGTCTAAGGTCTGCGTGCATTCCATGTCGAGTTGGCTGTGATACACTCGCCGCATGATTCCTGAATCGACTCGTCAGCAACGACAGGCGATTGAAGAACTTCCGGGGCAGTTATCCCGATTTGAACATTCAGGAGTGGACCGACGCGAAGAATCGTCATCGAATCGATCTGATCAATCAGCAAGTTGGCAAGACGGTCTCGCCGATGGAGTTGCGAGAGACACCGGCGCAATCAGGAGTTGACTTCGACGAACTTGCCGATCCCCTCGGTCAGAGTGGCCGAATTTCATCATCAACGAATCGATCGTGCCTCACGTTAGGATTGTCATGCCACCAGCAGCCGACGCACAACAACAGATTTCCACGTTCGCCTGGTTACTCAGATCAGGAGGGGTGTGGCCTTTGGGCTTGGGGATGCTACTTGCGGTTGTGGGAATTGTTCTCGTCTTCAAGAGGAGTATCACGGCGACCAAAATCCTTGGGTTTGCGTCACTACTTCCCGCGATCATTGGTTTGATTTGCGTCTACATGGCTGCGGACGATTTCGGTGAGCTGGCGAGTTCGGAACGGCCTTTCAAGCCTAATGATCTGGCAAGGATTGTTGGCCGAGGGATGTCATACGGATTCTTCGGCCTGCTGGGGACAATCCTGTCGATGTTCTTTGCGGCTGTGGCATTCGCCCGTCATAATTGTTCCGTTGAAGAGAATACTTCAGGTGACATGGAAAGCGAGTAATACTCCCGTGTCGTTTAGCATGTGGGGGTCGCGGCAAGGGGCGATGGAGTCAGGATGCATCACCCCGGTCTGTCGAGTGGACACGTCGAGTTGTTTTCTGGGAGCGAATGGGATGTTGGTCGAACGTGATGGTCTGGTGAATTGCTCAAGCCGCTGGTTGCCCACTTCAATGCGGCACAAGGAGTGCGGAAGCGTTAGCCGATGCGGAAACCATGCGGAGTCGGAATGTTTGATGTGGCGGAATGGCTTGATGACGCGGGTCGTTGTGAGTGTGTTGACGGGTCTCTGTTTGTGGGGGGGAAGTGTCGGGGCTACGTTGGCATTTGCGGGGGAAGGTCGGGTCGAGACGGTGGCGGGGAACGGGGAGAATCGTTACTTCGGCGATGGGGAGTTGGCAACAAAGGCTGGTTGTGGCGGGCCGTTTGGGGTGATCGTCGGGCCAGACAAGGCGCTCTACATCTGCGAGACGACGACGCATGTCATCCGGCGGGTCGACCCGGAAACAGGCTTCGCCACGACGATTGCTGGGACCGGCGAGAAAGGAAACGATGGAGACGGGGGACCGGCGACTCGAGCGCGGATCAATGAACCGTATGAAATACGGTTTGATCGCGAGGGGAACCTGTACTTCGTCGACATGGTGGCTGCGGTGGTGCGGCGGATCGACCAGGGGACTGGAGTCATCTCGACGGTGGCGGGGACCGGAAAGGTCGGGTTCTCGGGCGATGGGGGCCCGGCTGTCAACGCTCAGTTAGACAAGCCGCACTCCATCGCACTCGACAACGATGGGCACCTCTACATCTGTGACATCGGGAATCATCGTGTTCGCAAGGTCGATTTGAAGAGTGGAGTCATCACAACGTTTAGTGGGGATGGAACTCGAAAGGGGACCCCCGATGGTGGCCGGTTTGCAGAGGTTCCGCTAAACGGTCCGCGAGCACTCGACTTTGATGGTCAGCAGTCATTGATACTGGCGTTACGAGAAGGGAACGCTGTCTATCGGCTCGACCTGAAAGAGGGGACGATTCATCATGTGGCCGGGACTGGGAAGAGTGGCTATGCCGGCGACGGCGGCCCGGCGAAGTTGGCGACGCTGGCCGGCCCGAAGGGAGTGTCGCTGGGGAAAAACGGTGATATCTATCTCGCCGACACAGAGAGCCACACGATCCGCGTGATCCGCAAAGAGACCGGGAATATTGAGACTGTCGTCGGAAACGGGAAGATAGGAGATGGCCCCGATGGACTCCCGAAAGATTGTCGGCTCGACCGACCGCACGGCGTCTACGTCGACGAAAACGGTCGAGTCTACATCGGCGACAGCAACAACAATCGGACTCGTGTCTTCGTTCCGTAACCCGGATGATGCCGGAATGAACAACGGCCTGACGAGTCGTCCGACCCGTAGAGTGTTGGGCGAAACAGTTTGTTTGATTGCTGGCGGCGTACACTTTCTGTTCAGAAGGGCCTAGAATTTGCTCTGAGTTGCTTTCCTGCTCATTTGCAGAACGACCAGTGTCACTTCTTCCTTTCATATCCTCCGCGTGAAGCCTGTCGTGAACTCAGTCGACGAAGTCGTCCGCATGATTACCGAACTGGAACTGGTCCCACAGGACGAGTTGCGGCGTGTTCGAAGTATGCGACCTGCTGGGTGTACCGAAGCCGAATTGCTCGATCTGTTACAACGGCAGCAACTGTTGACGGGATACCAGGTGGAACGTCTGGCCAGTCGCGAGTCGACCGGGCTCGTCATTGGAGGCTGTAAGCTGTTGTATCGCAATGCGTCAGGGAGCTTCGCAAGGTTGTATCGAGGTTGTACGTTGGCGGGCAATCAGACGATTGCGGTCAAACTGCTCCGCGAGCGTTGGTCCAACGATACTGCGACGGTGCAGCTGTTTCGTCGCGAAGGGGAACTCGGTCAGCGACTCCGACATCCCAACATCGTGCCGATTTATGATGTCGGTAGTGAACGAAATCAACACTACATTACGATGGAATTTGTCGAAGGGGGAAACCTTCGGGACTTCCTGAAGATTCGGAACAAGCTGCAGGCGGTGGAGGCCTGTCGGTTCTCTCTGGATATCGCCATTGGTCTCGAATATGCCTTATCACTCGGGATGACGCATCGGGACTTGAAGATGACAAACGTCCTGATGAGCAGTCAGGGGACAGCCCGACTCATCGACTTTGGTCTGGCTGCTGACGAATCGATGCTGAACCGGGCAGATGGTCCCGATCTGCAACAGGCACTCGAATACTCGACCCTTGAGAAAGGGGGAGGTGGACCGCGAAATGATCCTCGGAGCGATCTCTTCTTCCTCGGAACCATTCTGTACGAGATGCTCACCGGTCAGGCACCGTACCCGCGAACTCGGGACCGGGAGGAACGGAAACGATACAGTCGCTATCGAGACATCCGACCGGTCGTTTCTCTAGAGCCGAATCTCCCTCACTCCGTGGCGGACATCACCGATCGGTTGCTGCAAGTGAATCCCGACTTGAGGTATCAGCGGGCCGCAGATGTGGCGGTCGCTCTTCGGGCGGCTCTCGCCTCAATGAATGCCGAAGATCGATCACCGGTCGCTGCCCCTCCCACGAATTCTCGGGCACAGGTCTCTCCAACGATTTTGTGTATTGAGAGTCGTCAAAAGCATCAAGACCTCTTGCGAGATTACTTCTCGAACCGAGGATACCGCCTGCTCATACTGAGCGATCCCTCAAGGGCCGTCGCCCGGGTGTCGCTGCAACCTCCCGATTGTGTCCTCATTATGGGGCACACCGTCGGCGAGAAGTTGAGCACGGTCATCGAGGATGTGATGTCTGCGGGACGAAAGTCACAAATGGGAACGATCGTCGTGCTCGGAGAGAAGCAGACAAGAGAGAGCTTGAAGATGCCCTCGACTCCCGCGTCAACCACGGTTCAGGTGTTACAACAACCCGTACAACTTCGAGCCGTCCGCAACTGCGTCGAAGCCTGCCTGACCGAAGCTGGCAAGACAATCCCAGCGAGTAGTCGCGAAGAATAGTCGCGAAGAGAGGGTAATGTCTTCGACGGATCACCGTCATTAAGGGTGACTTCGATAGCCCGCCAACGTCTCGTTGGGCGGGAGCCTGACTTACCGGGTTGCTATACTGCCGACGATCGTACTTGAAGGGGCGGGGATGGATTTGCTGGAGATCGAGGGGGGAGTTCCTCTGACGGGGCGGGCGACAGTCAGTGGCTCGAAGAATGCGGCACTACCCATTATTGCGGCGGCGATCGCTTGTGATGGACCAGTCGAACTGCACGGCATCCCTGACTTGGTCGACGTCCGGACGTTACTCGAGTTGCTGTCAACGCTCGGGGTTCAGTCGAGTCGGCATCGACAGACGGCCTCTCAAGAGGATGCCATCGACACGACGACGGTACTCGACAACGCAGGCCCATCGGGAGTCTTACGATTGGAGACGATCGACACGAATCCAGTGTTGGCGGACTACGAACTCGTCCGTCGAATGCGAGCGAGCGTCTGTGTGCTGGGGCCGTTGCTGGGGCGGCGAGGGCGAGCCTGTGTGTCGCTGCCGGGGGGGTGCAACATTGGGCATCGTCCGATCGATTTGCATCTCAAGGGACTGGCGGCACTCGGGGCCGAGATTCGTGTCGAACGGGGATACGTCTTCGCCGAGGCCGAAAAACTTCGCGGGGCAGACATCTCGCTCCTTGGGCCGCAAGGGAGCACCGTCACTGGGACCTGTAACGTCATGTCCGCTGCGGTGTTCGCTGATGGCATCACGACAATCGAAGGGGCCGCTTGTGAACCCGAAGTGGTCGACTTTGGGCTCTTTCTCAATCGAGCAGGGGCCTCAATCAGCGGATTGGGGACGCCGACGGTTCGAGTCGAAGGGACCGGCCGACTGACCGGCACGACTCATACGGTCATTCCTGATCGCATTGAGGCGGCCACTCTGTTAGCCGCCGCAGTCATCACCCGTGGCCGCGTATCAATTGCAAACGTCGTCCCTGAACATCTGACCGCTGTGCTCGTCGCCTTTCGCGACATGGGTGTGCGGGTCGAGATTCAGCGAGTCGCCGGGACAACGGAATTGCCGGGGAGCGAAGGGGCGGAAATCACAGTTGATGTGCCAGGATCGTTACGCCCCATCGACCTGACGGCTCTACCTTATCCCGGTGTGCCGACTGATGTTCAGGCACAGTTCACGGCCGTACTGTCGACAGTTCCAGGGATGAGCCGGGTGACAGATCGGGTGTTTCCGGAGCGATTCATGCACGTTTCGGAGCTGTTGCGAATGGGTGCTCAGATTCGACACGACGGGGGGATGGCGACGATTCAAGGGGGTGGGCGACTGACCGGAGCCCAGGTGATGGCTTCCGATCTGCGAGCGAGTGCCGCCCTCGTTCTTGCTGCCCTCGCTGCCGAGGGAGAGACCGTCATCCGCCGCATCTACCATCTGGACCGAGGTTATGAGAAACTCGAACAGAAACTCCGGAGTCTGGGGGCCAGGATCGAGAGAAGGAAGGAAGGGTGAAGTAGGGGGCAGGAGTCAGGGAAGTTGAACAAGAGAAGTCTGCAAAGCCCCTCGATTGCTTCGTGGGGACCATTCCCGGAATCCCGTTTCCTGAGTCATGAAACCTTTTCGTCCAAGCCCCCACGAAACAATTGTGAGATATCGGGGGGCGGTATTTTCGACTCCACGTTCTACTATTCTCTGGTTCTTCACCCCGGAATACTGATTCCTCTTCCACCCCCTCACCCGTCACATCAAAGATGTCTCTTCCTAGTTTCAGTGTGAAGAATCCGGTGCTCGTCAACATGTTGATGGTGGTCACCCTGCTGGCCGGCGTCGGAATGGCGGTGACGTTGGTTCGGGAAATGTTCCCCGAGAGTCGTCCGAACACGATTGTTGTGACGGCCCTTTACCCTGCGGTGCAACCCCAGGAGCTTGAGCGGGCGGTCACCATCAAGCTCGAAGAGGCGGTTCGCGATGTCGAGGGGGTCGAGAAGGTGCAGTCGTCGGTCTCGGAAGGGATCAGCAGCACACGATTGACCCTCTACAACAACGTCAAGAATGTCGATGCCGTCTTGCAGGAAGTGAAGAACGAAGTCGACAGCTTGCAGTCGTTACCAACCGACATCGAGAAGATTACGGTCGTCAAACTCGAACCGACGCTCCCGGTGATTATGGTCACCGTGTTTGGTGATGGGAGTGCAGCCGACTTAAAAAAGGCGGCACGCGACGTCCGCGAAGACCTGCTGTCTCTCCCTGGGATCAGTGATGTGCAGATCATGGGGGCCCGTGACGATGAAATTAGCGTCGAGGTCCAGCCCGATCGACTCCTTGAGTTTGACATCACCTTTGACGAAGTGGCTCAGGCGATTCGTTCAAGCAACCTCGACGTCTCTGCGGGGACACTCAAGGGCGCACAGTCGCACACTGCCGTCCGGACGCTGGGCGAAGAACGGGAAGGTCGGGCGTTAGAAGAGATCGAAGTTCGGGCTCTCCCCGATGGGCGGACGGTCCTTCTGCGGGATGTCGCCACGGTTCGTGATGGGTTCGTCGAGTCCGACACGCGCAGCTTCTGGGGAAGCGACAACGGGGCCAAACCAGCCATCAACCTCATCGTGCAGAAGACGCCCAGTCAGGATGCCATTCAAATTTCGACACTCATCAAGGCGTATGCTGCCGGTAAGAAAGGGGAACCATTCGACCCCTACGGCCTGCATCGACTCAACGAACTCGAGTGGTACGAACGCCCCTTGGCCAGAATCTCGGCGACCGTGTCCCGAGTGGTGGAACGAATCGCCGGGCGTCCCGATCCGATGGCCGTCTACGAGCAAAGTAGCAAGACACCGTTCGCCCATAACTACACCGTGGCCCTGCATACCGACCTCGCGAGATTCGTCGAAGGACGTCTCGACCTGATGGTCCGCAATGGCAAAGCGGGGCTGATCCTGGTTCTCGTCTGCCTGCTGTTGTTTCTCAATGCACGCGTCGCCTTTTGGACCGCCGTCGGCTTACCGGTCTCATTCCTCGGAACCTTCGTTGTGATGTACTTCTTCGGGGTCAGCTTCAATCTGCTCTCGATGTTTGGGCTGATTATCGTGCTCGGGATCATCGTGGATGATGCCATTGTCATCGGCGAAAACATCTACCGACACGTCGAAGAAGGGACCCCCGCGATCGAAGCGGCCATCCGCGGCGCCGAAGAAGTTCAATGGCCAGTCATCGTTGCTGTCGCCACCACCATCGCCGCCTTCAGTCCATTGCTATTTGTGAACGGGCAGATCGGGGACTTCCTCAGACAGTTGCCCCTCGTGGTCATTGCGGCTCTGAGTGTCTCACTCGTTGAAGCCTTGCTCGTG
Organism: Planctomycetaceae bacterium; assembly: GCA_041398965.1. Taxonomy (GTDB): domain Bacteria; phylum Planctomycetota; class Planctomycetia; order Planctomycetales; family Planctomycetaceae; genus JAWKTT01. The sequence goes on along the minus strand of JAWKTT010000016.1, from coordinate 21,023 downwards.
CTTCCCGCTCATCTCCGTCACCTGCCTCCGGTGAAACAGAAGGACTCCGCCGATGACGTATCCATCTCACACGGAAGATTCTGGAAGTTCTTTCACACTTTAGGCGACATGCAGCGGTCGTTCATGAACACGTTAATGGCCACCTATTCCTGGTTCCTGAGAATCGCGCTGCAATGGCGATACGTGACGCTCGCTGTCGCCTGTGCCTCGTGTTTGTTGTCGCTTGGCCTTTTAGTTGGAGTCACAAAGGAGGGGCCGGTCTTAGGAAACATCGTCGCGTGGGAGTTCATCCAGAAAATGGATGCTGAGTCGATGTATGCGACGGTTGAAATGCCAGTCGGGGCCAGTGCAGACGAAGTCGAGACACGTTTGCAAATGCTCTCCGATGCCGCCGTCAAACTGCCGGAAGTGCAAAGCGTGCATCTTGACGTGGGAAGCGTTCTGGATGTGGCCGACATCGGAGCCTCCGGGGGAAGTCTGCAATCGCACTTAGGTCAGGTCTGGGTCGAACTTCTTGAAGCCGACTTACGAGAACAACGGGGCCTCCGGTCCAGCGATGCCGTCCTCGCCGATTTGCGGTCTGTCTCCGAGCAAATCACCGGCGTCAATTCGATCAAGTGGGAAGTGATGAACGGCGGACCCGCTGGGAAGGACATCGAAGTCCGCTTCTCGGGCGATGACTTCGACGAACTCAAAGTGATGGCTCAACAACTTAAGCAGGAACTTGCCATGTACGATGGCGTTGTCGATCTGGACGACGACCTCGACGACGGTCGACGCGAACTGCAACTGCAACTTCGGGCCGCCGCCAGGTCCACAGGGATTACCCGACAATCGCTCGGCAGCCATGTGCGAGCCGCAACCTATGGGGTCGAAGCCCGTCGCATCACCCGCAACCGCGAAGATGTCCGGATTATGGTTCGACTCCCGCAAGATCGACGAACCGAAGTGGCCGACATCGAATCGTTGTGGATTCCGAACTCAGCCATGCAGCAGTCCGCGATGTCCGGTTCATCAGACTTGTCAACCGGATCGACTTCCGGGGGGACTTCTGGGAACGGGTCTCGCTGGGTGCCGATTTCGGAAGTAGCCGAGCTGACCGAGACCCGCAGCTTCACACAGATTCACCGCAGTCAACAGAAGCGCTCGATCAAAGTGCTCGGCGACATCGACGCCGAAGTGGTCAAACCGCTCGATGTCGTCACCAAAGTGCAACGAGAGTTTATTCCGAAACTCCAAGCCGAACATCCAACAGCCCGGATTGAGTTTCTGGGGAGTCAGGAAGAACAATCCAAAGGCTTCGGCAGCCTCAAGCTCGCCTTCCCGATCGCCGGCCTCTTGATTTTCATGATGCTGGCCGGGTTATTTAAGTCGTATATTCAACCCCTTGTCGTGATGTCAGCCATTCCGTTTGCATTGCAAGGAGCCATCATCGGCCACTGGCTCACAGATAACCCCGCAACGTTTCTCTCAGCCATCGGAATGGTCGCTCTCATGGGAATTGTCGTGAACGACTCGCTGGTGTTAGTCGATTTTATTAACCGTCGCATTGCCGATGGTCAAAACGAGTTCGAAGCAAGCGTCCAAGGTGCCACACTGAGGCTACGACCGATCCTCCTCACAACACTCACGACCGTCGCCGGCTTAACACCGATGATGTTTGAGACTAGCTTTCAGGCGAAGTTCCTGATCCCCATGGCCGTCACCCTTACCTTCGGCCTGCTCTTCGCCACCGGCCTCACCCTGATCATCGTCCCCACATTGAATATGATCTTCTTCGACCTCCGCCACATCCTGACAGCCTCCCGCAATTCCCCTCACACCTGAAGTGTTTCACAAAACCTCTCACCCCACTGCACATTAGCTTACTCCCTGCGATAAGAATCCTGCCCCACCCAGAGTTTGGACAACAACTGATCGAGCAACTTAGCAGGGTGTTAGCCGCTGGCGTAACGCAGTTTGGGAGTGGTTCGTGGAACTGTGTCAGGATGACGCTTACCCGGATACTTCACTCCCCTTGCCATCCTGTCGAGCAGGCCCCTGCGACGGACTGGCTGGTGCCGGGCTATTGTACGTTGTGGGGGGGGGTGGCGTGTGGCTGGTGGTGACGGGGATGCGGATGGGGCGAGCGGAGGGGGACTTGGCGATTCGGACTTTCAAGACCCCTTGTTGGCAGTCGGCAGAGACTTGGGTTGCATCGACCCCTGCTGGGAGAGGGATCGATCGACAGAACTCGCCGACGGGGCGTTCTTGCACATGTAGAACCCCTTTCGCTCCGAGGTCGATGGAGGGAAACGCTCCTGTGATGGTCAGCATGTTCCCGATGAGCTTGAGGTCGATGTCTTCAGCCGCAACGCCCGGCACGCTGACGATGACGGTGACGCACTCTTCGTCTTCGAGGATGTCGGCTCGCAGTGAGTGACGACGTCCGGGCTTCAGGCCGATGGCGTCCATGGCCTTTTCCCCCTGATTCCAGGCGACATCCAGCCATTTGTCGAGTTCCTGTCGCAATTTTTCGACAGACGATGTCAGTGGGCCTTGTGATTCGGAAGTGGTCATGGAGGTTGCCTTGAGTGATCGGAAGTGCGATGCTGTCAACCAAGCTTCCCGGCAATGCACGTTTACCGGGAGGGGGCCCCCTACATCGTATTCCCTGCATCACCCTGCGGGAAGTGGTCATTGGACAATACTCCCTTCTCGCCCCGTCATTTGACGAAGCCACACACAATGGCCGTTCACTCCGCAGACTCTGGAATCTGACACATGACACAACCCTGTTTGTTTGCCCTTCGCCGGGTTCGCTCTCTCTTGTTTGTGTTCGCACTGATCCCTCTCATTCCGTGGCCCGTAGCCGACGTTGCTGCGGCGGAGCGTCCTAATTTCATCCTCTGTATGACGGACGATCAGGGTTGGGGCGACGTTGGCTACATGCAGCATCCGGAGCTGAAGACGCCGGTCCTCGACGAGATGGCGGCGACCGGTTTGCGATGCGATCGGTTTTATGCGGCTCATCCCGTTTGTTCCCCGACTCGGGGGAGCTTTCTGACCGGGCGACATCCGAACCGGTTTGCCTGTTTCTCCTGGGGCCACACTTTACGTCCCGAAGAAGTGACTCTGGCGGAAGCTCTCAAGCAGGCGGGCTATGCGACGGGACACTTTGGAAAGTGGCATCTCGGCAGTTGTCGGGCCGAAGACCCGGTCTCCCCTGGAGAGAGTGGCTTTGACACTTGGGTCTCCAGCCCCAACTTCTACGAAAACGATCCTCTGTTTTCGGAAAATGGGGTCGTCAAACGGGCTCAGGGAGAGAGTTCGCAGGTGACTGTACGGGCGGCACTCAAGTTCATACGTCAACAACAGGCGAAGCAGCAGCCGTTCCTTGCGGTGATTTGGTTCGGCAATCCCCATGGTCCACACATTGGAACCGCCGACCTGAAGGCCCCTTACGCGGACCTCTCTGCGGCGAAACAGAATTACTACGCCGAAATCGCCGGGATCGATCGAGCGATGGGAGACCTTCGCAAGGAACTCGATCAAATCGGAGCGAGGGAAAATACGGTGTTGCTGTTCACCAGTGACAATGGCCCCCAAGGGAAGAGCGCCGGCTCGAACGGTGGACTGCGGGGGAACAAAGGGACACTTTACGAAGGGGGTGTTCGGGTTCCTGGGCTCATCGAGTGGCCCCGTGTTATCAAGTCACCTCGCACGTCGACCGCGACTCTTTCTACGTCGGACATCTACCCCACAATGCTTGAACTTGCCGGGGCCAAGGTCGACCAGCAACCTCGACTCGACGGTATCAGTTTTGCGCCGCTGCTGAGAGGTGAAACACCCTCCGCTCGATCACTGGGATTCTGGGTTCACCCGACGGGGGGGATCTCGACACCTGCCGACAAACTGTTGGCGGCACAGTTGGAAGAACAGGCTGGAAACGCACCATCGACGGCTCCCCCAGAACGGACGGCTGCTTCCAGAATGGAGAAAAAGTATCCTGTCGACACCTTCCCTGGCCACGCCACATGGCTCTCCCCTCCCTGGAAATTGCACCGCATTTCAAGTGGCAAGAAACAGACGACGGAAACCTATGCCCTCTACAATCTTGACGAGGATCCCCAAGAACAGAGTGACCTCTCCAAACAACACCCCGACCGCCTCAATGCCATGCTCAAAGAACTGACGACGTGGCAAACCTCCGTCGTGAATAGCCTCAACGGTGCCGACTACATCGAGAGTAAGTAGCAGGTCGTTCATGGCCTGCGCAGGCATCTTTCGTTCGACTCATCTGATGTCTCATCCTTCAGGGACTCGCAAGCCAGAGACAACTTGCGAGGGGCTGGCTTCGAATCTTTTGCGATGCGATGCCATGTGTTGCGATGTGAATGCGAACACTTCTGCTGCCGGCGGTGTGGGCACGGGAGTGGTAACCCTTCCGGTGAGTGTGGGGCGAACTCTGCCGAGTTGCCGAGTTGCCTGGTTGGCTTGGGCTCGACTGTGAAGATGAGTTAGCACTTTGGACCTGACCGCATCGCGATCAATGCTCTTTGCGCAGAGCCCCTAGTTTGACTGACTGGCATTTCCCGCGTCTCTGTCACGATCGGGGGGACGTGGGGCCGATAGGGATGATAAGAGTGATTGCAACGACCGATCGACTTGGACCTTTCCCAAGGACAACCAGTTAAGTGGCAGTCGCACTTCTTGGAAGTTCCGAAGGCATTGAAGAACTTCGACAGAACGTCGAACAGGATTCGAAAGTCGGTCTGTTTTAGTTCACAGAGGGGCAAGGATGACCATACCAGAATACTCTCGATCGTGGGTCGGTCCAGTGGCGGGGATTGTGGTCCTATTGGCGGTCGCCCTGGGATGGATGAAACTCCGTCCCGGTCAGGAGGATATGACTCGGTACGATGTTGCCCATCGGTTACCGGAGTGGTCGCCCGATGACATGGAGTCGAACTGGGAGTCCCCCGAAAAGATGGCCGTTGCCAGTCCACCGACAGCAGGACAAGAGAACCTCTCCTACGGAATGACAGAGCATCCTACAACCTCGACTTCCATCTCGGCAGTCGCCGGGCAACCATCGGCGGTTTCGCTTCCGATCGGTCGATTTACCGATGTTGTTCCGGTCTTCTTTGAGGAGACTCCGGATGCGACCGTCGGATCGAACCGTGGGGAAGCCGGAGTGGTCTCAGCCCATTGGACTACAGTCGCTGGGGAGCATCAGCCGGAGATACTTCCCGTCGGGCATCAGAGCAGTCTTGCAGGCAATTTTACACAAAGACAACACGAACAAGGGAACCGCCCGGGTGCTCCGGCTTGGTTTCTCGGAACGATCGAGACTTTCGGCAGGGAACGATAAGGCATGTACGAATCGTATTGGCGTCTGACATCGGCCCCTTTCGAAAACGACGCGAACCCGGCCCACTACTTCCCGGGCCGCTCGCATCATGGGGCGTTGCTGAAGCTGCGGTATCTCATCGAGAACCGTAAAGGGGTTGGTCTCGTCGTCGGCGGACACGGGGCGGGGAAGTCGTTTCTCACCCATGTTCTCGAACAGCAATTGGCCGAGCGGTTTCGCCCTGTCGTCCGGCTTGTCTATCCGCAACTGACCCCATCGGAACTCCTCTCGACGCTGGCTGTTCGACTCGGCGAGCCTGCCACATCCGTCGACTCGCATCAAGGGGCCGACGTGATTTTCGCCCGGCTCGAAAGGCGATTGACCACCCATGTGCGCGAGGGGCAGAGTCCGGTCATCATCATTGACGAGGCTCACCTGCTGGAGACCACTCATTTGCAGACGTTGCAGTTGTTGCTCAATTTGCAGCAACAGCAGCCCGATTTGTTCTCGCTGGTCCTCTGTGGGCGACCCGATTTGCTGAACCGCGTCCGGAAGCTCCCCGCACTTCATGACCGCGTCGCTGTCCGAACGACGCTACATCCACTCAGCGAAGAAGAGTCGACGCAGTACATCAAGCATCGCCTCAAGATCGCCGGTTTAGAGACTGCCGTCTTCGACCCCGACGCTCTCCGCAGTTTCTGGCAACTGTCGCAAGGTGTCCCCCGCAAGATCAACCAACTCTGCGACCTCTCGCTGCTCGTCGGCTTTGCGGATGGCTTAGAAAAGCTCACCCGCATCGAAGTCGAAGCTGCCGCCGAAGAACTCTGCGGCGTTTCTGCCGACTAACGGCGACTGGCGATTCATGGATGCGCCCGCACAGTAAACGGGTTGATCCACCATTCCGCGAGGCGACTGAGTGAGTTCCCAACCGGGAAGTTGCGGAATCAGTTGGTGGCGTTGATGGTGGTGGCGGTGAGCTACTTTGGGGCGCGGAGGAGGGCTTGGTAGCCGCCGTCGGTGGGATGGCCGGGGGAGTGGGTTTGTTCGGATTCGAGAACCCATTCAGGGTACAGCTTGAGGACCGATCGCACGATCCATTCGTTCTCAGCGGGTTCTGTGCTGCACGTCGAATAAACCACTCGACCGCCGGGACGAACTTTGTGCATGGCGGTCGTCAACAGACGTTCCTGGACCGGAAGCAGATCGTGGAGTGTGTCGGCTGTCATGCGCCAACGAACATCGACCCGTTTTCCCAGGACGCCGGTGTTCGAGCAGGGGACGTCGACGAGGATGCCGTCGTACGTCGCAGGAGGAATCCCTTGCGACTTCTGCGTGATTGGACACGTTTCGATGATCGTCAGCCCAAGACGGGCGGCACCGGAATTGACCAGTTGCAATCGTTCGGCGACGGTATCGCACGCGACGACGCGGCCCTGATTTTGCATTCGCTCGGCCATGTGCATCGACTTCCCGCCGGGGGCGGCACACAGGTCAAGAATCGTCTCTCCCGGCTGCGGGTCCAAGAGGTTGGCCGCCTGCATCGCGGTTTCGTCTTGGACACTAAACAAACCTTCGGCGAAGCCGGGGATGTCTTCAACACGCATCGTATGGGCCAAACGAATCGCCTCGGGGAGATCGCCGGGAGTTGCTTCAGCTCCGCAGGTCGCTAACACTTCAAGCAGCTTGTCGCGATCTGTTTTGAGTCGGTTGACTCGCAGCGACATCCGACCCGGCGTGTTGAACCACTTCGCTAGATGGATCGCTCCATCGAACCCATGAGACTTGATCCAGCTTTCGATGATCCAAGGGGGATAGCTGAAAGCCGACACAAGATACGGAACAGGAGACTCTGTCGGATCGGCAAAGACCGGCTCCAGAAAGCGGCGGTACTGGTCGCCAAACGGGACGGCATCGGCTTGTGGCTGATCGACGAATTCACTCGTGATCGACCGTTCGATGGTACGAAGCACCGCGTTCAGCATTCCGGTCCACTCGGGCTTGCGGAGATGCTTACAGATGTTGACAGTCTCATAGACGGCAGCATGTGCGGGAATCGACTTCAAAAGGATTAGCTGATAGACCCCGATCTCGAGTAGGGTCCACAGGCCATCTTCGATGCGGTCACGCTGTCGGGATGCGAACTTCTTGATGATGGTGTCGAGTGTGAGCCTTCGTCGAACAACCCCGCAGACAAGTTCGGTCGCGAGCTTTCGTTCCTGCAACGGGGGATCGACCAGTTTGAGTCGATCGTCGAGCAACTGGGTGATGAACGCCATCGATTGCGGATCGCGTTCGGTCGAGGCCCGCAGGGTTTGTTCGTCCCGTTCGCGGAGACGTGCTGCGTACTCTTGCAGCACATCATAAGCGATACGCCGAGATGTCTTGCGATGGGGTGCCACGACGGGGGGCGTCCCCTTAATCCCGCGTTGTCCAGGGACCGTCTCGGTCGGGGGATAAAATCGTCGAATGCGGCCATCAGCACGTCGAGAACTGGTCATTGTTCGCCTCCACAGAGTCGCCCGAGGTCGGCGAAGAAATTCGGATAAGTCTTGGACGTACAACCCGGATGCTCGATGATGATGCCTGGTTGCCTTAGACCGAGAATAGCAAAACTCATCGCCATACGATGGTCGTCATAAGTCGCAATCGAGGCTCCCGACATCGGGCCAGGATGAATCGTCATGCCGTCGTCATGTTCGTCGACCGTCAGTCCGAGTTTGCGTAACTCGGTGACGACGGCCCCCACTCGATCGGTCTCTTTGTGACGCATGTGGGCGACATTGGTAATCCGCGTTGGACCGTCAGCAAACGGAGCGACGGCAGCGAGAGTCTGGGCGGTGTCCGAGATCGCGTTCATGTCGATCTCGATTCCCCGCAGTGGACCTCCGTGAACTGTAATTGAATCGGGATTCCAATCGACCCGGCAACCCATTCGCTCCAGCGCCTCGGCGAACAGGACGTCTCCTTGTAGCGAATCGCGATGCAAGCCTTTAACGGTGATTTTCCCCCCTGTCACGGCGGCGGCAGCGAAGAAGTAACTCGCCGCAGAGGCGTCCGGTTCGATCGCGTATTCTCGACCCTGATACCCCGTCGGGGCGATGACAAACTGGTTTTCGACCGGTTCATCAATCGAGGCCCCAAAGTCCCGCATGATCGCCAGTGTCATGTCGACGTAAGGGCGCGAGACGAGCGTCCCCTCGACTGTCAGCGTCACCGACTCCGGCCCAGAGGCACAGGGGGCGACCATCATGAGTGCGCTCAGATATTGACTTGAAAGCGATCCCGAGACCGTTACCCGGCCTCCCGGTAAACCCTTTCCGACAACCGTCACTGGGGGGCAACCAGTTCCCAAGTCGCACGAAACGTCCGCTCCCCAGCGGGTCAGAGCGTCGACAAGTGGTTGGATGGGCCGTTCGCGCATCCGGGTGTTTCCATCAAGACGGCAGACAACCCCTTCCGGGGCGAGGGCACAGTACGCCGTCAAGAAGCGAATACTGGTGCCACTGTTTTCCAGCCAGAGGTTCGCAGTCTCACCCGTCGGCCAACCATGTCGACCGGCAAACGAGATTGTGCGTGCGTCGAGGTCTTGCTGAATCGACAAGCCCAGCGTTCTCAATGCGGCAATCATGACGCGGGTGTCGTCACTGTCGAGGACGCCAGTCAGTGTCGTTGGTTCAGGAGCAAGTCCCCCCAACACGAGAGCCCGGTTCGTCAGACTCTTCGATCCGGGAGGGCGAATGGCACCAACGACCGGCCCGGTGACGGGGGTCATGGCCAAGGCCGAAAGGGCGGAAGAAGATGTCATTGCGGAAGGATTGGTCACGCTATCGCACGACCTTCCGACGCTCTGGCCGCCATTGGACTAACTCATCCAGCAACGTCCGAAACTCGACATGCTGCCGAACTCCGGCGATCAAGGCATGCACCGAGAAGTGTCCTCGCTCCATTTCCTGTCGCAACTGAGGAGCGATCATCTGATCAAACAGACGTCGTTGTCGCACATGGATCCAGTGGTAACACCCCGAGGCGGTCAGCAGGGCAAGTCCGACCGGGAGATACCATTCGCTCCAGCCAAAGTCGCCAAGCATGAACAGTGTGACAGAGAACCAGAACCAACCGAGCAGACAGACCCAGATTGGTCGAACGCCCTGAGCGTTGAGAAGTTCATTCGCTTCGACGAGCCGACCATAGAGGTCTGCATCTTCCACCCCGTCTCGCAGGCTGTCTTCGCCAATGGGACTGCACCGCAACTCGCCGAACTGGCGAGAAACGATGATTGCCTCCCCCTCTTCAGGAAGGAAGTCTGCCAGGTATTCAAGTTCTTCAAAGGGGGTGAACATCCAAGGCTCCTCGCAGGCTCGAACCCCGCCTCCATCGGGCGCAGGTCTCTTGGCCCCATTATGACAAGAAAGTCTCCCCGGTCAAAAGGAACGAAGAATTTCATTGACAGACCCCGTTCTTCGCCCAAAAAAACATCGCAATTTTGCGGGCTCTGACTCGCCCAGCCAGCCGCAGCTGTCCGCGAATGTGAGAATTGTCAGGCTGCAACGTCGTCAGGACGCAATGGAGTTCATGGTTGACGAGCCCCTTCGTGGCCCTTTCGTCAAACTCCAAAGCATGAAAGCCCCTCGATGGGTTGCAAGTGCAGACCCGGGGGCTTTCACAGAGTGGCGACCGATTGCCGACGTGTCGGCTAAGCTACTCGACAGTGACGCTCTTCGCCAGATTGCGTGGGCGGTCAACGTTGCAGCCGCGGGCAATGGCGATGTCGTAGGCGAGTAACTGCAATGGGATCGAAGTGACGATTGGTTGCAGGAAGTCTTCGGCCTCTGGGACGAAGATCACATCGTCAGCCAGTTCCGCAATCCGTTCGTCTCCTTCACAGGCAATAGCGATGATCTTCCCCTTGCGTGCTTTGACCTCTTCCATGTTACTGACCACCTTCGAGTAGATGCCGCCGCGAGGGACGACAAATACTGCCGGAGTCTGCTCGTCGATCAAGGCAATCGGGCCGTGCTTCATCTCGGCTGCCGGATACCCTTCCGCATGAATGTAGCTGATCTCTTTGAGCTTCAGCGCTCCTTCGAGTGCCGAAGGGAAGTTGTACAGACGGCCTAAATACAGGAAATTATTGTACTGACTGTACTTGGCGGCGATTTCCTGAACTCGGTCGCGACATTTCAGGGTTTGTGCCGCCTTCTCGGGAGCCTCTCGGAGCGCACGGATAATTCGCTTTCCTGCGGTGTAAGAGAGGTCGCGAAGTCGACCGAAATGTAATGCCAAGAGGGCGAGAACTGTCACCTGTGAGGTAAATGCCTTCGTCGAGGCGACGCCCACTTCTGGTCCCGCGTGGAGATAAACTCCGCCGTCCGCCTCACGGGCAATTGTCGAACCGACGACATTGCAAATCGCCATCGTTGGCAAACCTTTGCGTTTGCATTCGCGCATTGCTGCCAAGGTGTCCGCTGTTTCGCCGCTCTGGGTGATCGCAAACACCATCGTCCTGTCGGAGATTGGGGGGTTGCGGTATCGGAGTTCCGACGCGTACTCGACTTCGACCGGAATGCGGGCAAATTCTTCGATGAGATATTCACCGACGAGTGCCGCATGCCAACTGGTGCCGCAAGCGGTTAACACAATGCGATCGACTCGTCGCAGCGCTGCTGGGGTGAGATTGAGTCCACCGAAAACAGAGGTCACTTCTTCGTCATCCAGCCGACCCCGCAGAGCATTCTCGATTGACTGAGGTTGCTCGAAGATCTCCTTGAGCATGTAGTGCGGGAAGTCTCCCAGTTCGATGTCGTCGGTTACCTGATTGAGCGTTTGAATCGACGGAGACTGCCGACCTGTTTCGCGGTGCAACAGTTCAAAGTGATCCCCATGCAACAAGGCAATTTCGCGGTCGCCGAGATAAACCACTTCGTCGGTGTATCCGACGAGTGGACGGGCATCGCTGGCGACAAACTGTTCGCCATCGCCGACCCCGATGACCAGAGGGCTCCCATTACGTGCCGCAATCACCAGTTTGGGAACATTCTGGAACATGATCGCCAGACCGTACGTTCCCTTGAGTTTTCCCAGCGAGACCTCGACCGCCTTGAGGCAGGTCTTCGGGCTTTCGGGGTCTTCGCCCAGTTTAATCTGCTCTTCAAGGTGATGGGCGACCAGATGGGCCACCGCCTCGGTGTCGGTTTCGGTCCGAAAGACGTAACCAAGTCCCTGAAGCTGCGTCCGAATCTTCGTGTAGTTTTCAATGACTCCGTTGTGAGCCAGAATGACGGACCCATTCCCTCCAATATGCGGATGCGAGTTGACATCAGTCGGAGGTCCGTGGGTCGCCCAGCGAGTGTGACCAATCCCCACCTGTCCTGAGATTGGCTGTTCATCCAGCAGTCCCGCCAGTTCACTCACTCGCCCCGATTTCTTGCGGATGGCGATCTCTCCTGTCCCCTTCACCGCGATTCCAGCGGAGTCGTATCCCCGATATTCGAGTCGATACAGACCTTCCAGCAGGAACTCTGTTGCGTTGCGATGACCAATGTAGCCGACAATGCCGCACATCCTGTGCTCCGGTAAAGAAATCCTGCCCCAGGAGACGCGCCCTGGGGACGGGTAATTGATCGAGTAGTCCAGAGTCTTGGAACATCCGTGACGGACTCATGGGTGTCTCGAAGGAGTTCGCGAAGATTCGAGGGGACGCTATCGAGATCGTCCAAGTCAGGTCAACGGAGAATCGCTCCCGAGAGACCAGAAACACGGTCGACCGGCAATTCTTGACACCTCCGGCCATGAAGCGGTCGTTTGACTGCAAATGACAAACAAGCCTTTCTGGCCGCGGCTTCGCGCCTCACTTCCCGTCGACCCCAATACTGTTTGACACAGTCCCTGCAATGGCGTCAGTCGTCGTCCGAAGCATCAACGAGAAAACGGTGTGCGTCGATCGCGAGTTCGCCCTCGCTGGCGATTCGGGGGACGATGAAGACGGGACAACAGAGTGTTTTCGTGGCAATGAAGTCGAGAGTTCGTGAATTCAAAGGCTCCCCTGATCAGCCTGTTGAAAAACGTGGCGCAGGCTTTCCAGCCTGACATGGTGGCGTTTGATGTCTCGGCAAAAAGGCCTGCGAGAAGCTCTTGTCAGATTGGAAATCTGACCCACGGTCGTTTTTTAACGGGCTGTTATGGGAGCTTGATGTCTTCCAGTGCAAACCGGGCGAAGCGGATCTGGTGATACGACTTCTGTCCCTTCTCTCCCGCTTCGAACAAGATGCCGTACTTTCCGGGGGCGAGGCGGACCATGTCGCTGTAGGCGGCGGGGCCTTCGTGGATCAGGGGGCCGTCGTGCCATGTGGCGGTTTCGTCGGTTGAGTACCGTAGCCGCATGTCGCTGCGGCCCTTGCCTGAGGGACCGTTTTCATCGGGACCGGAAAGCAAGATCAAGTCGACCTTGTCTCCCAGTTTCGTCGATGCCCCCCGTAATAATGCCCCTTGCACGACCGGGAGATCATGCACTTCGGGTGAGGGGACAAAGTAGTGATACTTCGCATTGCTGGATCGGTCGAAGGTCTCTCCCCCATCACTGCTATACGCCCCGCCACGTGCTCCAGCGGCTGTTCCATTTTGATCCCGAGTGCTGAAGTACAACCGACCATCATTCAGTTCGACGACGGTCGTTTCGTTCGCCTTCAGATCGTCTTCGTAGGTATCGTCCAAGGCACCGAGCTGCCATGTCATACCGTGATCGTCACTGTAGAGAGCCTGTGCTCCTTCGAGTCCGCGGTCTTGACCGGCGTCTCCCAGTCGGTGATCGGCCGGCACAACGAGCCGCCCGCGATGCGGGCCGTGTTGCAGTTGAATCGAGTGAACAGGACCGGTTGCATACCAACCCCATCCAGGACGCTTAACGTCTTTCGTGATCTCACGACGAGCCGACCATGTTTTGCCATGGTCATCGCTGAACGTCACGAAGACACGGTCGTTCTCGACCGTAAACGGCATCCAGATACGCCCCGGATGCTCGGGGTCCAACAGGTCGACGACCGGAGCCGGATTCCCGACAGTGATCGGCGGCGGATTCTCACCAAAGAGGTCGCGAAAACTGCGACGATCTTGCACAACCTGCATCGGTTGCCAGGTGTGCCCCCCGTCCGTGGAACGCTTCATCACCAGGTCAATCTCACTGGCATCTCCACCACTGCGAGCCTCACAAAAGCTGAGTAAGTCGCCATTGGCCGCCTGAATGATCGCCGGAATCCGGTAGTTCTGATAGCCCTCGGCCCCGTTCTGAAACACAATGACTGCCGGAAACTCCCCCCGAGCAACTCCGTAAATGGCCGCGACCTGCCCGACAACCATGGCCATCATGAACGCCCCTCTTCGCCATCCCCCAGTCCACCGACCGACACTTCCGTGAGCCAGAAATCGACTATTGAACAACATGAGCAGTCTCCCAGAAGAACAACGAGCCAGCGACGACAAACGACGCCCCGTAGCCTAAACAACATCTCCCCCCAAGGCGAGCCGAGGGAGGTGTGTCCCCTGTTGAGTACGCTATCTACTAAGAGAGTGAGCGATGGTCAGGGGTCGTCCGTGGACGTTGTGCCATCGCGTCCGTCGTTGCCCGAAGCGTCGGCGAGGAAACGGAATGCGTCAATCGAGAGTCGTCAGGATTTCCGGGCCGTTGGGGGTAAGGGCAACGGTGTGTTCGAAGTGGACGCTTGGTTTGCCATCGTTCGTGATCACGGTCCAGCCGTCGGGCAGGGTTTTTACACCGGAGACGCCGGCGTTGACCATCGGTTCGATGGCGAGCACGAGACCGGGACGGAGGGCGAAGTCGGATTCGTTCGGATCGCGGTTGACGTGATTGGGAACCTGTGGGGCTTCGTGCATCTCTCGGCCGATGCCATGTCCGACGAATTGGTCGACCAGAGAGCAACCTGCTGCCTTGACCGCTTTCTCCATGCGGGCCGACACCTTGGACCAGTGGGTCTCTTCGCCGAATCCTTGAATGGCGATTTCGAGCACTTGACGACCGAGCATCATCAGGTGTTGCTTTTCTGCGCTGATGTTTCCAACCGCGTAGGTCCAGGCCGAATCGCCACACCATCCATTGAGTCGGCAGCCGGTGTCGACGCTGACGATGTCACCCTCTTTGAGTACATAGTCTCCCGGGATGCCATGCACGACTTGCTCGTTGACGCTGATGCAGGTGACTGCGGGGAAGGGAGTTGGGCCGGGGTAGTTCTTGAAGAGCGGGGTTGCCTGATGCCGGGCGAAGAGTTGTTCGATCTCGCGGTCGATTTCGATGGTTCGTATGCCTGGGCGACAAAGGTTGGCCGCGATGGCATGAGCCTCGGCCACGAGTCGGCCGGCGTCACGCATTTTGGCGATTTCTCGTCGACTCTTCAGTTCGATGACCGACACGACAAACTCTCAAACAGGGATAGACGAAAACCGGGAGTCGATGATGAAACACAGCGACATCATCACAAAGAACAGAATTGCGATGTGGCAAACACAAGTGTCGCAGGGGGACGCAAAGTACAACGTCGACCGGTCCAGAGCAACGGCCCGACTCCTCACAAAATGGAGGTGAGCCAAAGGGCGAAGAGACCTCTCCTGAATTCTCAGGCGAAGTCTCCTCGAATGTTGTCACAACGCCAGTGTTGATTCACTACAACAAGCGGCCATCGCGGGGTGGAAGAGGGATTGCCGACGCACTCCGTGTTGGAGGGGCCTGTTCAAAGAGGGGCATCGGGTCGGTCGATGGGGGAATTTCATCACTGCGATTCGAACCACTTGGCGTCGGCTCGTTCGAGTGTCGCGGGGTGGTCCCTGGGAAGAGTTCCGGCTCGCCAGACGATGGAGCAATCGGCTGAGGGAAATACTCCTGGTCGCGATGGGAGGTGTCGACCGAGGAGGCAGTCGTTTGAGTGCCGCAAGCGTATCGACTTTGTCGGACTCGTTCGGCTCGAGCGAATCGGCGAGCGGCGCCGACGCAACCTTGGAAGGTCACGCTCATCATCGCGACCACTGTTAACAGACTCGCCATCTTTGTCGAGAACCGCATGGTTCCAACTCCTGCTTCGGGTGGGGAAATGCGATTCCGTCGCATCCCCTACTCCATCCTGAGTTGGCCGGTCTTCCAGTCCTGGCCAGTATCTCCTGTGGCGTTCAGCAATTTCTGCCGACGCACAACCAAGAGATCGACCAAGCGTCCATCGATAGTCCAGAGGAAGCTCTTCGCGAATGGCGAGTTTGGCGCAAACGCCAGCGAAAACTGCCGGTCGGTCCGGTGCTGCCGATTCTGCCGGAGATTGACCCTGTTCGGGCCCGATCAAAAGGGCATCATCCGAGAGAGTCGTACTTCCAGAAGTTGGCCCCGAGTGCGATCAGGGTGGTGACGATCAAGGCTCCTTGATAGCCCGGAAGTACCACCAAATCTCTGAGATGTCCGAGAATCAGCCCCAGCGAGAGGACGGCAAGTATCGTTCCGAAGACATACGGGCTCCACTCGTGCATATAGGCACTTAACGCGATACCGATAAGGGGAGCGATCGAGAAGAGCCAGATCGGAATGACGATCAGCCTGCGCGACGGAACGCAGATCGTTGCCCCTGAGAGATGCCCCAAGATGATGACGGGAATACTCAGCGAGACCAGCAACATGAAGATGACATAGTCTCGAACGGGCATGTTAACCTGAAATGTACGGGGCCGAAAAAGACTGGTTGACTCCGCACCTCTCTCAAGCAACCTCTAGAGACGCTATCAATCGCCAGGGAGGGAGGGGCATCACGTCGACGAGGGATGGTACGTTCAGGGTTGACGACGAGCAATGCCGGTCACTCGGATCAGTTCGTTTTCACCCTGCACTTCGACGGTCCATTGCTCGGTGTTGTCGTCGGGGAAATAGAGTTCAAACTTTTGCATGTAGGACTGACGGTCGTTAGTGTCGAAGGTAAGCATCTTCTGGTCTTCGTTCCAGACACCTGTCAGCAATGCGGCGTTTCCTTGATTGTCGAGGTAGGTCATCGTGTAATGATGCCGCTTCTGGTCGTAGCCTCGTGTGATGGTCCCCCGCAGTGTGCCGTTGCTGGTGTTGAAGTCCTGATGGAGGAACTTCCCATCCAGAATCCACCGCCGACCTCCAGAGACCTTGACATCCGAATTGTCCAACTGGGTGACCCATCGTCCAGACATACGATGCAACAAGGCAAGTTCCTTGACCCCCGGATCGGGCTCGCCAATCGGTTCCTCGGCACTCACCGTTCTCGCAAAGGTGACGGCCCAAACCGCGAGGCAAACCATAAACGTGGATGTGTCCCTGCGCATGTTGTTTGCTCCTTTTCAACAAAACCAATGAGTGACCATCTCGATATTACCCACTAAAGCAGCCGATGTCGCCCATGCAGTTCTCAATCCAATGTCATCGACTGGGGGGGCGGGATCAGTCGTAGCGGAGTTGTGCTGTCACGGTACTATCCTGGTTGCTGATGAAGCGAATCCAGTGGGCACTGAAGGGGGCTGGGAAGGTCTCGGTCCACTCCTGATTGGCTTTAAGGGTGATCTCGCGGTAACGATGCCAGCCACTTTGATGGTCGAAGTCGACTTCCATGGCCACCGTGGCATCGACGTTGGAGAGAAGCGTCAACGTTTTGCGATCGTAACCGGTCATCAGGTAGGGGGCTGACGGTTCGCCCGCTTTGACCGCAGTCTCAAACCAGGGGCCGCCGTTGCCGACCGGCTTGCCAAGTTTCCAGAGATCATCGACGCCGCCGAACCAGAGAGCGGCTTGTTGCTTGTGGTCGACGAACAAGTGGCCATCCGCCACCGCGTCGTTTCGTGCGCCGGTCAACACCAGCAGACCATTCCAGGAACAGAAGTCGGCAATCTGTTTCGAGTGACTGGCGACGGGTCTCATGAGGTGGAACTGCGGAGGACTGCCATTGCTGATGAGGGGGACTTCGTAAAAGGTCCCATGAAATTGTGCAAGGTGCCGCTCCGATTCCACTTCCCGACTTCCTCGCGGCCATCCTGATGCGAAGGGGCGATCGAACAGGGGATTCCCCTTCGGGAGTCGCAGAGTGCGCCCCTCATGACGCAGTATGACCGACGCGGCATCGACGGTGAATTCGGGGTCGACTTTCAGCAACTCCTCAAGTTCCCGATCTCGAGGGGCAGGCTGAAATTCGAAGGTCTCCTTGGTGAATTCGAATTGCCGTTCCTCCGACGCAATCACTCGCAGGTTCCGGTTACGCTTCGCCGCATAAACAAGTGCTCCATGAGAAGCCTTACTGTCGTCCACGTCGGCCAGTCCGGCAAAGAGCTTCTGGTTTTCAGGAAGAGTTCCGTCCGCGTAAAGATTGGTTGTCTGATGCAGAACCGCTGTCGCGACACAGTCCCGGTCGGTTTTGAGTCGTATCCACATGGCCGAGAAATCGTCGGCAAGGATGTGAGCGACATAGCCATGGGCCGGGAGAGTCACCGTGTCGAAGTCGGTCCACTGACCATTCCCTTGAACATCAACTTGCAGTGTGAAGGTGACCGGTTTGCCTGTATCGACACCGTCGGTGGTTGAGGCGGGGGCCTCGATGACCTTTGCAGACTCTATCGGTTCAATCGTGAGAGCCGTGGCAGCCGACTGCACAAATGCGGCATGAGGCATCCCGAAACTCCCCGGGATGTGCTCGGTGTTGTTGCCAGGAATGGAAATGGTTCCGGCAGGGAACTCCTGCGAGTAGACGACGTCGTTCTTTTCGGCCCCCCAGTTAACGGTCATTTCAGTCTTCTTCCACTTGTCGCCGAGAGCAGTTTGTCCCCGATGATCGACCACCAGATAGACAGTCACCGGGTGGTCGACCTTGAACGAATAACCCGGGGCCGGTCGCTTCCAGTCACCCCGTTTTACGCAGACCATCGGCAGCCTTTCGAGAGCTTCAGGGAGACTCGATATCCCATACTGATCGACGGTTCGCAGTCGTCCGGGCTGGGCCTTCTCGGAGCGAACACCGGTTGCCAGATGTAACACTCGACGGTCAAAACCGTTGACCAGAAATGGGTCTGATGGTTGATCGGCCTTCACGCGGTCTTCGATCCAAGGACCGCCGTAGCCGTTCCTCGGCCCCCAGCTTTTCAGGTCTTCGTACTTGCCGAACCAGAGATTCGATTGAGGTTGTCCAGCCAGTCGGTTCCCTTGGATGCTCGTTTCGTCCGAAGCAAGGACAAGTCGACCGTTCCAGTTACAGAAGTCAGGGACGTAACGGAGATGACTCCCGATGGGGGCGAGGCCGACGGTGTTCGTGGAAGAGAAGTTCTTCGGAAAGTCAAAGAACATTCCATGCATATCCATCATCCATCTCCCCTCGGTGATCTCGCGAATGCGGGGCCACTCGGTGTACCAACCGTGGCGGGCATCGTTACACAGGGCCGCTTTCGGGAGCAGAAACGTATGCCATTCCCCCTGTTCCAACACGTTGAGCCGAAGACTACGGCGGTCCCAACCGATGGCCCAGAGAGGCTCATTGGCGGCACGGGAACCACCACGAATGCCGCTTGGACCGGTGATGTCTGTGAACTGCCGACGCTCGACGATTCGCCACTCGCTCCCATCCCACTCTGCGAGTACGCCCGCCTCTTCAGGATTCTTCGCTTCGCCCCCGACAAGCAAGTGCTTGTAAGTCCCCGCTGCCAGTTCGCCATTGTTCGAGACGACGAGCCGACCTTGAGCCGTGTAGGCCCCTTTGCCGTGCCAGCCGGGGACCGGCTTGTCGAAGAGTTTCGTTACTTTCAGTGTGTGAACATCAGCCTCCCAGATGCTCCCTTCCATGTCGACGTAATACACTCGATTCGCTGGATCGGTGAGGTGACGGCAGATGGCGGTGACACGAATCGGCATCTCTTTCGGCGAGATCACTCGGACTTTGCCAGTCTCGTCAATGAGATAGTGTGCGATGAGGAGCTGTTTCGATTCCTCATGAATCATTCGACCCGCCGGAGTTCCGCCAACACTCTCGGGGTGAATCGTCAGCGTCTTGATGTCGGCATCGACCGAATAGAGCTTATGTTCGCTTCCTCGGGGTTGATGTGGAGCGTAGTTCACCATCCACAACTGGTTCGCCCAAGGCACAATCGCCCCGATTCCGCACTCAGCATGGTGATCGAGGTAGTGTCCACCATTCTGGCTGTAAATTCCGTAGGTTGTCAGGTGTGGGTAGACGCCACTAATGAACAGATCGTTACGGACGGCTGGTGCGACAGAGTTGGCCGGCGGAATCGAGGTCTTCTCCACTGATTTGGTGCCGTCAGTCTCCGCGACGGAGGCCGCTGGAGTTTCGGCCAGTCCGACTCGGCAACTGGTTGGTGACCAAGAGATCGCGAGGAGGCCAAGAGTCAGGGCGAATCGAACATTGAGGTTCGAGGTCAGGTGGTGCATCGGCGGAACTTCTTCGAGTAAGAGATGCGGAACGGAGCGAGCTGTGGGTCTTATCCGATTGACGCAGCGGCCAGTTCGAGTGAACGAAGGGAAGGTGATCGTCGCGTTGCCAAGGCGGCACAAGGCATGCTTTTTTGAACAAACGAGAATTTCAATCGACCGTCGGTTGTGGCGATTGAAACATGAAGTCATTGACTTCGCAAGGTTGCCTGTATTCAATCAGTCGAGAGAGTTTTTTTCGACTCGGGGAGGGCGTTACGCTTTTTGAAACGCTTCGGAGTCGATTTCATGCGGACTTCACCCAAGGTGAGAGCGATGGATTTTCTGTATTTTGCGCTAATTGGACTCGCAGCGGGGTGGCTGGCTGGACAGCTGATGCGGGGCGGAAGCTCTGGGTTGCTGCGAGATTTGATTGTCGGCGTCATTGGAGCCATTCTGGGGGGATGGATGTTCCGCCTGCTCGGACTGACGGCCAATGGACTCATCGGGAGCTTGGTGACCGCGACTGTCGGGGCGGTCGTACTCATCGTCATTCTGGGTAAGCTCGGTCGGAAGGCATGACAGCCGTTCGGTTCGCCGATTTTCCCGAGTTAGAATTCGCAAAACTTTTTCTGCTGGACAAGGTCGAGTTGAGTGGCAGAGTCGGGGGGGTGGTCGCTATACTGCCGAACCCACTGATTTTTTGAACGTAAGGCAAATGAGATGCCCAAGCAGAAGACACATAAAGGAATGAAGAAGCGGTTCAAAGTGACCGCGACCGGTAAGGTGAAGCACCGTAAGGCTTTCCGTGGACATATTCTGGGTAAGAAGAGCGGGAACCGCAAGCGGCACCTTCGTCAGGATGGGGTCATTGTGGGAGCAGAAGCGGTCCAAATTGCCGACTGCCTGCGACCCGGGATGTAGTCACCCACTGACGCTGCACGTAGCGAATTGCTTGTGAGATTCGGGCATTTTTATGCGTGTGTCGTCGATTGCGTCGCCAACGGTCCCTGAGATCGATTGGTGTCGGCAACTTCACGGTTTCTGAGAAGCAGACAGAATTCAGACTCCGCAGACGGTTTTTGTCGCTCAGTCCTGAGCGACACTTTCCCAAGAGCCGCATTTCGCGGACACCGTTTCGGGTCCAGCCAATAGGGTAGATGATCAATGAGAATTACAACAGGTAAGGCACGGCATCGCGCGAAGAAGCGATTGTTTAAGGAAGCCCGAGGTAACTTCGGTGCCCGAAAGAACCTGACAAGAACCGTCAAAGAGACGATT
>JAWKTT010000015.1:0-128940 GCA_041398965.1 Planctomycetaceae bacterium | reverse complement strand
GAACTCGATGCGTTCCTGACGGAGAAGGATGCCGTTGCGACGGAGATCGAGGAGAACGTTCGTCGTCGGGCTGGTGAGCTGGGTCTGGAGATCGCTTCGGTCGGTATCCGGGATGTGATCCTGCCGGGCGACATGAAGGACCTGATGAACAAGGTCACGGAAGCCCGCAAGGCGGCCGAGGCCAACCTGATCTCGCGTCGCGAGGAAACGGCTGCCATGCGGTCGCAGGCCAACACGGCCAAGCTGCTGGCGGACAACCCGGTCCTGATGCGGCTGCGGGAACTGGAAGTCCTGGAAAAGATCGCCGCTGCCGGCAAGCTCAACATCGTCCTCGGCGAGAAGGGCCTGGCCGACAAGGTGGTCAACCTGCTGTAGCCGTCTTTGACGGTGAATATCGACACCCCTGGTTCGAGCAATCGGACCAGGGGTGTTTTTTGGTTGCCGGGGCACCGCAGTGACAGTCAACACATTTCCTGAACCCAGCAGAACCCACATTCGCTTTCGCTCAAGAAGAAAGTAGTGAATCGTACAGTCGCCGCATTCCCAATTCTCTACGTCGAGCGAATCTATCTGAAATGCAAACTTGCCAAATCCCGAAGTCCGGCCGCTCTGGAGCCAACCGGGCCACCCACTCAAGCGGGAGTTCAGCTTGTCGTCTGGATGAACGACATTCTCACTGTTTGTCGAGTCATTGACGTACTGACCTGCTTCGGTTTTTTCGGACAGGTGTTGTGCTTATTTTGGATGGTCGAACAGGAGCCATCCGATGTCAAAGAGCAGGTCAGAGAGTCGTCGTGTCGAGGGGGCTGGGGGGACTCGGGAGAGTGGTCCGGGGCGTCGTCGGTTGACGCAGGAGTTCAAGGAGGAGGCGGTGCGGATGTTGCTGGATGGCCATACGGCGACATCCGTGGCGGAGCGTCTCGGGCTGGCTGGGCCGCAGTTGTTGTATCGCTGGAAGAAGCAATTGGTCGGACAGGGAGGAGTGACTGCTTCGACTCTGGAGTCACGCGTCAGGGAACTTGAACATGAGTTAAAGCGGGTCGAGCGGGAGCGTGACATCCTGCTGTCTTAACTGCTCGCTAACGCTCGACAAGCGTTGGCCATTTTCGGCCGCGACGAGTGACGGACGTGTATGCGGCGGTCGATCAACTGGTCATTCGAGAGGAGTTCAGCGTGTCGGTGATCTGTGATGTTCTGGAGGTGAGTCGCTCCGGGATCTCGGCCTGGCGATCGCGCCAGGAGTCGCAACGAGAGCTAAGAGATCAAGAACTCACGCCAATAAGTCAAGAGATATTCTGGCATCATAAACGACGTTATGGAGCGAGGAGGATTGCCGCGGAATTATCGAGGAGAGATATCGCCTGCGGAGTGGCCCGCGTCGCCAGACTGCTGAAAACGCAGGGTTTGGCGGCCCTTCAGCCGAAGTCGTTTCAACCGAAGACTACGCAGAGCCGCCATGGACTCGGCTACAACCCGAACCTTTTAGCTAGTCGAGAAGCACCTCAAACAATCAACGAAGTGTGGGTCGGAGACATTACCTATATTCGACTTCGAACGGGTCGTTTTGGTTACCTGTCGCTACTGCTGGACTTGTTCTCCCGTCGAATCGTCGGCTGGGAATACGGTCCTTTGATGAATGAAGATTTGGTTCTGGAAAGTCTGAGGCGAGCGATTGTCGAACGTCAGCCACCGGCAGACCTGATCCATCACACCGACCGCGGCGGCCAGTACGCCTCGACGAGATACCGAGCTGTGCTGCGGCGTGCGGGAATGTCTCAGAGTATGAGCGGAGCAGGCAACTGTTACGACAATGCGGTCATGGAGAGTTGCTTCGGCACGATCAAGACGGAACTGCAACTGGTCGATTACGCCGATCACCTAGAAGCCCATCGCGAGCTGATCTCGTACGTCCCGTACTACAACTCGGTTTCTGACTACGCACTTGTTCTATGTGCCTGGAAAATCGAAGTTTTGTTGTTTCGAGTTTGGTACCGCGGCCCGTTTTCGATGACGGCTTTTCGCTCGTTGCTGAATGGATTGAGCGGGGGCTGCATCAAGGTCGGCGCGACTGAATACCCAAGGGCCGTCGGGTAAGGGATGACGACCTGGTATCTCCTGAGCCTCTGCAGCGATGCGCAATGTTCGAGTGTTCACGCCTAGGTAATCGGCGGCTTCATGGAGAGTCATCCAGCCGCTTTTGATCTCCTCGTCCGGATTGTGAACCGGAATCTGATGATGCTTGCGAAGCGAAACGATTCGCTCTTTCGTGAAACGATTGCCTCGCCCTGTCAGGTGTTGCGGGAGCGAGAGTCATGAGGCTTGCACTGGAAAACGCCGATCGATTCTGGTCGGACCATGAGCGAAAGACGCTTTTGTAGCGTTAGACGGTGAGTGTAAGGGAGAGCACAGCAGTATCCGAAGCCGCCAGACCGGGTCCAACTCTCTGACCGCCCCCTTTTGCCCTGCGGATGTGGCGGACGCATGACGGACTTCGAAGCCGCCGGGCGAAGTTCGATGGGAACGGACCGAAGGTCGGTCCAGCGGGCTACTGAATCAATCGTTCTCGGAGTGTGCTGGATTCGCACGCGACTTTGCGAAGGTCGAAGACTAGGTTCGATTCCTGGCGAGAACAACCTACGACTCGCGGTACCACTCTGGCGGTTGGTCAATCCACAGCGGGCCAAACTTTTGAAGCAGATCTGATTGGCCTGGCTCTTTGTGAAGTCTGTATTCCGCATGGCGCAGATCGCGAGTAATTGCGAGCGACAGCAACTCGTCATTGAACTTTCCACAAGATCGCAGAGAGAGCATCCCGTTGGTGAGCGCTGCCTGATGGTCATGGTCGAGATCTGCAATGCAGTCGACGGCAGAGTGAATAATGGCACCAGCGAGCGCGAGTCGCCTGAATTCATCGCGCCTCGTCGATCGATACTCAGCAACAGCAATTGACGCCAATCGATACAGGCTCTCAGCCCGATCATACAGTACGTCGCATCGTTCGGTCCCTTGCAGAACGCGGTTCGCCACGTCGAGGTCCTCATCACAATTCGAGTGCATCGCTGATCGGACACGCATCGCCGCACGCAGACAGACTGCCGCGACTCCTCGTATTGGGAATCGTTCCAATTCATTCGTTGTGACAGTCAATAAATCCAAGTCGCACTCCTGACGGTTGAACCCAAGTCCCCAAAGCGTGTCCCATACTATCGATTATCGCCATCAACACCTGGATTTCACAAGACGCTGGAGCCAGACGGCAAGGCAATCGGCTGCAACCCGATCGAAGTGGGTTCGACTCCCACCGGCGTCTCTTTGAATGGAAGGTCGTTGATGTTGTCTGTCCAGAGGCATGCAGGTCGCCCGACAGGGTTTGGCACTGTTTTCGTGGCCCGCCATTTGAGGCGGGTCCTGCCTGTCCCGTGAATGGGTTCTGACTAGGTAACGTCAGCGTCGGTTAGCTCAGAGGGTAGAGCACCAGACAATGGATCTGGCTGTCGCAGGTTCGACTCCTGTACCGACCACCAAACCGTCGGCTGGTAACCGACACAAGCAGCGCCGCAAGGCGTGAGGCTTGTCCAACGAAGCCTGAAGGAGGCAGACGTCCGTTTTGATCGGCTGGAGCATGTGTTCGGGCAGACCAACGCTTCACTAAAGTGGAACCGAGGTGTTGTTTGCAGACCATGCTCCGGCAGCATGCGGCGAAGCCTTGTAGTGCGTGGATACCGCGCTCAGCCGGCAGCGGCTGACGGGAACGGAAGCGACGACTTTCACCGGACCGGACTCCCTCGGGAGTTCGGAAAGAGAACGTCGAAACTGAAGAACCTGGACACCGCTGTCAGCGGGCGCTCAAGCGCACTCCGCGATTCGTCCATGTGATCGGCGAACGCTCTGCCTTCGGACGGCCTTTTTGACTATTCCGGTCCCAAGCCAGATTCAATGAAATCCATGAAACTCGGAGCAAGAAGGCGAGCATCCTCAAAACACAGGTTGCACGCGTGAGCCCAGATGACGGGAAAACCTCTTGCTAACGAATCATCGCGCATGTCAAGCAGATAGAAGCCACCGCCACCATCGAAAGCGAATGGCAAAGTCATCGGCATCCAGTGAGGAACGCTGTAGCCCAACATGTAATCGCGGACTTCTCGCGTTGAGAATAACGGATCAAGATCGCGGTGCTGTCCGTCAAAGAAGCCGCCGTTCGAGAAACGAAGTAAGTCGAGATAGCCACTTGGGAGCGATCTCGTCGGTAGTCGCCACGATTCCGGCTTGAACGGTGGGTCAAAACATCCATCTCCAACAACCTGGCGATGTTCCTCAAGCAGTTCCTGAACTTCAGAACTGGTAAGTGGAGCCGACACGGTGAGGACAAACGTATCAATCTCAGAGTCAGTTGCACCCGGCTCTGTGCGGCAATTGTCAAAGTATTCTGTCCAATTCATGCGATCCATCCACTGAGTCAATGGGTCAAGAGTAAACGCAGAGTTCAAGTTAGTGAAGTGAGGTGAAGGATGTTCATTTTCAAGCGTTACAAGATTCGCAGCTACGAGATGGGACTGCTGTTCCGGGATGGAGAATTCCGGGGGCTGGTCGAGGCCGGAACCCGCTGGTTCTTCGATCCGCTCACGGGTGTTTCCACGGGAGACATTAGAAATCGTCATCAATCGAATCGAGTCGCCCTCACAGAAATCGGTGGCTGGCTTTGCGGGTGGTTGGAGACCTTCGACGATTCGAAAACTTCAAGTCAGCAGCGAATGGCTGAATCAGGTACGGGTCATGCGAAGCCAAAGCTCATGAGAATTATTGTCTTAGCGGAAGGCTCCGGGTGTTTGCTGTTTGTGCAAAGGTCATTGTCTAGCTATGGTTTCGCGGGACAACGAACGTGTCATCGAATCCAACGTCGCCAAAGAAAAATTGTGGTAACTAGTCAGCCTCGCCACGCTGCCGAGCGCCATGAATCCTTTGTTCGGCGACGATTTTTTGGTTAGATCGCCTCCCGCACGGACTACTGAGCGGGACGATTCGGCCTGCGACATTGATGTTTTCGTCCTACTCTGCCTCCTCCAGTTCCTCGGCTTCCTGGAGCTTTTGTTCCAGCCAATGGGTGAGGGAGCGGTAGAAGAGGAGGGCGGCGGGGGGGCGAGTGGTTTGCAGTCGGGCATCTCCTCGTTCTCCGGCGGATAGCCGTGAGGCATCCTTGGGATCGATTCTCAGCGTCGCCCGAAACATTGGTTGAACGAGATCGAACTCGGACTCTTCGGGTGATGACTCGGAGGGCTCGCGACTCTTCACTGCCAGCGGGCCGCCATAGGGGCCGGTCAGTCCTTCATGAATCGGAACTGTTGTTGCTCGGGGCGTGACAGTTTGCACGATCCCCTGAACCATCCCCTGAGACGATGTCCGAATACGAACAGGCTGGCCAATTGCATTTCGAAAGGCTTCCGAGTCTTGTTGCAGTACGGCGATGAGTACCTCTTTGTGCTCTTCGTCTCCCACCATCGCAACTTCGGCCCCTTCGTCGACCCAGGTCCCGACACGCTCATCCAGTCGGCGGGCAATGACTCGGCCCGTTGTGGTGGCTCGGATGTTGAGTCCGTCTAAACGCTGTTGCAGTTGAGCCAGTCGTTCTCGCAATGACTGCTGGCTTCGTCCTTCGATCTGTGCTTCCCCAACCTTCTGGGCATTCGCGAATTCGATGCGACGTGCCTCCGACTGTTCGATTGAGAGAATCATGTCGCGGTACTCGACGAGCAACTCTGGGTTGTGCAAACGAATCAACAGCGTCCCGGGTTCGACTCGTTGGCCATCATCGACGAGCACTTCTTCAATGAAACCTGGCGTCGCCACCCGAACAACTTGCAGGTCAGTAAACTCAACGATTCCCGGAGCCGACATCGCTCCCGGACAGGGGAGCACGAACAGGGCATAGGCCAGAGGAACCGTGATGAACAGACCGAGGAATGCGCCGCGGAGCATACGGCCGGGATGAGTCGACCACTGACTGCGGAGAGCCCTGAATGCGTTCACTGCTGGTCTCCCGATCCAGCCGATCACGCCGAACGCCGTAATCAACAGGCCAAAGCCATGAAACAGCACCGAGGCAGCAATCCCCAGGGAGACTGTCACCAGCACTTTCCAGAAGGCTGCAGCAATTCCATAGCCCCGAATGAACAACCCCTTGCACCCGGTAAAGGGAAGCGGAGGGACCGCCTGTCCCAAGAAGAGGCGACGCAACAGGGAGGTCACGAATTGACTGCCGCTCGTTGCCAAGTTGGGGATGCCGGTCAGGTCTGAAAGGATGTAATAGCCGTCGAATTTCATCAACGGATTCGCATTGAACAGGATCGTCGACAAGCCAGCCATGGTGATGATGTCGATACACAAACGCCCGGCCCAGAGCGAGTCTGTCCGCTCCCAAAAGAGGATTGCGACGGCTGCGATGACGAGTTCGGCCCACATTCCAGCAGAAGCAACCTGAATTCGTTGCCAGCGTGACGCGAATCTCCAACTGGAGGTCACGTCGACGTATGCCATCGGGGCAAAGAGAATGAAAATCAGGCCGGTCTCTCTGACGCTGCCGCCATGTCTCTTACAGGCGATGGCATGAGCCAGTTCGTGGACCCCCTTCAGTCCGATCCAGGCGAGTCCGATCCAGAGCCAGTTCGTCGCATCCCAGATGGCGATGGACTGCGACTCGTATCGACTCCAGGACGACGCCAGCATGAGACCGGAATAGGTCAACAACACGACGCATAGACCGACCACAAGGGGCGAAAGCATCCACGAGAAGAGGGGCAATAACAGGTCGAGCCAGTGGTCGGGTGATCCAAGAGGGAGCTTTGCCCAGAACGGGTTGAGTTCGCGGCGCCCCTTCGCTTCCGTCCGGCTCGTCCCCGCGTCTGGTGCTTCTAGCAGGCCGTTGTCGATTCCCCACTGACAAGTCCGCAATGCATCCGATTCGGAGAAAGCGTCGGACTTCAGCTTCCTTGCCGTCAGACTAATCGCCGCGGCCAGGGTCGTGTCGCCATCAAACAACGAGAGGAACAGATACTCGGCATAGCCAATGCGAAAGAATTTTCCCGAGTGCGTGATCTCAACATGATAAACCGGCTGCGCTCCATCAACCTGCGGGCTGAACAACAGTCCCCCCACGAGGCGAAGCTTCATTCGCCCTAAGTCTTCCGTCGATGGCAGCCGCTGCTCCACCACAATCTGCACTCCTCAGAAACCGGCCTCCTGAGTCCGAAACATCGTTCGCCGAGGGGGCAAAGAGCCGTTCTGTCAAAATTTGTAAGCCGGATTCCTGACGTCGAAGTCGAGGTCTGTCAGCCCGACATTCGTACGAAGTTCGGTGTAGAAGTAGTCTTCCACGACCTCTGGCTTTTGCTTGGCGCGGGCCGGGAAGTCGTAGTTCTGAATGCGGACAGGGAGCTTCGTCTCGCTGTCGATGTACAAGCGAGTAATATGAAAACTCGCCCCCGTCTCTTTCGAGGCATGGGTCACTTCCACCACTCGACAGGAAAGGTTGCCGATCTTGGCATTCGGGTAAAAGTTGACCTTCGGCTCGGCAAGTTTGGTCTCTTTCAACCATTGATCGACGACCAGTTCCAGCATCTGCTTGATCCCGATCTCGGTGACCGGATGACGATTGTCCGCCATCGCCGTTGCCCCGGTTGGCTCTAGTGACAACGTCCCGATGAGAGCCGCCAACCCCGTTTCGTGAACCTGCAAGTTGCCACCACTAACTGTCGGCTGATAGATCACCTCTCGCCCGGCGTTTGGCTCGATGAACTTCAGGTAGACCCCCTTTGGAGCTTCCCGAAACTTCAACTGTATTTTGGTCTCGATCGTCTTGCGACCGACGAGTTCATTCTTGATTAACGTCGATGTGTAGTCCCTGACCTTCTCGACCTCAATGAGGCTCTCGGCCGCGATTTTGAGGGCGGGGATTAGCGGATGGGTCGATGGGGCATTATCAATGCGAGCGGCGATGGTTTGTTCGGCAGAACCGATGGCAAGCCATGGGACCGATGCCAGTGCAACGAAGGACCCTGTCGCCCCGAGGGCAAGCCTCAGCCACTCACGTCGCCCCATGTCTCCATCATTCACTCCATGAAATCGCAGCATCTCGACATCCTGTCTCAATGGTCACCGGGTGAACCGATTGCAATCTGGGGGGCTCTCGACGGTAAGTCGACGTCACACCTGCCCTACGCATGGGCTCCGATCGCGGTTCCGTTCGCGCCCGGGTGTTATAATATCCCCCACAACATTCTGTCGACACGCGCAGCAGGAAACCTTGGTCAAAGCGTTGCAGTCGTCACGTTCCGGCCCATGGGAAAGGTTGACTCGCACCTCGCAGGCCCCCCATGCTGCCCAGGGCCCCAGGCCATCCTCTCCCCGAAGTCCCGTAACCGGCGACAATACAAAATTGAAGACGAAGAGCAGCCTATCTCGATCGATTGTTGATGAGGGACATCGCCTCGGCACGACTCGATTGATTTGTCCGGAATAGACCCCGAACAGCACTTGTAATCGTCAGACTGCCAGGCTTTTTGACGCCGCGAATCGACATACAGGTATGCTCTGCTTCGACGACGACCACGACCCCCTTGGCATCGAGTTCGTCGTTGACCATGTCGGCGATTTGATGCGTCATCCGCTCTTGCACCTGCGGCCGCCGCGAAACTTCGTCCACAACCCGAGCGAGTTTACTGAGTCCGACCACCTTCCCACGTGGAAGGTATCCGACATGTGCGACCCCCAGAAACGGCAGGAGATGATGCTCGCACATGCTATGAAACTGAATGTCTCGGACAAGGACCAGTTCGTCATACTCTTCGATGAAGACCTTCTTGAGATGATGTCGTGGATCGAGATGCAGGCCGCCGAATATCTCGGCATACATCTTGGCGACCCGTTTAGGGGTCTCCATCAACCCATCTCGATCGGGGTCTTCGCCGACAGCCGAGAGGATTTCGCGGACCGCCTTTTCGATTCGTTCGAGATCGACCACGTGCGGGGTGGTGGTTTCTACAGGTTGTGCTTTCTTTGCCACGAAGTCGATTCCTCAAAGTGCCGCTTTTCAGCGACTATTAGTGGTCGCAACAGTACAAGTCGTCCAAGATGACCCGAGTGGCTCCGCCGTTCCCTGTCTGCCAGAAGAGTGCGAAGCCGATGTTTTCTTGAAAACGTATGATCCAGCGGAAAGATGAAAGGGCCTCCCCGCGAATGATACTCCCGGTGACAGTTTAGACCCTCAGACGATCCGGTCGAGTGAGAATCTTCCCAGAGAAGCAGTTGTTCGTCCCCCTGGACAATTTGTTGTCCGCATTCACCCCCTGCCGACTCTCCGTAACCGTTCTCAGACCGGTTTGTGGTTTGTGAGGAGTTTAGGGGCGGGTTGGTGGGTGAAGAGGGCTTGAATGGCGGCGTAGAGGTGGCTGAGTTTGCGGCGGCGGCAGGTTTCCGTCACCGACAAAATCACCGCCAAGCGGGGTTTACTGACCTGGACAGAAGATGTCGTGCAGATTCCGTGTGATATTTCGCCTGCGTTGTTGCCTTCCTTGTTGAGCCAGCGCATGAGTAGCGATCTCGTGTGTTGGGAGATTTCGTGCTGTGGAAAGAGTAGAATGAAGATGCTCACTGCTCCCTTCGATCACGCACAGTTGAGCACCGGAAAGATGACGCCATGACGGAATGTTCATTGGATACCCTGTTCGGCCACTCGCCCAATCGATACGGAGTCCTCTCCGTGATCGCAGTGGGCTTTGCCTTTGCGTGTTGGCCACTGATGGTCGTCATCGGGTTCGTCATGGTTTACGTTGCGGCGCTATTGGCGCTGATAGCGGTTGTGTCTGGCCTGCTTGGGATCGGCAGCGGCTTGTATTTCAGGAAGTGGGGGGCAGTCGTGGCCGGTGCATTGGGTACAGGTCTGGCAGTTGCCGGAATCTGCTTCATTGTGTCAGCGTTATCACATTTCTGACTTTTGTGGCACACGTCCGGTGCATCTCACGTTGAAGGGCGACGAGAACTATCTCACGCGGCCATCAAAGCCTTCTCGATCATTTTTCAGGAACGGTCGCATGGGCCTCTGAGGTTTCCGATGCCGGTACCGCTGCGGCAGCTTCGTTATCCGCGTTGATCGCATCGACGTGGGACTTGAGCGACAGTAGGGGCCGCTGTACGGACCAAAGTGAGGACGTCGACTTGAACACGGTCCCCACAGCGGCCCCTACTTGGCTGGCGTCGGTGAGAGCGCTGGTCGAGCCCAGCGCGTCGTAGTGGTAGGTGGCGGTGGCACCGCTCTTCCTGTGGGAGATGAGCGGGCCGTACGTGCTGGGCTCCGTCGTGTAGTCGACTTGCGTTGCTCCGCTGGCGTCGGTTTGTTGCAGGTAGTTCTGGTCGTCCCAGACGAACTGCTTGACTCCGGTCGACTCCTCCAGCCGCACCCGCAGACCCCCCGGCTCGTACGCCATCGTGTTGATGATCCCGGCAGGGAGCAGTGACTTCGTCATCCGATTCTCGTAGTCCCAGAGGGAGGTCGTCCGCTCGCCGCTCGGCTGGAGGGTCACTGCCAGGTTGCCGTCCGCAGTTTAGTCACGCATGATCCGCCGGACGTCGTTGTCCTTCAGAGGACACGGAAAACGACATCAACTCACATTAACGGTCATAAATCTCATAGGTTTCAACGACAAGGTCGTTCTCATCGAGCACGAAATGAACGATGTGACGAGCAAGTCCGTCCGATAACCGAGTGGGGAAGATATAAGTACACGAGACGAAGTCGCGGCGCCCGATCTCCAGAAGGTGGTTGGGACCCTTGCCGGGTTGCTGAATCGTCAGCAACTGGTTCCGACTTAGAGACGATTCGTAGCCCTCCTTTTTCATGACCTCTAATGCAAACTCTGCCGTTGATCCTGGTGGCACTAAGGCCCACGGATTCGCACTATAACTCCGTTGCGTTAAGGTAGGCCGACTCTCATCCAATGAGGTGGACTGGCACCCGACACACACGCACAGTAGCGCTGCCTGAAATGCGTTGATAACCAATCGAATCAATTGCGACATGGAGGAGCCGATATTCGTGAATGAATGTTCTGATTGGTTTAAATGGACAGTCACAGCTTTGCCTTCCCCGGCAATGCGTCTCGTATACAATCGGGAATTGGCTCGTCTTGGCCCGGTTCTAGCCTGAAATCTGATGGGAACAACCTTTTGGCGAGTTCGCGCTCGCGGCCTGTGCATAGCATTAACGCCCAAACCACGGCAGAGTTGCAGTTTCCGTCGACTTTGATTTTTTTGTCTGGAAAGGCTGCGTACTCGATACAGCATCCCGATAAACTGGTGAACACATCCCTCAAGCACATTACAAGATCGTCGCAGGAGTGGTCGTTTGTAATGACGTCCGCACATTTATCAAAACCACCGGGCTTGCCCTTCTTGTAATCAATGTGACCTTCTTCGAATGGCCCAACATGGCCAACGACTCTTCCACTTTTCCAATTCTCGCAGTCACATTTTGGATCTTTGGGAAGCTCCTCTTCTGGAGTACCTGACGATGCGCCATTCTTCGATGGCCCGGCTCGAAACGCGGTTCCATCGACCCAAATAAATGAGTGCCCGCCTAGTCCACCAGCTACAGCGGTAGTACACACTTTGTATTTGCACTTTTTGATTGTTACAACTCCGGTACCTCCTGGGCCTCCACGCTTTGAGGACTCCGGCTGTGCGCCGCTTGGGTCAGTCAACATTGGTACCATGCCGGCAAGATAGAGGTTGGCACCATGAATGAAATGAAACGGGTCTTGCGACATCCATCGCCCATGAATGGCAGCATAGTTCCTCGCGCGGATGTAGTGGGAGCTGAGTTCTTCGTCCCAGTAGTAGCCGAGGTTGCCGGTGAAGAGGAACGGGTTCTTGATGGTGCCGGTCGACGCGACGTTGACGCCCCAGGCGTCGTAGAGGTTGGTGCTGACGATGGTTTCGTGCTCGTCGGTCAGTGCGCGGGTGGAGCCGAGGGCGTCGTAGTGGTGGTAGTAGGTGTGCGACTCGTTTGTCGCGGGGTCGGTTTGACGCTGGCTGATGAGGTTGCCGTAGGGGACCGGTTCTTGGGTGTAGACGGCAGTCGTCGCCCCGTTCTCGTCCTGCTCCATCAGATAAGCATCGGTGACGGGGTCCCAGATGTAATTGGTAACAGGCATGTTTACGACTCCTTACGGATGCGAAGACCATCGGGATTATACACGGCAGTAACGCGCTCCGACGAGGGGAGTTCCGTCAGAATCAGTTTGTTCTCGTAATCCCAGACGTGCGTCGCTGAATCGCATCTCGGATTGCTTTCTCCACTCTAGGAGTTTCCATGATTTTGCTCTTCGACATCGCGAATAATCTCGGAGAAGTCGGTGCCGTAAATCACCGCCACTGCACGGTGCAACCAACACCACTTCGAAACATTCATTCGGACTTGCTGCAACTCCTCGTGGGTGAACGTTTGCGTCGCTCGCCACACTCTACGGCACATAACGATTGCAAAGCGTACTTGAAACATGAGCGAACATATTAAATAATGTGCCAGGAAGAGTATCGGAGTTGCCACCAACAAAAGCCACTCGGAATCCATTTTAAGCCGAGCGGTCAGGAATATACACAGGTATGTGAAGGAACACACAAAGAGAATCAGCATTGCCATTCGAAACCAGTGCAACCAAAGAAGTATCGCGAGCGGCGTTTCGGTTCGACTCGGCACAATGAAGACAAAGACCACCCCAAAGAATGCAATTGCATACACTACTAATACTAAAATATTTGAAAGTATCTGCATGAGAAATCTTACAAACAAGCACTTTCTGACTGACGGTTGGTAAAATTGAGAATTCCGAGAGCATCGTTGCTCCAGGCCACGCTGGGGCAGACTCGAAGCCGCCGCCAAAGTCATGAGTGTAGGTCGCGCCACCAAGGGGAATCTTCTTTCCGTTCAGTAAACTAACCGCCTTCCCTGTCCCGCCTAGTACTCGATTGATACATGCAGCGATCTTCTGCCACCGTTCCTTAACCTCCCAAATATACTTACTACACCCTGTGCAGGTTCCGGTGATGCGAAATGAGAAGTAAAATTGACTTCCCACTACGGTCTTCGGCGGTCGACTGACTGGCCGCTTCATAGCTCTGCTTAGCTCGAAGCACGAGTGCATTGACCGTCATCACTCTTCGGCCACGTTGAATTCTCCGGTCTCTGACCGGATCCATTGGCGCCCGTTTATTTCTACCTCAGACAGAGACGGGTGACCAACTAGATCCTTGTGGGCGTCGAACGAGTCGCAAACGAGCGTGAGCTTTTGCAACGACTGCGAGGACCGTACGACTCCAAGCTGGGAAACAGAACCCTTTGCACGAACATCTAATTCCTTAAGACACTTCAGAGGCGACAGCAGCGCGATATCTGAGGCTTCAATCGTGCCAACCTGAAGTGATTCGAGACACTTGATCGCGGCGATTGCATCAACATCTTCACTACTCCACTTCCGTCTCTGGTAAGTGTCCAGCAGGGACAACTGTTTAATCGATATATTAGACGGATCCTTAAAAACATTCTTAATCGACAAGTCTTCTTGAAAACCATCCATAACTAATTCTTGCGATGACTCTTTGTGAACAAGATTGTACCAAGCCTGCCCGGACGTGTCAGTGGACTCCTTTCGAAATAGAATCGACTTCAGCTTTGAAATTCGTGCTATCGAAGCCATACCTTCCTCGTTGACTGGCAGGTCGAGTTCGAGATTGTCGAGTGCGGACATTTTCTCAACAAATGTGATTGGCGTCTCGACACCGTCGAGATATGGCTGTTCAACATACTCAATTAATTTCAGTGAACGTAGGCTAGAACACTCTGCCAAGTGTTGATAAGCGCCTTTCTCAACAAACGTCTCAGCAGATCCTCCACCCCCTCCAATCTCCAATACCTGCAGACCAGAGAGCTTTGGTAGCATTGAGGCAACTCGGTCGGTGAGCTGGATATGATCAAACATTATGGATTGAACGAAACGAGCTTCCGAACTTGCAACAGTCTCTTGGAGTTTCGCATAAAGCTTCTCTTCAGTATCTGAGAGATACAGATGCACAGCGGGATCGTCGTTAGCATTACACTGGCAGGATTGCAGCACCGGAGTCAATAAAAACATCGCTAAGATATAACCACGACTTCTCATGTTCACCTCGAGTGATAATGTCACTTGCATTTCGACCTATGATGATTTACAGCTACTACCCAGTCCGTGTCGGCTTGCCAAGGCCTGGCAGTTGTGCTTTTTGGTCGTATTCTACACTTCCAGGTCGTGTACACGAAGCATTCGCTTTCGCAGCCGCAAGAGTTTGTTACATCATAGCATAATCCCTTGTATTTGAGAATGGCATGCTCCCCTAGACTGCAATCGACAGAAGTGACGCCAATCCCAGATACATTGCCGTTGACGGTTGGCCGAACAATAGAAATTGTTTTGCTTCCTTCTTTATGAAAATAATACCTACCATCGAGGCACTGGCATCGATCCGTTTTGTCAGTTTCCTCAGGGAGCACGAAAGTCTGTGATCCCCCATTAACTGGATTCCATCGATCCACCTCTTGCCCCCAATAAGCAAGGTCGGGATGAGCGCCCCCGGGTAACTGGCCGTATGTTACACAAGCTGTTGCAGTACTCTGCAGTTCCACCCTGTGCGGTGCAGTAATCGAAGCAACCCGAAGAGGTAAGTTCAATCACATAATTCCCAGTTGGATCAACAGCACCCGGGACAAAGTAGGCGGCGTAAAGATTTCCCCCATCTGCAAAGAGGATCGGATCGGGTGATGCCCATCTGCCAGTTCTGGGAGTGTATGTTCTCGCTCTGACGTATTGAGGATTCGTTTCTGGTTCGTGGTAGTACCCGTTGTTACCGTGCCAGCCGAAGGGGTTTTCTATTGTGCCGGTTTGGGCTTTGTTGACGCCCCAGGCGTCGTAGAGGTTGGTGCTGACGATGTTCTCGGAGGCGTCGGTCAGTTCGCGGGTGGAGCCGAGGGCGTCGTAGTGGTGGTAGTAGGTGTGCGACTCGTTTGTCGCGGGGTCGGTCTGACGCTGGCTGATGAGGTTGCCGTAGGGGACCGGTTCTTGGGTGTAGACGACCGTCGTCGCCCCGTTCTCGTCCTGCTCCATCAAGTACGCATCGGTGACTGGGTCCCAGATGTAATTGGTAACAGGCATGTTTACGACTCCTTACGGATGCGAAGACCATCGGGATTATACACGGCAGTGACGCGCACTGACGAGGGGAGTTCCGTGAGAATCAGTTTATTTTCGTAGCAACACTCGCCGACCTCCTCCGACTAACTTACGGGAGTTCGTTCATCAAAACGCGAGCGCCTACGGGATCGAACGAAACCTGCTTCGGTCGTGGCGCGAGCCGATACGGGGATCGAATGAGAACCGATCGTTTCGGCCCTCATTTCGTCCAGATGATCGTTAATTCAGGTCACCGAGCCACCAGTTCCTGAATCGCCATTGGATCGTTTTTACTGTAACTCAATAGAATTGACCCCACATGTGGGGTGTTCACGATTGATTTAATGATGCCGTCCGAAACGTGGTCGTTGCCAAAGCCCACTTGAAGCACGTCGCATTTCCGAAAGTGCTCTGTTCCGGCTTCAGTAATCGACGTTCCGTCGAGAAACAGCCATTGAACTCCTCCAGCGTTGCATAGCTCCTGAATTTTGTCGTCCGTCACCCAGCGTCCCTTCAGTGTGATTTGATTCAGCTGGCGACGAGTGACCATCGCGATGAGTGCCTCCCAACCGGCTTGATTGGTTCGTGAATCACACGCGGCATGTTGGACGTCGCACATTCCGAGAAACCGTGGCCCTCGACCGTTGCACGTCAATTCTACGCCATTGCTCTCAGCCGAATGATAAAAATACTCCGACCGTAAGGCTGGAATAGTCAGGTAGCCTATCACTGCCAACCATCCCAGCAGAACTAACCCGGCAACCCCGAAACGCTTCCTCGGCGGAATTTCAGCGGTTCTTGAAGGCAGAGGATCACGGTTCATTTTCGTAGCACGTTCACAATAAAGATAGGGAATGGAGGCGATTGAATTGCGAGCCAACGATGTAATCAAACATCACTGGTTCGTTGAAGTCGGTGGCAGTCACGAGTGGTTATTCCGGACCGAAGCGGCCCTCTGGCGGTCCGCCAATACCTTTCCCATACTCTCGAAGTGTGATGAAAAGTGTGTCGCTAAATGACTCGGCAAGGAGTTTGCCGTCGCATAGGCAGCAGTGTTTCGTCACACAGTCATTGTCCTTTTTAGGCATAGGGTCGACAAGCATCTTCCCATGATACCAATCCCCTCCTGCTGCAATCGAATGATGGACATTGTCATTGTACTGCCGCTCTGGCTCGAATATCTCGTAGTCCTTACGCTTTGTGTGGCGATAACAATCTTTCCCAGCGCTGTATGCTTTCGCTATGTCCTGCGCCAATGTTTTGTGTTACCCGCACCACGCCATCTGCAATCCCCACAGCACGTAGTTCACTTCCCATTTGTCCTGGATGGTCCCGTTTTCCTTAACGCAACGGCTGCACGTGGCCAGGTTTATCCATTTGGGGCAGGCTTTTTCATGATGACTTGCGACATTGGGATCAACCATTCCGCTGATGTCCCATCGAGACCGAGCATGCGGTGCGCTTGCGTCCCGCCAAGGATCGGTGACAGATTTTGCGGTTTTTTTCCGAATGGATTGCGGCGTGCCGTTGCTCGGACTCTGCCGAGTGAGTCGTCCCGAGGAAATGAACGCTTCCGGAAACTCGGACGCGAGCTTGTCCGGTCGACTTGTGGAGCGTGTAACGGGGCACACTGATTCTTCGCGACATTGCAGCACCTTTACCTTGAATCGTGGTAGATTCGTGGTAGTGATTCACTGCACTGCCGAAGAGGCAGGTAGCCGCAACTGACGGCTCAGAAAGAGTTTAAGCAATGCACCCGGCAAGACTCGAACTTGCGACCTCATGCATGTCAAGCATGCGCTCTAACCAACTGAGCTACGGGTGCTGGATGGTTGCCAGCGAAGTGGAAGGTTAGGACGACTTCAGCGTTTCGTCAAGCAAGTTTTCGTCTCATTTCGCAGGACTCATTGACCAGGGGGAAGTGACACGGGATGATCTGCCTCGTTGGTGTGTTTGACGCTAAACCTGACGGGTTACGACGATTGTCCATGTGCATTGCGTGGCAAGGGGTGAGCGGGAGATATGGACTGGTTGCGGGAGTTTGCT
This sequence comes from Planctomycetaceae bacterium, assembly GCA_041398965.1. Taxonomy (GTDB): domain Bacteria; phylum Planctomycetota; class Planctomycetia; order Planctomycetales; family Planctomycetaceae; genus JAWKTT01. The sequence goes on along the minus strand of JAWKTT010000015.1, from coordinate 111,646 downwards.
GGTCGGCGAGTCACCTTGATGGGGCTTGGGCGATTTGGTGGAGGGGTGGGAGCGGCTCGGTTCCTGGCCCGGCGGGGGGCTGTCGTCACGGTCACCGACTTGGCCCCCGAGCAAGCACTTGTCGAATCGATACAGCAACTCGAACATGCGGCCATTGCACGGTTTCGGCTGGGAGAACATTACCCTGAAGACTTTGAGTCGGCCGAACTGATCGTTGCTTCGCCTGCTGTCTTGCCGGGCAACCGGTTTCTAGAAATCGCCCGGCAGCATGGGGTGCCAGTGGTGACGGAGTTGTCGCTGTTTGTCGCGAACTGCCCGGCCACCATCGTCGGAGTGACGGGGTCTTACGGGAAGTCAACGACGGCAGCCCTCTTGGCGGCGGTTCTCACGCAATCACACAGGTCAACGGGATTTCGTAGATGCTGGCTCGGGGGGAACATCGGCGGGAGCCTGTTAGATGATGTGGAACAAATGCAGTCGGATGATGTTGTTGTTTTGGAACTCAGCAGCGCCCAGCTACATTATCTGGACGAACTTCAATGGTCGCCAGCAGGGGCGCTCGTGACATCCTTCTCGCCGAATCACCTCGACTGGCACAGAACGACGGACGCCTATCGCCGGGCGAAGCAGTCAATCTTGCGATGGCAGAAACCAGCAGACTTCGCGATCCTCAACGGAATGGCAGCAGAACCGGGAGACTGGGAGACGCTGGGCCAATGCTCACGAGTTGTCGAACCGCATCGGGCATCCGGTGAGACACCGCTCGTCGGTCCACATTTTGCGATTGATGCCTCGCTGGCAATCCTGGCAGCGGAAAAACTCGGGGTGACAGCCGACGACATCTCGGCCGGTCTCAGGTCGTTTCGCGGACTGCGACACCGTCTGGAGTTTGTGGGGGAACATCGTGGGAAGCGATTCTTCAACGACTCGAAAGCAACGACGCCTGAAGCGTCCATCGCCGCGTTGAATGCCTTTGACAGCCCGGTTCTGTTGTTGGCCGGCGGGTCGAGCAAGGGAGTTGACCTTCGCCAGTTTGCGGAAGTGATTCATCAGAGAACCTCTGCCGTGGCGCTCATGGGAGAGACAGCCGACGAGTTGAGATGTCACCTTCAAAAGAGAAGGGAGCAGCATGGTCCGGGGGCCAAGGTGTTTTCGAGTCAGTCGCTGAGAGAGGCGTTTCAGTGGTTGGCATCACAGTCTCGGTCGGGAGACGTCATTTTACTATCGCCGGGATGTGCGAGTTTCGATTGGTTCCGAAACTATGAAGATCGTGGAGATCAGTTTTGTCGGCTTGTTGAACAGTTCGCGACAACGAAGGTGCCAAACTGAATCATGCACAGAGAGTGCCAGAATGCCCCCATTGTTTGAACGTCAAATCGCACAACGAACATCCGGATCTGTGGAGACGGGGTGGACATGAATGTCCCTCCGACGGGGCAAGAGTGCGAATTTGTTCGACCTTCCATTTTTGGTCAGGAGTGAAAGACATGCGACTGTTCTACTTAAAGCCGGTCTGGCACCGTAGTGGCGATATTGGGCTCGTTCCTTTACGTCTCACGATCTTTGCTCTGTTGTTTTCCTGGTCTTGTCTGGGGGGGATGTCGTCGCTGGTTGCAGCTGACAAGGTGTGGGAGAAGGTCGACAAGATAATCGACGTGAACTTCTCGGAAACGCCATTTGACGACGCGATGGCGGAGATGTCGAAGAAGATCGGAGTCCCGATTCGGCTGGACGAAGATGGCCTGGACGACGTGGGGGCACCGGCTCGAGTGAAGGTGAGTGCAGGTTTCAGCCAAATGACCGGTGGAGCACTCCTCTCCTTGATATTGGAAGAGCGAGGGTTGACGTGGACCATAGAAGAGGAAGGGCTCGCGATCACTTCCATCGAACGAATGGAAGCTGCTTTCCGGACCGAGACTCACTCGCTACTGACACTGGGGGCCATCGGACGAAATAGCAAGGAACTTGCCGAAGTCCTGCAAGAAGTGACGGAGGGGATCGAGGGGATGCACTGGAAGTCCCCTGATGACGACGAGGCAGAGGGGACGCTGGTTGCTGAACCGGGCAGGCTTTCTGTGACCCAACATCGAGCGGGGCAGGAGGTCATTGCCGACGCGCTCCGGCAGGTACGGCGAGCGGTCAGTAAGCGAAGTTTTCCGCTCACGCAACATGAACAGGCCGACGTCTATCTGAAAAATCTGCTGGCGAAAGAAGCTTCATGCGACTTCCAGAAACAACCACTCGACGCGGCAGTCCGTGCGATTGCCAAGCAGTATCGGGTGCCAAACTGGATCAACTACGCCAGTCTTTCGCGACACGAGGTCCATCATGACACTCCGGTGACTCTCACTGTCGACAAGGCTCCGTTGTCGGAGTTGATGGATCGACTCCTTCACGAATCCGACCTCGAATGGGGGATTCGGGATGAAGTCGTCTACATTGCAGCGCGAGAGGAGTACGAATCCTATGCGGAGCTGCAAATCGTCAACGTGTCGAAGTTACTCATCTCTCATGGTGGGGCGGCTCAGCTTATCAAGGAGGTCCAGGAACTTGACCCGAAGTCGACATGGGGAGCCGAGGGGGGAAAAGTGCGAGAACTTGGCGGCCTCCTCTTCATTCGGCAGACCCCCTCGACACAACGTCAGATCGGGAAGTTTTTGAACAGCGGCTCATAGATGCGGGGGCATCCACGAAGAAGCCAACAGTGCTTGTTGCCAATTCCCCTGAGTGGTGCGACATGGTAGAATCGTTTTCCCATCTCTTGGTTTATCTCACTTAGATCGACTCCTGGAAAGCAGAGACCATGGACTTCAAACTGTGCCCGTCTTGTGGGGCTTCGGTACTGGACGACGAGGCGCTCGAGTGTCCTTCATGCGGGGCGTCGATGTCGGGGGAACCTGCGTCACCAAAACCTCAGGGGCCCGCAAAGGCATCGGGAAATCCAGCGAGTTCTTCCGGACCTACCAAGGGAGGAGGCACTGGTTCCGGGGCCGGGATGAAGCCCCCTCGTCCAACGCTCCATCAAGGAGATGGGGGAAGCCCCCCGAAGAAAGGGGGGAATGGTTCGTCACTCGGCACTGGGAGTGACGACCCATTCGACGTGGCGTCTCCGGCATTGAAATCGGCTCGCCCGGTCGGCTCCCGTCCCGCGAAGGGACGCATGGTCCGGGTCGTCTGCCCGATGTGCGAGACCCCCGGCTTCATCAGCAGCAAGGAAGCGGGATTGGAAGTTCGTTGTTGTAACGCGAAGTGCATGATGCCGGTCTTTGTCGCTCCGGCGCCTGAGAAAGTTGAACCAGCGAAAGAACCGGAACCAACTGGTAGTGCGGCGAAGTTTTGGGCGATTTCCGGCGTACTATTGGCCATTGCTCTGTTCGTCGCCTACAAGTTCACTGCGGGTCGAGGGGGCTCGAATGATGTCGTCATTCCCGGACCCAAGCCTGCCCCGGAAGTTGTCGATGATGCCCCTCCCCCAAAACCTGTCCCTGGGCCTGAGGTCGATCATGGCCCCCCCAGGTTGACTAAGGCGGAGGTTCAAGCTCAAGCGTACACTGCACTCAAGTCGGCCACCGACTATCAGACGTCTTCGCGAGGGAAATCGGTTGGTCGAGCCTTGATCGCTGAGAGTTTGGTCGACATGAATCGTGGGACCGAGGTGGCGAAGGTCCTTGATGAACTGACCGGTCCTTCCGAACATTTTCGAGTCATTCCACTCGCCAAACAAGCATGGCAGGAACTCGCGAAAGGGGAACGGGCGGTAGCGGAAGGATTGGCGAGCAAAGCCGTCGACGCAGTGAAGTCGTTGCCGGAATTCGGACGAATGCCGATGGATGTCCGTTGTGAGTTGGCCGCACTCCAATGTGCCCTTGGACATCATGACCAGGCTGAGCAACTCATGCCGACAAAGGTCGACAAAGAGCAATCGCAGTTGAGTCTGGTCTGGCGTTCCGCTTTGGGTTCATCTGACTTCGACCTGAATCGCCTGCTTTCGCGGTCGTCTCTGCGAACACATCCCGATCCGTTGCGAGGTCTTGTGACGCAACGACTCTGCCAGCAAGGGGAGTGGGACGCGGCCAAACTTTGGGCTGCCGCCGGAAAGAACGTTTATCTTCAGTCGAGCTGTGCCGCGATGATCGCCGCTGAACTTGCCGACCAAACGACTGTCGACGCCAAGCAGAATATGACCAATCTTACCGAGTTCATTAAAACGCTGCCCCCGGCCGGACAGTCACTCGCATGGACGGCTGTCGCTCAGACGCAAATCACTCGACAACTCCCGGAGGAGGCCGCAAAAGGGGCTGATCTCGCAGCGATGGCATTGGCGCAGGTTCAGACTCCCTCTATCGTCGAAGTGCCCGACATGAAGAGTCTCTACGATCAGAGGCACGACGCCGACTTTGGGTTGCCGGACCCTGCGGAGACTCTGTTGGCGGTGGCGGCAGCGAGCAGTCTCATGGAGTGCCAATGGGAACTTGGAAAAAAGCCTGCCGCCCTCGCGACGTTTCAAACGGCCCTCGACCTAACCATCGGCATCGCTCCGAATCTGACATTGGCCAAGCCCCTTTACGATCAGACAGAATCGACTCGCCAACTCACCGCCAAGAAGCAACTTCAGACTTTGGCAAGGCTCCCGGAAATTGAACTGAACGCCCGTTTCAGCGAGTACCTTCAAGCCTGCAATGGCTGGTGGGCTCGTGCCCAGCTACGGCAACGTCTGGACGAAGAGATCGTCATTCGCGCGGCGACTGCTTCTTTTCGACAAGAGGCATGGGATGAGATTCTTCGACGTGAAGCTTCCAGTGACCCGGCGATTCACCAAACCTTCGACAGTGGTCCCGCACTGGACGTCCTACTCACGCTGGCTCGCCGAGCCAACGAACCGGCACTCGTCACGCCGATTCAAGCACGAGTGGCCAAGCTCACTGAGCGGAAATCCTATCTCAGCGAATCAACCGCAGCAGCCATCAGGTTCGAGTTCCAGAAACGAGATTTCGCAAGGGTCACAACGATTCTAGGCGGGTATTATAACAAACCAGACTCAGACACGGTTCAGGTCGATATTCTCGCCATGCAGACAGTGCAGCAACTGATGGTGGTCGACAAAGTCGAAGGGTTGCGAGTCGCCCGTAGTCTGAAGGACTCTTTACTGCGAGAAGAATCGGTCCGCCTTGCCGCGGCTCTCTCGGCTTGTCGTGGCGACGGAGCCGAACTCTGGGAAGAAGTGAATCTCAACCTGCTTGACCCGGCCGACAAACTGGCGTTCACCAGAGGGATCATCGAAGGAAGCAGTCGCGTTAAGTAGGACGACCTGCACACCAGAAATCCTTGCCTGTTGACGAAACCCTAGACTGGGACGACAAGTACGCCAAGCATCGCACCGGCCTGAGTTGCGAGGCACAAGTAGCAGTGCGTGATCAAAAGGCTGACCTGAAAACACCATCCAGCAGCGACAACAGAGAGTTCCTCCTGGGGAGCACTTCCCAGATTGATCGGCCTCATCGTGGTTGGCACACGATACCGCCACAAGTTGATACACCATTGGTGTCAGGTTACGCCCAGCCGAACCATCTCCCCCGATAAGACGCTGATTGAAACAGGAGCATCAAGAACAGGCGAAATCGAGCCTCGCCTCGGTTAAGGCCTCTGATGAAGGGCGTCGACAAAGCTGGAAATGCCCCCTCAGTTACTTGGATTCCTTCTTCGATGCCGGACTAAAGTAGCCCAAACTGTCGAGGAATTTGTCCATCTCGCCGACGGTTTCGCGATAGTATTTGCCCCCTTCTTTGTTCTGGTTGAAGAATCCGTGCGTTGCACCTTCGTACAGATGCAAGTCGCTTCGGACGTCGACGGCTCGCATTTTCTCTCGGAACTTTTCGGCTGTTGCAACTGGGATCAAAGCATCATTCGTTCCCAGAAAAACGATCGCCGGGGGCATACCTCGACGGATGTTGTGCATTGGCGAGATTGATTCCCATCGGTCCTTTACTGCCGCGTGTCCCCACCCCTCCGGTCCGTTGTCGTAGACCGGATTGAACAGCACGAGAGCATTCGGAATGGACGACACTTCTTTCATGTCGGCGGTCATCTCCGGGTCGTCACACAGGGCAACCGCAGCGGCGACATGGCCCCCTGCGGAACCTCCCCCCGCCGCGATGCGGTCGGGGTCGACGCCGAGTTCGCCAGCATGTTCGCGAACCCATCGCACCGCATCATGACCGTCAGCCACACACTCCCAAGGGGTCGTGTGGTGTTTGCTCTTAACACGATACTCGGCGCAAATCGCGACCATCCCCAAATCGGCCAGATGCGCCGAGTGAGGGTAGAACTGCGTTGCTGACCCGCCAACCCACCCCCCGCCAAAGAAGAACACAACCGCCCCTCGACGCTCTTCTTTCTTCCAGTTGGACGGCATAAACAGATGCAGTTTCAGTTGAACTTCGCCCACCTCTTTGTAAACCACCAGTCGAGTTGGCTTGGCGGCATCCGCTTCTGGTTCGACCGTTCTTGCGGCACCTTTCCTTCCCGCAGGCTTGGTGGCGGGGACCTCATCGGCGATGACAAATTGACCGACTGTTCCCAGTAACGCGATATACAGAGTCGTCCGCAGCACTTGGCCGAAGTTGTCAAAGAGTCGATACGATCGAGAGACCGGGGGGTGGTTCATGAGTCATGTTCCAAAGAAATGTGTTGGCAATCGGAAGGTGTCGAGAAACGGGCTCGATAGAATTGTTTCGACGATGCCACTGTCGCCAGAGTGTGCATCATTGAACTGAGTTAATCGTATTGATGACCTTGGCCTCATTCATCAGCCACGAGTCGTCGGTGACTCGAAAGGCGATGAGGACTGGGCCGGAGTTGCCATCGACAACCCCTTCCACGAGATGGTACTTCAGTTCGGTCTCGGGGTCTTCACCCAGTTGAAACTGGAATGTCACCGGTCGACCACGTACGACAAATTCGCGAGACTCGGTTGCGGTGATGGTCAACGGCGGTCCGCTCGCTCCCTCTTCCCGCAGGGTCTGCCGCACATGCTCGCTGATGTCCTCTTCCTTCAAAAGTCCGCTGTCGACTTGCACGAGCATCAGGATGCCATCGTCTCCAGTCAACTCGAAGTAAGCTCCTCGAATGACCATCAGGTGAAAGAAGGGCCACTCGATAATGCCGCGAGGCTCGAATTCCGGCGGCACTGAAATCCGCAACATCTCGGCCACGACAGGCTCCACCCGTTCGGGATCGGGATGAATCTGCGGCCGAAAGAGAAAGAATCCCGCTGTACAAACCCCACAGATCAACAGGCAGCCCAGCAACAGTACGCCCCCCATGATCGTCGCCAAACGACTCCCCCGAGGTTCCTTTTCGGAAGTCAGCTTCGTGGTGGCGGCGGGAGTCACTTGATCCGCCTCTGGTCGTCCCTCACTCATGACGTCCGTTCTTTCGTGTACATTTCTCAACTTGTGCTGATCGCTGCCGACCGAATCCGCTACAGTCGTCGCCTGTGGGGTATTATGCCCGGAGACCTCTCATCCCGCGAGTCTCACTGATCAAAACTTTGCTTCAGTCTGTGCCTTAAACGACTGCTCGGCCACCGTCGTGTGCTTTCCTCACTTCTTGGTCGAGGCGAATTCGAACTGTCACTTCTCCAAATCGGGATCGCCCAACTCCTGCATCAGTCGCCCTCCCACACCGTTGGCAGACCACCGACGATACCGTCGCCACACATTGTTCCACCGGGCGAAACGCTCAGGCAAGCCGCGCCAGGGAACCACAATCGTGATTGCCGAATCCACAGTTCACCCCCAGAAGTATCATGCTCGTAGCTGTGGGGATGAAGTCTCAAGAAGTCGTGCAACTTCTTGAGACTCGAGCATCCTTTGCCCCTTCGCCCCACAAGCGAAACGTAGCGTCCTTCAGCTTGGACGCTTGAACCCACATCCCTATCGAACGGTTGATTCCTCCATTCACGACTCGTGTGCACAGCGAAAGATCGAACGGATTCGCAGAATTCTGTTTCCCAAAGAAGCGGGCCCGCGTGTTCGGGTGATCTTCCCACGCAACTTCTCGAAATCATCCGGCCCCAAGTCAGCCGCAATACAATTCTGGCTTAGAAGTTGAACAAGCCGCCCGCACGGAAGTCGTCGTCGAATGTCCTTCTGGTCAATTCTCCAATCTCTTGGAACTGCTTCTTCGTAGACAGGAAGCGATTGACGATGTCGCGAAGTGTGACGCCACCGGTCTGCCGGGGTTTCCTCGCTGTGTGAAGATCAGCCCCCTGATCCCCACAAAGATTGAGTCTCCTGTGTGGCGCCTTCCAATATCCGAAGTAATGCATTTTGCCCCGTTTTTTCTCGGCCCATCTTCCCATTGCGTGGGAAACAGCGGAGATTCTGGATGTGAATTCGATGGTTTGTGAATCGACTTACTTTTGGTATAATCCGCGGCGTGGGGGATTGGAGTTGGGGTCCGGTGTCAGAACGGGTCGCTGGCAATCCCGCGAGTGTCCCAAGCACAGACAATAACGTTAATCATACAAACAACTTGCATCCGTAGCTCAATTGGATAGAGCATCGGTCTTCGGAACCGAGGGTTGGGGGTTCGAATCCCTCCGGGTGTACTAGACTTACGACGATCCTTGCATCGAATGCAGGGAACTCATGCAGGGAACTCCGATACAAAAATGCCCCTGAGCAGTTACCGCTGCTCAGGGGCGACCAACGAAGCCTTTCAGCTTGCTGGCTTGTGATTCCTTATCTCAAGTTGGAGGGTTTTGTGATGTCGCGTGCGCGTAAACCGTGGTTTCGGAAGTCGAACAAGCGTTGGTACGTTGAGTTCGATGGCAAGCAGGTCAATCTTGGGCCTGACAAGAAGGAGGCGCTGCGTCAGTTTCACGATCTGATGGCGAAGCCGGAGTTGGACAGGACGACTGTTCGAAGCTTGAGCATTTCTCTTCCCGAGATCGTGGACCATTTTCTCGACTGGGTGCATCGGAACCGGGTGCATTGGTATCTACACATCTTCGGGGATTTGGTAGAGTCGTCTGGATGGAATTGAAATACTAGAGATGGATGTGCGGTTGCGGCGGGGGTATTGGCGGTTGGTGCGTGAGCATATGAACGCGAATCCCGATCAGGCGGCTGGGCCGAAGGCGATGCAGGATCAAGCTCAGAGCTTTGCGTGTACACAAGGCTTATGGCGGTTTCTGGCCAATGAGAACGTCACGCTGCCCCAACTCGTGGTTCCGTTGCGAGAGTATGGTCGGCGCGGGTTGGCGGAGGATCAATCGGGTTACGTTTTGCTGGCACATGACTGGTCGAAGCTGGCGTATCGCGGCCATGCCGCCAAGACGGATCAAACGCAACTCACCGGTTCCGACGACAGGGGTTACGACCTTGACACCGCTCTGCTGATCAGCGCGGAGAATGGTCAGCCCCTGGCTCCGATGTCTTTAGAGTTGCTCGCAGCCGATGGTGTCCATTCCACGCAACACGACCGGCGGAGTGAGCGGACGCATCATCTGCAACAATTGTTCCCGGTGATGCAAGCATCGGACAACTGGAATCTCTCCGCTCGAATTGTTCACGTCATTGATCGTGAAGCGGATGCCGCCGCTCACTTTCGAGAGTGGTCTGCCGCCGGAAAACAGTTCTTGGTTCGGGCGGACTTCACGCGAAAGGTCGATTGGCAAGGGGGACTCTCTTCTCTCTCTGATCTGGTCCAAGAGTTGGATCAACAGGGGCTCTTTGAAGGGGCGGGTGAAGTCGCGGTCGCACGGGTTGGCGTGAGGTCGCCTCCGCAGAGATTGAGCTTTCGCGTCCCGCTCGAAAACGAACCGCTCAGGGTCGCCTGAAACTCCCGGGTGGTCCGCTGCCATTGCGACTCGTGGTGAGTCGTGTTGTGGATGAAGAAGGGCAGGTCCTGGCCATATGGTCTCTGCTGTCGAATGTGCCAGACGAAGTGTTAGCGGAAACATTAGCCGACTGGTACTCCTGGCGCTGGCAGATCGAGTCATTCCATAAACTGATCAAGCGGGGGCCAGCAAATCGAATCTTGGCAACAACAAACCGCGAACGCGATCGCGAAACGTCTCCTCGTCGCCGCGATGGCCTGCGTGACGGTTTGGGAACTCGACCGGCAACCCGGTGAAGCGGCTGCCCAATGCCGCCGATTCTTAGTGCGTCTGAGCGGTCGCCAGACGAAACGTCATCGCCCGATCACTCCGTCGTCGCTCGTCGCCGGTCTCATGATCCTGCTCCCCCTCATTGAACTGCTCAATCAATACACCGCCGAAGAACTGAAAACCCTCGCCCAAACCGCCGCCCCCGTGCTCTGTCGATCCGACTGAGATGTGTAGATACCAATGCGAGCGAGGGCATGGCACCCAAACCAACGAACATGCCACCCCGCGCGGTCGCGATGATATCTGGGCATGTGCCCATTAAACTCCACAAGGAAGTCTTACTAGAACTGAAAGGACCTGACACGTTCGATCCGGCGTGTTGACGACCGAATATCGTTCGTTGTATCGTGACTGTTTCTAATTTAAATTCGACAATAAGATGCGGCTGTCCCATACCGACCTAACTTCAATGAGGAGTTGACCAGTGTCGCGATTGAATACTTTGCTGGCGGTGACCCTAATTACGAATGGGCTCGTTGGATGCGGAAAGCCGGAGAGCTCAACAGCGGTGCCGGCTCAATCACCGAGCGTCGTCACGGAAGCTCATGATTTAAGCACTTCGGATGACGACGACGCGACCGACCCCATGACACTGACGACCACCCCGGGTGGCGGTCCATTGAACGGGTCGGTGTCGCGTGAAGAATTCAATGAGGCGATGGACACGATCTTCACGTTGATGAACAAAGATCGTTCGGAACATTACGTTGAATACGCCGCGGATCGTCCGGTCTCGACGGGTCCTGCAGAATTCAGCGACGCAAATTGGATTGCTGCCGAGGTCCAGCGAGTCGGTGTCGATGCCGTGCTGTCGCGACGCGAGGAAGTCGGCGAAACCCCTTCGGGAAAAATGCTTTATCAGTCACTGTTGCTTGCCGCCGATGTGCTCCGATACCGTCCGCACGAAGCATGGTCTCAGCTGCGCCTGCACTGTTCGGGCGTTGGGGAATCCGAGATCAAGACGATGTTCGGTAGTGGATCGCAGACTCAAGTCTTTGAACCAATCTTTGTCACGGTTCCGCAAGCGGGGGGACCAGTCGTGGCGCGGCACCATCATCTTGCGAGTGGACAGAATGTCGAGGTCCGTCGCCTGATGGTTCTCCCTGACAACAAACATGCCCTCACGATGGTCGATTCCAGCGTCCATATTTGGGAACTCAGTACGGGAAAAACTGTCAACAGCATCACGTTAGAGGAACTGTACTACGCCAGTGATGTTGCGATGTCACCGAATGGGCAACAACTTGCTTTTGCGTGCAGCAAGGGGATCGTCAAGGTCATGGGAATCGACGGCAGTGTTCCCGTCACGACCATTGAGACCGGCGAGGAGTCCGGTAGCTTCGACACAATTGCGATCTCGGGAAACGGTCGAGTCGCCGTTGGCAAGGGAGATTATCTCGCGGTCTGGGACATCGCGAGCAACAGTCTTGTTAGCAAGATGGACTTGGGGGAGGGAGGGCCGATTTTTTCGTGTACGTTTACGCCAGACAACAAGCGACTCATCGCCGGAACGTTTCATGAGTTCTCTGGATGGGACGTTGACACAGCGAAATTGCATCGTCGCTATTATGTCGGCCATGTCCAATGGGTCGGCCTTTCTCATGATGGAACCAAAGTGCTAGGTTACGGTTCCGGACTTCCGCTGACCCCGTTTGATCTAGAGACGGGGGATGCAGGGGCCGCTCTGGTCAAGATCGGATACGGCGACGACGCGGCGATACGAACGGTTCCAGGAACGGACGTCGTTGTCGCCTGCATCGAAGATCAGCCGACCGTCATGTACGACATCATTACCGGCGACAAGGTTGGAGAGATGTCGGTGCTCGACGGCTGCAAACTTTTCGCGATGACAGACGATGGACGTTACCTACTGCGTTACACAACTCCCAAAGTTGCCGCCCAGTCAAAAGTCATTGACGTCATCGATCGCACGATGGAATCAATGACATCGCCCTCAGAGATGCCGCGCGAAGTCGCGACGTTACAACTCTTGGAATCTGGAACGTACTCTTTCGCTCGCGGTAAAGCTCGCGGTAAAGACAGTGTCGTTGAAATTCGCGATGCCCGTACCGGAAAACTGGTGTCACCAACCAGTCAGCCGGAAGAGAGATTTTGGCAAGCGGACGCCTTGGCTGTGACGGAGGACTCCGCCTTCCTGTCGACGCAGGAGGGACTCAAACGCATCGACCTAGTTGACGGAGTGAATGTCAGCACGATTGACGCCCCGCCGGCAGCGATCGCTGCGCTGGCGGTACTCGATGACACGACCGCCATTAGTCATTCGCATGAAACCACCACGCTGCGAATCTGGAATCCATCGACGGGCCAAGTTCGCTACTCGATCGACTGCGGAGAATTCTCTTCCGTGGAATTTACACTCTCCCGTTTGTCACGGCGTGTACTGGCACGGTTTTATGGTGATGCCCCTAAAGCAGTCGTCATCGACTTGGAGTCGGGTGAGAAGCTCATCGAGAAACAGATCGACCCTGATCAATCGCGGCGAGGCAATGCGAAATGCTTCGGAATGTCTCCCGATGGCAAACGATTGCTGATCTCAGCCACGACAAAAAAAGAGATTGACTGCTACGACATCGATGCGAAAACGGTGTTATACCAGTTCCACGACTTTGGTCCGACGGAGGCCGTTTCGTTCTCGTCCAACGGCAAGCTGGCTTATCTCATTCCTGGCATCGACTTCTGGAAGGAGAACATGCCAGTGGCGATTCGCTGGGATATGAATTCGGGCGACTACTCCAAGCAGACCATGATCGGTGGTCCAAGCGCCGATTTCGTTGCCGCGACATCTTCTGAAGACTATGTTATCCTTGGATATCGCACCGGAGACCTGATCGTCGCCGAATTTAAGACCGGAAAACCAATCGCCACTTTGCGTACCGGAATACCAATCTCCCACATGACCTACCGCCTAGGTACACTCGCCCTTTCCGGCGGCAAAGTCGGCGAAACGATTCTTGTGAATGTTCATCTGCCATCGCAATGACAACGCTGTTTCGTGGCCCGGCCACCCAGCCTTGACCGGACAAGACGGCGGCTCCACATCCTCCCCGCCCGCCTTCCCAAACAGCCGAGCCAAAATGCTCTTCACCAACCGAAACAAAGCCGAAAACACCGCGACCACCAGCCCACGAACGATGTCCAGCAACAGGACTTCACGCAGAAGCCTGATCTGCGCTCGCTCTGGCCCGTCTCAGCTCTTCTGACTGCATGTTGGGCAGTTGGCGTTGATGCCGGGGGCAAAGGTGATGGTCCAACCGAGCTTCTTGATCGCCTCCACCAGAAACGGCACGCGGTCTTGACCATTTGGCACCGCAATGGAATCGACATCGAGAACCTGCTCGCATTGTCGACACGGAATAAACGCCAAGAGCGACACCGCCGCCACGTAAGGGTCTTTCGGCTCCTCCCTGTCGACAAAGGCTCGCCAGTTGAAGATGATCTCGGCATCCCACAGCACCTTTCGTACCGCATCAATTCGCTCTTCGCCGATCGACCAGAGTGTCATGCGATCATCCAGCTGCTTGAGCGATCCACGTACGGCGTCCGCCTCGATCCACTCCCGCAATGACTGGTCCTTTACCGTACGTGACAGCACAGGCTCCATCAGGTAATTCTGCGGATAGACATCCCGAATCACCCCCTCCCGCCACACGTGGAGATTCATCGCCATATCACCCCATCGGCCAATCGCTAACTCCGTTTCATCATCTTCTCTGAGAGTCGTCGGCACCGTGAAGCCGCCGAACAGGATTCCGCCGACGTAATACTCTGGTCCCATCCAACGCTGACGATAGAAGCCGATCCCATACTCAGGTTGTAGCATTCGCACCAGTTCCGCCACAAACTCCTGCAACGGCTCATCGGTGACGCGATAGTCAGACCCCATAATCGAGATCGTTACCGAACTATATTTGCCGGAGGTGCAAGCGGCGAGTGTCGTCCAAAATGGTGTGGTTTTGTCGTCGAATTGCTCCGAGTGTTCAATATAGATTGAGTTGATGTCACGGAACTCTCGTTTCCTCAGTTTCGCCTCGGCAGTTTTGTATTTCTTGAAGATCGATGACTTCCTGGCATCACATGCTCGGAACGATAACTCATTCGGCACAATGCCAATGTTACTAAACCATCGGAGCGTGGCTTCGTAGAATTCCTCAAATGGAATATCTGTCGACGGCAGGCCATACAATCCGATGGTGGCACAACGACGATCTGGCGAAAACATTTTCATACGATTCCTCAACATTCCATTTCAAGTACATCTATTTCTCCCTGAACCGGGGCTGGCAACGTCTTCATTCCCGCCTGGAGGCGTTCTTCAAGATCCTCGTACTCATCCGTCCTTGACTGAACTTCCCAGGCGTCGACTTGCCCGTTGCACTTCACGCAAATGACGTCTGGGCGCTTATTGCATGAAGAAACGCCCCCCGTCGACGTACTCCACGCTCGGTCCATCGTGCAGTATTCATACTGGCCCGACTTCGCTGCTTTGGTGGCGATGTTGATCGACGTCTGTCGGTGCTTGTTGACTCCGTTGCTGCAATCCGCATCGCCCGTCTTTTGACCCTCTCCGTACACCGTCACGACTCGGTTGCCTGCCTTGACAGTAAAGTTCGGGGACTTGTCGCCAGTGTAGCTCATCCCACTGCAACAAGCCGCCGGAGACGCATTGTGCACGAGGATCGCTGCGTTGCCAACCGCATAGGTATGACACTCGGCGATTTGGAGGTTGAAGACTTGAGCCGTGGTCTCCTCCCGGAAGAGGTCATCGACGCGAAGCTCTCCATGGGGGGTGAGGAGGAGATCACCCACTTCCAGATACCGAGCCTCAACCCAGCGGCCCTTGGCGAGGCTGGGGAGGTTGTCGTCGCCGAGTTCTTCGGTGATCGGCCTTTGCGAGAGAGCCTCTCCTCGGACCACCCAAACCGGATGCCGCCCGGTGGGGAGTTGTCAAACTGCCGCTACCAGAGTTGCAGGCCGTCGCGGAAGCGGGCGCGAAGTTGTTCTTGTTCCTCTTCCGAGATCGTCTTCTTGCTGAGGTACAACAACTTCAGATTCCGCAAATGGGGCGACTCCCGCAAGGCTCGTCCCGCTTCATCGGAGATCGGGTTGCCGGTCAGGTGCAGGACCTCCAGCTTCGCCATTCGGGAGCACCCCGCCAACTCACGTACACCCCGATCGGTTAACTCGTTGTTGCTCAGGTCGATCCATTCGAGACTGCTGGCTCCCTCTTGTGATAGTGCGGCTGCCAGTGCTGTGTCATCAATTCCGTTGCCGCCCGCATCAATCTTGCGAATCGGCCGCGACCGGTCGAATACCCTGCCAAAGCCTGAGCTGATCGAATTTCGCTTGAGCGACAGTGACCGCAAATCAGGGAACGCCTCAGACGCCATCAATTCCCCAAACCCGTCAGCGGTCAGGTGGCAGAAGTTCATATGCAGATGCCGTAGGGGCGACTCCTTCAACTGATCAAGCGGCAGCCCGATTCCCTTGCCGAAGTCGCTGGAATGCAGGGCGACCGATGTCAACTGTCGCCCAACCGGCCCGGAAAACAAACTCCTCGCCCCCGCCGCCGTCAACTGATTGTACCCACACCCCAACGACCGCAGCGACGGAAACCCAGCCGCATTCCCAATCACCTCCAACCCCTCATCCCCAAACTCGCTGTCCCAACAGGTGAGCGTCTCCAACTTGCCAAGATTTCGAGACGAAGCCAAAGCGCCGATGCCGTCGATTCCAATTTCGTTAACCCCCATGTTAAGAGTCCGACAGCTGTTCATGATGTTCCACTCGGCAAGACTCGCTGCTCCGTGGGCGGTCGGGACGCCTCCATAGTCTCGACGAACCTTCTTGTCAGCGCTATCACCCCAGTCTTCAAAGTTCCATTCACTCACGTTTACGAAAATGGGTGATTTAATTAAGAGCAGAAGTCGCTCATCTCCGATCAGTGGTTCTGCAAACCAGACGTACCGGAAGCGATTGAGGACAGGTAAGCGGATAAACTCACCGAAGCAACAGTCATCGGGTACTTTTAACGTTAGCCGATCGACGAATGGAAACGCTGAAACTGGCAGGGATAGAGACTTGCGTTCCACCAGTCGGTCAATGCTTATGCGTAGCTCATCCAAGACGCCAAAGCGAGCCAGGTAGCATTCGCCGAACTCCGAATACACCGACGCACTAAGTGTTGAACTGCGCCAGATTGAATCCATTGCAATGTCTGAGACTTCGCCAGAGCAACGGAATGGGTCTTCCACGTTGCATCTCTGTACATTTGCACCATTTCTCAAAGCCGAAGATTCATCTTGAATCCAGTGGCCAAGGGTTGCCATGACACAGGCACTCAAGTGGTCACGGTGGCACGTCTGCAATAACGATGCCACACCACGCTGATAGTCAGACGGATTCATTCGCAAGCCTATTTCTCTGTACAGATCACCAAGTTAGGTAGTTGCTTCAAGTGATTGGTGCAGGCAATGTTAGGGTCTCTTGGACCCTTCTCCGCCTTTTCCTTGCAGGGAGAATTTGATATTGCGATATGCGTCATGCTTTGGCCCATATCCTTTATCAACTGAGGCTCGGCATGCCAACGAGTTTCGCCATCGAGCTTGATAAGACCTGTGTAGGTAACCTTCATGGGGCCCACCAGTGCCTCGGCAGTACTGATGTTCTCAGCGCAACCTTCATCATCTTCCCCTGAATTGCAACTTACCGAAAATCTACAACGTGACCCGTCGTAGCCCACAGCAACCGTTCGAATCCATGGCTTGCCCTTTGGCCCGAGACCATTGACAACCAAGTTCATTGCACTGACCAAGAACTCACAGATTTCCTCCTCCGTCGCACACGCCAGGTCGGCACAGGTCTTGGGTTTCTGTCGTCCTGTCCCGCCAGCCGGTTTTGGTAACGGCGCCTTCGTTGGCGCCGCAGACGTATTGTGCACCAAGATAGCCGCGTTGCCAACGGTGTAGGTGTGGACGTTGGCGATTTGGAGGTTGAAGACTTGTGCCGTGGTCTCCTCCCGGAAGAGGTCATCGACGCGAAGTTCTCCATGGGGGGTGAGGAGGAGATCGCCCACTTCCAGATACTGAGCCTCAACCCAGCGGTTAGTCGAATGAACGGACTGCTGGCACTTCAGAGCGGTGCAAAGGACTCAGGGTGCTTCGCAGCCAATGCTTCCAAGTCAGATACGAATGATGACAAGTATTCGGTGAAGTGTGGTGAGATCTTCTTGGGTGTCAGTTGACGTTCACCGAAATGGTAGACTGGGGGGTCGTCCCCTTCGTTGAGAAGGAAATACAAGAACTGATATCCCTGATGGGTCAGAAACACAAAAGCATTCTCGGGAAGCACAAAGGCTGCCTGCTTGCGTTCGAGCATCTTTAAGGCCTGCTCTCGCAGTCGCAGTTCAAATCTTCCTGGGTAGGTCGCGTCACTCCCCTTGAACAGCCGCCCGGATTTCCTTCCCATGATCTCCAAAAAGGATCGGTACGCACCGGGAAACGGGCAACCGGCATAGGCCTCAAGTGACGCGATCGCGTCGGAATCGCATCCTTCAAACTCGGTGTCTTCACTGTAAGGAAGTGCTCTGAGTCGAATCTTGAGATCATCGAACGTAGAAAGCCAGGATTTCATAGGTATGTGACGTAAAGTGTGACTTGTGGCTCTGGGAACTCCACTCGAAATTGTCGAATGACGTCTGCGCAAGAGTCACATGGTTCTGATTCGATGCAGAGCCGGACAACGGCTTTCTGGAAACATCCAGCCTGCTTGAGTCTTGCTGCTACTTCCTCCAGCAACTTGTACTCAGCATCGACATCACGGAGGTACGTGCCAACGACAGACGGCGAGAACAATGGCGATGCTGGGAAGCCTACCGTTCCTGCGGGTGTGTTTTCACCGCTGACAGCCACGAGTTCATCGTACTCTTTGTCAATTGAAAACTCGACATACGAGACGACGCTTTGATCAAGTCCTAGGTTCTGTCGCAGGTCTTCGATATTCGACCGGCACTCCGAATTCGAAATGCTCCCGGCAGATACCGCTAGTTTCGGGAGAAGTGAATCGTTATGCACCAGGATTGACGCGTTGCCAACGGTGTAGGCGTGGACGTTGGCGATTTGGAGGTTGAAGACTTGTGCCGTGGTCTCCTCTCGGAAGAGGTCATCGACGCGAAGCTCTCCATGGGGGGTGAGGAGGAGATCACCCACTTCCAGATACCGAGCCTCAACCCAGCGGCCCTTGGTGCGGCTGGGGAGGTTGTCGTCGCCGAGTTCTTCGGTAATCGGCCTCTGCGAGAGAGCCTCTCCTCGGACCACCCAAACCGGATGCCGCCCGGTGGCGGTGATGAGCTCACCCCCGGCATGCAGGCTGACCATCAAACCGTCGTGAGTTCGGCTAAAGACCTCTTCAACAGACAGCCACTGCCACAACCCGCTGCGAACATCGAACGTCTAAACCTCGTCCCGCTCGCGAACCTCCTCAATCGGCACCAACCTCCGCCCCGTCTGGACCAGCGTCCCCGCGACGAAGCAGGAACCGCAGCCGTCATGCCCACGCAAGAGCGGGCATGGCCCCCACACGAACTAACATGCCACCCGGCCACATCCTGCTCGCGATCCTCTGTGGACTCGTCTCGCAGCGTTAGGAGCAGATCATTGAGTTCCAGAACGTGCAGATTGAAACCCTGCACAATGGGGTTCGGACGGAGACGGCTGCTCCTTATCGACAATCAGCGTCGACTGCTGGCTGTGAGAGCCCATTCCCTTGGCTGGAAGGCTCTGCTGGAACTGACGACCATCGTGACACCGGACACCATCCTCCGCTGGCACCGAGGGTTGTTCGCAAAGTAGTACGACTTCAGTGATCAACGGAAACCCGGTCGTCCTCGCATCCGCCAGGAAGTGGTGGAGGCCATCCTGCGATTCGCCAGAGAGAACCCGACATGGGGGTACGATCGTATTCAGGGTGCCCTGAAGAACCTCGGCTTCCACATCGCTGATTCCACCGTGGCCAATGTCCTCAGGGCTCATGGCATCGAACCCGCTCCAGATCGTCAGCGGACTCCGTCGTGGTCCGCGTTTCTCAAGGCTCACTGTGAATCGCTCGTTGCGACCGATTTCAGTCGCGAGCGCCAAGCTGGCAAAGAGCTTGGCGCTCGGCGGAAACAATTGACCCAATGCGGTAACCGAAAACCTATTGCCTAACGTGATTTCTCCTGACGGTCGATAATCAATACAGCGCGGAGTCCCTCCTTCTCAAACGTCAACGCGGCCGTCACTTGGCGGACACGGGAGAGCAGTCGACCGGTCGTCACGTTCTCTGCTGGGAGCGAGTTTTGCATCGGCGCGAGGGGCGTGCCATGTAGACTGTTGTGCATCGACTTTCCGTCGGAAGCGAGTTCGAACTTGCCACCATCGGGACAGTAGTAGTCGACACCGTAGATTTGCATCGCCTCGGCATGAGCCTGTTTGCTGATCGCAGCGAAGTCCATTTGACCGAGCGGCTTGTCCGCTTTCGTTTGCTCGGACAGGATCGCGCGCGCGACGCCGTAGAGGGGGCTAATGTTGTTGAGTGAGGCGACACGGTTGTTCTCCGCCCAACTCAGTTGAAAATCAGGCAGGACCTTGTCCCAGTTCTCGGCCCGCATTCGCACGACCGCATGTCCGGTCGGGCCGACATCTGCTCGTTTTTTGTCACCCTGCTCTACGTGAGCCTGGCGAATATCGTCGAACGTCTCACGTTTACTGGCAACATAGATCACATTGTCGATGCGGGTCCAGAACATCCGCCACTTGATTGGGCCAACTTTGAATGACTGACATCGGATATCCTCACCCCCTGCTTGCTTAAGCCGATAGAAGTCTGGTTCGACGCGGAACCAGCTCCGCCCATGATCGGCACGGGCATAGACCGCGAGCGCATTCTCGATGAGGTCGAGAAACTTGTCAGTCGCCTCAATATCCCGCACCGGCACCGAGACATAGACGGGTGAGTTAATCGAGGAGATTAAGAATGGTGCCAGCAGAAACTCCGGACTGTTCATCATTGAGCGTCCCCCGCCAGGACGCCCCGCCAACATTCCCAGCAACGCTGGCATGTTCATGTCAAACAGTGGTTTCGAATCGCAGACATGCAGCCCAACCTGATCACCGATTCCATCTTTCACGAAGCGAGTGATGACCTTTTTCGCTTCCCGAGGATCGAAGAACTCGTCCAAACTAGCGTCGCCAAAGTTGCCCTCTTCCGGAATTTCGCGGAGTAACTCCGCCGACCACTTCTCGACGGGAACATTGAAGTAGACGCTCAAGATATTGCTGTTGGGGACCGGATAGGCGTCCATCGCCTTGACTCCATCGGACTGCATTGCCATCGCCATGCTGCTGTAGATTGAGTTGTCCATCAACGGCAATACGAGAGTTTCCAGTCGATACTGTTGTTCGTCCGCATGAATGCGAATCGCAATCGGATCGAAGAAGGTCCGCCAGTACTGGTCGTAACGCTCGCGGAACTGTTCGTACATTTCCGCCTCCTCCCTCGTTGCGTACGTGAATGGCACTTCGATGATAGGACGCAGGAAGTCGACGTTGCCGTAGTAGGAGTTAACCGGCTGTTTAGTCCTTGTCGAAAGTGCGTACTCCCCCACTTCGCCAGGAGACGCAAAGCCTTCCTTCTGATTGACCTTGAACGACAGGCACTCATGCAGCAGCAACTCGTCGAGGCTGTTGGCTGGCTTGCCGTACTGTGTGCGATGCAACAACTGAGCGTGGCCGATCATCCGCAAATGGTTGTACGCCTCCATTCGCCGTAATTCGAGAATCTTCACCTCGGGCCCGACCATTCGCCGGATAAATGGGTCCGACAGGTAAGCAAAGCCATCCTCTTCATCGGCATCGAGCGGGAACAGCGTGCGGATATACTTGAATTCCGTGGAGTTGCCGAGTGCCGGGGCCGGTCGTCCGCTGACGGTTTCTCCGTTCATGGCATCGACGACCCGCTCGAACGCAATCAGCGAGTTGCTGCGAATGTGGAGGTCTTCTCGCGGGTCGGCGGCAATCACACTGACACGACGATCGGGAGTCGCAAGGTGGACGTACTTCACGCCGCGATACTCCCCCTCTTTGCGCTCGCAATCGGAATTGTTTTCCTGTGCGTTCTTGAGGAATCCCTGCATCCTCTGATCGAAGAGGAGACGTTGTCGGACGCCAAACAGCAGCGTCACATCGCTCCCCTCGCGGCAATATAGATCGCTGCCGGTCATGGCGACTTCCGAAACTGCGAGATCATAGAATGGACGTAACAACGAGTTGGTTTCAATCGCGAGCTGTTGTTTGAGTCGTCCGCTGAAGTTGCTGCCACGAGCTTCGTTCGTCGCCTGATCGAGCAGATGCGTCGCCCACAAGTCTCCTTCGTCCGCTAACTCCGTCAGCTTTGCGACACTGCGAAAGCGAACGAAGTAGAAGTCTTCCGGCACACACTTGGACAGGGCCGAAACCTGCGGATCGCGATCTCCGAGCATCTCGTCCCACGGATGGGCCTTGATCGTCGGAGCGGACAGTTCGCTGAGCGGGATATGCTCTTGTGACGCGGCATCAGGCTGGCCGCGGTTGACCATGGTGTCAAGTTGCAGGCTCTCTTGCACGGCGAGCGCACCGGTAAAGATGCTGAACAGGCCGATATCCTCCCGACGATTCCCTTCCGTGAAACGTCTGCTCCACCGTAACCGATTCTCGTACTCTTCTCGCTGGCCAGCATTCTCTGCTAGTTGCAGGGTGATGTACTGTAGATACGGATCGCCATGGTTGATTGTCAATTCGCGTTGCGCTTCATTCAGCGTCCATGCAAAGGACGTTTTCTCGGGTCGATCCGCCGCAACTCCCCCAGTCGCCACGAGGAACAACAGTCCAACTCGCAACAACACTCGTTTCCGCATACAGACAGGAGACGCAAACATGGTCAGCCTCAAGGTTCAGGGTGATAGAACGATGTCTACACACATTAGGCGGCAAAAGAGGCTGTGTGTCACGGCGAATTCTCGGCTTTTCACGAAAATCTTTCAGGCGAGATGGTGATGAAATTTGCTCGCAAACGAATTCCACGCAGATTTAGATTCATCAGGGACCCGGCTGATGCATCGCTGTCACATCTTGGAAGCCAGAGGCGATAGCCACTTCCTCCGCGATGCGAATCACCACAACGGAAAACGCTCCACCGCGAGTAAGCCACAACCGAACAAGAGAAGCGGAGCCGATTCCAATGCAAAATCACTATCCCGCCCCGCCCGACCAACTCCGCAAGCTCAGTCACGGCTCCACCAAAACCATCGCAACACCCTCTCACTGCCGTAAGCGAAGGCTGGTTTCACCGCCGGAAGTCCGAATGTCTGGATCGGATAATCTTCTTCGGGCGGCAGTCACTGGAGCACGCAGTCCGTGAATACGTTCAGCGCTATCACGCGGAGCGGAATCACTAGCGACTGGGCATGAGCTGATTGAACCTGATCCTGAATATGGTCCAATCACCGGCCAGATCACATGCGGTGAACGACTCGGTGGTCAGCTGAAGTACTATCACCGACGCGCCGCGTGAACGGCTGAATGCGGACATAACAGGACCTGTGCAGATTGCTGAAGGTGCGCACTGACCATGGCGGTACGCCGCTTCCGCAATCTGCACAGGTCGACTATGGCCGCACATCGACCGAAAATACGATCGATTTCAGAAGCGAACAACAAACTGCCAACGAGCTTTGCGTGCGGCGGAGCGTTTTGACCCTACGGCCTGTTGCATAGTAGAACTCATTCGCCCGAGGCATGGTAAGAAATCGGCACATCGGGGAAGGTCTCGATCAGTTGATCAATCGCTTCGATGCAACGACTCCCCCATTGGTTGGTAAATGCATACGTCTTTCCGCCGTGGTGGAACAGGTCGTTGTCGTCACAATAGAACCGGTGGTCCTCGAATGTTCGGCCGCCGTTGGCTGCTTCCGCTGTCAGTTGACGTATGAAGTCCGCGGAATTCAGCTCCCCTTCGGCAACGCGGAAGACCGACTTTGGTCGCCAAGGGACGGCAGCGGCAACGCGATCGGGGGCATGGCCCTTCTCAATCAGCGATCGAACGATTGTGTAGATCGCCGCTCGCTTCGGAAGTCGTTCGTGTGTCTGACCATTGACGGTCACGTCGTACTTCGTGAAGTCGGGATTGAACTTGCGAGCGGCCCGTTCTCGCTGTTGCTTCTCTTTGAGTCGAACCCGATAGTCCTCTGCTTCTGGAAGGGGGATGATCTGTTGGATGTCAGCGAGAATCCGGCCATTGTCAGTGTACGGCTTGATGCGGATGCATTGGACGTTCAGTCCACGTTCGTTAAGCCAGATGACAGAGGTTGTCAATTCTTTCGAGAATTCCGCGGACACAAGTACGATCCGCACATCTTGGGCAAAACGATCTTCATCGGGCTCGTCCCATTCCAGAAATTCCAACAGGGATGTTCGGGCGTCATCATTGCGGGAGGTTCGTTTCAGGAAGTCCGTGTAGACCTCCACCGCCCGCTCAAAGGTCATGGCCGAGATCATGGCAGCGTACCGAATGGACTGCAGCTCCATGTGACCACCGTCCTCTGTCCGCTTCAATTCGATGACGACGAGATTGGCCTCCTTGTCGATGCCGAGCAGATCGATTCGCCGATTGCTGTCCTCCCACCGGCTGAACTCTTCCGAAATCACGAGCGTCTCGGGCGAAACAATCTCGATCTGAGTCCGGAGCAGCCGCTGCAAGTCCTCTCGTTCACGCAGACCGACACTACCGAACGACGTTTCGTCGATCTTACGGAATTTGTCGGGAGAGATTTCGTAGATTGCCAAGACAATGTCCCTCGTGGTGCTGACTTAAGTGTCGGTGCCATTATCATACATGTCTGGCGTGCGTTTAACTATTGTCACCGAAACACGCGATTACCGGATTATGATCGCTCAGTCCGTCCCAGTGGTCTCCGCTGAGGACAACGCACGATTGAAGTCGTGGTCCCCAACTGCGAGGAACAAAAATCCCATCGCAGTGATAGGGAATCGAAGAATCCTTCGTCCAACGAAGCGTCTGAGCCAGTTCCTGATTTGGGTTCGCCTCCGTCCAACAGTTGATGAGCCCGAACTCCTCGGCAAGTCGTCGTTGAATCTCGCGGTTGTTCTTCTGAATCGGACGTTTGGATATAGCCGAATCACTGATTGTCAGGTTGAAGTCACCGGCAATGATGATGTTTTTCCCATCCGCTACAGAGCGAATCTCATCGAGTATTCGACTTACCTGGCCCGGATAGCTCCCTGCGCCAGCCGGGGCGTGAATACTGAAAGCCAGAATGGACTCACCATCGGACAACCATTTTGGCTCACGAATCACCGCACCGGCGACCCATCCTTGGTAGTTGGGGAGCGGGAGCGGTGTGAGAGTCCCGCTCGCGGAAAAGAGACCACTACCCCATTTATTCTGGGAGGCATTGGCCCAGACCGAACGATCGCGAAGCGCCGGAAACAGTAACGGCGGGAGATGTTCTTCATGGGGGTACGATTCTTGAACGAATAGGAGATCGACGTGGTGATCTTCAATCATCCGCTGCCAGTGAGATCGGGTCGATCCCCCTTTACGCATGTTGTATGTCGCGACGTTCATTCGTTTGTCCTTTGGACTCCAGCCGTCGCGTCAATCACTCAACCATAGCGATTGGTTCCGAAAGGCCGCAGCATTGGTTTAGCGTCGCACCGACAGTGAGCACCGACTTGCGACTTAATCGGCCATTCGGTTTGTGGAATTGGTCCAACCGTGATGAACATACCCCTTCACATCGCGGACGAAACGTAGTCGCGAGAGCCTGCGGTTCGCTCGGTGCTAGTCTTAATTCGTCGCTAGCCAACGATCTCGGCGGCGCGTTGGCGTAGAGCGAGTTGAAGGGAACGGACGGTTTCATCGACGGCGTCGCGGGCCTGGTCTGGCGTCGTTCTTTTTGATTCGAGGTCTGTGCGATGGGCGGTTAGTTTGGACTTCCAGAGCTGGCACTTTTCGATGAGCCATTGTCGATCGACGTCATTCAGTTGAGTATGGGGGGCGGCGATGAGTGTCTCGCAGCCATGTTCAAATTCCGAAATCCGCTGCGACACCGCTTGAGCCTGTTGAGGTCTTTTTTGGAACCAGTCGTCGGAGGCGTCGGCTAGACTATTGAGGTAGTCGGCAGCCGAAACATCGGCGGTCAGGAGGTCACCGCGATCAAACCCCCATGTCGGACCGCTCGGTCTGGAGAACCAGAAACCTAGTCCGACGACCACGAGGGCAGCAACTGTTCCCATCCTAGTTAGCCACTGTCGACGCCCGAGGTGGATCGATGGCTGGAATGTTCTTGTGGACGTTGGAGCCACGTTTGATGGAGTGTCGAGTTCACAAGTTGTTGCAACTCGATTCCAACTCGCTGTGGTCTCATCCTGCACGTTGCCCGCTCGCTCGACCTGGCTCCAGTAGTGACCACCGTTGACGAAGACCATCTCTTGTAAAGACAGGAGCAACGCTGGCTGCTTGAGCAAGCTGCGAATCTGCGTTTCAGAGAGTACGGAGAGTCCCAGAGTCATGATCTGGTCCAGTTGGCTACCGCACAGGTCATCCAGCGTCTGATCGCTATTGTTGTTCTCCCCTCGGAGCGTCTCTAGCTCCACAATCAGCTCCCCCAATTGCGAACCGACCAATTGGCGTTCGAGCCAGTGGGGCCAATCGGCATGGTCGGCGGGGATATTGTAAGTGATCAGGTTCATAGTATTTTGCGTTCGATACACTCGCGAAGTTGGTCTTCACCACGTTTGGCTCGGGTGTAAACAGTTGCTACGTTGATCTTCATGGCCGTGGCAATCTCTTCAGTCGTCAGCCCATCTATGCGCATCCGCCAGACCGCCACAAAGTCCCCACCGACAGACTCAATACAATCCAGTAAGGCAACCTTGCGGTCATCGCTGTTCTCCCGCACCACCTCGGCGAAATCTCGTTCCCCCAAGGTTTCGTTCACTGGTGCTCGCCCCTTGCGGCGATACAGGTCGATCAATAGGTTGCGGGCGATCTCAAAGACCCAAGCGCGAATGTTGTCGTTCCGATACGTCGCCCTTCGGGACCACACTCTCACCCAAACCTCTTGCAACAAGTCATCGACGGACGTGCCCTTGGGCGTGCGGGTGACCAGAAAGTTGCGGACATCTCGGTGCAACAGCGCATGCAGCTGGCGAAACGCGTTCTCGTCACCCGACTGAAAGCGTTTCGCCAGTTCGTGCAGCGTATCGTGTGAGTCCTCGTCCCCCATGTCATCAGTCTAATCGCGACCGATGCTCTGCTCAAGTTCGCTGACGAGGTCGCGGGGAACTGCGATTAGTAACACACCTTGACCTGCTTCTGCACTGGGACTTGCACCGTCTTGTAGGTGACCACCTGCACCTGATACGGACGGCCGCACGACGTGTACTTGGTGATGTAATGCACACACGGCTTCTCAACCGAAACGTACACGGTCACCGTCTTCCAGTAGCAACGTGGTGCGTGGCAGCCGCTGGCCGAAGCGGTCCCGCTGGCAAAGGCCATCGTCCCCGTGACGAGGGCGGCGACGAACAAGTTTCGGGTAGATGTGATGTTGAGGATACGGGTCATGATTCTCTCCGAGTGAAGGGTGTCTCGTGTCGAGATGTTCGACACGTCCCCCAAGGGAACGACGCTTTGCACGAAACCTTCCCGAAATTCTGAAGAAATTTCGATCCCGAAGGAACTTCCTCAAATCGCCGACGTTTTCGGGAAGATGTTCACAACGACTACGTCTCCTCTGGCAGCTCAGTACTCCATGTCCTTCAACAGGGGAGACCAATATGAAATGGCTGTTTCAACGCACAGATGTCGGGATCGTGTTGATACTCGGGGCGATCGTGGCGTTTCGCCAGTTTGGTGACGATGTTGTCGCTGGCTGGTCGCGATTGACTGTGGCACGTATGGCCGAAGTCCCTGCACCGGGTGCCGCCGTGGAAACCTCTCCGCAACCGCAGCGACCTAACGTAGCTGAGACTCACTCCCAGCCCTCGACAACCTGCTATCCCCAAGCTCGTGAGGTGTGTGTGCGCGTGGTAAGAGTCTATCCGACTCAGTCGACCGGACAGCCTCGGTGTTTCTCGACCACGGCAAGAACCTGCCGCTAACGTCACACAATGAGACTTCCGCATGCCTGTGTTCTTTACGCATTGAGACTTGAATCTCTACGCCGTGTCGGCGACGCTACGTCTATCTGCTCGGCCCCGGCATGTCGATGGCTTCGCCGTCACATCGTAGTAATCCAGCACACCACCTTGAGGGCTGAATGATGAATTGCCATCGTGTCGCATCGGTTTCCAATCGATTCCCCGTCAAATCGCGTACGGGGCGACTCTCGTTCGTCTTGCTGCTGATGTTGAGCCTCGTGATTGGAGAACGGTCCACGCGGGCCGAGCAGTACGCCTTCATCGTCGGCATCGGTGGGTACGATGAGAAGCAGTTGAAGCCGCTGGGTGAGTATCCACGCAATGATGCGATCGAGTTTCGCGATGTGCTCATCGAGAGTGGCTTCAAGAAAGAGAACGTCGTCCTGATGGTCGATGATCTGGCGGCGTTGCCGAAGGGAAACGTGGCCGGACGGTATCTTCCCGAGGGGGCGAAGATTCGGAAGGAACTGGCCCTGCTGCTCCCCGGCCTTGAACGGGGCGATTCGCTCATCATTGCGCTGGCCGGACATGGGGTTCAGTTTAAAGGGGATGGGGAGCCTTACTTCTGTCCGCTTGATGCGAAGCTGGACGACAAGTCGTCGCTCATCTCGCTGACGTGGCTGTATGATCAACTCAAGTACGATGCCGACACCGACACCGGTTGCAAGCCGAGGCAGAAGCTGTTGTTGATCGATGCATGTCGCAACGACCCAGCCTCGAAACTGTTTCGTGATGCCAGCGATGGTCCCGGACTGGCGAGTGTCACCCTGCCGCAGATGGCCCCGTTGCCGGAAGGGGTTGTCGCCCTGTTTAGTTGTGCCGAAGGTCAACAGGCGTTGCAGCACGATCCGCTGAAGCATGGCGTCTTCTTCTACCATGTGCTGGAAGGCTGGAAGGGGAAGGCGGATGGCGACAAGGATGACAAGGTGACGCTCGATGAAGTGATCGCCTACACCAAGTCACAAACGCAGACCTACGCCCGCCTTAAGCTGGCTGCTCCCCAGACACCCCGCCAGAAGGGCTACTTCGACGGTATCTGGGAACTGCGGTCACTGGCGGACAAAACCCTGCTCACCAATACGCTCGGCATGAAACTCAAACTGATCCCGGCGGGGGAGTTCCAGATGGGGTCACCAGTCGACGAGAAGGATCGCGATGACGATGAAGGGGCGAACGGTCCGCACACGGTTCGCATCACCCAGCCCTTCTTCATGGGCGTTCACGAAGTCACCAAGGGGCAGTTTGCCGAGTTCGTCCGGGACCAGAACTACAAGACCGAAGCCGAACAGGGTGGCAAGGGGGGCTACGGCATCAATGACGAAGGGGAATATTCACGAAAGCCGGAGTACACCTGGCGAAATCCGGGGTTCCCGCAGACGGATGAGCACCCCGTGGTCAACGTCAGTTGGAACGATGCCGTCGCGTTCTGCAAATGGCTCAGTCGCCAGGAGGGGAAAACGTATCGTTTGCCAACCGAGGCGGAATGGGAATACGCCTGCCGGGCGGGGACAACCACCGCCTACCAACACGGCAACGATCCAGAAGGTCTGGCACGGGTGGGGAACGTGGCGGATGGAACAGCGAAGGCGAAGTTCTCGAGTTGGCCGACGATCAGTGCTCGTGACGGTTATGTCTTCACATCACCGGTCGGCAAGTTCCGCGAGAACGATTTCGGCCTGTTTGATCTGCACGGGAATGTGTTGGAATGGTGCAGCGATTGGTATGAGAGCGAGTACTACGCCTCGTCGCCGGGAAGCGATCCAAAGGGGCCGTCTGGGGGCTCGGACCGGGTCTCCCGGGGCGGGAGCTGGGTCAACTCCGCCGGGAGTTGCCGGTCGGCGCTCCGTTACGGGAGCGACCCGTCCCTCCGGAGCTTCTTCCTGGGCTTCCGCTTGGTCCTGAGTCCGTCTGGCCAGTAACCGGAGCGGAGTGGCGTCAGCCCTCCGAGATTTGAGCACTGTTGATCTCCGAGACTAACAATGACAGCTCACTCGCTCGGTGGGCTGACGTCCAACCGCTCGAGTATGTGTATTACCAGCGGATGGGACTGCTGCCTGACATACTCGATCGCGTGACGCACCCCCTGTTCATCCGGAAGTCTCCGACGCGACCCCGATTGCGTCCACCAGGTATGCGGCTTGTTCGCTGGCTCGGGCTGGGCGTTCAGCTTACGGCTGCCGTAGCTCTTGAAGTCTCGGAGTAGCGAATCCCAAGTCACACCGGCGGGGGCTCCCACGACCAAATGCACGTGATTCGCCATGATCGCCACCGCGGCCAGTCCCCACCGACGGTAAGCAGCCGTTTCTTGAAATTGTTCGAGGAGCAGTTCGGCCTGCGGCCGGGTGAGCCAGACTGGGTCGGACTTCATCGCGTTTCGCGCAGCACGCTGGAGTTCCGGCATCGGTCCATCGTACGGGGTCTGAAACTGGTCATGTTCGATTCGCGGCTTGCCAGGGGCCGTCCGCACGCGTGTGACGGAACCTCGCGGGTCTCCCGGCAACCACTGGCCATACGTGGTCCAAGTGAGTAACCAATACTGATCAAAACCCATCGAAAATCCCCCCGAGCGGTCCGGCGTAAGCCGACCGCGTTTTAACAGACTCAGAGGGTAACAACGCAGACAATATGGACGCAACGGAATGACGTCTGCGTTGCGATGGTGGTCGATAGGGTGGGAAGGGACGCTGGTCGTGCGTCACGCTCGGAGGGCTGACGCCACTCCGCTCGGGTTGGTACGTATACCTGAACGGACGGGCGTGAGCGTAAGTAGGCCGGACCGACCAACGGGAGCGCCATGTCGTTGGAGACGATGGCTTATTGCGAAACGGCCACGATGCACAATCGACACCCGTCGATGGCGCCACAATGAGCCGTGTTTATAGTGTATGGCGTCCGTTTATTGGAGTGTCGTGGGGTGTTTCGGTCGACGTGTTCGCCGATCGGTGCGGAGGATGTCTTGCGGGTGCCGGAACTCCCGTTGGTCGGTCCGGCCTACTCACTTCGCTTCTTCGCTGCGGCTCCTGCGGTCGGGGCGTCCGCCCGCTCCCTACGGGCCTGCGCTCCGGGCTACGTTCGCAACGCGACCTCCGGTTACTGACCAGACGGACTCAGGACCAAGCGGAAGCCCAGGAAGTGGCTCCGGCTGGACGGGTCGTCCCAGCTACGGGACGCCGACCGGCAACCCCCGGCGGAGTAGAACCAGCCCCCGCCCCGGGAGACCCGGAGCGAGCCCCCGGAAGCCGCCAGCGGATCACGGCCACCCGGTAGCTTATCCTCATACCAGTCCTGACACCACTCGTACACATTCCCGTGCATGTCAAACAGGCCCCACGCGTTTGCCTTCTTCGTACCCACGGTGTGCGCGTACTCTTCGTTCACGTTCCACGCATTGTCCTCGTACCATGCATAGTCACCTAGCTTCGACGCATCGTCGCCGAAGCTGTACGCCGTCTTCGTCCCCGCACGGCAGGCGTACTCCCGCTGTGCTTCCGTCGGCAACGTGTACTCCCAACCCGCAGGCAAACGACCTGCCGCACGCTCACGAGCCGTGAGCTTACGGCAGAACTCCGTCGCACTGTCCTTTTCCACCGTCCCATCGGCTCCCAGTCCGTGGCTGATGTACACCGCCGGGTAGCTGGCTCCTTCTTTGACGTATTCCTCACCAGACCACGGAGTCGTCCCCATCACGCTCTCCCACAATCCCTGTGCCACCTCCGTCTGGCCCAGCCAGAATCCACGAGAAAGCGTAACGTTCACCTGGTCCTCATCATCAAACCGATCCGCTTCCGAGGCCGGGCTCCCCATCACAAAGCTTCCCGACGGACACCAGCACATTTTCACCTTCAATTCACCCGCAAACTCTCGCAACTCGCCTGCCTTCGTCCCGACGATGAGGTTCAACACCCTCGACAACGGCAAGTTCAGATCATAGTCGCCACGCAACTCTGGGGACTGACGGACCTTGTAGGTCTTATAGACATGGGCGTAAGTATTGTTGGCGACATAGGCTGAAAGCTCGGCGAACGTGATGATGCCGTCGGCCGGTTCGTTGGCAAACGGAAGATCGGCGGCCCCTTGGAGTCCTTGCACCAGGTAGCGAGTGAAGATTCCCTGACCCTGCTCGGTGTCCTGCACGGCCTGCTCGTTCGGTTTACAACTAAAGAAGGCCGCCGTGCCGCCGGTTGGGGGTGGGAGCTTCGGGAGCGTGGCACTAGCAAGTCCGGAGCGAAATGTTCCCGGTTGGTTTGGATCGTTGCGGCAGGCATCGACGATCAGCAGCTTGGTCGCCGCCTTGCAGTTCTTTAGTTTTCCGTACAACTCCTCCAGCGGGAGGAGATGGTTTCGCTCGGTTAGTTCATTGGCGGTCTTGATGTCGGTGATCGTGGCATCGGCGGGGCAGAAGTAGAACTTCGCCGTCTTTGTTCCAGCGTCATCAGTCTCCTCAAACTGTACGCCGTGTCCGTGTAGCGTGATGAGAATGGCATCATCTGCACCGAGGTTGGGGAAGCCGAGCATGCCGTCGATCTGATCACGGATATAAGCGATGCTGGGAGCCATCGTCTCTTGGCCATCGACCTTGGCGGCTTCGTGTGTCATCTCGAAGACGGTAAACCCTTGCTGCCGGAGAACGCCGCTGAGGCTCGCGGCGTCGTTGGTTGGTGCCTTTCCGAGTGAGGGCAAGCCGGAGTTGGTTCGATAGCTGCCGACGCCAACAACAACGGCGAGCTTTCGACCTTCAGCACAGAGAGGGCCGGTCGACAGCAAGAATGCGATGAGCGACAGGCGAATAGCAATCCGGAACATCGTGGGCCTCATGGTACAGGATGGCAACTTGGCGATACTTGTCAGGATAACGACCGGGTTGGTGGAATTCTTCCCGAAAACCGGGAAGAATCTGATGAGGGATGCGTTACCTCGGTAGGCATCACGTCACACGTCATCCGTATCCAACTGAGGAATTGCTATGAGCCGGGCATGTTTGTGGTTACTTCTCGCTGTTTCTGTCCTCCACAGTCCCGCTGTTGCGGACGATGCGGGGGATGCGGAACTTGCCGTGAAG
This sequence comes from Planctomycetaceae bacterium, assembly GCA_041398965.1. Lineage (GTDB taxonomy): Bacteria > Planctomycetota > Planctomycetia > Planctomycetales > Planctomycetaceae > JAWKTT01. The sequence goes on along the minus strand of JAWKTT010000015.1, from coordinate 79,158 downwards.
GCTTACGAGATTCTGAAGACACGCTGCTATCGCTGTCACGGCGGGTCGGCTCGACAGGCGGGAGTCGACGTGCTGAGCCGTGACATCTTGCTCGAAGAACGAGGTGAGATCGGAGCGAAGTTTGCATTCATCGTCCCCGGAGATGTTGCCAAGTCTCAACTGCTCGAAACACTGGAGGGGGGGGCCGACTCGTATATGCCAAAGGAGGGTTCTCCCGAGGCGAAGGGTATGACCGACGAAGAGAAGGAACTCCTACGGAAGTGGGTTTCTGCTGGGGCTGTGTTTCCCAAACTCCGTGAATTCGACTTCATCAGCGAAACGCAAATCCTCAATGCGATGCGAGACTATCTCCTCACGTCCAAGGCGGACAATCGGCAGAACATCCGCTTCTTCACGTTGACCCATCTGCATAACAACCCAACCGTCTCAGAGCTTGATCTCCGGCTGTATCGGGCGGCTCTCGCCAAGGCGATCAACAGCCTGACCAAAGAACGCGACATCGTGATGCCGGCGGCACTCAAGGGAACGGGTGACTCGGTTTACGCCATCGACCTCAGTGACCTCGGCTGGCATCGCGGCCAGCTTTGGCAGGAAATTTTGGGCCACTATCCCTACGCCCTCAAGTACGATTTCGTGAAGGACGAGGAACTCAAACAGGTCTGGAAGGATGTCGCTCAGTTCTCTGGGGCCGATGTCCCTTACTTGCGGGCCGACTGGTTTATCGTCACCGCAACCCGACCACCGCTCTATCATCAGTTGCTAGACGTTCCCGATACCTTGATGGGGTTAGAGCATCAACTGCAGTTCGATATTAAACAGAACTTTCTGCGTGGCGATGTCGCCCGGAGTGGATATGCCAAGAGCGGAGTCTCGAAACAGAACCGGCTGTTAGAGCGTCACACGACGACTGTCACGCCGTACCTCTGGATCAGTTACGACTTCCTGCCGAAACGAGCCAAGGGGGACCTGGCTCGCTTCCCGCTAGGACCGAAGTTCCCAGGAAACCCCTACAACAACCAAGCGTTTGAGCATGATGGGGGCGAGGTCATCTGGAGTCTGCCGAACGGGATGCAAGGCTACATGCTCGTCAAAGACAATGGGGACCGGATCGATCAAGGGCCCATCGAAGTGGTGTTCGATCGTTCCGCAGTCCTCGGCACGCCGGCGATCATCAACGGCATCTCCTGTATGTACTGTCATCGTGATGGAATGATTACCGACTTCCGCGATGAGCTACGCAACGCCGACGCCTTAGGCGGCATAGCCCGCGAGCATCTACTCGATATCTATCCTCCGCACGAGCAAATGCAGAAGTTGACGCGGCAGGATCAGGAAATCTTCATGCGGTCGCTACAACGTATTACCGGACCGTTTCTGCAGGTGGGCGAAGACAGGGAGAAGCCGATCTCAAGTTTTCCCGAACCGATCGGCAAAGTCGCCGAGATGTACTCTCGCGATCTCACACGGCAGGAGCTGGCTTTGGAGCTTGGCTTCGAGAATATCGAATTACTCCAAGCGAAAATTGAAGCCAATCGTGAACTGCTGCGGTTCGGGCTGGGGACGATGGTCCAAGCCCCCCCGGGAACTCTTAAGAGAGAAAAGTGGGAGACACAGGATGGGACATCGCTCATGCAAGATGTCGCCAGCCAACTGCGACTCGGGCTGCCCTACATCCCGCCGACACCTCGCGGTCAATAGCCAAGCCACTTAGACACAATAACTCCACGGGCAGACCCTGATTACTATCTCGAATTCACAACTGACACGAGGCCAGCTATGCAATCGTTCAAACAAACCACTGTCGCTCTACTCCTGCTCGCTTTCATGGCGACTGCTGTTCAAGCCGATCCGGTGCCGGATGCTCTCCGTGTCGAGATGAGTCATCTTGCCGGCGACATTGCCAAGATCGTCGAAAAGAATGGTGGCGGTAACATCGCCATCGGTGAATTTTCCGGATCAGTGGATGTCGTCGGCCATGCGGGTCCGGCGGTGCAGCTGGCACTCGCTGAAGAACTCCGCAAGGCGGGCCTCACTGTCGTCACCGAAAGCCATAAGTTTGAGGTTGCGGGGCGCTACCAGCCGTTCCACGACACCCGAGAGAATCGAGTGCTCGCAAAAGCAGACCCGAAGGATGCTACGGGGCTGAACGCAGTCAAGCTCGTGGCCTATCTCGTCGACCAGCAGACCGGCGACTTCCTTGCGGAGAAACCGACCGGTCGTCTGATCTTCGGTAGTGAAACCGTCCCGGCCATGCTCGGTCTCAACACCTCCAACCCACCCATTCGCGATCCGCGTGAACTCTCCAAAAGCTTCGACGATGCTCGAAAGAACCCACAGGTCAAACTGACCGGCACCAAAATCGAAGGCAAGACCGGAAACTACGCCGTCGCACTGATCGTCAAAGAGCACGGCAAGTACGTCGCCCGCAGTGTGGCGATGGAGCAAGGACATCCGTTTGTGAAGATCGATAACTCGGAAATCTACGGCGTCCGGCTGATCAACAACTCCGCGCATGAGGCTGCCGTCGATCTCCGTATCGATGGCGTCAACTGCTTCGCGTTCAGCAAGAGCACCTCAAAGTACTGGATCGTCCAGCCGCACTCGTTCGTCGACATCCTTGGCTGGCATCGCGACAACGAGACGATCACCGAGTTCAAGGTCGTGGCGAACTTCCCCGAGACCGCTGCTGCGAAACTGCATCTGAAGCCTTCATCGAAGATTGGGCTCATCACAACGTCGTTCAGCGCGAGCTGGCAGAAAGACTCCGACCGTCCAGCGGATGAACCGGAAGTTCAGGGCCGAGGGACCGGTTTCGGCAACGACCTGAAGATTAAGACCGACGAAGTCTCTCGCACGATCGGTCAGATTCGTGATACCCTGTCGGTGCGGTATGAACGCTGATTTGACCACATAGAAATGGCACTTCCCCAACGAGGCCAGACCATGTCACGCGGACTCTCTGTAGCTCTCCTCCTGTTGCTCTCACTCGCCACGGTCGCCGAGGCGGGGAAGCGGTATGCCCTCATTGTCGGCGTGAAGACTTACCGTCCGGGACAACCGTTGCCGGAACTTGCCTATACCGAGAACGATGCCGATGGTCTGGCAGAGGTGCTCAAGGCCGGGGGGTACGATGTCACGCTGATGACGCAGACGGTCGGGCGTGTGGAAGGGAAGGGGGTGTTCAATCCCCTCTCCGACTACATCCGTGATCAACTTTCCGCGATTCTCGACAACCCTTTCCTTAAGGATGACGATGTCGTTGTCGTCGCCTTGGCTGGCCATGGGGTGCAGTACGAGTTGGTTGATGATGCGGGAATGAAGACACCGAAGTTTTTCTTCTGCCCGGCGGATGCCGATGTCGCGAAACTGAAGACCGCCAACGACATCACCGACCGCAATCGACTGATCGATCTGGGTGAACTCTACACCGCCCTCAAGAATTGCCGGGCTGGCGGCAAGTTACTGCTCGTCGATGCCTGCCGGAACGATCCGACGAAGCGGGGTGTCGCGCGCGCACTTGCCTCGGCCACGCTGCCTGCCCTGCCACCACCACCCGGTGGAACAGCCGCCTTCTTCAGTTGCTCGGCTCATCAACAGGCGTTCGAGGACAAAGACCTCAAACATGGTGTCTTTTTTCACCACGTCATTCAGGCGCTCAAGGGAGACGCCGACAGCAGCACACCAACTCGCTCCGCCGACCAACAGATCACGCTGGCCGAACTCTCGGAACACGTCTCGGCCACAACTTATGACTTCGTCCGCAAGAAGTACCAAGGAGCCAAACAGGCCCCGGAGTTGAAGGGAGAATTCCGGCTGTCGATCCCATTGGTGACACTTGCTCGCGTGTCAGCTATTCCTGGTCCGGTACCCATGCCAACCCCTTCAACGACGCCGGAACTCGCTCGCGATATCGTCGGGACGAAGGCGGGCGAGGTGCGTGAGTTTGCGGGTGAATTGAAGGTGAAAATGTGCTGGTGTCCGTCGGGAAGCTTTGTGATGGGGAGCCCAGCCTCTGAAGCGGATCGACGCGATAATGAGGACCAAGTGAATGTGACGCTTTCGCGTGGTTTCTGGCTGGGTCAGACGGAGGTGACGCAGGGTTTGTGGGAGAGCGTGATGGGGACGACTCCATGGGTGGAACATCGGAACGAGGACGACGATAAGGTAGGTGCCAACTACGCGGCGGTGTACATCAACCACGGTCTGGGAGCCGGTGGGACTGTGGAAAAGGACAGTGCGACGGAGTTCTGCCGTAAGCTGACGGCTCGTGAGCGTGCGGCAGGTCGTTTGCCGGAAGGTTGGGAATACACCTTACCGACAGAGGCTCAGTGGGAGTACGCCTGCCGTGCGGGAACGAAGACGGCATACAGTTTTGGCAACGATGCGACACAGTTGAGTGACTATGGCTGGTGGGGTGGATACTATGGCGACGGTAACGCGAGGGAAGAGCGGTACGCGCACACCGTGGCAACGAAGAAACCGAACGCCTGGGGCCTGTTTGACATGCATGGGAGTGTGACCGAGTGGTGCCAGGACTCGTACGGGGATAAACTACCGGGAGGCCGCGATCCGCAGGGGCCTTCTAGGGGCTCGGTCCGGGTCATCCGGGGCGGGAGCTGGCCCTACGACGCCGGGAGTAACCGGTCGGCGGTCCGTGGCTCGCTGGGCCAGTCCTACCGGCTCAGCTACGTGGGCTTCCGCTTGGTTCTGAGTCCGTCTGGTCCGTAACCGGAGGTGGCGTTGCGAACGTAGCCCGGAGCGCAGGCCCGAAGGGAGCGGGCGGACGCCCCGACCGCAGGAGCCGCAGCGAAGGAGCGAAGTGAGCCCATCCCCAGTCCCCCCTTCCCACCCGCGACCGGCGCAGCGAGGCGCTCAATCGAAGAGATTCCCAGCAAGAACTTTCATTGAAAGTCATCAACCACTCTGTCCGAGGCATCCCATGTCCCTAAAACTCCTGACACTCACCCTGTCCGTAATGATCCTCGGAGCGTCGACTTCCTTCGCTGAAGGGCGGAAGCTCGCGGTGGTGGTCGGGGTGAATGCTTATCGGGCGAATTCGGGGTTGCCAGCATTGAAGCATGCGGCGGGGGACGCAGTGGTGTTGAGTGGGGCGCTGCGGCAGCAGGGGTTCACGGTGTTTGAGATGACACATGAAGCGGCCAAGGAGGAAGGGCAAGAGGCGATGGCCCCCAACATCGCGTACATCCGCGATCAGATACGGGGCATCCTGGAATTTCCCAGTTTGGGAGCGGGTGACTCGATCCTCATCACCCTGCACGGGCATGGCGTGCAGTTCGAGCAGGTCGATGATGCCGGGAACAAGGCGGCTCGCTTCTATTTCTGCCCAGCCGACGCGACTGTTGAGGGGATCAAACTTGCAAACGAAATCTCCGAGCGAAATCATCTGCTGCCGCTCGATGAACTGTATGATCAACTCAGGGACTGCAAGGCGGCCACGAAGCTGCTGATCGTCGATGCCTGCCGCAACGATCCCACGCAGCCCGGTGTTTTTCGCAGCGGTCTGGCGAGTGCCACGCTCCCCAAGCTCCCACCCCCACCGGGTGGCACGGTCGCCTTCTTTAGTTGTAAACCCAACCAGCGAGCGGTCGAAGACCCAACGCTCAAACAAGGTGTCTTCACCCATTTTCTGGTGAAGGGACTGAGTGGACAAGCGGACCAACCGCTCGCAGGAAAGACGACCGGTGACGGCATCATCACCTTCGCCGAACTTTCGACTTACGTCGCCAACAACACCTACTCGCACGTCTACGAAAAGTACCGCGTCCGCCAGTCCCCCGAACTCCGGGGCGAATACGACCTCAACCTGCCGTTAGGAAAAGTCGTCCCATTCCCCAAGGGGAAGAGTGGCGGGGAGGTCCATGAGTTTGCGGGCGACTTACGTGTCAAGTTCTGTTGGTGCCCACCGGGAACCTACTTGATGGGCGCCCCAACTTCCGATTTCCTTCGTTCCGACGATGAAGATCAAGTGAGAGTCACACTGTCGCAAGGGTTCTGGCTGAGTCAGATGGAAGTAACACAAGGATTGTGGGAGAGCGTGATGGAAACCCGCCCCTGGGTCACCTACGGAAACTCCGAACGTTATCGAGTCGGAGCCAAATACCCCGCCAACTACATCACACACGGCTTCGACGACAACGGTATCCTCGAACAAGACAGCGCCATCGCATTTTGTCGAAAACTAACCGCACGTGAGCGACTCGCCGGGCGCCTGCCACACGATTGGGAGTTCACCCTGCCGACCGAAGCGCAATGGGAATACGCCTGTCGTGCTGGCACAACCACTTCGTATAACTACGGCAATAATCCAGACCAACTCGGCGACTACGCTTGGTACGAGACAAACGCCGAAGATGCGGGTGAAACCTATGGACACTTTGTAGGTCTCAAGAAACCGAACCGTTGGAATCTCTACGACATGCATGGCAATATGTGGGAGTGGTGTGCCGACTGGTACACAAAGGCCCTTCCCGGCGGCCTCGATCCACTCGTCAGCACCGGTCGATCGGGCCGCGCCAATCGAGGCGGGAGCTGGAACACACCGTTCGCCAAGTCACGATCAACCTACCGCGGCAACGACAAATCCCGCCGCTACTTCAATATTGGAATGCGAGTCGCCTTAGTGCCGATCGCTCAGTAACAGGACAACGCAATGGTTCTCCTGTCCAATCGTTGTGTGATTCCAAAGAGGCACAAGTCCGATAGCTCGCCGGGCACACCAATAGTCTCGTTCCCGTCTGAGCTGCCAGAGTCGTTGTGCCTGTTGTTGTGACGATGTGATTGCAGGGTCGAGGCGTAGCCAAAACGGAGGTCGTTCACGGCTTCGTGATGCTGTGCTCACTCGCCTGGTCGAACCGGCCTGATACGACGTTTCTGTGCGTCACCTCGCAGAGTGGACCAGAAGTGGTCCGCATGGCGATCTTGTACAAACCGGCCCCAATAACTCTCACTCCCCGTCGCATCTCTTCGCTGGCTTCCTCCCCACAGTCCGATCCTTTGTACTTCTCGATCCCCCACCACCAGTCCCCCTTATTCGCCCGGCAATCGACGTACAAGGCAAAGAACTCCGGCGGTGCCCGGTAGATGTCGTGATTACCCACGGTCGCCGTGCAGGCGAGACACGAGTCGACGTTATGTCCCGCAGAGTGCAAGACAACATATAGCGGCGGACGGACGAGAGCCCCATTCAATTCGGGCTTCCCCTCTGTCGGATGCAGTACGAGAAACTTATCACGTTGCGGAGCCGCATAGCCCCACTCGGGGCGTGTTCCATGCACGAAGGATTCGAGTTTCCGTTCGGTGAAGACCGACTCCGACTCCCGCACCGGGGGCCCAACTCTGGGGATCGTCGACCGAGCGGCCTTGTTTTCCTGAGGAGGATTCAGCGCGGAGAACCACATGTCATGGACTGTTCTTGCCGCATCCCATTGGTCCTTTACAGCCATTCAGGCCGTGCCCACCCGACGGGAGTTCGAGATATTTAGATGCGATGTTCTTGTTCTTTTGCAGCGATGCAAATAGTTCACGGCTATTTTCGGGGGATACCGTGTCATCAACAGCGTGCCAGAACATCGGCGGGGTCTTCGCCGTGACCTGTAATTCGTTGGAATACAACTTCACCATATCGGGTGAAGGTCCTTATAAGCAATCTTCCCTTCGATCCCTGATGTGTCTTCTTCCCCGTAGTAACGACCGGATAAACCAGAATCGCGAAGTCAGGACGACAGCTAACGCGATCGATCGCGTCGATGCGCCTTCGGGTCTTCATCATCGAAGTGGGTTGCTGCTGTTTAGGCGACATGTCCACCAGCGGAAAAGCCAATGATGCCGATGCGTTCAGGGTCAGGTTAATCCTTCGCATGAAACGCACAGTGCGTAAGGCGCGTTGGGTATCCAGCAGTGGCACAGCATGACGCCCCGCCGGGAGAGGCGGTATTCAAGAACAACGCCCGTGATGTTATGTTGCGTCAACCACTTGGCAATCCCATGTCCCTCGACTCCCACGACAAGTCCGCCATAGCCTCCACCGGGGCAATCACCATCGCGGTCCCATTGGGTTTCGCCGGCCGATGGACCGTAATCCACCCTTTCGCTTCGTCCATCGTCCCATCCCCAACTGGAGACGGCCCCTCCCACAACGGGGTCCTCTGACCCACAGTCGGCTCGGCGACTGGCGACGTCTCCGCTGCGAAACCGAGCGTCGCAGACAACAGAGAAAACAAACAGCAAATACGAAAAGTTCATGGGCATCTCCCGGGGTGAAACTCAGTGTGTCGTAAGTGGGTCATCACGGCCCCAATGGCGGGCACTTCATGTCAAGTCAGGTGGTGATAAGTCACACAGTAACGATTCTCTGTGCGAGATTACTTCAATGACTGCACATATTTTTCTCTCAATGATTTCAGTTCGCGAAGTTCCTCGGGATGATCCGCCGCGAGGATTCTTTGACTCCTGAGGATCGGTAACAGGTTGACGAGGAAGAGGTGGTCATTCTTCGTAAGTGGTCGGCCGCTGGTATCCTTGGCATTTTCCGAGCAGTTTCCAGTCTCCATGTCGAACGACCCATTGAGCCCCGGGCCCGCTCCGAGTTGCCCAGTAGAAGCTCTCGTGTGTGGGGTTGGTTTGTCGTGAATAATAACATCACTGAGGCTGCGTCCATCGAGATGATGCGGAACCGCCGCAGAATCCGGAAGGGACTGGGCCATGTCGAGCCCGCAGAGGTCGGCGAGCGTCGAGACCAGTCGCAACCTGTCGCCAGCTGATCTCGCACGACTCCCTGCGGAATCGTCCCCGGACAAGAGACGATGGCCGGGACTCGAATGCCCCCTTCAAACAGACAGCCCTTGGCCCCACGATACGGCCCGGCACTCCCTCCCCCAGAGAAGGTCCGTTCCTCCGTCGAATGACCATGATCCGACTGATGCAGCACGATCGCCTGGTCCCGCAGAGAGATTCGCTCTATTTCTGACCAAGCGGCGGCATATTTATAAATCGGTCGCCCAGGGGATCATCGTTACAGCTAACATTTCGGACACTAAGCTACGCGCGAGATCGTTATTCCGCGACTGGAATGAGCTCGGAAAAGTAGATGTCCGAAAACCCAACGGGGCCTGCTTGTGATGCCAGCCGAAATTCGGGGAGTGCCGCGCGAGTATGTAACGGCATGCTGGCAATCTGTGTCTCACCAACAGAAACGAACCAGCCGTTCGGCACTCGGCGGATCATGATGGATTGTGGCTCATTGGGCAATACTGGGGCGTGTGGAATACTATGATTCCGGATGAATGGGGCGTCGTCACTCTTTGCGGAACCGATTTCTATACCGGCGGAACTCCGTCTGATGATCCAGCGTTTTCCATTGCGTCCCTGAACCGATTCCAACCCAAAGTGAATTTCCTGCGATCGTGTCTGTTTGTCTGATGATCCGATTTGCCAATCGAGAGTCTGCCCTTCTTCCTCATCGACTTTCGAAAGAGGTTGTAGTCCGACTTCAAGTTGAAACCACTCAGGAGCTCTTGGTTTGACATCAGAAGTGTTGTCGTCGCCCCGAATAAAAAGCGTTCGGGATATGAGGCCGTTACTTCCAACGATCACAGCGTGTTGAGGGCGCGGTCTCCAGGTCCCCGAACGCACCGTCCATCCGGTAATCGTGTTGCCGTCGAAGAGCAGATGTGAAAATCCGGCGGTCTGCATAGCGACAGGAGTCTGAGGGAAATGATCGGCGCTTGAATGTTCGATCCACCAAATCAGCGTGCCCAGCATGACACATAGTGCGGCAGCCATGAGCCATCCCGAGAAATGACGCCCGACGGCGCGCATCTGCGATCGCCCCTTGCTTTGCGGAAGTGTCGGTAGGGGAGAAGTCTCTGCGACGTTGGTTGTCTCTCTCGGCTCGGTTGGAAGCAAAGCGGTTTCGATAGTACGTGCGTTCTGATGCCGTCCGTTTGGTTCCGTGGGAAGGTGCAATGTCTCGACCATCGTTGTAAATTCTTGGTCAAGAGAGCTGAGCAGCGTGTGATAGTTCTGCGGGCGGTCCTTGGGATCACGGCTCATTAGCCAGTTGACGAGTCGCAGAGTCGATTCTGAAACTTGCGGGGCGATGTCTTTTAACGGAGTTGGCCCGTTTCCTAGCTTGGCGGCGACAACTTGCGGGAGATTCATGCCTTCAAACGGTGGCATACCTGCGAGCATGTGATACAGTGTGGCTCCGAGCGAATAAATATCGGCTCGTTGGTCGACTTCGCTGCTTTGCAGTTGCTCGGGGGCCATGTAGTGTGGTGATCCGACCGTCGTTGATTCTGCAGTCAAGCGCGTGTCGATTTCTGCTTCTTTAGTTAGCAGCGCGAGACCGAAGTCCGCGACCTTAACGAGAGGAACGTTTGGGGGAAGAGGATATCCGGGCGGCGGCTCAAGCAACATCAGGTTGGCGGGCTTGATGTCTCGATGAACGATGTTGTGTTCATCGGCATGAAGTAGTCCCGAGACCGCCTGTCGAACGATCGCCAACGCGATCGACTCCGAAATCGCTCCTTGCAACTTCAGGCGTTCGAGGAGGTCGACCCCTTCCACTAATTCCATAACGAAATAAAGTCTGCCTTCCGCTCTGCCAAAGTCGTGCGCTGCAATGATATTTGGATGCCGAAGCAGACCGACAGTTTTCGCCTCCTTTTCAAAGCGGTCGAGAACGGAGCGAGTGGCCTTTTGACCCACGAGTATCGTCTTTAGGGCCACCGGTCGATTGAGGTTTTTTTGTAGGGCTCGATAGACGACCCCCATGCCGCCACGTCCCAACAGACTCTCGATGCTGTAACCGGGTATCGTGGTTTCGGGGTGGAGCAGGGTGGTAATGATATCGACGGCGACTGCATCAAGCCGCCCCTGTTCGATGGCGACATCACGCGGAGAGATTCCGAGCGCAACACCTTCCGATTCGAACTCCCTTCGATCGGAGTCCGACAGGAAACGCAAGTTGACGGCAACTGTCAGGAAGTCGCCCGGAGATGGTGGGGTCGACGCTTCGCTCATTATCGGGGTATCGTTCATTCAATTGTCGCAAGTTGCCGGAGAACCGGAGTGCGACAGGTCATGACGCGGGCAATGGGGTGGCCGTGAGCTTGTCGAGTTCTCCCAAAACCGCTTGAACAGAGGGTCGGTCAGATAATTGCCGCTCTTTTCCAACATAGGCATACCGTACTTTTCCCTCTCGATCAATGATGTACGTGGCCGGCTTCGAAAGGTTTTCACGAATTCCCAAATGATTGACTGCCCGAAGTTCGACATCGAGTAATACGGGAAACGGAACGGGACGGTTGGGATCGTTCACCTTCTGACGCACGTTCTCAAGAAATGCATCGACCCTTGCTGAGTCGACGGCCTTCTCGATCGGATAGACCAACAGCACCTCAGCTCCGCGTTTGACAAACTCTTCGTACTGGCTGATGTAACCGACAGTTTGGGTAGAGCAATAGGGACAAATTGGGTCAGTGTTGCCGCGAGTCAGCACTAGCACCAACATTTTCTCCCCCGCGTAGTCCGAAACTGTCGTCTCTTTCCCGTTGGTGTCGACAAAAGCCAACTTGGTCAGTCCTTCGTCGAGTGGCGTATTGCTAGCAGCGTTGTCGACAAAGGTGATCTCTCCATCTGTATAATAAGAATTGTACCCTCCATGACCGTTGTCTGCACCAGAGGGTTGAGAATTGCCGCCAGAACTTGACGGCTCACTCCCATTCTTGCCGCATCCGAACAGGAGCATCACCCCGAGTAAGAAGAGCAACGGAAGTCGGTTGACGGAGAGTCGATTCATTTGGTTTTGAGGGTTGGATGGAACTCTGAGTGACTATCATACTGTCGAAGCCACAGACCTTACGTCACCGCCAATTGGTGTTGTACGCGAATCAACTCAACAAGCATAGCGAATGTTCTCAAAGATAGTCGTATGAGTGCGGGAGACCGTTCGTTTCAATACAAAGCCTATCCCTGCTCACGGCCGGGAGAAGCTGCAGTGCTCGACGGGTATGGAGAGGTCGGTGAGAAAGAGTAGCGCAGATGTTCCGTTGTTGCTGAGACTTCAGGCTGCTTGGTTTTTCGAGCCGTTGGGATCAGCAGCAGGCGAGCAGGGTGGACACGGACAGGCAACAATGGGTGGAGATTCGTCGTCGGGTGTTGACCGGCGAGATCAGCAAGCGGGCGGCTTCCGAGCAGTAGGGGATTCACTGGCAGACGCTCCTGAAGTTGCTGTCTCACTCCGAGCCTATCGGCTAGCGGAGATCGCGGCGGCGGGCATCGAAGCTGGACTCGTTTCTGCCTGGTGCGCCGACCGAACGAGAACGGGCGTGTTGAGTGTCTACTCGATCGTGCCTGCCCGAACTTTCTGGTGTCGGTGCCACGGGTGCGGGAACTCTCGATCGTCAACGAATGACTGGCGGCGACAACAGCTGGGAAGCCTGCCCCGAAGCAGGGTCTTTTGGCCGAGGAGTTGTCTCTGCTGCAACCGCTCCCGACGCAGAGGTTCGAGGCGTGGAGGATCACGGGGGCTACAGCGGTTTCGGTCAGAGGAAGCATGCAATACGGATTTAGCCCGGATTATTCATGGGGGGGGGCGAGAAATGGCCTGGTGTTGCGTTTAAGTGTTTGTGAGTCGACAACTTTCCCGCAAGCACGGAGGCCGTGATGAGTTTACAGGGTGTGTGGTCGGAATGTTTGGAGTTTCATCCTCAAAAGCGTTTGGTTGTGGAAAATTCTGGAGGCAGGTTGTCGAGTGATGCCGGGTTGCTGCTGGTCCGCGAACTGGATGAACGGCTGGGTCTTACGGAGCAGTTTGCCGCGGTCATCGAGGAGTGGCGGCGGGAGCCGACTCACTCATTGCTGTCGATGGTTCGTCAGCGCATCTATGGGTGTCTGCATGGGAATTGTCGGTGACAGCTGTCGAGGCCGGAACGTTGACCGGATGGACCGCGGACGACGCAGATTCGGCGGATATTCGCCGATCGAGGACGATCGACGGGAACTCTGGACGAATGGGCAACGGAGAGACGGCAGCTCAAAGGAAAAAGGGGAACCACGGATGACGACGGATGGAGAAGGATGAAAGGACGGATTCGGCTTACGACTATCCGCCCCCCTTTTCAAATCCGTGAGCATCCGTCCTTTATCTGTCTTCATCCGTGGCTCCCTGATCGAGCCGGAGCCCCGTCGTCGTGAGTTGGAAGTCTCTGAGTCGCCCTCTTCCCTTCTCGAAATCCGCGAACATCCGCCAAATTCGCGTCATCCGTGGTCCATCCTGTGTCGCCCAAAGATTCCACCGACAATCGAGACGCACACACCATCTATGGCATCATCGCTGGTTACGAAGATCAGAACGACCACGACACGTTGCGGTACGATCCGGTCTTTCAGCTGGTGTGTGATCGCCTACCCGAAGCGGGGGCGGAAACCGCGTCGCAGCCGACGCTCTCGCGGTTCGAGAACGGGGTCAGCATTCCCGCGCTGTTTCGTTTGCGGGAACTGCTGGTGGATCAGTTCCTCGATTCCTTCGACACGCCACCCTCGCGGCTGGTGCTCGATCTGGATGGCTTCGACGACCCGGCCCACGGCCAGCAACAGCTGACGTTGTTTCACGGTTACTACGAGCAGAACCAGTACTTCCCGCTCATCATCACCAACGCCGAGACGGGACTGGTGGTGATGGTCTCGCTCAGGCATGGAACCGCGCATGCGTCACTGGCGGCCGATGAAGACTTGGAGTTTGTCGTGACGAAGACGCGTCAGCGCTGTCCGGATGTCGACATCGAAGTCCGCGCCGACAGCGGCTTCGGAGTCCCCGCGATGTACGAAGTCTGCGAACGGCTGAGAGTGTGGTACACCTTCGGAATTGGCATGAATTCCCGTCTCAAACGGGAGAGCGAAGACCTTCTGGAGACCGCCCTCACCGAGTACGGGCGAACCGACCAGAAGCAACGACTGTTCACGGCCCTGACCGATCAGGCTCAGACCTGGGATCGTCCCCGATCAGTCGTGATCAAGGCGGAATGTCATGCGGTCGGCACCAACCGACGGGCCGTCGTGACGAACCGTCCCGGAGCGATGATCCTGCCTCAAGGCATCTACGATGAGTATGTTCAGCGTGGCGAAAGCGAGAACCGCAACAAGGAGTTGAAGATCGACCTGTGTGGAGAACGACTGAGCGATCATCGCTTCATGGCAAACCTGTTTCGATTCATGATGCACGCCACTGCGCTCAACCTGCTGATCCGCCTGCGACGCACACTGCCCGAGGTTCCGCCGCAGGATCGTCGCCGTGCTCCCCTCCCCGATGCCGAGCGTCCCGGCCCCGCCACCGGCGCGGAACTCCGCCACGCTCAACCGGCCACGTGGCGATTGCGACTGATCAAAGTCGCCGCGGAAGTGCTCGTCAGTTGCCGACGGGTGTTGATCCGCCTGAGCAGCGCCTGGCCCGGCCTGCCCACCTGGCGCGTGGTCCTGCAAACCGTCCAACGCTGTTGACGCCCCTGCTCCGTCGTCGCCACCAAGAACCCGTCCGCCAATCCATCATCACCCGGGGAGGGAGCCCCTCCGCACCCACCCACCCAAAAACACCACACCCACCCAAAAACACCACACCCAGAACAATCAACAACAACACCCAAAAAACAGCAACCTCACGAATAATCCGGGCTAGAGAGGTTAACGATTAACAGGGGGCGCAACGGGGAAATCGCCGTGCGGACCAGCGGCGATTTCGGAGAGGAAAGTGGCCAGAGCGACCGGGGGCTGAGCGTCAAATGACTCCGCCGTGTGTTCGGTAGGGGGTTGCAACATCGGGCATATCAAAGCCCCAGATGCGGTCCCAGATTTCGGGAATATGCCGCATCGACTCCGAAGAGTAGATCATTTGTCGAACCCGTTCCGCAGGGTCGGCATGCCAGATCGGGACGATACATCCCGACTGGGAAACCAGAGCGAGTGCCAGAACTGCCGTTGTCAGAAATTTCCGCATGAGACTCCTCCGTGAGTCCGTACGACCTTCGGTCTATGAGACAAGATCCGTCCTGCCTCAACGTGTCCGCGTGCCGAAGGTTCGGGAAGGACAATCGAACCCCGGAACATTCCGAGGTTCAACACTGTCTGGGGTGAAGTGGGAAGTCCGTTGATGTGCTAAACACATTGACGGTTTATTCTTAGTGGGAAACTGACAGACGTAAAGTTCAGGAAGCTGCGGCCTCCTGAGAATCGCCGCTGTCGGTGTTGTTCGTGTTACTGGTATTCGCTGGAGTGTTCGTGATGGGGTCAATGGTGGAGTGGAGAGGAGCAGTCGTTGTGATTGGAGACTTGGGTGTGATCGAAGTTTCGGTGGCGACAGAGGTTCCCATTTTGGCGATGCGACTGGCCTCAGCCCGCTGACGTTCCCTTTCGATTTCTTCCTGCTCTAATCGCAGTACCTGTTCCTCCATTTCCTTACCGGGCTTGAACGTCACGACAAACTTTGCCGGGACCTCGACTCGATCACCAGTTCGCGGGTTGCGGGCCTTGCGGGCCGCTCGCTTCTTCACCTCGAACACGCCAAAGTTGCGTAACTCGATACGGTGACGGGGATCTTGAACAAGGGTCTCGATGATTGCTTCAAACGTCTTCTGGACAATCTCCTTCGTCTTGAGCTGAGTCAGCCCGCAATCGTCGGAGATCGTTTTGACTATTTCTTTTTTCGTCACTGTGAGGCTCCCGGCAGTTTGCCAAGACGGTGGAAACCGACTTCTACGGATGGTTCGAAGTGTCTCAAGTGTAAACGGCAAACTGACTTAGTGTCAAGACGCCGCTTCCATTGAACCAACTCGCCGGGGCAAAACTCTGGACGCCGCACACATCGGGTCAGAGATTCTTTTCTTTTCATCGACCTTTGTGTGACAGTAGCTTCAGTCAATTCGGGAAAATCCGCAAACTCTTCCTGGTTTAACACGTGTGTCGCATCTCATGTATTAGAAAAAGGTTACGTCAGATGTCGATCACTTTTGACCGCTCTTCGATCTCTGACAACGTGTAAAGTTGCCCCCGACCGGCTCCCGGGCAGACCCGACACGTCTCCTTCCAAGCCTTGGGGTCTTCGAGGTTTGAATTCCAGAATGGCCACGTCCGACACTGTCGAGGCCGAACAGGGTAAACCGTGCAGTTGCGAGCCTTTGCGTCCAGAAAGACACAGTCTCCGTTGGCGTAATCATTCAGCGACACTCCCCCGCGAGCGGGATGTGTGTGAAGCAATCGAATCTCGCCGACTGACTTCCCAAGGTATTGAGCGATTGCCGCGATCTCTTCGTCGTTGACCCAGACATGCCCCGGCGACCCCGTGCAGCAGTCGCCACACTGTGTGCATTCGAAAGCAAGACCATCCGCGTACCAAGGAGCCTGTTGTTCCGACATTAACGATTCTCTGCAAGTGAGGAAGGTTCAAAAGTGCCAAGATGTTCCGGCGATGCGCCCCGCTCGGCATCATCGTTACGCACAGACTGTTCCGGCAAAATCGGCTTGACCGAGATGTATCACACCTTTCGGCAATTCTCGCCGCAATCGCAGCGAACACCTTGGCCTCGTCTCGTGCCCGACTCCGAAGATAACGGTATTCACCGATTCCTCAACCCCATACAGGAGGTCTGGCTATGTTGGTTCTGAGCCGCAAACAGGACGAGAAGATCATTATTGGCGACTCGATCACTCTGATGGTGATCTCCATCCAGGGAGACAAAGTCCGGCTCGGGATCGATGCCCCGAAAGACGTCAGCATCCACCGGGAAGAAGTTTATCAAGCCATTCAGCGCGAACAGTTGCCGCACAATGAAAACGTTAACGCTGGCTGATTCCTGTCCATTCACAAGACTCAACTTGCCCTGACGTTGGCATCGTCACAAACACTCCACGACCACTTACAGTTTTGGCGTGTGTTTGTGGCGATTTTTTTTGGATGGGCCGAGGCGACCGAGGCGCTGAAGTCTCGACGACTAATCTCTCCTCACAGGCAACCGTTCGAGGTTTGTGGCCCGATGACTTTTTGTCATCCAGGCAGCGACATCAAGGCAACAGTCACTCCTGCCGCCACCGAGACATTCAACGAGTCCACGCCCCCCAGGCTCGGAATGCTGCACAGTTCGTCGCAATGTTCGGTCGTCAGACGTCGGAGTCCCGACTCTTCATTCCCAAGTAAGATCAACCATTTGCGGTCTCGATCGACTTGCATGATCGACTGAGTGGCATGCTCCGAAGTCCCGAGCACCCAGAGTCCCGCCTCTTTCGACGCATCAATCGCCTGGCGAAGATTTGTCACGACAGTGTAGGGGACATGCTCGACTCCGCCGGATGCGACGTCATAAGCAACGGCAGTCATCGGGGCCGACTTGTGACGGGTCATCACAATCCCCCGCACACCGAAGAATCCAGCAGCCCGAAAGATCGCCCCGACATTGTGCGGATCCTGCACCTGATCAAGTGCCAACCAAAGCCCCTTGGACGAGTCTGAAGCAAACAGTTCATCCAGTTCGACCGGTTGACGCTCTCGGACGATTGCTTCTGCGCCGCTCTCGCGTCCTCCACCCTTCGCCTTCGATCCCCGGCCGCCCGATCCTCCGGAAGTCATCACCCCCCGCTGAACTGAGACCCGATTCGACATCGCCAACTCGATGGCATCGCTCCAGCCCTGGGACAAGGGCTGCCTCGGGACACGAACTTCGATCACATCTTGCGGACGCTGCTGCAATGCAGCCAAGACGCTGTGCGGGTTCTTCAAGATCAACGACGCCATAACTGCCACACCACTCGCAAGAAAGAAGTCATCCCCATCGGCCCTCGTCACTCCACTCGATTCGTTCAATCGCGAACGATTCGAGGGATGCGTCACCGAGAGCCAGAGAATAACATGTCAGCCCACCCGGGTCACACCGGCGGGAAGAGACTCTTCTCATCTCCCGTTTTTTGCTCACCTTTGAACGACAAACTCATGAAGACTTCCACTCAACTGACTTTGCGATCTGGCGACTCGATTCCTGCGGTCGGCCTCGGCATGTGGAAGGTTTCCCCCGGTCAGTCTGCCGACCTAATCCTCGCCGCGGCCGGAGCGGGGTATCGACATTTCGACTGTGCCTGCGATTACGGCAACGAACAGGAAGTCGGCTCGGGCTTCAAGCGACTGTTCACGTCGGAAGGCTACAGTCGTGAAGAGTTTTGGATCACCTCGAAGCTTTGGAACACGTTTCATCGGCCCGAGCATGTCGAAATCGCCTGTCGCAAGTCGCTCGATGATCTTCAACTCGACTTCCTCGACTTGTATCTCATTCACTTCCCGATCGCCCAGCGATTCGTTCCAATCGAACAGCGGTACCCCCCCGGATGGATTTTTGACCCCGCCGCCCCAGCCCCGAAAATGGAATTTGACCGCGTCCCGATCATCGACACATGGCGAGCGATGGAACGACTGCAACAGCAGGGACTCACTCGAAACATCGGTGTCTGCAATTTCGGGACATCGCTCCTGCGAGACCTCCTTGCATCAGCCACGATTCCGCCCGCTGTGCTCCAGGTGGAATCTCATCCGTACCTCACACAGGAGAAACTGCTGAAATTCTGCCAGCAGGAGCAGATCGTCTACACCGCCTTCTCCCCTTTCGGCTCACTCTCTTATCATGAACTCGGCATGGCCTCGCCGGGGGACAATTTGCTGGAAGTCCCCCCGATCCCCGCAATCGCAGCGGCCCATCGAAAGACTCCGGCTCAAGTCCTGCTCCGCTGGGGGATTCAACGGGGCACCTCGGTCATCCCCAAAACCTCAAACCAGACCCGACTCCGCGAGAATCTCGATGTGTTCAGTTTCGAACTCACCGACCAGGAAATGCAATCAATCTCCGCTCTCAATCAATCGCATCGCTACAATGACCCCGGCCACTTCTGTCAAACTGCCTTCAATACCTTCTGCCCCATCTATGAGTAAACCCAGCGTCGGTTGCATTCAGTCAACGTGGCCACCACGGCCAGCGCGCACTTTGGGTGGTTTGGGTTGTCGGGGCGGGCTTGCGCTCGGGTGGACAGGTTGATACATAGCCTCCATGACTGTTGCCGAATGCGGCTGGGTGCATGGAGGAGTTGTTGTGGCGAGGAAAGCGACGTTTGTTCTCGATGAGGTTCTGGCGCACTTTGACGAACTCGAAGATCCGCGTTCGTCGGTGAATCTTCGGCATCCGTTGCCAAGTGTGATTGTGGTCGCATTGCTGGCGGTCCTCTCCGGTGCAGACGGGCCGACCGCAATTCACGTCTGTGCGGAGTTGCTGCTCAAGTGCCTGCCCCTGCCGCATGGGATTCCATCGAAAGACGTGTTTCGAAGGGTGTTGATGGCTGTCGACCCGTTCGCATTTCAGCAGTGCTTCACGGCCTGGCTGGTGGAACTGAAGCGGGCTTCGGCTGGTGAGGCGGAGCACAAGAGTGAGAAGCCGGGTCTGGCGATTGACGGAAAGACCCTCCGGCGGAGTTTTGATCGCAGCAATGGGCTCGGCGCGATGCATCTGGTCTCGGTGTGGATGACACAGGCGGGTATGACTCTGGCTCAGGTTGCCACGGAGGCGAAGTCCAACGAAATCACTGCCATTCCGGAACTGCTGAAGCTGATCGACTGTGCGGGGGCCATCATGACCATCGACGCGATGGGAACTCAAACCGCCATCGCCGAACAGATCACGGCGGCCGGTGCTGACTATGTCCTCCCCGTGAAAGGCAATCAGGCTGGGCTGCAACAGGCTGTTGTGGAGTTCATTGACGAGCACGTGAACAACGACTTCCGAGGGACAGACGCTCGTCGTCATGTGGTCAAAGAGAAATCCCATGGCCGACTGGACCGACGTGTGTACTGGCAGTTTCCCGTCCCCGTGGATCTCGCAACCAGGGACCGGTGGGCTGGCCTGAAAACGATTGGTGTCGTGATGTATGAATCCCTGTGCGGTGACGGCAGGCATACGACCGAGATTCGATATTTCATCAGCAGCCTGCCGATGGGGGTGAAGCAGTTCGCCCGCGGCGCTGTCCGCAGCCACTGGCAGATCGAAACCACCTGTCACTGGAGTCTTGATCTGACGTATCGCGAAGACGAACTGCGGACTCGTGAGCGACGTCTTGTCGAAAACCTGGCGTGGCTGAGACGATTCACGCTGTCCCTGCTAAAGCAACATCCCGGCAAACAAAGCCTGATCATGAAACGTCGAATGTGCGGCTGGAACGAAGACTTCCTGCCGCAAGTCCTGCTCTCACAAACCACCTAGTGTGCGCTGACCGTGGGGTCTGTGGTGTCGAAGACTGGGACTCGTCCCAGGGACAATAGGCTGTGCTGTGCGGCACTGAGCGGTGTGGAGAATTGCCGAGTAGGGTACGCTGTGCGTACCGGAGTGTGCGAGCTATGCTGCGTGAATGTCGAATGACCGTCGAGCACAGATCCTTGGTGGGACGTTTTTCTTTACGGTGAAGACGGAGCACAACGCCCCGATCTTTGCCGAGCAGCCGTTCGTGGCTTTGTTAGGAAAAGTGGTTGGAGAGGTCATGCAGCTCTGGCCATTTGAGATCAACGCGATCGTTCTGCTCCCCGATCACCTGCACGCGATCTGGTCTCTGCCGCCAGGAGATGTGGACTCTCCCAAACGCTGGGGCTGGCTGATGAAGGAGTCTACGAAACGATACCTGGAACTGGGCGGCCACGAACAATCAACGTCATTTTCATGAAAGCGGTATCGACGCAGAGGTGTCAGGCAACGACGATATTAGGAACATACGATCGAAGACGACTTTGAAACGCATGTTGATGTTATTCACTGGAATCCGGTGAAACACAAATACGTTTCCTGTCCTATCATTTGGCCCCATTCTTCGTTGCACCAATGGGCGACAAAAGGCGTGTACAAATAGAATTAGGGATGCAGTCACAATGAACCGTTAGCAATCAAACAATCAGCACAAGATTTCGGAGAATAAAAGGTACGCAAAGCATACCCTACTCTGGCCTGCTTCGGTTTTATCGGACAGGTGTTGTGCTTATTTTGGATGGTCTACCAGGAGCCGTCCGATGTCAAAGAGCAGATCAGGGAGTCGTGCACGCAAGGTTGAGTTTGGACTTCAAGATGGTCGGCAGAAGCATCGTCGATTTACGTAGGAGTTCAAGGAGGAGGCGGTGCGGATGCTGCTGGATGGTCATACGGCAGCATTAGTGGCGGAGCGTTTGGGGCTGGCGGGGTCGCAGTTGTTGTATCGATGGAAGAAGGATGTGATTGGCCAGGCGGGAGCGACGGCTTCGACACTGGAGACACGCGTCCGGGAGTTGGAACGTGACTCGAAACGAGTCGAGCGTGAGAGGGACATCTTGCGATCTTGAAGGCTCGCTAACGCTCGACAAGCGTTAGCCATTTTCGGCCGAGACGAGTGACAGACGTGTACGCGACGATCGATCAGTTGGTTCTCCGAGAGGAGTTTACGGTCTCTGAGGTCTGTCACATTTTGGAGGTGAGTCGGTCGGGATTCTCTTCGTGGAGGTCGCGATCGAAGTCTCGGCGAGTTAAGGGATCAGGAACTGATGCCAGTCTTCAGGAGATATTCTGGTATCACAGGAGAAGATATGGAGCACGTAGAATTGCGGCAGAACTGACTCGGCGGGATATCGCCTGCGGAGTCGCACGAGTCGCCAGACTGCTAAAGACAGAGGGTTTACGAGCGACTCAACCAAAATCTTTCGAGCCGAAGACCACCGAGAGTCGTCACCGACTCGGCTACAACACGAACCTTTTAAGTGGTCGACAGGCACCCTCAAAAGTCAACGAAGTCTGGGTCGGCGACATCACCGATATTCGATTGAGAGCAGGAGGACGATTCGGTTATCTGTCATTGTTGATTGACCTGTTCTCGCGGCGGATCGTCGGCTGGGAGTTCGGTCTTCAGATGACCGAAGCGTTGGTTCTGGGAAGTCTGCGACGAGCGATCATCGAGCGACAACCAAAGCCAGGATTGATTCACCACACCGACCGCGGCGGCCAATACGCCTCCACGAGATACCGAGACGTTCTGAGGCGAGCCGGGATGCATCAGAGCATGAGCGGAGCTGGCAACTGTTACGACAACGCCTTCATGGAAAGTTGCTTCGGGACGATCAAAACGGAGCTGCAACTGGTCGCCTACGCCGACGCCGCAGAAGCCGTCCGCGAGCTGACGGAGTACTTCCATTACGACAACAACGAGCGCCGCCACTCATCGCTGAACTACGACACCCCCACCGAATTCGAGCAACACCACCCCACCAAAACCCCCAACCCCACCCCACCAAAATAAGACATTAGGCTGTCCGCGCAACCTGAAGCACCGCCCGGCGGGGTGTCGGTCATTCATCGGAGAAACATGATGCCCAGGCCCAAACTCATCGATCCCGCCGGTTACGCCCGGCGCAGCACCGACCTTCAGGATCGTTCTATCCCCGACCAGCAGGCCTACGTGGAGAAGTGAGCCAGCGAGAACGGCTAACGCATCGTGCGCTGGTTGATTGACGATGCGATCTCCGGCACCAGCGCGAAGGGACGGAACGCGTTCGAACAGATGATCGCGACCGCCGAGAACGGCCGCGACAAGCAGCATTTCACCGCCGATGGTAAGGTGCTGCGCACGCTGCGATGGATGCCCGACGGCAGCAAGCAGGAGTTCGGACCGGATGGCAAGTTCCTGCGCGTCATCGAACCGGGCGTGAACATCAAGAAGGCCAAGAGCGACATCATCAAGTATGTCCCCAGCACGCCCGATCGCGTGGCCGTCATCAAACGGATGTTCGAACTCTGCGTGCAGGGCTACGGCTGCCACACCATCGCGGCGCAATTCAACGCCGAAGGCATTCCCTCGCCGGGAGGCCAGAACTGGAATACCTCCCGCATCGCCAAACTGCTGCGGAATCCGGTTTACAAGGGAGCCATCGCCTGGAACCGGCATACGATGGGTTCGCTGTTCGGTCTCGACGGCAACGGCGTGCTGAAACCGAAGAAGCAGAAAGGCTGGAAACGGAATTCGCAAGACGACTGGATCATCAGCGAGGACGTGCATGAACCACTGGTCTCGCCGGAGACATGGAAAGCGTGTGTGCGTCTCGATTGTCGGTGGAATCTTTGGGCGATTCAGGATGGACCACGGATGACGCGAATTTGGCGGATGTTCGCGGTTTTGGAGAAGGGAAGAGGACGACTCAGAGACTTCCAACTCACGACGACGCGGCTCCGGCTCAATCAGGGAGCCACAGATGAAGACAGATTAAGGACGGATGCTCACGGATTTGAAAGGGGGGGGCGGCTGGTCGTAAGCCGAATCCGTCCTTTCATCCTTCTCCATCCGTCGTCATCCGTGGTTCCCCTTTTTCCTTTGAGCCGGCGTGTCTCCGTCGCCCATTCGTCCCGAGTTCCCGTCGATCGTCCTCAATCGGCGAATATCCGCCAAATCTGCGTCGTCCGCGGTCCATCCGGTCAACGTTCCGGCCTCGACAGCTGTCACCGACAATTCCCATGCAACCCCGTCGGTGACGCCGTCTCGATGAAAATTGCCGAGCATTTCCTTCTTTTTCGTGTCGATGCTGATCACGGGTTTGCCGTCGTCGAGGTACTCCTGCTTCAACTCCGCGATCCTCTCGAACTGAGCGTTGCGGTCCGCGTGCTGGCCCATCGATCGCTTTTTCTGCGGTTTGCGGCGGCGGTATCCGTGTTCGTGCAGCAACCGCGAGACCACATTCTTTCCCGCCGGCGTCCCCCGTTCCTTCAATCGGCGTGAAATCTGTCGGCGCGACATGTTCGTTCATTGGACATCCTCACGCATCGGATCGCCCGCTTCATGATCACGCAGCATCGCGAGAAAGTTCTCGACCAGCTGAGGACTCGTCTCGCTCAGCGGTTTGTGTCCGCCCCTTTTCTTCGCTGCTGGTCGGTCGTGAGTTCTTCTGCAGATTCACGCTTGGAGATCCCGCGGCCAATCGTCTTCCGATCGCACTCGAGTCACCGCGAAAGGTACTCGATCCCTCCATGCCCCAGCTTCGCCGCTTCAAACGCCGCGTATCATCTCCGATCACGCTCTTTCAAGGACCGAAAAAACCGCACCATTTGGCCTTCAACGGCCCTCGGATCAATGATGACCTCCTACGTTCATACAGAATCGAGCATCCACAATTTCACCACTTTCCGAAATACGGATTTTGATTCGGGACTATTCCTTAGCACCAGATCCCGTTTCCCACATTCCTGACGGTTCGTCCTACGCTAATTCTCAATTATGGCGAGCACACGACTAGGTAGGACTCATTCGATGGCTTTGAGGCGGACTTTCAGGTTTTCGTTATCTCAGTGGGCTTGTTGCTTTGTCTTTCCAGACTCGTCACTGAAGAGAAACATTCCTACTTCGCCTGTTAATCGCGGCGATCATTAATCCTCATTCATCGTCACTGGGCGTCGAACCAATTTTCGCCCACCTTCTGATCCACCTCGATTGGCACGCTGAGGTCGAGGGCCGTCGTCATTTCCTGACGGGCAAGTTCGAGGAGGGCCGGGACGTTGTCGGCGGGGGTTTCGAAGACCAGTTCATCGTGAATCTGCAACAGCATTCGGGCGGGAGATTGCACCTCTTTCAGCTTCGCGTGAACTTGGATCATCGCCTGTTTTATCAGGTCGGCTGCACTTCCCTGAATGATCGTGTTGACCGCAGTTCGTTCGGGGAGATTGAGATTGCGGAAGCGGCGGGGGCGGATGCCATCGATCTCGCGGCGACGACCAAGGATTGTGGTGGCGAACCCGGTCGTTCGGCACTCGGCGAGCGAGTCGCGAATGAACTGGTCGACACCGGCGTACTTTACGAAATAGTTGTCGATGAATTCGCCGGCCGCTTCCTGGTCGATGTCGAGTGTCGCCGCCAGCCCGAACGAGGTTTGGCCGTAAATGATCCCGAAGTTGACCGCCTTTGCGAGTCGACGTTGATCAGACGTCACCTCATCGAGAGGAACACCGAACACTTGGGCGGCAACAGAGGCATGAATGTCTTCGCCTCGTTGAAACGCCTCCATCATCGCCCGGTCTTGACAGTAGTGGGCTAACATCCGGAGTTCAATTTGAGAGTAGTCGAGGCAAACCAGTTTCCAACCCGGCTCCGAAGCGACAAACGCCTTGCGAATGCGGCGGCCCTCTTCTGTACGGATCGGGATGTTTTGCAGGTTGGGGTCGGATGAAGAGAGGCGACCGGTCGCAGCGGTCACTTGAGAGAACGATGTGTGTACCTTGCCGGTGTAGCGATTCACCATCCTCGGCAAGGCATCGAGATAGGTTCCCTTGAGCTTCGACAGCGTGCGATGCTCCATGATTTTTCTGGGGAGCGGATGCTTCGATGAGAGCCGTTCGAGGACTTCTTCGTTCGTGCTCGGACCGGTCTTTGTCCGCTTGATGACTGGTAGATTGAGTTCGTCGAACAAGATTTTGGCAAGTTGTTTGGGTGACGCAATGTTGAACTGTTGCCCGGCGATTTCATGAATCTCCTGCATCAGCAAGTCGAGTCGGACGGCCAGTTCCTCATTCTGTCGCCCGAGTTCTTCGACGTCGACCTTAATGCCGTTCCATTCAAGTTCGGCCAGGACGGGAATCAGTGGGCGTTCCAGGTCCCAATACAGTTCCCAGAGGTTTTGCTCCTTCAGTTTCTTAGTGAGGACATCAGCCAATTGCCACGCGACATCGGCATCTTCGCTCGCGTACTCGGCCGCCTTCTCGACATCGACTTCGAACATTTTCAACTGCTGCTTCCCCTTGCCGATGAGGTCGCTGATCGGGATCATCTTGCGTTGCAGGTACCGTTTCGAGAGTTCATCAAGTCCGTGGCTTCTCGCTCCGGCATCAAGGAGATAGTCGCCGACCATGGGGTCGAGGCCGAGTCCTTGAATCTGCACTCCCGCCCTCCTCAAGACGAGCATGTCATATTTAATGTTCTGATTGACAATCGCCTTCGCCGGGTCTTCGAGAATCGGTTTGAGCCGCTGAACGACCTGCTGCGGATCGAGGACTTGCGTCCCTTTGGGGCCATCGACCGGGAGGTAGTAACCGACGTCCGACTCCCAACAAAACGCCCATCCGACGATGTCCGCTTCCAACGGATTGAGGCCGGTCGTCTCTAAGTCGACGCAGAACGATTCCTGCTGTTCGAGCTCTTTGACGAAGTTGTCGAACTCAGCCTCCGTCTTGATCGTCTTCCAGGATCGGGCGACATCAGCCGACGCCCGGACCGGCGAGTCGTGACGCTTTTCTCTCGCCTCTTCGGCATACTTACGAAAGCCGAAGTCTTGGAAGAGGTCGTAGAGTTTCCCCCAATTCGGCTCGACAACTCGGGCATCGTCCCAGTTGATGGACAAAGGCAAATCGGTCCGCAGGGTGACGAGTTCCTTACTCATCCGAGCCTGATCGGCGAAGGTGACCAGATTCTCTTGCAACTTCTTGCCGGGAGCCTTGTCGGCATTCGCCAACACTCCGTCGAGCGTTTCGAACTGAGCCAACAAAGCCTGAGCTTTCTTCGGACCGACCAGCGGCACTCCAGGGACGTTGTCGACACTGTCCCCCACGAGCGACTGAAAATCGATCACCTGATTCGGTCGAACGCCCCAATCTTCCATCAGGGCCACTTCGTCCATGAACTGTTTCTTGCGAATGCTGTACAGTTTGACCTTTGGCCCGATGAGCTGCCGAAGGTCCTTGTCGCTGGAAACAATACGTACCTCCATCCCCGCTGCCGCAGCTTGCGTCGCCAGAGTTGCGATCACATCGTCCGCCTCCCAGCCAGGAGCCGTCACGAGGGGGATATTGAACCCAGCAATGACGTCGAAGATGAGGGGAATCTGCGGCCTCAAGTCGTCCGGCATCTCCGCCCGATTCGCTTTGTACTCCTGGTAAATCGCCACTCGTTCCTGAGGCTCGGTCGACTCCATCGCACAGATCAAATGCGTCGGCTGTTTGTCGTTTCGCAGGTGATTCAGGTCTCCCGTGAAACCATAAACCGCATTCGTCGGCTGTCCGCGCGACCCTGTCATCGGCTGTCGAATGGCATAGTAAACCTGAAAGACCAGAGAGAACGTATCCACAAGATAAAGCGTATCAGACATCAGAAACCCAATCAGTACAAGACGTCAACCAATCCGAACCACATTCTGACACCCTGCGCCGAGACTTGCCATCAACGACGCAAAGAAATCAACCAGCGCCAACGTAAGCCGTTGCAACAGGGCCGATTCGGAGCGTGATCATCTCTTCCAGGAATTCTGGTGAACGATCTGAGCGAAACTGTGAATCCCATTGAGATGACCTGCCTTAGTTTTTTCGGACAGGTGTTGTTCTCACGATTTCCGATGGTCCAAGAGGAGCCATCCGCAATAAGAGGTTCACGTGTCCGAAAAAACCGAAGCAGGTCATGGAAATCTGTCTTGCCCCAAAAGGGGAAGGGGAGGCATAATCCGTCGTCATCGAGTCTAGGATTTCGATTTGATGCAGGCCGCTGCGGTCGGGGTGAGGTCGCCTCTTACTTTTTTCTGGCAAGGATGCTGCTCGTGAACGATCACAATTCGCTCTTCCCCAAGGTGTCGCCGACGATTCCGTGCAACCTCTGTCGTGGCACCGATGTCGAACAAGTTGGAACGGTCGATCGGGAGGGCGAAGCCTTGACGACTGTCATGTGCTCCCGTTGCGGTCTGGTCTGGACCGACCCTCGCCCCACAGAAGAGCAGACCCGGAAGTTTTACCGAGACGACTACCGTCTCGCGTACAAATCCACCTATACACCAAGAAAAAAGCATGCCTTGCGAGAGACCGAGCGGGCAATCGAGCGAGCCGACCGGCTGACGTCGTTGATTCAACCAGGGACACGGCTGCTTGATGTCGGGAGTGCGGGGGGCTTTTTTCTGTACGTCATGCGGCAACGAGGGGTCGAGATTCAGGGGGTCGAACCGAACCGGGGCTTTGCCGAGTTCGCCCAGGAGGAGTTGGGAATTCCAACTCGAAACGCCTTCTTGCAGGATGTCGATTTCCCTGCCGGCGGCTTTGACATCGCGACGTCTCACCATGTTTTTGAACATCTGGAAGACCCCACCTTCAGCCTCAAGCGAATTCGCAACTGGGTGAAGCCGGGCGGGCATCTC
This sequence comes from Planctomycetaceae bacterium, assembly GCA_041398965.1. Lineage (GTDB taxonomy): Bacteria > Planctomycetota > Planctomycetia > Planctomycetales > Planctomycetaceae > JAWKTT01. Next base: position 50,960 of record JAWKTT010000015.1, on the reverse strand, counting down.
CTGATCGAGGTGCCCAATGTCGAAGCCCGCTACCATGCACCAAACAACCGATTTCACATCGGCCATCTCTACAACTACAACCCCTACACGATGGAGGGGATTGGTCGGAAGATCGGTCTCGAAGTGGTCGAGTCCACCACAACCCCCGGGTCGGGTCATGTCGTCGTCCTCTTCCGTCGTCCGGAATCGCCGATCGAAACGATCGACGAGTTCGAAAACCCCGAGAACGCCGCCCGCGTTCGGGACGTGCTTTCGAAACATACGATGCTGTCGCATTACTTGTCGATGACTCCCTACCTGCGAGCCGCAACGAAGCAGGTCGAGTATCTGCGGGAGTGGATCAAGACCCAGTCCTTTCGCTCGAGCCGACAAGTCGTCGAACAACTTGTCGGTCCGCCAGTGTCAAACCATCGTCGTGCAGCGTAGCGATGTCTTGCATGATGGTCCCCTGCGACGTAGGACGGATATCAGTATCCGTCGGAACTACGCGGCGGCAAGGGTGTTCACACTCAAGAGAAATTCATAGCGAAAGACATCAGGTATCAATGACATTAAGCTGCGACGGCCAGAGAAGTTCGTCGCGGGGATTGTCAGGCTGAAGTCCTTGCTGACGTTTATCATGAGTCACCAATCGGTGCCGCCTGGGTGGATGGTGCCATGAGTCGCAATCACACTCTGGAGCGGAATTCGATGAAACATACTGCAACTCTGGGCAATCGTTTCCCTGGGAATCGGCCATCGCCCCTGCTCAGAATCCTCGACTTCCCCACGATGCTCGGAGTGATCCTGCTCCTGTTCGGGGCTGTTCACTTTGAGATCGTGCAATCGGCAGCGGGCGAAGACTGGGGGCAACACTTGGGACCATCACGCAATGGTCTCTCGGCAGAGACCGATCTCATCGACACATTTCCAGCGAGTGGTCCGTCCGTTGTTTGGCGAGTCCCCGGCGGGGTGGGAATGTCGGCAGTCTCTGTTGTCGGCGATACTGCGGTTACAACAATGAACCGCGATGGGAAACAGGTCGTCACGGCTTTGAATGCGAAGACCGGCGAGATCCGCTGGACCACAGGGGTCGCCCCCGCCTATCGTAATGCAATGGGGGATGGACCTCGGGCGACTCCCACGATCGATGGCTCTTCGGTTTATGTTTACACTGGCGAAGGAATTCTCGTTGCTCTCGATTTGAAAACTGGAAAAGTCCGCTGGCAGCATGATCTCCCACAAGAATACGGCGGCAAGCCTTCGGAGTACGGGATGTCTTGTTCGCCACTGGTGTTGGGGAGTACGGTCGTCGTCGCAGTTGGGGCCCCTAAGGCGACGGTCGTCGCACTCGATGGGGAGACCGGAAAGTTGCTCTGGCAAACCCCCAGCTCCGATCCGGCCGGTTACTCCTCACCGGCATTGCTCACCCTCAACAAGAAGCGTCAACTGGTGACGTTCACCGGAGGGGCGGTACTCGGTATCGATCCGAAGACTGGCGCGGAACTGTGGCGATACCCGTTCGTCACCGACTACAACTGCAATACGGCAACCCCAATCGCCATCGGCGAGAACGTGCTGATTTCGTCCGGCGAGAACCACGGTTCAGCCCTCCTCGACGTGACTGGTGCCAAGGCGAAGGAAATTTGGACATCACTCGGCACCAAGAGCGCGCTGCGTAGTGAGTGGCAGACGCCGGTGTTACTGGGGAACTACCTTTATGGCTTCGATAACGTTGGAAGTGCCGGTCCGGTCACCCATTTGACTTGCGTCGATGCTCGCACGGGAGCCACCGTCTGGCGACAGGCTCGCTTCGGAAAAGGGAACTTGATTGCCGCCGATGGAAAACTCTGGATCACCCTGATGACCGGCGAACTGGTCATCGTCCGGGCAACCCCCGACAGCTTCCAAGAACTGGCAAGAGCCGAAGTGCTCGCCGACACCCGCCAAATCGGCACCCTCTCGCAAGGCCACCTCTACCTCCGTGATGGAAAAGAAATCCTCTGCATCGACGTTCGGCAACCGAAGTAAGTGGACCGCACATGACGTCTTTGCGTTGTTGGCAGGAGTCCAAGCCGCAAGTATTTTAAGGCAAATCCGTGGATGTGTGATTCATCAATGAGCGTCACGGAAGTGCAGACGGGATCATGGGCGGAACTTCGTGCATCGGTCAGTGCCGCAGGTTGCAGACTCGTTGGTCGTCCCTCGAAATGTCGCGGATCGCGATGAGCGCAGCCGATGAGTGGGTGAGCACAAAGTCGAAATCGCATTCTCTTGCTGAGGTATTGCCTGTTGATGTGCTATGGGCCGTCGACGACTGTGAACTCGGCGGATGAATCGGCCGCTTTGTCGACAACGAGCTTGAGTGTTGGAGTCTCGCGGAGTTTGGTGTCGACCCGGAGGGTGATGCGGTGACGACCGGGCTCGACCGTCATGCTTCGTGATCCAGCGAGGTCGACGGAGGTCGATTCGATCCACAGGTTGAGGCCGGTCGGGTCGTCGACATGCACAACGATTGCTCCGCCGCGAGTGACGTTGATCTCCCCCTGCACAAAAAGCACCCGCTGTTTCGATCGGCCGGCGGCATCGGCGAGAGGGAGGTCGCCATTCGTACGGGCGTAGACCGGTTGCCAGTCAGTCGAATTCAAAACAAGATCGCCAAAAAGTTCTTCATTAGGAACCTCTCCCTGAAATCGTTCAAGACTGTTTTGCAGCGTTCGCCAGCGTTGCATCCGCTGTGTCGAACGAATTGCGTAGTCGGTCCCTGGCTTGCCGAGTTGTGAAAGAAACTTCACGACATCAAGGAGTTCCCGTTCGGTCATAAATCGGACGAGACCCTCGGGCATCAGCGAGGAACCTTCCGCCTCGACCTCGATGTCAGCCGTGGCGATCGAGACATGCTTTCCGTCTGCGGTCTTCAGGGTGATTTTGTCGGCTGTACGGTTCTCAACAATCCCGATCGTCTGCACCCCATCGGCATCAATGATGATGCGGGTGATGTATTCTTCCTTCTTCTGGGCATCGGGATCGAGAATCGACTTTACAAGATAGTCGACCGGCGAACTGGCCCCGACGGCACTCAGATCGGGACCGATGATTCCCCCCGCCTTGCTGACGGCGTGACACTTCATGCACGCGAGGTCTGCCCGACGGAAGACGGCTTCACCTCGAACAGCGTCACCCTCCGCTTCCGCACGAGCCGCCAGTGTGCGGATGCCCGCTTCATCCGGTTTCGGGGGGATGTCGTTCACCCCGGCGAGCCGCGAAAGCACTTTGTCGAGCGACGCATCGTTGCGACCCAACGCATACATCTGACGCAACAGCAACAGGGCCACTTCCCCCTCGGGGGGATCAGCTTCCAATCCCGTCGCGAACAAGTCGGCTCCCCCCTTCTGTTGCAATAACGCCTGCATGAGAGGGGCGGGATCGTCTTCGCTGCTGGCCGATTTCAGCACAGTCGTCGCGGCGGAAACCGCTTGCTTCAAATTGATCGACGCCAACGCGGCAACCCCGCGAAAACGGACCGAAGTCGGTTGAGTCGGCTTCAACATCGTGTCGATGGCTCGCTGTGCCGCGGCCCCTCCCAGAGCGACCACAGCGTCAACCGCTGCCTCGCGCAAAGTCTCGGCAGTTTCAGGGGATGCGATCATGACTTCGAGTTTGTCGGCGACTGCGGCCACTTTCCACTGTCCGGCAAGTTTAATCGCCCGGACTTGCAGCTTGGCATCGACCGTCGACCCTATTAACGTCGACAGGGCGTCTAACTCACCAACGGGCTTGACCTTGCGACTGGTCGACGCTTCGAATAGCCAATTGAGGGTGTCGGTTCTGAGTGAGTCGTTCCAATGTTCGTCGCGTACAACTTCTTGAAACACAACCGCGAGATCGTGCTCGTTCCCTCGTTCACAGACCACTTTGACGACTCCGGGGAGTCGAGCTTCGGGGAGCGATCCCTTTTGAATCAACCCGATCAGTGGGCCAACATTTGAGGGCGGAGGCTGGGCACTTACTGATCCCTGCGCGTCGTCGGCAATCACCGTTTTCGAGGAAACGGAGAGGCAGAGCAGCGCCCCCCACAATCCAGCTCCCAGCACGAAAGCGGAGAGCAATCTTGAAAGGAATTTGTGCGGGGCGAGCAATGTTTCCTTCATGGTCTCGTTTCCCAGCGACAGGGTTGTCGGACTGTCGAGGCTTAGTTGAAGAACTTCTCTTCACCATGCCAGTTGAGTTCTGGACGAGAGATGACGGTGCAGTCCCCCTTGACTCGCGTCTGACATGCCAAACGGACCTCCTGGTCGCTTCCGAGTCGGGCAAAGAAGCCGAACGGGTTAATCAGCATGTGCAGCTTCTCCCACAAACCTCGCTTGCTGAGGTTCTCATCACCCTTCGTGACGGTGACTCGGCAACTGCAACAGAGGCCGAATCCTCGACAATTGAGGTAACGATAGGGGCCGGAGTACAACTCCACGCCGTTTTTCATCGCCTCTTTACGAAGATTGGCCCCTTCGGGAACCTCGATGGTACGCTTGTCGTTAGCGATTGTGACCTTCGGCATCGTGGGAAGCTGCCTCTGCAAACCTGCGAATTCTGTTCGGGAAAACAACACTTGCGAAGGATAAACAGCCACCCCCGCAATTTCCAGCACAAACGACTATGTCACGAAGACTTCTCATCTTCGGCATCAAACATCAGGCACTGTCCTCGTCGGGGCGAGGAGACATTACTCGTCGTCGTCGTCCATCGGCTGCACCATAAAGGCTCCCCAGAGGATCAAAAACACCCCGAAAGACGAGGGCAACGCATAGATGAGTTGATACGCAACTCCAACGAATCTGGGGTCGGGAAACAAGTCATTGAGGCGTTCGAGGATCATCCGATTCGCAAACAAACCAAATAGCTGAAGCAGGCATAAGATTCCCAGTCCAATCCCAATAAACAGTGACTTTCTGGGGTGAAGCGACCAATTCCTCACACACAGCACCGCCCCAAAGATGTAAGCCAAAAAGTAAGGGGACGAAGCCGCCAATCCCAGCATCGCTTCCCATACGCGATCCAAATCATGCATCTGTTATCTCCAATCTCCCTTCATGGACCGAGCCGTACGAATTGCAATCATACTCAGAGGCGGTACGATTGCACACGAGCACACTTTCCGGCCTGGCGACGATGTCGGAGGGAACCTGATTGCGATCTTGGATCGTGATCTCTGACTGACGGGCCTTTGCGACACGTCTACTTCATGCGAGAGAATCATGGCTGATCCTACCTATACCCTCCCGGCCCTTGGGTCGAACCCGTCGTCGACCGCTGCGGGGACTTCCCCCGGCAGCTTCGCGAAGACTCCTGTCATCAAACCGGGCGTAGAGGGAGCTTATACGTTCGCTTCCCCCGACACCCCGGGCATGCCTGCCGCGAGCAACAAAACGGCATGGAACTTTTTACCCGACGGGTGGGAGACGCGAGTATTGGTCCCGACGACACAGTCGTCGGGCTTAGCAACTCCCCCAAGCCCATCGACCGCGTCGCTGGGACCAACCGCATCTCTCCAGTTCCCGCAAAGCGATGGGACCATCCGCAGCGTCACTTACCCCGAATCCTTTACGCCGTCGACACAGCTCGAAAGCGCGCGTCTCGGGATCATCACCCCCGAGATGCAGCGCGTCGCCGACCGCGAAACGCACCTGACACCGGTACAGGTTCGGGACGAAGTGGCCGCCGGACGCATGGTCATCCCCGCGAACAAGGTCCACCTCGGCTATCAGCTCGATCCGATGGCGATCGGACGGGCATCGAAGACCAAAGTCAACGCCAATATGGGAGCGTCGCCGGTCTCCAGTGGGACCGATGAAGAAGTCATCAAATTGAAATGGGCGGAACGCTGGGGGGCCGATACCGTCATGGACCTCTCGACCGGCGGGAACCTCGATGAGTGCCGGGAGGCGATCATTCAGAACAGCACCGTCCCGATCGGCACGGTGCCGATTTACTCGATGATTATTGGCCGCAAGCTGTACGACCTCGACAAAGAGGTCATCCTCGAATCGCTCCGCCAACAGGCAGCACAGGGGGTCGACTACTTCACGATTCATGCCGGGGTCGTTCGTTCGCACTTGCAGTATGTCAAGGACCGGCTCATCGGCATCGTCTCGCGCGGCGGATCACTCCTCGCGAAGTGGATGATCGATCATGACGACGAGAACCCGATGTACACCGCGTGGGAAGAAATTTGTGATGTCATGCGGGAGTACGACGTCACGTTCAGCATCGGCGACGGCCTGCGTCCCGGCGGGCTGGCCGATGCGACCGACAAGGCCCAACTGGCCGAACTCTGTACACTCGGCGAACTGACCGAGCGGGCTTGGCGGAAGGGAGTTCAGGTCATGGTTGAAGGGCCGGGGCATGTGCCCTTCGACCAGATCGAATACAACATGAAGCTGCAAAGAACGTTGTGTCACGGTGCCCCGTTTTATGTTCTCGGCCCTTTAGTGACCGACATCTTCCCCGGTTACGATCACATCACCAGCTGCATCGGAGCGACAGCTGCCGCCTATCATGGGGCGAGCATGCTCTGTTACGTCACACCGAAGGAGCATCTCGGACTTCCGAAAAAGGATGACGTCAAGCAAGGCTGCATCGCTTACAAAATCGCCGCTCATGCTGCCGACGTCGCCCTCGGCATCCCCGGTTCCCGCGATCAGGACGACGAGTTGACCAAAGCCCGAGCCGCCCTGAATTGGGAAAAGCACTTCGAACTGAGCTTCGACCCCGACACCGCCCGGGCGTATCACGATGAAGACCTGGATGTCGACACCGACTTCTGCGCGATGTGCGGTCACGACTGGTGCAGCGTCCGCATCAGCAAAGAGATCGTCCAGTTCGCCAGTGGTAAAGACGACGACTATCAATGGGACCGCGCCAAAGTGAGTGCCGCACTCACCGACGAGCAAAAAGCGATCCTGCAACAACGCGGCGTCCTCAGCCCCGAAGAGATTCATAAACTCGCCAGCAAGACAAAAAAAGCCGTCGGAGCCGACACCGGCGAGAAAGCCAGTTGCCACAGCGACTACGTCGACGCCGACCAGGCGATGAAGTTGCATCAAATTGAATTGGTTCCCATCGACACCGTCGATGGGCTTTGATGGTTCTTGGCGATCGATTCGACTTATGTCCGAACCTGCACCGAAACGACGGATTGGTCCCTTTGAGCTTGAAGAAAGGCTCGGAGTGGGGGGGATGGGGATTGTCTATAAGGCGACCTACCTCAAGACCGGGCAGACGGTCGCGGTCAAGGTGCTGGCCCCCGACCTCACTGCCGACGACAAGGTCGCCAAGCGGTTCGAGCGGGAAATGGAGATCCTCAAAAAGCTCAAGCACCCCAATATCATCAAGTATTACGGCGGCAGTTCAACGGCGGCACAACGATTTTATGCGATGGAAATCGTTGAAGGGGGAGCACTCGACGATGTGCTCAAGAAGCGACGACTCTCCTGGGAAGAGACGATCGACTACGGCATCCAGATTGCCAAAGCTCTCGAACATGCCCATGCGGCGGGGATCATTCATCGAGACCTCAAACCTGCAAATCTGCTTCTCGCTGATAACGGCGTCCTGAAGTTGAGCGACTTTGGGATCGCCCGAGATACCCAAGTAACAGCCCTCACAGCGGCCGGAAAGACGGTCGGCACGATGGCCTATATGGCACCAGAACAGATCACCGGAAAGTCTCCCATCACCCGCCGCACAGACCTCTATGCCTTGGGATGTGTCCTGTTCGAAATGCTCACCGGACGACCACCATTTCAGGGGGAGACTCAACCGGAACTACTCTTCAAACATGTCGATGAAGTTCCTCCGTCTGTTCGCGAACTGAATATGGAGGTTCCTGTTTGGCTGGAACGATTGATCTCGGAACTGCTCGAAAAAGACCCCGAAGATCGTCCGTTCGATGCCCTTGCAGTTCAAGTGAAGCTCGAAGAGATTCGGAAGAAGGTGACTCAACAGGAGAGCGTGGTTCACCAAACGCTCGTCGGGGGAGCCTCGGCTCTCACTCGTAAAGAGGGCGATCCCGCTCTGACGAAACTGATCGGCAAGAAGAAGGGGAGTAAGTCGAAGTCTCCGACCGATTATACACCATGGTACGAAAAGATGTGGTTCCTTGGTGGGGCATTGGCGTTGCTGCTGGGGGTTGCCGTATGGGGATTGTGGCCGAAGAGTGAGGCCCGAACCTATGAGGACTTGAAGCAGGCCATCGCGGCTGCTCCAGAACAAGGGGCCGACGTCACCGCCTATGAAGAGGACATCCGCGAGTTCCTCACTCGATTTCCCGAGACAACTCATGCTGGCGAAGCACAGGGTTGGCTGGACGATGCAGCCGTCATTGAAGCCGACCGGCACGCGACCTCGACGGCAAAATGGAATCGGAATCCCCGCAATGAAGGGGAACGTCTCTACCTAGAAGCACGCACTTACGAGAACACGGGGGATCGAGTGACAGCCCTCACGAAGTACCGGGCGATTCACTCGTTGTTTCAAGGACATGCCGAGTTGAAGGCGTATTCCGAACTCGCCCGACGCCGCATCGCCGAGATTGAGCCGTCCGGGGATTTGCAAAACTTCGTCCGGGCGCAGATTGTCGACGCCGACCGGCTGCATCGGGACGGTACCCCGGTCCCTGCCCGTCGACGCTGGCAGTCGCTTGTCGAACTGTATGGCGACAAATCGGAGTTTGACGTCCTGATGCGAGCGGTCAAAGCCAGATTGGAGGATGCGGAAGCGGGGATGTCCGAGTTTCCAATTCAACTAACTACGCCGACTGCGAAAGAGGCATCAGTTGCCGAGGAGTAGTTTCATCTGACTGAGGCGGCAGTCATCTATTCCGGATGACGAGCCCCGTGCTGCGAACATACGGCGTGCGGGGCATGGCATGTTTTGAGTCTGTCTTTAACAAGGAGTCTTGATGATGCGGAGATCACTTCGACGAATGTCATACACTGCCCTGACGATGATGCTGGCGGGGGTGTCATGTTTCACACTGACTGGGGCCGAGACGATGGTCGATGCGGCTGATGTCGCCACCCCAGCTCCTACGGCTCAACGGGCTGTCAAGAAGCCGCAGGATCAGGCGATGGCCAAAGTCGTAGACGATCCGACGCTGCCGCGTGTCTTGCTACTAGGGGATTCGATCTCCATTGGATACACGGTCCCGGTTCGGCAGCAGATGCAAGGGAAGGCAAACGTACATCGTGCGTTAGCAAACTGCGGCCCAACGACTTTAGGGGTCAAACAGATTGACGCTTGGTTGGGCGAAGGGAAGTGGGACGTCATTCACTTCAACTGGGGGCTACACGACCTGAAATACTGCGACGACAAAGGGACGCTGACCGCTATCGCTGACGGACACCAGCAGGTTCCAGTTGACGAATATGAAAAGAATCTGAGGAGCCTGGTTGCTCGCCTCAAGCAGACCGGGGCGAAACTCGTGTTCGCCACAACCACCCCCGTCCCCGAAGGGGCCAAGGGGCGTGTGGTGGCCGACGCCGCGAAGTACAACGCAGTCGCCGAATCGATCATGAAAGAACACGGCATCGCCATCGATGACTTGTACACGTTCGCGAACGGACAACTCGACAAGATTCAGAAGTCAAAGGATGTCCACTTCACCCCCGCCGGAAGTGAGGCCCTAGGAGCCGAAGTGGTCAAATCCATTGAGGCACTTCTGCCAAAGAAGTAAGTGATAGGATTTCATTGTCGATCAGCGTTCCCCGGAAGCACAGACATTTTTGGCTGTGCAAGGTGACCAAATTTCACTAATCGAAAAAGGAACAGGTCCCAGTCAACACGGTGTTGGCTGGGACCTGTTTTCATCGAGTTAAAGTTCTGCCGGACGGATCATCAGTAAATCAATTGGTGATCCGCCAGGCGAAGTGTTAGTCGTTGCCCAGTTTGACGGTGACGGTCTTCGATTCAGTGTAGTGTTCGAGCACTGCCTCACCGTTTTCGCGTCCTTGTCCAGACATCTTGAAGCCGCCGAAGGGAGTGGTCGGTGTCACGACATGGTAGCAGTTGACCCACACGGTTCCGGCCTTCACTTCGCGGGCATACAGGTGGGCTTTGTCGATGTTCTTCGTCCAGACACCAGCAGCGAGGCCGTAATAAGTGTCGTTCGCACGTTGAACCATTTCGTCATAGTTGTTAAACGGGAGCACACTGACGACCGGTCCGAAGATTTCGTCCCGAGCAATCCGCATGTCGTCGCCGACATGATTGAAGATCGTCGGCTCAACGAAGAAGCCTTTGTCACCAAAGCGACGTCCGCCGGTGACGAGTTCTGCTCCATCTTCCTGCCCCTTATCGCAGTAGCCGAGCACCTTGTCGAACTGTTCCTGCGAGACGAGCGGTCCTTGCTCAGAAGACTCGTCGAGAGGATCGCCAAGGCGACGTTGTTTGGCTTTCTCGGCAAGTCGTGCGACGAACTCCTCCTGGATGCTTCGTTCGACGAACAAACGACTACCCGCAGTGCAACATTGACCGGAATGAAAGTAAATCGCGTGATACGCCCCTTGAACCGCTTGTTCCATGTCGGCATCGGCAAAGATGACGTTGGGACTCTTGCCTCCGAGTTCAAAGGTACATCGTTTCAGGGTGCTCGCCGCTGACTTCTGAATGATCTTGGCGGTTTCGACATGGCCGGTGAAGGCGATCTTGTCGATCCCCGGATGCGACACAATCGCCGCCCCGGTCGTCTCTCCGAAGCCGTTGAGGATGTTGATCACCCCATCCGGGAAGCCCGCTTCCAAGGCAAGTTCCGCCATCCGCAGACCGGTCAACGGTGTCTGTTCGGCCAGTTTCATGACGATCGTATTTCCACAGGCGAGGGCCGGAGCCCACTTCCAGGCGAGCATCAGCAGCGGGAAGTTCCAAGGGATAATCTGACCGACCACGCCGACGGGTTGACGCAAAGTGTAAGAGAGAAAATTCCCTTCGACAGGGACGGTGCGTCCTTCGATCTTGTCCGCGAAGCCCGCGTAGTATCGCAGACTGGCGACCACCCCTTCGACGTCACCTCGCGAGTCGGCAATCACCTTACCACAGTTGACCGACTCAAGTATCGCCAACTCCTCAGCATTCTGCTCAACCAGGTCGGCCAACTTGTACATCAACCGGCCGCGCTGAGTTGCACTCATGGACTTCCAAGGGCCCCGTTCGAGTGCTTGCCGAGCGGCGGCAACTGCCAGGTCGACATCTTCCTGACCCGCTTCCGCCACCTGACACAGCGTCTCGCCAGTCGCTGGATTGATGGTTTCAAAGGTCTTTCCCGAAACACTGTCGACGAATCGCCCATTGATGAACAACGGCTGATCCTTAACGACAGGAGCAGCAATTTTGGAAGTACGGGGTTGAGTACCGGTAGACATCGAGGGGACTCCTTGCGGGGGTTTAAGATGACGAAATGATCCAGCCCACGAACGATTCATCACGAACCGTCCAACACTGAAAAGGGAACTCACACTGGCGACCGACGGGGAAAACCGACGAAGACTACCACCGCGTTCCACACCAGACTATTTCACTGACGCCAGTATGCCGCGACAGCCATGGAGTTGCAACTGGTCAGAGAGTTCGGACGGACGCTGTCTATTCAATTGGCTATGAGCGGTCGCCCCCGCTGGAGACCTGACCATCACCCGTTACAGACCGTGAAAAAGCAACCGTGGTCAGCTTTTCCAAGCTGACCCACGCAACTCGTATGCCTTTTCTGCCGAAACAGCAAGCAACTCCATGTCAGGTTGGAATGTCAGACCATCGCATTTCAACAGGCTGCAAAGCCTTTCCCACACAGAGGGCTGGCGGAAGTATTGTAACCGTTCACAGTATGCTCAGGTTGCCGGGAGCACTTTGGGAACGAGTTCTTGGGCTGGAGGTTGAATGAATGGCGGCGGTGACGTTGTCGAGCGGGCGTCGGCCGATGTGGCGGAAGGTCCGTGACCTGGTGCCGTTCGGAATTCGGATCATCGCCAACAACGACTCGACAAAAGCCCGCACCGCAGGCGTCATCTCCTTCAGCATTGCCCATCAGGACAGTGCGACGAATGTGTCGTCGCTGAAACAATCGGTCTGATCATCACCGCAGCAACTCTCCGGGGCTGTTTTAGTCGCTCGATACTCGGCCCCCTTCGTGACTCTTGGATCGCGAAGGGAGGTTTGTGAACAATCAAAATGCGGAGCCTCTTCGACCGGGACAGAGGTTCGCGGTTCGATAAACTCAAAGAGTGAAGAGTACGGTGCCCGTTGCAATAACCCGAAGACCTTTTCGCAGACCGCCATCCTCTGGCCGCGAAGGTAAGTGTTTCCGTCGTCGTCAACGACACTGGCGAATGGCCCCCGGTAGATCACCGCTTGATTCCGATCAAGGCAGACCCCCTGTTTCCCTTTGTAAGCGATCACGGTGACCGAACGAAACTCGATCCCGTCGACCGTCTGCCACGGCTCGGCCTGACGTTTTACGATCTCGATTCCATGAAAGCCCGCCTCAACGAAGGCCTCCAGGAACTGATCTTCTCGAAACGCACCCGACAGGCAGCCAGACCATAGCTCGCCATCGTTTTGGAGTTGCTGCGGAACAGTTTCATCGGAAACAATGTCACTGATTGCCGCCCGCCCACCACGTTTCAGCACGCGGAAGATTTCCCGAAACAACTGCTTGCGGTCCTGTTGACGCACGAGATTGAGTACGCAGTTCGACACAACGCAATCGACGGAATGATCAGAGATTAAGGGATGCTTCTGACGAAGTTGCGACTCGATGTTTCGGGCCGTTAACCATTGCTCGGCACTTCCAATCGGAGACTTTCCCAACTCCGCCTCGAGCAGTTCCAGGTTGAGTTGAAGGTCCTGAATCATTCCATAGCGAAACTCGACATTGGCAAATCCAAGACGCTGCGAGATTTCCCCGAGGTACTTTCGAGACAGCGCCAGCATTTCGGTGTTGCAGTCGACGCCAATGACTTTCCCCGTTGGGCCGACAACTTGAGACATAATATAACAGAGCTTCCCCGCACCTGACCCGAGGTCGACAACAGTGTCTCCGGTTTGGACATAAGGGCTCGGGTCGCCGCAGCCATAGTCCTTCTCAAGGATTTCTGTTGGAATATTCTTAAGATAGTCGCCAGCGTAAGTCACTGGGCAACAAAGTGATGGTTCAACCTGCCGGGAGGCGGCGGCATACCGCTGATAGACGGCTGATTCCGTGGTGTCGTGAGTGCCAGTGGTTGTCGTCGTCATGTTGAGAAATCCTCTATTTGTAAGTCCCTTTGGGCCCTGCGAATTCTGAGTACAACGGTTGCCATCGCCGTCGTTTGTCAATCTGAAGTCGCTAACCTCGAATTGTTGAAATGGCCGCGACGAGCAGCGAAGAGTCGATTTGACTTGTTCTTGTAAAGGTCAACTTGACACCCTCTTTTCCCGTACGATGGGGGATTAGTTCTTGCGTCTGACCAACACCGGCTATTTGTCCCAATGGCAAGGCTCCGGGAGTCGTCAGTAACGTGAGATACAAGGCGTCTCTCCGTTTCGTTTGTAGTTCGACAAGAGTCTGGCCACTCTCTGTGTCTTTCCAGACGATTTGTGTCTTGTTAGACCAATCGACCGTAGTTCCCTCGAGCGCTGGTTCAAGGACATTCATTAGTTCATTCAGGACGTCAATATTCCAGGCGACACGTTTGGCAGATGGAAAGCCCTTGCGGGAGAGGTGCCACTTCTTACCTAATACAGCCCACGGGGTCAGGCTCTCGATGGGTTTCTTTGCTTCATCGTCGACCCGCTCGACATAACGCGCAACAGAATGTTCCAGGAAGTCGCGAAACGCCGGGGTGTCGATCTCTCGGAGCCAGTGCACATCAATGACAACCTCCTGGAATGGTCCTTTGGAGTTATTAAAACGGATCCGCTCGCCCCGTCCATAGACCGGCAAGTCGGAAATCTCGTCAACAGGCTTCAGCGCTAATGACGTCGAGAGTTCCGCCTCATGATAGGTCCCTTTAGGGACACGGAACGAGAGTCTTAACAGCCATTCATCTCCCGTGAGTGCATGGAAGAACCATCCCGTGCCGGTCTTCTTTTCGGCAGTCACTTCGACAGTAGATTGATCGTTCCAATTCGCTTCCTGAAGTCCTTTATAGAGGGCGAGTGTGTCGACGACAAACTCGAGGGCCGCGCCCTCCCAGCGACACGGTTTGCCATTTCGCGAAACACGGTCCTGAAGGTGCCAGCGTCGACCATCACGTTGCCACGGCATGGCGACATCTTGTCCCACCTTCGTGATTTCGACGTCCCCCTTCCGCTTCTTCCGTTCTGCCTCTGCGTCGAATACGGCAATTTCTCCCCGGGTGTCACGTTCCAGGATCGGAGCCAGCAGTTCGCCAGTCCAACTCCGTAAACCTGTCGTCTGAGGATGCTCGGCGACATCCGACACCGCTCCCTTACGCGACTTTCGCCCCTTCTTTTTCGTTGCAGCAGCTAATTCAGGCAACGGAGCTTGATCTGCGACGATCCCAGAGTGTTGATGCTGTTGTCGAGTTGCGTAGTCAACGACAACTTCCGGGGGGCCTTGAACAACGATTTGTCCACCACCTGTCCCTGCCTCGGGACCGACATCGACAATCCAGTCTGCTGTCTTAATGACGTCGAGGTTATGCTCAATCACGAGCACCGTATTCCCCTGTTCTACAAGGCTATTTAGCACAGTCAATAGTTTGGCGATGTCATCAAAGTGCAGACCTGTTGTCGGTTCGTCTAATAGGTACAGAGTGCGACCATTATTGGGCTTACAAAGTTCCGCCGCGAGTTTCACCCGCTGAGCTTCGCCGCCGGAAAGAGTCGTCGCCGATTGGCCGAGTGTTAGATAATCGAGACCAATGGCCGCGAGGGTTGCCAGTGGGGCACGTATTTTCGGGATGTTGTCAAAGACATCCAGAGCCTGTCCGATCGAGAGGTCGAGAATCTCCGAAATGGATTGCCCACGGTACTTCACCGTGAGCGTTTCCTCGTTATAACGCCGTCCGCGACAGGTGTCGCAGGTCACCCAGACATCTGGGAGAAAGTGCATTTCAATCTTCTTCTGTCCGAGCCCCTCACAGTCTTCGCAGCGCCCGCCTGCCCGATTGAAACTGAAGCGTCCCGGTTTGAATCCCCGAATCTTGGAGTCTGGTAGTCGACTGAACAACTCGCGAATTGGGTCGAACACGCCAGTATAAGTTGCGGGGTTCGAAGCTGGCGTTGCCCCTAAGGGGGACTGGTCGACTTGAATAACTCGACTAATTCTTTCCACGCCACTTAGGCGATCAAAGGGCCCTGGTGCCTCGCCAGTACGGTTGAGATGCCTTGCGACTGCCCGGGCGAGTGTCTCCTGGATTAGGGAACTCTTTCCCGACCCAGAGAGCCCCGTGACGCAGGTGAAGGTGCCGAGGGGAATCGACAAATCGACACCACGAAGATTATTCTGGCGACAGTTGGTAATCGTCAACCAGGCATCGCCGGGGGGCTTGGAATAAAGCGATGGGGCAAAAGACAGATCGGTTAGTTCCGTCACAGGGCCGTCCGTCTGAGGCCGCTTGGCTCCACGACTCTTCTTGTCGTCTGAAGCGACCGTGACGATTCGCTCGATTCGCCGAGTGGACGGGATTGGAATTCCCTTTTCGCCGCTCAGGTAGGCCCCGGTCAGTGAGGCCGTGACCTGTGATGTCACCTCCCGCGGCGTCCCGCTGGAAATAACGCTTCCGCCGAATCGTCCACTTCCCGGCCCAAAGTCGTAGAGGTAGTCTGCGGCATCAAGAACTTCTCGGTCGTGCTCCACGAGGACGACGGTGTTCCCTAAGTCGCGGAGCTTTTGTAGTGCCGAGATGAGTCGTCCGTTGTCGCGCGGATGTAGTCCGATCGTCGGTTCGTCGAGTACGTAAAGTACACCTGTCAATGCGCGGCCGATCTGTCCTGCCAGTCGAATGCGTTGAGACTCGCCGCCGCTCAATGTTGGCATTCCACGATCGAGCGTCAGGTAGTGGAGTCCGACGTCGACGAGAAAACGCAATCGATGCAACGACTCACCGAGCAGGTCGGCGCCGATCTTCTTCTGTTCCGGAGTGAGAGCGAGATCGTCTAAGAACGTGAGCGCCTCGGCGAGTGGTAACTTGCAGAGTGTGGGAAGCGTCATGCTGTTGAGTCGCACGGCGGCGGCATCCTGACGAATGCGGTCTCCATTGCAAATAGAACAAGGCTTCTCGCCGATGAGGTCCATGAACTTCCTGCGATAGTCGTAAGAGACGCGTGACGCTTCATCGATGCCAGGATAGAGCCCCTTATATTGAAACGAGAACGGGCAACAGGAACTGACCTCTCCTGTGGTGTTCGTTTGGGACGCGGTTTCAGCAACGTCGATCCAAACATCACTCCCATAGAGGATAACACGCTGGGCCGACGAATCGAGTTGATACCACGGGACATCCAGGGGGAACTGAAAGGTGCTCGCCATGGCCTGCAAGATTCGCAAAAACTCTGCGTGATGTCTCGGGACTGGCCACGCAGAGACCGCACCATCCAGCAGGCTGAGATTCGGACTGGCGACGATCGCCTGCTGATTCGTCCCTTGCTCGACCCCGAGTCCTTCGCAAGCTTCACACCAACCGAGAGGGCTATTAAACGAAAAGTTCTGGGGTGAGAGATCGACGAAGCTACGGCCCGAACGAGACTCGCATTGAGGACAAGTATAACTCAGACTCAGGCGATCCGTCCGCCACTGTTCCTCAGGAACATCCTTCTCGACATGTACCAGGTGGACGACCCCCTTCCCGGCTTCAAGGGCAGACTCGATGCTATCCGCGATGCGACTACGGGTCTCCGGAGAGACGGCAATCCGATCGATGACAACCTCGACCAAGTGCCCTCGCTTATGGTCAATCTTGGGAACCTCCTCAAGTGCATAGGTGACGCCGTTAATTCGCACACGAAGAAAACCCTGTGTCCCCAGTCGGTCCCAGAGCTTGTCGTAGGGCTGCCCAACGGGCACCTCAATTGGAGCCGCAATGTACATGCGGGTCTTCGCCGGAAGCAGCATCACCCGATCGATAATCTGATCGGTCGTCTGACGAGTAACTTCGCCACCGCAATCGGGGCAGTACATCCTCCCGAGGCGGGCGAACAGTACTCGCAGATAGTCATAGATTTCAGTAACTGTCCCGACGGTCGAGCGCGGAGTCGAACCGACGGTCTTTTGTTCCATAGCGATTGCGGGCGAAAGACCAGAGATATGATCCAGTTTAGGTTTTGGCATCTGACCGAGAAATTGCCTCGCATAGGCAGAAAGTGACTCGACGTAACGGCGCTGACCCTCGGCATAGAGGGTATCCATTGCGAGCGAAGTCTTCCCGCTGCCACTCGGCCCGCAGAAGACCGAGATGGCATCACGAGGGACGTCAACGTTGACCGATTGCAGATTATGTTGTGAAGCCCCGCGAATCTTGATAATCGGGGTGTCCAGATTCGGAGCGGGTCGATGGGTAGTTTTCCGAAGCACCCCGTTCGCCGCCTTCGCAGCGGAAGTGCTGAGTTGCTTTCGTCCCTTCCGGGGCTTCGCTCCCGACGGCAGAATTCCGGGGACGTTGCGTAACGCCCGCCCGGTGTGGGACTCCTCGCAAGCGGCCACCATTTCGGGCGTTCCCTCCACCAGGATTCGACCTCCGCCACTTCCCCCCTCGGGGCCAACGTCGATTACCCAATCGGCTGTCTTAATGACATCGAGGCTATGCTCCACGACTAACACCGTGTTTCCGGCGTCGGCAAAGCTATGTAGCACTTCGAGCAGTTTGCGGACATCCTCGAAATGCAGCCCCGTCGTCGGTTCATCCAGTAAATAGAGCGTGTTCCCAGTCGATCGCTTGCCGAGTTCGCGTGCTAACTTAATTCGCTGAGCTTCTCCACCAGACACCGTCGGTGATGGTTGACCGAGCTTCATGTAGTCGAGTCCGACGTCGTGCAACGTCTGCAACATACGGTGAATCTTCGGGTGATTCTTGAAGTGCTCCAATGCCTCTTGGACATCCATGTTGAGGACATCGGCAATGGACTTCTCGCGGTACTTCACTTCGAGTGTTTCGTGATTGAAGCGGCGGCCATTGCAGAGTGTGCAAGGAACCCAGATATCTGCCAGAAAATCCATCTCCAGCTTGGTTGCCCCGTGTCCTTCGCACGCCTCACAACGACCATCGGCCACATTAAATGAAAAACGCCCCTTCTTGTAGCCGCGTACTTTCGACTGTGGCAATTGGGTGTATAGGTCACGAATCAGGTCGAACAACTTCACATAAGTGGAGGGGTTCGACCGCGGGGTTCGTCCGATCGGCGATTGATCGATATCGATCGCCTTGTCCAGAAGTTCAAGCCCCTCAATTCGTTCGTGTCGTCCGGGCGTGCCGTTCCCTTTGTTAATGTCTCGGTTTAGGACTTCCCATAAAATGTCGTTCGTGATCGAACTCTTTCCCGAGCCACTCACGCCGGTAATGCAGACGAACACTCCCAGCGGAATCGTAACGTCAACATCCTTGAGATTATTATGCTTTGCACCGACGATCTTCAGGTGTTTTTTTGCATCAATGGGACGCCGTTCTTTCGGGACAGCGATCTGACTTCGTCCAGAAAGATAGGCTCCCGTGACGCTTCGTGCGTGAGCTTTAACATCCTCGACAGTCCCGGCAACGACGATTTCTCCACCGCGCACACCCGGTCCGGGGCCGAAGTCGACGATGTGATCGGCAGCCTCCATCGTCTCTTCGTCATGCTCGACGACGATCACGGTGTTGCCCTGATCGCGCAAGTCCAGCAACGATCCCAGGAGCATCTGATTATCTCGCGGGTGCAGCCCGATGGAAGGTTCATCCAGAATGTACAGCACTCCGACCAGCCCGCACCCGATCTGCCCGGCGAGTCGAATTCGTTGTGACTCTCCGCCGCTAAGTGTTGGAGCGGTGCGGTCGAGCGTGAGGTATCCAAGCCCACACTTGAGCAGGAA
This sequence comes from Planctomycetaceae bacterium, assembly GCA_041398965.1. Lineage (GTDB taxonomy): Bacteria > Planctomycetota > Planctomycetia > Planctomycetales > Planctomycetaceae > JAWKTT01. Next base: position 31,927 of record JAWKTT010000015.1, on the reverse strand, counting down.
CCCGAGTCGTCCGGTGATCTCGCGCAGGGCATCTTCGGCGATAAAATGCTGCGTGGTGTCGAGTGTGAGATGCTGAAAGAATAGGTCGGCATCTTCGATCGAGAGGGCACATGCCTGCGGGAGCGACAGGGAACAACTGCTCGTCCCCTTGGCGTTGGCAGGGAGAGATGCGGTCGATGTCAGCAGTACGCTGCGGGCTTGCTCGTTGAGTCGTTCGCCATGACACGCACCACAGGGGCCAACCTCCATGTACTTCTCATACTGGCGACGCTGCATCGGATTCTTCGACTTGACATAGTCGTCATGCATCTCGTTGAGGAGGCCGGCATAGGTCCCGCCATGCTTCCAGACGCCCCCCCGATGCCGCCACGAAAAGGTGATGTGCCGATCCCCCAGACCATTGAGGAACAACTCCTTCGACTGTTCGGGAAGATCCTTCCACGGCGTCTTCAGGAATGAGTCCTCAGGAAGTTTCGTGTCGGTTTCAATCGCGGCGGCGATCCCCTTGAACAGGTGTCGCCGCCAGCGCCCCATCTTGGAGAACTTACCCAGGAGGTTGAGTGCTCCCTTGGAGATCGAGAGCGAGTCATCTGCAATCAGTCGATCGATGAGAATCTGATGTCGATGGCCGAGACCAGTACAATCGCGGCACATTCCCAGCGGCGAGTTGAACGAGAAGAGTTGCGGCGACGGGGGTTCGTAAGAGATGCCACACTTGGCACAAGCGTAGAGGGCCGAGTACAACCGCTCAGACGGTCCCTCAGGGCCAGCCGGCAACTCGCCGATCGAGTCCATTGAGGGGCGGGCATCGAGGGGAGAATTGGTCGGCAAATCCGGAGGACTACTCACGACGAGCAGTGTGCCGCCGCTGAGCTTGATCGCTTGTTCGACCCCTTCGGCCAGTCGGGTGCGAGTCCCTTTACCAGCGACAAGTCGGTCGATGATCACTTCAATAGTATGTTTGAAGTGTTTCTTCAGGCCGAGGTCATCAGAAAGGTTGACGATCTCGCCATCGACCCGAGCACGCAGGTAGCCCTGTTTCAGCAAGTCGGCAAAGAGGTCGCGAAACTCTCCTTTTTGCTGGGTAACAATCGGAGCGAGGATTTGATACTTCGTCCCCTCAGGTTGTGCTGCGATCGACTCGACAATCTGATCGACCGATTGGGCCGCGATGACCTGTCCACACTTCGCACATTTTCCGGTGCCAACACGTGCATAGAGCACGCGCAAATAGTCGTAGATTTCGGTGATCGTCCCGACGGTGCTGCGAGGGTTTCGGGAGGTCGCCTTCTGCTGAATGGAAATCGAGGGGGCCAACCCGGTGATGGTGTCGACGTCTGGCTTCGGCATTTGCCCGAGGAACTGCCGAGCGTAGGTCGAGAGGGACTCGACGTAGCGGCGTTGTCCTTCGGCATACAACGTATCAAATGCAAGCGAGCTTTTCCCCGAGCCGCTGACCCCGGTCATGACAATCAACTGGTTGCGGGGGAGTGTGAGGTCTACCCCACGGAGGTTATGCTCCCTCGCCCCGCGAATCACGATATCTCCCGCCGCCATGCTGCTTGCTCTGTGTTAGTCGTTCCGTATCGGGACCTTCAACGAACAGCATTGTAGTCCGCCGCCCCGTCTGGCACATCCGAACCGACAAAGTCCCGAGACGGAAGTGCCTGCCGCGAGAATTGGGCTGTTGTCCACGAAGACCGGCACCGTTCCCCGATTTGAGATCGCTGGCGTTCAAGGAAGAATCGATCGCAACAGGTTGCGAGTTTCCCAGAGGGGGAGACCGGCCACATTGCTGACGCTCCCGTCGATTCCCTGCACGAAGAGGCTGCCTCCCCCCTGAATCGCGTAGCCCCCTGCCTTCCCGAACGGTTCGCCAGTCGAGAGATACCAGTCGACAAGCTCCGCAGATTCTGGATGAAACAGCACTCGAGTCGTGACCAACTGCTCGATCGGATTAGCCCCCGGCATGCTGAAACAGAGAGCGGTCTTCGCCACATGCCAGCGACCAGCATACAAGTTGACAAACCAGTCACGAACGACGGCTTCCGCCAGTCCCGGCGTCGCAGGGGGCTTCCCACAGACGACCGATTGACCATCGGAGCGGGTCCCCACGATGACCGTGTCCGCCGTCAGAATCCCGCCGCACACCGATCGCTCTTCGACCGATAACCGTGCGACCTGTCGAGCGACGTCGACATGCTTGAGTCGTGCAATCAGCGCGATGCGGGCCTCAATCGCCGCGATGTCCGCGAGTCCTTCAAAACCGGGTTCCTCACCGTTCTCAGGGGGCATCACCCGAATACGTTGAGCAGGCAACAGCGCCCCCAAGACGGCCAACCGCCCTGCCGATTGAGACCCCAACACCACAAATGGCTCGATACCTGTCCGATTAGATGCAGTCAGTCCTGCCGAATCATCACTCATTCTATCCACCCATTTGGCATTCAAGTTCGCTGATTCTCACAAGTCCAAATCTGTCAATGTGTCGAGGCAACCCCCGCGACTGACCAGTTCGCTCTGTTCAGGTGATGGCAATTCATAGAGCAAATAAAGCTCTGGGGTGACGCATCATCGCAGAAGTGTTGATCTCACGAAATGGGTGAAGTCGTCCGACAGCGCATTCGTCTCCCGGCGTCCATGGAACTCGCAGCATTGCCGAATATGGCGAAGAAACAGGACGAGGCAATGCCCAGAACACCAAGCACTGCAAGATAAACGGGCCAAAGAACTGCCACCGGGAATGGAGGGGGTTGAAGGCAAGATAGAGTTTGCGATGGGTGAAAAGGGTGGTGATGCAATGTTCTTCATGGACGTCGCGTTCGACGATAAAGCGCACAAGCGGATGGTGATTTATCAGATTGGAGACGTGAACGACAAGCGGGGGGATCCGATTGCCCGCGAACGGCGCGTGATGGAGGAGGTTGAAAAGTGGAGGCAGAGTCACGATGATTACAAACATTACACATTTGAGTATTGGTTCCAACCTAAGAGTGGTGGTCCGCCTCAACGGGTATTCCCTAACGGGCCAGGCTGGAATCCCGTCCCCAGGCCCAATGCTGGGCCAAAATAGTAGGTGGCATATTGGCTAGAGAAGTAAGGTTTTACGCGAATCGTGAGGATCTGAACAACCTGGCGCGCGAGCTCAAAACGCTCGGCTACCGGGGCGTCCCGATTAGGTTTGAACCATCGCAGGAGTCTTGCCGTGAGTTTTGCGTTGAGGAAACAATCGTCCAGAATGACCGTACCCATTTTTATGCCCTCGTTCCGGGAGCAACGATCGACCAGTTGGTTTATGAGCCGGCGTCAGCTCGGATAGCCGAAGAGCGAGGAGAACCTGTACCCACTTGGCTTGGACTGAGTTTCTTCCAGTCCCCTGTCGTGTTAATTATCACAGAGGCCGAAATGATACACGGCCACTACTACGAGAGTTCGATTACCTGCTATATGAATCGTTGGATACCGAGCTACAATGAGGCGATAAAGCCGGTGAATAGCCTGTTTCGGAAGTTAAAGAAGTGGCCCTTTCTTTTTAATCTAAAAACCAACAAGAAGTGTTCGTGGCTAATGGCTCCGCTGACAGCGAACGCCTATTCGGAGCGAAACTATGCCATTGTCGATGGATACGAGAAGTTTGAAGTCTTGTGGCCCGAGGTCAAGCCCCGCAAGCCGAGACAATCTAAGTCCCCGAAGGCAGTCAAGACCAAAAAGTCCATTCCAAGACGAGATCCGAAAATGTACTACATGAGATTCTTCCTGCTCGATGGCCCGCCGCTCTCACTCGACGGGATCACCGCAGCCCTCACAGCACGAAACGCCAGTTTCTCCGTCAAGCCGTTGACCAGCGATTCGGGAAATCTCTTTCGCGACGACGAACTGCTCGGCCAACTCGAAGTCAACTTGCCAGGCACGGATCTCGCTGACGAAGAGTTAGAGGAATTCCGTGAGCGAGTTTCTAAGAAAGGCAAGGGGAATAAATCCAGGATTCTCGCGGCACTCGATCGCGTGCAAGCCATCGTCTCTCTAGGAATCCTCTGGCAAGGCCGTAGCACCGACGACACCCTCGACATGATTCTCCCGCTTTGGATCACGCTCCACAAACACGGCACCGGCCTCCTCCAAGCCGACGGCGAAGGCTTCTACGACAACACTGGCGACCTCATCTACGAAATTCGCTAGGAACCAAGCACCCCCACCCGCCGCTCCCGCACGACTCCCCGCTGAGGCATCATTGAACCGTTATTGACTGGTGCAATGAGCGCAACGGACACGCTAATCATTCCCGTAACCAACTCTGTGGCACAGTGCCTGATCGATGGCTATGGGCCAGTCGATTCAAACGGACCATGGACTCAAGCACATATAGGACATTCGACCCGGTGACAGGGGGCTCACTCGGTCAGATCGGGCGGAAGCGAGTGGCGGTGCGACACTGTATCGGCCGGCCGAAACGTTCGTCACGCATCCGGACCACCTGTAACAGGTCACCTACCACGCTGCCGACGGCGAGAGTGAGAGCCTCACTTGTACCGGGGAGCATCTGTTCTATGTGCTCTGCGATGTAACTTCGGGTGAGGGGCAGTTCGTCAATGCGATGGACCTGGCCGTCGGAGACCTTCTGTCCCAGCCGGACGGCCGACCTGTCGAGATCTCCGAGAATTCGTAGCAAGCTTCCCTGACAGCCCGTTGAAGAATGACCGTGGGTCAGATAGTCCAGTCTGACAAGAGCATCTCCCCCGAACCGGAGGCGTCAGCCGACGCGAAACTCCTTCTCCCCCGCTGGAAAGTCCTTCAAAGTAGGAACTTCGACAGTGGGGGAGAGGGAGAGGCTGACAACAAAGATCACCAGTTGGCGAGGATCACAATCCGGGGAATTCCCCCTTGGCTCCCCGTGAAGCAAAAACCAGATTGACTCATTACCACAGATCACGCATCATGGCGCAAACGCCCCGATAAGCAAGCTGGGCCGAAGATGTCTTCAGGCTGAACAGTCCTTGGTTGGCCAGCCATGCATTGGTCAGCCCCGCGCCGCTGGCGATGGTCTGGGACATGTGCCAGTAGCTTTTGCAGCTGCGTGCATGACGAATCGCCTGACGTCGGGGGGGTGCCCTATCGGATGAGCATTGCGCGATGACGTTACTGTTCGTGGCCTCGCAGCTTGGACGAGAACGTCTCCGAGTGGGGCATGGTACCGTTGAGGTGACCGACAGACTCGGCCCCCAAGAAAGGGAACCGGCCCACGCATTAGCAGGCTTCCTCCCCACGGTCGGTCACCCTTCCGCGATCAACCTATCGGTCGGTGCCCGCCTGAGGATTGACGTTGGGGAGAATGTCATACAATGTCATCAGAGACATCGCAGTGGAATGTGTGGTGACTCGCGATTTCGCTGGTGTTCTTGAATGACGAGGAATCGCAGCGTCCGGTCTCACAGGGGAATTGTCGTCTGACCTTCACCTGTTCCGGCGATCATTTCTCCCAGAAGGGATTGAGACTCCGATGGCTGTTGACGAATCGTTTTTATGGTCGGTGCAACCTCAGGCGGCATCGTTGGTGGGAGAATTGGTGCAGCAGTTTCGACAGAACTGCCCCGCGATCGAGCAAATGGCACAGCGGCTGACTTCCGAAACCGGAACCCGACTGATTGACTGGGTCGATCATCTCGCCTTTCCAAACAATGAGCCATTGGCACGACAACTCGCCGATGTTGGCTACAGTAGCGAAGAATCGCCGGACGCTTCCATCTGGCAGCATAGCGATGGACTTTTCCCGCCGATTCGCTTCTTCGCCCGCGATGCGAAACGCCTTGTGATGAAGGTCGATTCGATCGCCGACTTTGTCGCGGCGCATGGGCTGCATCCGGGAGACGAGATTGATGGACTCCCATTGTCGCCGATCCGTCGGGCTCGGATTGCACACAACGGAGAGACCGAACTTTGGGGGATCGAACGACACGGTGCGAGAGCATTCGTCCCACTGCCAGCCGATGCCAAGTTGCAGTCTCTCGTATTGATGCATGGGGAGACACTTCGTTTACGTCGTCGCAGTTATGCCGATGATCGCGAGGGGTTTTCGCTGTTAGAAACCTTGCTCCGTCGGGCAATTCGCGACTTAGGGACAGCCCGTACCTGCGACCTCTTCTTCCGCTGTGAACGTCTCTACTGGCAGTCGAGGAATCAGGCTGCACGGGTTCAGAAGGAGCGTCAGGACCGTTTGGGGATCGGATGGGGGAACCACGATCATCACACGTATCGATCGAGCCGCGAACACTTCTCGGCTCTGATGAAAGTCTTCCGGTCGCTCGGCTTCGAGTTTCGCGAACGTTTCTATGCTGGTCATGAGGCGGGCTGGGGGGCTCAGGTTCTTGAACATGCCCAGAGCGGAGTCGTGATCTTTGCCGACGTCGACCTTGCTCCCGAAGAGGTTTCGGGCGACTTCACGACACAACCGCTTCCGCCACGCCCGGAATTGGGGACCGTGGGACTCTGGTGCAAACTGCATGGCGAGTCGATCCTGCAAGCCGGGATGCATCATCTGGAGTGCCAATTCGATTTTGACGCCGCACGTTCGCAGCTTGCCGCGTGTGGCATCGAAACGATGAAACCGTTCACCGACTTCCCGCATTTGCGGCAGGCGTTCACCCGTGGCGAACGTTGGGTTGTGGCCGAGGATCGCCTCCAGTCGGCGCTGTCAGCGGGAGCAATCTCGACCGAGCAGGCAGACCGGTTTCGAACGGAAGGAGCAGTCGGTTCACACTTGGAAATCCTTGAACGAAACGACGGCTTCAAAGGCTTTAACCAGACCGGAATCAACGAGATCATTCAGGCAACCGATCCACGCGGCTCGGCCACCTGACTGTTCAGCCACTTGTTGTCGACATCTCTGCATCGTCTGCACGTTTCCGTTGACGACACGGTCTTCTCCAACTCCAGTCCCATCTCAGCGACTTCGCTGTGCGGTCAACACTTCTCGCGATGAAAGCACGATCAATGCTTCGCAACCTCTCCTGTTTGACAAACAGCTACGGACGCTTCGGACCGAGGGCCGCCATCAAACATCTCCCGACGGTTGGAATCGATCAGATCGAACTCCCCATCAAGAATCAGGGGGTTCCTTCATTCTTCAAGGAGACCCCTCTGCTAACGGATGGCAGCACTTCGTCCGACATCGCCGCAGTTCGCGATGAACTCGCTGCGGCGGGAGTTCGACTCAGCAGTTGCAACATCAGCAGCGGCAATCCATTGGATCCAGCGGTTGTTGAGCGGACGATTACGAAGCTCGACATCGCCGAAATGCTGGGAGTCTCGCGTGTCGTCGCCGGTGCGGGGGCGGCCCCCGATGATGCGGATCGGCGACAGACAATTCGCCATCTCCGACAGCTTGCCACAGCGGCCTCCGACCGGGGAATCCTGTATTGCTGCGAGACTCACCCCGGACTTTGCCAGAACGCGGAGTCGATGTTGCAGACGCTGAGTGATGTGGATCACCCCGCACTGCGTATCAACTTCGATACCGCCAACTTCTTCTATTACAACCACAACGTCGACTTGCCAGCGACGTTGTTACAAACTCGCGAATTTGTTGCACATGTCCACTTGAAGGATACACCGGGAGGCTTTGAAGAGTGGCATTTTGATCAACTCGGAACGGGACAAATCGACTTCGGAATCGTTCGTCGTTTACTGGACGAAGTCGGTTTCACTGGTCCCTACAGCCTGGAACTCGAAGGGATCGCCAACGAGCCCGAGCCACAACTCAGGGATTACGAATCCCGCATCGCCGCCAGCGTCGCTCATCTTCGGAACTGTGGGTTCGACGACTGAATCTCGATTGGCAAGGTCGAACCAACGATCGTCGCCGGCCCCCCATCGCCCCCATAAGCCGTCACCCCGTTGTTTGCTGTGGAACTAAGGGCATGGCCTCGAGTCATCAGCGGCGGTCGTCTGTTCGGCGATGAGTCCGGCGAGGTAGCCCGCTTTGAAGCCCGCGTCGATGTTGACCACGGTGACGTTGGCAGCACAACTATTGAGCATCCCGAGTAGGGCAGCCAATCCCCCAAGAGCCGCCCCGTACCCCACGCTCGTCGGAACAGCGATCACTGGACAACGAACCCAGCCCCCAATAACCGACGGGAGCGCACCTTCCATCCCCGCGACGACAACAATCACAGGGGCCTCATGTAACTTGGGAAGAACACGCAGCAGTCTCTCGGGCCCTGCCACGCCGACATCGGGGATCACATCACAGTCGATTCGCATCCAACGCAGCGTTTCGGCCACCTCTTCGGCAATCGGAAAGTCGCTCGTTCCCGCGGTGATGACGGGAACTCGTCGAGTGGAACGTCTCTGTTCTCCGCCGGCCATGAGGCGTAGCGTCTTGGCGATGCCGTTCCAATGAAGAGTCGGAATCTCATGAGTGGCGAACGCCGCTTGCTCCTCGGAGACCCGTGTCACGAGCACGTCCTGCTGCGACTGCTGAAGTCGTTGGATCAAGGCAACCAGCGACTCGGGGGGCTTCCCCGGTCCGTAGATTACTTCCGGATGGCCACATCGTTGCTGTCGACTCAGATCAAGACAGGCATCGTTCGGATCGGGAGCAGTGTTAGCAACAGTCGAGGCTGCGAGACTCTGTGACAGTGCCGCATACAACCCGACACGGTCCACCTCCCCACGCGAAGCCGCCTCCATTAAGGTTTGCAGTTGAGTCCAGTCAATCATTGGCGGTTCCAGAATCTTATGTCACGAAGGTTGTCGAACGAGTTCGCAGTTGAGAGCATATCGAGAGAGTTCCACAGACAACATCATCCCCTTGGAAAAGGGTTCGTCTGGCACAAGGGGCGGTGCGGCTGTCTCCGATGGTCAGTTACAGAAAGTGGAACTCGTTCGTTGAGAGTTGGACAGGTCACACGGTCGATAAGGATTGAGCCATGCGAACGGCAGCAATGTCACAACCTCCGAGTCGTTGGAGCAACTATCTGCTGGTATTATGGCTCGTGCTCATGTCGTCGATTCTGTCCGCTGACGAGCCGAAATCGCTGACGGTACGAGACGTCAGCTTCTTGCTACAGGTCGGGGCGGACGGACGTTTGAATCAGAGCGAGAAGATCGGCACAGGACTCCCTGTCGGCGTGGCTTCACGAAGGCCACGTCTCTTAGGGAAACTGTCTGAAGCCTCCCAGGCGGTTCCTCAACCGTTGGGAATCATCACGTTTGAAGGGAGTGCAGCGACGGACTGTGAGGCGAGCCTGCAACTCATCAGCGGCAAGCATTTCGCCCATCTCCCGCCAGCAGAGGTTCGCAACACCCGCATCCTCTGGCCAACATTCGACTTGGTTAAGTCGCCTCCCGCAACTCAAACCTCGGCACTAGGCGAGCCGCATTGGCTCTCGCCGTTGAAGCAGGGGAATCGTTTGACGGTCTCGCACGACACGCATGCCGAGAGTTTTCTACTTTACGACCTCTCCCTCAAGCGGACGCACCAACTTTCAATCGTCACTGCTGAAGATGGTTATCGCGTCGTCGTCACCGGGAAGTCCGAAGTGCACGACGTCACGGTGTTTCGTCCTATGGGAGACGGACAGTGGATGGTCGCCCACGTCGACGTCATCACCCCAAACAACCCGCCTTCGAAAAGCAAAGGTGGAAAAACAAACGAGACTGAGACAATTGAGGAGGTCGCGATTCCCTCCCGTGATGTTCCGGTCCCTGCCGAGACACCGAAAACCCTCAATCCGAACCTCGATCAACCCGAGGACCTCGTCGTCCCACCAACAGTGACAGAGGCTGACCTTCCGATCAAGGACCTCGAACCAATCGATGACGGAGTCCCCGGCCTGAATGCCGGGGAAGACGATGCTCCCCCCAACACCGAGACCGGCCGTGACGACGGGACGTTGGTTCCCTATCTGACGAAGAAATCAGTCACCGCAACAGAAGCCGCGGAGGTCCTGACCCAACGCTTGGAACCGCTCGGATTGGGGGATGTCGAGGTTGCGTACGTCGCTCGTATGCTGCAAGCTCTCGCCATCACGCCGGAACAGACCGTGGTTGTCTATCGCCTTGATGCTGGTGACTACGAAGAACTTCTGCCTCTGGAAGTGATCCCCACTCCGACGCGTCTCGTACGGGTGCCCCTCGTCATCGTGTACGGCCAAGACCCCCACGTGCTGGGTGAAGTGGACGCACTCATTGCACAATTGGGAGACCCTTCCTGGAAAGCACGCGAAGCCGCACAGGCCCGACTGCTGGAGATCGGCAAGGCATGTGCCCCCAAATTGACGAAGGCCCTGGATCACTCCGACCTTGAACTCGTCATGAGAGTTGAACAACTACTCGAAGTGCTGGAGAAATCGAACGATACCCCCGCGAACGAATTCCTGGGGCCGGGGTTATTCTTCTGATAGCCGAGCGACGAACTCACATTCTCACACCACCCTTTATTTGGACCTGCGACTTACTTTGGAGCAGCATGCGCCGAGGGGGCTGTGGAGGTGCTTCCACGTCTCTTCTTCGACCGCAGCGATGAGAGGCATCCCTCGAGTGTCGGAATTGCGGCGACTAACACATCTTCGATTCGATCGGCAAACAGAATCTCCAGTTCCCCCCGCACCTGAGCTGGTATCTGATCGATGTCCTTTTGATTCTCTCGCGGCAAGATGACACGTTTCAGCCCGGCACGCCTTGCCGCCAATACCTTTTCTTTTATGCCCCCGACCGGAAGGACCAGCCCACTCAGCGTGATCTCGCCGGTCATGGCCGTATCGGAGCGAATCACTTGCCCGGTCAGCACGGAGGTCAAGGCGGTTGCCATGGTCACCCCGGCTGATGGACCATCTTTGGGAACGGCCCCCGCAGGGACATGCAGATGGATTCCGCCCGTCGTGTCCTCAATGCAAAGCTGTTTCTGATGTGCCAGTACGTAACTCAATGCCGCTTGAGCCGACTCCTGCATGACGGAGCCTAACTGCCCCGTCAGCCTCAGACGTTCGCCATCAGGAAGTCGGATCGCTTCGATGTACAAGACATCGCCCCCCGCTTCGGTCCACGCCAGTCCGGTCGCCACTCCTGGATCGAGATTGCGTCGGGCCTGTTCCTGAAAGAACCGCTGCGGGCCTAAAAGGTCGTCCAGCTGATCGCTCTTAATCGTCGGCTTCGACTTGACCTCGGTCGCCACGCGAAACGCCACTTTCCGAGCGATCTGTCCTAGTCGCCGTTCGAGTTCGCGCACCCCGGCCTCGCGGGTGTATCCCCCGATGACCGACAGGATTGTCGCATCGGGAATCTTCAGTTGAGCATCTTTGAGTCCCGCTTCCTGAAGCTGCCGGGGGATGAGATACCGCTTGGCGATTTCGAGCTTCTCCTCGTCGGTGTATCCCGAAAGCTGAATAATCTCCATGCGATCGAGCAGCGGTCGAGGGATCGTATCGAGAGTGTTCGCGGTGACGATAAAGAAAACTCGCGACAGATCGAACGGTAAATCCAGATAGTTGTCCCGGAAGGTGTCGTTCTGGGCCGGGTCGAGAATCTCGAGCAACGCCGCGGCCGGGTCCCCCTTGTAGCTTTGGCCCAGTTTGTCAATCTCGTCGAGCATGACAACGGGATTCCGTACCTCCGCACGTCGCACTGCCTGAATGATGCGACCAGGCATCGCACCAATGTAGGTACGTCGATGACCACGGAGTTCCGCTTCATCACTCATTCCGCCGAGACTCAGCCGCTCGAACTGACGGCCCAGCGACCTCGCAATTGACTTCCCTAATGAGGTCTTCCCGACGCCGGGTGGGCCGACGAAGCACAGGATCGGAGCATGTGCCTGTGGGTTGAGTTTCATCACCGCCAGATGTTCGAGAATGCGGTCCTTAATCTCCTCTAAGCCGAAGTGATCCTCGTCGAGTATTTTTCTCGCGTGTGCCAGGTCGAGTGCATCGACCGAGAGCTTGTTCCAGGGGAGTTCGAGCACAAGTTCGAGATGTGTGCGTGCGACCTGGAAGTCGGGGGCGGACGGTGACAATGCCTCAAGTCGGTTCAACAGTCGCTGAGCCTCACGATGCACCTCGTCCGGCAAGTTCGACTCTTCAAACCGAGTCCGCAGTTCATCAACCTCGGCCGACTCCCCATCCCCCTGACCCAACTCTTCCTGAATCACTCGCATCTGCTGACGCAACAGGTATTCCCGCTGTTCACGGGTCATTTCACTCTTGGCCGCTGTTGCAATCTTCGTTTGCAGCTCGAGCACTTCAAGCTCATGCTCAAGGAACCCATGCAGCAACTTTAACGATTCTAAATGTGTTCCCGCCACAAGGAGTTCCTGAGCTTGATCAGGACTGAGTCCGGCGAAAGATGCGATGAGGTAGACCAACTGCATCGGGCTGTCCAGTTGTTCCACAACCTCGTCAAAATCAATCCCCACCGTCGCCTGAGCGAGTTCTTGAATCCGCTTCGCTTGGGCGAGGACAGCCCTTTGCAATGCCTCGACCTCGGTGCCAGTTTCAGCAGGGACGACAGCCGACTTGACGGAGAGCTTAACGTACGGTTCGGTCTGTTCGACCCCGACACGCTCGACTCGTTCCAGCCCTTGTACGATCAGCTGAAGACCATCGTCCCCCCGCACCGCCCGCTTGATGACCGCCTTCGTCCCGAACAACTCGACATCGTCCGCGGTCGGGTTCTCTGCCGCTGGGTCCTTTTGGGAGAAGATGACGATCAACTTGTCTTCCCGCTTGAGCGAGGCTTCAGCTGCTGCCACCGAGGCGATCCGTCCGACCAGTAACGGAGCCAGAGTGAACGGAAAGAACACAACGTTCCGCACAGCCAGCATCGGCAATTTGTTGAATTCGTTCATCATGTGCCTCCCATGAAGATGTGAGCCTCGAATAGACGTTATGCCCGCCACAGGCAAAGGTCAAACGCAATCCCGCTCTCCCCTCCGTTTGGGAGGAGCCACCTCGTTCACTTGGGGTCATTCTCGATCGGCCGTTGTTGACGGTTCTGACTGTTTCGACGTCCAGTGAGTGATCGGCGAAAATGTCTCCAAAGTGACGACACAATTCCCCACAGTGATGTCAGTGTCAGACGCAAGGGGAAGGGCGTAGACGCCACGAATTCCTGGGACTATGATCCGAATCAGCAGATTCTGCCGATTGGCACCGTTTCTGCTCAACTGACTCGTGCACGATGCCGGCTGCGTGGTACAGCCGATCGATCACCATCTTACTTGGAGACTGCCATGTTCAAGTCCATAATCGCAACGTCCGCCGTACTCTGCCTGATCGCCACTTCCGATGCCCAAGCTGGCGGGGTGCAAATCACCTTCGGCCGAGGGGGGAACGGATACTATGGCAATAACTATCGGGGAGGACACTACGGACACGGACATGGTGGCTACAGTCATGTCGGCGGTCATCAGAGCTATTACAGCACCCCGGTCAGAAGCTACTCGGGATACACTGGTTACCGCAGCGGTCAACCGATCTACGGCGTCAGTAACTACAACAGCTACTATCGCACTTCGTCGATCCAGTACCCCACCTACAACACCGGCCACTACGACTACTACCCCACACAAGTGGTCCCTCATGGCAATCACTACGACGTAATCCCCGCTCACTCCCATTACCATGTTGGCCCGCATTACAGCCACTACGGCTACTAATCAACGGACCCTCATTTCACACTCCAAGACCACGCGCTGGGTTCAGCACACGCAGGGCATTGAAGATGGGGGGCGAGTTAGGACATTTCGGGGGCGTCGGTTTCCGTTCCCAAGGACGAGGCAGGGATGTAGTCAGGATAGATGCCTTAGCGGTTTGCGGATCGGATTGTCGTGACGGCCAAAGTCTTGATGAAAACGGCCCCAAGACATCCGAACCCCGCCGCCACGGCTTCGCAATATCAACACCCATCGCCACATCAAGACTCATTGCTCCAAACAACTCACACCTTCAATGCTCTGCAGGCTCGCAGACGGCGGATCGTCAGAGGGATGATAGAGTCGATAGTCATGCGACTAATCGGCCTACGCGCTAAAGGCCCCCAAGTGGGCTAACAATGACACCGGCCCCAGGATGTACTCCAGCGAAACTGGTGTCCTCGCCATCACCGCTCTCCGCGGCGAATCCGTTAATCAGAACTGGCCCCCTTCTGGATCACCCGATTCACGGAGACCGCCTCTCCAATCGGTGGTTATTCCATCCAGTCGTCAATCAGTCGTGTTTGATGTGACGTTTATGTACTCTACTGGTCAGGTTCAGCCAGTAGTCGACGAGCGAAACTCGGATGATTACTGACGTCCTTTTTCAAACGGCTGTTCGACCAGGCACGTTACTCAAATCCATTCGGGAGCAACAGATGACCCACAACACTGTCTCGCGACGCGACTTTCTTATGGCATCGTCCGCCGCAGGAGCGGGAATCGCTCTGGGGACCGCTCCGTCGGCCCCGGCTTTCGCTCAGCCGAAGAAGTCCAATTCGCCGTTACGACTTGCCTTCATCGGCACCGGAGGTCGCGGCGGAGCCAACCTGAAGTCAATGACCGAGCAGTCGCTGGTGAAGGTGGAGGTTGTGGCCCTGTGCGACGTCAATCGACAGGTGTTGGAAGGTGCGTCAAAGCGATTTCACGATGCTCGCACCTACACCGATTTTCGTGAACTTTACAAGCAGACCGACGATATTGACGGCGTGGTCGTCAGTGCCCCGGAACACATTCACGCTTATGCAACAATGCCGGCCCTCAAACAGGGAAAGCACGTTTATTGCGAAAAGCCGCTGACTTTGAACGTCGAAGAATCCCGTCGCATCATGACGGTCGCCGGCGAAGCGAAGGTCGCCACACAGATGGGAACCCAGATTCATGGGATGCCGAACTATCGCCGCGTGGTCGAACTGATTCAATCGGGAGCCATCGGCCCGGTTCGCGAGTGCCACGTCTGGGTCTCTCGGTCGTGGGGGCTGCAAACCGAAGAAGAAGCGAAGACGCATCGCGACATCGTGTTTGTCACCGAACGTCCGAAAGAAGCGGTCGAACCACCGGCTCATCTCGACTGGAACCTCTGGATTGGACCGGCCCCCATGCGACCATTTCATCCGGTCTACTTCCCGGGTCCGAAGTGGTATCGATGGTGGGACTTTGGGAACGGGACGATGTCAGACCTTGGAAGCCATTGGAACGATCTCCCCTTCTGGGCGTTGAAGCTCGACGCCCCGAAGACCGTCGAATCCTTCAGCGACGCTCCCGCTCATCCCGAGTTGGCACCTGCGTCGCTGACCGCCGTTTACGAATATGGTCAGCGGGGCGACCTTCCCCCCTGCAAGTTGACATGGCATCAGGGGACCCACAAGCCGACAATCTGGAAAGAAAAGGGAATTCCTCAATGGGGCAACGGTGTCCTCTTCATCGGTGACGATGGCATGTTACTCTCAGACTATGGCAAACATGTGCTCTTGCCCGAGTCGAAGTTTACAGAGTTCAAAGGTCCAGAGCCGTTTCTTCCAGTGTCACCCGGTCAGCACGAAGAGTGGCTCCTGGCGTGCGTCAATGGGACGCCCACGGGCAGCCCGTTCTCGACATATGCCGGACTGCTGACGGAGGCCAATCATCTCGGAAACGTTGCTCATCGATGCGGTCAGAAAATCGAATGGGACACCACGACCCTGACATCCCCCAACTGTCCCGCTGCCGAACAGTTCCTCCGCCGCACTCCCCGCGAAGGTTGGAGCCTCGACTGAGGCCCCACTTTCGGTTTCTGCTAATCGGTGTCGAAATCGCCCCGAAGTCGCCCCACACATGACGGTGTGGGGCGAAACGGCGATGCTAGGGCGAAGCCGCCTGGCTCAGCCGTCGGGGTCGTCGATGAGGTCTTGCAGACGCTGTTGGAGGATGGGGGAATAGCGGGGGAGCCAAGTTTCATCGATGAGACCGATCGAGAGCATGTCGCGTACATGGACCTTGTCCTTGTCACGATACGACGTGAGCTTCATCTTCACGAGGTCCTCCAGTGGGAGGGTGCGGGCATCGTGGATGAGGACGTACTCTTCGACATCAGGGACCGCTTCGGGGTAGTCTTCGCGGACCTTGGTTCCGGCAAACAACACATGCACAGCGTCTCGGGCTTTGGCGTCTGGGCCATCGAGAAACATCGAGATGCCTGCCGCGTGACGATACCGAAAGCCGACCTTTTCCAACGCCACGATGGCTGCCTCAAGATCGGCCTTTCGCAGAATGATGTCGACGTCGCGAGTGTTCCTGACAACCGACTCATCCACCTGCGCCACCCAATGCTGCACCGCATTCCCGCCGATGACGGCGTAGGGAATCTCCGCACTGTTCAAGGCTTGCGTGACTCGACGCAGTCGATCCTTCACGATCTCCACGGCAGACTCGATTCTTTGCCAGAGGACGTCGCCCTGATATTTGATCTCGACCATCACATCCCTCGCGCCACGATGACATCGCCCATGAAGATGATACCACCGATGGCATGCCGACAACATCCCCGAAGTAGCCCCACACAGGGAAGTGTGGGGCGAAACCGGGATCGTGCAGCTAAAGAAAGATGATCTGAATGACTCGGCTTTAGAAGTTGAGCGCGTACTTGACGATGAGGCCGGCGAAGACGACAGAGACCATACTCATGAGTTTGATGAGAATGTTCAGGCTGGGGCCCGACGTGTCCTTAAAGGGGTCGCCGACAGTATCGCCGACGACGGCCGCTTTGTGAGCCGTCGTCCCTTTACCGCCGTGGGCTCCCGCTTCGATGTACTTCTTGGCGTTGTCCCAGGCCCCCCCCGCGTTCGCCATCATGATCGCGACGGCGAAGCCCGCCGTCAGTCCGCCGGCAAGCATCCCCATCACCCCGCCGACCCCGAGTACCAAACCGACAACAACCGGGACGATGAGTCCAAGACAGGCCGGGACGACCATTTCCCTCTGTGCAGCCGTCGTGCTGATGTCAACGCACTTCGCATACTCCGGCTCGGCCGTTCCTGCCATAATGCCAGTGATATCGCGGAACTGACGGCGGACTTCTTCCACCATTGCCCCGGCTGCTCGACCGACCGCCTTCATCGTCATTGCACAAAAGACGAAGGCGAGCATCACCCCGAGAAACATTCCGACCAACACCTTCGGATTCATGACCGAGACGTCGTAGTACCGAACGAAATCGGGCAAAGTCGCCTTACGGACAGAGATCGCCAAGCCATCATCGCGAAGTGACAACAAGTTGAGCGACGCTTGTGTCCCAATCTTCGCATCCTTTCCGACAACCCCCGTGAGCCGACCTCTTTGAGAGTCGGTCGTTGGTGAGAAGATCAAGATCGCTTCGTTCTTTTGCCCCCCATGCGGGCGTACCTTTTCGAGTGGATACATCTGGGAAAACGCGGCATCAGAGAGTTGAACCGCAGCAACACCAGGACGAATGATCGTCGCTTTGGCGTCAGTGGCATCTTCTGTTACCGCGACGTTCGCTGTTGTGACGGCCCAGCGATCAAAGCCGACGCGAACCTCTTCCACATACGCCGCAAGCAATGCCAAAGCGGTGAGTGCGGCCGATCCAATCGCGAATCCTTTCCCTGTGGCGGCTGTCGTATTCCCCAAGCTGTCGAGGGCATCGGTCCGCTTGCGAACCTCGGGGTCTTGATGCGTCATTTCGGCGTTGCCGCCGGCATTGTCGGCAATCGGTCCATAGGCGTCAGTCGCCAGCGTGATGCCGAGCGTGCTGAGCATTCCGACGGCCGCAATCCCGACCCCGTAGAGCCCCATCGCAAAGAGACTCGTGTCCGAGAAGGCAAATCCGGTACATGATCCAAACGCCAGAATAATCGCCGCGCCGATCACGACGATCGGGACCCACACGCTGTAAAAACCTTCGGCAATCCCTGCAATGATGACGGTGGCCGGACCAGTTTCGGCTTGCTGGGCAATCCGTTGAGTTGGAGCATAGACGTCACTCGTGCTGTATTCGGTCCACCAACCAATGAGCACCCCTGACACCAATCCGATGACGACTGCCGCAAACACACCGAACAACTGCGTCCCCTGACGCAAGCCCTCGGCCCCTTCGATGCCTGCGAGGTAAGCCGATGGTTTTACCAAGATGACCCACACGAGCGCCGCCGCCACGGCCGCGATGCCGATGCTGCTGCCGTTGACGCCGTTCCCTAATGCCTTCAGCAGGTTCTCTTGAGTTGCCCCTTCTTTCGTACGAACGAGATACATCCCGACAATTGACATCACGATCCCGAGCCCGGCCAACACGATCGGCAACAAGAGCATCATGAACTGCATCCGAGGGAATCCCGAGTACGCCGCGACGCCGAGAGCGGCACTGGCGAGAATCGACCCGCAGTAAGACTCATACAAGTCGGCCCCCATCCCGGCGACGTCTCCCACGTTGTCGCCGACGTTGTCAGCAATGGTCGCTGGATTTCGCGGGTCGTCTTCAGGAATTCCGGCCTCGACCTTGCCGACCAAGTCAGCCCCGACGTCAGCCGCCTTCGTAAAGATGCCCCCACCCACGCGAGCAAACAGTGCCTGACTACTTGCCCCCATTCCAAAGCACAGCATCGTCACGGTGATCTCTTCCAAGGGAAGGTGAAACCCCCAATACAGCACCCCAAACCAGAGGCAGATGTCGAACAACCCGAGTCCGACCACGGTCAACCCCATGACGGCTCCACTGCGAAACGCCACTTGCAAGCCACCGTTCAACGACCCCTTGCACGCTTGAGCCGTCCGCGAACTGGCTGCCGTCGCCGTCTTCATTCCGAACCAACCCGCCAGTGCTGAGAAGAAGCCCCCCGACACAAACGCAAACGGCACCCATGGGGACTGGGCATGCAGTCCGAACGAGACCACCATCAGCAAAGCCATCGTTACCAGAAAGAAGATGCCGACCACTTTATACTGACGCATGAGATAGGCATTCGCACCTTCGGTGACATACCCCGCAATCTTCACCATTTGTTCGTCGCCCGGGTCTTGCTTCTTCATCCAGCAGAAGAAATAGTAAGCCCATCCGAGTGCTAGGATTGAACAACCGACCGCGACGCTAATGCCGAGACAGACCGCCGAGTCGATACTGGCGTTGTCCGCCGTGGAGCCGACTTCGTCTGCCCACAATGGACCACCGAGGAGCAGTAGAAAGAACGAGGCCAATAGAACTCGCCAAACAGGCGAACGAAGCAGGGCACCATGTGAGGTTGTCATCCTAGCGAACGTCTCCGAGCGTGAGGGGGGCCGCGACCGCATCCCGGAAAGTGTGGAGAGTCCCTCCCTCACACTTGCTTCAAACGTCTCGACTGCCATGACCTATTTCCCGCGAGACATTTCTCCGCAATGGGTCGCCAGCATTTATGACTTGGCCGAGTGTAGGCCGGGCCGATTCGACTGTCAATTCGCGACTGAAGACTTCCTTCGTGGATTCTCCGCTGGGTTGCCGACCGTCGCCGAGGCCGCCACACTGCACCGGAGTCTGCACACAATCTCCCCAAACGAGCATAAGCGAGAGCACACGGTGTCCCCCGTTCCGCGACACTCCATCACACCAATGTCGAGTCACTCCATTTCCCCAATGTCGAGTCGTTGGTTCAAATCAACCATCACCTCGAACCGACTCTGAAATTCATTGACGATTACATTTCATCCTACAGTTCAAGTGAGCAAGCAATGCCTCTGTTCGGCTCTCATCTCTCCATCGCTGGTGGTTACCACAAAGCAGCCGAAGCTGCCGCCTCGTTCGGAATGGAGACCGTACAAATCTTCACCAAGAACAATAATCAGTGGCAAGGGAAGCCGTTGCTTGACGACGACATACGGATGTTTCAGAACGCGGTGAAAGAGGGTGGGTTGAAGATCCCCTGCTCGCACGACAGCTACCTCATTAACCTAGCCAGTCCCCAGGACGAACTCTGGCGTAAATCGATCGACGCTTTCGTGATCGAACTCGAACGGGCAGAAGCACTCGGGCTATCGGGCGTGGTGATGCATCCAGGGAGTTTTGTCGACAGCACCGAAGCAGACGGTCTCGAACGAATCATTGTCGCGCTCAACGAGATTCATCGTCGCACGTCAGGATTCAAGGTGGAAACATGGCTCGAAACGACGGCAGGTCAAGGGACGAATCTCGGACATCGCTTTGAACACATCGGACAAATCCTCAAACAGACGGAACACCCTGATCGCTGCGGCGTCTGTGTCGACACTTGTCACATCTTCGCCGCTGGTTATCCCATCGGAACGCCAGAGGAATACCAGCAGACATTCGACGAGTTCGACAAGCAGATCGGGATCGATCGCATCCGGGCGTTCCACCTGAATGACAGCAAGAAGGGACTGGGGAGTCGAGTCGATCGCCATGAACACATTGGCGAAGGCTGCCTCGGCTTGAGGCCGTTCGAACATGTCGTCAACGACCCCCGTTTCGCGAGTCTGCCGATGTACCTCGAAACTAAAAAGGAAAAACGTGATGGCGAAGAGATGGATGCCGTCAACCTCCGCACCCTACGCGGCTTGATGAAGAAGACGAAGACCAAGAAGTAGCGATCAGCCCCCTTCGACAAACGGCCCTGTCCGACGTAGGGGGCGAACGATCTTCATTTCGTCACATCAGATTTCGTCACATCAGATACCGCCAAGCACATGGGCACGGCCCACACGCCCGATTCCCAGAATATAGGCCGCAGTTCGTAACGACACCTTCTTTTGCTCTGCTAGTTCCCAGACTCGGTCCAGAGAACTTTGCATGATCTTGTCGAGTTCTGTCCGGACTCTTTCAATCTCCCACTTGAAATGTTGTCGGTTCTGGACCCACTCGAAGTAACTCACCGTTACTCCACCGGCGTTGGCCAGAATGTCAGGAACAACGAGGATTCCCCGCTCATGAAGCAGGCGATCTCCTTCAGGAGTTGTTGGACCATTGGCGGCTTCGATGACGTAACTCGCGCGGACATCCGGGGCGTTCTGTTCATGAATCACCCCCCCCAATGCTGCCGGGATTAGCACGTCAACCTTCGACGCAAGCAGTTCGACGTTGGTGATCGAATCTGCCCCGACAAATCCATCGAGACGTCCTTTTTCGGCGACGTGCTTGCTCACGGCAGTAATGTCGAGTCCCTCCGGGTTGTGGATGCCGCCGTATTGATCGGAAATCGAAACAATCTTCGCTCCCGCTTCGGCCAGAAACTGGCAGGCATAACTGCCGACGTTTCCGAACCCCTGCACCGCGACAGTCGCTCCCTTGACGGAGACCTTTCTGCGGGCGAGCGTTACTGCCGTAATCGTGGCGACACCGCGTCCCGTTGCCTCTTCACGACCATCGGCCCCATGCAGTTCGACAGGTTTCCCCGTCACACACGCCGGGTTGAAACCATGATACTTCTCATACTGATTCATGATCCACGCCATCACCTGCGCATTCGTCCCCATGTCAGGTGCGGGGATGTCTTTGTCTGGACCGATGACGTCGTGAATCTCGTCGACAAACTTACGCGTGATCCGTTCCAACTCCGCCGGACTCAACTCCTTGGGCGAGACGGAAATCCCCCCTTTCGCTCCCCCATAGGGAATGTTGACGACCGCAGTTTTCCAGGTCATCAGCGATGCGAGAGCCAAGACTTCGTCGGCATCAACTTCGGGGTGATACCTCAGTCCCCCCTTCATTGGTCCGCGCGCCTTATCGTGCTGAATACGGTAGCCGATCAGAGTGCGAACTTGACCATCATCCATCTCGATTGCGACTTGCACCTTCACTTCTCGCAAAGGTGTGCAAAGCAAAGTCCGCATGTTGCTCGACAGCCCCATCACCTCCGCCGCCTGATCAAAATACCACCGAGCCGACTCGTTGGAACTCATGATGAACATCCCTTTCGAAAAGAATCGATGACGAATGAGTCGCCTTGAACAACTCTCCTGCGTCTGACTTTCAATAGCGGAGAGATTAAGCGATTCCCGACAACAATACGACATCGATCGCGGCGCCCACGCAGGCCCCAGAGAATCGGCGGGTGTCAATTCATGGAATCTCGCACTCCTTGAATATGGCTTCGACTTCGTCCGAAGCCTCCACTCGGCAAATCCTGCCGAATTGGTCTTGGCGTGATGAAATGGGTCCGCATATACTCCCTCCTCTCCGACTGAGTCGGAGGCGACGCGACGGTTTGTGATGTTCGGAAACCATGTCTACCTCAGGCGGGCGACGGATCAGCAGTCGTAGCGAAACGCACGTTTTCGGGACGTTTTCAGGTCGAATTCGTCCCATTGGCACGCCAGCGCAGGGAGGCACAGCGTGGATAAGATTCTAGTGGTCGGTGTCGAGACAGTTGCAGGTGCGAACATTGCGGCCACCTTGGCCGAGTACGGTTCGGTCGTGGGGATCGCCTTCGAGACCCCCCTCGACATACAAGGGTGTGACATTCATCTCGCGACGCTGGCAGACAGCCCGGCCGACATCATCGCAGAGCATGCGCCGCGTCATATCGTCTATTGCGGAGCCGCAGCCCGATCTAGTTGGGAAGCCGACTTCGAATCTCTGTTTGATGCCTCGACCCCTAAAGTCGCCAGTCAATGGGCCGCAGCGGCGAACGAGGCCCAGGTCTCGCTCACGTATCTCTCGTCGGATGCCCTCTTCACTGGACCCTGGATGTTCCATGAAGAACGGGGGCCTGGAGAGTGCAAGTCGCCGCAGGCTCAATGGATTCGACAGGCCGAGCAGGAAGTTCTCGCCGCAAACGAAACGGCCCTCGTCGTTCGTACCAATGTCTTCGGCTGGTCTCCTTTCGGGTCGCAAGGTGGGGAAATCGAAGCTCTGCTTGCCGAGATCGAAGCCAAGCGAATCGTCGACCTCGATTGTATCCGACACGCCACTCCGATCCTCGCTAGTGATCTCGCCGAAATCCTTTGGCGTTGCTGGCAGGAACAACTGCAAGGCATCTACCACATCGCCGGGGCCGAACGTGTGAACCCGATGAAGTTCGCCCAGCGACTCGCCGATCACTTCGCCCTCCCCTGGTTGTCTCTTCGTCGTGAAGAGCCGCTCGTTGCGCCGGTCGCCGAGTTCGCAGCTGGTGAGTGTTCTTTGCAGACCAAGAAGCTGCGAAAGGCCGTCTGCATCGCCATGCCCATGCTTTCCGAGAGCCTGACGCGACTCAAAGAGCAACGTCAGAACGGCTACTGCGACCGCTTCCAGACTTCCACACAGCCCTCACACGAACGGGTTGCTTAACAGTCTGTTGACGACGCGTGAGTAACCTCTTCATGTGACACGTCTTCAAACGCGGCAACTCGTTTGGCTGCCGTTTTGAGGCAACAAGTCATCTCCGTGATCGATGCCGTCCTTCGCGTCCCCACCGCGACGGTCGGCATTGTCATTTCAATACATGACTCAATCGGCACTCGAACAACGTACCCTAACCCCTCCCGTACAATGGACATCCTCCTTCGCCGAAAATGCCAGGTGGCGTTGGAGCAAGATGTCCGTCGGATGCCATTTTTATAAGGGAACTACGCTCGGCGGTGCCGTTGATTGAACGCACACTACATCACGCCCTGACGATAGTCGGGGAGTGATTGTCGAGGTGAACTTAAACAGTGACGATGACAAACAGTAGCCGCAGGTCTCTGGCCTTGGAATCGATCAACCTTCGCTGAAGAATATCCCGCCGCACGAACAGCCCATCGGGGCGCCGCTATTATGGGGTCAGTTTCCAACATGCCCCAAATGAAAGAGCGAAATAGACCTTCCTGCGATTACTCTCGGCGATTGTTAGCTGAGATTCATCGTCACGGTCTTTAGCTCGGTGTAGGCTTGGAGGCCGGCAGAACCCAGTTCTCGCCCGAGGCCGGATTGTTTGAACCCTCCAAAGGGGGCGGCGGCGTCGAAGACGTCGTAGCAGTTGATCCAGACCGTCCCTGCACGGACCGAGTTGGCGATGTGGTGGGCTTTGCCGACATCTCGAGTCCAGACGGCGGCAGCGAGGCCATAGAAGGTGTCATTCGCACGAGCAATCACTTCATCCACATCGCTAAACGGCAACACACTTAGCACGGGGCCGAAGATTTCGTACTTCGCAATATCCATATCGTCGGTGACATGATCGAACACAGTCGGTTCGATGTAGAAGCCTTTGTCGCCGTGACGATTGCCGCCAGTGACGCACTTCGCACCGGCCTGTTTCCCCCGGTTGATATAGTCCAGAATCTTATGAAACTGGTCGGCGTCGACTTGCGGGCCCTGAGTGGTCGCGGGGTCGAAGGGATCGCCAAGTTGACGGGAACTGGCTCGCTCGACCAACCGGGCGACGAACTCTTCGTGGATCGATTTCTCGACGAACACCCGACTCCCGGCACAGCAACATTGTCCCTGATTGAAGAAGAGGCCAAACTCAGCCCCCTCGACTGCGGCGTCGAGGTCGCAATCGGCGAAGATGACGTTCGGACTCTTGCCGCCGAGTTCAAACGTGAGCCGTTTGAGCGTTTTCGCCGCATCGGCCATAATGAACTGA
Source organism: Planctomycetaceae bacterium (assembly GCA_041398965.1). Lineage (GTDB taxonomy): Bacteria > Planctomycetota > Planctomycetia > Planctomycetales > Planctomycetaceae > JAWKTT01. The sequence continues at coordinate 7,435 of JAWKTT010000015.1, read as the reverse complement.
GCCGTTTCAGTCGAGCCGGTGAACGCGATTTTGTCGACCCCCGGATGTTTGACGATGGCAGCCCCCGTCTCACCAAATCCGGTGACAACGTTAATTACCCCGGGCGGAAAACCAGCCTCGTGGGCGAGTTCGACCATGCGTAAACATGAGAGTGGCGTCTGTTCCGCAGGCTTCATCACGATGGTGTTCCCACACGCCAAAGCGGGAGCCCACTTCCAGGCAACCATCAACGCGGGAAAATTCCAGGGAATGATCTGTCCGCAGACTCCGACCGGTTCGCGACGGGTGTAACAGAAATAGTTCCCCCGAATCGGCACCGTCTCGCCGGTGAGTTTGTCCGCCCAACCGGCGTAGTAACGAAGGCAATCGATGACGAGAGGAATGTCGGCGGCTCGGGAGTCCCGAATCGGTTTGCCGTTGTCGAGTGTTTCGAGGGCGGCCAACTCTTCCTGATGCTCTTCGATGAGGTCCGCCAATCGACCGAGCAATTGTCCCCGGTCCCGGGCATCCATCGTCCGCCATGGCCCCGTCTCAAACGCTCGACGAGCCGCCGCGACCGCCCGGTCAACGTCTTCGACCCCGGCGAGCGCAACATCGGCAATCTTCTCTTCGGTGGCCGGATGAAAGGTGCCGAATGTCTGGCCGGACACCGCATCGCACCACTCGCCATCAATGAAGAGTTGCGTGCAGCGCACTTTGGGCCGGGCTGCTGTCAAGACTTGAGAAGACATGTTGAACTCCTACTCGAGGGGGCAAACGGGCGACTGAATCTCGGCGTCATTCTATCGTAAATCGGCCCACGGGTCACACCTTTGGAGCGTGAGAATCGGTCAGTGAGAAACATTCACATCAACACGGCATTCGCTCAACCTGCATTATCAAGCGACAAACATTTCTGACTCAAATGGTTTGTGAACCGACGCCTCAGGCGGCCGTCAGGACCGAGCCGCGTCAACATCCCTTTGGCAGGACGTGATTCGCTTAATGCCCTCCGGCAAAGTCAAAACAACTGCCATGGGGATTGCGATGCTCCGCCCAACTCGGTTTGACGTCGATCGGCGTCGTGTTTCTTCGCAGTGCAGTTTCATGAATGACCTCGCCAAGACCTTCAGGAATTGTCGGCCGGAGTGTCGATGGTGGTCGGGACTGGATTCGTGGGGATGGGAAGGTCGTCGATGAGTATTCCGGCGATTGAAGCGGTCATCCAGGAGGCGAGGGCACCGCCGATCATCGCCTTGAGGGCGATCGAAGCAAGGTCACGCTTTCGATCAGGGGCAACAGCACCAATGCCACCGAGTTGAATGCCGATCGATGCAAAGTTTGCGAAACCACACAGAGCGTAACTCGCAATGATCGTCGTTCGCGGAGATAGCGTTTGTTGAGGGATGAGCCGGCCGAGTTCCTGATACGCGATCAACTCAGTCAGCACGATCTTCTGCCCCAGGAGCGATCCCAGTGTTGCAGACTCATCCCAGCTTGCTCCCAAAGTCCATGCGAGAGGTCGAAACACCCAACCGAGCAGACGTTGCAGCGAGAGAGGTTCTCCGGAGACTGACGGAAAGAGGCCCAAAAGATGATTGAGCATCGCCGTTGCCGCGATGAAGGCGATAAGCATGGCTGCGATGTTGAGGGCCAGTTTCAGTCCATCAATGGCTCCGTCACCAAACGCCTCCAGGAGATTCGAGGCGCGCTGATCGGTATGAAGATGCAGTGACCCTGCCGTCGCTGAGACCTCGGTCTCAGGATACAGAATCTTCGACATCAGAAGTCCGGCGGGGGCACTCATGAGAGAAGCTGCGATGAGATGACCCGCAATTCCCGGGACCTCGCGCAGATAGCCCACGTAAATCGCCAAAACTCCCCCGGCAATCGTCGCAAACCCTCCGACCATGACGGTCATCAGTTCTGAGCGGGTCATCTTGTTGAGGAACGGCCTTACAAGCAGCGGGGCTTCGGTCTGTCCGACGAAGATATTACCCGCCACGCTCAGCGTCTCGGCACCGCTCGTCCCCATCGTCTTCTGCATCGTCCATGCAATGATCTTCACCACGAATTGCATGACCCCTAAGTGGTAGAGCACCGAAAGCAGAGCCGAGAAAAAGATGACCGTCGGCAACACGCCGAAGGCAAAGTTGTTCAGCGGCGTTTCGCTGAGGCTTGAGGCTCCAAACGTTGCAAAGAGAAAATCGGCCCCTTTCTTCGAGAATCCCAGCAACTGTTGCACGACATCGTTCGCCCAGTCAAACGAACGGTGTCCTGCCGACGTGCGCAGGATGGCAAGTGCCAATAGCAACTGAATCCCCAGCCCCCAGCTGACGAGTTTCCAGTCGATCTTGCGACGATTATTCGAAAGCAACACCGCCAGACCGATCAGCACGAGTACGCCAATCACACCCTGGAACCTCGCGATCTCCGTCATGACCATAACTCTCATAAGGGTGAAACGTTTGCAGCAACTGCTCGATGGGAACCGGCCCCGAGTCTATCGCGAAACATTCCTCCGGCGATACTCCGGACAATCCATCGCGAGTCCTTTTCAGCACTCGCTCGATTTCTAACCCTCTTTACGGCAGAATCTCCCATCGACGAAGAATGATCGGTGTTCTTCCAATAGACGACTCACCAAGGAGAGAGACATGATTCGACAACTGAAGAGGCGGTTCCTCGGGATGCTGCTTTGCGCCGTGGCCGTCGCCACATCGCAAGTGCCAGCTCAGGGGCAAGATGCTCCGCTCGTGGCCGACATTTTTACATCGCACATGGTGTTGCAGCGAGACGTGGCGGTTCCTGTCTGGGGTTGGAGTGCCGCTGGATCAGCAGTCACTGTGACTCTGGGCGAACAAACACAGACTGCGAAAGCGGACGACTCCGGCCGCTGGCAGGTCGCTTTGGGTAAGCTCAAGGCTTCCAAAGAACCGACGACCATGACGGTTAAGTCGGGCGATAAGGTCGTCACTTTTGAGGACGTCCTCGTGGGAGACGTCTGGATTTGCTCCGGTCAGTCGAACATGGAATGGGGCTTGAATAGTTCCCTCAACGGCAAGGACGAAGTGGCCGCCGCGGATCATCCAACGATTCGACTCTTCAATGTTCCCGGCCATCCGACGTCGCCGCTCCCGAACACTCGCATCACCGGTCAGGCCGCGTGGCAGGTCTGTTCTCCGGGGAGTGCCGGGGGCTTCTCGGCAGTCGGTTACTTCTTCGGACGTCGTTTGAATCAAGAGACCGGCGTTCCCATCGGGTTGATCGGCAGCAACTGGGGTGGCACTCGTATCGAACCGTGGACTCCTCCGGTTGGATTCCGAAATGTCCCTGAACTCGCGAGCATCAGCAAACAAGTCGATCAGTTCGACCCGACACAGCCCGCCGGCAAGGAGACATGGGCCAAGCATGCCGACGCGGTCGCTAAGTGGGAAGCTGCAAAGAAGGCTGCCGAAGCTGCCGGGACCCCGGTCCCCGAAGCCCCCAAGACTCCAGGGTTTAACCAAGGTGGACAGCCGACCGCGATCTACAACGCGATGATCAGCCCGCTTGCCCCCTATGCCATTCGCGGGGCGATCTGGTATCAGGGAGAATCGAACGGGGGTGAAGGGGTCGAGTATTTCCATAAGATGACCGCGCTCATTGAAGGCTGGCGGAGTGTCTGGAATCAGACGGACTTGCCCATCAACTTCTACTTCGTGCAACTTGCCAACTTCCAGAAGCCGACCGACAACCCCGAAGGTGGCGATGGTTGGGCAAGAATCCGCGAAGCCCAGAGGCAGTCGCTCACGATCCCGCACACCGGCATGGCGGTTATCACTGACATAGGCGAAGCAGGAGACATTCACCCCCGCAACAAGCAAGACGTCGGGACTCGACTGGCCGCCTGGGCACTTCGCGACGTTCACGAAATGAAGGACGTTGTCGTCAGCGGCCCGCTATACAAGTCGATGAAAATTGAAGGGAACAAGATCGCAATCTCCTTTGATCATGTCGGCGGCGGTCTGATGGTCGGCAAGAAAGAAGGGCTGTCACCCACTGTTGAAGACAAAGAGGGCAAGCTCGCCCGCTTTGCAATTGCTGGTGAAGACAAACAGTGGAAATGGGCCGATGCGGTCATCGTGGGCGACACCGTCGTCGTCTCATCCAACGAAGTCGCGGCCCCTGTCGCCGTCCGCTACGCCTACTCAATGAACCCGCTGGGAGCCAATCTCTACAACAAAGCCGGCTTCCCCGCATCCCCCTTCCGCACCGACTCTTGGTAGTGTAACAGACTGAGTTCGTCCGGAGTTTGAACGCCTTTCCGGCATCCCTCTAACGCCGACATCCTGCCTCCCCAAGAGTGGTGGCAGGATGTCTTTTTATTGTTGCAAGTCTTGGACACTTCTGCTCATTGGCCTTGTCAGACTGTCGCTATCTGACAGCATCGCAGGATGAGCATCTCGCCATCGCAAACTGTGCCATCAACACGATATGCGGTGCCGCGACGTGATGGGGAATCGGCGATCGGGTTGATCCAACCTTTCATTACACTGGTTGACATCGAACAGTTCCATTCTCGTGTCACTTTCGAGTTATCATCCTTGTGAATCGAACGCAGACTATTGCCTTTGGGTTCAAGCATTCAACTCAGAGGTGATCGACGCGAACCTCTCGATGTGCTCTGTCGTTACCGGTCGACGAACGCCCAAAGACTCGCAATTTGATTGTTCGCTCTACCCATCTGCTTTGGACTTCGGCCCTTTGAGGCGGCCGCTCCAGGTGAGTGAGAGGAGTCTGCCGCTGGCGAGGCCGACAAGGGCGGACTCGCCGAGGGGGTCGCAGCGGAGGGATGTGACTGATTCGGGGGTCTTCGTGGCCCACATCAGTTCGCCGTCGGCGTCGAGCCAGTACAGCGACTGCTCGACTGTGGCGGCCAGAATGCGGTTTGGCTCGAAGGTTCCATGAACGCGATGAACCGTACCGTCCAGGATGTAGGAACCGGTGTTCTTCCCCGACTGGTCAAACGCTTGAATGCCATGTGCGAAGCTGGCGGTGTAGATTGTGGCTCCATCGCCGGTGATGGAGAGTTGTCCGACATTCGACCACAGCTTTTGATGCCACTCGTTTTGGCCGGAGATGAGATGTCGACAGAGCAGGCCATGTTCTGCGGCGGCGACGAATCCAGGGGACTCACTCATGAAACTCACGAAGGAGAGCGGGCGGACCGTCTCAAACTTGCAGAGTCTGTTTTTTCCGGCGTCGTAGATCATGTTGATCCCATCCGCCAGCGTCACGACGAGATGCGTTCCGTAGGGGGCCACGGCCACGGTCAGGACAACCTCTGGGAGTGTTAGTTTCCAGAGCGATTTCAATCCGCGCCCGAAGACGTGCAGCGTTCGTTCGCCACAGATACAGCTTCCCAGCTCTCCATTGGCGCTCCAGGCGAGTTGGCGAACAGGTTCGTTGAGCCGGGTGAGTGAGGCGATCTGCCCACGGCGGTCGAGCTGACAAAGGACGCCGGAGTTGTCGGCGACGATGACTTCGCCGGTCTCGGCACACAGTTCCAGGGCGGTCAATTCCCCTTCGGTCACAAACTGCCAGTTCACCTCCGGAGTGATCCCGCGTCCAGCTTTGAGCCAGGCGGATGGATCAGCATCGGAGGCGTCTGAAGGTGGCATTGTTGGCAGTCGTTTACTTACTGACGAAGGTTCGTCCCGACTTTAAGACTTCCAACGCACGTCGGACATCGTGGTCGCGGACAGGGTCGACATCGCCCAACGGTCGACGGAAGTCGTCATCTTCTGGCCACTCGACTTCCACATCAGGCTTCAAACCGACCTTAGGATAACGTTGACCAAGGGGCGAATAGAAGTGAGCCGTCGTTAATCGCAACCCCGTCGAGCCCCGAACCGGGTAGATGCTTTGCACGCTCCACTTGCCATACGTCTTGCGACCGACAATGGTTCCCCGTTGATGGTCTCGGACGGCACCGGCGACAATTTCGCTCGCACTGGCACTGTTACCATCAATCAGCAGGACCAGAGGGACCTGAAACGTTCCAGCAGGATGCGCAGTGTACTTTTTGTTCTGATCATCGACGCGACCGGCTGTCGACACGAGCAGTCCATCGGCAATGAACAGGTCGAGGATGCGGGCCGACTCTTCAAGTAACCCCCCCGGGTTTCCCCGAACGTCCCAGATAAGTGACTTCATCCCTTGCCGTTGCAGTTGATGGAGAGCCATCAACATTTCAGACGAGGTGGTTTCCTGGAAGCCGGTCATCTGGATGTATCCGATCCCGAGTTCCGTGTCGATGATCTTTGCGACAGGGACGCTTTTCACTTCAACCCGGCGACGCTTACAGCGGACCGAACGGACGACATCGGTACGACCGCTTTGAATTTCCAACCTCAATTCACTCCCGGCGACGCCAGCCAGCATCGAAGCGGCTTCGTCGGTCGTCATGTTACGACAGTCGATCGAGTCGATCGCGACGATGGAATCGCCCCCATGCAGGCCCGCTTCCGATGCCGGACTGTCGGGAAGGACGCTAATCAACTGCATCCCTTTGCCCGCTTCGGCCTCCATGACGATACCGATGCCGACGAACTCCCCTTTCATGCTGTTCTGCAAATCACCAAAACGATCGGGCGTGAGCACTGAGGTGTAATCGTCGAGGCAGTTGACAGTACCAAACACGTATTCAAGAACAACAGCCGATGGCTTCAACCCGAGACGCTGCTCGCAGAGATCGCACACTTCGGTGATTACTTGCCTTGCCCCTTCACGGTACTGAATCGGCTTGTTCCAGTAGTTCTTATGCAGTACCTCTTTGACTTCCAAAATCCGCTTTGGGTCCGCCCCGTAGAGGTTGGCGTCGACAAATTTTGTGTTGGAGAGTGCAAGCCAGAGACTTTCGGTGCCGTGAGCCACGATCGATGTTGTGCTGATGTCTTCGACGTAGTTCGCCCGAATGCGTTGCAGGATCGAGTCATAGAGTTCGAGCGCATCGTGCTTCGAGAGTCTCAGCATATCGTCGCGATAAGAGTCGTCGGTATAACGACGTTCGATGGCGAACTGAATCTTCGTTCGCCGCAGACCGTAAGAGAGGGCTTGTTCTTCCGGCCATTTCTCGGTCGCCGCCTTGTAGTGATCGACGGCGTCTTTCCACTGATGTTCCTGTTCGAGTCCGGCCCCTATGGTCATGGCGGCACGTGGAGTTTCTCCAACATCTCGTTTGCCCGCTCCGAGCGCATTACCAGAGTAAGTGAGCAGCAACAGGATAACGCCCCAGCCAATCCAGCTTGGTTTCGAGTATGTGGTCATCTTCAGAATCCCCTCAACGCGACAGGTTGTCGCAGGTCGCAAGTTCCGAAACGCGGTCTGTTGCCGACCCCAGGGCCGATCGTCTTGACGATCCCCTCGGCCACTGGTTCCAGCATTCACGATCTCAGTGAGGTCGCATCAGCCT